>NZ_AZWO01000004.1 GCF_000514775.1 Salinispora pacifica CNR114 | reverse complement strand
AGGACGGTGTCGAAGTTGTCGAAGGTGCGTACGCCGAGGCGTCGGAGCGAGACCGGGTGTTCGAACAGCGGGGTGCCGCCGGCGAGGGCGGCTGGGCCGAGGAGTACGTGGATTTCGTCGATCAGGCCGTGCTGGAGGAGTCCGTTCCAGGTGGTCCGGCTGCCCCAGGTGACGATCTCCCTGCCGTCCTGTTCCTTGAGCTTGGCGATCTCGGTGGGGGCGTCGGCGCGGCTGATGATGCGGGTGTTGTCGGCCCAGGGGTGGTCGGCCGGCGGCGGGGAGGCGTGGTCGGAGACGACCACCTTGTCGACCACGTTGTAGATCTTGGAGAATTCGCGGTCGGCCTCGAAGGCGGAGTTGTCGTCGGCAACACTGGGCCAGTAGCTGGAGAACATCGTGTAGGAGTTCGCACCGAGCAGTACGGTGTCGGCCGCCTGGAGCCGTTCGAGGTTGTAGGTGCCGAAACAGTTCTCCATCGGCACTGCCATGACGTCGTGCCCGGGGCCCTCGAAGAAGCCGTCCATCGACACGGCACTGACCACGATGAGTTTTCGCATTCCGTTCCCTTTCGGCGCTCGTTCTGCGGCGACCGGGAGGGGAGGGCGCAGCTGGGCCCTCACCCTCCGCTCGGTCGTGCTGGTTTCCTGGATGGGACGGAGCGGGGGCGGGGGTTTCGACATCGCCAAGATCCGCGGTGCGCTGACGGCTCCACCCCAATGGTCTGGGAGCCGTGTGCGTGCGGACGGCTCCGGTGGCCACCGGAGCCGATCGAGTCCGGTGGCCACCGGCCAGGCGTCCATACCGCTGATCCGACGCTCTCCCGCGCGCGAGCCAGTTGGGTGAGCGGCGTGGACCTGCCGAAGCCGCGTGGTGGTGAACTCAGACCTTTTCCGGGGTGAGCTGCGGCTTCGGTGTGTTCCGTGCCCGGCCCCATCGACGCATCATGGGCGTCTCCACGAACCGGTACAGGCACCACCCGCCAAAAAGGGATGCGGCGAAAAGGCCGAGCAGGACCAGGATGGCGACGGGGACGTCGAAAGTCCCACCGCCGGTAGCGTAGAGGAGGTAAAAGACACTCACCGTCTGGCACATGTAGAAGCCAAACGAGACGTTGCCGAGCCAAACGGCTACCCTACCCCGTAGTCCGGTCGGCGCTCCCCGTCGGTCCGCATCGGCGAACGTCGCCAGCATGACACCAATCGGAATTAGGGTGGTCACGTTGAAACTGAACTGGGGTGGCACGAAGTAGGTGGCGACGTAGCCGAAGACCATAAACCCGACAGCGGCTATCGGATGAATTCGGAACCACTTTCCGGCAAGTACGATCTGGGCCAGTAGCGCGCCGAAAACGAATTCGAACATGCGGCCAACGGGGAAGAGGTAGCCCCACCAGAACTGCACGTCACCCACCGGGGTAATTCCGCTGTTGCGAGTCGATAGGAAGGCCATTGCGATAAGCTGGAAGGCGATGAGGCCTAGAAACATAGCCCCCGCACTCAGCCATAGCCCGGGCACGGACATCCGTCGTATCGGCCGAATGATGAGGGGGAGGGACAGGTAGAAGAGCAGCTCGCTGCAGAGTGACCAGGACGGTGTGTTGACGCTTTGGCTGATTTGGAAGTCAGGGAACCAGGCATGTACCAGGAGTAGGTTGGACAGCCACGACTTCCAGTTTGTTACGCCGGCTGCGAAGAGCAGCATAACCAGACCCCACGTCACGACGTGGGTGGGGAAAATCTTGACTACCCGGCGGCGGATGAAGGCTAGCGTGGAACTGCTCGGCTTTGCTGACCAGGAAAGCACGAATCCGCTTAGCACGAAGAAGAAGGAAACTCCGACGAAGCCGCCGTTGCTGAAGATGCGGCCATACCACTGAGCGATGTCAGGATCGGCGAAAGGATTTATCCCGGGTCCCGTGAGGTCGACCGGGTTCACGAAAATAGCAGTATGGAAAAGGAAGACCAACAGGGCGGCGTAGAATCGCAGTCCAGTCAGTGAGTCCAGTCTCCTCGGTGTACTTGTGCCCTGGGGGTCCGGGGCGACTTGCGCAGTTGCGGTCATGCCGACTTTCTCCCTTCAGTCGATTACCTGCCGGCTCGGTAAAGGTGTCGATGCCGGCCGTCGCCCTCGATTGTTCCCGTGCAACCTTGGGGCTGCTGCGGTGTACTGGTCTGGGAGGGCTTTCCTGGACCTCAGCTGAACGCCCCGCTCACACTGTTCACGTGCCGAAAGGTGGCCGCATCTTTCGATGTGCCCCGTACTTCGCAATCTGGAAGTTGTACGAGTGTGCTGCGTGTGCGAAACTGCCTGCCAACACCTCTGAGATTCCATCCAGTGGCCCTTGACGCAGCAGGCGTAGCCGCTGGGAGACCCGGGTGATTTGCCGCGAGGAGGCTGAACGTATGACGGTGCCGATCGAACTTGATGCGGTTGACCTTTCTGACAACGACTTCTGGACCAAGCCGCTCGAATATCGACACGCTGTGTTCAACGCGCTGCGGGCCCAGCCCGGGCTGCCGCATTTCGCCTCGCCGGAGTTCGGGTCGGCACCCCGGGGGAGGGGCTACTATGCACTGACCAGGATGGATGATGTCCTTGCTGTCAGTCGCAACCCCAGCGTATTCATCTCCGGCAAGGGTAATGTCGCGATGGAAGTGCCTGCCGAGTTTCTCGACCAATCGTTAATCACGATGGATAACCCCCGGCATGCCCGACTCCGGCGTATCGTCTCTCGGGGATTCAGCATGAAGGCCGTCACGGCGCTCATGGACAATGCGAGCCAGATGGCCAAGCAGATCGTCGATGAGGTGGTCGAGCGGGGTGAGTGTGACGCGGTCGTCGATATTTCGGCGAAGCTGCCGCTCGGCATCATCTGCAATATGATGGGTATTCCGGATTCGCAGCAGCAGTTCGTGTTCGAGCAGACCAACGTGATGCTCGGCGTCCAGGACCCGGAGTACGTCGGGGAACAGAACGACGCGATGCTCGCTATGAGCGTCGCCAGTCAGGAACTGGCCGACCTGATGCACGAGTTGGCTACGCTACGCGCCAAGAACCCCACAGACGATCTCATCTCCAAACTGCTCAGTGCAGAGGTCAACGGGGAGGCGCTTACCCCCTCGGAGCTGGCTCACTTCTTCATCCTGCTCACCGGTGCAGGAACCGAGACCACCCGCAACGCGATCAGTTGGGGGATCCAGCTTCTCACCCAGTCTCCCGAGCAACGGGAGGCCTGGCTCTCCGATATTGACGGGGTGACCCCGACCGCGGTGGAGGAAATAGTTCGGTGGAGCTCACCGGTGATCTCCCAGCGGCGCACGGTTGCCGAGGACGCTGAGCCGGTGAAGCTCGCTGGTCAACTCTTGGGCCCGGGGGACAAGGTGCTTATGTTCTATGGCGCGGCCAATCGAGACCCGAACTACTTCGTGCACCCTGAGGGCTTCGATGTGCGGCGCTCGCCGAATCCGCACGTCGGCTACGGTGGGCCTGGTCCACACTTCTGCCTCGGGGCGCACCTGGCCCGGCTGGAGATCTCGGTGATGTTTCGGGAACTGCTGACTCGAATTCCGGACATCCACGCCACAGGCGAGCCGGCGCGACTGAAGTCGCCATTGATCAATGGGATCAAGCGTCTACCGGTGGCCTTCACCCCCGGCGCACGTTGATCGCCATCGCCATCGCTGGTCGTCCCGGTCGTCCGGCGTCCGGTCGTACAGGTCCGATGGTGTACCGGATCTTGGCTGGATGTCGAAAGCCGGCCTCCGGCACCGTCCTAGCCACGAAGGCTGTCACGACGGACCGACTAGTGAGCAGTTCTCCGCTCCGGGTTGACCCGGGACCGGGGAGGAGACCGCACAAGGGGCGGGGGCTGTCGGCCTACTGACTCCGCGTCCGCACGTGGCACGACCGGATCGGCGATCGATCATGGAAAGGTTCCTGCATGAGTACCGTGACCTCAGCTCAGACCGAGGAACGAGCTGGTCCCCGGCAGTGGACAGCGCTGGCCGTACTTGCCCTCCCCTCCCTGCTGCTCTCCCTCGATCTCAGCGTGCTGTTTCTGGCGCTCCCGCACCTGAGCGCGGACCTTAATCCCAGCAGCTCGCAGTTGCTGTGGATCGGGGACATCTACGGCTTCCTGGTCGCTGGATTCCTCATCACGATGGGTGGCCTCGGCGATCGGATCGGCCGGCGCCGGCTATTGCTCCTGGGCGCGACCGCATTCGCCGTAGCGTCGGTGCTGGCCGCCTACGCTACGAGCGCAGAGCTGCTGATCGCCGCCCGGGCGCTGATGGGGGTCGCCGGAGCCACCATCCAGCCCTGCACTCTCGGGCTGATCAGCAACATGTTCCGGAACGCGAAGCAGCGGACGGTTGCCATCAGCATCTGGATGAGCTGCTTCATGGTGGGTCTGGCGCTTGGTCCGTTCGTCGGCGGAGTGATGCTCGAGTTCTTCTGGTGGGGTTCGGTATTCCTCCTGGCTGTGCCGGTCATGGTCTTGCTTCTGGTGACGGCACCGGTCCTGCTTCCTGAGTACCGTGACGTCAAGCCCGGCAGGGTGGATCTGGTAAGTGTGCTACTTTCTCTGGGCACCATCCTGCCGGTCATCTACGGCCTGAAGCAGGTGGTCGAGGACGGCCTGACCTGGCCGACGGCCCTCTTCATCGGCACCGGTTTGGTCATCGGCGTGGTGTTCGTTCGTCGGCAGCGTGGCCTGGAAGACCCGTTGTTCGACCTTCGCCTACTCGCCAACCGCGGGGTCAGCGGCGCCCTTGGCGTCCTGCTGTTCAGCGGGGTTGCCATCAGCGGCATCCTGCTGTTCTTCACCCAGTATCTGCAGCTGGTTGAGGGCCTAACGCCGTTCCGCGCCGGCCTGCTGATCATCCCCTATACCGTTGGGGTTATCGTCGGCTCCCTGGCGTCCCCGGGTATCGCCCAGCGGATTCGTCCCGGGACCGTTGTCGCGGGTGGACTGGCCCTCGGTACGCTCGGATTCCTGCTGGTCGGCCAGGTCCAGAATGTGTCCGGCCTGACTCTCATCGAAATCGGTCTCGTTATTGCCTGTGGCGGCCTCGCCCCGATCTATGTGCTCGGCACTGACCTGGTCGTCGGATCCGCTCCACCGGAGCAGGCGGGTTCTGCTGGCTCGTTGGCGATGACCGGCGGCGAGGTCGGCACCGCGCTGGGCATCGCCGTCCTTGGTAGCGTCGGAACTGCTGTCTACCGAAACCAGATCGGCGACACGATGCCCGAGGAGGTGCCGCCCGGTGCCGCCGATTCGGCCCGGGATACTCTGGCTGGTGCCGTAGCCGCGGCCGAGCAACTCCCCGAAGCGGTGGGCACCAACCTCCTCGATGCCGCACGGGATGCCTTCACCCAGGCGTTCGTCTCGGTTGCCTTTGTCGACGCAGCCATGGTCGCCCTGCTCGCGGTCATCGCTGCCGCGGTGCTCCGGCATATCCCCCCGACCGGTTCGACCCCACCGGCGACACCGCCAACCGAGCCAACGGCGACGGAGGAGGAACGCAGCCAGCCAACACCCATGGCAGCCGAAGCAACTGGTGACTGACGTCAAGCCGTAGGGGGGCAGCTATCGCCTGGGATTTCGCCGCCCAGGTGGGGCGGACGTGAGGCGGCCACTGTACGATTGTTTGTTTGTCGTGGACGAACCTTCAGATCCGGCGGTGGCCGCATGTCTCGGTGAGGCCTTAGATTCCTGTTGTCGAGCTCGCCGTCCACGTGGTGATCCCCGGTGCGGGCGAGGTACTGCCTCACGGTGCGATTGCCGAGCTCTACCGTTCGCCGAGTGTTGTGCGTCGAAGGTCTCCACCTGGATCGGGCTGGTAGTGCTCGGGTGCGCCGCTGTCGCATCCCTGAGTGGGAGGGGACTCGAGTCCTTGTCGCACGGCCTGTGGCGGCGGGGACGATCAACAAGGTAACGGGTGGTGCGGATGCCGACATTCGGTGGGCAACTCAACGGTGATGACTGTGGGCTGTCACAACGGAGCTGGTAGCGGCGGTTCCGGTCGCTCACCGGCCTGCGCCGCAGGGAGACCGACCGGTTGGACCGCCTCCCGGAGGCGATGCCGCGGCTGGACACCGAGCCCGCCACCGGAGCGGCGCACCACGGGCGACTCTGGCAGCGGCGCGCGTTGATTACCGGAACGTTGTTGTGATCACGTTGTTAGCCGTAGATGGGGCTGGACTGGTGCGACACCAGTCGCCAGTCCTCCCCCTGGCGCACGACGACCCAGACGGCGCGGATCTGTCGCTCCCGGGCGGTCTCGGTCTCGCCGGGTAGCCGGATGCCCCCCTCGGTCACCAAGGCGGCGACATCGTCGCGGAGGAATGTCACCGACAGCGGCCAACCCTTGACCGAGGCGCCCCGCAGACCGCCGGCGAAGCCAGCGGCCATGTAGGCGTGAATCTCGTCGCGCCCCCGCAGCTGGTGGTCCTGCATCAGCAGGCTCCCGTTGTCGGTGAAGACCCGGGCGAACGCGTCGGCGTCGTTGTGTAGCCAGGCATCCTGAATCCGGATCGGCACGGTCAGCACCAGCTTTTCTCGTTCGTCGAGGAACGAGCCGTAGTAGGAGACATCCTCTTTGACCCCAGCGGCAGCCAGGATTGCGGTGGCGGTGCCGGGCGTTGACGCGGTGCTGGGCACGGTGAACTCCTTCTCGTGATGGCGGCCGCGCAACGCGGGTTGACGGCGGATGCCGGTGCCGGGTGGCGGTCGCCACGGCAGCGCGAAGCGGACGGGCCGAGCTGGCTGCCCCGGGACGCAATCGTCTGGCTGTTGACGTGCTGTCCGCACCTTCTGCATTGCTGGGAGCCGGGGCCGGGGCTGGGGCCGGGGCTGGGGCTGGGGGCGAGGTGGGGAGGGCACAGGCAAAGGTGCGGCGCCGTCGCGGAGGTGGGGATGCTGCTGGAGCGCCGCCGGGGCCCGGCGGTTCGACGCGCCAAGACAGCCGCCGGACGACGGGAGATAAGTGATGACTATCGATGTAATGCGGGATGGGGTGGTGACCTTCCGCGGTCGCCCAGTGACCCTCACTGGCGGCGAGGTGAAGGTGGGTGGGCCGGCACCCGAATTCACCGTGCTCGGCAGCGACTTCTCCCCGTTGGGGCTGAACTTCGCACCGGGCGCGGTTCGGATCCTGTCGGCAGTACCGTCGCTGGACACCGAGGTCTGTGATCAGCAGACCCGGCGGTTCCACGAGGAGGCCGCCGCGCTCGACGGGGTAGCCGCGCTTGCTGTCTCAGTGGACCTGCCCTTTGCTCAGGCGCGTTGGTGCGGGGCAAGTGGCCTCGATCGGGTGTGGACCGCCTCGGACCACCGCGACCTTTCCTTCGGGCTGGCATACGGAGTCGTTGTGGCGCAGCTCCGGCTGCTGGCGCGGGCAGTGTTTGTGGTGGACCCGGCCGATCAGCTGGTGCACGTGGAGTATGTCGCGGAAATCGGTGCGCACCCGGACTATGAGCAAGCACTCGCGGTGGCCCGGTCGACCCTGAATCGCTGAGCCGTAGCGGGGCCGGGCTGTCGTGGGTTGCCGGAGCGACTGCAGCTCGAAACGTTGACGGTCCGCGGTTCCATCTCTCCCCGTGCGCTCCTGCCGCAATCGCAGAGAAGCCTCAACATCCGGGAGAGATACATCATTTCCAAGTAAGGTCGATCGACGGAGGAGAGTGCCGTGTCTACAGCGACCTCATCGCCCGGTGTGGCGAACGACAAAGCCGCCCTCGATGCCTATTACGGCGAGTTCACTGGGGAAAGGGAAAAGCAGGCGCTCAGCGTCCCGCTGCGTCTCGTCGCCGCTTGGGCCCGCAACGACGCCGACGGCGTCGCTGACGTCTTCACCGAGGACGGAATTCTGATTCTTCCCGGTGACGTCTACAAGAAGAGCCGCGAGGAAATTCGGGCCTTCATGGCCGCCGCCTACGCGGGACCGTTCAAAAACAGTGGCGTGACCGGCCGCCCAGTGGACGTCCGCTTCCTCGGTGAGGACATTGCGCTGCTGCGTACCCACGGCGGCATCTTGGCCGAGGGCGAGACGGAGATCTCACCCGAGTTGGCCGTCCGGTCAACCTGGGTCGTCGTCAAGCGCAACGGCGAGTGGAAGCTCGCCGCCTACCAGAACAGCCCGCGGGGCGCCGGCGCCACCCTGCGCTGGTGACCTCCTGCCGAACCAGTACGTCCCTGAAGGAGAGACGATGAAGTCAAAGTCGGCGGTCCTCGTCGATCAGGCAAAGCAGTGGGCTACCCACTATGGCGCATTCACCAAGGGGCCGGAGGGTGCCGCGTTAAGCGCCCCGCTACGGGTCCGGGGTGCGTGGGACCGTAATGACGCGGCCGGGGTGGCGGACGCGTTTGCGGCCAACGGCAGCATGCTCCTCGGTGACGAGCAGATGCGGGGCCGGGACGCCATCCAGGCGTACCTCGGCAAAGCCTTCGCAGCGGGACTGCGGGGCTCGCGGGTCGAGGACGAGCCCGATGATGTCTTCTTCATCAATGCGGATACAGCGTTGGTGATTTCCACGGGTGGCATCGTTTCCAAGGGGGAGAGCGGGCTGTCAGCCGACCAGCGGCAGCGAATCTCCTGGGTGGTTGTCCGAGACAAGGGCGAGTGGAGGCTCTTTTCCTACCAGAGCAGCCCGATCAAGGGCTGACGTGCGACGGCGGGTCGGCCGGCTCTCCGCGTGCTAGCGCACGCGGGGGGAGTGGGGCTGGTCGACCTGTTCATTCAATCATCGGCGCTGTTCAGGTGAGGAAGAACGTGACCATCAACCAGTTGTTTACCACATTGTCCAAGGCCGACGCGAACGAGTTGGAGGCCCTCGATCGTCGACATCTGATTCGCTCGATGCACCGGGGTGACATCACCGACCGGGTTGTCATCGTCCGCGGCAAGGGATGCACTGTCTGGGACTCCAGCGGCACCGAGTTGCTGGACGCCGCCGGCGGCGGGGTCTGGCACTCACCCCTCGGCCACGGCCGCGAGGAACTCGCCGAGGTCGCAGCGGAGCAGATCCGGGAGCTGGAGTTCTTTACCAGCATGTTGGAGTTCTCCAATGACAAGGCGATCCGGCTCGCCGCCCGGGTCGCCGAGCTGGCACCGACCGGCATCGAGCGGGTGATGTTCTCCAGCGGTGGCTCCGAGGCGGTGGAGACCGCGATCAAGGCCGCCCGGCTTTACCACGTCCGTCGCGGTGAGCCCGACCGTACCTGGATCATCGGTCGTCACTATGCTTTCCACGGGGCAGCGTACGGCAGCGGTACCCTCACCGGCTTTCCGCCCATGCAGTTCGGGGTTGGGCCGAACCTGCCCCACGTCGAAAAGATCTCGCCGCCGTACCTGTATCGGGCGGCGCAGATGTATGGCGACACCGATCCGACTACTTGGCTGATCCAGGAACTGGAGCAGACCATCGAGCGGATCGGCCCCGGCAACATCGCCGCCTTCATCGGCGAGCCAGTCATGGCCGGGGGTGGGGTGCTCACGCCACCCGCGGACTACTGGCCGCGCGTCCGTGAACTACTGACCCGGCACGGAATTCTGCTGGTCGCTGACGAGGTCGTCACCGCTTTCGGGCGTACCGGCGCCTGGTTCGACTCCCCGCAGCGGGACCTGGTGCCCGACATGATCACTATGGCGAAGGGGATGGCCGGCGGGTACGCGCCGCTGGGCGCCACCCTGATGACCGACGCCGTCGCCGACACGCTTATCAACGACGGCGGCTTCTTCCACGGCTACACCTTCCAGGGCCATCCGGTAGCCTGCGCCCTGGGCCTGGCGACGATTGACATCATTGAGCGTGAGGGCCTGCTCAACAACGCGCTGGCCCTCGGTGACTGGCTCCGGGCTGGGCTGTCGCCGGCAAGTAGCCTCCCGGTCGTCGGGGACGTGCGGGTCGAGGGTTCCCTGGCCGCGATCGAGATGGTGGTCGACCGGCAGACCCAGCAGCCGATGGAGTGGAGCACAGTCGATCAGGTCGCCTTCGAGGTACGGCGCGCCCATGGCGTGATCGTCCGACCGTACGGGCACAATCTGGTGCTCGCGCCGCCCCTGGTGATGACCGGGCAGGAGGTCCGCCGGGCCACGGAGGCCGTCGTGGAGGTGCTCTCGCGCACCACCCCCGACGGTTGGGTCGCCGTGCGCTGAGTCGGCGTCCCCGCCGCGCCCGGAGTGCTCGGTAGGCCCGGCTGTGCCCGGCGCGACCGGGCGTCGCGTCTGAACCACCCCTCATGGAGCGGGTCCGCTCTGACCCCGGCGGGCCCGCTCCGCCCTGCCGGCCGACCGTGACCGAGGTGGTGGGTTGGGCCTTCGTGGCGGCTCGGGCCAGCTCTGGCGTACTCCGCACAATTCGCCATCGCGCAATTATGAAGGTGCGTTGCGGGCCCGCGAAAGGAACTCTCAAACCATGCCTCGGATGTTCCGTGGGTAATCCGACTGCCTGGACCGGCCAGAAGGAGATTGACGTGATGTATGACTACGTAATTGTCGGTGCCGGCTCTGCGGGTTGTGTCCTCGCAGCGCGGCTCAGCGAAGATCCCGACGTCAAGGTCTGTCTTGTTGAGGCGGGCGGGCCGGACAGCGTGCCGAATATTCAGGTTCCGGCCCTGTTTGGTGAGTTGTTTCGCACCAGGTGCGATTGGGACTATGATTCACACGAGGAGCCGCAGCTCGGCAACCGGCGCATTTTCCTACCCCGCGGTCGCGTACTGGGCGGCACCAGCTCAATAAACGCCATGCTCTACATCCGCGGTAACAAGCTCGACTATGACGGCTGGAACCAGCCCGGTTGGAGCTACGAGGAACTGCTGCCCTACTTCCGGCGGTCCGAGAGCAACGAGCGTGGCGAGTCGTATTACCACGGTGCCGACGGTCCGATGAGTGTCTCCGACGGCCGTTCCAAGAACCCGATGTCCACCGCCCTGGTGGAGGCCGCCCAGCAGGCCGGGCAACCGTTTAACGAGGACTTCAATGGTGCCAGCCAGGATGGCTTCGGCTACTTCCAGCTGACCCAGCGCTCCGGGCATCGGTGCAGCACCGCCAAGGCGTACCTGCACCCAGCGATGAGCCGGCCCAACCTGACGGTAGAGACCCATCTGCAGGTGCACCGGGTACTGATCGAGAATGGCCGGGCGGTCGGCGTGCTCGGCGAGCGGCTGGACCAGGAGATCGTCATTCGGGCCGAGCGGGAGGTCATTCTCAGCTCCGGCGCGTACAACTCACCCAAGTTGCTGATGCACTCCGGTATCGGCGACGGAGCGCTGCTGCACGGCCTCGGTCTGCCGGTCGTCGTCGACAATCCCCGGGTCGGTCAGAACCTCCAGGACCACGCCTTCGTGCCGCTGATCTTCAGCCACGAGGAGCCGGTGAGTCTGCTGATCGCCGAGGACCCGAAGTATCACCGGGAGTTCGAGGAGCAGGGTACCGGTCCGCTGACCTCCAACGGACCGGAGTGCGGTGGCTTCGTGCGGACCCGCCCCGGCCTCCAGGCGCCCGACGTCGTCTACTTCTCTGGGCCGTTGATGTTCCCGGACAGCGGTCTCAGTATCCCCACCGCACACGCGATCACCTACGGTCCGGTCATGTTGACCCCCCGCAGCCGAGGCCAGGTCACCCTGGTCGCCAACGACCCGACCACGAAGCCGAAGATTGAGCATCGGTACTACGCGGACGAGGACGACCTGGTCACCGCGGTCCAGGGCGTCCGGATCGCGATGGACATCGCCGGTCAGCAGGCCCTGAAGCCCTATACCACCACCCGGCATCAGGCTCCGGAGTCTGACTCGGACGCCGACATCGCGGCCTTCGTTCGCCGTCGGACACACTCGATCTTCCATGCCGCAGGTACCTGCGCCCTCGGCGATGTGGTGGATGCGGAGCTCAAGGTACGGGGTGTGGACGGCCTGCGGGTAGCAGATGTATCGATCATGCCGAATGTCGGACGGGGTGCGCCGAATGCCTCCGCAATCATGATCGGCGAGAAGGCGGCGGCGCTGGTCTCGGAGTCGGTTCCCGTGGCTGGGTGAGCTGGCCTGGTACCAGCAGCGGCCCGCCGGGACCCCGACGGGCCGCTGCTGGTGCGACCACAGCACCGCGCCCGTAGCCGGGGGACAAGGCTTGCCGGCGCCCCATCGGCGAACACATCCGCACCAACACGCCGCACCCCAAGCCCGGTCGGCATTACACGATCCCCGCAGACGCGCACGTCTCGGGAGGCGATCCCCGAATCAGCGGGGGAGGGGCCGTCGTCGGTGCTACCGCCGGTAACGACAACGGGCCCGCCGGCGAACCGGCGGGCCCGTCCTCGATGTTCAGGAGCGTAGGTCGCTGGCGAAGGCACGGAGGTCCGCGACGAATGGCCCGGACTGCTCCATCGGGCCGAAGTGACCCCCCTTCTCGAAGGCCGTCCAACGCTGGATGGTTGACCTCTCCAGTTCACCGAAGGCACGGAACGGCGGGGACGGGTCCTGAGGGAAGAAGGCCACGCCGACCGGCACTTCGACCGGCTCGCTCGGTGCGCCCGGGGTGAACAACGCACCCAACGCCATGCCCGACTCGTAATAGAGCTGTAGGGCGGAACCGGCCGTGTTGGTGAACCACTGGATGCTGACGTTGGTCAGTAGCCGGTTCTGGTCAATTACGTCCTCTGGGGACTTGGCCGCCTTGTTCCACTCCTGGAACTTCTCCACGATCCAGCTCAGCTGGCCCACCGGAGAGTCACTGAGCGCGTACGCGAGTGTCCAGGGCCGGGTGGTCTGCAGTCGCAGATACGCGGAGAGCTCGCTGTTGAACCAGGACATCGAGATCTGGTCCAGCTCGGCCAGCTCGGACTCGGACATGCCGGTCAGCCCTACGGCGTCCCGAGCCGGTACGGTCGGCCAGCAGATGTGCACGCCCGCAACGTGCTCCTTGTCCACTCGGGCCAGATCCAGCGAGATGATCGAGCCCCAGTCGCCACCCGCCGAGAGGTACGACGAGTAGCCGAGGCGCCGCATTAGCTCGGCCCACGCTCCGGCCACCCGTCGGGTAGTCCATCCCGACTCGTGCAGCGGGCCGGAGAAGCCGTAACCGGGGATCGCCGGGATGACCAGGTGGAAAGCCTGGGTGGGATCAGCGCCATGCGCGCGTGGGTTGCTGAGCGGGCCGATCATGTCGAGGAACTCGACGATCGAGCCGGGCCAACTGTGCGTCAGCAGCAGCGGCCGGGCATTCGGCTCGGGCGACGTGACGTGCAGGAAGTGCACCTTTGCACCGTCGATGTCGGTAGTGAATTGCGGATACTGGTTGATTTCATGTTCCGCGGCCCGCCAGTCGTACCGGTGCTGCCAGTGATCGGCGAGCTCGTGCAGGTAACCGAGGGGGGTGCCGCGCTCCCATCCGGGGCTTGCGTACGCCTCGGGCCAGCGGGTGGCCGCGATCCGGCGGCGCAGATCGTCCAACTGGGCCTCAGGAATATCGATCCGGGTAGGTTTCATGGCCAACCTTTCTTCGGGCAGTGACGACCTGTCCACGGCGGGGAAATGAGGCTCACGCTAAGGACATCGGCAGCCCCGGTGCACCTTGCTGATTGCGCTGGCCCACGTCGGTGCTCCGGTGCTCCGATGCCGCGGGATGGCGCAAGCCAGGAGATGCGGGGCGGTTCCGGGCTGGCGCATGCTCGGTCCTGGCTGGACAGCAAGGAGGCCGGATCTGGTGTGGGACCGGGCGCTGGGCCGGCGGGCTGCCCCCTCGTACCCGAGTCTGATAGTCGCTGTCGAAACAGAGGAGAACGTGGTGTCCCCAGAAGCCCTGCCCTCGGAGGAACTGCGCAAGCGAGCCGAGGGACTGGTACCCCTGATTCGCTCACACACCGCCTGGTCCGAGGAGCACCGTCGACCCCACGACGAGGTTGTTGAGGCACTCGCCGCATCTGGGCTGACCGACCTGCGTCGCCCCCGCCACTACGGGGGCTACGAGACCAGTGCGCGCACCCTGGTTGATGTGATCTCCGTGCTGACCCAGGGTGACGGGTCAACAGCGTGGAATACCGGGGTATGGGCCATCGGTGACTGGATGGCGGGCAACTTCCCCGACCACGTCCAGGACGAGGTTTTCGCGACTCCGCACACCCGCATCTGCGTGGTGCTCAGTCCTACGGCGGCCGCGACCGCCGCCCCGGGCGGTCTCGTCGTCAACGGCCGCTGGCAGTTCATGAGCGGCGCCCACCACAGCCACTGGCAGGTGGTGATCGCAATGGCGCCGGCACCGAACGGCTCACAGTGGCCGGTGGCCGCCCTGGTGCCGATGTCGGAGCTGGAAATCGTCGATGACTGGCACACCACCGGTCTGGTCGGCACCGGCAGCGTCACCACCGTCGCCGACGATGTCTTCGTCCCGCAGGACCGGGTGCTTCCGATGGTGGCCATCCTGCAGAGCCAGTATGCCTCCGAGCGGAATGCCACCTCGGCGGTGTTCAACACGCCGATGATCCCGACTGGCGCCGCTGGCTTCATCGGTGTGGCGATCGGGCTCGCGCAGGCCGCGCGGGACGAGTTCCTGCTCCGGCTTCCCGGTCGCAAGATCACCTATACCGGGTACGAGCAGCAGTCTGACGCTCCGGTGACGCACTTCCAGGTGGCTGAGGCGTCGCTGCTGGTCGATGAGGCGGAGTTCCACGCGTACCGGATGGCCGACCTCCTCGACGACAAGGGTGTCAGCGGTGAGCCGTGGAAGCTCGACGAGCGGATGCGCAACCGCGGTTGGCTCGGTCGCGTGGTACAGCAGTCTAAGGCCGCCGTTGACCTCCTGGCCGCCGCCAGTGGTGGCTCATCCCTGTACCGGTCGGTGCCGATCCAGCGGATCCAGCGCGACATTCAGGCGTTCAGCCTGCATGCGCTGATGCACCCCAACACCAACTTCGAGCTGTACGGCCGTGGCCTGTCCGGGCTGGAGCCCAACACCATGTACCTCTGACCGGGCAGACCGGCCGGACCTCAGGGGTCGGGCCGGGGCCAGCGTTCGACGGGTTTGCTGCCCCTGGTCGCGAGCGGCGACACCTCAGCCGCGGAAGAGAGGACATCATGAAGGCGCTGGTGTTGGCGGGCGGGTCAGGCACCCGGTTGCGGCCCTTCAGCTACTCGATCCCGAAGCAGCTCATACCGGTCGCGAATCGGCCGGTCCTGGAGCATGTGTTGGCGAACATCGCCACGCTCGGTGTCACCGAGGTGGGCATCATCGTGGGGGACTGGGGCGAGAGGATCCGCGAGGCCGTGGGTGACGGCTCTCGGCACGGACTGCGCATCAGCTATCTTCGCCAGGCATTTCCGGGCGGGCTGGCGCACGCGGTTCAGGTGGCACGCCCGTTCCTCGGCGGCGATGACTTCGTGATGCAACTCGGCGACAACCTGCTCGCCGACAGTATCGCCGAGCTGGCGGCCGGCTTCCGGCGCAACCGACCGGACGCCGAGGTGGTGGTGCACAAGGTCGCGGACCCGCGCCAGTTCGGGGTGGTGGAGCTGGATCCGTCGGGGGCGCCACGCCGGCTGGTGGAGAAGCCGGCCCAGCCTCGCAGCGACCTTGCCCTGGTCGGCATCTACTTCTTCACCGCCGCAGTGCACGCCGCGGTGGACGCCATCCAGCCAAGCGCCCGGGGTGAGTTGGAGATCACCGACGCGGTGCAGTGGCTGGTGGACCACGATGCCCGGGTCCGGGTCAGCGAGTACGACGGATACTGGAAGGACGTGGGCCGGGTCGACGACGTGCTGGACTGTAACCGCTACCTGCTCGCTGCCGTACGTCCGGAGGTCGCCGGGCAGGTCGACGCGGCCAGTCTGGTGGATCGAAACGTGGTGGTAGAGCCGGGTGCGCGGATCGTGCGGTCCCGGATCGAGGGACCCACGGTGATCGGTGCCGATTCGCTGATCGTGGACAGCCAGCTTGGCCCGTACTCCGCCATCGGGTCCCGGTGCGAGCTACGTCGGGTCGAGCTGGGTGACTCCATCGTGCTCGATGGCGCCCAGCTCACCGCCGTCCGTAACCTGCGTCGTTCGATGGTGGGCCGAGGCGCCACGGTCACCGGCGGGCGGTCCGGACCGGGTAGCCGGGTGCTGATCGGGGACGACGCCCGGGTAGAGGTCGCGGCCTGACCGGCCCCGGCCCGGCCCCGGCCTCCCGGGCACGGTCTGCCCAGCTCTAGGTCACTCTGCCGACATCTTTGCCGATCAGCCGTACCGCATCCGGGCGTGTGCCCTGGCGGTCGCTTCCACCAGGGCACACGAGGGGTGGTATCAGCGGACGAACTGTCCGGGACGCCGGCCGGGCCCGGCCGGCCCACGGTACGCCTGCGCGAGGTCCAGCCACCGGTCGGCTTCGCTGCCCACGGCGGTCAGCGCCAGGTCGTCGCGGTGGCGGCGTCGGGTTACCAGCAGGCACAGGTCGGTGGCGGGCCCGGTGATTGTCTGCTCGGCCGCAGCCGGCCCGAGTTCCCAGAGCGCGCCGGAGGGTGCGGTGATGCGGAACTGGAACTGCGTGTCCGGCACCGTAAGGCCGCGCGCCAGATAGCCAAAGTCCCAGGTACGGACAGCGAACTCCACCAGGTAGCGGAGCCGATCGGTGTGCTGCCGCTGCGCCCCGAGGGCGTCGGCGATGTCCTGGCCGTGCCCGAACAACTCCATCATCCCCGCAGCCGCCAGTACCGGCGCCGGAATTGGGCGGACCAGCCATGGCAGCAGGGCACCCTCTGGAACGGCAGCGAGGGCCTTCTCCGTGCTGGCCCGTTCGTCCCGCCACGCCGCCAACAGCCGGTTCGGCGGTTGCGCCAGGTAGGGGGCCAGCGCGGCCTGCACGTTGGACTCGAACGAGTCACTCAGCTGTGACATCAGGCGACGGAACTCATCCGGCGCGGCGGCCGCGAGTCCGGCCATCCGGAAGGTAGCCGCCAGGTGGGCGATCTGGTGCGCCACCGTCCAGCCTTCGGCCGGCGTTGGCGTGCCCCAACTCTCTTCCTCCAACTGGGCGACCAGGTGGTCGACGCTGTCGCCCTCGGCTTTCAGGGCAGCGAATATGTCCTGCTCTGCCACGCGCTCATCCTCTCGCTGCTGCGACACCTTGGGCCCGATCTGCTCTCAACGGCTGGGAGACCGAGTGGTACCGGGTACGGCTACCGCGCCGGTCCGACGTCGGGAGGGGCAGGGGGTCAGCCGGCTGCTTTGGGTGCCCGGCTGTCTTCATCATCGGCGTGCCGGACAGGCGTTGTCTTCTCCCGCTGTGCGGACCGCCGTGCCCGACCGAGCCGGTTCATCTCTTCGCCTCGGGTCCGGAGCCCTCCCAGCGCATGGTCAGGTCGTTGCCCAGCTTGGCGCCGATGAGTTGGGCCGCGGTCAGGCTCGCCCAGGCGGCCGCCGTGATGAGGGTGCGATCGTCAGCGCCAGCGGCACGACAGGCCGCGATGTCGGCGGCGGTAACCCGATACGGCGCAAGCGCGGTCAACAGCGCCAGCCGGCCGAAGGGCAGTTCGTCGGCGGGCAGCGCGGTGAGCGCCGCGTCGAAGAGCCGACCGGCGGTCAGGGTGGCTGCGGGCGGGTCGGCGAGCAGCGTCAGCACCAGGGTCCGGGTTCGCTCCGGCAGCACCTGCGCCCCGGCGGTGTGCAGCGCGCTGACGGACCGCGCCAGCGCCGCGGCAACGTGGGGCTGCCGGCGGGACCAGCGGAGCTCCGCCGGGATCGCGGCGGGTGGTAGCAGGTCCACCGATCGACCCGGCGGGACGCCAACACTGGCCAGCCCGCCCACTACCCGAGTGGCGATCCGGTCAACCAACTTGCCGATCGGGTCCGAGGTCACGGGCAGCGGCGACTCCTGAAGAAACACGCTCACCATTCGGTTGAGGTAGTGGAAGACCACGGCCACGCCGATCAGCTCCGGCGCGTGCGCGATCGGAAAGGCCGGTGCCGGGCGATGGGACGGCTCGCCGCTGCGCCGCCCCCACTCCGCCAGTGCTGCCAGATAGGGGTCGGCTGGTTGTCGGCCCGCGGAGCTTCTGCTGCCGTGGCTGCCCAGCCCGGCTACCGCCGCCCCGTGCACGTCGACACAGTAGGGACAGCGGTTACCCAGCGACACCGCCTCGGCTACAACCTCCTTCGCGCGCCGGGAGACCAGCCCGTCGGCCAGTAGCGTCTCCCGGAGCAGTGCCCAGCAGGCGCGCAGCGCCACGGGTGCGGGGGAGTGCAGCAGCACCGGCGGTGCGTAGACGCCGAAGTCGGTGGCGAGTTGACGGTAGACCTCGGTCACGGACCCGGTGGCGGCCCTCGGCGAGACCGGGGTGACGTGTCGGACGTGGGTGAGCATCGTCTGGCTTGTTGCCCACGCCAGCCATCGACCCATCGGCTTCTCCCTCCTGCCCGGTGCCGCGAGCCGGTGGCCTTTCGCTGGCCCGCCCGGCCCGCGGCCCGTCCTCAGCTGATGGTGGTCACCGGCACGGCCTGGGTGGAGCCCTCCGGCAACGATCCGCGATAGGTGACCCGCACCCCGCGTTCCTGCGCGGCGCGGATGATGCCCGGGATGGCCCGTTCGGCCAGCGCGGCGATGGTCAGCGCCGGGTTCACCGTCAGGGCACCGGGTACGGCGGAGCCGTCGGTGACGAAGATCCCGGGGTGCTGGCGTAGCTCGTGGCGGTCATCGAGGGCGGACGTCTCGGGGTTGTCGCCAATTCGGCAGGAGGAGAGCGGATGTACGGTGTACGCGCCGACGACATCGTTGGTCCACGGCATCACCCGGGCCAGCCCATCGCGCTCCAGGATGTCTTTGACGTCGGCGTCGGAGGCCGCCCAGCCGCGCAACGTGTTCGGGGTGGGGCGGTAGCGGAGCGGTCCACGACCGAGCATCTGTTGGGAGATTCGATCGGCGTTCCCGGTGGCAGGTGGTGGTCCGAAGACACCTTCGTTGTCGTCCTCGGACATGGTAAAGATGGTCAGCCAGGACTGCCAGCGCCGCATCAGTTCCTTCTTCTCCACGCCGAACCAGGTGGGTCCCGTCGCATCGGGTACCTGGGCGAGGATGGTGCCGAGGCCGGGCGGGAAGTAGAGCTGCTCCAGCGAGTAGCGCTCGAATTCGGGCAGGTTCGGGTCGAGTCGATCCCAGGACGCCACGGTCGGTCCACGCCCGATCTGGTTGGCGGCGTACGCCTTGCCGCCGGGGCGGGACAGGCCGAGCACCTCGCGGACGCGATCCTCGTTGAATACGGCGGTGTTCAGCCGCTCACCGTTGCTGGAGAAGTAGCGGCCGACCGCGGGGGGCATCGCGCCGAGGGTCGCCGCGGACCGCTGGAGGATCACGGGCGTGGCACCGGCGCCTGCCGCGACGATTACGATCTTGGCGTCGATCGTGCCGCTGCCGTGCAGGATCCGGTAGTCCTCGGCGTCAACGTGTCGGTAGTGCACCCGATAGCCACCGTCGTCGGTGCGGGAGAGGTGTTGTACCTCGTGCAGCGGGCGGACCTCGGCCCCGTGGGCGAGGGCGGCCGGCAGGTAGTTCAGTAGCAGGGAGCGCTTGGCGTCGAAGCGACAGCCAGCCATCATCCAGTTGCAGTTCGTGCACATGTCTACGTCGACTGCCGACGGTACCGGGTTGGCGGTCCGGCCGGCGTGCGCGCAGGCCGCGGCGAAGAGGCCACCGGCGTAGGGAACTTTCTCCCAGCTCTGCATCGTGACCGGCAGCGCCTCGGTCGCCCGGTCGTACCAGGGGTCGAGGCTGTCCCGGGTGATGGTCGCGGGCCACATCCGCTGGCCGATACTGCCACGGCGCTCGAAGACGAACCGCGGCGCGCGTGGCATCGTGGCGAAATAGACCACGCTGCCACCGCCGACGCAGTTGCCGCCGAGCAGGCTCATGCCGTCGCCGACGGTGAAGTCAAAGATGCGGGTGTACGAGGAGCCGAGCTTGAAGTCGTGATCGAACTCCTCGGCGGACAGCCACGGTCCGCGTTCGAGAACCACCACCTTGGCCCCACCCGCCGCCAGGTGGTAGGCGGGAATGGCGCCGCCGAAGCCGCTACCGATGATCAGTACGTCGGTGCTGGCGGTACTGTTCATGCGGGGCTCCCGGAGGCGACGGTGTCGGGGTGTAGGGGTGCCAACGGTTGGCCGTAGGAGTATTCGGGAAACCGCCAGCGGCCGTCCTCGTCGGGCCGGGAAATGCCGATTGTCAGCAGGCCTGGGTGGCCGGCGGCAAGCGCCTCGTGGGTGCCGATGTGCGCCGCGCTGTCGAAGGCCATGTTGCTGAAGAGCGCCAGCCCCACCCACATTTCCCGCTCGGCGTGCTCCGGGGACAGCAGTTCGCTCAGGAGGGCGGTGCGATGGTCGTAGGAGAGTGCCACGAACGGCGGCACACCGGGGTCGAGTAGCAGCCCGCGCGCCTCGGCGTAGCCGGTAGCGTGCGAGTTCAGTGCCGTGCTCAGTGGCGCCAGGGTCAGGGCGAACCCACTAGCCGGATCCTCCAGCAGCGCCAGTGCCCCACTGGCGACGGCGCCGCCGTCAGCCGAGACGCCAGCGATCGCCCGGTCATCGGGTGAACGCTTCTGTCCCGGAACAATAGTGTCGGCAAACGCTTCGAGCGTCATGACTCGGGTCTGTTCGGCGTCGGGACCTTCCGTATGCATGGCCTCCCCTTTTGTCTCTGCGGTGTACGTCCGTCGAGGCATCGCGGTCACTTCTGGTGGCTTCTCGCTTAGCCCTGTGTCGATTAAGGTGTGGCGGAAAATGATGAAGGTGCAGATTGGTGAGCGGATGCGACGCTCAATTACTGCATCATCGATGGTGTCGCCGAGTGGGTGCACCTTTTTCGTTGCGGAGGCAGGTTTGGGCGGGTCGAATGGGCGGTTGACTTTCAGCCGTTGTCGACCGCGACCCGCCCGGCCTGCCGAGCACTCAACCGGCCGGTGATGGCCAGCCAGCGAACGGAGTCGGCCATCGTCTCGTCGAGGTCCCGGCCCCGGTCGCCGAGGAGCTCCCTGGTCGCGGTGTTGTTCACCGGGCGGGCGAGCCGGCAGAGGTGGATGGCTCCGTACTGGACGGGTAGGTGCGCCGGCACCCACCGCTGTAGCGCGGTGACCAGACGTCCGGCCGGCTCCAACCCGGCGGCCGGCAGCCGCAGGGCGGGCAGCGTGCGCCCGGTGACCCGCCGTAACGATGCCACGAACTCGTCGGTGCGCACGTACCGGCCGGGTGCCAGCAGGCGGCGCGGCCCATGTCCTGGCTGCAGCACGGCGACATGCAGCCGGGCAACGTCCCGGACATCGCCGACGGGGAAGCCGCCGGTGGGCCAGAGCGGTAGCCGGCCCCGGAGCGTGTCCCGCACCCGGCGTAGCTGATCGCCCAGGTGCGGGTCGTACGGTCCGAGGCAGGCCAGCGGGTAGGTGATTACGACCGGTGCCCCGTCGCGCTGATGGCGACGCGCGATGCGGTCAGCGGCGGCCTTGCTCGCCAGGTACGGCTCCCGCGCGCTACCGACCGGCGACTCCGGACTCAGGGGTGCTGACCAGGCCGGCAGCAGCGCACCGAAGGTGGAGACGTGCACGATCGGGTCCATCCCCGCCGACCGGGCGAGTCGGAGCACCAGCTCGGTGCCGTCGACGTTGACCGCCGCCATTCGCCGCCGATCACGCGGGTGGAAGCTGTAGACCCCGGCGGCGTGCAGCACCGCCGCGCACCCGTCAACGGCCCGCGCCACCGTGACGGCGTCGGTGACATCCCCGGCAACGAGCTCGACCTGTCGAGAGTCGATGCCGAGCGCGGCCAGCGTCGCGTCAACGCGGTCCGGTTCGCGTACGAGCATCCGCACCGCGTACCCGGCGGTCAGCAGCGCTGCGGTCGAATGGGCACCGACATAGCCGGTCCCGCCGGTCACGAGTACCCGCATCGCCGCTCCCATCCTCGGTGGCGTCGCTCCCGATCCATCATTTGCCCGGCGCGCCGACGGGCCTTCTCCGAGGGTGCGCAACGCAGAAGAGGTCGCGGACCGCGCCGACCCGGACGATGGAGACGCCGCCGGCTCCGGCGGAAATCGTCGTACCGAGAGGGAGACTGCCATGCCGAGCGTGCTGGGTTCGGTGCGTCGCCTGCTCATGTCGCCGTCGCTGGCCGAGGTCTCCTTCGCCCGCCGTGGCTTTCCGGGGGAGCCGTCGCCGGTGACCCGCCGACTGGAGGCGGTCCCGCAGTCGGTGATCTGCGGTTTCGAGTGGGGTATCGACACCCGCGACCTGTGGGAGCTGGAGCGTCGGCTCGACCTCGTTGACGGAGAGTTGGCCGGCTTCGCCTACGAGGGCGCCACGATGGCCTACACGCTCCTCGACGTGCTGCCGCCGGGCCGGGGCACCCGTACCCGGAACCTGTTGCGCGGAGCCGGTGACCGACACCTCTTCCTCGCCTATATCGGCATCGGGTTCGCGATGGCTCGACTGCCCCGCCGGCTGTGGCGGCACGTGGTGCCCGATCTCACCGGCTCCCCGTATCACCCGACGATGACGTGGCTGGCCGTCGATGGCTACGGCTTTGATCGCGCCTATTTCGACGTTGAGCGCTACGTCACCCGGCAGGACCGCCTGCGGGCGTATCCGTGGCAGGGCCACGCGGACTACTTCGCCCGGGCAGTGGACCAGGGGATCGGTCGGGCGCTGTGGTTCATCCACGGGGGACGGACCGCCGACGTCACCGCCGCGCTGCACGCCTTCGCCGAGCAGCGGCACGGTGACCTGTGGAGCGGGGTCGGCCTCGCGGCGACCTTCGCCGGTGGCGGCACGTCGGCCGACCTGGCCGCGATCCGCCGGGCCGCCGGTCCGTACGCCGGCGACCTCGCCCAGGGGGCGGCGTTCGCGGCCAAGGCCCGCAGCCATGCCGGGTACGTGCCCGAGCACAGTGAGGTCGCCATGTGGGCGTTGGGCGACCGGTCGGTGGCGGATGCGGCGCGGCTCGCCAGCGACGTCGTCTCCGCTGCGGCCGAGCCCGGTCTGCCGGCGTACGAGGTGTGGCGCCGCACGCTGCGCGCGCGCCTGGTGCCGGCCGATGCGGCACGGCCCTGACCCGGAGCCAGGTCGCCCCGTCACCGGTTGCGGCGGATGTGCCCGAGCCGCGCCCGGGTCCGCACGGTTGAAGAACATCACGACGATTGCCTTTGCCATCATCGAAATGGACGGCCATAAGCGGGTCGGCTGTCACATCCACTCTTCTTGGGGGCAAGTGCCAATGCGGAACCTCCGTGGTCTGCGTCGCAGGATTCTGACGCCGAACATTTCCCAGACCAAGCTGGACGTTCGCGGTTTCCGGGTCAAAAACGAAGAATCGCGGACGCTGCTGGAGACCGTCGGCTCATCGTTTCTGTCCGGCTATGGGTTTGCCGCCGAAGGACCGGACGTTGCCACCGTCGAAGCCCGTCTGGAAACCATTCCTATCCGTTTTCGGGGCTTCGCGTATGAGGGTGCGGCGATGGGCTTCGCGGTCCGGGACGGGTTGCGCCTGGGGCGTCCCCGACATGTGCCGGACCTGCTCGATGGCCGGGGTGACCGGCACGTCTACATGGCGTACGTCGGAGTGGGGTGGGCCATGGCGCGGCTACCGCGGGTTCGCTGGAGCCAGCTCTACGCGCCGGACCCGCTGCTGCGCTGGCTGGTCCTCGACGGCTACGGCTTCCACCAGGCGTACTTCCACACCGAGCGGTACGTGCACCGCCAGTACCGGCCTCGTACCTTCCCCTGGCCGGCGGAGGGACCCGCCGGGTATGGGGTCCGGGTGATCGATCAGGGTGTCGGTCGGGCCATCTGGTTCGTCGGCGGCACCGACGCGGACCACGTCGCGGATCTGATCGCCGGCTTTCCCGAGCACCGCCGTGCCGACCTGTACGCCGGGGCGGGCCTGGCGGCAACCTACGCCGGCGGCGCCGCCGAGGCGGAGTTGATCCGCTTCCGGGAGCGCGCTGGCGAGTACCGCGCCGCCGTGGCCCAGGGCAGTGCCTTCGCCGCCGGTGCCCGGGTCCGGGCCGGCCTGGTCGTTCCGCACAACGAGCTGGCCACGTCGGTGTTCTGCGGCATGACGCCGGCCGAGGCGGCCAAGGTGACCGACGCTACCGTCCCGCGCGATACGCCCGATGCTGTCCCCGCCTACGAGCGGTGGCGACGGGCGGTCGCCGCAGAGTTCCAGGCACGGAGCTGAAGGCGGCCCGAGGAGGCGGTGAGTCCGTTTCGGACTCAGATCCGAATTCCGGCCACCGTGCCGACCGGCCGTACCACTACCGCAAACATCAGAGGAGAGCTCTTATGGCCAGGATCGCTGTAGTCGGGATGGCGTGCCGGTACCCGGACGCCACCAGCCCGCGAGAACTTTGGGAGAACGCCCTCGCCGGGCGACGCGCGTTCCGCCGGCTGCCCCCGGAACGGATGAGTCTCGATGACTACTGGGATCCCGACGCAACGACACCGGACAAGTTCTATTCGCCCAACGCCGCGGTGATCGAGGGGTACGAGTTCGACCGGATTGGCTACAAGGTCGCCGGCAGCACCTACCGCTCCACCGACCTGACCCACTGGCTGGCGCTGGACATGGCGGCGTCAGCCATGGCCGACGCCGGGTTCCCGATGGGCGAAGGGCTACCCCGGGAACGCACCGGCGTGGTCGTGGGAAACACCCTCACGGGTGAGTTCTCCCGCGCGAACCAGCTCCGGCTGCGCTGGCCCTATGTCCGGCGAATGGTCGCCGCCGCGCTCAAGGAACAGGACTGGGACGACGACCAGCTCAGCAAGTTCCTCGCCGACTTCGAGGCGACCTTCAAGGGCCCGTTCCCGCCGGTGGACGAGGACACGCTCGCCGGCGGACTGTCGAACACCATCGCCGGGCGGATCTGCAACTACTTCGACCTCAACGGCGGAGGCTACACCGTGGACGGCGCCTGCTCGTCGTCCCTGCTCTCCGTCGCCACCGCCTGCAAGGCCCTGGTCAACGGCGAGGTCGACGTGGCGATCGCCGGGGGTGTCGACCTCTCCATCGACCCATTCGAGATCATCGGATTCGCGAAGACCGGCGCACTCGCCCGACACGAGATGCGGGTGTACGACCGCGGTTCCAACGGCTTCTGGCCCGGCGAGGGCTGCGGCATGGTCGTGCTGATGCGTGAGGCGGACGCCAGCCGTGCCGGGCACCGGAGCTACACCACCATCGCGGGCTGGGGAATCTCCTCCGACGGCAAGGGCGGCATCACCCGGCCCGAGGTCAGCGGCTACCAGCTGGCGTTGCGCCGGGCCTACGACCGGGCTGGCTTCGGCATCGAGACGGTCGGACTGTTCGAGGGGCATGGCACCGGCACCGCGGTCGGCGACGCCACCGAGCTCAACGCCTTGTCACTGGCCCGACGGGCCGCTGACCCCGATGCCCCACCCGCGGCGATCAGCTCGATCAAGGGCATGATCGGGCATACCAAGGCCGCCGCCGGGGTCGCCGGTCTGATCAAGGCCGCGATGGCCGTGCACCACGAGGTCCTGCCCCCGACGGTCGGCTGCGTCGAGCCCCACGAGTCGTTTACGGAGCACGGCGACGCCCTGCGGGCCCTGCGGCAGGCCGAGCCCTGGCCGCGGGACGTGCCGCTGCGGGCCGGCATCACCGCCATGGGTTTCGGCGGCATCAACACCCACCTCGTGCTGGCTGCCGACCGCCCCCGCCGGTCGACCCGGCTGGACAGCCGGTCGCGCCGCCTCGCCACCTCGCTCCAGGACGCGGAGCTCCTTCTGGTCGACGGGGCATCGCCGACCCAGCTGCGCGAGCGGCTCGGCCGGTTGCTGGAGTTCGCCCCCACCGTCTCCTACGCCCAGCTTGCCGACCTCGCCGCGACTCTCCACCGTGAGCTGCGGGAGCTGCCCTACCGGGCGGCCGTGGTGGTCACCTCCCCGGCGGACGCCGAGCGGCAGCTACGCCGGGCCTGCGAGGCCTTGGACGCCAACACGGTGCGGCTGGTCACTCCCGACGGTCGGTGTCTGCTCGGTCACGTACGCGGCCCTGCTGCCCGGATCGGCTACCTCTTCCCCGGGCAGGGCTCCGGACGGGGTACCTCCGGTGGCGCCCTACGACGCCGATTCTCCGACGTCGCCGAGGTGTACGAGCGGGCCGACCTGCCCGGCAGCGGTGACATGGTCGTCACCGAGGTGGCGCAGCCCCGGATCGTCACCGGTGCGCTGGCCGGGCTACGAGCCCTGTCGTTGTTGAAGCTGGATGCCAGCGTCGCCGTCGGGCACAGCCTCGGTGAGATCGCCGCGCTGCACTGGGCCGGCGCCTTTGATGACGAGGCGCTGCTGCGGATCGCCCGGCTTCGGGGCCGGACGATGGGGGAGCACAGCGCGTCCGGCACGATGGCCGACATCAACGCACCCGCGGAACGCGTCGCCGGGCTGGTCGCCGGGTTGCCGGTGGTGATCGCCGCCCACAACGGTCCCGAGCACACCGTGGTGGCCGGCACGGTGACGGCGGTCGGGCAGGCGTGCGAGCGGGCGGCTGCCGACGGGCTGCGGGCCACCTCGCTGTCGGTCTCGCATGCCTTCCACTCCAGCCTGGTGGCGCCGGCTGCGGACGCCCTCCGGGAGGCGCTGTCGGGGGAGCGGTTCGACCGGGTGGCCGGGTCGGTGATCTCCACCGTCACCGGGGAGGCGCTTGCCCCCGACACCGACGTGGTGGAACTGCTGCACCAGCAGATCACTGACCCGGTGCTGTTCAGCCAGGCCGTCGTCCTGGCCGCCAAGGAGGTCGACCTCTTCATCGAGGTCGGTCCCGGCAGGGTGCTCTCCGGGCTGGCCGCGGCCGCCACCGACGTCCCCGCGATCGCGCTGGACACCGACGACGAATCCCTGGTCGGGCTGCTCCGGGTGGCTGCTGCCGGCTACGTCCTGGGTGCTGCTCCGGTCGATGGAATCCTCTTCCACGACCGGCTGGTCCGGCCGTTGGAGCTGGGGCAGGAGTTCCGCTTCTTCGCCAGTCCGTGCGAGTCGGCACCCACGCTGCACCTGCCCGAAAGCGCCGAAGCCCCCGCCCAGCCGGCCACCGGGCCGGCGCCGACGGTGAGTGATCGTGCCGAGGAGACCAGCCTGGAGTTGCTGCGTCGGCTGGCTGCCGAGCGAGCCGAGTTGCCGATGGAGATGGTGCACGACGGCAGTCAGCTCCTCGACGACCTGCATCTGAGCTCGATCACCGTCGGGCAACTCGTCAACCAGGCCGCGCAGCACCTGCACATCCCGGCAGCGCAGACACCGACCAACTTCGCCACGGCAACCGTCGGCCAGCTCGCCGAAGCGCTCGACCAGCTCACCGGCTCCGGTGTCGCCGCCCATGCCGAGCAGGCGGGTCCATTGCTGGTCAACGGCGTCGCCGACTGGTGCCGTGCCTGGTCCGTGGAGTTGGAGGAGGTGCCGCTGCCGGCGCGTTCCGGTGCTGTCTCTGCCGGAAGGTGGCAGCTTTACGCCACCGACGGCCACCCACTCGCCGAGTCACTTCGGCAAGCGTTGCAGGCGGGCGGAGTCGGGGAGGGAGTGCTCGTCTGCCTGCCGGAACGCTGCGCGGAGGTGGACCTGCAGGTGGCGCTGGAAGGTGCCCGTGCCGCGATCACCGCCGGTACCGGCCGGTTCGTCCTGGTGCAGCAGGGCGCCGGTGCCGCCGGCATGGCACGGACCCTACGGCTCGAGGCCCCTCAGGTCCGTACCACCATCGTGGACATCAGGCCGGAGCCGGGTGCGGTGGACCGGATCGTCCAGGAGGTCGCGGCGACCACCACCTTCAGCGAGGTGCACTACGACGAGGCGGGCCATCGACGGGTGCCGACGCTGCGGGTACTGCCGGTGCAGGCCGAGCGGAACGTCCCCGTGCTGGGCCCCGACGACGTGCTGCTCGCCACCGGCGGCGGCAAGGGCATCACCGCCGAGTGCGCGTTGGCCCTTGCCGGGGACAGTGGAGCCACGCTGGCGGTACTGGGCCGCTCCGACCCGGCCGACGACTCGGAGTTGGCCGCCAACCTGGACCGGATGCGCGATGCCGGGGTCCGCGTGCACTACGTCCGCGCGGATGTCGCCGATGCCGAACAGGTCCGGCGAGCCGTCGTCGAACTGGTCGACGCGGTTGGCTCCGTGACCGCGGTGCTGCACGGCGCCGGTCGGAACGAACCGGCCGCGCTGACCGGCGTCACCACGGAGACGATTCGACGTACTTTCGCTCCGAAGATCGACGGGCTGCGATCGGTCCTCGATGCTGTTGCTGGAGACCAGCTGAAGCTGCTGGTCACCTTCGGCAGCATCATCGGGCGGGCCGGCCTGCGCGGTGAGGCCCACTACGCGGTCGCCAACGACTGGCTGGCCGAGCTGACCGAGGACTTCGGTCGCCGCTACCCGAAGTGTCGTGCACTCTGCCTGGAGTGGTCGGTCTGGTCCGGCGTCGGCATGGGCGAGCGGCTCTCGGTGGTGGAGACGCTCACCCGCGACGGCATCACCCCGGTTACTCCGGATCAAGGTGTGCACCTGCTGCGCCGGCTCATCGCGGATCCGCAGGTTCCCGCCAAGGTGGTGGTGAGCGGTCGGATCGAGGGAGTCGACACGGTCCGCCGGAATCGGCCCGAGCTGCCGCTGTTGCGCTTCGTCGACCGGCCGTTGGTCTGGTACGACGGTGTCGAGATGGTCGTGGAGACCGAGCTGAATCCGGCGACCGACCTGTACCTTGCCGACCACCGGTTGGATGGGAATCTGTTGTTCCCGGCGGTGTTCGGCATGGAGGCCATGGCCCAGGTCGCCGCGGCGGTACTCGGGCGCGAGGAGACCCCGGTGATCGAGGAGGCGGAGTTCCTCCGCCCGATCGTGGTTCCGCCGCAGGGCCGCACCCTCATCCGGATCGCCACCCTGGTGGTCGAGGAGGGGGTGGTTGACGCGGTCATTCAGAGTGCCGAAACCGACTTCGCCGCCGCCCACTTCCGTGCCCGCCTGCGCTTTACCGGAGCGCCGGCGCCGGCCGGCCCCCCCGACGAGGTCCCTGACGGGCTGCCGGCGGTGCCGCTGAACCCCGTATCGGAGCTCTACGGAGACACCCTGTTCCAGGGAGCCCTCTTCCAGCGCCTGCGCCGCTACCACCGGGCTGCGGCCCGGCACGTGGACGCAGTGGTGGCAGCGGTGGCCGACACTCGCTGGTTCGCCGACTATCTGCCGGCCACCCTGTTGCTCGGTGACCCGGGTGTCCGGGATGCATTGATGCACGGCAACCAGGTCTGCGTTCCGGACGGCACACTGCTACCGGCCGGTATCGCCCGCCTTTACCCGGCCGGGCCGCGGCTGGGCGGCGCCGAGGAGCTGCGCTACTGCGCGGTGGAGCGGAGCCGGGACGGCGACACGTACGTGTACGACATCGCCCTGCGGTCCGCCGACGGCACCGTGCTGGAACGCTGGGACGGTCTGCGTCTCCGCGCGGTCCGCAAGAAGGACGGCCGCGGCCCATGGGTGGCGCCGCTACTGGGCTCCTACCTGGAGCGCAGCGTCGGTGATCTGGTCGGTGCCCAGGTCGCCGTGACAGTGCTACCGCACTCGGCCACCGCACAACCGGAGACCTCCGGCCGGAGCGAGCAGTGGCTGCGGGAGCGGCGTGCGGTCACCGCCGTCGCGGCCGGCCATGCGCTGGGCCACCCCGCGCAGGTCCACTATCGTCCCGACGGTCGCCCAGAGCTGCATGGTGGTCGCCAGCTCTCGGCCTCACACGTTTCCGGGCTGACCCTCTGCACGGTGGCGGACCGGACCGTCGCGTGCGACGTGGAGACGGTCCGAGACCGCGACGAGTCGGTGTGGCAGGGCTTGCTCGGTCCGTTCGCGGAGCTGGCCCGCCTGGTAGCCACCGAGATCGACGAGTCGTATCACGCCTCGGCTACCCGTACCTGGGCGGCGATCGAGTGCCTGCGCAAGGCGGGTCTTTCCCACCGGGCGCCGCTGACCCTGTTGCGCTCGGATCGGCCGGGCTGGCAGCTGTTCGGCTCCGGCAACCTGCGGATCGCCACCCTGGTGGCGACCGTACGGAATCTGTCGGCGCCGGTTGCCATCGCCATCCTGACGGAAGGACAGCACTGACCGTGGACAAGTACTTCGAATACGTGCACACCGTCGGCTTCGAGGAGACCAACCTCGTCGGCAACGTGTACTACGTCAACTACCTGCGCTGGCAGGGGCGATGCCGGGAGATGTTCCTCAAGGAGCGAGCCCCGGAGGTGCTCGCCGACCTCCGCGACGACCTGAAGCTGTTCACCCTCCGAGTCGACTGTGAGTTCTTCGCCGAGATCACCGCCTTTGACGAGTTGTCGATTCGAATGCGGTTGGCCCAGCTCGCACAGACCCAGGTGGAGTTCAGTTTCGACTATGTGCGACTCGACCCGGACGGTCGGGAAACGGTGGTAGCCCGAGGCCGCCAGCGGGTGGCCTGTATGCGTGGGCCGAACACCCAGACCGTGCCGGCGCGGGTGCCCGAGGCGCTGATCCGGGCGCTGGAGCCCTACGCAGCGGCGGGGTTGTGACAGCCTACGAGGAGGCAGACGTGAAGCCACAGCGGACACTCACTACCGGCGTAACCGAGTCGAAGGCGCTGCGGAGGGCGTATGGGGCCTTCGCCACTGGTGTCACCGTGGTGACGGTCGGTGGTGACACCCCGCACGGCATGACCGCCAATTCGTTCGCCTCGGTGTCACTGGATCCGCCGCTACTGCTGGTCTGCGTGAACCGGACGGCCATGATGCACGGCTTTTTGGGTGACATGGGTGAGTTCGGGGTTTCGGTGCTCAGGTCGGGGCAGGAGTCGGTGGCGCGGTACTTCGCCGATGCGCGCCGCCCGTTGGGCGCCGAACAGTTCGACCGGGTGGATTGGTTGCCCGGTTCGTCGACCGGGGTGCCGCTGATCACCGGGGCGCTGGCCCACTTCGAGTGCGCGGTGTGGGGCTCGTACGACGGTGGCGACCACACCATCTTCGTCGGTCGACTGCTGTCTGCGCAGCGCCGGCCAGATGACGAGGCGCTGCTGTTCATGTCCGGCAGGTTCGGTCAGCTCCAGCGGCAGATCGGAGACGCGGCATGACGGTGATTGCGGACCGGGGTGGGCGGATCCCACCCGGTCCTCCGGTCACGGCGGGCCTGCGCCTGCTGCTGGCCCTGGGGCGCGACCGGCTCGGAATGATGACGTCGGCGGCGGCTGAGTACGGCGACGTCGCCCGGCTGCCGGTTGGCCCGAAGAAGCTGTACTTCTTCAACCATCCCGACCACGCCAAGCACGTCCTGGCGGATAACCACGCCAACTATCAGAAGGGCATCGGGTTGGTACATGCCCGGCGTGCCCTCGGTGACGGCCTGCTGACCAGCGAGGGCGAGCTGTGGCGCAAACAGCGGCGGGTTATCCAACCGGCGTTTCAGAATCGGCGCCTGGCCCAGTACGCCGGGGCGGTCGGGCAGGAAGCCACCCGGCTCGTCGCACGCCTCGCGACGCGGGTGGACGGACCGCCGGTGGACGTCCTGGACGAGATGACCCGGCTGACCCTGGGGGTGCTGGGCCGGACCCTGCTCGACGCGGAGCTGACCGGCTTCCACGGCGTTGGTGAGTCGTTCGCGGCGGTGCAGGACCAGGCGATGTTCGAGTTGGAAACCCTGAACACGGTACCGACCTGGATTCCCCTGCGTCGGCAACGGCGGTTCCGGCGCGCCCGTCAGCATCTGCAGGAGGTCGTTGACGTACTGGCCGCGGAGCGTGGTCAGGCTGTTGAGGGTCGGGACGACGTTCTGTCCCGGCTGATCCTCTCCACCCGTGCGGAGGCCGACCCGCAGTTGGGGCGCGAGCGGTTGCGGGACGAGTTGGTCACCCTGCTGTTGGCCGGGCACGAGACGACGGCGAGCACTCTCGGCTGGAGTTTGCATCTGCTGGACCAGCACCCCGAGCTGCGTGAGCGGGTCCGGCACGAGGCCAGGACGGTGCTCGGAGACCGGGTCCCGGCCTACGAGGACTTGCATCAGCTCCGGTACACGGCGATGGTGGTGGAGGAGGCTATCCGGCTGTATCCGCCGGTGTGGATTCTCACCCGGAAGGCGCGGGCGGAGGATGAGATCGGTGGCTACCGGGTACCCGCCGGCGCCGATATCCTGATCTGTCCGTACACCCTGCACCGACACCCCCGGTTCTGGGCGGAGCCGGAGCGGTTCGACCCGGAGCGGTTCGATCCTTCCCGTATCACCGACCGGCCGAGATACGCCTACATACCTTTCGGGGCCGGTCCGCGGTTCTGCGTCGGCAACAACCTCGGAATGCTGGAGGCCACCCTGGTCCTGGCCGTGCTCCTGCGTGACCTGCGACTGGAGGGCCTGCCGGGTCGAGCGGTCGTACCTGAGCCGATGCTGTCCCTGCGGGTACGCGGCGGTCTGCCGATGACGGTGCGGCGGGTCGACTGAGGCCCGACCCGCACCGGTGGCTGTGCGTTGCCCCAACGTGAGCCGGTCGGGTTGTCGGCGTTGGGTGCCCGCCAGCTCATGCCCGATCCCGGCGCGGGCGAGCAGGTGCGTTGTCGTGGTCTCGGCCCTGGTACGCCGCACACCGGTTCGCCGGCGCGTCAGCCCCGTATTGACGCGCCGGCGCACCGGCAGGGACGGGTCAGGCGGCGATCGCCTCGGTGGCGGCGGTGAACTGCCGCTCGTAGGCGGCCTTTCGGGCGTCGAGGAGGGCGAGTAGGACCGGCGGGTCCAGCTTCGAAACCGGTTTGAGTTGTATATCGAGATTGATAACTTGGCGGTCGCGTACGATCAGCGGTCCGGCGGTCGCCACCATCACGTTCTTCTGTTGGAGCCGGAGCACTTCACCGGACACGGCGTGACACAGCAGGTACCAGGAGCCGTCCGGGACGTCGGTGAAGCGGAAGGGGCCGGGCTCGTCGCGGATCGCGCAGCGGGTCGGCGCGCCTTCCGGGATTCGGTGCTGGAACAGCCCCATGAAGATCAGGCCGGGGGACGTGCCTTGGCTGCCCGCGGTGATTCGGCCGCGGACGGTGCCGTACCCCGTCGATGTTTGCAGGGTCGGGATACGTCTGGTGTAGCCACCCATCCGGCGGTAGGTGGTCGGCGACAGTCCCACGCTCTTGGTGAACCGGGTGCTGAAGGTGCCGACGCTGTTGTAGCCCACGCGGATACTGATGTCGGTCACGTTCAGCCTGGTTGTCACGAGCAGTCGTTTCGCCTCCTGCAGCCGGATCGCCGACAGGAACCGGCCAGGTGATACCCCGGTAACCCTTTGGAAGATACGGGTGAAGTGAAACTTGCTGAACATAGCCGCTCGCGCCATATCGTCTACTGTTAATTGATCGGATAGGTTGTTTCGCATTGTATCGATGACGCGATCGACGGCTTTTTCGGCTGCGTCCTGCATTTTCTCTCCCCCAGAACGTGCGGACATGGTGGCGGCATTGCTGAGGTTGTGGTGCCTTTTGGTGCAAACGTATTATCGGCAATTATCTGCCGCTCGGGAGCTGATATTAGCCTAGCTTCAGAAGGCGGTCAAGGCGGAGAGTGCCTGAAGGGTAGCTCAGTGTTATGGCGCTGTCCTTCTCAATTCTTGCCCTTGGCCTGGGTGTGGTGATAAACACTCTTGGCGGGAGTGTCCCGACAGTTTTGTCTATCGGAACTCGCCACTATCCAAGCGTGCTGCGGCAATTGGGCGCCGGGGGCGAAATCGCCTAATTAGTACAGGTTGGTGCAGATCCATCCGGGGTGGGATGGTCGGCGGAAGTCATTCAATGGTCCTCTGCCGACACCTGTGGCAAGATTGCCCGCAACGTTTCGCCAGGGGAGGACGCTTGCGAATCTCGGAGCTAGGTCGACGAAGTGGCGTTTCGGTACCGACGATCAAGTTCTACCTGCGCGAAGGGCTTCTGCCGTCCGGGATTCCCACTGGTCGCAACCAGGCCGACTACGGTGAGCAGCACCTGCGACGTCTTCGCTTCATCCGCACGCTGACCGGGGTCGGCGGTCTCGACCTGGCCTCGGTGCGCGGCATCCTCGCTGCTATTGATGATGATCAGGTGTCCCTGGCCGAGGCGTACCAGGTCTTGGACCGGGCGATCGACCTGGACTGTGCCACGTCGGTCGGGTCGGTAGCTGTGGCCAGCGCCCGGGAGGATGTCGAGGCGCTGGTGGAGTCCATGGGCTGGGGTCGACATGCCAGCGCGAACGGGCAGGAGGTGCTGGCCGAGGTGCTGGCGAGCCTGCGCCTCCTCGGCTGCGAGGCGGACGCCTCCTTCTTCGCCCCCTTCGCCCGGGCGGCCGAGGAGGTGGCGCGGGCCGAGCTGGATCTGGCCGGCAAGGCCGACGCGGACAACCGGAAGGGCCCGGCAATAGTCCGTGGGGTGCTGTTCGGGGTAGCCCTGGCCGCGCTACGCCGGATGGCGCGTGAACATCAGCTGGCGTGCCGATGACGCCGGAACTGCCAGAGCGCTGAGTGCGTCCCCGATGATGACGCCGATCAGTGCAGGTGAGGCGCGGTTAAGGCATTGAGCAACTTTTGAGAAGAACTCCGCCGGTGCTACCGGCACGATAAGTGTGCTGGCAGCCAGTTCCGTATCTCGATGGCCGACAACATGAAGGGATTGCCGGTTATTCGCGGATCGACCGAGAACTGCAGCACCCATTGCAGGTAACTCGTATCGCGACGATAGTTCGCACCATCCGTCTCTTGGCTGCTGGTGACCACCGGTCCGCCCGACCTGTCGGCTGAATTGCCGTACCCGGAATCGGTAGTGGCCCCTACCTGGAGGGAACCATTGTCACCCCAACCTGTCGGTGTGATTCGCCGAACGCTTCCTGCACTTCTCGTGCTCGTCCTGGCGGCTGCGCTCTTCGCCGTGGCCCGCCTGCCCAGTGCGTCGGCCTCCGAACGGCAGGCGCTCGCCTCCCGGTATGGCTTCACAGAATTGCCCATTGCGTTGCCGCCAGGGCTGCCTCAGCGTACGGTCCGGCCAGTCAATCCCGCATACGAGCATATTCGGGCCTGGGTGTCCTCGGTCGGTGCGGCGATCGCGGTCAACGATCTCGATGGTGACCGGATCGCCAACGACCTGTGTCTCGTGGATACGCGTAGTGACACCGTGGTCGTCACCCCGGCACCTGACGGGCCGGCGCGGTACGCACCGTTCGTGCTCGACCCGAAGCCACTGCCCACCCACTCGGCGATGGCGCCGATGGGCTGTGTCCCCGGCGACTTCAACGGTGACGGTCTGCTCGACCTACTGGTCTACTACTGGGGCCGGACGCCGGTGCTGTTCATGCATCGCACCGGTGCGGGTCCGACACTCGGTACGGCGACCTTCCACCCGACCGAGTTGATCGCTGAACAGAACTCCAACGACGGCGTCTACCAGGGCAAACTGTGGAACACCAACGCTGTCGCGGTCGCTGACTTCGACGGTGACGGACACCCGGACATCGGCGTGTTCAACTACTTCCCGGACAGTCAGGTGCTCGACCCGGTCGGACAGCCGAACGTGGAGATGAACCACTCGCTGTCGCGCGCCGAGAACGCTGGTGGCGCGCACCTGCTGCGCTGGACCTCGGCCACCATCGGTGACCAGCCAACAGTACGTTACGTCGAGGAGCCGGCCATCAAGCCGCAGTACGCCACGGGTTGGACCCTCGGCGCGGGATCGGCCGACATCGACGGTGACCTACTGCCGGAACTCTACCTGGCCAATGATTTCGGCAAGGATCGCCTTTTCCACAACGTCTCCACCCCAGGCAAGATCCGTTTTGAGCTGACCGAGGGGCAGCGGGGCGCGTTCACCCCGAAATCCCTGGTCATCGGGCACGACTCGTTCAAGGGCATGGCGATCGAGTTCGGTGATCTTGGTGGCACCGGCGCCTTCGACATGTTTGTCAGCAACATCACCACCTCCTGGGGCCTGGAGGAGAGCAACTTTGTCTGGAAGAACAACGCTGTGGACGCTGCCGACGCCCGGCGCCGGCTGAGCCAGGGGATCGCGGTCTTCGACAACAAGGCGGCCTCGCTCAACCTGGCCTGGGTCGGGTGGGGATGGGACGCCAAGATGGCGGACTTCAACAACAGCGGCGAGATGTCCGTGGTGCAGACCGCCGGCTTCGTCAAGGGCGAGACCAATCGCTGGAACCTGCTCCAGGAACTGGCGATGAGCAATGACCTCATGCTTCGGAACCCGGCTATGTGGCCCAACGCTGAGCCGGGTGACGACATCGCCGGTGCCCAGCCCTTCGCCTTCTGGGTGCGGGAGGGCAACGGCCGCTTCGCCGACATCGCCGCCGAGCTCGGCATGACCGATACGACGCCCAGCCGTGGCGTGGCGGTGGCCGACACCAACGGTGACGGTGGTCAGGACTTTGCCGTGGCGCGACAGTGGGGTGCTCCGTCCTACTACCGCAACGACCGCGCCGGCCAGAACAACTTCCTCGGCCTCCGGCTCTACCGACCGGCAGCCGCTGGAGCGCCGACCGGCGTGCCCGGCACTCCCGCCTACGGCGCCAAGGTCGTCGTCCGCACCGCGGACGGTCGTACCCGGGTGGCGCAGCTCGACGGCGCCAGCGGCCACTCGGGAAAGCGTAGCTTTGACGTCTTTTTCGGACTCGGTGCAGCCGGCAGCCAACCAGTCTCCGCCGAGATCCATTGGCGCGACCGCACCGGCAACGCACACACGCAGACCCTCGACCTCACGGCCGGCTGGCACGACCTGCTGCTCACTGAAGAAGTCCAGGAGATGAAGGCACAATGACCGACGTCCGAGACAATACCCGGGCTGATGTGGGGGCATCCGGCACCGTGCCGCGCACTGATTCCGCTCCGCCCCGCATCGCCACCGCCGCCAGCTTCGATCGCCACGCCTCGACCAACCGGGACAGCCCGCCACGGTTGGACAGCCGCGATCCCCGGTACCTGGCGCTGCGAAACTTCGCGATTTCCATGAGCGTCTTCAACATCCTCGGCTATACGGTGCTTGGCTTCGAGCAGCCGTGGACCTGGCCGCTCTTTGCCGTGGCCGTCGGCTACGCCATTGAAGTCATCGTCGAACTCGTGACCGCCTGGGCGCACCGTCGACGGCCGGCCTTCCTGGGCAACGGCGCCTGGGGCGTCTATACCTTCCTACTACCGGCGCACATCACGGCGCTCGCGGCGAACATGCTGCTCTACGCCAACGACCAGTTCTGGCCGATTGCGTTCGCGGTCGTGGTCGCGATCGGGCAGAAGGCAATCTTCCAGGCGCCCATTCGCGGCCGAATGCGGCACTTCATGAACCCGTCCAATCTGGGCATCACGGTGACCCTGCTCGTCTTCTCCTGGGTCAACATCGCTCCGCCGTACCACTTCACCGAGAACGTGCCGGACGTGATGCAGGTCTTCGTGCCACTGATCATTATCACCGCCGGGACCGTCCTGAACGGCGTGCTCACCAAGAAGATCCCACTCATCGTGGGTTGGGTCGGCGGCTTCGTGATCCAGGCCGTGCTGCGGCACCTCATCTGGGATGTGCAGCTCTGGGCGGCGCTCGTGCCCATCACCGGTGTCGCGTTCGTCCTGTTCACCAACTATATGATTACCGACCCGGGCACCACCCCGATGAAGGGTCGAGCCCAGTTCATCTTTGGCGCCGCCGTGGCCGGGGTCTACGGCGTGCTGATGATCTTCAATGTGGTCTACACGCTGTTCTTCGCGGTGACCCTCGTCTGCCTGGGTCGCGGATTGATCTGGTGGGGTATCTGGCTGCGGGACCGGCTGCGGGAACGGGCCACGGCCGAGGAGCCGGCCGCGGTGGCCGCTCCGCTGGTGGGGGCGGGTGCGCGCCCGACGTGATCCACCGGTGCTCCGTCCCGGTCCCGAGTGTGAGTCGACGGCCGGTCCGCCCCCGTCCGGGGCGGACCGACCGTCGAATCCGGGTGTCCGGGACCTGTCTCCGGCGGGGACAGGTCGAACGGCCCTAGGTGCTCCGGGTTTATCAGGGCAAGGTTGATGTATCCCCCACATCACGGTCGGGAGAGGGGCCATGTGTAACTACTGCGGTTGTCGGGAGTTCCCGCTGATCGGGCAACTGACCGCCGAACACGAGGCGATCGCCAACGCTGCCGGACGGTTGCGTACGGCGATCACGGTGGGCGCGGACGACCGGGTTTACCTCCTCGACGACCTGCTCACGCTGCTGATGCCGCACACCGAAACCGAGGAACGCGGCCTCTTTCCCGAGCTGCGTGCCGAGGGCAGCCTCACCGAAGCGGTGGAGCAGCTCTGCGACGAGCACGACGACATTCACGGCGTCCTCAGTAACGTCGACCGTGCGGCACCGGACTGGCCGGCGGTGCTGGCTGCCCTGGACCGACTGCACCGGCACATCGACAACGAGGAACACGGGCTGTTCCCAGCCGCGGTCATCGCGCTGCCGATGTCCGCCTGGGACCGGCTGACCCCACCGCAGTCGAACACCGCGGCCCAACAGGCATGACGCCGCCGCGGACCGAGCGGCAGCGCCTGATCGGGACGAACCGGAAGCAGGCAGCGCGCCGGGGCCCGGGCGCGCCGGTGCGGACACCGAAGCAGAACGTCGGGGAACGTCCCTTCATCGTGATCTGGGAGGCCACCCAGGCGTGCCCGCTCGCCTGCCTGCACTGTCGGGCCTCCGCCCGCCCCGACCGGGACCGAGCCGAGCTGAGCACCGAACAGGCCACCGCACTGATGATGCAGGTTGCCGAGTTCGGACGTCCCGCGCCGCTGTTCGTGATCACAGGCGGGGACCCATTCCAGCGCCCAGACCTGGAGCTGTTGGTCCGGCGCGGCACCGAGCTCGGCCTGCCGGTGTCCGTCTCACCATCAGGCACACCCACCCTCACCCGTCCGGCGCTGACCGCCCTGCGCGCAGCCGGGGCGCGGGCGGTTTCGCTGAGCCTCGACGCGGCCACCGCCGCCGGACACGACGGCTTCCGGGGTGTCCCCGGAGTGTGGGACCTGACCATGCAGGCCTGGCGTGACGCCGCCGACCTTGGCCTCAAGGTGCAGATCAACAGCACCGTGACCCGGGATAACGTCCACGATCTGGCGGAGCTGGCCACCCAGGTACGCGACTACGGCGCCCTGCTCTGGAGCGTCTTCTTCCTCGTCCCGACCGGACGGGGTCAGGGACTGCGGAGCCTGGACGCCGCCCAGACCGAGGACGTGCTCAACGTGCTGTACGACCTCGGTGAGACCATCGCGGTCAAGACCACCGAGGCGCACCACTTCCGCCGGGTCTGCCTGCAACGCGAGGCGCTGGCCCGGCGGGGCGACGACCACGTCCGTCTCCTCGGCCTCGGGCGGCTGTACCGGCACCTGCGTGACGACCTCGATTCGCGCGGGTTGACCGGTACCGCCGGCCGGGTCCGGCGGGCGCCGCTACGGGTGAGTGCCGGCAACGGATTTGTCTTCGTGTCCCACCGTGGCGACGTGCATCCCAGCGGCTTCCTGCCGGTATCGGCCGGCAACGTGCGGCAGCGACCGCTCCGCGACATCTACCGGGATTCGGCGCTGTTCACCGCGCTGCGTGATCCCGAGCGGCTCGGTGGCCGCTGCGGTGGCTGCGAGTTTCGCACCGCCTGCGGCGGATCGCGGGCCCGGGCGTACGCGGTGACCGGCGATATCTGGGCCGAGGAACCGTCCTGCGGCTATCAGCCCGGCTCCTTTCCATACCAGACGGAGCTGGCTCTTTCCGGGCAGTTGTGACCGACAACGGCGCGTATTGAGCAATACAGTAATGAAACGGGTCGCTATCAATTGACGTGGCCCGGTGGTCCGCCAATCCGGTTGGTTGGTTGCGTCGCAGTCGGCTTAGGATCCCCGCATGTCCACCGCGCCCGTACTCACCACCGACCTCGCTACCGCCTATCGCGAGCTCTCCGACCTGCGCGCTGGCGTGCTGGATGGTGACTGGGTCGCGCTGCGACGCCTGGTCGACGGCCAGCGCCCGGCTACCCGGACCGAGATGATCGTTTACGCTGGCTCGCTGCCACCGACCGCGGCACTCGCCCGGCGGCAGGTCGAGGCCGACCCGGCCGACGGGCTCGCCGCCGCGCTGCTCGGCAAATGCCTGATCGTGAAGGCCTGGGAGGTGCGAACCGGCTATCGGGCCCAGTACGTCAGCCAGGACCAGTTCCGCGAGTTCCATCGGATCCTGCGTGGCGCCGAACAGATGTTGATCGACGCCGCCGCGTACCAGCCGGGTGACCCGGCGATCTGGTATTGCCGCCTTCTCACCGCCCGAGGCCTCGAACTCGGCCAGGCAGAGGCGCGTCGCCGCTACGACCGGCTCGCCGAAGGCGACCCGCACCACCTGCCGGGACAGCTGCAGTATCTACAGCAGATCTGTCCGAAGTGGGGTGGTTCGTACCACGGGATGCACTCCTTCGCCTGGGACGCGATGCTGGCTGCGCCGGAGGGCGCGGCACAGGGCAGTCTTGTCGCCCAAGCCCACTACGAGCACCTGACCGAACTGGCGGGCACCGAACGGGCCGACTACCGCAAGGACCTTCGGGTCCGGGAGGAGCTACGCGAGGCTGCCGCCCGATCGGTGCTGCATCCGGCTTTCGGCACGGAACACGGCTGGGTCGACGCGGTCAGCCGGTTCGCGCTGATCTACAGCGTCCTCGGCGCCCACGCCCTCGCGGCCCCGTACTTCGCCGCGGTCGGCAATCTGGTCAGTGAAAGCGTCTGGGGATACTTCGATGACCCGGTGAAAGAGTTTGACGACTTCCGCCGTAAGGCGATGGCGAAAGGTGACTGGCGATGATCCGGCAGCTGGAGGTCGACGGGGTGCCGGCGCTGCTCGCCCCGACTACGGGGCCCACCCACGCCGGACTCATGTTTCGGGTTGGTCAGGCCGACGAGACCCTGGCCCGGCGTGGGATCACCCACCTGCTGGAGCATCTCGTGCTACACCCGTTGGGAACCGCCGACTATCACTACAACGGCACCACCGGTAGCGTCGTCACCCACTTTCACCTACAGGGGTCGGTTGACGACATCACCACGTTCCTGACGGGCGTGTGCAAGAGCCTGCGTGAGTTACCGGCCAGTCGGGTGGAGACGGAAAAGGCGATCCTGCGGACCGAGTGGAACAGCAAGTCCGGCTCCAGCCTGGACGAGCTGCCGCTGTGGCGATACGGCGCCCGCGGCCACGGCCTGCTCAGCTATCCCGAGTGGGGCCTGCACGCGGTCTCCCTGGAGGACCTGCAGGATTGGGCCCGACGCTACTTCACCAAGGAGAACGCGGTGCTGTGGCTGGCGGGAGCGGACCTACCGGCCGGGCTGCGAATCGACCTTCCAACCGGCCAGCGGATGCCGGTCCCAGCGCCGTCGTCGGCGCTGCCCCAGACCCCGGCGTTCTTCTCCGGCTCCGGCGGCCTGACCGCCATCAACGCCGTGGCTGCCCGTAGCGTGGCCGCCAGCGTGTTCGCCGGGGCGCTGGAGCGGGAACTCTTTCAGGCGCTGCGCCAACGGGACGGACTGTCCTACACCGCTGCCACCAACTACGAACCGCGTGGCGACGGGTACGCGACCATAACCGCACTCGCCGATGCCCTGCCCGAGAAGCAGGATGCGGTGCTCGGCGGATTCATTGACGTTCTGGCGAAGGTTCGGGTCGGTCGGATTGACGAGGCGAACATCGCCGCGGTGATCGGCAAGGCCACGGAGGCGCTCTCCGCTGAGGACGTCGACAGCGCCCGGCTGGCCTCGGCCGCGTTCGACGTGCTCACCGGGGAGGGCCTTACCGCCAGCGACGACCTGCTACGACAGGTGAAGGAGGTTACCCCGGAGGCGGTGCACGAGGTCGCGACCGACGTACTCGCGGACTCGTTGCTGATGACACCGCGTGGGCGTACCGCGGACTGGGCCGGATTCGTCGCTGCACCGACCTCGTCGACCGCAGTCGTTACCGGCACCGACTATCCTGGGCAGGGTGGTCTGACCCAGCGACTCGTCGTCGGGAACGATGGGGTGAGCGTGGTCAGCAACGACAGTGACGAGTTCGTCACCGTCCACTACGATACCTGTGCCGCGCTGCTCACCTGGCCGGACGGCGGCCGACAACTCCTTGGCGCGGACGGCATCTCGGTTCGCCTCGAACCGACTCTCTATCCGGGCTTGCCCACCCAAGCGGTGGATCAGGCGGTACCCGCGCGGGTTCGGGTGGAGCTGCCGGCCCGTGATCCGGCGGAGATCCCGCAGCCGCCCCCGGTATCCCGGCGACCCGGCGTCTTCCGTCGGTTCCGCAGTTTCAGCACCCGGAAGAAGGCTCGCGTCGTCGCACTCGGCTGCGTCACGGCCGGAGTTGTCGGCCTGTCCGCGACGATGTTCATTGGCACGATGACCGGCCAGGTGGAGCTGAGGGCGATAACAGTCATCGGCGGCTTGGTGGGCCCCGTTCTGCTCGTCCGTTCGGTCGTCAAAGCCTGGAAGGAGCCGTACTGAGTCACCCCACGTCCGCGGGTGGCCGAGTCGCACCGGCCCCCTGCCCAGAGTGAGCTCGGTGCGCGCAGGAGGGGGCGTACGCCTGCTCGGGGCGCAGCCCCGTGCCTCGGTCGAACTCCGCGGCGAACCTCGGGGCACCCAGCGCGGCGCGGGCGGCGGCGGTGATTCGGTCCACGTCTCCCCGCTCCCCGGCCGGCAGTGGCGCGCCCACCGAGTCGCGCGCCATCGCCGCTGCGCCGAGCAGCCGGGCCGCCCGCGTGGGGCGACCGTCGATGGCAGCCACGCCGGCCAGCCCCTCCAGCGCCAGCGCCTGCGCCCGCGGGTCGCCGACGGCGCTCGCCAGGGCGAACGACTCGGCGTGCAGGGAATCCGCGGCGGGGGCGGCGCCCTGCAGTTCGGCGATGAAACCCAGCTCCGCCAGGAGCAGGGCCCGCACCACGTCGGCGTCCAGGCCCGGCTGCCGAGTCCAGTCCAGGACGCTCCGTAGCAACCGCTCCGCATCGGCGAGGCGGCCCTCGCGGCGGGCGCCGAGCCCCAGCCCGATCTGCGCGTACAGCTCCGCCGGTTTGCAGCTCTGCGCGGCGGCCAGTCGCAGCGCGCGCTCGTGGAATTCGCGGGCCCGGTCGTAGTCGCCGGTGAGGAGCGCGATGCGGCCCAGGCCGGAGAGGCGGTCCGCGGCCTCCAGCCACAGCCCCAGCCCCTCGGCCAGCTCCAGGCCCTCCCGGTGCAGCCGGGCCGCTTCCGGATAGTCCCCGGTGGCCTCCGCCCGGTTGGTGAGCGGGAAGGACGCCTGCAACTGGCCCCACCGGTCGCCCAGCTCGCGGAAGAGGGCGACGGCACGTTCGCCGTCCCGGCGTACCGCCGCCAGGTCGCCGTGAGCCAGTGCCTGACTCGCCCGCAGGCTCAGCGCGGCGGCGACCCCCCACCGGTCGCCGAGCCGCTCGAACTCCGGCAACACCTCGTGGACCAGGGTCTTGCTGCTGGCCACATCGCCGGTGTTGAGCAGCGCGAGCCCGAGGAAGGCCACGGCCCGCGCCCGCGCCGCCAACCCCTCCCCGGCTGGCCAGCCGCTCAGCGCGGGGGCAACCAGCGGTGCGTGTTCGCCGCCGCGCTCCAGCAGCGCCAGTCCGGCGCGCCAGCAGGCGGCGGCGGCCCGTGGCGTCGCCGGCGCGGGACCGGCGACAGCGAGCGCGGCCTCGATTGATCGGCGCGTCTCCCGCAACCGGCCCCGCAGGTAGCCGTACCAGGCCAGCGCGGTGCTCAGGTCGAGTGCCCCCGCCGCGTCACCGTCAGCGACCGCATTGTCCAGCGCCTGCCGCAGGTTGGCGGTCTCCTGGTCGAGCCGGGCCAGCCACTGCCGCTGCTTCGGGCCGCGCAGCTCCTCATCGGCCCGGCGGGCCAGCGCGGTGTAGTACCGCCGGTGACGGAGACGGACTGTCGCCACCTCGTTCGCCTCCCGCAACCGCTCGGCGCAGTAGGCCGCCACGGACTCCAGCAGCCGGTGCCGCGGCCCGACCGGCGTCTCGGTCAGGACCACCAGCGAGCGGTCGACCAGGCGGGCCACCAGGTCGAGAACCCGCTCGGCAGGGAGATCATCGTCGGCGCACACCACCTCGGCGGCCTCCAGCGTGCAACCGTCGGCGTGCACCGCAAGCCGCCGCAGGACAAGCTGTTCGGGCTCGCCGAGCAGCTCCCAGCTCCAGTCGATCATCGCGCGGAGGGTCTGCTGGCGGGGTGGTGCGCCCCGGTGCCCGCGGGTCAGTACCCGGAATCGATCGTCGATCCGGGTCAGCAGACCGTGGACTCCCAGTGCGCGGACCCGGGTGGCGGCCAGCTCCAGCGCCAGCGGGATTCCGTCGAGCCGATGGCACAGCTCGGCGACCTCTCGGGCGTTCGTCTCGTCGAGCGCGAACGCGGGCGCGGCGGCTCTCGCCCGGGTGACGAAGAATCGGACCGCGCTCGCCCGGGCGAGCAACACCGGGTCGCCGACCGCGGGATCCGGCAGGGCCAGCGGAGGTACGGCGCAGACCTGCTCGCCGGCGACGCCCAGCGGCTCCTGGCTGGTGGCCAGCAGGCGGACGCCCGGCGCGTGTCGCAGTACCCGGTTGGCCAGCTCGGCGACGGACTCGACGACGTGTTCGCAGTTGTCCAGGAGCAGCAGGAGTTGGCGACCACGTAGCGCCGCCAGCAACCGCTCGGGCGGCGTGGCGGGCGGGTGCTCCGCGTGTTCGCGGACGCCGAGCACCGCGAGGATCGCCCCGGCCAGGACCGCCGGGTCGGCTTCCAGGGCCGCTAGCTCCACCAGCCACACCCCGTCCGGGTACGCCCCGGCTACCTGGTGGGCCGCCTCGACCGCCATGCGGGTCTTGCCCACCCCGCCGGAGCCCACCAGGGTTACCAGCCGGCCGGCATCGAGTAGACGGTGGAGGTCGCGTACCGCCTCCTCCCGGCCGATCAGCTCGGTCAGCGCTACGGGAAGGTTTCCCGGCACCCGTGCTGGAGACACCGCGCCCGGCGGCGGTGGCGCGATGGTGACCGGGCTGCTCGTCGCCGTTGGGGCGAGCAGCGCCGGGTCCTGCGACAGGATCGCCCGGTGGAGGGCGACCAGCTCGGGACCGGGATCCACGCCCAAATCGTCGGCGAGCTGCCGACGGAATCGGTCGTAGCTGTCCAGCGCCTCACCCTGTCGGCCCGCGCGATACAGCACCCGCAGATGCAGGGCACGCAGGCGCTCCCGGTACGGGTGGTGGGTCAGCAGGTCGCCGAGCTCCCCGCTGTGCGGGTGGTGCTCGCCGAGGGTGAGCCGGGCCTCGGCCCGGTCCTCGATGGCGGTCAACCGCTGCTCCGCCAGCCGCGCGGCCAGTGCCGTGGCGAACGGGGCCTCGGGGAAGTCGGCCAGCACCGGGCCCCGCCACAGCCCGAGCGCCTCGTCGAGGAGCGCGGCCCGGTTGGGCGCGGCGGCGGTGTTGGCGGCCCGCTCCAGCAAGGCCGTGAACCGTTCGGCGTCGGTCGGCTCCGGGCCCGTCCGGAGCAGGTAGCCCGGCGGGTGGGAGAGCACGCGGTCGCGGGCGCCGGGGGTCGCGGCGTCCAGGGCACGGCGCAGTCGCCAGACCTTCGTCTGCAGTGCCCCGGTCGGGTTGGCCGGTGGCCGGTCCGTCCACACCTGCTCGCGGAGCCGGTCGATCGACACCGGCTGCCCCTCGTGGGCCAGCAGGGTGGCGAGCAGGAGCCGGACCTTCAGATCGGGCACGGTGACCGGTGTGCCGTCCGCCGTCCAGACACCCAGCGGACCGAGGAGCCCGAAGCGCATGGGGGCACCGTAGCCCAGGGCCCCGACAACGGACCGTGATTTCGCCGGGATTGGACCGAGAGTGCCGCCGGACAGGGTGGACCAGGAGGCTGGGATCCACCGGCCGCACCCCAGGAACGGAGAAAGATCGTGAACCTGCCACCGGTTGTGTCCGCCCAGGAGTGGCAGGCCGCGCGCGAGCGGCTGCTGGTCAAGGAGAAGGAGGCGACCCGAGCCCGGGACGCGCTCGCCGCCGAGCGCCGCCGGCTGCCAATGACCCGCATCGAGCAGGAGTACGTCTTCGACGGGCCCGCCGGCCGGGTCGGCCTGGCCGACGTGTTCGAGGGACGGCGGCAGCTGGTCGTCTACCACTTCATGCTCACCCCCGACTCGTCGCACCACTGCGAGGGCTGCTCCATGTTCGTGGACAACCTCGGGCACCCGGCTCACCTGAACGCACGGGATACCACAGTCGCGTTGATCTCGCGGGCGCCCCGGGCCGAGATCACGCCGTTCCAGGAGCGGATGGGCTGGACGTTGCCCTGGTACTCGTCCTACGGCACCGACTTCAACCCCGACTTCGGGCTGACGTCGGAGGCGGGGGAGTCCTTTGGCCTAAGTGTCTTCCTGCGCGACGGCGACGAGGTGTACCGCACGTACTTCACCACTGGGCGCGGCGTTGAGGCCCTCGGCAGCAACTGGACCCTGCTCGACCTGACTCCGCTGGGCCGGCAGGAGACCTGGGAGGAGACTCCGGGCGGGCGGCCGCAGGGCACGCCGTACAGCTGGTGGCGGCTGCACGACGACTACGACGGGTAGATCCGGGGCCGGTGCGCGGACTCGACGGGATCCTTTGATGGACATCAACGAGAGCCGAGCTGGCCGGCGGGAATGGGTGGGGCTCGCGGTGCTCGCCCTGCCCACGCTGCTGCTGGCACTTGACCTCAACGTGCTGTACCTGGCGTTACCGCAGTTGAGCGCCGACCTGGCGCCGGATGCCGCCCAACTGCTGTGGATCATGGACAGCTAGGGCCTCATCATGCTGGTCGGTGGGACCACCATCGGGGGCATCGCCCTGCTCTTCGCGCAGTACGCCCAGCTCGTCGTGGGCCTCCCCCCGCTGCGAGCCGGCCGGTGGATGTTGCCGTACGCGATCGCCATGCTGGCCGGTTCGATGCTGGCGCCGCTGCTCGCGCGGCGCGTCACCCCGGGCTACGTGGTGGCCGGCGGCATGGTGGTCGCGGCGGTCGGCTACTCGCTGATCGGCCTGGTGGGCAGCGCCGGTGGGGCTCGGCCTGGCAGTGCTCGGCCTGGTACTGGTCTACCTCGGGTTCGGCCCCGGGGCCGTGTTGGGCACCGATCTGGCCATCGGGGCCGCTCCACCACAGCGGGCCGGGTCCGCATCGTCGATCTCCGAGACCAGCACCGAACTCGGGGTCGCGCTTGGTGTCGCGCTGCTGGGCAGCGTCGGCACAGCGGTGTACCGCAGTGCGGTCGCCGCCGCCATCCCGGTGGGCCTGCCAGGAGATGCCGGCGAGGCGGCTGCGGAATCCCTCGCCGGCGCCACCGTCGTCGCCGAGCAGCTGCCCGAGCCGGCCGGCGCGGCGCTGCTGGAGGCGGCGCGGGTCGCGTTCACCGGTGGCTTCAACACCGCCGGCGGGGTGAGCGCCGGGCTGGCGGTGCTCCTCGCCGTGTTGTCGGCGTCGCTGCTGCGCCGGGTTCGTCCGACGGCGGAGCGGCCGGCCTCCGCCGGCTCGCCCCCACCGCACATCGAGCGGGAGCCTGTTAGCCCTACTGGGCGACCCAGCCCCGGGTCTCCCCGAGGACGGCCGAACCATTGAGGTCCGACAGCGACCGGCCCACAAAGTCCCGCGCCTCGTTCGAGGTCTGCGTCCGGAAGGGCAGCTCCGGCGCGGTCAGCACCTCCATGACCACAGCTGCGACCTCGTCGGACGTTTGAGGCTTGCCGGTGTCCGCCTCGTACATCGCCTGGACCCGCTGCACGTACGCGGTAAGCGCCGGCGCGTACGGCCCGGCCTGCGCCACCATGGCCGGGATGTCCACGTTGGCGTTGGCCACGAATTCGCTGACAACTGCGGCGGGCTCGATGATGCCAACCTGCACGCCGACCGTGCGGGCGACCGGCGCCAGCGACTGCATGAAGCCCTCGACGGCGAACTTGGCGGCGCAGTACGCCTCGTTGAAGGGCTGCCCGACACTGCCACCGACGCTGCTGATGGTCAGGAGGCGGCCGCCGCTGGACCGCAGGTGCGGCATCGCCGCCTGGGATACCTGGATCACGCCGAAGAAGTTCACCTCGACGCAGGCGCGGATGTCGGCGAGGTCGTCATTCTCCACGGTGCCGAGGTACGCGGCGCCGGCGTTGTTGATCACGGCGTCGAGCCGGCCGTGCTCGGCCGCCACCGAGTCGATACCGTCCCGGACCGACTCGTCGGTGACGTCGAGGGCACGGATATCCAGGGACACCCCGGCGGCCGCCGCGGCGGCGTTCAACGCCTCCGCCCTTGTGGTGTCCCGCATCGTAGCCACGGTCGTCCAGCCCGCACGGGCGCAGGCGATGGCGGTGGCCAGTCCGATTCCGGAGGACGTTCCAGTGATCAGGACGCAGCGATTCGGGTTCGTGTTCAATGCTCACCCCAGGTCGGAACGGGATTTCCGGCCGTCCGGCAAACGCGGTGTGCCTGCCATGGACATCCGTTCATCCGACAGTACGCGGTGAGCCGCTCCGCGGCCGCCGAGTCGCGGGATCCGGGTCCCGCCCGACCCCGGGTCCCGCCCGAGGGCGGTACGGATCGTGGGCAGCCGCCGGGTCAGCCGACGACGCCGTTGCGGTATGCCCAGATCACGATGTTGACGCGGTCCCGTACGCCGAGCTTCGCCAGCACCCGGCCGACGTGGGTCTTCACCGTGACCTCGGCGAGGTGTAGCCGTTGGGCGATCTCGGCGTTGCTTGCTCCCGCCACGACCAGGTGGAAGACGTCGCGCTCCCGGGCGGTGAAGTCATCAATGCCTGTGCGCCGCTGAGCCGGTCTCGGCCCGGCCCGACCGGCTGTCAGGCGCCGGGTGGTTGCCGATGCGAGGACGACCTCCCCCCGGTGCACGGTGTGAATGGCTGCGATGAGCGCCTCGGCGGTCGAATCCTTGAGTAGGTAGCCACTGGCGCCGGCATCGAGGATCCGGGTCGCGTAGTCATCGCTGTCGTATGTGGTCAGTGCGATGATCTTCGGGCGGGGCCCGGGGGCGGCGAGGATGGCCCGGGTGGCGGTAATACCGTCGGTGTGGGGCATCCGGATGTCCATCAGAATGACGTCCGGCTGGTGCGCGGTGGCGAGGTCAACCGCTTCCGCACCGGTGGCGGCGGTGGCGACTACCCGCAGGCCGGCGGCGGAGTTGACGACGAGCGTGAATCCCGTACGGACGAGGTCCTGGTCGTCGGCGATGAGCACCGTGATGGGCGGCTCGGTCACGACAGCGTTCCCTCCTGGACCAGCGGCCACCGGGTGGTGACCGTGAATTCTGCCCCGGTGGTCACCGTGTAGCCTCCGTTGAAGAGCGCGCACCGCTGTCGAATGCCGGCCAGGCCCTGCCCCGGAACCGGCGCCCTGCCATCGTGTCCCACCAGTGGGTTTGTCACGGTGACGGTGAGTAGCCCAGGCTGCCAGTGCATCTGCAGCTGTGCCTGTTGCCGGGGTGTGTGCTTGATGACGTTGGTGAGCGACTCCTGGATCACCCGGTAGACGGCGAGATCCATCCCGGGCCCGAGGGGCTGCTCGGATCCCTCCGTGCTCAGGGTCACCGGGAGACCAGCGGCGGCGACGCTGGTCAGTAGCGCGGGTAGCGCGCGTAGCCCCTTCGCATCCAGCTCGTCGTCCGCTTCGGCGACGGTGGTGAGTAGGCGTTTGACGTCGGTGAGTGCTTCCCGACCGGTGCCCGCGATCTGATCGAACAGTGGACCGGCGACGACGGCGTCGGCGCGGGCGGCGACCCGCCCACCCTCGGCCTGAGCGATGATCGAGGCCAGCGAGTGCGCGATGATGTCGTGCATCTCGCGGTTGATCCGGGCCCGCTCCTCGTGCACCGCGAGTTGGGCGCGGACGGCGCTCTCCGCTTCGGCGAGTCGCCGGCGATGCTCGGCATGCGCCACGGCACCGCGCTGCTGGCGGTGCCGCAACCCGGTCGACCAGGCGGCGAGCGACGTCGCCGCGATCACGCTGCCGAGCAGCCCGGCGCCGCCCGGCCAACTCGGCACGGTGTGCAGGACGTAGCCGGTCACCACCAGGGCGCCGATCACGCCGAGTAGGAGGCCGGTGTGCCGCATCCGCTCGGTGGCGTACGCCGCGACTGCGTGCACGGCGACCAGGCCGACGAGGTCACCGGGGAAGAGAAGGCTCTGCGTCACCAGTAGCTGGATGCCCGAGATGAGCGCTGCGAGTCCGAGCATGGTCAGCGGTGCGACCCGGCGGATCGTCAGCAACGGGGCCAGCGTTGCCGACCAGTACCAGGCCGGCAGTCCGGTGAGCCCGAGTGCCAAGCAGCCGGCCCCGGCGGCGATCGCGATGCCGGTGTCAACCACCAGCGCCCGCTTCGTTTCGACCCGCACTCGTTCAGGGTATTCAGGGAGCCGTTGTTGGGGAATTGCCGCTTCCCCCGACGATACCGAAGCCTCGATACCAAGGTATCGGCCTGCGAGCGAGAAGCGATGCCCCGGACGGATGTGTCCGACCGGGAGCCTGCCTACCGTCGGTGAGATGGTGATGCAGACGGCGTGTGCCGACATGGTCAGCTGCCGAGACGTCTACAAGACGTACGGTGCCGGAGAGTCCGCAATCCGGGCAGTGGACGGGGTTTCCGCCAACTTTGCCGTCGGCGAGTTCACCGCCATCATGGGCCCCTCCGGGTCCGGAAAGACCACGTTGATGCAGCTGCTGGCCGGATTGGACACCCCTACCGAGGGTTCGGTCTGCGTAGCCGGCGCACCGCTGGCGGGGCTGGACGACCGCGCGCTGACCGATCTGCGGCGAGATCGGATCGGCTTCATCTTCCAGGCGTTCAATCTGCTGCCCACGCTGACCGCTCGGCAGAACATCACGCTTCCGCTGCGGCTCGCCGGCCGGTCGGTTGATCCGGTGCGGCTGCGGATCATCAGCGACCGGCTGCGGATCGGCGACCGGCTGGAGCACCGCCCGACCGAGCTGTCCGGGGGCGAGCAGCAGCGCGTCGCGGTAGCCCGGGCCCTGTTGGCCCAGCCCAGTGTCGTGTTCGCCGACGAACCGACCGGTGCGCTGGATATCGCCACCGGGCGGGCCCTGCTGGTCGGCCTGCGGGACGCGGCACGGCGGTACGGGCAGACGATCATCATGGTGACGCACGATCCCGGCGCCGCGGCCCACGCCGACCGGGCCCTGGTGATGGCCGACGGCCGGATCCGCGACGAGCTGCGTCAGCCCACTCGGGACACCATCCTCGCCTCGCTGGCCGCGGTGACGGTATGAGGGTGATCGTCGCACTGGCCTGGGCACAGGTCCGTACCTATCCGACCCGGTTTCTGGCAATCATCGCGGCGGTTCTGCTGGCGACGGGGTTCCTCGCCGCCACCGCCACCTTCATCGCCACCGCCAGCGAGGGGCTACGCCGCACCGCGGCGGCGCCGCTCACCACGGCCGACATCGTTATCGCTGCGGCGGACTCGACCTCCGACCCAAGTTGGTACCGAACGGTGGCGGAGGTCCCGCACGTTCGCACGGTCGATCCGCAGTTCGCGCGAACGGTCAGCGTCGTCAGTGGCGAGCGACGCGGTTCCGCGAACGTGCAGAGCATCGCCGCCACCGCCGCGGTCCGCTGGTTCGACCTGGACCGTGGCTCGTGGCCTACTGGGCCCCAGCAGGTCGTCGCCGACCAGCGGACCCTCGACGAGCTGGGGGCGGGCGTCGGCGACCCAGTGACCTTCCGGCAGGGCGACCGGCCGGCGGTCACTGTCACCGTGACGGGCTCGACCGACCTGGGGTTCCGTCCGTTGGCCGGTGCGTCATTCCGCTTCTACGCCGACCCGGCCTACTTCGCCGACGACGTGCCGCGCGCCGCCCTGGTCACGATCGACGACCCGAACCGGCTCGAGGCCACCATCGACCTGATTGATCGCATCCTGCCGTCGGGCGCGTCGGCGGTGAGTGCTTCCGCCGCGGCGGACGAGGCCGCCGCGCGCCTCGTCGGGGGGAGTACCCAGCTGATCGTGTTGATGCTTGCCCTCGTCGCGGTGGCCCTGCTGGCCGCCATCCTGGTCATCGCCAACACCTTCCAGGTGGTGGCCGCCCAACGAGTTCGTCAGACCGCCCTGCTGCGACTCGTCGGCGGGCACCGAAGTCAGGTCAGCCGGATCCTGCTGGCTGAGGCCGCCATCGTGGGCACGATCGGCGCCGTCGTGGGTGCGGCGGCGGGTGTCGTGGTCGGCTACCTCGGCGCCGACCTGCTCAGCATCAGCGGTGGTGGCCTACGGGTGAACCCGCTGACCCTGGCCGGCAGCGTGTTGGTCGGGATTACGGCCACGCTCTTCGCCGTCGGGTTGCCAACCCGACGCGCCGCGGGCGTCGCGCCGGTCCGGGCGCTCGGGGAGCTTCCCGAGGTGCCGCTCGCTGCGGTCCGCGCTCCGCGCCGTCTGGTCGCCGGCGTGGTGGTCACGTTCGGTGCGGTCGCGGTGCTGGCCGTGGCGGGGGCCGGCGGCTCGCTGCCACTGGCCCTCGCCGGTGGCCTTTTGTTGGCGGCCGGCCTGCTGCCCGTCCTGCCCCGGCTGATCGCGCAGCTGCTGCAGCCGATCGCCCGGGTGTCGGAGCGACTCGGCGTCGCCGCTGGCCTGGCCGGGAGCAACCTGAACCGGAACGCCCGGCGGACCGCCACGGCGGCGATGGCCGTGGTGGTCGGCGCGGCCCTGATCGCCTGCCTGACCGTGGCGGCCAGAACCGGACAGGCCACGGTGGAGGCGGACCTGGCGGCCCGCTACCCGGTGGCCGTAAGCGCCCACACCGAAGGCACCCCCGTCGACGGTGCCACGGCTCGGGCTCTCGCCGCGGTACCCGAGCTGGCCGCCTCGGCCACCGTGGGCACGGTAAACGCCCGGTTCTCCGACGCTGGCAAGGCCACCCCGACTCGAATCGCCGCCCTGCCCGCCAGCCTGGCCGACCGGCTGGCGCCCGAACTCGCCGCACCGACCGAAGTGCCGGTCCTCCTCGTACCTGAGGCGTACCTGGCCGCTCGCGGCTTACCGGAGGGCAGCCCGGTGAGCGTCGGTGTCGGCGACCGGAACTTAAGCTTTGCCGCCCGCACCTCCCGGCTGGCCGACACTACGGGGCAACTCCTCGGGGTGACCTCCGCCGACGCGCTCGCAGCCCAGGGCGTCCCGGCGACTCCCACCACGATCTGGGCGGTGGCGGATCCCGACTTCGACCGGGCGGCCCTGGCCGACCGGGTGCATGCGGTCACCGCCGGTGATCTGGAGGTGGAGTTGGGCGGGGGCATCACCGAGGGGGGTGACCTCGCCGAGGTGCTCGCCATCCTGCTCGGGCTGGCACTCGCGATGCTCGGCGTAACCGTGATCATCTCGCTGCTCGGCGTGGCGAACCTGCTGGGCCTGTCGGTCATCGAGCGTACGCCGGAGCTGGCTCTGTTGCGGGCGCTCGGCACTCGGCGCGGGCGACTACGGGCGATGCTCGCCATTGAGGCGGTGGCCATCACCGTGCTCGGCGCCGGCACCGGCCTGCTGATCGGCGTACCGGTGGGCCTGGTCGGCGCGACCGCCACCGTGGGCGCGACGGCCACACCGGTCATTGCGCTGCCCTGGTTGCAGTTGGCGCTGCTGCTGGTCGTGGCGGTGGTGACCGGGGTGCTGGCCAGCGTCGTACCGGCGCAACGGGCGACGCGGATCTCTCCGGTGCTGAGCTGGACCCGTTAGGTTGTCTCGCGGATCTTGGTGGTACGTCTGCCGTCCCTGTTACCGTCAGGCGGTCGCCTTCGTGCCAGGTCCCCGTGGTTTCGCCCCGGTGACATCTCAGCGAGAGGAGTTTCGCGTGCCGGATGTGCAGCGGTCGGAGCTGGTCGAACTGCTTGATCTCGCGCCCCACCCCGAGGGCGGCTGGTTCCGAGAGACGTGGCGCTCGACCCAGACGCTGCGTCCCACCGGGTACGACGGCAGCCGGAGCGCGGCTACGGCCATCTATTTCCTGCTGCACCCGGGTGAGCGTTCCCGTTGGCATGTGGTGCGCTCGGACGAGCTGTGGTTGTGGCATTCGGGCGGTCCGCTGACGCTGCGCTTCGGCGGCTCTGGCCAGCAGCCGGCGGACGACTCCAGAGAGGTTGCTCTCGGCGCGGATGTCTCCGCCGGTCAGCGTCCGCAGGTGCTGATTCCGGGTGGGATGTGGCAGGCCGCGATCCCCGCCGGTGACCAGCCGGTCCTGGTCAGCTGTGTGGTGGCACCCGGGTTCGACTTCGCTGACTTCCAGCTGGAATAGGGGTTTCGCCGGGGGAGCGGCGGCTGCCGCGTCGTCATACCTGCGGAGGAGGATCGCGGGCGTGTACGAAGAACTAGCCTCGCCGCTGCCGTACGTCGTCGCGTGGCGTAGCGTCACGGCACCGGGTGGCGCTCCGGCACGGGTGCTGCCCGACGGTTGCCTCGACCTGATCTGGCGGGACGGTGGGGTCTTTGTCGCGGGGCCGGACACGTCCGCTCGGATGGCCTCCTCCGCGCCGGGCAGTCGTTACGCCGCGCTGCGCTTCGGTGCCGGGACCGGGCCCGGCGTGCTCGGCATACCCGCCAGCGAGGTGGTCGATCGGCAGGTGCCGTTGGAAACGGTGTGGCCGCCGGCCTCCGTCCGCGCCATCGCCGAGGCGGCGGATCCGCTCGCCGCCTTGACGGCCGCGGCGCGCCGTCGCTGGCACGGCACCGACCGGGTGCTGGTTTCCTTGGCCGGTGCCGCGCGGGCCGGACTGTCCGTTGGCCTGGTCGCGGCGCGCTGCGGCCTCAGCTCCCGGCAGCTGCAGCGACGCAGCAATGCCGCGTTCGGTTACGGGCCGAAGACCCTGCACCGGATCCTGCGGATGCAGCGGGCCGTCGCGTTGGCGCGGACCGGTCAGCCCTTCGCGTCGGTAGCAACCGAGGCGGGCTACGCCGACCAGGCCCACCTCGCCCGCGAGGTGCGGGCGTTGGCCGGGGTGCCGCTCACCGCGCTACTGGGGTGACGTGAGCTGGGCGAAGAGGTCCACGACGTTGTCGTCCGGGTCACGCACCTGTGCATAGCGTTGTCCCCACGGTGCGTCCCAGGGCTCCTGAACCGACGGGTAGCCGGCGGCGACGAGGTCGGCGTGGAGTTTCTCCACCTCGCCCGCGTCCGCGCAGCGAAAGGCCCAACCGCCGGAGGGCGGTCCAGGTTCGTAGTCGGGGTCGAACGACCGTATTGAGGCGTGGGTGTCCCACATGAGACGGATGCCGCCGGAGACGGTCACCTCGACGTGCGGCTCATCCTCCGCGCCGGCCGGAAACGGCAGGCCGAGTCGGCGGTAGAAGGATAGAGATGCTGCCATGTCGGCCACCGCAAGGCCGATCGCGCTGAAGGTGGGTGCCATGACCTCGACGGTACGAGCGGCTCGCCGCTCCGTCTTGAACGAATCGGACGGGACTGGGATGTCCTGGTCCGGGCGGACACCCCCGGCTGCCCCGCTCCACCGCGCCGCGGCTTCGACGTGGCGGGCCACACCCCCGCCTCACCGGGCGAGCCGCACCGCCACCGCGGATGTCCAGATGAACAGGGGGAACACGGCTACCCGTTCCATGCCGCCGACGCCGATGCCGAGGTCAACCTGGGCCAGGAACAGGGCTGTACCGCCCAACCCGACCAGGCCCAGGGTGAGGCTGAGCGGGCGCATCGAGGTCAGCACCGGTGAGCGGCGGGCCAGCGCGGCCACGAGCATTCCGCCGTTGGCCAGGAAGAAGATCAGTATGGCCCCGAGGAAATGCTTGTTCTCGTTGACATCCGCTGGGTAGGCCCCAGCCAGGACGTAGCCGCTCGCGCCGGCGAGCGTCAGCAGCTGCACGGTCCGTGCGGCGATTCCGGGTCCCAGCGCTGACCAGGTGAGAAAGACGCCGAGTGCGAGCAGTACCCCGGTGCTGACCATGGCGCTGTTCATCGCGACATGCCAGGGCGAGCACACTTCACGAGGGCGGGTGGTGTCCCACCTCCCACAGGTCACATTGCCCAGGTCACTGATGTTGTTGGTGCTCCAGCTGAAGCGTGGCTGCCGCCAGGCCAAACCGATTGTCAGGTTTGCGGCGAGGAAGAGCGGGGCGGCGAGCAGCCAGCTGTGAGCGCCAAGGCGGTGTATACCCATTCGGCAAGTCCAGCGCGTTCCGGCGGGCCTCGCACTGGGCCTGGTCAGTCAGTCAGAGGTAGGGCTGGGTATACCCGAGGAATACACGTACGCAGCTGGTTCGACCTATCTGTCCTGGTTAGCGTTGCCGCATGACCTTGGATCGACCCCGACACCTGGTGGCGGCACTTCGCCGGCGTGGCTACCTGCTCTCATCCTGGCCGTGGCGTGCCCTGGCGTACGCCGCCGGCACCCTCCCGATCGCCGGCGCCCTCTTCGCTGGGCTGCTCGTTGTCGCCGTACCCCTGTGGGCGGTTGTCTCTGCGGTGCGGAAGGGTCAGTCGGTGGAGCTTCCCGTCATCATATTTCTCACCGTCGCCGGGCTGGCCCTGCTCGCCCTGGCGCCGATCGTGAGTGCCGTGGTGGCTCCGTTCGAGCGGTGGCGGCTCGGCCTGGTTGACCCACGTCCGCTTGCGGGAGCGCGGCTCCGGGGTCTGGCCGCCCGCTACACCAGCCCAGCGGCGTGGCGGGAAGTGGCCTACCTCTGCTGGCTGGGCGGGGCGGTGCCGGTCGCGTACTGGATGCTCTTTTTGCTCATTCTGCTGGACTTCACGCTGATCGCCAGCCCTTGGTTGGCCGTCGACAGCGACCGGGTCATCCTCGTCCAGACCACGGTCGACACCCCAGGCCAGGCGATCCCGTACGCGGTCGTGGGCCTGCTGTTCATTCCGGTGTTGTGGTACCTGCTCGGGCTGCTCGTCGCCGTTCAGGCGGTCGTGGCCCGCCGGTTGCTCGGGGGACCCGTGGCTGGGGTGGCGCTGCGCGAGGTCACCCGCTCCCGGACCCGGCTGGTCAACGCGTACGAGGCCGAACGCCGCCGGATCGAGCGGGATGTACACGACGCGGCCCAGCCCCGGCTGACCAGCCTCACCCTCCAGCTCGGCCTGGCGAAGCTCGACGTGCCCGACGACTCCCCGGCCGCGAAGCCACTGGCCATCGCACACGGACAGGCCAAGGACCTGATGGTGACGCTCCGGCAGATCGTGCAGGGCATCCGCCCGCAGCACCTCGCCGAGCTCGGTCTCGCCGGCGCCGTCCGGGAACTGGCCGCGGCCACCACCGTACCGGTCGCCGTCCACTCCGACCTCCGGCAACCCCTGCCGGAGCTGGTCGAGACCACCGCCTACTTCGTGGTCTCCGAGTCCGTCAGCAACGTGGCCCAGCACGCTCAGGCGACCCGGGCCGAGGTGCGGTTGACCCAGGCCGACCAGGACCTCGTCGTGGAGGTCGAAGACGACGGCCGCGGCGGTGCCAGCCCCGGCCAGGGCACCGGCCTGACCGGCCTCGCCGACCGGGTCGCCGCGGTCAACGGACGGCTGCTGCTCGCCAGCCCGGCCGGTGGCCCCACCGTGCTGCGGGTGGAGCTGCCATGCCACCGCTGACCCGGGTCGTGCTCGCCGAGGACGAGGTTCTGTTGCGCGAGGGCCTCGTCGGCCTGCTGACCAGATTCGACTTCGAGGTGGTCGCCGCGGTCGGCTCCGCGCCGGCACTGCTGGACACGGTCCGTACCCAGAAACCGGACCTGGTCGTGACCGATATCCGTATGCCGCCCCAGCACCGGGATGACGGCCTGCGCGCGGCCGTCACGCTGCGTGCGGAACAGCCGCATCTAGCAGTCGTGGTGCTCAGCCAGTACGTGCAGAGCGAGTACGCCTCCGCCCTGCTCAACAGTGGTGACGGGCGCCGGGTCGGCTATCTGCTCAAGGACCGGGTCGCCGACGTCGCCGACTTCGTCGCGACGCTGCGGCGGGTGGCGGCTGGCGGAACAGCCATCGACCCCGACGTCGTACGGCAGCTGTTGCTTCGCCCCCGTGACCCGCTCGCCGCCCTGTCCACCCGCGAACGCGAGGTACTCGCGCTGATTGCCGAAGGTCACTCCAACGCGGCGATCGCGGGGAAGCTCTTCATCACCGAGGCGGCGATCGGCAAGCATGTCGGCAACATCCTGACCAAGCTTGAGCTGCCGCCCAGTGATGACACCAATCGCCGGGTGTTGGCTGTCCTCACCTACCTACGCACGGGCCCGCCGCACCCCTCGTAGGGGCGGGTCTCTCCCCGGCCCGCCGTCAGGTGAGCAGTGGCTCCATGATGCTGGGGGTGGTCGCCTCGGTATTGCTGAGCACCACGAACCGGCGGTCCAGTTCCGGAATGTGCCCGACGAACGTCTTGTAGCCCGCGTTGTGGCCGCTGTGGTGCCACCACCGCCGGTTGTTGAGTTCGCCCAGGAAGACGCCGTAGCCGTAGCCGCTCTCCTCCGGACCCTTGCCGGTCCGGGCCTGCTCGGTCAGCATCAGCGTGCGGTAGGGCTCGCCCAAAAGCCGGCCGCGCTGGAGGGCGTCGAGCCAGGTCAGCATGTCGTTGGCGGTTGACCACACGTCGCCGGCTCCCATGCCGACCACGTCCAGCTCCCAGGTCGGCAACGGCTGGCCGTCCGCGTCGTGGCCGAGTGCCAGGTTTGGTCGTGCGGTGGGCATTCCGGCGAAGGTCTGGGTCAGACCGAGGCGGTCGAAGATGCGCTCTGCCAGGAAGGCCCGGTAGGGCGTGTCGGCGGATCGTTGGACGATCTGCGCCAACAGCACGTACGCCGGGCTGCTGTATCTCCAGCCAGCGCCGGGTGGGAATTGCAGCGGTACGGAGTGAAAGGTTTTCAGTAGTTCGCTCGGCTGGACCCGCTGCCCCAGATCGATCATGGGGTAGTCGTCCCAGTGGCCGAGGCCGGAGGTGTGGCTGAGCAGGTGGTGCAGCCTGATGTCCCGCCACTGTTCCGGGCAGCCGTCGATCCAGCGGCTGATGGGATCCTCGAGGAGTAGCGTGCCCTCTTCCACCAGCAGGAGCAGGGCAGCGGCGGTGAACTGCTTGCTGACCGAGGCGAGCTGGAAGCGGGACTTTGTGTAGTCGGCCACGACGACCTCGTCGCCCTGTTGTACTGCTATGTCCACTTGGGCCATGCCGCACACCCTAGCGCGCTACGGGTGTGTGGCTTTGGTGGTCGCCGGACGGCGGGCAGTGAAGTTTCGAGAATGTTTCCGAAAACTCTTGCAACTTATTTCATAGATGCCGCATCGTGTTCGCTACCGGATGGCCGTCCGCCCTTGCCGAGCGCCCCTTCGCACGAGAGGTCCCCGTCATGGAAACCGCGAGACCACATCCAGTTGGCCGCACCGGCCGTCTGGTGCTCGCCGCCGCGCTGGTCGCGGTGGGCGGCACAGCGGTCGTCACCGCCGCGACCACCGCCAGCTCCGCCCGCGCCGCAGTCGTGCTCAACGACAGCGAGGTGACCGCCAACCTGTGGCAGTGGAACTGGAACTCGGTCGCCACCGCCTGCACCGACCACCTCGGCCCCGCCGGCTACGGCGCGGTGCAGGTGGCCCCGCCGCAGGAGTCGGTGTACCTACCCAACAGCGCTGACGGGGTGCACCCCTGGTACGAGGTCTACCAGCCGGTCTCGTACCAGCTGGAGAGCCGGTTCGGTAGCCGGGAGCAGTTCGCCGGTATGGTCAGCACCTGCCACGATGCGGGCGTGCGCGTCTATGTGGATGCGATCGTCAACCACATGGCCGGCACCAACAACCCGCCCGGCACCCGCGGCTACGCCGGCACCGAGTTCTCCGGCTACAGCTACCCCTCGGTTCCCTATGGCGGGGGCGACTTCCATCGCCCGGGCGACAACTGCCCGACCGACGGCTCCATCAATGACTGGGACAACGTAGCCCAGGTGACCAGCTGCGAGCTGCTCTCCCTGGCCGATCTCTACACCGAGAAGGAGTACGTGCGCGACACGATCGCGGGGTACCTGAACGACCTGATCGGCCTCGGCGTCGACGGTTTCCGGGTGGACGCGGTCAAGCACATTCGGAAGGACGACTTCGCGGCGATCCTCAGCCGGCTGGACGACACCGTCGCGGAGGGGAAGCGCCCCTACGTCGCCCAGGAGATCTTCGACGGCGCCAACAACCCTGACCTTCAGGCCCGGGCGTTCATCGGCAACGGCGACGTGCTCGACTTCGCGTACGCCAAGGGCATTCGCTCCGCCTTCCAGGGCTCGATCGCGACGTTGGGCAACATTCCGAACTGGAACCTCGACGCGCCGAGTGCCAACGTCTTCTCGATGGTCACCAATCACGACCTGGAGCGAGACGGGGTGGTGCTGTCGTACAAGGACGGCACCGACTACGTGCTCGCCAACTACTTCGCGCTGGCCTACCCGCACGGCAAACCGTCGGTCTTCGACAGCTTCACCTGGTCGAATCGGAATCAGTCCCCGCCACACAACGGTGGTGGGTATGTCACCGACACGGTCTGCGGTGGCGCCTGGAACTGCCTGAGCCAGAGCACCGGCATCAAGGGCATGGTGGGCTGGGCCAACGCGGCGCGTTCGGTCCAGAGCGTCGCCGACTTTACCGCGGTCAACGACAACGTGATCGGCTTCCACCGGGGCGACCGGGCCTGGATCGGCATCAACGACTCCGGTGGCACCGCCACCGCCACCTTCGCCACCGGCCTCGCCGACGGTGCCTACTGCGACGTCATCTCCGGCGCGGCCGACGGTAGCGGCTGCACCGGCGCTACGGTGAGTGTCACCGGCGGTCAGGCCACCGTGAGCATCCCGGCGAACAACGCTGTCGCCATCCACGTCAACGCCCGCCCCGGCGCGACGCCGTCGCCGACGGTCAGCCCCACCGGTGACCCCACCGACGAGATCGCCACGACCTTCACGGTCAGCGCGACCCCCAGCGCCGATCAGGACGTCTACGCCGTCGGTAGCATCGCCGAGCTCGGCTCCTGGGCCCCGGCCGCCGCGGTGCGGCTGACCCCGCAGGGTGGGAACACCTACCGCGGCACGATCGACCTGCCCCCGTCCACCGCGGTCGAGTACAAGTTCATCAAGGTGACCGGCGGGGGAGACGTGACCTGGGAATCCGGCGAGAACCGGAGCTTCACCACCCCCGCCTCCGGTACGTACGCGCTGACCGAGACCTTCCGGGGCGACTCGATCCCCGCCCCGGCGATCCCCAGTTCGTTCCACGCCACCGTCTACACCTACTTCGGGCAGAACGTCTTTGTGGTCGGTAATGTCGCGGAACTGGGCAGCTGGGATCCGGACAACGCCATCGCGCTCTCCGCGGCCGACTACCCGGTCTGGCGGGCGACCGTCGACCTGCCGCCGAGCACCCACATCGAGTACAAGTATGTGAAGAAGAATCCGGATGGTTCGGTGACCTGGGAGTCCCAGTCAAACCGAAGCTTCACCACCCCGGCCACCGGGACCCACACCAACACCGACACCTGGCGGTAGCGGCAGCCGGGCCCACCCTCGGACTACCTCCGCGGGTGGGCCCTGGTGGTGGGCACGGCCGCCGTAGGCGGTGGTGTCTCGCCGCGCCGGCCTGGCCACCTGCGGTGGGCGCCCTACCGGCGCGCGAGTTCCGCCTCGATTCGGCGGACCAGTGTCTTTCGGCTCTTGCCGGCGCGTTCGCGCCGTAGCGCCGACCGGAGTTGGCGGGTGTCGAGCCCGGTCAGCCGTTTCGCCGCGTCGGGGACCCGCAGGTCGAGTAGCCGGTCGACCGACGTGGTGTCGCGGCGGGTGCGGCTGGCCGGGCCGGTGTTGGCCACGTACTGCCGGCCGCTCCTCGACGCCTTACGTTTCTTGGTGTCGGTGGCGCGGCGTTCCTTTTCGGGGAGTTCCTTCCACACGCGTTCGGGCAGGTAGCGCTTTGTCTCGCCGTCCTGCCGCGCCCGGGTGCCGCCCTCTCGGGTTTGCCACTTCTCGCGGCCCCACTGTCGCAGGGATCGCTGCCGTTCGTCTCGTGGCCCCTGGTAGCCTCCGCCCTGCTTCTCGTACTCCTTGACCAGCAGTTGCGATTTTCGGGCCGACCACTGTCCGGGCCGGGCGCCCTTGTCGGATGCCTTGATCTCGTCTTTGAGTCTTCTTCGTAGCTTCGGATCGGTGTACCGCGCCATGCCCTCGGCTACCCGGTGTCGGCACACCCTACGCCCCGCATCCCAGGTCGAGCGATGGGCCGGATGCGCCTTGATCCGTTTAGCAGTGATTACGGAAAGTTTCCCTTCCGTTGCGTCGACAGCCAGCTTAATCTATGTGTGGAAGCGCTCCCAGTCGTTGACCACCACCACCACTACTAGGAGCTTCCCGTGTCTGTGAAATCACGATTGCCGGCTGCCGCGGTGGCGGCCTGCGTAGCTCTCGGGCTGGCGGCCGTCGCCCCGGCCGCGTTCGCCACCACCGCACCCCAGCCGGAGGCGCAGGTTGTCTCGGCCCCGGCGGCCGACTGGCTGCACACCGACGGCAACAAGATCGTGGACGAGGCGGGCAACCAGGTGTGGTTGACCGGCGCGAACTGGTTTGGCTACAACGCCACCGAACGGGTCTTCCATGGGCTCTGGGCCGGCAACATCGAGACCATCACGCGGCAGCTGGCCGAGCGCGGAATCAACATCGTACGGGTGCCGATCTCCACGGAGTTGCTGCTGGAGTGGAAGGCCGGCCAGACGGTGTTGCCGAACGTGAACCTGTCGGTCAACCCGGAGCTGGCGGGCCTGGACAACCTGCAGATTTTCGACCACTGGCTGGCCCTCTGCGAGAAGTACGGGCTGTAGGTCATGCTCGATGTGCACAGTGCGGAGGCAGACAACTCCGGCCACTTCTATCCAATGTGGTACAAAGGAAAGATCACCCCGGAGCTGTTCTACCAGGGCTGGGAGTGGGTCGCCGCTCGGTACCAGCACAACGACACCATCGTCGCGATGGACATCCAGAACGAGCCGCACGGTACCCCGAACAACCCGCCCCGGGCCAAGTGGGACAGCACCAGCGACATCGACAACTTCAAACACACCTGCGAGACGGCGGGCAATCGGATCCTCGCCATCAACCCGAACGTGTTGATTCTCTGCGAGGGCATCGAGGTCTACCCGCGCCCGGGGGAGAGCTGGGAATCACCCAACACCGACCCGGACCAGAGCCCCAACTACCACTACAACTGGTGGGGTGGCAACCTGCGGGGGGCGAAGGACCACCCGATCAATCTGGGTGACCACCAGGACCAGTTAGTCTATTCGCCGCACGACTACGGGCCGTTGGTGCACGAGCAGCCGTGGTTCCAGAAGGACTTCGACAAGACCACGTTGACCAACGACGTGTGGCGACCAAACTGGCTCTACCTCCACGAGGACGGCACCGCGCCGCTGCTGGTCGGCGAGTGGGGTGGCCGGTACGCCTCGGTGGCGGGGCCTCCACCACCGGCATCAGCCTCACCGAGCGCTACACCGGCGGCGGTGGCGACACTGTCGCGCCGACCGCACCGGGGCGTCCCGTGGCCAGTGATCTGACCTCCACCACGGTCACCCTGACCTGGGACGCGTCCACCGATAACGTCGGGGTCGTCGGCTACGAGGTACGACGTGCGACCAACGGCGGCCCACCGAGCACAGTCGCCACCGTCGCCGGCACCACCTACCAGGTGACCGACCTCGCGGCCGAGACCGAATACACCTTCACGGTGCGGGCCAGGGACGCGGCGGGAAATGTCTCCGCCGCCTCCTCGGCCCGCACCGTCACCACCCCACCCGGCGGTGGTGGCGGCAGCGGCTGCACCGCCACGTACCAGCTGATCAATACGTGGTCGGGAGGCTTCCAGGGTGAGGTCACCGTGGAAAACACCGGTACCGTAGCCATCGCCGGCTGGCAGGTCGCCTGGACCGACCCGGGCGGGACCGCGATCACCTCGCTGTGGATCGGCAGGTGGACGTTCACCGGTGGCGAGAATGTGGTGCTGCACGAGGCGTACAACGGTCAGCTCGCGGCCGGGAGTAGCACCACGTTTGGCTTCACCGGCACCGGTCCGGGCACCGCGCCGGCCGGGCAGACCTGCTCTGCCCGCTGATCTAGGTGGATCTGGTCCCGCCAGAAGGGAGGACCTGCGCGGCTAGCGTGGGTGCACCGTGTAGGTCAGGTGGGTCACCCGGGCCGACGACTTCGAATGGAGTGGCTTCAGCGCGATCCGGGACGCGTCCACGCCCTCGAAGAGGCGGGTGCCGGCACCAAAGAGCACCGGTGCGACCGAGATCGACAATTCGTCGACCAGGCCCGCGTTGAGGTACGCCAGGACCGTCTCGCTGCCGCCGGAGATGCGGATGTCCCGCTCTCCGGCGGCTTCGCGGGCCTGATCCAGCGCGTGGTGAATGCCGTCGTTGACGAAGTAGAACGTGGTCCCGCCGGGCCGTTCCCAGGGGGAGCGCCGCTCGTGGGTGAGGACGTACACGGGGACGTGGAAGGGCGCCTCCTCCGGCCACGCGTGCTCGCCGAGGTCGAACATGCGCTTGCCCATGATGTTTGCCCCGGTACGTTCGAACGTCTCCCGGACGATGTCGTTGTCACTCCCCTCCTCGCCGCCTTCCCCCAGGTGGAGCCGTTCCTGGAAGAACCGCTGCGCGAAGAGCCACCCCTGAAGCTCCATCCACTGGGCCATCCAGTGGTCGAGCCGCGGGTCCTGCTCTCGCTGTTCGGGCGTGGCAAGGAGGCCTTCCATCGACTCGGGCGCGCTGAAGCCGTCGAGCGACATGCCGATGCTGACAAACACCTTCCCCGGCATCAGCGGGCCCCCTTCCGGGCGACCTCGGCGACGTAGGCGGCCAGCTTGCCCAGCGTCTGCTCGCCGCGCTCGATCGCGTGGTACTCCAGCACAACCCGGTCTCGCTGCTGTCGGGTGGGGAAGATGCTGCGCATGACGATCCGGGTGGTGGCGCCGTGTGGCGTGAAGTCCAGGATTGATTCGAAGGTGTCCGGGTCGTTCCGGTACGCCCCGTGCAGCAGCGTGATCCGCTTCGGTGGGACGATCTCGGTCCACATGATCCACTGGGGGTAGTCGGTTCCGTCTGGTCCGTGCATCACGAAGTCCCAGACTCCGCCTTCGTGGAACTCGAAGGCGTACGTGGTGGTGGTGAACCCGGCCGGGCCCCACCATCGGGACAGGTGCTCAACCGCGGTGAACGCCTCAAATACCAGTTCCTGCCGGGCGTCGATGAGCCGGGAGACGACAATCTCCCGGTCCGTCGTCGCCGGCTGCGCGTCTTGCCTGGTTCCTGTCACTGGCTGTTCCTCCTGTCGTGTTTGAGGTCTTGGACGTAGCTGTCCAGTCGGTCGAAACTCTCGTTCCAGAACTGTTCGAATCCGCCGATCCACTCGTGGACCGGCCGCAGCCCACCCGCGTCCAGGCTGTAGCGGCGCTGCTTGCCCACCCCGCGGACCCGCACCAACCCCACCTCCCGGAGTACCCGCAGATGCTTGGAGGCCTGCGGCTGGCTCATCCCCAGTTCCTGGGCCAGGTCGGTCACTGGCCATTCACCGGCCCGCAGTAGCCCGAGGATGTCTCGACGCTGCGGCTCCGCGATCGCGTTGAACGCGTCCGATGTCGTTGCTGCTCGCGCCATGACGCCATCATATTCCCATAACGGCATGCGTCAAGTTGGCGGGGAGGGTGTCCTGGCCGGGCGGCTCCCAGCGGACGCCGGCCGGGGGCGGTGACGGCGGCCGGGTGAACCTGGTGGCGGTGGACCCGGTGCTCTCGGGCTGGAGTGCCGCCATGATCAAAGCTGGTGGAAACAATGCCCCTGTTATAACCTGTTCTAGATTCATCTCGAAGAGGAGGTCACGATGGCTACAGTGACGGTCGAGGCCGACGCGAAGGCGGATCCGACGCAGGTCTGGAAGCTCGTGGTGGCCCTGCCGAGGGTTGGCGAGTGGAACACGATGCACGAGGGTTTCGCCGGCGAGGTGCCGGAAACCCTCGGCGAGGGGACCACGTATCAGCAGCGGGTGAAGCTGATGGGCATGCCGGCCGAGATGGCCTGGCGGGTGACGAAGGCGGAGGCGCCGGGGCGCCTCGAGCAGGCGGGCGACGGCCCGATGGGCGTCAAGGCGAAGATGGTGATCGCAGTCGAGTCGAGCGGCGGGGGCTCGCACATCACCTACGGGATGGAGTTTGCCGGCCCGGCCTTGAAAGGTGCGATGGACGGCATGCTGCAGAAGCAGGCCACCACGGCGTGTCAGCAGGCGTTGGCGAAGCTCGTCGCGCTGCTGGACTGAGGTCATTTCCCGGGGCGGCCACACCGTCGCTTCCGTGAGTTCTGTGGTGCGGGATCGCGGTGTGGCTCGTCTTGGTATTCGGGTCCTGCCCCTGGTGGGCAACAAAGGCAGGTGTCGACTCGAAGTGAAACGTGTTCTAATAGGAAAATGGGACCGAACTTCGAGCTCGACGATTCCCAGCAGTCGATCGTTCGTCTCGCTGACGAGGTGCTGAGCGACAGCGAGGGTACGCCGGAGCGCCTGTGGAAGGCCCTCGGTCAGTCCGGCCTGCTCGGCCTCGCTGTGCCGGAGCGGTTGGGCGGCGCTGGACTGGGCGCGATGGCAACTGGCGTGCTGCTCACCGAGATCGGGCGGCGCGCCGCCCGGGTTCCCGCCTGGTCCACGCTCTCGCTCGGTGTCCTCCCGGTGGCCCGGGCGGGCAGTCCCGAGCAGCAACGCGAGCTGCTGTCGGGCGTGCTCGAGGGGCGGGTTCTGACGGCTGCCCTGGGGGCGCCGCTGCCGGTCACCGACGGCTGGCGGATCACCGGTGCCTGCGGTCCGGTTCCGGACGCTGAGGCGGCCTACCGGGTTCTGGTTCCGGTGCGAGTGCGCGGGGGCGGGCCGACGGTCGCCCTGATCGATCCAACCGCGCCGGGGGTGACGCTGCTGCGCACCCCGACCTCGGCCGGGGCCGACGAGTTCACGTTGCGGCTCGAGGGGGCCGCTGCGGAGCCCCTCGGTGACGCCGAGATCGAGCTGCGCCGGTTCGCGGTCGCCGGAGCCTGTGCGCTGGGCGACGGCGCGCTGGCCGGTGCCTTACAGCTGACCGCCGACCACGTGCGAGACCGGCAGCAGTTCGACCGTCCGCTCGCCACCTTCCAGGCGGTCGCCCAGCAGATCGCCGATGTGTACGTCGCCGCTCGCACCATGCATCTGGCGGCGCTCGCCGCAAGTTGGGGTGCCGAGGTGGGCCAGGACGCCGACGGGTGGACCGCAGCGTACTGGCTGAGCAGCATCGCCCAGCCGGCGCTGCGTACCTGCCACCACCTGCACGGGGGGCTGGGGCTGGTCGCCGACTACCCGCTACACCGCCACACCGCCCTGGTCCGGGACCTGGTCCGGCACCTTGGCGGCACCGAGTACTGCCTGCACCAACTGGGAGCCCATGGTGTACATCGATTTGACTGAGGAGCAGCACGCGCTGCGGGCGCGGCTGCGCACGTACCTCGCCGAGGTGCTGCCACCAGCGGAGCGCGCCATTCTGCTGCGCGAGCGGCACGGCGTGGTCTACCGCGAACTGATCCGTCGACTCGGCCGGGACGGCTGGCTGGGCCTGGGTTTCCCGACCCGGTTCGGCGGCGGGGGGCTCGGCCCGGTGGAGCAGCAGATCTTCGTCAACGAAGCAGCCCGTGCCGACGTTCCGCTGCCCGCGGTCACCCTGCAGACCGTGGCGCCGACGCTGCTCGCCCACGGCTCGCCCGAGCAGCAGGAGTTCTTCCTGCCCCGCATCCTGGCCGGGGAGCTGCACTTCGCGATCGGCTACACCGAGCCCGAGGCCGGCACCGACCTCGCCGCGCTGCGGACCCGGGCGGTACGCGACGGGGACGCCTACGTGGTAGACGGTCAGAAGACTTTCACCACCGGGGCGCACGCGGCGGACTACCTCTGGCTCGCCTGTCGCACCGACCCGGGCGCGCCCCGGCACCACGGCCTCTCCATCCTCATCGTGGATACGAAAGATCCCGGCTATTCGTGGACGCCGATTATCACGTGCGATGGGGCGCACCACGTCAACACGGTCTATCTGACTGGGGTGCGAGTGCCGGTGGCCCGGCGCGTGGGTGCCGAGAACGACGGCTGGCGACTGCTGACCACGCAGCTCAATCACGAGCGGGTGATGCTGGGCCCGGCCGGCCGGCTCGGTGCCGTCGGCGAACGGGTACACGACTGGGCGTACTCGAGGAGCCTGCTCGAAGCCCCGGATGTGCGACGCGTCCTCGCTCGCGTCGCCGCCTGCCAGCGGATCAACGAACTGCTCAACTGGTCGGCGACCGGGGACGAACCCAATGCGGCGGACGCCTCGGTCACCAAGGTCTTCTCGTCGGAGTGGCTGCTGCGGCTCAGCCAGGAGCTGGAGGAGGTCGTGTGGCGCCGCGGCGACCCCGCCGACCCGGCGACGGCAGAGCTGTTGACCTGGCTTGACGTCCAGGTCAAGCGGAACCTCGTGCTGACCTTCGGCGGTGGGGTCAACGAGATCCAGCGGGAACTGATCGCGTCTGCCGGGCTCGGGTTGCCTCGCGTGCCGCGCTAGCCCTCAGCGGAGGGTGAGGCTCACGTCGGAGAGGGCCGGGGCGTCGTCCCGGTCGGCAACCGAGGCGCGCAGCACCAGCTGACCGTCTTCCCGCCACATCTCGGTGCGCAGGGTTTCGCCAGGGAAGACGACTCCCGCGAAGCGGGCCTGGTAGCCGGCCACCCGTTCCGGATCGCCGTCGAGCAGGGCGTCGACCGCCGCCTTCGCCACGATTCCGTATGTGCAGAGCCCGTGCAGAATCGGCCGGGGGAACCCGGCGTGGGCGGCGAAGGTCGGGTCGACGTGCAGCGGGTTGCGATCGCCGCAGAGCCGGTACCAGAGGGCCTGCCGCGCATCGGTGGGGGAGAGCACCACCGCGTCCGGTGCCCGGTCGGGCACCGGCACCCGGGTGGTCGGCCCCCGCTCTCCGCCGAAACCGCCCGCACCCTTGACGAAGATGCTGATCCGACTGGTGAACAGCTCGGTGCTGGTCTCGGTGACGATGACCGCCGCGCTGCCCTTGTCATACACGGCGACGATCCGGGAGCGAGCCGCACAGCTGCCCTTCGCCGGGATCGGCTGGTGGAGTTCGAGCTCCTGCCGGCCGTGGACGACCTGGGCCAGATCAATGTCGATACCGGGCATGGTCAGCGTGGGCGGCTCGGTGTCCCGCAGGGTGGTGGCCACCGTGGCGAAGGTGGGCAGGACGCCACGCAGCGCGCCCTCGTAGACGTAGGACAGCTCGTCGGGGCCAGCTCCGACGGCCAGGTGGTACAGCAGTACGTCGGTGCTGTCCCAGCTCAGGTCCCGGCCGGGAAGTTCGGCGCCGACGGCGACGGCGGGGTCGATGGGCATCAGTCCTCCTGGAGGGGGGTGGGGGTGGCGGCCGTCGTGGCCAGGTCGAGTGCGGCCAGGTAGCCGAAGACGAGCGCCGGGCCGAGGGTCGCACCGGCGCCGGCGTAGCTGCGCCCCATCACCGAGGCGCTGACGTTGCCCGCCGCGTACAGCGCGGGTACGACCGTGCCGTCCGGGCGCAGCACCCGGGCCCGTTCATCGGTCCGCAGGCCGCCCTTGGTGCCCAGGTCACCGGGGACCATGCGGAACGCGTAGAACGGGGGCCGGGCCACGGTGCCCAGGCACGGGTTGGGCCGATGCCGCGGGTCGCCGTAGTAGCGGTCGTAGGCTGAGTCCCCGCGGTGGAAGTCGTCGTCCCGACCGCGCTGCGCGAACTCGTTGAACCGGCGCACGGTGCCGGTCAACGCGGCCGTGGGCACTCCGATCTGGTTGGCCAGGTCGTCCAGGGTGTCGGCGCGGTGCGCTGCCCCCGAGGTGAACCAGCGCCGTGGTAGCGCGGAGCGTGGGGCCCGGCCGCCGAACAGGTAGCGGTCCCGGTAGGTTTGGTCGGCCACCAGCCACGCCGGTTGGTCGACCCCCGGGCTGCGCATGGCGTGCACCGCGTCCACGTAGGGGGCCGCCTCGTTGACGAAGCGCCGGCCGTTGGCATCAACCATGAGGCAGCCGGGCTGGTTGCGCTCGGCGAGGCAGAAGTAGGGCCCGCCGGGGAGCGGAATCGACGGCCCCCACCAGGCCTCGTCCATCAGGTCGAGGGCGGCACCGAGCCGTTTGCCCGCCTCGATGCCGTCTCCCGTGTTGGTGACCGCGCCAGTGGTCCACTCCGTGCCGATCCCCGCCTGGTGCTCCTGGCGCATCGACTGGTTGTGCTCAAACCCGCCGCTGGCCAGCAGTACACCTCGTCGGGCGTGGAACAGCATCGGGGCGCCGGTCTGCTGGGCGGTAACCCCGGTGACCCGGCCCCGTTCGATGAGCAGGTCGGTCATCGGCGTGTTGAGCCGGACCGGGACGCCGGCGTTGCGCAGGCCGGCGCGGAGCCCGGCGGCGAGCGCCTGGCCCATGGTGAGTAGCTGCCGGCGCCGGATCCGGGCGCCCAGGCCGCGGGCGGCGAGCCGGGCCACGGTGCGGATCGCCCGCGGATGTCGGAGGCCCAGCGACAGCCACCGGTAGTCGACCTGGGTGACCGCCACCCCCTCCGGCGCTGCCTTGTAGGGCGCGGCCAAGGTCGCGAGGTCAGCTCGGACCAACCGGGTGTCGAGCAGGAGTGGCTCGATGCTGCGCCCGCCCGGAAGCCCACCGGGAGCTTCGGGGTAGTAGTCCGGATAGCCGGGCACCCAGGCGAAGTCGAGTGGGGTGTGGTCGCGGACGAAGGCGACCACCTCCGGTGCGGTGGCGAGGAACGCGTTCTGCCGGGCCGGGGTGGCGTCGGCGCCGGCGACGTACGCCAGGTAGGTGCGCGCGTCTTCGGGCCGGTCGGCGACCCCAGCCCGGGCGAGCACCTCGTTGCCGGGAAGCCAGAGCCCGCCGCCGGAGCGGGCGGTGGAACCGCCGTATGTCTCGGCCTTTTCCAGCACGACCGCGCTCAACCCCCGGTGCGCCGCGGTGAGTGCCGCGACCATGCCGGCACCGCCGCTGCCGACGACGACCACATCGAACTCTCGTTCCGATATCGACACGAGAACAGGTTATAGTTTTATCCGGCTCGCCACCACCGATCGGCGACGGTGTCCGCCTCGTGGTCGGCGCAGCCGACCACGTTGATCTGCGGAACACCACGGAGGCGCGGTGACCGAGGAGTGGGACCAGACGGCCGACGTCGTGGTGGTCGGCTTCGGCGCGGCCGGGGCCTGCGCCGCGGTCGAGGCGGCCGACGCGGGAGCGCACGTCCTGGTGCTCGACCGCTTCTCCGGCGGCGGCACCACCGCGATGTCCGGTGGGGTGATCTATGCCGGCGGCGGCACCCAGCAGCAGCGTGCGGCCGGGGTCACCGACACCCCCCAGGCGATGCTGGACTACCTGCGCGAGGAGGTCGGCGACACCGTCTCTCCCGCGACCCTGCGCCGGTTCTGCGAGCAGAGCGCCGACGCGATCGACTGGTTGGCCGGCCTCGGCGTACCCTTCGAGGCGAGTCTCTGTCCATACAAGACCTCATATCCAACCGATCGCCACTACCTGTACTACTCCGGGAGTGAGCCGTCCTTCGCTCACCGGGCACCACCTGCCCCACGCGGCCACCGGGTGCACGCCCGCGGCACCTCCGGTCGGTTGTTCGCGGCCCGGCTCGCCGCTGCCACCCGCGACCGGGGCGTCGAGCTGCGCGCGCAGACCCGGGCCGAGCGGCTCGTCACCGGCCCCGACGGCCGCATCACCGGAGTCGAGTGCCGGACCCTGCACGGTGCCGCCCGCTGGGTTCGGCTCGCCCACCGTCTCCTGCACCGTTGCTCGGTTCGGCCCGGTGTCTACCTGCCGGCCCTGGGGCGCGCGCTGCACCGGCCAGTCGCCTGGCTGGAGCGGCGGTACGGCCGTCGGCTGCGGGTCCGGGCGGCCGGCGGTGTCGTGCTCTGCGCCGGCGGTTTCGTCTTCGACCGCGAACTGCTTCGTACCCACGCGCCGGAGTACCGCGGTGGGCTGCGGCTGGGCACGCCCGGTGACGACGGCTCCGGGATCCGGCTCGGCGTGGCGGCTGGCGCAGCCACCGACCACCTTGACCGGATGAGCATCTGGCGATTCCTGGCCCCGCCCGCGGCGATGCTCGGCGGCCTGCTCGTCGACCGGGATGGCCGACGGCTCTGCGACGAGTCCCGCTACGGCGCGGCCGTCGGCGAGGCGATCCTGCGCGCGCCGGGCGCGCGGGCCTGGCTGCTGCTCGACGGCGCGTTGCGCGCTGAGTGCCGCCGGCAGCTGCGGGCCCAGACGCTGTGGTTCCAGCGCTTGCAGGCCCGGTGGCTGCTGACCTTTGGCCAGGTCACCGGGGCGACACCAGCGGCGGTCGCCCGCCGCGCCGGAGTGAATCCCGAGCAGCTGGTCGAGACCCTGACGGCCTATCAGGCGGCTGGCCCCGACCCGGCCGGCAAGCCCGTCGACCAGGTTCGGCCCCTGGCCGTCCCGCCGTACTCGCTGGTCGATGTCTCGGTGCGGGCCCGGCTCTTCGCGCCCGCACCCATGCTCACCCTCGGTGGCCTCCGGGTGGACGAGGAGAGCGGGCAGGCCCTGGGTACCGACGGCGCGGGTGTACCCGGCCTGTACGCCGCCGGCCGTACCGCGGTGGGCATCTGCTCCCGTAACTACGTCAGTGGGCTGTCGTTGGCCGACTGTGTCTTCTCGGGCCGTCGGGCGGGCCGAAGCGCGGCGATCCGAGGCCAGGAGCGCGGCGACTGACGGCCGGGTCACGCCAACCGCCGCTCGGGACCGGGGCGGCGATTGGTGGACTGGTCAGTAGTAGGTGACCGACACCTCGTCGCTCCGGGCGAGGGCCTGGCAGGCGAGGATGTAGCCGTCGGCGAAGTCTTCCTCCTCCAGGATCTCGTTGTGCGCGAGGTCGACCTGACCGTCCAGCAGTCGGCAGGCGCAGGCGCCGCACTGGCCCTGGCGGCAGGAGAACGGTGCGTTCAGCCCGGCTGCGATCAGCACGTCCAGCAGGCGGACGCCGGCCGGCCAGGGCAGTCGGTGGGTCTGGCCGTCGAGTTCCACTTCGAGGGTGGCGTCGCGGTCGTCAGCCGTGCGCCGCTCGACCTCGAAGCGTTCGACCTGGATGCGGTCAGCCGGCACGGCAGCGCGCCGTAGCGTGTCCTGGGCTACCACGACGAAGGGCGCCGGACCGCAGACGTAGGTCTCCCACCCGGCATAAGGGCTGATCAGGTTTGCCAGCGTGGCGGGATCTGGGGTGCCGCGTTCGCTGTCCAGCCAGTGGGTCACGCTCAGCCGGTCGCCGTGTAGCTCGCTCAGCGCGGCCAGTTCGGTGGCGAAGATGATCGAGTGCTGGTCGCGGTTCGCGTACAGCAGGGCAAGCCGGCCGCGACCGGCCGCGAGTACGGACTTGATGATGGACATCACCGGGGTGATGCCGCTGCCGCCGGCGAGCAGGAGTAGGTCGCCGTCGAGCGAGTCGGGGGTGAACGAGCCGGCCGGTGGCATGAGCTCCAGGCTGGCTCCGGCACGGATGTCGTCGCAGATCCAGTTCGACGCCGGCCCGCCGGGTACCCGTTTGACGGTGATCTTCAGGTCCGTCTCGGTGTACGGAGCGCTGGACAACGAGTAGCAGCGGGCCACGATCCCCCGGCCGTGCGGCACGCGGACGGTGAGGTACTGGCCGGGGCGGTAGGCGAATTCGGTGGTCAGCTCGGGTGGCACGCGCAGGACCAGGGAGTGCGCATCGGGCGTCTCCTCGATCACGTCGATGACGCGCAGCCGGTGGTACATCACGCCACCCCCAGGCTTCCGGTACGCACCGCGTGCTGAATGCTCGTGCGCAGGTCGGGGCAGGTGGGCACCGGTGCGTGCCGCTGTTCGCCGCTGGTGAGCGCGGGGCATCGGCGGGTGGCCTTGGTGCTCCATTGCACGCTGGTCTGCTGCGGGCTCGACTTGCGTACCCGGACCTGGGCGGCGCAGCGGGCGCAGGACAGCTCCACATAGCCGCCGATCAGATACTCCTGCCGCTCGGTGGGCGGGTCGGTGCGGTTCATGACGCGGAGTCGGCTTGTCGATCGAGGTTGGCCGCCACCTCGGCGGTCCAGGTTTCGACAGCCCTGCTGGTGTCGACCTCGAACTCGTAGCGGGCCACCATGTCTTCGGTGACCTCCTCAACGTCCACGTAGAACTGCTCGTACCAGCGGCGGAGTTGGTACACCGGGCCGTCCTCGGCGCAGAGGAGCGGGTTGTCGACCCGGCTCTTGTGCTTCCAGATCTCCACGTCCTGCTGGAAGCCGACCCCGATCCCGGCCGCGAACTTCGCCGCCGCCTTGTCGGCCTGCGCGGCGGTGAGGCCGGGTAGTTGTTTGACGATGATGCCCCACTGCAGCATGAACGAGTTGGCCGAGATGGGGTAGTGGCAGTTGATCAGTACGGACTCCATCTCGATGCCGTGGTAGTCGTTGAAGAGGTAGTCGATCATGTAGGAGGGGCCGTAGTAGGCGGCTTCCGAGCGGAGCGTCGCCTCCCCGGACTGTCGGGTGGCGGTCGGTACGTCCGGCCGGGGCCGGGTCTGCAGGTACTGCGCGGCTACCTGGCCCTCGAACACGTTCTTGAAAAACGTCGGGAACGCGAAGTGGATGTAGAAGAAGTGCGCCATGTCGACAACATTGTCGATGACCTCGCGGCAGTTGGCGCCATCGATCCGGATGGAGTCCCAGGTCCAGCTGGTCCACTCGGGAGAGAATGCGGCGTCGATGTGTGGGATCGCCGCGGACGGCGATGGCGGAGCACCCTGTGGGTCGTTCCAGATGAACAGTTGGCGGTTCTCCTCACAGGTGGGCCAGGAGCGGGTACGGGCGCGGGGCGGAACGCGATGGGCGTACGGCACCGCGGTGCAGCGACCGTCCCCGCGCCAGCGCCAGTCGTGGAACGGGCAGGCTATCTCGTCGCCCTTGATGGTGCCCATCGTCAGATCGCCGCCCATGTGGCGGCAGTACCCGTCGAGCACGTGCAGGGTGCCGGTCGAGTCGGCGAAAACCACGAGTTTGGTGCCGAACGCCTCGACGGCGTGCGGTTTGCCGTCGCGGAACGAGTCGGCCAGGCCCAGGCAGTGCCAGCCGCGGGCAAATCTGGTGGGCAGAACCCCGCTGTCGATCGTGCGTACTGCCTCGACATTGGTCATGTCGCTCCTCAGTTGTGATGGAACGTGTTAAAGGTCCCGCTGGTCGCGTAGTAGCCGTGAAGTAGAACGTGTTCTATTATAGGGATCGTCACGTTCCTCAGCCAAGCCACCGGAGGGGATCTCATGGAGGGCGCCGAACTGGTCGCACGGGGGGTGCGGGAGCTGTTACCCGTCCTGCGGGAGGCGGCCCAGGAGACAGAGGATCGCCGGACACTCTCCGCCGAGCACCTCAAATCACTGGCCTCCACCGGCTTCTTCCGGCTGCTGCAGCCGGTCTGGTGTGGCGGACTTGAGGCCGACCCGACGGTCTTCTTCAGCTGCGTCCGCGACATCGCCGGCGCCTGCGGATCGACCGGCTGGGTCGCATCGGTGATCGGGGTGCACAACTGGCAGCTGGCCCTCTTCCCCGAACGGGCCCAGCAGGACGTCTGGGGCGCTGACCCCAGCACCCTGATGTCCTCCTCCTACGCCCCCACCGGCAAGATCCAAGAAGTCGACGGGGGATACCGGGTGAGTGGACGGTGGAGCTTCTCGTCCGGATGCGACCACGCCACCTGGGTCCTGCTCGGTGGCATCGTGCCCGGCCAGGACGACAGCCCCGCCGACTTCCGCACGTTCCTGCTCCCCGCGGCCGACTACACGATCGAGGATGTCTGGCACACGATCGGGCTGCGGGGCACCGGTAGTAACGACATCGTCGTCTCCGACGCGTTCGTCCCGGCGTATCGATCGCTCAGCTTCGGCGACACGGCTCGGTGCGTCTGCCCCGGTCAGGAGCGCAACCCCGGGCCGCTCTACCGGATCCCGTACGGCTCGATCTTCCCGTACACGATCACCGCCCCGATCATCGGGATGGCGACCGGGATGTACGAGGCGCACGTGCGCCACATGCGGGAGCGGGTCCGCGCCGCCTACGCCGGGGTTCGGGCCGCCGAGGACCCGTACTCGCAGGTGCGGGTCGCCCGGGCGGCTGCCGACGTGGACGCGGCCTGGCTCACCCTCACCGCCGACATGGGCGAGCTGATGGGACTGGTCACGGCGGGGGAGAAGCTGCCGATGCGGCTGCGCCTGCGGGCGCGTCGCAACCAGGTCCGGGGTACGGAACTGGCGATCCAGGCCGCGGACCGGCTCTTCGAGAACTCCGGTGGTCGGGCGATCTACACGAGCCACCCGATCCAGCGCTTCTGGCGCGACGCACACGCCGGCCGGGTACACGCCATCAACGATCCCGAACGTGCCCTGTCCATGTACGGCAGCGGCGAGTTCGGCCTGTCCATCGCGGATGCGATGGTGTGAGGACGCCATGACGACCAGCACAATCATCGACGCCACCGCCGCCGGGCTGCACTATCACCGGGCCGGGCCGGTGGGCGTACACCCGGTCGTGCTGCTGCATGGCGGCGGGCCCGGCGCCTCGGCATGGAGTAACTTCGGGCGGACGATCCCGGTCTTCGCCGAGCGATTCGACACCCTCGCCGTTGACCAACCGGGATACGGCGGGTCCGAGAGCTGCCCGAGTGGCCGGCAGTACTTCACGCACTCAGCCGACCGGCTCGCGGCCCTGCTCGACGAGGTGGGCCTGGACCGGGTCGACTTCATCGGCAACTCGCTCGGCGGCGGCACCGCGGTCCGGTTCGCCCTGCGCTATCCGGAGCGGGCCGGCCGGCTGCTGCTGATGGGCCCCGGCGGGCTCAGCCTCAACGTCTTCGCCTCCGACCCGACCGAGGGGGTCAAGCGGCTCACCTCGTTCGGCGCCCCACCCGGACCCAGCCGGGAGAAGCTGGCCGAGTTCCTGCGCACGCTCGTCTTCGACCAGTCTTTCGTCACCGACGAGCTGATCGATGAACGGATGCGGGCCGCGACCGACCGAGGCGCCCTGCACGGCATGCGTGCGCTGGGCGCCTCGTTCGCCGATCCGGATCTCTACGAGGAGGGTCTGCTCTGGCGCGACGCCCACCGGCTGCGCAACGAGGTCCTGCTGGTCTGGGGGCGGGAGGACCGGGTCAACCCGCTCGATGGAGCGTTGGTCGCGCTCAAGCTGATCCGCCGCTGCCGACTGCACGTCTTCGGTGGCTGCGGACACTGGGCACACCTGGAGAAGTTCGACGAGTTCAATCGCCTCGCCATTGATTTCCTGGAAGGAAACCGCCCGTGAGTCTCATTCGATCCCTCGGCTACCTCCGGGTGGAAGCCACCGATGTTTCCGCCTGGCGGGAGTTTGGCGTCAAGGTGCTCGGCATGACCGAGGGCCGTGGCCCCGACCCGGAGGCCGCCTATCTCCGCATGGACGACCTGCCCGCGCGGATCGTGGTGGTACCCGGCGAGCGGGACCGGTTGGCCGCCAGCGGTTGGGAGCTGGCTGATCCCGCCGCGCTCGATCAGTTGACCGGCGTCCTCGAGGGGGCCGGCACCGTGATCAAGACGGCCGAGGCTGACGAACTGGCCAACCGTCGGGTGGCGCAGATGATCAGCGTCGACGACCCCTCCGGTAACCGCCTGGAGTTCTACTGCGGGGCCGAGCTCGACAGCCGCCCGGCGCACAGCCCGTACGGCACCCGCTTCGTCACCGGTGCGCAGGGCATGGGGCACGTGGTGCTGCCGACCTTCGACGACGCCGCCGGGCTCCGCTTCTGGACCGAGGTGCTCGGTTTTCGGCTGCGCGACTCGATGCGACTGCGTCCCGAGACCATCGGCCTGCCGCCCAGCGACACACCACTCTGGATGCGCTTTCTCGGCTGCAACCCGCGACACCACAGCGTCGCCCTGGCTCCGATACCAGCCCCCAGTGGCCTGGTCCACCTGATGATCGAGACCGAGACCATCGATGACGTCGGCCGCGCCCTGGATCGTGGCACCCGAAACAAGACCCCGATGGTCGCGACCCTGGGCCGGCACGCCAATGACGGCATGATCTCGTTCTACCTGCGCACCCCGAGTGGGTTCGACATCGAGTACGGCACCGACGGTGACACCGTGGACGACCGCACCTGGATCGCTCGGCAGACGACCGCGCACAGCGTGTGGGGCCACCAGTTCCAGCGAGTCGGGTGACCGCCGCAGCCGTGGTGGACACCCAGCAGTTTCGGCGGGTGTTCGGCCACTTCTGCACTGGCGTGACCGTCATCACGACGCTCGACGACGAAGGCCCGGCGGGGTTCGCCTGCCAGGCCTTCGCCCCACTGTCGCTGGACCCACCGCTCCTGCTGTTCTGCCCGCAGGCGGGCTCCACCACCTGGCAACGGATCCGCGACGTCGGGGTGTTCGGTGTCAATGTGTTGGCGGAGGCACACGGGCCGCTGTCCCGGGTCTTCGGCGCGACGGGCGCGGACAAGTTCGCCGATGTCGCCTGGGCTCCCTCCCCGGCCGGTATGCCGATCCTTACCGGAGCGTTGACCTGGGCCGACTGCCGGGTTGAGGCCGTGCATCCGGGCGGCGACCACGCGATTGTGGTGGGCCGGGTGGCCGCGCTCGGCGAGTGCCGCGACGACCGTCCGCTGCTGTTCTTCAAGGGCCGATACCGCGCCCTCGCGCCGATGCCAACTGGTGAGCCGCCCGAGGTGGTCGACACGCTGCTGGCGTGGCCCCGGCACACCGACTGGATCTAGCGCGCCTCGGCAGCTGTCAACTCTCCGCGCGGAGCAGATACTTGAGGATCTTGCCCGAGGCGTTGTGCGGTAGCTCGGACCGGACCTCCACCGACCGCGGCACCTTGTAGTTGGCGAGTCGGCTCCGGCAGAACTCGATCACCTCAGCCGCGCTGAGCGAGTGACCCGGGCGGCAGATCAGGTAGACCTTCCCGACCTCGCCGAGCCGTGGGTCGGGCACACCGATCACCGCGGACTCGGCCACTCCCGGAAGCTGCGCGAGCGCCCGCTCGACCTCAGCCGGATACACATTGAAACCGCCGCAGACGTACATGTCCTTGAGCCGGTCGGTGATGGTCAGGTAGCCGCGCTCGTCAAGATGCCCGATGTCGCCGGTGTGCAGCCATCCCTCGGCATCGATGGCGGCCGCGGTGGCGGCCGGGTCGTCGAGGTAGCCGAGCATCGTATTCGGTCCCCGCAGCAGGACCTCGCCGCCCGGGTCGGCGATGCGGATCTCAAATCCGGCCGCTGCGCGTCCGGAGGTCTGCGCCACGGTCTGCGCGTTGTCGCCCGGCCGGCACATCGTCGCAACCACCGCCTCGGTCAGCCCGTACGCGGTGAGCACGTCCGCGCCGAGCTCCGTGCGGATCTGATCGACGAGGGCCGGTGGCACGGTGGCCGCTCCGGTCACGGCCAGGCGCAGGCTCGACAGGTCGAATCGCCGAGCGTCGGGATGACCGATCAGGCTGGTGTAGAGGGTGGGTGGACCAGGTAGGACGGTGATCCGCTGGTCCGCGATCAGGGCCATCGCCCGGGGTACGTCGAAGACCGCCTGCGGCACGATGGCGGCCCCGCTGACCAGGCAGGCGAGGATGCCGGCCTTCAGGCCGAAGCTGTGGAAGAAAGGGTTGATCACGAGGTAGCGGTCGTCGGGGGTCAGCCGGGCGATATCGGCCCAGGCGGCAGCGACGGCCACCGACTGCCGGTGCGCGCTCATCACCCCCTTGCTGCGCCCGGTGGTGCCCGAGGTGAACAGGATGTCGCTCAGGTCGTCGGGGTTGACCGCGGCGGCGCGGGCGTCGGCCTCCAGCTCGGGAACCGACCCGCCCCGGGATACGAACTCCTCCCAACCGGAGGGCACTTGCACGACCAGGCGAGGGAGTTGTTTGCCCTCCGCCGTCGCGGCGGCTCGCAGCGTGGCGAGTCGGTCGGTGCCGAGGAACGGGTCCACCACGACGAGTCCGCTGGAACCGCTTCGATGGATCACGTCGAGCGCCTCGATCCCGGTGAACCGGGTATTGACCGGCACCAGGGTGAGGCCCGCGTAGCTCGCGCCGAGGGCGGCCAGCACCCACTGCGTCGAGTTCGGTGCCCAGAGTGCGAGCCGATCGCCCGGGCGTAGCCCGGCGGCGATCAGAGCCCGTGCCACGTGCCGCGCCTCGGCGCGGAGCTCCGCGTAGCTCAGCTGCGCAACGCCGGGCTCCACCAGGGCCGGCGCCGAGCTGAACTCACGCGCCGCCCGGTGCAGGGCCGCTGGGATCGACGGCATCATCGGGACCTCCCGGGCACGATGTTGGCCAAGCAAGTGCTTGGTCAGACTACGCGGGAGCGGGTATTGGCGCCAGTGGATGACGGTGCGGCGAATGGCGTGTTGCTGAGGGGTTTCCCTGCTGGGTAAGTGGCAGTAGATTAGAACAAGTTTCACCTAAAGGGAGGGTGTGCTGATGCGACAGAAAATCGGCGCGGCTCTTTTCGGTCTGGGGCTACTCTGTGTTGTCGCAGCCGTGGGCCTGGTATGGCTGATCGTGCCGGCGCTCAAGCAGGTGCCCTACGATGTGACACCGCCAGACATCGTGGTGGTCGCGCCATCAGCCACCTTCGTCAGCGCCCGGACGCTGCCCAACGGTGACCCCGCGGTGACCGTCGAAACCGGTACTCTGCGTTCGGCCACCGGCATCAAGCCAGACAACGACACCGCCGCAGAGCTCACCGGAAGCCTCGCGGGTGAAACTCTCATCTGGAACGTGTATCAAGCGACCGACTGGGTCGATCGGGACCTGCCGGTCGAGCGGTCCGAGAGCCGCATCGCCCTCGACCGGGTGTCCGGCGCCGCCGCCGAGTGGGAGGGCCAGTGCTACAACGACGTAGTGGCCGAGGAGCTGGGTGCCACCGGGTGCAAGGCGGGGAACATCGCGTACAGCGGGCAGCTGTACCTGTTCCCCTTCGATACGAAAAAGCAGACCTACCAGTATTTTGACAGCACCCTGCGGCAGTCGCTGCCGATGCGGTACCAGGGCGTGGAGGAGATTGCCGGCCTGGAGACGTACCGCTTCGAACAGACCATCCCGCAGCGGGGCCTCGACATGGACGAGGAGGCGCTGGCCCAGTTGCTTGGCTTCCTGGCACCGGAGGCGACAGGCGCAACGATGAGCTACCGCGCCTCCCGCACGCTCTGGGTGGAGCCGATGACCGGTGGCATTCTTGGCTACCGCGACCAGCAGCATCACGAGCTGGTGCCAGACGTCGGGCCGCCGGTGGTCATCTTGAACGCCACCTTCCAGTACGACGATGCCACCGCCGACGCGGTGATCGAACAGGCCAAAGATGGTCGGGCGCAGTTGCAGCTGTTCGGTCGCTACCTGCCGATCGGCGTCCTGGTGGTGGGGTTCCTCGCCGCCGGGGCCGGGTTCGTGCTCGCGCGTCGGGGGCGGTCCCGGGGGCCCGGACCAGCAACCGCCACTCGGGTCGACTCCTGAGTTCCGCGAGGGCAGCGGCTGAACGAGGTCCACCACGCTCTGCGCTACCGGCTCGTCCGCGCTGCGCGCTTCCGTTCGTCGCGGCGCTCGCCGAGGATGTCGACGAGGCAGATGAGGAGGGCGGCGACGATGATGCCGATCTCCACGGCGAGTGCGTAGCGAAGTGCGATCGACCAGCGTCCGTCGTTGGCGGCCACCGCCGCGAGCAGGGTGGCGGTGATCATTGCCAGCCCCACCGCGGCTCCCATCTGTCGCATGGTGCGATACATGCCGGCGGCGCTGCCGGCGTCGGGCTTGGGCACCTGGGCTAGCGCCAGGGTGTTGTTCGGTGTGATGACGAGGCCGCTGCCGATTCCGGCGAGGAAGAGCGGGAACACGGTCGCGGCCGAGAAGGCGCCCCCTTGCAAGCCGGTGAGAGCGGTCATGATGGCGAGGCTCACCAGGACGATGATGAGTCCGATGACCAGCAGGGCACGGCCAAGCCGGCCAACGTAGCGTCCGCCGAGCACGGCGCCGAGGGTGGAGCCCACCGCGAGCGGTGCGAGCGTCAGGCCGGTGTTCAGTGGACTGGTGCCGAGCCCGTACTGCAGGTGGAAGCTGAAGATCAGCGGTAGGGAGACGAAGCCGGCGTAGAAGAGGAACCCGAGCAGCAGCCCCAGGCGGTACGGCCGGTGGGTGAACAGGCGAAAGTCAAAGACCGGCGGGTGGCGCCGGATGGTGGAGGTTTCCCAGGATCGGAAGGCGACGAGGACGCCGAGCCCGGCTGGCACCAACAGCCACGGTAGCCACCCCATCCACTGTTGCCATTGCAGCGCGGGCAGGATCACCAACATGATCCCGAGGGCGAGCAGCAGCGTCCCGACCACGTCGTGGCGACGGTCGGCCTGGGGACGAAGCGGCCTTTTCGGAAAGAAACGCCAGATGAGTATCGCCGCCATGATCCCGATCGGGACGTTGATCAGAAAGACGAGCCGCCAGCCATGGTCCGCTCCGCCCCCGGCGATGACCAGGCCGCCGATCAGTGGGCCGACGGCGGTGGCCGCGTTGGAGGTGGCACCGACCGCGCCGAAGGGGCGTCCGCGCTCCGCGGGGGGGAATAGTCGCTCCACGAGGGCGGTGATCTGGGGTGCGAGGACGCCCGCCGCCGCGCCCTGGAGGAGCCGGGCGATCACCAGCACCGTGCCGGAGTTGGCCAGTCCTGCCAACGTGCTGGCTCCGACGAACATGGTCAGGCCGATGAGCATGGCCTGACGCCGGCCTTTGGCGTCGCCGAGTCTCCCAGCGGGGACGAGGGCGAGCGCGAACATCAGTGAGTAGCCGGAGACGACCCATTGGAGAACGTTGTCGTCGGTGCCGAGCGCCTCGTCGATGGAGGGCAACATCACGGTGATGGCACCGATGTCGATCCAGCTGATGAACGAGACGACCAGCGCGATGTTGAGGACTCGCCAGGGTCGGGTGTGCGCGATCCCTACCGGCGCTTCCCACCGTGACATCCTTACCGCCTGGTTTTGGGGCAGCGGCCTGCTGGGTACGAGCCTGCCGACGTGGTCCAGTCACCTGGTACGAGATCGACTGCTCCGACCGTGGGATTCCGATGGCGGTGTCCCGCTGCCCGGCGGACAACTAGGCGGTGTTCGCCAGCCGATGGGGTCGGGGCAAGGCTGGCGGTCGTGGTTCTCGGCGGTGGTGGGGGCGGCGGCACACGCGGATTCGCTACTGAGGCCCTGCCGCCCCCTTCCGCCCCACTCAGGCCGGCTGGGCAGTCAACGTGCCGCGCAGGTCGGCGGCCAGGGACCCTTCCTCGGTTCGGGCGCAGTGGGTGCCGCAGTAGAAGCGGCCGGAGACCTCGATGCCATGGCCCACGATCCTGACCTGGCAGTGCTCGCAGTTCATGGCGAGCTTGTGGTTGGCGCACTCGAGGCTGTCGAAGGTGTGCACGTCGCCGTTGGCCATGTGCACCTGAAATGGCATCTTGTAGTCGTTCCCGCAGACATCACACCTAGCCATGTCAAACCCCTCAAATTGGATACGTGATGAAAGTGTCGAACACCGTTTGCGGGCCGGCAACCGGAATCGGCAAACCGCCGGGGCCACGCCCGACGCGTCACCTGTTCGGGCGGTGGTGGCGACGGCGGCGGCGACGGCGGCGTGCTGCTGACTGTCGAGCTGCCCCACCGGGGAGACCGACGCCGGGGTTCGCCTTCGCGACGGTTTCCCAGGCCCCGTGGTGGGATTGGCGCGGGGGAGGTGGCGGCAGCACGCAGCACGCACCGTGCTGCGGTTGGCATTGGCCTGCAGTCTCCGGGGCAGGGCGGGGTGGGGGTGGGATCCGGGGTGGTGCGCCATGATTTCCGGTTGCTCCCTTCCCGTGGCACCGCTCCGCCCGGCGAGGTGTTTACCCTTCCAGCGACGCCCGGTCCCGCCGGGAATAGATCATGCATTGCCGGGTGATGCTGCGGTAGCGTCGCTGGGCGTGATCGAGCTTGTCGAGCGGCGTACCGTCCTCTCCGTCGTGGTCGGATCACGGGCGTACGGACTGCACGGACCGGATTCTGACTACGACCGGCGTGGTGTGTTCGCGGCGCCGACCCGCGCGTTCTGGCACCTGGACAAGCCGCCCACCCACGTTGACGGGCCGGCGGCGGAGCAGTTCTCCTGGGAGTTCGAACGCTTCTGCCTGCTTGCTCTGCAGGGCAACCCGACGGTTCTGGAGGTGCTCTGGTCCCCGCTCGTCGAGGCAATCACCGCAGATGGGGAACGGTTGCTGGCGGCGCGGCAGGCGTTCCTGTCGCGGCGGGTGGCCGAGACGTATGGCGGCTACGCCCGGGATCAGCTGAACCGGGTGGCCTCCCGCCGCGATCGCACCGGCGAGACGAACCACAAGCAGGCCATGCACATGATCCGGCTGTTGGTGGCCGGTACACATGTGCTGCGTACCGGGGATGTCCTCGTTGACGTGCGGCATCTGCGCGACAAGCTGCTCACGGTGCGGCGCGGCGAGCTGCCCTGGAAAGCGGTCGCCGCCTGGGCGGCGGACCTGCTCGCCGAGCTCGCCGACGCGGCGGCCGCCACCGCGCTACCGGAACTGCCCGACCGCGATGCCGTGGATCGGCTGCTCATCGCCGTACGGGAAGGGAATCTGTCGTGACCACCGAAGTGCCGCCGTGGGCCGCTGAGGCCGCGCGCATGCTGCCCCGGCCGCTGCTGTTCGCCACCGTCAGCGGTGCGCACCTGTACGGGTTCGCGTCCGTCGACTCTGACCTTGATCTGCGCGGTGCGCACCTACTGCCGCCAGCAGAGGTGGTCGGGTTGCGCACCGGGCCGCAGACGTTGCAGTACACCGGCGTACGCGACGGTGTCGAGTTAGACGTGGTCAGCCACGACCTGCTGAAGTTCGCCAAACTGTTGAACAGCCGCAACGGGTACGTCCTGGAGCAGGTGCTGTCGCCGCTGGTGGTCGTCACGAGCCCGGTGCATGCCGAGCTCACGTCGCTGGCCCCACAACTGATCACCCGTCACCATGCACACCACTACCTCGGCTTCGCGGCCACCCAGCAGAACCTGTACGCCAGGACCGGGAAGCTCAAACCCGCGCTGTACACGCTGCGCGTTCTGCTCACCGGGATCCACCTGATGCGGACCGGTCGCCTCGAGACGGACCTCGGCGTGCTCGGGACTGGGTTGCCGTACGTGCCCGACCTCATCGCCGCCAAGCGGGAGGCCGAGCAGGGACCGCTACCCGTGGGCGCTGCGCCGCGACTCGCCGCCGACGTGCCGCGGCTTCGCGCCGAGTTGGAGGCGGCCCGAGACATGTCGGTGCTGCCCGACTCCGCAGCCCCGGCAGCCGTGGGCGCCCTGCACGACCTGGTGGTGCGCACCCGCCTGGCGACCTCGTGCGCTTCTGCGAACGTTTGAGCATGTTCCCGCCAGACGGCGTTGCCCGGCGGGCAGTCAAGCCCGCCGGGGCCGGCGAGGCCAGCTGCACCTGGTCATTGAGGGATGTTTCGAAGGTGTGCCCGAAAGGCGTTGCCCGTGCCGGCGCGTAGGCGACGGTGTGGTCGGGTCCGCGGATCGTTTGGGTCATCTGTGCCCGCGGCACGGCGACCGTGCCTATCTTTGGGAATCCCGATTGGAGTGATTTTCAACTCTACACAGGAGGACGATGGGCGGTGCGTAGGCGGTATTTGATCGGCAAGCCGACAGTCTCGGCCCCAACGCGAACCTATTCCGTAGATTGGTCGCACCGCTCGTGCAGGAGGTTGGATGGCTCGCGTCCTGGTTCAGATCGATTTCACGCCGCTTACGGACGACGACGAGTTCGTCCTCGGTGAGCTGACCGACGAGCTGGCGGATAGTCTCCGCGAGATCGGCGGCGCGGTGGAGCGCGTTGGTAACCCCGCTGTCGACCCGGACGCCAAAGGCGCGGCAGAGCTGATGCTCGGCGTGGTAACCGTACTGACGGGCACCGACCCCGGCTACGTCCAGGCGCTGGTTGACGTGGTCCTGAGCTTCCTCCAGCGTCACACCGGCCGCCGGGTACACCTGCGAGTCGGGGACATCGAAATGACTATCGACCGGCCCACCCACGCCCAGACCGATGAATTGGTCAGAACAGCGCGGGCCGCAATCGAACGGGCCCGTCTCTGATGGGACGGCACGCCCTGCTGCTCGGCACCGCCACCTGCCAGATGGACAGTGAGCTCGCACCCCTTCCCTCGGTACGCCAGGATGTGGCGCAGCTCAAGACGCTGCTGGACGGTGCCGGGGAGTTCGACACCGTACGCGCTGAACTGGACCTGCCAGCGGCACACCTGCGTCAGGTCGTCGAGGAGTTCTACGGCGCGCGACGCACGGGTGACCTGGCTTTGCTCTACTACTCCGGCCACGGGGTGCTGCACGGTGATGGTCAGTCGCTGTTCCTGGCCGCGACCGACACGGTCACCGGGCAGTTGCACACCACCGCGTTCGACACCGACGGAATGCTGCGTCATCTACTCAACGACACGAAGGCCAGTCAGAAGGTGGTCCTGCTTGACTGTTGCTTCTCTGGCGCGTTCACGGCGCGGCACCGGTTCCGGGGCGGGGTGCGGGAAGAGCCGCGTCGCCTCAAGCGTCAGCGTGGCACCTTCATCCTGACGTCGAGCACGCACCTGAAGGCGTCCAAGGCGCAGGGGCCGGACCACCCGTCCGTCTTCACTGAGGTGCTGCTCAATGGTCTACGGGGTGCGGCCGAGGGGCCCTCGGACGATGGTTGGATCACCACCAACGACCTCTCCCGGTACGCCCCGACGGAGATGGCCCGGCGCCGCCAGCACACGCCGGTTGAGTCGAGTGAGGGCGTCACCGAGCCGATCCGACTGGTGACGGCGCCGGGCTCCGCCGCCGCGGGGCGGCAGGTCACCGCCGTTACTTCGAGCCCGACGGACGAGGCGCCGTTCGACGCGGATCAGTGGCGTCGCCTGGTGACCTACTACATCAACTGCATGCAGCGTTCAACCGTGTTGCAATCGTTCATCGACCCGCGGGCGACCGGGACGTACGTCGCGGCACCACCAGGGTCCGAAGCGGTTTTCTCCTCGGCTACGCCCGTGCAGCTGGCCGGGTCGGCAGCCAAACTCGCCGCTCGGGCCCGCGCCGAGGGCCGGGAACTGCAATACGGCTATCCGGTCGTCGCCGTTCGGCCGGCCCGGCAGAAGCCACTCCGGCTCGCTCCGCTCCTGGTCTGCGATGTCACCGTTGGCGCGGACAACGTCCTGCACGCCTCCTTTCCACCCCGCCCCAGCGCCGCACTCGTCGACCTGTTCCAGCTCTCTGAGGTGGAGGGCGACGAACTGCGGCAACGTGTCGAGCAGGCATTCGCGCCCGGCGATCCGACCGCCATCGCTGCCACCGTAGATGTGCTCGTGAAGACGTTCGGGTTGAGACCGGTCACGGAGTTGGACCCGGCGGTGCTCGGCGGCACCATCAGGTCGGGACCGGTGAACGGGGTGCAGAACGCCGCGATTCTGTACACCGTCGATGCTGCCGAGTCGCCGCAGCGGCAGCTCGTTGACGATCTACGGGGCATGGTGAAGAATCCGCGGCTCATCCAGGGGACGGCACTGGGCGCGCTGGCTCTCCGCCCGGACGAAGCCGCGGCTACGCCAGTCGTGACGGTGGCGATGAGCGCGGCGAACGAGGCGCAGGAAGAGATCATCCAGGCGGCGATGTCCCAGCCGTTGACGGTGGCCCAGGGGCCGCCGGGCACCGGCAAGAGTCAACTCGTCACCGCCCTGCTGGCGACCGCCACCGCCGCCGGACAGAGCGTGCTGATCGGCTCTACCAGCAACCAGGCCGTCGACTCGGTGCTCGACCGGGTGACCGACCTGATCGGCCCGGGTCTGCTGATGCGCACCGGCAACAAGGAACACCGGACGCAGGAGCCGAAGCACATCGCCGACATTCTCGCGGCGTACCCGCCGGGCGAGCGGCCCACGACGTCGGACGACCATACGCTCCGACACGAACTGCGGCTCCTGGGCGAAGAAGCTGCCAGACTCCGCGCGATGCTCGACCAACAGCGGTTGCTCGAACGCGACCTCGCCGATCTGGCTGTTGAGCGTGGGGCCGATGCGGGCGACGGTGTGGCACCGCTGCCCGCCGACGACAGGGCCCTGGCACACCTCGTCCGGCTGACCGACCGCGGGCTCGCCAGTAGGTGGTTCGGTTGGTGGTACCGGTGGCAGCTGCGGTCGTACCAGGTCGCGGATCGCCACGCTGTCGAGGCGCTCGCGGAGCGGGCGGTGCTCGAGCTGCGCTGGCGGGAAAGCCGGCGGCTCCTCACTGAGCTGCCCGACATCGAGACTTCCTGGCAGCGACTGGCCGACCTGATCGGCGCCGAGCGACCCACCCTCAGCGTGAACCTGCTGCGCGCCCAGATCGCCCGCAGGGTGGCTGCGGGAGTACGCCTGCTGCAGGACCGAGCCGACGAGATGGCCAAGCCGCAGTCGGACAGTTGGGCCTACTTTCCAGAACTACTCCGGGTGCTGCCGGGCTGGGCCGTCACCGCCCTGTCCGCCCGGCGGTTGAAGCGGAGTCCCGCGTTGTACGACCTCGTGGTGATCGACGAGGCGGCGCAGTGCACGATTCCTGCGATTCTGCCCATGCTCTACCGCGCCAAGCGGGCACTGCTCATCGGTGATCCGCGTCAGCTCGCACCCGTCGTGGACTTGTCCGAGGCCGACGACGTCACGGAACGGGCCCGCGCGGACCTGAGTACCGGTTGGCTCACCGCCCGGCGGCTTACCTACACCACCCATTCCGCGTACGACGCCTTCGTCACCGCCGCGGGCGCGACGTACCTCCTTGACGAGCACTACCGGTGCCACCCAGACATCGTGCAGGTGCCAAACCGGGAGGTCTATCAGGGTCGGCTAACCGTGCTGACAGATCCTGCCCGACTGGCCGCTGCGGCCGATCCCGCAGTTCGTTGGCGCCACGTGCCCGGCCAGTTCAGCCGCGGCACAACCGGGTCCGGGTTCAACCAGGTCGAGATCGACGCGGTCGTAGCCGAGGTGACGGAACTACGGACGGCGTACCCCGATGTCTCGATCGGGGTGGTCACGCCGCTCGCTGCGCACCAGCGTCGCCTGGCCGCGGCCCTTCGCGACGCCGGCCGCACAGACAACGTGCTCTGCGCGACGATTCACAAGTTTCAGGGCAGCGAGCAGGACATCATGGTCGTCTCACCGATCGGGGCGCATGGCATTCCGGACCGCACCCGAGGCTGGTTGGTACACCAGACCAACTTGTGGAACGTCGCCATCACCAGGGCGCGATCCCAGCTCGTCGTGGTCGGTGACCGGTCGTGGTGGTCGGGGCAACGCGGCCTGCTGACCGCCTTGGCGTTGGTCCCTGATGCTACCGCCGATGCTCAATCAGGGACCGCGAATGTGCCAGTAGACCGATTGCACCTGGCACTTCGGAGCGTCGGTCTTACCGTGCGGCGCGACGTCCCCGTGGCTGGCCGGGCTGTTGACCTCGTGGTGGGGCGCGGAGCTGCCGAGCTAGCCGTCGTCGTTGACGATCCGGCGGGCGACCCCGTGGGCCGGGGACTACGTCGGGTACTCGCTCGAATCGATGTCATCAGTGGTGCCACACCGGTCCGTCGGGTGCCGGCATGGCGTTGCCTGGCCGAGCCGGAGCAGGTGGCGTCAGAGTTAGTCGACACTCTGACGCGGTCCGGGCAGGAACAGATCGATGGTTTGGATGTGCGTCGGTAGCCCTTCCTGAAGCACCGTGAGGGCCCACGGTGGGGGTTCCGGATGATGTCACCAGTCTCGATCCTGTGGGGCATCCAGCGACTCGACCTGTCCCGACTTGATGTGATGGTGTGAATGCGTGGTGCTGACGATAGGTACTTGTTCGATCGGAGGTGATTGTGGGCTCGCAGGTGAATCCCGAGTGGTGGAGGTCGGGAGTCTGGAACGGCCGCCCGATCGGTGAATTCCTGCAGCGGCGGGACGTTGCCGCGGTCTTCCGTTTCCTGCACGCTCGGGGCGTGTCTTACGGCAGGATTGCGGCTCTCGTGGGGATTTCGTCGAACCGTGCGGCGGAAATCGCCAAGGGCATCCGTCAGGTAACGGCCTACGAGGTGCTGGAGCGAATCGCGGTCGGCCTTAGCATCCCGCGTCCAGCGATGGGACTCGGCCGGGACGCGGGCACCCGCGTGGGTGGGGACTCCGATGTCGTGGCCGCGGATAGCGGAGCACACAGTCCGTTGGCAAGTGCGGACGCCAGCGTGGAGGTAGGCGGCCTGGCGAGACTACGGCTTGGCCTGGACGAGGCTTTGGCGTTGACAAGTGTCGCTCCTCGGCAACTTGAGTTGATTGAGGAGTCCGCAAGCGAGCACATGACGCTTTACCCGTCGGCCTCGCCTCAGGTCATGCTGTCGTTGTTGGCTGCCGACTGCCGGGAGGTTCAGATGCTGTCCCTTCGGCGGCAGCCGGCGGCGGTTCAGGCCCGGATTTCCGGGGTGGCGGCGTTGCTGGCCACGATGTGCGCTGATGCGATGATGCGGCTCGGGGATGCGGCCGAGGCTCGGCGTTGGTATGGCACGGCGATCCACGCGGCGGACGACAGTGGGGAGGCTCGTCTCAGGGTGTTGGTGCGGGCCCAAGCGGCGATGCTGCCGTACTATTTCGGGGACCCGACCCAGACTGTTGCTTTGGCTGACGCAGCTTTGGCGGTCACATCCATCGCATCGTCACCTGCTGCCTTGGCAGCCGCAGGCCGGGCGCGTGCGCTGGCCCGAATCGGTGCTGCGGAGCAGGCAGAGTCGGCAATTGACCAGGCGCGTCGGCTGTTCGATCAGGCTGGTGACGAGGACACCGACGTGGCCTTCCGGTTCCCGGTGAAGCGGCTGTTGTTCTACCTCTCCGGTGCCTACACCTGGCTGGGTGACACGGGTGAGGCGTATCGGATCCAGGAAGAGGCGTTGCGGCTCTACGGCGCGGCTCCGGCCGTACCTATTGATGCGGCGCTCATCGCCCTGGATCGGTCGATGTGCCTTGCCCAGGACCGGCGAGCGACCGAAGCGGCGGTGACCGCGCGTGATGCTGTCGCGGACCTACCCGAGGCGCAACGGACCGAAATCATCCTGACCAGGGCCACCGACGTGACAAGGGCGATCCCTGAGGAGAGCCGGCCTGGTGAGGTCGCGGTCCTTACGGACTATGTGCGGGCCTGCCGCGAGAGCGCCCGTAGGCTTGGGACCACAGCAGCACCCGGTCCCTAGGAGCCCCATGTTCGTCGAGGCGCGCACCCGGCCGGTGCTCGCCGAGGTATGTCGTCGCCTTGGCTACCACGACTTGGACGCGACCCTGCTGCGGCACCACACCAACGCCGTGTACGCAGTCGGTGACGTGGTTATCAAGATCGCCCCCGGAGACCATGGCCTCGAACGGGTGCGCGGGATGGTGGCGGTGGTCCACTGGCTGGTGGACCGAGGGTTCCCCACCGTGGGCCTTCACCCAGGACTGGTCCAGCCGTTGCGGGTGGGTGGGCACGTCGTCACGGTCTGGCAGCGGCTGGACCCGGCGTACGACAACCGCATCACCGTCTCCGAGCTCGGAACGCTGCTCCGAGACCTGCACGCCCTGCCGGCTCCGCCGGTGCCACTGCCCGTACTCCGACCGATCCGCAGCATCGAGCGGTCCGTCACCCGCGCGAAGATCCTGAACGACAAGGAACGGGATCTGCTGATGTGTCGGCTTGAAGCAATGACGGCCAGCTGGGAAGCGATGTGCTTTCCCCGAGGCACGAGCATGATTCAGTCCGATCCCCAGATCCGCAACGCGCTGCGCGACTTCGACGGCACGCCCGTACTGGCCGACTGGGACGGTGCCGCTGTCGGACCCCGGGAGTGGGACATCGCAACCGTGGCTGTCCACTGCCGCCGGTTCGACCCACCAGGCGCGGATGCCTTCGCCGACTTCACCGCAGCCTACGGCTGGGACGCCACATCCTGGCCAGGGTTCGAGAAACTGTGCCAGCTTCGTGAGCTGCAGATGATCGCTACCAACGCTCGCAAGTCCCGGTCTGGGACCGAGGCCGCCGACGAGGTGCACCACCGGATCACGGGCCTTGTTGACGACGGGCCGGAACTCCGTCGCTGGCACATTCTCTGAACCAAGTTTCGTAACGATGGCCGCCCCCGTTTTCTTCGTATTGACCTAAGACGGTCATGGTGAGACCCACCGTGGCCAACCACGCTGGGTCTATCTCCAAGCGGTGCCGCCAGCGATCGTAGAGGCCAGAAACACGTCGGCGAATGGCTTAGGACCGTCCTGACCGCCATGGCGCGCCGACGGGCCAGCGGCAATGTCACACCAGGGAGCTTCAGATGGACGTGCCCTACGGCGGCGGGTCGGAATACGACCCAACGCACCGAAAATGGTCCCCACCGGGCACTCCGTCAACCGCACGGGTGATTCCTCGCTCGCGTACTGCTATCAGGGCTGCGTGAGCGGGTGGCCGGCGGTCTGCTCCCGGTCGCCGGCCAGTGGCGGTGGGCTTGCCGGCGTGTCGACAAGCCCACCGCACTCACACAGCGAGTCAAAGTGGCGTCCGGTCATGACTGTCTATATTTCACGCAACGCAACGGTCGGCGACCTGCCACGACCTCGGTTAACTTCGGCTTTGCCGATGCAGCCGGGACCGACCGATCCGCCGCTGCTGACGTACGTCTGGCGAATCGTCTTCGAGCGGCAGGCACGGGAGCGCGATCCCCGATGAACAGCGACGGAGGCTGCCCCGCGGACGCTGAATCGTCCGAGCCGGCGGAACGCCCTTCCTTACGGCCGCTGGCTCCGCCAGAGCGGTCAGCCGGGGCGGTCCGCGCCGGGCTGCCCCGGCCGCATCTGCCCATGCGGCCGCTGTGGCGGTGCCGCCGATGCGGCCATCCGTGGCCGTGCGGAGCGGCGAAGGTCGCCCTTCTGACGGAGCACCGGGACAGCCCGGTCAGCCTCTTTTTCTACCTGGCCAGTTGTCTGCACGACGCGATCGAGGATCTGCACCAGCTCCATCCCAGCGACACCGGCAGTGCCGCGGATGTCTTCGACCGCTTCCTTGGCTGGCCCGCCCGGCACTACCGCTCCTACCGGATCGCCATCAGGGCCTCTCCCGATGAAGAGAAACCCTCATGAATGGCACTGACGTCATCAGTGCCACCCAGGTGATTCGGCCTTGGTGGTGCACTGCGCAGGGTCGTGGGAGACCGTGTTGGAGTCAACCCCGGCATACATCGACGAACAGCCGCCCCGGCCCGCCAGCTGACGAGTCGTCGGGCCGTCGCCGAGCGCCTGCGCGACGCGCTCAGCAAGGGGTTTGACCGGCTATGGGTACGGCAGCGCCGGTATTGGTGCTGGCGGTCATGAGGGTGAGAAGCCGCATGGCCTGGCGGTAGGGTTACGCGACAGCCGGTCCGCTCCCAATTTCGTGATGCTTGTTGCACGCTTCGATCATTTCCGGGTCGTGCGTGGACGCGACGACTGTGCAGCCGTTGGTGGCAAACTCCGTTAACAAATCGATGACCTTCCGCCGGTTTATGGAGTCCAGCGAGGCAGTGGGTTCATCGACGAATACTACTGCGGCTCGTTTGTAGATGGCCCGAGCTATGGCGAGTCGTTGCCTTTCACCACCACTAAGGTGGCTGGCCGCCTCATCTGGCCGGTCGGCCAGCCCAGTCCGATCGAGAATCTGCGCCAGTCGCCGTACGTCCCCGGAGGCCCGCTTGCCCAGCTGGCTCGATTGCATCGTTACGTTGAAGGCAACAGATTCTGATTCCATGATGCCGTAGTCTTGCAGTACGAATGCTGCGTGGTCCCGCCAGAATCGACGCCGCGCCGCCGACCCGTACTTTGTGACATCCTTGCCATCGATCAGAACCTGACCCTGGCTGACCGGGAGTAGCAGCCCGAGGCAGTGCAGCAGAGTTGTTTTTCCTGACCCGCTTGGACCCACGAGGGCGGTCATCGTCGCGGGCTCGCAGCGTACGGACTCATTATTGAGCACCGAACGTCCACCTATTACCACGGAGACACCTTGGGTTTCAATTTGCATCGGTATTCCCATCAGATTCGCCGCCTGCTGACGCCGGAGAAAAACCAACTCGCGGCCCACACGTGCCCCAGCGGCACGATAATCATCCCGCACAGCGCGGCTACCAGCAGTGCCGCGATGTTGTCCGGCCTCTGAAATAGCGCGACGAGACCGATGAGTGCCGATCCGGCCAGCGACTCCCTCATCACCCGGCTTTGTAGGATCTGCGCCCACGGGCGGCCGGACAGCCGCAAGGGGAAGTCGCGCTTTACGTGCAGTAGGGCGGTGATAAGCGCGCTGATCAGGGTCGCGACCGTGAAGGCGACGGCCAGGGCGGCGAGCGCGAGGTTCATCAGCCAGGCCATATATGCCATGAACTGTGCTCGGAGGATCCCTCGCTCCGCGACGTAGACGATACTGAGGTCGCCCTCGACCCCTTGGCCGACCAGTGCCCCGGCAGAGAGGCCGTTGCGCTCGAGTAAATCCTGGGTTGCCGCCACGCCGGTGAACAGAACGTTTCTCGTCGAGAGCATGGAAGTTAGGTTTCGGTCGTTGAAGGTTTGGTGCAGGGAGGGCACGATGGCGACGAGAACATTGCCCAAGAAGTGGAGATCTCCACCGCCACCCTGGGCGACTGGTAGCCGGAATCCGCTGGCAGGCTGCAGATATTCGAATCCCGACAGGACCTCCGTGCCGGGTCGCTTCCCTCTCGACAGCAGGGAGAACGTATCGGTGAACTCCCGGGAGAGCATGCCGCTCACGTCCTGGTACGGCACCGGCGTCAGCGCCCCTGCCGGTGCGTTGATGGTCGTCAGGTCGAGCCATTGCTGGTTTACGAAGGAAACTGCTGAGTAGTCACCGAAACCGCTGCCCCATGTCTCGTTGTGGAAGGTGTATGAGGAGGCGATCATTCCGGCCTTTTCGCCGTCTTCAACAAGGTTGCCGATCAACGGTTCGAGGCTGGTCATTTCATCGTCGCTTATCCCGAGCTGTATCGTGACCTGGTTCGCGAGGTTCTTCCACTGTGCCATCTCCGCGGCTTGAGCGGAGGAGTTGCGATATGCCGACCAGGCCGGGTCGGCGGTGCTTACCACCAGCAGGAAGGTCAGTGCCTGGAGGACCACGGCCGCCAAACGAAGGCTCTTCACCGCGGGCTGCCGAGTAGCGAGCATCGCCGTGCTTGGCCAGGCGGAGGCCGACATGATCAGGGCAACGAAGAGCGCTACCGCGATGACCGTGCCCTCCACGCCCGCCAGCACCTTGACGAAGACGTCGATGTAGAGCCAACCACGAGCGAGGCCAACGTAGCTGGTGGCAGCGATGGTGACAGCGGCTGCTGGGAGGAGGAGGGCGGCCGCAAACCCGCCCAGATCCTGCGCCTGAATGCGTAGCGTGGGGCATCCGGCGAGCACCCTGAGTGCGCGGCTGCGCGCCTTCATCGACAACCAGAACAGCGCCAGCGTCGCGATTAGGGCGAAGGCGGCCAGGACGGGTACGGCGAAGCCACCCTCCTGCAGGACGAACCCGAGGCTGCTGATCACAGAGGCATCGGTGCGCGTCACCCGTACGCCTTTGCCGGCCAGCCGGCTCTCCAACTCTGTCAGCCCCGAGAGAGAACCGGTGACCAGGTACGAACCGTCCGGTGAAGAGTTGGTCAGCCGGTCCCGGTCGACAATCCGTGCCGTGCCGACGCCGCTGAACGAGTGGAACGTCGCGGGCAGATTTCCGTCGTTGAGTGCTACGAAGATCTGCTCGTTACCGTTACCGTTACCGTTACCGTTACCGTCACCGTCACCGATCAGGTCCGGTGCGATCCGTAGCAGGCCCAGGCTCAAGTCGGCGTCCAACTGCGTCAGTACCGAAAACGCCTCCCTGTCGCTGAACTGCGACTCTCCGAAGTCCAGGCCCAGCCTGCTCTGTGCAGTTATGGCCTGTGGAAAGTCTCGGTCGTGTAGATCGGTGACTATCACCGCCACCAAAGCCATCAGGGAGAACAGCGCACCCGAGACCGCGACTACCACACGCTTGTACAACGACCCTCCTGAGCGATCCGTGGACATTGCGGCGAGCACGATGACGTTCGCCGTATCCACTGAATCAAGGTGTTCGCCGGCGCGCATCGGGCCGTGGTCGGCCTTGAGGGTCGCTCTTCGGCCCTGAGTCCGTCGGACCGTGGTCTGACACCGGCTACCCGGAGGGTTCGCATTCGCACGTCGAGCACGGGCGGCACCGAGACCGGAACGGTAGGCTGCGCCGCATGACCGAGAGCTGGTACCGCCTCCGACGGTCATGGCTGCTGCTGCCGCCCGGCATGCTGCTTGTCGTGCTGGTGGCCGTTCTCGTGCTCGGACTTACCTGGCCGTTCGTGGCTGTCTTGCTGTCAATGTTCGCGGCAATCTCCGCTTGGGCGATAGTCCGCTTGCTGGTCGAGCGGCGTGAGCATGAATCGGCGATGGCGCGTCGGGATGTCGCGGAGGCAGTACTCGCCGAGCGTCTGCACCTGGCCCGGGACCTGCACGATATCGTTTCTCACGGTCTGGGCATGATCACTGTACGAGTAGCCGCCGCCGCCCACCTGCATGCGCGCAAGCCGGACGATCAGGTGTTGCTGGCGGCTATTGCGGATGTGGAGGCCATCAGCAGGACGGCGACGGCGGAGCTCCGCCGAATGATGGATGCGCTTCGGGAGGTTGACCGCCTGCCTGCCCGCCATCCGACTGAGACACTGGCGTCCCTGCCCGCCATCATTGAGGGCGCCCGGCGGGCCGGTCTACATGTCACCCTGGCTCAGGGGGATCTCGGCGTGGTGTCGCCGGGTATCCAGGTGGCGATCTGCAGGGTCGTTCGCGAAGGGTTGGCCAACAGCGCCCGATACTGCGGATCGACTACTGTAGAAATTGGTTTGACGCGGACCCCAGCCGCGGTGTGCGTGACGGTTGACGACGGAGGGCCGAGTCGGGCCTGGGTCGTTCGACCCGGCGCCGGCCTTGGTCTCGTCGGTCTGCGGGAGAGGGTCAGCAGCCTGGGGGGAACCCTGACGGCAGGGCCGCGCGCGAAGGAGCGTGGGGAAGTCGCGGGGTTTCGCTTGGCGGTCACCCTGCCCGAAGGGACGGTATGACTGCGTCAGCGCCACCGCTGCGGGTCGTTGTCGTTGATGACGAGCTCCTACTCAGACGGAGCCTCGCGATGATCATCGATTCCGAACCCGATCTCACCGTGGTTGGAGAAGCCGGCGACGGGATGGAGGCGATCGCCGCCGCCGAGACCTTGGCCCCCGACATCGTGTTGATGGATGTCAGGATGCCGCGGCTCGACGGCATTGACGCGACCCGAGATATCTGCCGACTACCCGAGCTCGGGCACACCCGGGTGTTGGTCCTGAGTATGTTCGACCTTGACGAGTACGTCTTTCACGCGCTCCGCGCCGGAGCAGCTGGCTTCTTGCTGAAGGACAGCCGGCCCGAGGATCTGCTGGATGCCATCAGGCGTACGTGTGACGGCGAGTCGCTATTCGCTCCATCGATCCTGGCGCGTCTGGTCGAGCACTACGTTGGCGCTCGGCCCACCGGCCCTGCCGGCCCAGTGCGGTCCCGGCTCGAACAGTTGACGTCCCGGGAGGTGGAGGTGCTGGGCCTCATCGGGCAGGGGCTGTCTAACGACGAGATTGCCCGGCATCTCACCATCGCTGTCAAGACTGTCAAGTCTCACGTATCGCATCTGTTGAGCAAACTTGGCGCCCGCGACCGGGTGCAACTTGTGATCACCGCATATGATTGCGGCCTGGTGAAGCCGGTGGCTGCTCCCACACCTGACCAGCGGCATCGGGGTGTGGTGTGACGATTCCGCAGGAGGGCTGCACACCTCCTAGGAATAGTTGTTTTTGCGACGGTTCCTGGCTTGAGGGGCGTCTGCTTCTGGGCAGTTTGCCTGCGTGTAGCGCTTGCACCCGAACGGGCAACTGGGCGCGGTCGGGGTTGCACTTGATGACACGGGCGTTCCTCCATTGGTCGTGCTGGGCCAGGCGAGCTGCGGCTTGTTCCTTCCCGGCGAAGTCGGGGATGTGACCATGCACGCCGGACGGGGCGGCGTTGCCGCGTTCAAGGAGATCCCAGACGCGTTGCCGGATGGAGTGTTTCGCCTGGTCGAGGTCGTCGGGGTTGGTCACGCTGCTTCTCCTAGCTGGTCATAAGGGTGAGAAGTCGATCCTTGACGTCTTGAACGGCCGGTTTGGCGCACCAGGGACGCAGCGCCCGGGCGGCGGTGAAGGCCAGCTCGAGGCCACCGCCGGATCGATTCAACTCGATTACATCGATGCTCTGACTCAGATATGAGGTCGCGGCCTCGAGGTCCCGGCGGAGGATGCTGGCCAGGGCAAGGTTTCCGAGAATTACTGCGGTGGATTTCCGCTGAACTTGGCTGAACTTCCGGGCATTCTGCAACGCCGCAAGGGCCTTCTCGGGCTTGTTTAAGAACAGCCAGCAGCATCCTTCGAGCCGTGCGAACTGACTGGGAGCGGAAAGGATATCAGCCGGATCACTTTGGTCGGCCGCGCCGAAATGCCTCTCCGCCAGACTTAGGGCTTTCGAGCAATCCCGGTCCTGGCCAAGGATCGCGTGTGCCTCGGCGTGATGAGGGTGGGCGAGCCCGGCGATGACATGACTCTCGCCATAGCTGACCTGCGCCGCCCTGCTGGTCAGCGCCAAGCCCTTGGTAGGGTGCCTGGTTCCGTAGAGGGCGAGGAAGCTTTGCGGCAGCAGCGCATTGCCCTCGGTGACGAAATTCCGCGTTTCCTGGGCGGCGATGATTGCCTGGTCGAAGTAAGCGGCGCTGGCGGCGTGGTCGCGGCGTTGAGAGGCGTCCCAGACGAGCTGGCCCATCAGGGTCGCGGATTCGCCAACAGCTGCCGCCAACTCGCGTCGAACGCCGTTCCTGGCTTAGCCCGACCGACTTTCGGCACTGAGCCAGCCGGTTCCGGTTGCCCGCCACGCGCCGTTCCTTCCGCGGTGGTTGCTTTCCGGTCCATTCATCCAGCTCAGCAGTCACCGCGCAACTCGGGTGCGCCACTTTTGCGCAGTTGCCGCGCTGGAGTCCCACAACGATCCACGGTTGCGTAGAGGCATGGCCCGGGGCGGGTGCTGGCCGATGGCACCAAGCGGCACAGCAAGGCCGCCGTCCTCACTGCCCGCCCGCCCCGGCGCCACCTCAAGCCCCAAGAACGATGCGGAGGGAACCAGTGCGTATGACGAGCAAGATGGATCCGGTCGATGCCGGCGACCACGTTGCCGACGACAGCTCGTCTGACTCAGAATCGGATGGGCCAGTGTCGTCCGTTGGGTCAGAGTGCGGATCCACATACCGGCAGGAACTCGTTCCGGTCCTCGTGGCGACCGGACCGGATCAGGTTCGGCCATGATTGTGTACGTTTCGCGGTATGCCCTGACAGGCGAGCTGTCTCGGGGGACTACGGCGACTCCGCCGGTACGGTCGGACGCAGTCGATCAGCCTCTGCTGACACACGTGTGGCGGATGGTGTTCGAGCAGCAAGCCCGGAAGTGCGAACGACGGTGAGCGGTACCGGAGATTGCCTTCGAAAGGTGAAGCGGCTGATGCCATCGGAGCATCTACCGCTGCGTCCACTTTGGCTGTGCCGACGGTGCGGTCAGCCCTGGCCCTGTGGGCCGGCGCGGCTCGCTCTGGTTTCCGAATACCGCGACGACCGGGTCAGTCTTTTTCTCTATCTGGCCGGCCTGCTCCATGAGGCCATAGAAGACCTGCACCGACTCAACCCGAGTACCACCGGTGACGTTCCGGACCTGTTCGACCGGTTCCTCGGCTGGCCCATCCGGCCGCAGGCGTAGGCGGCTCCGTTGTGTCCTGCTGGAGTGGCCGGCGGATTGCCGCTGCCGGTCGACAGTGGCGGGCAGCTGTCAGCGGGTGCCGTAGAAGGCGGGCGGGGCGGCTGGGTCGAAGTCCTCCTCGCTGGCCATCTCCCTCGCGACCTCGGCGGCGGTCGGGCTGAGGGCTGCCATGGTGGCCGCGATGCCGAGGGCGGCGAGCGCCACGCCGATCGCCGCACTGAGGGACAGGGTTTTGAAGGTGTTCATCTGGACCTCCCCATCGTATTGGAACCTGTACCTACTTCACCGACCCGCGGTGTCGCCAACGACCCACATCGAGAAGAACTGCGACCCGCCGCCGTACGCGTGACCCAGCGCCGTTTTCGCTCCGGCCACCTGGTGCTCGCCGGCCCGTCCCATGACCTGCCTGGCCGCCTCGGCGAAGCGCAGCATGCCGGAGGCGCCGATCGGGTTGGAACAGAGCACCCCGCCGGACGGGTTGACGGGCAGGCGTCCGCCGATCTGGGTCTCGCCCGACTCGGTGAGTTTCCAGCCGTGTCCGGCTTCGGCGAAGCCCAGGTTTTCCAGCCACATCGGCTCGAACCAGGAGAACGGCACGTAGATCTCCGCCACGTCGACCTCGGCGAGTGGGTCGGTGATCCCGGCCGCCTGCCACAGTGCCTGGGCGGCTTCGGCGCCGGCCCTCGGGTTCACGTGGTCCTTGCCGGCGAAGTAGGTCGGCTCGGTGCGCATCGCCGTCGCCCGGATCCAGGCCACCGGCCGCTCGCTCGCCTCGGCTGCCGCCTGGTCGCCGATCACGATCGCGCAGGCGCCGTCGGAGGAGGGGCAGGTCTCGTCGTACCGGATCGGGTCCCACAACATCGGCGAGGCCCGCACCGACTCCAGCGTGATCTCCGGCTGGCGCAGGTGCGCGTAGGGGTTGAGCGCACCGTTGCGCCGGTCCTTCACCGCGACCATCGCCCCGACGTGCTCGGGTGCGTTCGAGCGTCGAATGTAGGCGCGGACGTGTGGCGCGAAGTAGCCACCGGCCCCGGCTCCGATCGGCGCGGTGAAGGGCGGCTGGATGGAGAGCGCCCACATGGCGTTGGACTCCGACTGCTTTTCGAACGCTACCGCGAGTACGCGTTGGTGCACGCCGGCCCGGACCAGGCTGGTCGCCACGACCCCGGTGGCGCCGCCAACCGAGCCCGCCGTGTGCACCCGCAGCAACGGGCGCCCGGCGGCTCCCAGCGCGTCGGCGAGGAACAGCTCCGGCATCATCACGCCCTCGAACAGGTCCGGCGCCTTGCCAAGCACGACCGCGTCGATCTGCGGCCAGTCGACGCCCGCGTCGGCTAGCGCGCGGTCGATCGCCTCCCGGCACAGCCCGGCCATCGACACGTCGGTACGGCGTGTCTGGTGCTGCGTCTGCCCGGTACCCAGCACGGCTGCTCGTCTCATGACCTCGCCTCCAGCACACAGATGAGGTTTTGCTGCAACGCCGGCCCGCTGGTGGCGTGCCCGGCCGCTCGCCGGGCCCGGCCGGTCATGACCTGTTCGGCGGCGGCGCCGATGCGCGCCAGCCCGGCCGAGAACATGGGGTTGCCGCAGAGCGCACCCCCGGACGGGTTGATCCGGACCCGGTCGCCGAGGCCGAGTGCCGTGCGCAGCAGTAGCTCCTGGTGGGTGAAGGGGGCGTGCAGTTCGGCCACGTCGAGGTCCGTCGGTAGGGCTACCGCCTCGGCCGCGGCGGTCGCGGATGGCACCGTGGTCAAGTCCCGCTCGCCGAGGCCCTGCGGGTCGACCCGGTGCGCCACGCCGCTGATCCAGGCCGGCTGCTCCCGGTGCCGGCGAGCACGCTCGCCGGCGGCCAGCACCAGTGCGGCGGCGCCGTCGGAGACGGGTGCGCAGTCGTGTGCCCGGAGCGGGTCGGCGACGTAGGGGGCGGCGACCAGCTCGTCGACGGTTGGCTGCCCGGACACCTGGGCGTAGGGGTTGGTGCTGGCGTCGGCCCGGCTGCGGACCGCCACCTCGGCCATGGCCTGCTCGGTGACGAGCCCGGCGTCGATGGCGAGCCGGGCCTGGAGCGCGGCGACACTCACCGAGTCGGGCCAGAGCGGCGCGGCCACGTACGGGTCGAGTTGGAGCGCCAGTACCCGGCGCAGCAGGCCGGCCGAGGACTTGCCGAAGCCGTAGACCAGCGCGGTCTCCGCCTCGCCGGCCAGAATCTTCACGTACGCCTCGTAGAACGCCCAGGCCGCGTCCATCTCCACGTGCGACTCACAGATCGGCGGGTACGCCCCGATCGCGTCGATCGCGTTGACGAAGGAGAACGCCCGGCCGGCGAGGTAGTCCGAGGAGCCGGAGCACCAGAATTCCACCTCGCGCCGGTCAAGGCGGGCCGCCGACAGGGCCTGGTGGAAGAGCGGGACGAGGGTTTCGACGCCACTGGTGGTCCCCGCGGAGGGTCGGCAGGGTGCCTGGGCGAAGCCGATGACGGCGACGGCAGGGTTCACAGGTGCTCCTGGTAGGACTCGTACGGCGCATCCGGTTCGCCGGTGGGACGGAAGTGCGCGATGTTCTCCGGGGTGGTGGTCCAGGTCGTCGGGTCCCGCCAGACCGCGGCCACCCGCATGCCCATCCGGACGTCGCCGGCCTGGCCGAGGATCAGGTGGGGGATCGGGATGTCGGCACCGTCGAGGAGGACCTGGGCGACCACGTACGGCGGCTCCAGTCGCTGCCCGGCGAAGGGAACGTTGACCACGCAGAACGTGGTGACCGTGCCGTGGTCGCGGACCGGCACCTCCTCCTCGGTCGGCAGGCCGTCGGCCGGGCAGACCCGGGGCGGTACGTAGACCTTGCGGCAGGCCGGGCAGCGCTGGCCGAGCAGCCGTCCTTCGGCGAGCGCGTGCAGGTATCGACTCTCCTCGGCGGAGGTGGTGTGCGTGTAGGAGAGCCGAATCGGAGTCACTATGCCGATGACAGGATCGCCGCTGGTGGCGGGATCGCTGTTGGTGCCGGGCGCGCTGCCGGGATCGCCGCCGGTGGTGTCGTCGGGCGCGCGGGGTGGGCCCGGGCCGGGCTCGAAGCAGGCGATGTCGCGGATGTCTCCGGATCGCTCCGCGGCCCAGCGGACGCGGACCCGCATGCCGGTCCGCATCGACTCCCGGGTGCCGGCATCGACGGCGTGCAGTAGCGCGGTGTCGGCTCCGTCGAGCCGGATCAGTGCCCAGCCGAACGGTCGGTCGAGGGGCTGCCCGTCAAGCGGCCGGTCGGTCCAGGTCCAGCTGGTCACGGTGCCGGTGGGCGAGACGGAAACGAGCTCGGTGACCGGGGTGTGGGTCATCGGATCGTATTCGAGCGGGGGAACGTGGACGCGGCCGTCGGCGGTGCGGGCGCCGAGCACTCGACGGTCGCGTAGGCCGGTCATGAATCGCCCCAGGACCGGGCCGAGGGAGCGGGTGTAGTCGAAGGCGATGTCCAGCGGGGCGGCAAGCGGGGGCGCCGAGGCGGTATCCACAAGGTTCAGTGAAACATGTTCTATCGAGGTGAATCAAGGTCGCTCCCGTTCTGCTGTTCAGGAAGTGGAACACGTTATAGAGTCGGGTCCATGACTGGCATCGGGCTGTGGAACATCGCGAGTCAGGATCCAGATGGGATCGCCGTCGTTGACCCGGATGGCCGGGTCGTCACATATGGCGAGCTGGCCGCCGAGGCCGACCGGATTGGGCGCGGCCTCCAGGCGCTCGGGATGGTGCCCGGGGACACCGTGGCGATGCTGCTGCCCAACGGTGCCGACCTGCTTGCCGCCGAGTTCGCCGCCCTGGAGACGGGGCTGTACTCGGTGCCGCTGAACTGGCATCTGACCGCCGCCGAGATCGCCTACATTCTGCGCGACAGCGGTGCCCGCGCGTTCGTCGCGCACAGCCGATTCGCCGAGGTGGCCGTGGCCGCCGCCGTCGAGGCCGGCATCCCGGCCGACGGATGCCTCGCCGTGGCCGGCGCGGTTCCCGGGTTCCGGCCGCTCGCCGACCTCGGCGCCGGCGCCTCCGACCGCCCCACGCCGCGCACCCTCGGTGCGTTGATGGTCTACACCTCCGGAACGTCCGGGCGGCCCAAGGGCGTACGGCGTCCGCTGACCGGCGCCGACCCGGACACCGTTCCGCCGGTGTCGCTCTGGTTCTTCGGGCTGTTCGGCCTCGAACCCTTCGACTCCCACGTGCACCTGTGCTGTTCACCGCTCTACCACACCGCGGTGATGAACTTCGCGGTCATCTCGCTGCAGCTCGGCCATCCGGTGGTGCTGATGGACCGGTGGGACCCGCACGAGATGCTGCGGCTGATCGAACGGCACCGGGTCACCCACAGCCACATGGTGCCGACCCAGTTCCGTCGCCTACTCGCCCTGTCGGAGAAGGTTCGGACGGCGTACGACCTGTCGTCGATGCGGATGATGATCCACGGTGCGGCGCCGTGTCCGCACGAGGTCAAACGGCGGATGCTCGACTGGTGGGGGCCGGTGGTGGTGGAGTACTACGCCGCCAGTGAGGGCGGCGGCACCCTGATCACCGCCCAGGACTGGCTGGCCCGGCCCGGCTCGGTCGGGCAGGCCTGGCCGGGCTCGCAGGTGCGGGTGCTCGACCCGGATGGCAACGACGCGCCAACAGGTGAGCCCGGGACGGTGTATCTGCAGATGGGTGAGACGACCTTCGAATACCTCGGCGACGCCGAGAAGACCCGGCAGTCCTGGCGCGGCCGGATGTTCACCGTCGGCGACATCGGCTACCTCGACGACGATGGCTACCTCTACCTGTGTGACCGGAAGAGCGACATGATCATTACCGGTGGGGTGAACGTCTATCCGGCCGAGATCGAGGGGGAGCTCGCCGCTCATCCGGCGGTAGCGGATGTCGCGGTCTTCGGCATCCCGCACGATGAGTGGGGTGAGGAGATCAAGGCCGTGGTGCAGCCGGAGCTGGGGGTGACGGCTGGTCCGGAGCTGACCAGCGAGCTGCTGGCGTTCCTGACCGGCCGGCTGGCCCGCTTCAAGCTGCCCCGAAGCGTGGACTACGTCGAGGAGTTGCCCCGCGACCCGAACGGCAAGCTCTACAAGCGAGTGCTGCGCGACCCGTACTGGGCCGCGCAGCAGCGCGCGATCTGACCTGGCTACCGCCCGTGGAACTGGGGGGTGCGCTTCTCGACGAAGGCGCGCGGGCCCTCCTTGGCGTCGGTGGTGCGGAACACCGCCGTGCCGATGGGTGCCTCCAGCGCGAACGCCTCGTTCTCGGCCAGGCCCTCGGTCTCCCGCATCGTGCGCAGGATCGCCTGCACCGCCAACGGGCCGTTCGCGGCGATCATCCCGGCCAGTTCGAGGGCCTTGTCCAGGGCCTGTCCGTCCGGCACCACGTGGCCGATCAGGCCCACGTCCCGGGCTTCGGCGGCACCCAACTGGCGTCCGGTCAGCAGCATCTCCGCCGCGACGGCGTACGGGATCTGTCGTACCAGCCGGACGGCGGAGCCGCCGAGGGGGAACAGGCCCCAGCACGCCTCGGAGACCGCGAAGCGGGCGCTAGCCCCGGCCACGCGGAGATCCGTTGCCTGGAGGATCTCGGTGCCGCCCGCCACCGCCGGCCCCTCCACCGCGGCGATGAGCGGTTTGGTCAGTCGCCGTCCCTTGAGTAGCGCGTCGATCCGGGAGAGGTCGGCGCCGTTGAACCGGTCACCGGGGTGGGACTGGGTCATCGCGCGGAGGTCGGCGCCGGCGCAGAAGGCACCCCCGGCCCCGGTGAGCACGCAGGCTCGGATCTCCGGATCGTCGTCCGCACGGTCCCAGGCGTCTCGCATGATCGCGAGCATCTCGGGGGAGAGCGCGTTGCGGACCCGTGGCCGGTTCATCGTCACGATCAGTATTTGTCCACGTTGCTCCACGAGTGCGTGTGGCTGGTCGGCTGCCGATTCCACGGGCGCCTCCTTCGACGATTTCCAAGGCTTGTCAGCGACGATAACAGGTTCTACTTTTAAGTGATGGTGGCAAATATCGCAGACCTGTTTGAACATGCGGTTGACGCCTTCGGTGACCGTCCCGCCGTGTTCCTCGGCGAGCAGGCGATCAGCTACCCGGAGCTGGAGGAGCGCGCCAACCGGCTGGCCCACTTCCTCCGTGACCGCGGCGTGCGCCCCGGTGACCATGTCGGCCTCTACGCTGGCAACTCGATCGAGGCCGTGGTGGCCATGATCGCCGTCTACAAGCTGCGCGCCGCGATCGTCAACATCAACTACCGGTACGTCGAGAACGAGCTGCGCTTCCTCTTCGCCGACGCGGAGCTGTCGGCGCTGATCCACGACCGTCGCTTCGCGCCCCGAGTCGCTACCGTGCTGGCCGGCGCCGCCGGTCCGCACACCGTGGTGGCCCTACCCGACGGCTCGGCGGAGGAGATCGGTGGGTACGGCGGCGTGCCGTACGCGGACGCGCTCGCCGCCGGCGACCCGGCGCGGGACTTCGGCGAGCGCTCGGCGGATGACCTCTACCTGCTGTACACCGGTGGCACCACCGGCTACCCGAAGGGGGTGCTCTGGCGGCACGAGGACGTGTGGCGCGCGCTCGGCGGTGGCGTCGACTTCATGACCGGCATTCCGCTCGAGGACGAGTGGGCCCAGTCCGCCCGGGGCGCCAGCGGGACCCCGATGGTACGCCTCTGCATGGCCCCCCTGATCCACGGCAACGCGCAGTGGGCGGTGCTCGCCGCGCTCTTCGCCGGTGACACCGTGGTGCTGCTGTCGCGCTTCGACCCGGAGGAGGTCTGGCGGACGGTCGAGCGGCGCCGGGTCAACGTGCTGGTGTTGATCGGCGACGCGATGGCCCGCCCGATCATCGAGGCCTACGCCGCCGGTGGCTACGACGGCTCGTCGGTGGCCGCGGTCTCGTCCAGTGGCGCCCTCTTCTCCCCGGGGGTCAAGCGGCAGTACCTGGAGCTGCTGCCCGACGCGCTGGTCACCGACGCGATCGGGGCGTCGGAGACCGGCTTCATCGGGCTGGGCGTGGTCGCCGAGGTGCCCGGTGGCGCGGTGCAGGATCCGCGGGTCACGCCCGGGCCGAACACGGTGGTGCTCGGCCCGGACGGGCGGCCGGTGCCGCCGGGCGGGGAGGGGCGGCTGGCGAAGAGCGGTTTCCTCCCCCTCGGCTACTACAAGGACCCGGTCAAGACCGCCGCCCTGCTGATCGAGGTGGACGGCGTGCGGTACGCGCTCCCGGGTGACCTCGCCCGGCTTGAGGTCGACGGCACCATCACGTTGCTCGGTCGGGGCAGCACCTGTGTCAACACCGGCGGTGAGAAGGTCTTCCCGGAGGAGGTCGAGGGGGCGTTGAAGACGCACCCCGACATCTTCGACGCGTTGGTTGTCGGGGTGCCCGACGAGCGGCTCGGGCAGCGGGTGGCGGCGCTGATCCAGCCCCGGGCCGGCGGCACGCTCGACCTGGCGGCGGTGCGAACGCACCTGCGGGAGCAGATCGCCGGCTACAAGGTGCCACGGTCGATCTGGCTGGTGGCCGAGATCTCGCGCACGATCAGCGGCAAGGCTGACTACAAGTGGGCGCAGCGGCATGCGGAACAACACCCGGCCGAGGAGGTCAGCCATGCGGACTGAGCTGAGTGAACAGCTCGGCATCGCGTATCCGATCGTCGGCTTCAGCCCCTCGGAGCAGGTGGTCGCGGCGATCAGCCGGGCCGGCGGACTGGGCGTGTTGGGCTGCGTGCGATTCAACGACCCGGAGGAGCTCGACGCGGTCCTCACCTGGCTCGACGGGGAGACCGAAGGCCGGCCGTACGGGGTGGACGTGGTGATGCCCAGCACTGAGCCGGCCGAGGGTGCCCCGGCTGATCTCGACCGGCTGATTCCGGCGGGGCATCGCGACTTCGTGGAGCGAACCCTGCTGCGCCTCGGCGTGCCGCCGCTCGGCGGCAACGGCGAGCACCAGGCCGGCGTGCTCGGTTGGCTGCACTCGGTGGCCCGCAGTCACGTCGAGGTGGCGCTGACGCACCCGGTCCGACTGATCGCCAATGCGCTCGGTTCGCCGCCGCCCGACGTGATCGCCCAGGCGCACGCGCGGGGGGTGCTGGTGGCCGCGTTGGCCGGCCGGGCCGATCATGCCCGCCGGCACGTGGCGAGCGGGGTCGATCTGGTGGTCGCGCAGGGGTACGAGGCCGGCGGCCACACCGGTGAGATCGCCAGCATGGTGCTGGTGCCGGAGGTGGTGGACGCGGTCGGTGAGCAGGTGCCGGTGTTGGCCGCCGGGGGCATCGGGAGTGGCCGCCAGATCGCGGCGGCGCTCGCGCTCGGTGCGGGTGGGGTCTGGATGGGCTCGGTCTGGCTCGGCACGGCCGAATACCAGAGCAGCTCCGCGCTGCGTACGGCACTGCTCCGGGCCGGGTCGGCGGACACGGTCCGCAGCCGGATCTACACCGGCAAGCCGGCCCGGCTGCTGCGCAATCGGTGGACCGAGGCCTGGAGCGAGGAGGGGGCGCCCCGACCGCTGCCGATGCCACTCCAGAATCTGCTGGTGGCGTCGGCGCACAGCCGGCTGATGGATTCTGATGACCCGACGGTCGTTCCGATGCCGGTGGGGCAGATCGTGGGTCGGATGAATGAGGTGCGCTCCGTCGTCGACGTGTTGGCGGATCTGGTCGCCGAGGCGGAGGAGAGATTGGTCCACCTCGGAGGGCTGCGCTAGGGGGTGGTGGCCCTATGGGCTCGGTCAAGCGGGGCTGGGCAAGTGCTCATGAAAATTGCACCGTGTGGTGCCGAAGAGGTTCCGTTCTCGGCACCACATTGACCAAAAAGTAGAACACGTTCTATTATTGGTGTCGTGCTTACTCAGCCGTTTTCCCACGCCATCGCGGAAGCCGAGCGGGTCATCGCCGAGGCGGCCCACGTCCGCGGCCAGCAGGACCTGCTCGAGGGCTACGACTACCTGGCTGGTGGCATCCGGAGCTCGATCCAGATGGCCTGGTCCTACGACCGCGAATTTCCCTACTTCGTCCGCTCCACCGGCCCGTACACGAAGATGGGCCTCGACAATCCAGACACCCTCTACTTTCACGCGTGGCTCCACGACGACGCGGAGTACGTGGTGACCGGCCGCCGGGGCAGCACCGCCGACCTGAGCTTCCAGGTCCTCGACGGCTCCTACTCCCCGGTCAACGTCCCGGGCAGCCTCACCGCCTTCGACGACCGCGAGATTGAAGTCGCTGCCGACGGCTCCTTCGAGATTCGGTTCGGGCCGGGGCTCTCCGGCCCGAACGCGTTCCCGCTCGCCCCCGGCTCGGCCATGCTCGTGGTGCGCGAGGTGTTCAGCGACTGGGCGGCCGAACGCCCCGGGATGCTGCGCATTCACCGCCCCGACACCATCGGCGGGACACCGCCGCCGCTGACCGAGGAGACCCTGGCCAAACGCTACGCGGTGGCCGGCAAGATTCTCACCGGTCGGATTCACACCTTCCTCGCGTTCGCCGAGCGGTTCTACCTGAACCTGCCGGTGAACACCCTGACCCCGCCCCGGCTCACCCCCGGCGGGTTGGCGACCCAGTACTCCTCGGTGGGCCACTACCAGCTCGCCGAGGACCAGGCCATGGTGATCACCGTGCGGGTCTCCGACGCGCCCTACCAGGGCATCCAGCTGGGCAGCATGTGGTACATCTCGCTGGACTACAGCAACCACCAGACGAGCCTCACCGTGCCCCAGGCCCGGATCGACCCGGACGGCATGATCCGGTACGTGATCAGCGAACGCGACCCGGGGGTGGCGAACTGGCTGGAGTGCACGGGCCACGATCGCGGCTACGTGCAGCTGCGTTGGCAGCGACTCTCGCACGCGTTGACCGCCGCGGACGGGCCGCGGGTGGAGGTGGTCGCGGTGGATGACCTACCCAAGCAGGTGCCGTACTACGAGCCGATCGGGCGAGCGGCGTGGCAGGAACGCATCGCCGCCCGGCAGGCCGCGACCGCGGCCCGGATGCTGGGCTGAGCCGTGCTGCTCGCGGAGAAGGTCGTTGTGGTGGCCGGGGTCGGCCCCGGGCTGGGCCAGGCCATCGCGGTGCGTGCCGCGCAGGCCGGCGCCGACGTGGTGCTCGCCGCCCGCACCGGGTCCTTCCTCACCGAGGTCGCCGGAAAGGTACGGGCGGCGGGTCAGCGGGCCCTGACGGTACCCACCGACCTCACCGACGGTGAGTCGAGCGCCGCGCTCGTGCGGGCCGCCCTCGCCGAGTACGGCCGCGTTGACGTGTTGGTCAGTAACGCCTTCGAGATGCCGCCGATGCGCGGTCTCGGGAAGGTCGAGTTGGCCGACCTGCGGTCGAGCTTCGAGGTCAACGTGCTGGCGGCGCTGCGCCTGACTCGGCTGCTGACGCCCGCGTTGGTGGAGTCCGGCGGCTCGGTGGTCATGGTCAACTCTGCCGTGCTGCGCCACTCCCGGCGGGCGTTCGGCCCCTACAAGCTGGCCAAGGCCGCGCTCCTCGCCGCCGCGCAGAATCTCGCCAGTGAGCTCGGGCCGAAGGGCGTGCGGGTCAATTCGGTGGCACCCGGCTGGATCTGGGCCGACAGCCTGCGACTCTGGTTCGACTACCAGGCGAACCAGCGGGGCGTGCCGCCCCAGCAGCTCTACGACGAGGTCGCCGCCACCACCGACCTGCGCCGGCTGCCGGTGCCCGACGAGGTCGCCGACGCCGTGCTGTTCCTCGGCTCCGGCCTGGCTCGGGGCATCACCGGCCAGTGCCTCGACGTCAACTGCGGCGAGTTCCATCACTGAATTCCGGGAGCGAGCATGAGCAGCACCCGTACGGATGTCGGCACGATCGAGGACCTCCACGCCTCGGCGACCCGGCTCACCGGGCTCGACGACTTCGGCGACGACGACTACCGCGAGGGGATGGGCGAACTGCTGGCCGCGTACCGGAATGAGGCGGCCCTCACGCCCACCGGGAGCAAGGTCTCCCGGGCGTTTCTCCGTGCGGCGCTGGTGTCCCGACTGCTCAGCGAGGCGGCGTGGCGGCAGTTCCCGGAGCATGCCGAGGTCCCGGTGACCCGGCCGGTCTTCGTGACCGGCCTGCCCCGAACCGGCACCACCGCCCTGCACCGGTTGCTCACCGCCGACCCCGGCCACCAGGGGCTTGAGCTGTGGCTGACCGAGGTCCCCCAACCCCGCCCGCCGCGGGACACCTGGGAGTCGAACCCCGGCTACGTGAGTCTGCAGGCCGGCTACGAGCAGTACCACGAGACCAACCCGGGCCTGCGGGGTGCGCACTACACCGCGGCCGACCAGGTGGAGGAGTGCTGGCGGTTGCTGCGGCAGTCCATGATGTCGGTGTCCTTCGAGTGCCTGGCCTACCTGCCGAGCTACTCGCGGTGGTTGAGTGCGCAGGACTGGACCGCTGCCTATCGGCGGCACCGGCGCAACCTCCAGCTCATCGGCCTGCACGACCGAGATCGTCGCTGGGTGTTGAAGAACCCGAGCCACCTGTTCGCCCTCGACGCGCTGCTCGCCGTCTACCCCGACGCCGTGGTGATCCAGACGCACCGCGCGCCGCGGGAGGTGGTCGCCTCGGTCTGCAGCCTCAACGCGCAGGCGTGCGAGGGCTGGTCGGAGCTGTTCCGCGGGGAGGTGCTCGGTGGGGCGCAGGCGCAGCTCTGGTCGCGTGGGCTGCGGCGGTTCATGGCCGACCGCGCGCGACACGACCCGGCACACTTCATCGACGTCTCCCACGACGACTTCGTCGCCGACCCGCTCCGGGTGGTTGAGGTGATCTACGAGCGGTTGGGGGCCCGGTTGACTACTGCGGCGCGAGCCGCGATGAGCTCGCTGCACCAGCGGCGAACGCGCCCCGCGCATCGCTACGATCTCGCTGATTTCGGACTGACCCCGGCTGTGGTGGACGCCTCCTTCGCTTAATGGATCTTGCTGATCACCTCGTCGGCGAAGCGGCGGATGCCGTCCCGCTTGGCGGCGAGGTCGCCGTCGAAGCCGACGCCGTAGAAGCGCCAGGGCATCACGATCGCGTCGGTGACGCCGGCCTCGGCCTGTTGCTGGAAGCCCGCCAGGCCGAATCGGTCAATGCAGACCGCCTGGATCTCGAACGGCTGGTCGGCCCGGTCGTACTCGACGCGTAGCCGGGCAAGCTGGTCGATCGTCGCGCACAGCTCGTCGAAGCGCATCATGGCGGAGGACCAGCCGTCGCCCAGCCGGGCCGCACGGCGCAACGCCGCATCGGTGTGACCGCCCACGTAGATCGGGATCGGCTCGGTCGGGGCCGGGCTCATCTGTAGCCGGCCGAAGTCGAAGTGCTTGCCGTGGTGCTCCACCATGCCACCGCCCAGGATCAGCCGCAGCACCTCAATCGCCTCGTCGCCCCGGGCGCCCCGGGCGGCGAACGGTGAGCCGCACCAGAGTGACTCCTCCGGCGACCAGCCCAGCCCGACGCCGAGCCCGAACCGGTTACCGATCAGGTTCGCCACCGACCCGACCTGCCGCGCCAACAGGACCGGGTTGCGGGGACCGAGCTTGAGCACCTGGGTGTAGAACCGGATCCGGGTGGTGGCGGCGCCGAGCGCGGCGGCGGTCACCAGCGGGTCGACCCAGGGCGTCTGCGCGTCCCAGAACCGGCTGCCGTCCGGCGTGTACGGGTACTTGGCGCTGACCTCTTCGGAGTAGAAGAGCGAGTCGGGGAGGGCGATGGCCGAGAAGCCGCACTCCTCGGCGGTTTGCACCAGGTCGGTGAGTTGGTCGAGCGGGCTGAGTGCGATTCCGAGGCTGAACTTCATCTATGGACTGTAACGTGTTCTACCCGACCATGGCAGGGTCCCAGATGGTCTGGTCGGATGGTATCTTCGGGTCGACCCGGCGAATACCCAAGGGTTAACATCAATCGATGGAGCCTCTCGATTTCACGGGTCGCGGTGTGGTCGTCACTGGGGGGACGCGGGGGATCGGTGCCGCGATCGCCGCGGCCTTCCGCGCGGCGGGTGCCCGGGTGCTGGTCTGTGGCCGGACCCAACCGTCCTCGGCGGTGCCCGATTTCGTGCCGGCTGATGTTCGTGACCCCGCGCAGGCGGCCGCCCTGGTGGCGGCGGCGGTTGACCGGTTCGGTCGCCTCGACGTGGTGGTGAACAACGCCGGTGGGGCGCCCCCGGCGATGGCGGCCAGCGCCTCACCCCGGCTGCACGCCAAGGTTGTGGAGCTCAACCTGGTTGCTCCGTTGCATGTTGCGCAGGCGGCCAACACGGTCATGCAACAGCAGCCCGGTGGCGGGATCATCATCATGGTGGGGAGTGTCAGCGGCACGCGTCCATCACCCGGCTCCGCCGCGTACGGCGCCGCCAAGGCCGGACTGCACCACCTGGCGACAAGTCTGGCCGCCGAGTGGGCGCCGGCGGTGCGGGTGAACAGTGTCGTCCCCGGTCCGGTGGCCGGCGACGGGAGCCTCCGGCTGAATCCGGCGGCGGTGGCGCGCACGGTGCCCCTGGGGCGACCCGCGACGCCGGCCGAGGTCGCCGGCGTCTGTCTGCTGTTGGCCTCTCCGCTGGCGTCCTATGTGACCGGGGCGGCGGTGGCAGTGCACGGTGGTGGCGAGTGGCCGGGCTATCTCGGGGACCTGCGCGGCCCTACTGCTGAGCCATCCTCATCGTAGGTAGCGGGCTTCCTCGGCGGCCTCCAGTGATGAAGTGTCACCTCTCTTCCCCTGACCCTTGTCCAATCAACTTCCGTAACGAATGCCTCCATCGTTGGGAAATGATTCCGTGCCGGGGCGCTGTCCCAACTGGAGGATCTTGCGCTATGCGGATGGAACTGCCTGTTGTGGAGTAGCTTGGCGGGTGGTCCGGGTGGTCCGGGTGGTCCGGGTGGTCCGGGCGGTCCGGGCGGTCCGGGCGGTCCTCAGGTCATCAGTCGGCGGTGGTCCCAGCTGACCACCCGCCGCGGCTCCACCAGATAGGCCGCCCGCTTGGTCGCCGCGTGCGCGACATAACCGTCGAGCGCCGCTGCCACCTCATCGGGCGGCAGATCGCCGACCGCCAGCGGGCTGGGCATCCGCGCGGCGATCAGGCGGCCGACCGCGGTGACTCCCGCCAGATCGTCGATCCGGGTGACCTCGCCGGTCACCTGGACGCCGCGCAGTTCGAAGTAGCCGTCGCCCGCCTCGACCAGGCAGGTCACCCGTGGGTCACGGGCCATGTTCCGGGCCTTCTGCGAAACGCGGTAGGTCCAGAAGGCGATGCGTCCGCCGTGCATCGCGTAGAACATGCTGACCAGGTGCGGTGTGCCGTCCCGGTTGACGGTCGCGAGCTGGAGCTTCCGGCCTTGGACCAAGTGCTCCGCGACGTCCGCGGGTGGCATCGCCACCGTGGCGCGCTGGTTCACGACTCCTCGCCCTCCGCGCCGCTACTGGGGCCGGGTGCGGCGGGCGCTCGATCCAGCGAGGTCATCTCAGTATCCCGGTCCGGACAGTAGCCCGCCGTCGGCCACGAACTCGGCACCCGTGGTGTATGACGATTCGTCGGAGGCGAGGAACGCCACCAGTCGGGAGATCTCCACCGGCTCGGCGAGTCGGGCGATCGGCAGCGAGGTGAGGAACGCGTCCGAGTCAACGGCGGGCATGGTCTCGGCGGCGGCCAGCGCCATCGGGGTCAGCACGCCGCCGGGATGGACCGAGTTGACCCGGATGCCGGCCGGCCCGAGCTCCTGGGCCGCGGACCTGGTGATGCCGCGGATCCCGAACTTGCTGGCGCTGTAGGCCGAGAGGCCGGCCGCGCCGACGAAGCCCTCGATCGATGACACGTTCACGATCGATCCGCCGCCGGCCCTCATCATTGCCGGCGCCACGGTGTGGATGCCGAGCCAACAGCCGGTGAGGTTCACGTCGATCACGTGGCGGAACTCGGCCGGGTCCATCGTGGCGATCGCCGCGTGCCGGAAGACGCCGGCGTTGTTGACCAGCACGTCGAGTCGGTCGAACGCCGCCAGCGCGGTGGCGACCGCGGCAGCCCACTCGTCTTCGCCGGTGACGTCGTGGTGCACGTAGCGGCAACGATCAGCACCGAGGCTGTCGGCGAGGGCCGTGCCGCGGTCGTCGAGGATGTCGCCGATGACCACCCGGGCCCCCTCGGCGACGAACTGCCGGGCATGTGCCTTGCCCATGCCGCGCGCGCCGCCGGTGATGAGCGCCACCTTGCCGTCCAGTCGCCCCATCGTCCCTCCTGCCAAGCGCTTGCTTGGGAGCATAGCATCGGCGAGACACCGGCGCCGCAACAAAACGGCCGCCGCGGGCTGCAGCCCGCGGCGGCCGTGGACAGTCGCGTTCTCGCTCGACCTGGTGAGACTCGTCAGGGGACGAGGACCACCTTGCCGATGTTGCGACGCTCGCCGATCCGGCGGTGCGCCGCCGCGGCCTCCTCGAACGGAAACACCTGGTCGATCCGGGGCTTGATCGCGCCCTCGCGCCACAGGTCCAGCAGCGCGGTCAGCTCCTCACGCAGCAGGTCGGTGCGCTCCCACAGGTGCCCCAGATTGACGCCACTGACCGTGTGGTTGCGGTCCATCATCCCGTACGGCGTCAGCAACGGCACGCCGGTGAGCTGACCGACGAGCCGGCGAAGGCTGCGCCGCTCACCGGTGGACAGGTTGGCGAAGCCGTACGCGATGAGCTGCCCAACCGGCCGGAGCAGGCTCATCCCGCGCTTCCAGTCGCGACCGCCCAGGGAGTCCAGCACCAGGTCGAGGCCCTCGCCGCCGGTGAGCTCCCGCACCCGGGCGACGTAGTCCTCGGTGCGGTAGTCGATGGGATGGGTGCAGCCCTCCTCGCGGAGCACGGCGTGCTTGGCCGCCGAGGCGGTACCGAAGGTGACAACTCCCGGTACGGTGCGGCACAGCTGCAGCACCGCGGTGCCGACCCCACCCGCGGCCATGTGCACCAGGACGCGGGCCTCGGGGCGGAGGTTCGCCACCCGAAAGAGCATGTGGTAGGCGGTCAGGTAGTTGACCGGGATCGCGGCTCCCTCGATGAAGTCGAGGCCATCGGGCATCGGCAGCACCCGCGCGGCGGGCACGCAAACGGTGTCGGCGTGGCCACCGAAGCGCACCAGGGCCAGCACCCGCTGCCCCACCTCGAGGCCGGTGACCTCGGCGTCAACGGCGTCCACGACTCCGGCCACCTCGTATCCCACCACGGACGGCGGCTTCGGAGCGTCCGGATACAGCCCCTGCCGGGCCATGACCTCGGCGAAGTTCAACCCACAGGCGCGGACCGCGATGCGCACCTCACCGCGACCCGGTTGCGGATCGGGGGTTTCCCGTACCGCAAGGACCTCGGGCCCACCCGCCTTGGTGATCCAGACAGCGCGCATCGATTCCTCGACCTCCAACGTCTTACGCCGACTACTCCGTCGGCGGTCATCCGCTCGCCCGGGTGTCGGCCGCATGGGTGTTGGCCGCATGGGCTACCCGGGCGAGGCGGTGACCGCCAACGGCCAGCGTAAGGGGTGTTGGCGGGCCCGAGACGGTTGCCGTCAACCGTGGGACGCCTCGACGATGTCCAACGCGGCCAGGTATCCGAAGGTCATCGCTGGCCCGAGCGTCGACCCTGCTCCGGCGTAACCCTTCCCCATGACGGCCGCGCTCGCGTTGCCGGCGGCGTAGAGGCCGGGAATGACCGTGCCGTCCTCCCGCAACGCCCGACCCCGCTCGTCGGTACGGACGCCGCCGTTGGTGCCGAGGTCGCCGGGGACGATCCGCATCGCGTAGAACGGTGGCAGCACCAGCGCGGCCAGGCAGGGGTTCGGGTCGTTGGTGGGATCGGCGTAGTAGTGGTCGTAGCTACTGTCGCCCCGATGGAAGTCGGTGTCGCGACCGGTCTTCGCGAGCGTGTTGAAGCGTTTGACGGTGGCGCTCAGGGTCGCCGAGGGGACGCCGATCTTGTCGGCCAGGCCCCTGATGGTCCAGTCCCGGACCAGGGCGCCGGAGTCATACCACTCGCTGGGATAGGGCAGCAGCGGTGGGAGGTCACGGAACAGGTAGCGGTTGCGGTACCGCTGATCCGTGATCATCCAGGCCGGGAAGGCGTCCTGCGCATACATGGTGCGGACCACGTCGCCGTAGGGGGCGGCCTCGTTGACGAACCGCTCCCCGGCCGGGTTGACGAAGATGTTACCCGGCAGTGTGCGTTCGGATAGACAGAAGTAGGGGCCGGTCGGCAGCGGGATCATCGGCCCCCACCAGGCGCTGTCCATGAGGTCCAGAGCGGCGCCCGCCTCGGCGCAGGCCCGGATGCCGTCCCCGGTGTTCGACGACGCGCCGACGGTCCAGTCAGTGCCGGTGGGAGCTTCCTGGTACTGCTTGCGCATCGCCTCGTTGTGCTCGAAACCGCCGGACCCGACGATGACTCCACGCCGGGCGGTGAGGAGAACCTCCTCGCCGTCCCGGACCACCCGTATCCCGGTGACTCGTCCCTCGCTGACGACCAGCTCGGTCAGGGGGGTGTTCAGCCAGACCGGCACGTCGGCGGCGAGCAGGCCGGCGCGCAGCCCGCCCGCGAGTGCCTGGCCCATGGTGATCGGCTTTTCGCCCCTGGCCCATGCCGCCAGGTAGCGCTGGACAATCTCGGTGGCCGTCGTCAGCCCGCGGGGGTGGCGGGCGATGAGGGCCAGCCACTTGTAGTCGACATCCATGACGACGGTGCCGGGCGGGGTGGCCATGTAGGGCGCGTTCAGGGCGGCGTACTCGGCGCCGAGGACATTGGCGTCGAGGGGCTGCGGCTCGATCGACCGGCCACCGGGCAGGCCACCGGGCAGTTCGGGGTAGTAGTCGGGGTAGCCCTCCATCCAGGCGAACCGCAGCGGTGTGTGTTCCAACAGGAAGGAGATCATGGCTGGCCCGGCCGACAGGTACGCCTGCAGGCGTGTGGCGGGGACCTCGTCCCCGACGACCGCGGCCAGGTACTCGGCGGCCTTGGTCGGAGTGTCCGGCACTCCGGCGTCGAGGAGCACCTCGTTGTTGGGTATCCAGATTCCCGCCCCGGAGCGGGCGGTGGTGCCGCCGTAGACATCGGCTTTCTCCACCACAACGGTCTGCAGGCCGCGTTTCGCCGCGGTAAGCGCACCCACCATGCCGGCCGCGCCGGCACCCACCACCACTACGTCGTACTCGACCACGGTCGTCATCGGACCCCCAGCCCAGCGGTAACAGATGGTGGAACACGTTACTGTATTCAGATCGGCGTCGGGAGGTGTCGCATGTACATACTTCAATCAAAATATTGATCTTGATTACGCCAACCGGCGGTTGTGACGATGCCCGGCCCGGACCGCCGCGAGCGACGCGGACGCCGTCGAGCCGGCGCCGGACGGTGTCATGATGGCCGTTAAACCGGTCGAAGACGAGGTGCACGACGGTGACGATGAGTAGGTCGAATCACGAGCGTTGGCGTAGCCACCACCCCATGCGGGAGCAGCGGGACGCCAGCCCCGCTCTGTTGGACCGGCGGGAGGCCATCGCGGAGTTGGGTGACGCCTTACGCGACCTGGTCGAGCAGGCGGTCACCACGGAGGTTCCGGCAGACCAGCTCCGCCAGGTCACGGCCGACCTGCGCCGAGCGGCCCGTCCGTTGACCACGCACGAGCGGGAGGTGACGCGGATACCGAGCGCCGACGACCTGTTGGGTGGAGTCCGGATGTACAACCCGGTTACCGGCGTCGGCAGTGCCCTGGCCCCGCCACTGCGTATCGACCTGGTTGATGGGGTCGCCGTCGGCGCGTGCACCCTTGGGCCCGCCTTCGAGGGGCCGCCCCGGTACGCCCATGGCGGAGTCAGCGCCCAACTACTGGACCAGCTACTCGGCTATGTGGCGAGTGCCAGGGGTAACGCGGGGATGACCGTCCGGCTCGACACCCGTTATCGCGCACCCATCCCGTTGCGCACGCCGCTACACCTGATGGCCCGGGTTACCGCCGTGAACGGCCGGAAGACCACCGCCCACGGCGTTATCGCGACCGCTGCCCACCCCGACGACCTCCTGGTCGAGGCGACCGGGGTGTTCGTCGCGCCCCGACCGGAACAGTCCTGGCGGCTCTTCGGTGCGGCACCGTACTGGGAGGCCGACAATCCCTCCGTCGAGTACGACTGATCCGTAGCTGTGGCTCTACGGAGCCGCCATTGCCCCCGGAACTGCCGGCGGAGGCAGCCTCGGAGTGTTGGCTAGGCCACGACGCCGGTGCGGCAGAGGAGCATGAGCTGCTGGAGGGTGAGCTCCTGCGTGTGGGCGGCAGCGTGGCTGCTGGCCCAGCCGAATACGGTCTCGGCTGGTTGTTGGTTGGGCGTGCCCGGGGTCACGTCGTAGCCGTCGGAGGCGACGATCTTCTCGATCATCCTGGCGAGTTCGGCCGGCCCACTGCCCGGGTAGCCGGTGCTGTAACCGGCGGTCTGCTTCTCGGGCAGGATGTGCAGGGTGCCGCGGTCGGTGCGGGCCCAGACCATGTCGGCCTCGCGGTCGATGATCAGGGCGGTCAGCTGCTCCCCGTCGGGAAGCGCGAGGGGAGCGTAGGTGTGATGTTCCCAGTGCTCGTGGTTGCCGGTGACTGTCCGATAGTGGTGCACGGCGACGGGCAGCCAGGTGATCGGATCACGGAAGGCGCGCCAGCAGAGGCAGCCGTCACCGGCGACCGCGGAGGGAGAGTCGGGGTCGTCGTAGACGCAGGGATACCAGAGCTGGGGCGCCTCGTCCGGGGTGACGAGGGTGACGTGTAGGGCGTCTGGGGTGCAGGGCGTGAGCCGGTCCCGCCACTCGGCCGCGTATGGGCTGGCGTAGGTGTCGAGCTGCTGGCCGGCGTTGATGGCGCCGCCGGTGTACGCCGGTGGTTCGATGTAGAGCATGAAGTGCCAGTAGCCCCGCTCCGGGCTGTGGGTGAGATACACGTCCCGGTCGTGCTGGTAGGTCATCGTGGGTGCTCTCCTGTCCTTCCCGGCGGATACCCCTGCATCGGCAACGCCAGACCGGCTTCCTACCAGCGGATCCGACGCGGCAGGCCCACCAGCGGAGAGCTCAGCGCGCCCGCCGCTCCCGGCAACGGCGGCGTCGCGGACGAGAACAACGGGCTCACCCTCGTGGGCAACGATCGCGTCATCCGGGTAGTCCCTCCCACGCCACATCGTTGACCCAGCCGGGATGGTGGCCCGCGTGGAGCCCGTGGTGCGCCGCCGACCTTCGCCCCAGCACCGTAGGACAAGCTGAGTGACTGCGCCACCACCTAAGGTGAGTATCTATTGATTGCCAGGAATCGGCCCCCCGGTCTTGTGGACCAGGGGGCCGGTGTTGTTCGCGGCCCGGTGGCGGCGGGGCCCCCAGGCTCCGCCGCCTTGGCCGTCAGCGCAGCAACAGGCGGGCGGCGAGTTCGAGATGCTCGTGCACGTCGTTAGCCGAGGCGCGTCGGGTTACCCAGGCGACCAGGCTGGAGAGCCAGACATCACCGATGACGCGGGCCTTGGCCCGGTCGTCCGCCGATGGCTTGCCGTCCCGCATGGCCAGGATGAACATGTCTTCCATGAGTCGGGCGACGGCGTTGACCTCGGTGGCGGCGGTCGGGTCGGCGAACATGAACGCCCGGGTCATCGCTTCGGTGAGCATGGGGTCGCGCTGCATGGCGCGAGTGACCCGGCCGAGGACGAACGCGGTCCGCTCGTGCGCCGTCTCGCCCGGAATGGCGGTGCGGCGGAGCCGGTCCTGCGTCCGCTCGAACTCTCGGGCCAGGGCGGAAACCAATAGGTGGATTTTGGAGGGGAAGTAGCGGTACAACGTGCCGAGGGCGACGTTGGCGTGTTCGGCGACGGTGCGCATCTGCACCGCGTCGTATCCTCCCCTGGAGGCCAGGACGAGGGTGGCGTCCAGGATGCGCCGTCGGCGTTCCCGCTGCGCCGCCGACCCCTGCTCGGTGTCGGTCAGGCTGCCCGCGCCCGGGCTTCTGGTATGTGTTCTCGACGCCACCATCTTGCCTTCCGTGATCTTGGTTGAATTGGCAGCGGCCATGCCGTCCCAAGTCTAGCAACGGGCGGGCATCGTGCGCTCAGGGTGGCTGGCGGAGGCAGGTAGAACATGTTCTACTGGCGTGAGGTGTCTGAGTGGGGAGGGTCGATGCCGATCGCGATGACCACCGACCAGTTGGCGCTCCAGGACGCGATCCGGCAGTGGGCTGCCGGAGCCGATCTCCTGGCCACCGTACGCGCGCTGGAGAACGGGCCGTCCGCAGCGGCCGACCGTTACTGGGCCGGCCTCACCGGCCTTGGCTGCTTCGCCCTGGCCGTGCCGGAGCAGCTCGGTGGTGACGGTGGCCGGGTCGGCGAGCTGGCCGCCGTGCTGGAACAGCTCACCGTCGCCCTGGTCCCCGGCCCGGTCATGCCCACCCTGCTCGCGGCCCTGACACTCGCGTCCACCGGGCCGACGCCCGTCGCGAAGAGCCTGCTGCCCGACCTTGCGGCCGGCAGGGTCTCGGTCGGGGTGGCGCTCACTCCAGGAGCGTTGACGGCGGTGCCGGTCGCCGGGGGAGCCTACCGGGTGACCGGGCAGGCCAACGCCGTACTCGGTGCGGGGAGCACCACCCACCTGATGTTGACCGCTGACACCGAAGCCGAAACGTTGTCGTTCGTGCTCGATCCGGAGCATGCGGGGGTCCACCACACCGCACGTACGCCGGTGGACTTCTCCCGGCCCCTGGCCGACGTGCGGTTGGCGGGGGTGCTCGTCGAGCCCGATCAGCTCCTGCCCACACCCGCGCCGGACCGACTCCGCGACTGCGCGGCGCTGCTGGCCGCGGTGGAGGCGGCAGCGGTGGCCTCCTGGTGCCTGCGCACCGCCACCGAGCATGCCAAGGTGCGGCGGCAGTTCGATCAGGCGATCGGGTCGTTCCAGGCGGTCGGGCACCTCTGCGCCGGGATGCTCTGCCGGGCGGAACGGGCCAACGCGGTGGCCTGGGACGCGGCCCGCGCCTACGACCAGGCGCCGGAGGAGCTCCCCCTGGCCGCCGCCACCGCCGCCGCGATCGCTCTGGACGCCGCGGTGGACAACGCCAAGGACTGTATTCAGGTGCTCGGCGGGATCGGGTTCACCTGGGAGCACGACGCCCACCTCTACCTGCGCCGAGCACTTGCCCTACGGCAGTTACTCGGCGGCGGCGCCCGATGGCGGCAGCGTTGCGCGGAGCTGACGTTGGCCGGGGCGCGTCGGCAGGTGTGGGCGGTTGGCGACGAGTACCGGGCCGAGACGGAAGCGGCACCGCCGTCGTCCGGAGCGGAGAGTGCCCCCGACTCCGCGGACCGGTTGGCGGTACGAGCCCAGCTCCAGGCGATCGCACAGCTTCCCGAGGCCGAGCGCCGGGCCCGGTTGGCGGACGTCGGATACCTCGCACCACACTGGCCCGCGCCGTACGGGCTCGACGCCACACCCGCCCGGCAACTCCTCATCGACGAGGAGCTGGACCGGGCCGGCGTTATCCGCCCGGACCTGGCGATCGCCGGCTGGGCCATCCCCACGATTCTGCGCTACGGCAGTGCCGCCCAGCAGAATCGGTTCGCCGGCCCGTCCCTGCGGGGCGAGCTCACCTGGTGTCAGCTCTTCAGCGAGCCGGAGGCCGGTTCGGATCTGGCCTCGCTGCGCACCCGGGCGAACCGGGTGCCGGGTGGTTGGCGGTTGTCCGGCCAGAAGGTCTGGACGTCGCTGGCGGCCGAGGCGGACTGGGCGATCTGCCTGGCCCGCACCGATCCCACGGTGAGCAAGCATCGTGGGCTGACCTATTTCCTGGTCGACATGCGCAGCCCCGACATCGAGATTCGCCCACTGCGCGAGATCACCGGGCGGTCGGTCTTCAACGAGGTCTTCCTGGATGACGTCTTCGTCCCCGACGAGGGTGTGGTGGGCGAGCCAGGACAGGGCTGGCGGCTGGCCCGGGCGACGCTCTCCTACGAGCGGGTCGCCATGGGACGCGGGCCCGGATTCGGTGCCGACGTGGACCGACTGGTCCGGATGGTGGGGGCGGGTGGAGTCGCCGGCGAGCCGGGGATGCGGGAACGCCTGGGTGGTCACATCGCGGATGGTCTCGCGGTCTCCCTGGTGGAGTGCCGGGCCACGCTACGGCAGCTCGGTGCTGGTGGAGGTGGGCCAGAATCGGCGGTCGCCAAGTTGATCGGTGTCAGCCATCGACAGGCGGTGGCCGAGACGGCGCTGACGCTCTGCGGTCCGAACGGTGCGGCGGCCGACGGCGCGAGTGCGGAGCCAGTCCACCACTTCCTCCTCACCCGATGCCTCAGTATCGCCGGCGGAACCACCCAGATCCTGCTCTCCCTGGTGGCCGAACGGGTTCTCGGCCTGCCCCGGGCATCCGCGGGCTGACTGTGGATCAGGCCAGTCGCCGGGGGAGGAGGGAGATTCGATGGAGGACACTGTCAACGCCGCCGCGGAGCGGATCCGGGCTGCCGGTGCGGGGCCGGCCCGGCCGGCACGCGACCCGGTCAACCTACCGATGATCCGGAACTGGCTGGAGGCGATCGGCGACCGCAATCCCCGCTACGAGCAGGACGGTCTGGCACCACCAGCGATGACGCAGGTGTGGACGATGCGTGGCCTACACCCGGCCGCGGATCCCGCCGATCCGCTGTCGGCCATGTCCGCCGTACTCGATCGGGCCGGGTTCACCTCAGTGGTGGCCACGAACTGCGAGCAGACATACCACCGGTATCTGCGCGACGGCGAACGGGTCGAGGTGCGCAGCCGGCTGGTAGACGTGCGCGGACCAAAACGAACGGCGCTCGGCGAGGGCTGGTTTGTCACCACCGACAGCACCTGGTACGTCGGTGCGGAGGCCGTAGCGTCGATGACCTTCCGGGTGCTCAAGTTCCGGCCGCCGGGCTCCACCGCGGCCGCTCCGGCATCCGCGCCGGCTCCGGCGACATCCGGGCGGGCCCCGGCTCCGGCTCCGGCTCCGGCACCGGCACCGGCACCGGCACCCGAGCCGGCTCCGGCGGCGGCGGACGTGCTCCGGCCGGTCCTCACCCGGGACACCGCCTACTTCTGGGCTGGCACCGCCGCCGGCGAGCTGCGCATCCAGCGGTGCGGCGGTTGTGGTCAGCTGCGACATCCACCGGGGCCGGTCTGCCGACGGTGCGGCGCCGACCGCCAGGACCACCTGGCCGCCCGCGGTACCGGTGAGGTCTTCAGCTTCGTGGTGCACCGGCATCCACCGGTGCCGGGGCGGCGGCTACCGGTCGTGGTCGTTCTGGTGGAGCTGACCGAAGGGGTACGGATGGTGGGCGAGCTGCTCGGAGCGGACCCGGCGCAGGTGCGGATCGGCGCCGCGGTCCAGGTTGACTTCGTACCGGTGGACGCCGAGCTGACCCTGCCGGCGTGGCGGCTGCTGCCATGAACGCGGCGGTCGGCGTCGTCCTGCCGGAACTGCGGATCCCGGTCACCCCGACCTTCGTGATCAGCACCGCGGTGGCCACCCGGGACTTCCAGGATGTACACCACGATCGGGACCAGGCCGTGCGGCGGGGCTCGAAGGACATCTTCCTCAACATTCTGACCACGACCGGACTGGTACAGCGGTACGTGACCGACTGGGCGGGAGCGACAGCGATGGTGCACCGCGTCGCCATCCGGCTCGGGGCGCCCTGCTACGCGTACGACACGCTCGTCCTGACCGGTCAGGTGACGCGGGTGTCGGCAACCGGGTGTGTGGTGGCCGTGGTGGGGCGGGTTGCCGGGGGCGATCATGTCACCGGGCAGGTTGAGGTCGGGAGGCTTCCGTGATCTCGGGAAGAGCGGCGATCGTCGGGGTCGGCGAGACGGAGTTCTCCAAGAACTCCGGCCGCAGCGAGCTCCAACTGGCGGTGGAGGCGGTTCGCACGGCACTCGCCGACGCCGGGCTGACACCGGTCGATGTCGACGGTCTGGTGACCTTCTCCATGGACAGCACCGCCGAGATCGCCCTGGCCCGGGAGATCGGTGCCGGGGAGCTGCGCTTTTTCAGTCAGGTCGGCTACGGCGGCGGTGCGGCCTGTGCCACGGTGCAGCAGGCGGCCCTGGCGATCAGCGCCGGGGTGGCGCGGGTCGTGGTGTGTTACCGCGCGCTCAACGAGCGCTCCGGCCGCCGCTTCGGTCGGGTGTCGCGGGATATCTCGCGCGCACCGACCAGCTCCGGCGTCGACAATGGCTGGCACTACCCGATGGGGTTGAGTACCCCGGCGGCCACCGTGGCCATGGTCGCCCGGCGCTACCAGCACGTCTTCGGGGCCACCGGGGAGGACTTCGGCCGGGTGGCCGTGGCTGCGCGCCGGCATGCCGCGACCAACCCACGAGCCTGGTTCTTCGAACGACCGATCACCCTCGCCGACCACCAGGCGTCCCGGTGGATCGCCGAGCCACTTCGGCTCCTGGACTGCTGCCAGGAGAGCGATGGAGCGGTCGCCGTGGTGGTGGCCGGCGTCGAGCAGGCCGCCGATCTGCGGCAGACCCCCGCGGTGATAACCGCTGCCGCGCAGGGCAGCGGAGCGGAGCAGTACATCATGACCAGCTACTACCGCGACAACCTGACCGGCCTACCGGAGCTCGGCGTGGTCGGGCGGCAACTCTGGGAGCAGTCCGGTCTCGGCCCCGACGACGTGCGGGTCGCGGTGCTGTATGACCACTTCACCCCGTACGTCTTGATGCAGTTGGAGGAGTTGGGGTTCTGCCCGCCGGGCGAGGCACGGCACTTCATCGCTGACGGCGCGATCGAACTGGATGGTCGGCTCCCGGTCAACCCGCACGGTGGGCAGCTCGGCGAGGCCTACATCCATGGGATGAACGGCATCGTGGAGGCGGTCCGGCAGATCCGGGGAAGTTCGGTCAACCAGGTCGCCGGGGCTGGTCCGGTGCTGGTGACCGCCGGCACCGGCGTACCGACCAGTGGCCTCCTGCTCGGGCCCCCCGACCTCGGCCACATCGGACCCTGAGCCACCTCCGGCTCCGGCTGCCGTTGGGCCCCGAGCGCGGTCGGCGCGCGACTGGTTGAATCACGCGGATGATGCGTGTGTATCCCGAGATCGAACCCTTCGCGGCTGGCCTGCTCGCAGTCGGGGACGGCCACCTCGTCTATTGGGAGAGCTGCGGCAACCCACTCGGCAAGCCGGCGCTGGTGTTGCACGGCGGCCCCGGTTCCGGCGCCAGCGCCGGCTGGCGGCGGTTCTTCGATCCGGCCGTCTACCGGATAGTCCTGTTCGACCAGCGGGGGTGCGGGCGCAGCACACCGGACGCGGGTGACGTCCGAACCGACCTGTCGACCAACACCATGCCGCACCTGCTGGCCGACATCGAAAAGCTGCGCGAACACCTGAACATCGACCGGTGGTTGCTGCTCGGCGGATCGTGGGGCAGCGCGCTCGGCCTCGGCTACGCCCAGCGGCACCCCGACCGGGTCACCGAGATGGTGTTGTTCAGCGTCGTCACCAGCACCCCGGCCGAGCATCGGTGGATCACCCGCGACCTCGGACGAATCTTCCCCGAACAGTGGGACAGGTTTTCGGATGCGGTACCGGCCGCCGAACGCGACGGCAACCTGCCCGCCGCCTACGCCCGGCTGTTGGCCGATCCGGACGAGACGGTACGCGACCGCGCCGCCCGCGCCTGGTGCGCCTGGGAGGACGCCCTCGTCTCGAACCTACCCGGTAGTGGGCCCGACCCCAGGTTCGAGGACCCGGTGTTCCGGATGACCTTCGCCCGCCTCGTCACCCACTACTGGGCACACGACGGTTGGTTCACCGACGGCGAGTTGATGGCAGGTGCCCACCGGCTCGCCGGAATTCCCGGCGTGCTGGTTCACGGCCGGCTCGACCTGGGCAGCCCGGTGGACGTCCCGTGGCAACTGTCCAAGGCCTGGCCCGCCGCGCGGTTGGAGCTGGTCGACGAGGCCGGTCACGGTGCCGGACACGGTGTCGGGGACGCGGTCATCAGCGCCTTGGACCAATTCGGCGCCTCCTATCACGACTGAGTGCCGATGACCGCGTCCGCGAGCCGGGCGAGATGTGCCCGCGGGTGCCCGAAGAGGTGCGCCGCCCCGTGGGCCCGTTTGAAGTAGCGGTGCGCGTCGTGCTCCCAGGTGATACCGATGCCGCCGTGTAGCTGGATCATCTGCGCGGCGGCCTGTTCCAGCGCCTCGGCGCAGTGGACCGCGGCCCCGGCGGCGAGCAGGTGGGCGTCGGGTGCGTCGGAGTCGAGGCTCGACACCGCCGCATACGACAGGGAGCGAGCGCTCTCCACCACGACGTGTAGGTCGGCCAGCCGGTGTGCGATCGCCTGGAAGGCACCGATTGGCCGGCCGAACTGCACCCGGCTCAGCGCGTACGCCACGGTCAGCTCCACGGCCCGCGTGGCCGCCCCGACCTGCTCGGCGCTGAGCGCGACGCAGGCGATGTCCCGGAGCCGTTCCAGCGGGTTCACCTCGCCCAGCTGACGACCGGTTGCCCCGTCGAGCACGACCACCCCCAGCCGGCGGGTCAGGTCCACGGTGGTGACCGGGCGTCGTCGGACGCCGGCAGCGTGTGGATCCACCTCGAAGAGTCGGACCCCCGCCGGGGTACTCGCGGCGACCAGCAGCACGTCGGCCACGGTGGCGTCGAGCACGTGGTGCGCCTCGCCGATGAGCCGGCCGCCCTTCGTCGCGGTGACCGCGGGCCGGTGTGGATCCCAGTCCCCGTGCTGGTCGGTCCAGGCGAGCGCGGCCAGCCGTTCTCCGCCGACCAGGTCGGGCAGGATGCGGCGGCAGGCCGCCTCGTCCCCGCTGTGCAGCAGGGCCTGGCCGGCGAGGACCGCGCAGCCGAGCATCGGTGCGGGGGTGAGGGTGCGGCCCAACTCGTCCAACACGACATGGGCCTCGCCCAGACCGGCGCCGAGCCCACCGAACCGTTCGGGTACGGCGAGTCCCGCCACTCCGATCTGGCCACACAGCACCTGCCAGAGCTCGGTGTCGTCTCCCGTCGTTGACTCGGTCAGCTCGGCGATGGACCGGTCGGCGGTGTGCCGGGACAGCACACCGCGGACGCTCATCCGCAGGGCTTGCTGCTCCGTCGTCATGTCAGAGCTCCAGTGGCTAGTGCGGTCCGGATCCGATCGCGGTGCCAGGACTGGGTGCCCCAGGTCCGAGCCAGCGCCCAGATCCTGGTCAGCCAGGAGTCGAGGCCGGACTCCCGGGCGTACCCGATCGCCCCGTGCACCTGTAGTGCGGTGCGGGCCGCCCGTTGGGCGGCGTCGGCGCAGGCCACCTTCGCGGCGGAGACGTCGCGGGCAGCCGTGGACGGGTGGTCGGCGAGGGCGACGGCGGCGGCGTACAGCAGCGGCCGGGCGAACTCGAGGCCGATCGCCACGTCGGCGAGCTGGTGCTTGACCGCCTGGAACTGCCCGATTGGTTGGCCGAACTGGGTGCGTTGGCCGGCGTACCGGAGGGTCGTCTCCAGCAGCGCGTGGCCCGCTCCGAGAAGCTGCGCCGCACAGGCCAGCGCGCCGGCGTTGAGGGCGTGGGCGATAGCCGGGCCGACGGCCGGACCGGTCGCCAGCAGCGCTCCGTCGGCCACCTCGACCAGTCGTCGGGTGCCGTCCACCGAGCGCAGTCGTGGCCCCGGCACCCCGAGGCGCAGCGTCTGCTCATCCGCCCGGAGAACCAGGGACACGACATCAGCGTCCGTCGCGTACGGCACGTGCGGCGGCACGGCGAGTGTGCCGATCACCTCGCCGTTGGCGAGCCGGGGCAGCCAGGTCTCGCAGAGCGCGTCGTCGCCGAGCGCCGTCAGCAGCACGGGCAGGGCGGCGATGGACTCGGCGGCCGGACCGGGCAGGGCGTGGTGCCCGAGCTCCTCGCACGCGACGACGAGGTCCGCCGGGTGTGCGGCCAGGCCACCCCACCGTGCCGGCACCGCCAGCCCGGTCACGCCGAGCTCGGCCAGCTGGCGCCAGAGTGCCTGCCCGGGAGCCGGGTCGTCGGCGGCCCACTGCCGGGCGACGGCGGGAATGTCCGCCTCGGTCAACATCGCGTGGAGGGCGGCGGCGAACTGCTCCTGCTCCGCGGAGGGGGTCAGCTTCATCGTCGATCCCGGGGCAGGCCGAGTACCCGTTCGGCGATCACCGTGCGCTGGATCTCGTTGGTGCCGGCGTAGATCGGACCGGCTAGGGAGAACAGGTAGCCGTCCAGCCAGGCGTCCGCGTCGCCGGCATCGTCCGCCCGGCCCGCCGAATTCGCCGGAAGACCACCGATTTCGGCGTACGGCCCGAGGAGGTCGAGCGCCACCTCGTGTAGGGCGACGTCCAGTTCGGACCAGAAAACCTTGGTCATGCTGGCGGCGTGGCCACTGCCCCGCAACGCCGTCGAACCGGTCTGCGCTGGTCGATCGGCTCGGCCGGGGGGTGGCGGAGGCTCGGGCGTCCGGTCGGCGGCCTCCTGGGTGGCCGTGCCGTAGCTGTGCAGCTGGTACGCCCGGGCGGCGATCCAGCCGGCAACGACGCGGTCGGACAGCCCCGGGTCGGCGGCGTGCGCACCGGCCTGACACCACAGCCGTACGAGCCGCTGGGCGGCGGCGGTGAAGCGTCCCGGACTGCGCAGCGACAACCCGCGCTCGTGGCCCGCGGTGCTCATCGCGACGGTCCAACCCTGGTCCACCACGCCGAGCACGTCGGCGTCGGGCACGAACACCTGGTCGAGGAAGATCTCGGCGAAGCCGGCCGCACCGCCCACCTGTTGGATCGGCCGGACCGTGACGCCCGCGGCGCGGAGGTCGAACATCAGGTACGTCAGGCCGCGGTGGCGGTCCACTCCGGTGCGGAAGAGCCCGAACGCGTGATCGGCCCGTGCCGCCCGGGTGCTCCAGGTCTTCTGCCCGGACAGGAGCCAACCGCCGTCGGTGCGTACCGCACGGGAGCGGATTCCGGCCAGGTCGCTGCCGGCCTCCGGCTCCGACCAGGCCTGCGCCCACACGTCGTCGGCCCGTGCCATCCGGGGCAGCAGGCGAGCCCGCTGCTCGGCCGTGCCGTGGGTGAACAGGGTCGGAGCCAGGAGGAAGAGGCCGTTCTGGTTGATCCGGACCGGCGCCCGCGCGCGGTGGTACTCCTCCTCGAAGATCAGCCACTGCAGGGGTGAGACGTCGCGTCCACCGTAGGCGGTGGGCCAGGACACCACCGACAGCCCGGCCGCGGCGAGGCGTCGCTCCCACGCCCGGTGGGCCCGGTCACCCGCCGGAGTTTCCACGGGCGGCAACGGCGTGGTGGGCACGTTCGTCGCCAGCCACGACCGGACCTCCGCCCGGAACGCGCGGGTCTCGTTGTCGAGGTCGAGGTTCATCGTGCCGACCGGGCTCACGAACTGGACCTCGCCTTCATGCTCGCGGCGTCCATCCCGGCCAGCGGGTCGCCGGCCACCTCCGCGTTGTGCGCGTGCGCGAGGTGGTGCAGACCGAAGGCGGCGTCCATCGCCGAGCGCATTCCCATCAGATCCTCGGCCTGGTTGACGGCCCGTTTGGTCAGGGCCAGTCCAAAGCGGGGCATCTCGGCGATTCGTTGCGCGATACCGAGGGTGTGGGAGTGCAACTCCGCCCGGGGGACGACCCGGTTGACCATGCCGACCTCGTACGCGCGCCGGGCATCGAACCGGTCCCCGGTGAAGAGGATCTCCTTGGCGAGGCGGGGGCCCAACGTCCACGGGTGGGCGAAGTACTCCACGCCGGGGATGCCCATCCGGACCACGGGGTCGGCGAAGTACGCGTCCTCGGCCGCGATGATCAGGTCGCAGACCCAGGCGAGCATGAGTCCGCCGGCGAGGCAGGCCCCCTGCACCATCGCGATGGTCGGCTTCGGAAGCTCCCGCCAGCGCCGGCACATGCCAAGGTAGACCTCCATCTCCCGGGCGTACCGCTGATCGGCGCCGGACCGGCCGACGTGGTCCCACCAGAGCACCGCCCGGCGCTCGAAGCTCTTTTCGACGTCTCGGCCGGGTGAGCCGATGTCGTGGCCCGCGGAGAAGTGCTCACCGGCGCCGGCGAGCACGATGACCGCGACCGAATCGTCATTCACGGCCGCGGCGAAGGCGGAGTCGAGGGCGTAGGTCATCGCCGAGTTCTGGGCGTTCCGGTAGCGGGGCCGGTTCATCGTGACCACCGCGGTGGCGCCCTGGCGTTCGAGTCGTACCAACCCGTCTGCTGTCACTGTGCTGCCTCCTGCCGAAGCACCTGCTCGAGTGGTTTGTCGGTCGGGTCGGGTGGCGTGGTTTCCTGCTCTGCTCGGCGTTCCATCGACACCTCCTCACGCAAGCAAGTGCTTGGTAGGGTGAGCCTACGCGCGCTTCGGGAGGTGACACCAGTGCACGACGACGAGTTCCGGCGGGCGGTGCGCGCCTGGCTGGTGGAGAATGTCAGCGCTGAGCTGCGGGGGGCGGGTGGACCGGGCCGGGAGCACGAGGCATACCGCGAACGGCTGGCTTTCAACCGCCGGCTGGCCGCCGCCGGCTGGACCTGTCTCGGCTGGCCGGTCGAGCACGGCGGTCGGGGCGCGACGCTCGCCCAACAGGTCGCCTTCCACGAGGAGTACGCCCGGGCCGGTGCTCCGGCGCGCGTCGGCCACCTGGGTGAGGAACTGCTCGGTCCGACGTTGATCGCCTACGGCACGCCGGAGCAGCGCCGGCGCTTCCTGCCCGGGATTCGCGCTGTCGAACAGCTGTGGTGCCAGGGATACTCCGAACCGGGGGCGGGGTCTGATCTCGCCGCCGTGGCGACCCGCGCCCGACTCGTCGGTGACGAGTGGATTATCGACGGCCAGAAGGTGTGGACCTCGCTGGCGCACGTGGCGCACTGGTGCTTTCTCCTGGCCCGGACCGAGCCCGCCGGCACCGGGCCGCGCCAGGCCGGGCTCTCCTATCTGCTGGTGCCGATGCGGCAACCCGGCATTACGGTGCGGCCCATCCGCCAACTGACTGGTACCTCGGAGTTCAACGAGGTCTTCTTTGACGGCGCGCGCACCTCGCGGGACCTGGTTGTCGGCGAGGTGGGCCAGGGGTGGCGGGTGGCGATGGGCACTCTCGCGTTCGAGCGGGGCGCGGCGACACTCGGCCAACAGGTCGGGTTCCAGCGGGAGCTGGACCGCCTGGTGGCGCTTGCCCGGCACACCGGCGTCGCCGGTGAACCAGAGCTGCGCGACCGGCTTGCCCGCGCCGCTGTCGGGCTCTGGGCGCTGCGCGCGCACACCCTACGGACGATGGCCGAGGCGGACCAGTCGGGTTCCGGGCAGGGTGCGTCCGCGGTGAAGCTGCTCTGGTCGCGGTGGCATCAGCAACTCGGCGAGTTGGCGATGCAGGTGCGCGGTGCCGCCGGAACGGTTGCCCAGGATGCCCCCTACGACCTGGACGACTGGCAGCGCCTCTTCCTGTTCGGTCGTGCGGAAACGATCTACGGCGGGTCGGACGAGATCCAACGGGGCATCATCGCCGAGCGGGTTCTCGGTCTGCCGCGACAGGCCCGCGGATGAGGCCCCCGGGCCCGACGCCGCCGTTTCGCCCGGCTGGTCGGGAACTGCTCGCGGAGAAGGTGGTGGTGGTGACCGCGGCGGCGGGATCCGGGATCGGTGCGGCCGTGGTGGAACGCTGCCTGGACGAGGGGGCGCTCGTGGTGATCAGCGACCGGCATCTCCGGCGGCTTGCCGAGAGCCACGAACGGCTCTCGGCGGACCACCCGGGCCGGGTTCGGTCGGTGCCCTGTGACGTGACCGACGAGCAGGCAGTCGAAGCGTTGGTCAACGCCGCCGTGACGGGTTATGGACGGCTGGACGTGATGATCAACAATGCCGGGCTCGGCGGCACCGCGTCGGTCATGGAGATGACCGACGACGAGTGGTCGCGGGTGCTGGACGTGACTCTGACCGGCACGTTTCGCTGTACGCGGGCAGCGGTACGGCAGATGCTGGCGCAGGGCCACGGTGGTGTGGTGGTCAACAACGCGTCGGTGCTGGGCTGGCGGGCCCAGGCCGGTCAGGCGCACTATGCGGCTGCCAAGGCGGGGGTGATGGCGTTGACCCGGTGTGCGGCGCTGGACGCGGCACCCCACGGCATCCGCGTCAACGCGGTGGCGCCCAGCCTCGCCATGCACCCCAACCTGTCGAAGGTGACCAGTGCGGACCTGCTCGCCGAGCTCACCGGCCAGGAGGCGTTCGGCCGGGCGGCGCAGCCCTGGGAGGTCGCGGCCGTCATGGCCTTCCTCGCCAGCGACTACGCCTCCTATCTCACCGGTGAGGTGGTGTCGGTCAGTAGCCAGCATCCCTGAGTGCCACCGCACCCAACGGCGGGCATCGCCGCCGGAGGGTCAGAGGCGCTCGATGATGGTCGCGGTGGACATGGCGCCCCCGGCGCACATCGTGATCAATGCTGTGCGGGTGGCGGTTCGCTCCAACTCGTGTAGGGCGGTGGTGAGCAGTCGGGCCCCGGTGCTGCCCACCGGATGCCCGAGGGCGATCGCGCCGCCGTTGACGTTCACCTTCTCCGGGTCGGCGCGGTGGGCCGACAGCCAGGACAGCACGACGGCGGCGAACGCCTCGTTGACCTCGAACCGATCGATATCCTCGATCTTCATGCCGGCGCGGGACAGCACGCGTTCGGTCGCCTGCACGGGGCCGTCCAGGTGGTAGTAGGGCTCGGCGCCGACCAGGCACTGGGCGACGATCCGGGCTCGTGGGCGGAGACCGAGCGCGCGGGCCCGGTCGGCCTCCATCAGTAGTACCGACGCGGCGCCGTCGGAGATCTGCGACGAGGTGCCGGCGGTGTGCAGCCCGCCGTCGATCACCGGTCGTAGTCGGTTCAGCGCCGCCAGGGTGGTGTCCCGCAGGCCCTGGTCCCGCTCCACCGTGTGGGCTTCTCCGGTTGGCTGCCCCTCGCTGTCGAGGATGGGCGCGGTCACTGGTACGACCTCGCGGTCGTAGTGCCGCCGTGCCCAGGCCCGAGCGGCGTTGGACTGCGAGCGGACGCCGAACTCGTCCACCGCCGTACGGGACAGTCCCCGCCGGACGGCGATCCGTTCGGCGGCGACGTACTGGTTGGGTAGGTCAATCTCCCACGAGGCCGGCCGGGGAGTGCCGGCGTCCACGCCGAGATTCGCGCGCAGCGGTACCCGGCTCATCGCCTCGACACCACAGGCGATGCCGACCTCGATGGCGTCGGTGGCGATGAGCCCGGCGACCAGATGTGCGGCGTGCTGGGATGAACCGCACTGGGCGTCGATGGTGAGACAGCCCGTCCGGTACGGCAGGCCGGCGTGTAGCCAGGCGGTGCGGGTGATGTTGTTGGACTGCTCGCCGCCCTGGGTGACGCACCCGCCGATGACCTGCTCGACGGTGTCCGGGTCGAGGTCTGCATGGGTGACGAGGGCGCGTTGTGCCGCGCCGAGCAGCTCGGCGGCGTGCAGCCCCGCCAGCCAGCCGCCCCGTTTGCCGATCGGTGTGCGAACCGCGTCAACGATCACCGGAGTGCCCATCGCACCGTCCCTTCGGAGAGCGAACGTGCTCCGCGCCGGAGCTCACGCTGCGTTGTCGAAACAACATGTGATCTGTTTCAATATTAGAACAGGTTACAGTAGGAGGTTCGATGACTGAGCCGCGTATTCCAGTGGGATTTGACTTCACCGACCCGGCCGTCCTGGAGCGCCGTGTGCCTCGGGAGGAGTTCGCCGAGCTGCGCCGGACGGCCCCGGTCTGGTGGAACGTCCAACCGAGGGGCTCGGCCGGCTTCGACGACGACGGGTACTGGGTGGTCACCCGGTACGCCGATGTCATGGCGGTTTCCCGGGACAGCGAAACGTACTCGACCCGGGAGAACACCGCGATCGCCCGTTTCCAGCCGGGCACCACCCAGGCGGATCGAGAGATGCAGCGGGTCATCATGATCAACGTCGACCCGCCGGAGCACACCAAGCTACGGGCCATCGTGTCCCGCGGCTTCACCCCCAGAGCGATCAACGCGTTGCGTGGGTCGCTGGCGGAGCGGGCCGAGCGCATCGTGCGGGACGCGGCCGTGCGGGGCACGGGTGACTTCGTCACCGACGTCGCCTGCGAACTACCGCTGCAGGCGATCGCAGAGCTGATCGGGGTGCCGCAGCACCACCGTCGGAAGGTCTTCGACTGGTCGAACCAGCTGATCGGCTACGACGATCCGGCGTACGGTGTGGATCCGATGGCCGCCGCCGCCGAGCTGCTCGCGTACGCGATGGAGATGGCCAACGAGCGACAGCGCAACCCGAGCGACGATCTGGTGACCAAGCTGGTCAACGCGCAGATCGACGGAGAGCACCTGACGACCGACGAGTTCGGCTTCTTCGTGATGCTCTTGGCGGTGGCGGGCAACGAGACGACCCGGAACGCGATCACCCACGGCATGTTGGCCTTCCTCGAGCACCCAGACCAGTGGGAACTGTTCAAGGCCGAGCGCCCCCGGAGCGCGGTCGAGGAGATCATTCGCTGGGCTACCCCGGTGAACGTCTTCCAACGCACCGCGTTGGTCGACACCACCCTGGGCGGGCAGGCGATCACCGCCGGCCAACGGGTAGCGCTCTTCTACGGGTCGGCCAACTTCGACGAGTCGGTGTTCGAGGAGCCGGAACGGTTCGACATCACCCGGAGCCCCAATCCGCACCTCGGATTCGGCGGTAGTGGTGTGCACTTCTGTCTGGGTGCGAACCTCGCCCGCCTGGAGATCGAACTGATCTTCAATTCGATCGCCGACCACATGCCGGACATCCGCAAGGTGGCCGATCCGCAGCGGCTGCGGTCGGGCTGGATCAACGGGATCCGGGAGATGCCGGTGCGGTACCGCTGAACGGGGGCCCGGCTCGTGGCCGGGCCCCGTACGGGTCAGGAGTGCACGGCGAGGAACCGATCCATGCAGCGTTCGGCGTTCGCGGTGATGGTCAGGGAAGGGTTGGCCAGGCAGGCCGTACCCGGCAGGATCGATCCGTCGACGCAGAAGAGGTTGGGGTAGTCGAGGCACCGACCGCCGAAGTCGGTCGCCTTGCCCATGACCATGCCACCCAACGGGTGCCAGGTGTTCGCCGCGCCGAGCCCGGTACCGACGCCCCGGGCGTAGGTCGGCAGACCGTGCAGGAGGTACCCCTTGCGGCCCTCGGTCTCCCACCACAACCGGGTCACCAGGTTAACCGCCGCCTTCTCGGAGGTGGTCTCCAGCACGCCGTACGGCCAGTGCACCCTGCCGGTCCCGGTATCCGGGTCGTAGCGAATCTCGCCTCGTTCCGGAGCCATACTGGTTACCAGGTGCGCCGTGGTACGCGGCATCCAACGGGGAACCGGTGCCGCCTCCCACGCCATCGAGGTGGGTGCGTACGGGTTGTCCTCGTCGATGTACTTGACGTTACCCGGACCGCCCTGGGCGTGGCCGACGTCCTTTCGTAGATTGATCCGGGTCACCAGGAAGTCGCCGTTGTTGCCCCAGCCCTTACCCACCTCCTGGTTGACCAGGCGGGGAAGTCCGCCCTTGGCCCGGGAGGTGAGCAGCAGCGAGGTGGTGTAGACGGAACCCGCCGCCATGAACAGGTAGTCACAGACGAAGGTCTTGGTGGAGAGAACCGTGCCGTGCTCATCGATCTGGCGGCACCTGATCTCGAACTTGTCCTGGCCGGACACCTCATGGATCTCGGTGACCTCGTGCAATGCCAAGGTGGTCACGTTGCCGGTCGCGGTGGCCCAGGCGAGGTAGTTGCGGTCCACGCTGTTCTTCGCCCCGGAGTTGCTGCCGTACGGGCCCTCGCCGATCGTGTGGCAGGGCACGGCGTCACCGGCGAGTTCGGCGCGGACCACGTCCCAGTCCACGGCGAACGGGATGGGCAGGGGGGTCTGCTTGAACTCCGACAGGTAGTCGAGCCAGGCGCGGGCTCCCCGGTAGGGGCCGGTGCTCTGCACGTCCTCGGGGATCGGCGCGGCGCCGAGGCGTTGCCGAGCCCGGGGCCAGTAGACATCGTTCATCTCGTCGAAGCCGACCTCGGCCGGGTATGCCTGCTCCCACTCGCTGCGCCGCGGCTGCGGTAGGAACATCCCGATGGCGAGGGAGCCGCCGCCTACTCCGGTTCCGCTCAGCACCGAGATTCCATCTCCGTCGTGGCGGGCGATCAACCCAGCACGCTTCTCGATCGTCGAACCGAGGTTGATGCCCAGTGGTGGGCGGTCCAGGAACCAGCCACACCGCCAGTCCGGCTCATTGATGCTGCAGAACGTGGAGCCGGAGCCGTCCACATCCCAGCGGCGACCACGCTCCAGCACGGTGGTGACCACTCCGGCCTGGCCGAGTCGGTAGGCGGCGACCGCCCCACCGAAGCCACTACCAATGACCACGGCGGTCTTTCCGGCCAACGCGGGTACCGGACCACCCGCCTGGGCCGCCTGCTGGCCTAGAGCGGCCCCGGCGACGGCGGCGCCGGCGCCGAGCGTGGTGGCCCGGAGTAGGCCACGTCGGGTAAGGCTCGTACCTGTCATGCTCGGCCCCTTCGATTGTTGGTCGTGATCGGTGTCCGATGCCCATGCGTCACGTCGGGCGCGCGCCGACCGTCCCTCGGGCTCAGGTCTCCCGCCTGGTGGTGAGCGGCTGGCGGTGTCGATCGAGATTGACCACCAGCTTGGTGACAGAGTCGCCGATGGCTGGCGGCCGACCGCATCCGTGGCGATCGCCGCCGGGGTTGATCGTGGCGGTCACCGCCTATCAGTTCGGAGGGGGAGTGGCTTTCGGGTCTGCGTCGAAGGCCCCGTGCACCAGCTCCCATTAAATCCATGTATGTCAATCTATGGTGTACTCTCTGCGCCGTCAACGTCCCGGGGTCAGACCCGCGAGGCGGTTGGTGGGGCCCGCCGGGGCACCCGCTGGGGTTCAGCCGGCGGGGGGCGCCGCACCGGCTGAGCCGTCCTGGTCTTCCAGCTCGGTCGAGGTGAGGGCGGCCCCGATCGCCCGTAGTTGGGCGGTGGCACCGCCCAACCGGAACTCGTGGTGCTTCGCGGCGAGAAAGTAGCGGTGCAGCTGGTGGTCAAGGTCGATTCCTACGCCACCGTGGAGGTGGACGGCGGTGTGCGCGACCCGGTGTCCGGCCTCGGCGGCCCAGAACTTGGCCGTCGCCACCTCGGTCGGGCAGGGTAGCCCTTCGGCGAGCCGCCAAGCCGCCTGCCAGAGCGTGAGCCGGATCGCCTCGACATCGATGTAGGTGTCGGCGAGCCGCTGCGCCACCGCCTGGAAGGTGCCGATCGGGCGACCGAACTGGACCCGGTTGCGGACGTACTCCGCGGTCAACTCCAGCGCCCGCTCGGTCACCCCGAGCTGGAGAGCGCAGGACCCGATGGTGGCCCGGGTGGTGAGCCAGGCGGCGATGGCGCCGCCGTCCGCGACGGTGCCGAGCAGCCGGTCGTCGGGAAGGGCCACCCGGGCCAGGTCCAGCCAGCCGGCCCCCTCGCCCCCCGCCACCTGCTGCGGCTCCACGGTGACCCCGGGGTCGTCGGGGCAGACGAGGAAGACCACGGTCCGACGGCCGAACTTGGCCGGGACCAGCACCAGGTCGGCGTCCGGCGCGGCCGGCACGGTCGTCTTCGTCCCGGTCAACACCCAACGGCCGGCGACGCGTTCGGCACCCACCTCGCCCTCCGCGAGGGCGGCGGTCAGGACCATGGTCCCTTCCCGAGCTGGAGTGACCCACCGAGTGACCTGCTGGTCGTCACCGAAGGTGGCCAGTCCGGCTGCCGCCGTCACGATGCTGGACAGGTAGGGCACGGGAGCGACGCTCCGGCCCACCTCGATCAGAACGCCGCACTGCTCCATCAGGCCGAGCCCGTCACCGCCCGCCCGGTGGGGCAGTGCGGCGGCGAGCACCCCCGCCGTGGCGAGCTCCCGCCAGAGTGGTCGGTCCAGCCAGGTGTCCTTCGCCTCGAGGTCCCGGAGCCGGTCCGTGGTGACCTGGTCGGTGAGGATCTGCCGGGTCAGCCGGGCGAGGTCGCGGTGGCTCTCGCTTGGGGCGAATCTCATGACCACTCCTGCGGTTGGGTGCGCCGACGGGCCGCTGGCAGACCCAGGCCGACGGTGGCGATAATGTCTCGCTGCACCTCGTTGGTGCCGCCGCCGAAGGTGAGGATCAGGGCGGAGCGGTGCAATGCCTCCACCCGCCCGCGCAGCAAGGCGCCGCGGGACCCCTGCCGTATCGCCGCGTTCGTGCCGAGCACCTCCATGAGCAACCGGTACGCTTCGATGGCGAATTCGGTCCCGTAGACCTTGGTAGCCGAGGCGGCGGCCGGGTCGAGGCCGTTGGCTGACTCGGCGGCGAGTCGCCAGTTGTAGACCTTGAGGAACTCGGCCTTGGCGTGCACCCGGGCCAGGTGTAGCTGGACCCACTCCTGGTCGATGACCCGTTTCCCGCGCGACAGGGTGGTGGTGCGGGCCCAGTCCCGCACCTCCCGTAACGCGTGTCGGATCGGGGCGGCTGAGGTGAGCGCGACCCGCTCGTGGTTGAGCTGGTTGGTGATCAGCGGCCAGCCCTGGTTTTCCGCGCCCACCAGTGCCGAGCGCGGTACCCGGACGTCGGTGTAGTACGTGGCGCTGGTGGTCGGCCCGGCGACGGTGCGCACCGGAGTCCACGAGAAGCCCGGCGAGTCGGTCGGCACGATGAGGATTGACAGATCCTCGTGCTGGGGGGCCTCCGGCGCCGTGCGACAGGCCAGCCAGACGTAGTCCGCGTACTGGATGAGGCTGGTCCACATCTTTTGGCCGTTGACCAGATAGGTCTCACCGTCGCGTACCGCGGTGGTGCGTAGGGCGGCCAGGTCGGTGCCCGCCTCCGGCTCGGAGTAGCCGATCGAGAAGTGCAGCTCGCCGGCGGCGATCCGGGGCAGGTACTCGGCGCGTTGTCGCTCGGTGCCGAAGCGCATCAGCGTCGGTCCGATGGTGTTGAGGGTCAGGAACGGAACCGGCACCCCCGCGACCGCCGCCTCGTCGGTGAAGATGAGTTGATCCAGCATGGACCGGTCACCACCGCCGTACTTCCGGGGCCAGCCGAGCGTCAGCCAGCCATCCTGGCCCAGGCGTCGCACGATGTCGCGGTAGACCTTGCCGTCTCCATACTCACCATCGGTCATGGCGAGCGCCTCGCGGACTTCGGGGCTCATCAGCTCAGCGAAGTACGCGCGCAGGCGGGAACGGAGTTGTTGTTGTTCGACCGAGTAGGAGAGGTGCATAGCGCTGCCCCATTCGGCTAGATTTAGAACGCGTTCTAGCATAACGGAGGAGGCCTGAATGAGCGAGGCATACCTTGTCGACGCGGTGCGTAGCCCGGTGGGGCGGCGCGGTGGTGGGTTGGCCGGGGTGCACCCCGCAGACCTCGGCGGTCAGGTCATCGCGTCCCTACTGGACCGGGTGGGGGTTGACCCGGCCACGATTGACGACGTCGTCCTCGGCTGCGTGGACACCCTCGGGCCCCAGTCCGGTGACATCGCCCGGACGGCTTGGCTGGCGGCTGGCCTACCGGAGGAGGTGCCCGGGGTTACCGTCGACCGACAGTGTGGCTCGTCCCAACAGGCGGTGCACTTCGCCGCCCAGGCTGTTCTGGCCGGCACCGCAGACCTGGTGGTCGCCGGTGGGGTGCAGAGCATGAGTCAGGTGCCGATCGCGAGTGCGATGGCCCCACACGGCCCGTACGCCGGCTCCGTCGGGTGGGCGGCTCGCTATGGCGAGGAAGAGATCTCCCAGTTCCGCAGCGCAGACCTCATCGCCGCCCGATGGGGGATCACTCGTCCCGAGCTGGAACAGTACGCGTTGCTCAGTCACCAGCGGGCGGTCCGCGCCCGGGAGGCGGGACGGTTCGCCGCTGAGATCGTGCCCTGCGCCGGCTGCACGGTCGACGAGTGCCCGCGACCGGATACCTCCCTGGCAGCGATGGCCACCCTTGCCCCACTACGTCCCGACGGGACGACCACGGCGGCTCTCGCCAGCCAACTCGCCGACGCGGCCAGCGTCGTGCTGGTCGCCTCCGAGCGGGGACTTCGGGTGCACGGGCTGTCGCCCCGGGCCCGCGTCCACCATCTCAGCGCCCGGGGCGACGACCCGGTGCTGATGTTGACCGCGCCGATCCGGGCAACTGAGGTCGCATTGCGGCGGGCCGGGATGACGCTCGACCAGATTGACCTGATCGAGATCAACGAGGCGTTCGCCAGCGTAGTGCTCGCCTGGCTGCGCGAAACCGGTGCGGAGCTGGAACGGGTCAATGTCAACGGTGGGGCGATCGCCCTTGGGCATCCGCTCGGTGCGACCGGCGCACGGCTGATGACCACCCTGCTGCACGAGCTGGATCGCTCCGGCGGCCGGTACGGGTTGCAGACGATGTGCGAGGGGGGTGGCCAGGCGAACGTCACCGTCATTGAGCGGTTGTAAGCCGGCCGAGGCAGCCATCTGCCTCGGCCATGATCCGGTCGATGAGCTCCGCGCACGAGGGCAGGTCGTTGATGAGCCCCACCACCTGCCCGGCAGACATCACCCCGAGGTCGGCCCGGCCGTCCACCATCGCCGCCCGGAGGAGGACCGGGGTGTTGGCGGCCATCAGGGTCTGGGACCAGGAGAGTTCGCGGCTGTGTCGGGTGGAGAGACCATCCTGAATCAGCGTCGACCAGGGCATTGCGGTGTGTCGGCGCAGCGCGAGGGCCCGCCCGAGCGCGCTGGCCAGGGTGCGGATCCGGCCCGATCGTTCGAGCCGGTCCACGAACCGGGTCCGGAGAACCCGGTGCGGTACGCCGTCGACCCGCGTGGTGACCACCGTGTCGGTGGGGCCGCTGTCGAGATAGGTTTGTTTCACCGCTGATCCGACCGGGCTGTCGCTGGTCAACAGGAACCGGGTACCCATGGCGATTCCCGCCGCCCCGTAGGCGAGGGCCGAGACCAGGCCGCGGCCGTCGAAGAAGCCACCCGCCGCGACCACCGGAATGTCGACCGCGTCCACCACCTGGGGCAGGAGCAGGCTGGTGGGCACCGTCCCCGTGTGCCCACCACCTTCGCCCCCCTGAACCAGGACGGCGTCCGCCCCCCAGCCGGCCACCTTCTCCGCGTGCCGGAGGGCGCCGACGGACGGGATGGTGATGACCCCGGCGTCGCGGAGTTGACGGATGAGGTCGCGGCGCGGTGCGAGCGCGAACGAGACGACCCGAACCGACTCCGCGATGACCAACTCGACCCGCTCCCGCACGTCCGTCGCGTCTGCGCGCAGGTTGACGCCGAACGGCGCGGAGGTACACCGACGCACCTGGTGGATCGCGGAGCGCAACTCGTCGAGGTTCATCGTGGCCGAGGCGATGATGCCGAGGCCGCCGGCCCGGGCTGTCGCCGCGGTCAACCCGGCACCGGAGACATAGCCCATGCCGGTCTGGACGATGGGGTACCGGACGCCGACCAACTCAGTCAACTGGGTGCGCAGTGCCGGGTGCATGGTGGGCTCCCTGTCGTTGCCGGGCAGGAACGGCCGGACGGGCGTCGGGGATTCACCGCTCCAGCTCGTGATCTCGTAACCCAGCCGGATCCAGTCGATCGCGGATGAGTCGCAGCTCGTGATCGCTGGGGATCCTGGTCTCCGGTAGTTGATCCGGCAGCTGCACCGGGAAGCCGGTCGCGGCCACGACCTCGTCCACGCTGACGCCGGGGTGTACCGAGCGCAACCGCATCCCCCGATCTGGTGACCGGAAGTCGAGGACCGCCTTGTCCGTCACCACCATCCGGATCTCGTGGAACCGGTTGCCCGGGGGACCGAGGGCGGCGGCCCGGTCGTAGCCGATGCCGGAGACCATGTCGACCCGGTCCACGAAGACGCGCCGACTGTGGCGGGGCACCCAGTAGCTGGTGGGATGGTTGATGGTGTTCCCCGGGGCGCCGCGCACCCCCAGCAACTGGGCGGTGGGCTGTGCCCAGGAGCCGATGCAGGAGATGTTCTGGTTGCCGTGCCGGTCCAGCTGGCTGGCCCCCATCATCACGTGGCGACGACCGGCGGCGGCGATACCGAGCACCGCGCGGTAGGGCAGCCACCCCTCGGCCCCGTCGTCGCCGACCAACGCGGCCTCGCCGTCGCTGAGCACCAGGTCGGGAGCGAAGGTGCAGCGGGCCAACTGGGCGCCCAACCGGGGGATCAGTCCGATCCCGCTGGCCAGGATCTCGCCATCGTCCCGCCACGCCTCGGCGCAGGCGACGATGCAGACCTCGACGCGGCTGGCCCCGGTCACGACACGGCTCGCTGGTAGTGGGCCTCATCCACATCGAGGTAGCGAGCCCGGAACCGGCTCCAGGCCTGCGGGCTGGCAGCGGATTCCGCGTACTCACGCTGGAACGCCTCGTCGCGGTCGTAGTCCGGCACGCAGCTGGTGAAGTGCGCGCCATGTGGGGTCTCGAGGACGCCGTTGACCATCATGCGACTGACCAGGAGGCTCTGTGCCGGACCGCCGGAGCGCAGCTCGGCCGGGTCGACCAACCGCTCGCAGGAGATGAAGCTCCGGGCGGCGGCGAGGCAGAAGAGGTCGTCGAAGTACGGGTCCGGACCCAGGTACTGCCCATTGCCCTGGCGGTCGGCCCGGTTCAGGTGTACGAACGCGACATCCAGGGTGAGGGCCGGCATCGCCACCAGCTCCTCGCCGTCGGAGTAGGGGGACCGCACGGTACGGAGCTCGGGGTTCACCCGCAGGACATCGGAGCCCAGCCCGGCGCGGATCGGCAGGTAGGGAAGCCGCCGTGCGGCGGCGAGCAGCCCCCAGTGCAGCATTCCCTCGTCCAACTCGGTCAGCTCGACGGTACCCAGCTGCCGGGCTCGTCGAAAGTGGGGCTCGAGGGGGATGCTGTCGAGGGAGACGAACCCGGTCACCACTCGCCGCACCCGCCCCGCCGCCACCAACAGGCCGATGTCAGGTCCGCCATAGGACACGATGGTGAGATCGGTCAGGGCGGACCGGGCGATGGCCCGAACCAGCGCCATCGGCTTCCGTCGTGAGCCCCAACCTCCGATGCCGATCGTCATACCGGAGCGCAGCTCGCCGACCACCTCCGCGATGCTCATTACCTTGTCGGCCATGGGTCAGGCCACCCTCCCTCGTCGGTCCGTCAGTGCTTGCCTCGGTCGAAGAAGCTCTGTCTGGCCCGGTCGGACACGCCCGCGAGGTTCAGTTCGTAGGTGAAGCCCTGCTCGTAGCGGTAGGACCGGCGGAGGTCAATAGGGTCGATCCCGTTGAGGGACTCCTTTGCCCGGCGAATGATGACCGGGTCCTTGGCCGCGATCTCCTCGGCCACCCGGCGAGCCGTGGCCGCCAGTCGTTCCCGTGGCACCACGTCGAGCACCGACCCGAAGTCCCGCAGCTGGGGCGCGGTGATCTGTCGGCAGGTGTAGACCATCGCCCGCATGAGCTGCTGCGGCACCAGTCGGGACAGGTGTGTCGCTGCGCCCAAGGCACCCCGGTCCACCTCCGGTAGCCCGAAGGTGGCATCGTCGGCGGCCACCACGATGTCGGCGGTGCCGGCGAGGCCGACACCGCCGCCGAGGCAGAACCCGTGGACGGCTGCCACGACCGGCACCGGACACTCGTAGACGGCGGCGAAGGCGGCATAGCAGCCCCGGTTGACCCCGATCAGCGCCGCGTGGTCGGTGCTGTGCTGGAGTTCCTTGAGGTCCACACCGGCACAGAAACCTCGCCCCTCGGCGCTGAGGATCACGGCCGACGTGGTGGGGCTGGCCGCAGCGGTGTGGATGGCATCGGCCAGTGCGAACCAGTCGTCGCTAGCCAGGGCGTTGACCGGGGGGATGGCGATGACCACCTCGCTGATCCGTTCGTCGCCGCGAATGTCGATGCCCATCGTTGACTTCCTCCAGCTCCACCGGATGCTCCGGAACGGAGGCCACCGCATGCTCCGCAACGGATAGCGACACGCGTGGCCATCCCCGAACGCCGTCCACACCGCCGTGCTACCTAGCGCTTGCTTGGCAGAATCTATCACGAAGCCGAGCTGTGTATCGATGCCTGACCCGGAGCCTGGCAGTGCACACGGGTTCGGCGTATCCTGCCGAGAAATAGAACGAGTTATACCTGGTCGGCTGTGGAGGTGGGCATGGTTCTCTCGATTAGGGCACGACGGGACGCGGTGGGACTGACCCGGGGGGAACTGCTCCTTGCCGGTGACTGGCGGCCGTCGCGGGACGACCGGACGTGGGTGCACCTACATCCGGCGACGGGTGAGGAGGTGGGGGAGTTCGCGGTCGCGGACGGCGCCGACGTGGACACCGCCGTCCGAGCCGCCCGAACCGCATTCGACGAGGGGCCCTGGCCCCACAGCCGGGCGAAGGAGCGCATCCGGGTGCTGCGGCGGACCGCTGACCTCATCCGGGAGCACGCCGATGAACTGCTTGCGCTCCAGGCGCTCGACAACAGCGTTCCGTTGAGCTTTGGCGACGCCTATGCGGTGTCGGCCGAGTGCGCGGCCGACATTTTTGATCACCACGCGGGCTGGGTCGACAAACTGGCTGGTGAAACGCTGTCGCCCTACCAGGGGGGTGATCACATGGTGTTCACCCTGCGCGAGCCGATCGGGGTGGTGGCGGCGGTCATCCCATGGAATGCGCCCCTCCTGCTGGCGGCGCAGAAGCTCGCGCCGGCGTTGGCCACCGGGTGCACCGTGGTGCTGAAGCCGTCGGAGTACGCGACCTTCGCCGTACTGCGACTGGTGCGGATTCTAGAGGAGGCGGGCGTACCGCCGGGTGTGCTCAATGTGGTGACCGGGCCCGGGGAGACCACCGGCGAGGCGCTGGTCACCCACCCGCTGGTAGACAAGATCACCTTTACCGGTAGCCGTGCGGTCGGCCGGCGCATCCTGCATGCGGCGGCGGACAGGATCACCAGGGTGAGTCTGGAACTCGGGGGAAAGAGCCCGTCGATTGTCTTCGCCGATGCCGACATCTACGCCGCAGCGGCACTGACCATGGGAACGGTCACGGTGGGCCTGTCGGGCCAGGTCTGCGTGGCCCATACCCGCGCGCTGGTCCAGCGGGAGGTCTACGACGACTTCCTGTCAGTCGCCGCCGGTGCAACCGCCCTGGTGAACTACGGAGATCCCTTCGACGCCGAGACCACCGCCTCGCCGCTGATCAACCCGCGGCAGCTGGACCGGGTGCTCGGCTATGTCGGGAAGGGGCAGGCGGAGGGGGCCCGCCTGGTCTGCGGCGGTGAACGGGTTGGCGGAGAGCTGGCTGCCGGCAACTTCGTGACGCCGGCACTCTTCGCCGACGTGACCAGCGACATGGCCATCGCCCGGGAGGAGATCTTCGGCCCGGTGCTCGGGGTGACGCCGTTCACCGACGAACAGGAGGCGGTACGCCTGGCGAACGACACCGATTACGGACTCGCCGCCACGGTGTGGACCAGCGATGTGAAGCGGGCCATGCGGCTGACCCGAGCCGTGCGAGCCGGAACCGTCGGCGTCAATGGTTACCAGGTAGAGCCGCACGCGGCCTTCGGCGGATTCGGCCAGTCCGGTCTCGGTCGGGAGGGCGGGCGCGGCTCGGCGGAGTCATTCACCGAGGTGAAGACCGTCCTCCTGCCTACCACGGATGAGCTCATGTAGGGGGCGGGCGTCGTCGCCGACCCGGTGGGGTGTCCTGACCGGTGACCGGTGACCGGTGACCGGTGACCGGTGACCGGTGACCGGCGGCCGGCGGCAGTTGCTGCGGCGGGAGGCGGCGGCGAAACCGTCGGTCGCCGCCGCTCTGCCGCACCCCTGGGTTGGCTACCGGCCCTCGCCGAACGTGGTCGCCGCCAGCGGCAGGGTGGCCTCGCAGGCGTAGCCCGCTCCGGAGGCCTGCTCGCCGAAGAGAGGTCCCAGGGCGTCGTGGAGGGCGGTGGGCGACCAGGACTCGCCATTGGTGTGGAAACTTGCCCGCACGGTGGGTGGGGCCAGCACCGCGGCCACGCCCCCGTGGATCACGAAGACCTCGCCGTTGATCGGATCTCCGGCCGGACTGGCGAGATACCGCACGAGCGGCGCGACGTGCGTCGGGGACAACGGATCGGTCGCGTCCTTGGGGGAGGGTCCCATGAGCTCGCTGGTCATCGCCGTGCGCGCCCGTGGGCAGATGGCGTTGGCCCGGACACCGTACCGGGCGCAGCTCCGCGCGGTCGCGACGGTGAGCGCCACAACGCCGGCTTTCGCGGCGGCGTAGTTTGGCTGGCCGGGCGAGCCGAGCAGGAAGGCCTCGGAGGAGGTGTTGATGATCCGGCCGTAGGCCGGGGTGCCGAGCGCCTTGCTGCGTTCGCGCCAGTAGGCGGTGGCGAAGCGGGTGGTGACGAAGTGGCCTCGCAGGTGCACCCGTAGGACGAGGTCCCACTCCTGCGCCGACATCGTGAAGACCATTCGATCGCGGAGGACGCCGGCGTTGTTGACCAGGATGTCCAGCCGGCCGTACGTGTCGAGGGCGGCGTTCAGGAGGGACTCACCGGTGGACCAGTCGCCGATGTCACCCGTGCACACCGTCGCCTCGCCGCCCGCCGCCGCGATTTCGGCGGCCACCGCCGTGACGGCGTCGCCGGGAAGGTCGTTGAGGATGAGCCGGGCTCCGCCTGCCGCCAGCTCGAGGGCTTCTGCGCGCCCCAAACCGTTACCCGCCCCGGTCACGATCGCGACCGTGCCATCCAGTGTGAACTGCTGATCTGTCATTGGTGCTCCCTCGTCCGCGGGCAGTCGGTGGCTCCGCCGGGCACATTGGTGACCAATCGCTTGCTTGGGAGCGTATCAGCTTCTCGTTGGCTTCGCCCGAGGAGAGCGGCCGGCCGGTGACCCCCCAGCCGACCTGCTCTCCGGGGCGAGAATGCCGTCGAAGATCAGGCGAAGGACCGCGTCGGCGATCTGGTCGGCAGTCCAGCCGTTGCTACCGTTCTGCCCCCACCGTGTCGGTATCCATAACACGTCTCGCAGTAGTCGGTAGGTCAGCTTGGCGTCCAGATCGGAGCGGAAAAGTCCGCTCTGCTTTCCCCGCTCCAACTGGTCCACCCACAGGTGCTCGATCTCCCGGGTGGCGTCGCGCAGATAGTCGAAGCGGGGTACGGCACGGAAGTGGTTCCAGTCGTTCTGCAGCATGGTCAGGGCGGCGCGGTGTCGAGCCAGCGTCGCCGCGCTGGAGCGTACGAACTGCTCGATCGTGCGGCGTGGGTCGTCCGTGTCGGCGACTGCCTCGCGGTAGCCGGTGAGCACCTCGTTGAGGAAACCGGAGAGGAGTTCGTCCCCGATCGACTCCTTGGAGTCGAAGTGGTGGTAGAGGCTGCCGGAGAGGATGCCGGCCGCGTCGGCGATCTCCCGCACGGTGGTGGCTCGGAAGCCCTTCTCGGCGAACAGTTCCCCGGCCAGGCGTACGAGGTGGGTGCGACGCTCCGAGGGCAGGCCCGCGCTGCTGGCTTTCTTTGTGGTCACGGGTCGAATTATGCCGGTCGCCCCGGCTGCGCCCCAGCCGCTTGCCCGGGCCCTTGTCGACCCCTAGGCTAGAACAGGTTTCACTTTCGGAGGTGATTTCGTGCGCGCGGCGATCTTTCACACGGTGGGTGACGACAAAGTCGAGATTCGCGATGACGTGACGGTGCTCGGGCCGGGCGCGGGGGAGGTCCGGATCCGGGTTCGAGCGGCCGGGGTGTGTCACTCCGACCGCTCAACGCGCGAGGGGGTGCTGCCACACCCGATGCCCGTGGTGCTGGGGCACGAGGCATCCGGCGACGTCGTCGCGGTCGGCGATGGCGTGGACGACCTGGCCGAGGGGGACCGGGTCGTGGTCAACTGGCTACCCGCGTGTGGGTCCTGCCCCTCCTGCGCGCGCGGAGAGCCCTACCTGTGCTTGACCAGTGTGCTGGCCGGCTACGCCCAGCCGCGCTTCCTGGCCGGCGAGACCCCGGTCTTCGCGATGGCCGGGTGTGGCGCCTTCGCCGAAGAGATCGTTATTCCCCGGGCCGGCGCCGTGAAGGTGGCCCCCGATGTGCCGTACGAGGTGGCCGCGCTGGTCGGCTGTGGCGTGATGACCGGCGTCGGCGCCGTGATCAACACGGCCCGGGTCGAGCCCGGTGCCGCCGTCGCGGTGATCGGCTGCGGCGGCGTGGGTATTGCTGCGATCCAGGGCGCGCGGCTCGCCGGTGCCGCCGTCATCGTCGCGGTCGACACGGTCGAGGCCAAACAGCAGACCGCGTTGCGCTTCGGGGCAACCCACGGGTGTGGCCCGGAGGTTTTGGGTGAGCTGTCAGCTCAGCTCACCGATGGCGAGGGATTCGACACCGTCTTCGACGTGGTGGCGGTGCCGCAGACGCTGCGTGCGGCGTGGACTGCGGCACGTCGGGGTGGGGCGGTGGTGGTCGTGGGCGCCGGTCGCTCCGATCAGCAGGTCGCCTTCAGTCCCTTCGAGCTGTTGTTCGAGGGGAAGAGCATCACTTCCTCGCTCTACGGTGCGTCGCAGGCGCCGCGAGACTTTGACCGGATGTTTGACCTCTGGCGGGCCGGTCGACTCGACCTGAGTGCGATGATCACGCACCGGCTGCGGCTGGAGGAGGTCGGGGACGCCCTCGCCGCTCTCGGTCGCGGGGACGTGATTCGGCAGGTCATCTGTTACGACGGTGTCAGTTGACCGTCAGTGTGGATTGACTTCGTGACTCCGGTGGCCCACCGCCGCGGCGGCGCGGGCCGCAGTCAGGTGGGCCAACCGGGGTCGGGTGATCGGTTGGACGGGTGCTCAGCCCACCACGTCAGCGATCTGGCGTAGCTGCTGGGCATTGCCCTGGACAAGCAGCGTGGTGACCACGGTCTCGCGCCACCGCTGCAACTCGTCGCGGACCTTGGCGACCGGGCCGATCAGGGCGATGTCCTCCACCAGCGCGGTCGGCACGGCGGCGATGGCCCGCTTCTTGTCGCCCGCCAGGTACGCCTCGGTGATCACCTCGCACTCCTTCTCGTAGCCGAGGCGGGCGAAGACATCCCGGTGGAAGTTGACTGACTTGGCTCCCATGCCGCCCACGTAGAGCGCGACGAAGGGTCGGAGCCGGTCCGCCGCCCGCTCGATGTCGTCGTGGACGACGATCGGTACGGTCGCGGCGACCTCGAATGTGTCGAGGTCGCGGCGGGCGCCGGGGCGGGCGAAGCCCTCGGCCAGCGCGGCCCGATAGAAGCTGTCCGCCTTGGGGGAGAAGAATATCGGGAGCCAGCCATCGGCGATCTCGGCGGCCAGGGCGACGTTCTTCGGCCCCTCGGCGCCGAGGAAGATCGGGATGTCGGCGCGCAGCGGGTGGACGGTGGACTTCAGCGGCTTACCCAGCCCGGTGCCGCCGGGATGCGGTAGTTGGAAGAAGTCACCGTCGTACGTGACCGGCTCGGACCGGGCGAGGACGGCACGGATGATTTCGATGTACTCCCGGGTGCGGGCCAGCGGACGCGGGTACGGCTGGCCGTACCACCCCTCCACGACCTGCGGGCCGGAGACGCCGAGCCCGAGGACGAAGCGGCCGCCGGAGAGGTGGTCGAGGGTGAGCGCGGCCATCGCCGCGGCGGTCGGAGTACGGGCCGACATCTGCATGATGTTGGTGCCCAGGCGGACGGTGGAGGTGCTCGCTCCCCACCACGCCAGTGGGGTGAGGCAGTCCGATCCGTATGCCTCGGCGGCCCAGACGGAGTCGAAGCCGAGTCGGTCGGCCTCGGCGATGGCCGCGGTGACGCCCTCGGGCGGCCCGGAGGACCAGTAGCCGGTCGTGTAGCCAAGCTTCATGGGGGTGTCCTTCCAGGTGCCCGGGAGTCCCGGGTGCGGGAGAAGCCGGTGGTGCCGTCTCGTTCGGCGTGGTGACGGTCGGCAGGGTGCCGGTGGGCAGGATCGACGGTCGGGAGGACTGCCGCCGGTATTCCTCAACAGGAATAGTCATATCACTGAGTATGGTTCGGGGGAAGGGTCGGTGACGCGGTGCTGGCCCGCCAAGACTCTGTCCTCACCCGGAGCGGGAGGTGTGGCGATGGCGCTGCGGCACGCGGTGTTGGCGGTGCTGCTCGATGGGGAGTACAGCGGCTACCAGCTAGCCAAAATCTTCGATGTTTCCTGCTCCAACTTCTGGTACGCGGTACCCCAGCAGCTCTACGCCGAGTTGACCAAGCTGGAACGGGCGGGGTTGATCACCGGTCGCCAGGTGATCCAGCACGACCGCCCCAACAAGCGGCTGTTCACGGTCACCCCCGCCGGCCTCGCCGAACTGGCCACCTTCGCCGCCGTGCCGTCGAAGCCGTCGTCGATCCGGGAGGACCTGCTCGTCATGGTCCAGGCCGTGGACCGACTCGACCCGGCACCGGTCATCGCCCAGCTTGAGGAGCGGGCGGTCATCGCCGCCGCCAAGGTGGAACTCTTCGACCGGATGCTCCGGCAACTGCGCGGTGACCTGACCGAGGAGATGTTCCTGCGCGAGAGCAACCGGATCGGGCCGTACCTCACCTGCCTGCGGGGGCGTCGCTTCGAGCAGGAAAATCGCGAGTGGTGTGTCCAGGTGGCGGCCCTGCTCCGCGCTCGTGCTCCAGTATCGCGCTGACCCGCCAGCGCCGGGTTGCCCCCGCCCGGCCACCAGCACGCGGCGGGGCGTCGCCGGTCGGTCAGCCACGCCGGGCGGTATTCGACCAAGCCGGCGTGCCGGGGCAGTGTGGCGTGGAATGGTGAGAGCCATGAAGCGGGACCGGGACGAGGTGTTCGTCGAGTACACAAAGTCGATCTGCCCGGTCTGCAAGGTCGTTGTCGACGGACAGGTCAACCTCCGCGACGACAAGGTCTACCTGCGTAAGCGCTGTCCGGAGCACGGCCAGTTCGAGGCGTTGGTGTACGGCGACGCGCGGATGTATCTCGACAGCGCCCGATTCAACAAGCCCGGCACGATCCCGTTGACCTTCCAGACCGAGGTGCGCGACGGCTGCCCGGCGGACTGTGGGCTGTGTCCGGAACACAAGCAGCACGCCTGTCTGGGCATTATCGAGGTCAACACCGGCTGTAACCTCGACTGCCCGATCTGCTTCGCCGACTCCGGCCACCAGCCCGACGGGTACGCCATCAGCCTCGAGCAATGTGAGCGGATGCTCGACGTCTTCGTGGCGAGTGAGGGCGAGGCCGAGGTGGTGATGTTCTCCGGCGGAGAGCCCACCATCCACCGGCAGATCCTGGACTTCGTGGACGCCGCACAGGCCCGTCCGATTCAGGCGGTCAACCTGAACACCAACGGAATCCGGCTCGCCAGCGACCGGGCGTTCGTGGCAGCGCTCGGCGAGCGCAACCGTCCCGGCCGCGCGGTCAACATCTACCTGCAGTTCGATGGGTTCGACGAGCGAACACACCGGGAGATCCGGGGTCGGGACCTGCGTGGGATCAAGCAGCGCGCGTTGGACAACTGCGCCGAGGTCGGCCTGACCGTCACCCTGGTCGCCGCGGTGGAACGGGGGCTCAACGAGCACGAACTCGGCGCCATCATCAGCCACGGCCTGGCGCACCCGGCGGTGCGGAGCGTCTCGTTCCAACCGGTCACCCACTCCGGCCGACACACGCCCTTCGACCCGCTGACCCGGCTGACCAACTCCGACATCATTCACCTCGTCGCGCGGCAGCGGCCCGACTGGTTCCGGGCCGAGGACTTCTTCCCGGTGCCGTGCTGCTTCCCGACCTGCCGGTCGATCACCTATCTGCTCACCTCGGGCACGCCCGGCACCGAGGAATTCGCGGTGGTGCCGATTCCCCGGCTGCTGGATGTGGCGGACCACCTCGACTACGTCACCAATCGGGTGGTGCCGGACCCCGCTGTCCGGGAAGCGTTGGAGAAGCTGTGGTCGGCGTCGGCATTCATGGGCACCGACACGACCAACGTGCGCCTCGCCCAGACCGCCGCGGCGCTGGACTGTGCCGACGCCTGTGGTGTCAACCTACCCGAGGCGGTGGCGAACCTGACCGACCGAGCCTTCATGATCGTGATCCAGGACTTCCAGGACCCGTACACCCTCAATGTGCGGCAGCTGATGAAGTGTTGCGTCGAGGAGATCACTCCGGACGGCAGACTGATCCCGTTCTGCGCCTACAACTCGGTCGGCTACCGGGAACAGGTCCGCGAGCAGATGTCCGGGGTGCCGGTCGCCGACGTGGTGCCCAACGCACTCGCACTCCGCTCGATGATCACTGACTCTCCGTACGGGTCGAAGGTCGCCCAGCACCCCGACGGCGTCGCCGCCGTACGGCGGGTGGCGCGGGACGCCACCAACGTCGGGCGGCGGATCCGGTGACAAGGAGTGAGCCCGCGGCGGATCCGAAGGGCTGCTGCGCCGCGGTCTACGGTTCGGACCTGCTCGCCCTGCTCCTCGGCGAGGCGTACCATCCCGGCGGGGCGTCGCTGACCCGCCGACTCGCCGCCCGACTAGCGCTGGCCAGCGGGGAACGCGTACTCGATGTGGCGAGCGGACGGGGTACCAGCGCGCTGCTGCTGGCAGCCGAGTACGGCTGCACGGTGACCGGTGTGGACCTCGCCGGCCCCAACGTCGAGGCGGCTACCCGGGTGACCCGGTCCGTTGGGCTCGCCGACCAGGTGCGGTTCCGGCGGGGAGACGCCGAGCGGCTCGCTGTCGACTCGCACTCGGTGGACGTGGTGGTCTGCGAATGCGCCTTCTGCACCTTCCCCGACAAGCCCACCGCAGCGGGGGAACTGGCCCGGGTGCTGGTCCCGGGCGGTCAACTCGGGTTGGCCGATGTGGTCGCCGTCCCCGACCGGCTGCCCCCCGAGTTGACCGGGTTGGGAGCGTGGATCGCCTGCGTTGCCGATGCGCGTCCCCTCGATGAGTACGTCGCCCTGCTGGCTGGCGCGGGGTTGACGACAACCCACACCGAACGGCACGACTCTGCGGTCACCACGATGATCGACCAGATCGAGGCGCGCCTGACCGTGCTGCGGCTGACCGCCGCGGATCAGGCGGCGGAGCTCGGCCTGGACTTCGCCCGGGCCCCGGCGGTCTTGGCCGCGGCCCGGGCCGCGGTCGCCGACGGTGTGCTCGGCTACGCCCTCCTGACCGCCAGGAAACCGGGCTCTGGCCCGGGCTGAAGCTCCCGGCCCGTGGGCCCAGCGTGGCGTCCGATTCGCCGCAGCCGGCGGAGACGCGTAGCGATTGGCGCGAATCAACAGCTTGCCGTCCGGGCGGGTGCCCGATAGCCTCTCGCCGTCAAGGTGCACGGGAAGCCGGTGGAAGACCGGCGCGGCCCTCGCCACTGTGACCGGGTAGTGATCTCTGACTGTGCCACTGGGCCCCACCAGGCCTGGGAAGGCTGGAGTGAACGTCGATCCGGAAGCCAGGAGACCGGCCTTGACACGGATCTCATCCACGAGGTGCTGGAAGGGAAGGTCGTTCGATGCATATCGCCGAGGGGTATCTCCCTCCGGAACAAGCGGCGGCGTGGTTCGTCGTGTCCGCACCATTCGTCGTCCACGGGAGCCGGGCCCTGGTCCGGCAGGTCCGTGCAGATCCAGACTCGAAACTGCTGCTCGGGGCGGCCGGTGCCTTCACCTTCGCACTGTCCGCATTGAAGATCCCGTCGGTGACCGGGTCGAGTTCCCACCCGACCGGCACCGGGCTGGGGGCGGTGCTGTTCCGACCGCCGGTGATGAGCGTGCTGGGCGGCATCGTGCTGCTGTTCCAGGCGCTGCTGCTGGCCCACGGCGGGCTGAGCACGTTGGGCGCGAACATCTTCTCGATGGCGATCGTCGGCCCGTGGGTGGCGTATGGGAGCTACACCGTGGTCCGTCGCGCTGGCGGCGGACTGGGTCCGGCGGTGTTCGCCGCTGCGGCCCTGGGCAGCCTGGCGACGTACGGTGTCACCGTCGCCCAGCTGGCCCTGGCGTTCCCCGACCCGGTCTCCGGCGTCGGCGGTGCGCTGGCGAAGTTCGGCGGGATCTTCGCCGTGACCCAGATTCCGTTGGCGATCAGCGAGGGACTACTGACCGTTCTGGTGGTCCGCCTGCTGAGTCGGACCAGCGGGGACGACCTGCGTCGGCTCGGCCTGCTGCGCCCGGCGGCGGAGGTACGGGCATGAGGCGCTTCTCCTGGGTGAACCTGCTGTTGCTGCTCGCGGTGCTACTCCTGGCGGTGGTGCCGCTGGCGCTCGGCCTCGGGTCGGGGGAGGAGCCCTTCTCCGGCGCGGACGCCGTCGCCGAGCAGGCCATCGTGGACGACCACCCGGACTACCAGCCGTGGTTCTCGCCGATCTACGAGCCGCCGTCGGCCGAGCTGGAGTCGGCGTTCTTCGCCCTTCAGGCCGCGCTCGGCGCCGGCCTGCTCGGCTACTACTTCGGTGTTGCCCGGACCCGGCAGCGGCAGCGCGACGCCGTCGATCGGCAGCGCGGTTAGCGTGTTCGCCCTCGACATCGCCGCCCACACCGGTCCCTGGCGAGGTCGGCACCCCGCCGAGAAGGCGCTGCTCGCGCTCGGGCTGCTGGTCTGCGCGGTGGCCCTGCCCACCTGGCCCGCCGCGCTCCTGTCCGGCGGCGCCGCGGCGGTGCTGCTGGCCGCCGCACGGGTGCCACTGGTCGTGGTGCTGCGGGCGGGCCGGGTGCCGCTGCTCTTCGTGGCCACGTCAACGGTCCCGTTGCTGGTGTCGATGCCGGCTCCGGCGCGCCTGGCCATCGACCCCGCCGGCCTGCCGCTGGCGGCACAGACCGCGGGCCGATCCGTGGCGGCGTTGACCTGCCTGCTGCTGTTCACCGCCACCACCCCGTTGTCGGATGTCCTGCCACGACTGCACCGGCTGGGGGTCCCCCCGGCGGTCACCGAGGTTGCCGCGCTGACGTACCGGATGCTCTTCCTGCTGGTGGAGAGCGTGGGTGCGGTCCGGCAGGCGCAGGCGGCCCGGCTTGGCTTCCGTACCTGGCGGACCGCCTACCGGTCGCTGGCCGGACAGGCGGGGGCGGTGTTCGTTCGGGCGTTGCACCGGGCGCGGCGGCTGGAGGAGGGACTGGCGGTACGGGGCTACACCGGGTCACTCGCCGTGCAGGTGGCGGCCCACCGGGTGTCGGTGCCGTTCGTCGCGGCGACCACGGTGTTGCTCGGCGCGATTGTCACGGTCAGCACCGGGTTGGTGTCTCCTTGGTGAACGCCTCGCTGCTGGAGTTCGATGAGGTGGGCTTCGCCTACCAGCCGGGTCGGTCGATCCTGACCGGGGTCAATCTTCGGATCGACCCCGGTCAGCGGCTGGCCGTACTGGGCCCGAACGGCGGCGGCAAGACGACGCTGTTCCGACTGGCGGCCGGCGCGCTGCGGCCCGCCACGGGCCAGATCGTCCTCGCCGGCACCCAGGTGCGACACACCCGGGCCGGCCTTCGGGAGCTGCGGCAGCAGGTGCAGCTGGTGGTGCAGGACCCAGACGACCAGCTCTTCTCCGCCAACGTCTGGCAGGACGTCTCCTTCGGGCCGGTCAACCTGGGGCTCCCGGCCGCGCAGGTGCGGCGGCGCTGCGACGCGGCGCTGTCGGCGCTCGGTGTGTCGGCGCTCGCCGAGCGACCCACCCATCTACTCTCCTACGGCCAGCGCAAGCGGGTGGCCATCGCCGGTGCGGTCGCGATGCACCCACGGCTGCTCATTCTCGACGAACCCACCGCCGGGCTCGACCCGGCCGGGGTGGAAGCACTGCTGCGCACCCTGGACGACCTGCACACCGCGGGTACGACGGTGGTGCTCTCCACGCACGATGTCGACCTCGCCTTCCGCTGGGCGGAAGCGGTGGCGGTGGTCTCCGGCGGTGGCGTGCGGACCGTAGCCACGGCGGACGGCCTTGCCGATGGGGGCCTGCTCGCGGCGGCACACCTGGTGCCGGCCTGGGCGCCGCTGGTGCACCGGCTCCTGGACCGGATTCCGGAGCTGGCGGGGGCCCGTCCGCGGGCGGTGACCGAACTCGCCGCGCTGCTCAACGATGCCGCGGCGGACGATCGGTGATCGCCGCAACGCAACGCAACGCGACGCGCGGCGTGGCCGTGGCAACGGCCACGCCGCCCGCCTGTGGCAGCGGTGCTCATCCCGCTGGGACAGCGGCGCCAACGGGTGCCGGGCGGTGCTCGGCGCCGCCCGGTACCCGTTGGTCAGGCCGTGCCGCGTCGGCGGCGTAGTAGCACCAGGCCCCCGGCTACCAGGACCAACAAGACTCCGCCGCCGATCACCGTCGCCGTGCCGATCCCGCCGCCGTCATTGTCGGTCGCCGCCACCGGGCTGGCCGTCGCGGGCTCCGTCGGCGGTGTGGTGGGCTCGGCCGCGGGGGACGACCCCGCCGGCGTCGGAGCTGGCGCCTCGGCGCCAGCGGGGTCGGCGACGGTGAACGCGTACGAGCCCTGGACCGGGTGCCCGTCGGCGGAGACCACCCGGTACGCGACGGTGTAGGTGCCGTTCGCCAGAGCTCCGTCGATGCTTATCGTGCCCTTTGCCCCGGTGACCACAGGTTCACCGGTCGGGACCTTCTGCTCCGCAGCGTCGGAGAGGACGATGGTGGTGAACGCCGGATCCAGCTTCTGGAGGAATTCCAGTGTGATTTCGGTCGGCGCCTTGTCCAGCTCGGCGTTCTTGGCCGGTGTGGTGGTCTTCAGGGAATTGTGCGCGGCAGCCGGCGCGGCCGGTACGAGCAGCAGCGCGGCGGCGGCGAGGACGGCGGCGAGGAAGCCGGCGGGTCTCGGGCGGGTGTTGGTCCGCATGGTTCTCCTGTCGAGGTCAGCCGAGCAGTTGCTGGCCGATCCAGCCGCCTTCGGGGCAGCCGGGTGGGATCGCGAAGACGGCGGAGCCGATCGGGGTGGTCCACTCGTTGAGTAGGTCCCGCTCGGCCAGCCGTCGTTGGATGGGTAGGAACTGACGGGTGATGTCGGCCTGGTACGAGGCGAAGATCAGGCCGCTGTCCGCAGTGCCGTCGGCGCTGGGCACGCCGTCGTAATTGTAGGGGCGGCGCAGAATCCGGAGCCGGTCCTCGGTGACGTGGGAGCGGGTCAGGTGCGAGAAGTCCGGGATGACGGTGAGCCCGCCCGATCCGAGGGCGTCGAAGTTGGGCTCGTCGTGTTCGTCCGTGCCGGTCAGCGGCGCGCCGGTGTCGAGCCGCCGGCCGACGGACAACTCTCGGTCGGTGCGGCCGAGGAGATCCCACGTCTCCAGGTTCATGCTGATCCGCCGGACGACCAGGGTGGTGCTGTCGCGCAGCCAGGTCGGCCCGTCCGGTACCCACACCGCGGTCTCCAGGGGAGCGCCCGGCTTCGGGTTGGCGGTGCCGTCGAGTTGGCCGAAGAGGTTGCGCTGGGTGCGCCCCGGCTCGGACCCGGCCGCGCGCCGGAAGCCTTGCTGTACCCAGGCGACGGTGGCGAAGGGGCGGCTGTCCTTCACCAGCACCCGCTGGGCGTGCGCGACGGTCAGCGGGTCGTCGGCGCAGATCTGCAGCAGCAGATCCCCGCCGGACCAGTGGGGGGAGAGCCGGTCGATGCGGAACGCCGGGAGGGCGGCCACCGATGGTGGCCGCCGCTCGTCGGCGTTGGCCGCCTGGTAGAAACCGGGGCCGAAGCCGAAGGTCACCGTCAGCCGGGCCGGCAGCAGCCCGAGCTCCGGCTCGGTGTCGGCCAGGGCGGGACGGCCCTGGGTGAGGCGGGCGGCGTCGTCGGAGAGCAGTCGCAGCATTCGCCCCAGCGCCTCCCGGTCCGTCTCCGGCCGGAGGGCGAGCGCGACGAACGCCGCGTGTGCCTGCGGTTCGGTGGCGACCCCCGCCTGGCGGGTCCCGTGGAATGGTTCGATGGCGAGCCCGATCTCCGCCACCGGCGTCAGCTCGGCGGGGCGGGTCGCGGGGTCGTCGGAGAGGCTAACGGCGGTGACGGCCACGGTGGCGCCGAGCGCGCCACCGGCAGCCAGGGCACCGCCCGCGAGTAGACCGCGCCGGCTCACCGCGCGGGGGCCGCTCCCAGTCACGACGCTGCGCTGGGGCTCATGGACATGTCCGGCATGCTGTGCTCGGGGTCGTAGCTCTCCTCAGCACCGGTGAACGGCTTCGCCACCGCCGTGAAGGACTGGGTCCGCCCGTCGGCGAAGGCGAGGGTGAAGGTCAGCTCATCCCCGGCCTGCACCGGCTGCTGCAGGTCCAGCAGCATGAGGTGGTCGCCGCCGGGCTCCAGCAGGTGGCTGCTCTTCGCCTTGATCACGATGCCGCCCTTCTTGGCCTGCATGACCATCTCGCCATCCTTCATGGCCATCTCATGCAGCTCCATCGGCGACACCTCGGTGCTGACGCCGGTCAGGGTAACGTCGGCGTCGCTCTCGTTCACCAGGGTGGCGAACGCCGCGGTCATCCCCTTGTCGGCGGCCTTCACCCACGGGTCGTTGATCCCGATCACGCCGGCGGGGGCATCCGCCGCCGGAGTGGCCGTCTCCGACGGGGTTGGGTTGGTCGTTGACGAGTCGCTGGATGAGCCACAACCGGCCATGGCGGCGGTCAGCAGGGCAGCGGCGACCAGGGCGGCCGGGCGTAGGCGCCGATCGGTGACGTTGCTTGGCATGTAGGACCTCTCTGAGTTCGGTGTCGACTGTTGGTCGGTTCGGCAGGGCGGGAAAGTTCCCGATGATTCGGTTAGCGACATCACCGGTATCGGGACGCTCAGGCCGCCGCGTTGTCCCGATGGCACGCCGAACCCGGAACCGGCGGGGGCACGAGCCGCAGCCCCGGCGGGGGCGGCTCATCCTCGGCCCGGATCCGCCAGCGGGGACGATCAGCGCGGAGGTCGGTGGGCGGGCCGTCCGGGTGTAGACCCGGCCGAGACATGGCCACGACGATCGCATAGCCAACGAAGAGGAATCCGTGACTGACCAGCCGGGCGGTCTCCACCCGGCCGGTCATCAGGTCGTTGACCGACAGCAGCACCAGCGTGCCGACGAAGGCGCTCAACATGGGCAGCAGCCCGGTCGGCGGGGTGCGGCGGGCGGCCACGAACAGGAACCCGGCACCGACGGCGATGTTCCACGCCGCTGCCTCGTGCCACAGGTGGCCCGAGGCCAGCGGTCCGCCGGCGTGGATGTGCGGGCCTGCCGCCGCCTGACCGACCTGGGTCAGACCCAGCAGGACCTGCAGCGCCCCGGTCAGCCCGAGCGTTGCGCGCAGGGCGATCACCAGCCGCTGTCGCCACGGCGGCCGCGTCGTTGACCCTGCCGGGGCTGCCGGGGCTGCCGGAAGTGCGGCCAGGATCACATCGGTGAGGTCGGGGCCGAGCACGCTGACCGACAGCCGGGCCCGGCGGGTGATCGCCGCGGCCTGGTCGAACCACGTCCGGCACCCACCACAGCTGGCCAGGTGGGAGTCGGCTGCCGCCCGCTCAGCCGGGGTCTCCTCCCCGTCCAACTGCGCCGACAACACCTCGCGCCACTGCTCACACCCCATGTACCGGTAGTCGGACCGGCGCCGGCGTTGGTTCCCGTGCGGGACGGGAGGTCTTCAGCCGGTTGCGGTGTGCCGGGCCGACTCGCCGGAGCGGGCCTGTAGTGCGACGACCAGGTCTGCCCGAGCCCGGGACACCCGTGACCTGATCGTCCCGACCGGGCAGCCGCACACCTGTGCGGCCTCGGCGTAGGAGAGGCCGAGAACCTGGGTGACGACGAAGGCCTCCCGGCGGTCGGTTGGCAGCGCCGCGATGACCTGCTCCAGGGCGACCTGCCGGTCGAAGCCGCTCTCGTCGGCGTCGGTGATGTCGTGGGAGTCGGTCATCGGGACCGTCCGCGGACGGGACGTGGCGGTCCGCACGTGGTCCACCGCGACCCGCCGGGCGATGCTGAACAACCAGGTGCGCGCGGAGGAGCGCCCGGCGAATGAGGGAAGCGACCGCAGCGCGCGCAGGTAGGTCTCCTGCGTCAGGTCATCCGCCTCGGCTGGGGAGATCAGGGCGGCCAGGAAGCGCCGGACCTGTTGCTGGGTCGCCCGGATGAAGGCGGCGGCAGCTGCCTGGTCACCGCCTCCTGCCTGGAGAGCCCACGAGGTGACGTCGGTGTCGTCGGTCACGGTGGGTACCTCCGGGTCGCCGTTCGGAGCGAACGACGGGCACTAAATGCCCGTACGAGACGGCTGAGCATCGTGCTGAACGGTAGCGTACGACATTCCCGGCGCGCCGGGCTCTCGCCGGTTCTGGGCCGCCAACTGTTGTGGATCATCTCGCGGCGGTGGTTCCCGCCTCCCGGGCAGCCCGGCCCATCCGGGTGACGGCGTCGGTGAGGATGCCGGGGGAGGTGGCGAAGTTCAGCCGGACCCGGCCCGCACCACCGGTGCCGAAGGCGTGCCCGGAGCTGAGGGCCACCCGCGCGCGTTCCAGGAACAGCTGGGCCGGATCGGTGCTGACCTCGTCGGACGCGCTGTCGGGTGGAGCACTGTGTGGGCTGAGACGCCGGCAGTCCAGCCAGGCCAGGTAGGTGCCTTCGGGGCGGTGATAGCCGACGGTGGGCAGGTGCTCGGCCAGTAGGGACTCCAGTCGGGTGCGGTTGGCGTCTAGGCCGCGGAGGAGACGGTCGAGCCACTCCCCGCCGGCCCGGAGGGCGGCCGTCTGCGCGACCACACCCAGGTGGCTCGGGCCGTGGCTGACCTCTTCCGGCATTCGGGCCAGCTCGGCCGCGGCGCGTGGTCCCGCGATCGCGAGTGCCGCCTTCACGCCGGCGAGGTTCCACGCCTTGGAGCCGGAGGTGACCGCGAAGGCATTCTGGGCGCCGGTCACGGTCAGGTACGGGGTGACGGCTACCCCCGGCAGCGCCAGCGGAGCGTGGATCTCGTCGGAGATCACCCGTACGCCGTGCCGGTCGGCCAACTCGGCGACGGCCTCGAGTTCCGCGCGGCGATGTACCACCCCGGTGGGGTTGTGCGGGTTGCACAGCAGGAAGGCCGGCCGCTTGCTGCGGGCCCGGGCCCGCCGGAATGCCTCTCCGAGGGCGGCGAGCTCGATCCGTAGGTCGGCCCCGAGCGGAGCCTCGACGACCTGCCGTCCGGCGTGCCGGGCGAACGCGTAGAAGGGCGGATAGACGGGGGAGCAGACAACCACGGTGTCGCCGGGGTCGGTGACCAGCCGGAGCACCTCGACGATGCCCAGCATCACGTCGGGTACCACCGCGGTTCGGCCGGGGGAGAAGTCGGTCCAGCCCCAGCGCTCGGCGGCGAACTCGCCGAACGCCTCCGCGTACCCGTTTGGGTGGGCGTAGCCGGTGTCGCCGAGTGCGATGGCGAGCTGTAGCGCGTCGGTGACGGCGGGTGCGAGGGGGACATCCATCTCCGCCACCCAGAGCGGAAGCACGTCCGGGGCGTAGCTGCCCCACTTCACGCTGGTGCGTCGCCGGAGCTGTTCCAGCGTGAGCTGGGTGAGCGGGTTCGGTACGGCGGTGGGGTGATCGTCGGAGGGCGTGGAGCGGGACATCTGCCCACCCTAGGGCGTCCGACGGCGGGCGGGACTCTCACGGGTCGCCGGGGCTGGACCGTACGCCTCGGCCCGGTATGCGCTTGCCCCCGCATTGAACGACTGTTTAATCTATCGGGGTGGCATCCGACGGCGGCATTGTCGAGACCCAGATTGGTGGCTTCGTCACCACGGGTCCGCGCCGCGGTGCCCCCATCGCATCGGGTCTGCGCCGCGGTGCCGCCGGGATCGCATCGGGTCCGCGCGGCGGTGCCGCCGGGATCACGGCGCCGGCCCTCGAACGGTTCACCCAGGGGCTGCACGTCGATCGCTCAATGCTGGATGACTATCTGATGTACGTCCCGGACCCGCCGGCGGTGAGCGACGCAGCAGGCACTGCGTACCGGCTGTCACGCCCCCCGGCGTGAATCTTCTCCGCGGCGGCTCACCGACTCTCGGTGCGCTCCGCGTGACCGACGACATCGGACCAACCCCGGGGCTCCAACCCGCCCGGGGTCCTCCCTCGAACGAGGTCTACGACCATGACCACGGCAATCGATATTCAACACATCGACAAGCGCTTTGGCCGCATCAAGGCACTGGACGGTCTCGACCTGCGGGTCGAGACCGGTACCGTGCACGGCTTCCTCGGCCCCAACGGTGCCGGCAAGTCCACCACGATCCGGATCCTGCTGGGGCTGCTCCGCGCCGACCGCGGCCGGGTCCAGCTACTCGGCGGTGATCCGTGGGCCGACGCGGTGCGACTGCACCGGCGGCTCGCCTACGTCCCCGGCGACGTGGAGCTGTGGCCCAACCTGACCGGCGGCGAGGCGATCGACCTCTTCGCCCGCCTGCGCGGCGGGACCGACCCGGTTCGCCGCGACGAGCTGTGCCAACGCTTCGACCTTGATCCGCGCAAGAAGGGGCGGACCTACTCGAAGGGCAACCGACAGAAGGTCGCCCTGATCGCGGCGCTGGCCAGCGACGTGGACCTGCTGCTGCTCGACGAGCCGACCGCCGGGCTGGACCCACTGATGGAGGCGGTGTTTCAGGAGTGCATCCGGGAGGCCTGCGCGGCCGGCCGGACCGTTCTGCTCTCCAGCCACATCCTCGCCCAGGTCGAGGTGCTGGCCGACCAGATCTCGATCATTCGGCAGGGACGGATCGTCGAGACCGGCTCCCTGACCGACCTGCGTCACCTGACCCGGACCTCCGTGGACGCGATCGTCGACAGTTCGGCGGCTCAGCTCGCCACCCTGGCCGGCGTACACGGGCTGCAGGACATCGACGGCCACGTCCGCTTCGAGGTCGACGGCGAGCACCTCGCCGTCGTCGTCCGGCACCTGGGCGACCTCGGCGTACGCGGGCTGACCGTCCGGCCGCCGACCCTGGAACAGCTGCTGCTTCGGCACTACGGCGATGAGTCGACCCGCCACGGGGCGGTGGCGTGATGGCCACCGTGTTGGTGCGCCGTCCGGTGCTCGCGGCGCCCGGCCAGGGTGGCGGCCGGGTCACCGGGACCGGCACGCTGCTGCGGTTCATGCTGCGCCGGGACCGGATCCGCTTCCCGGCGTGGACCCTCGGCCTGGCGTTGCTGATGGGGTACTTCGCGACCGCGCTGGAGACCTTCGTCGAGAGCCCGGCGGATCTGGAGGGGCTGACCGCCTTCTCCGGCAGCCCGGCCGGTGCGCTCTTCGGCGGCCCGGGATTCGGCTTCGACGACCTGACCATCGAGCGCTTCCTCGCCGGGCAGTACGGCCTTTACGTGGCCATCGGCGCTGGCCTGATGGGGCTGCTGACCGTCGTGCGGCACACCCGCGCCGAGGAACGTTCCGGCCGGGCCGAGCTGATCCGGGCCAGCGTGGTCGGCCGGCACGCCCAGCTCACCGCCGTGCTGGCGCTCGCCGCCACGATGGCCGCGGTCGTCGCCATCCTGATCGGTGGCCTGATGGCCAGCCGGGGGTACGGCCTCGGGGGGTCGTTGCTGTTCGGTGCTTCGGTCGGTGCTGTGGCGCTGGTATTCGCCGGAGTCGCGGCGGTCACCGTCCAGCTGTCGGAGTATCCGCGGGCCGCCTCCGGCACCGCCGGTGCCCTACTCGGAGTGGCGTTCGTGCTGCGCGGGCTGGGTGACATGGCGGCGGCGCAGGGCAGCGGCGCGTCGTGGCTGTCCTGGCTGTCACCGGTCGGCTGGTCCCAGCAGACCGCGCCGTACGTGCACGACCGCTGGTGGCCACTGGTGATCTCGCTGGCCTTCGCGCTGACCGCCGTGGCCGCCGGCTACGCGCTCTCCGCCCGCCGGGACTTCGGTGCCGGGCTCGTGCCGCCCCGCCCGGGGCCGGCCCGGGCGGCGGCCTGGCTGGACGGGCCGCTCGCGCTCGCGTTCCGGCTCCACCGGGCCAGCCTGATCGGGTGGAGCGTGGGACTGCTCGCCGCCGGTCTCGCCTACGGCTCGTTCACCCAGCCACTGCTCGACGGATTCACCGACGCACCGGAGGACATGGTCGCCATCATGGGCGGTGCGGAGAACCTGCTGGACGGCTACCTCGGCACCATGGGGCTCACCATGGCCCTCGCCGTCGGGGTCTACGCGGTGCTCGCCATGCAGACTCTGCGCTCCGAAGAGAGCGAAGGGCGGGCCGAGTCGGTCCTCGCGACGGCTGTCAGCCGGTCGGCCTGGATCGGCAGCCACCTCGTGGTGACGGCGGTCGGCGTACCGTGGCTGCTGCTGGTCGCCGGCGCCGGTATGGGCGTCGGAGCCGCGGTGAGCACCGGCGATGCCGGGTCCTTCGGTGGTTTGCTACTCGGCCACGTGGCGCACACTCCGGCGGTCTGGCTTCTCCTCGCCGCCGCCGCGGTGCTCTATGCGGTGGCGCCGCGGGTGCTGCCGCTGATCTGGGTGGTGCTCGGCTACGGGCTGATCGTCGGGTACTTCGCCCCGATCCTCGAGATTCCCGCCAGCGCCGTGCGGCTGTCCCCCTTCGCGCATGTCGGCGAACACCCGTTGGAGGAGGTCAGTGTGGTCGCGGTCCTGGTACTGACCATGCTTGCCGCGGTGACCGCCCAGGTGGCTCGCCTGGTGTTCCGGCGGGACGTGGTCGGTCGAACCTGACCGGGTTTCCGTGGGGCGGCGAGGGATCGCCGCCCCACGGAACCTTCCGGCGCCCGGCCACGTCCGATCTGACATGACCAATAGTCGACTCCGTTGGACGGCGCCCGCCGTGTCGCTGCTCCTGCTCGTCACCGCCTGCGGCTCGCAGGGTGAGGCGGCCGACGCGGACGATCCCGGCCAGCCGGAGGCGTCGCATCCCGCTGACGAGGTGGTGTTCCAGATGACCTCCATCGGTGGGTTCGGGATGCCGTCCGTGCTGGCCAGCCGCATCCCGTCCCTCAGCGTCTACGGTGACGGACGGGTGATCAGTGAGGGGCCCACGACCCTGATCTACCCGGGGCCCGCGCTGCCCAACCTCCAGGTTCACCCGATCGCCCCCGAGGACGTCTCGACGCTGCTGGAGTCGGCGCGGGCCGCCGGCGTGGACGGCGCGGTGGACTTCGGCACCCCGACGATCGCCGACGCCCAGACAGCCCGATTCACGGTACGCGGCGCGAACGGCACCGAGCAGATCGACGTCCCGGCTCTCACCGAGGCGGGCGACGGCGCGTACGGGCTGACCGCCGACCAGCGGGCGGCCCGGACGCGGCTGCGGGCGTTCGTCGCGTCACTCACCAGCGATTCGGGTCTGCTGGCGCCGACCGAGGCTGACAGCGCGAAGCCCTACGTGCCGACCGTGGTCGCGGGCGTCGCGGTACCGTTCGTCGAGGCGGAGGGCCTCGGCCAGCCCGAGGTGGCCTGGCCCGGGCCAACGTTGCCCGGCGAGCCCCTCGGTGCCGACACCGGGCCGGGCTGTGTGACCGTAACCGGAGCTGAGCTGCAGATGCTGCTCGCGGCGGCGGCGGAGACCACCGCGGCGGCGCGGTGGACCTCGGACGGCAAGAGCTGGATGGTGCAGCTGCGACCGTTGCTGCCGGATGAGACGAGCTGCGGGGATCTCGTGGCCAGGGACTGACGCTGGCCCAGGCCGGGCAGCGCGGTCCACCCGGGGGATTGCGGCAGCGAACGCGAGGGTTGACCATGTGCTGCCATGGACTCGGCATTGACCCTGATCGGATTGCCCATCGCGCTCGGCATCATCATGCTCGGCCTGGGCCTCGGGCTGACCGTGGCGGACTTCCGCCGGGTGGCCCGCTATCCGAAAGCCGCCCTCATCGCCCTGGTGTGCCAGGTGCTGGTGCTGCCGGCGCTCTGCTTCGGGCTGGTGCTCGCCTTCGACCTGGCCCCGGAGCTTGCCCTCGGGATGATGCTGCTGGCCGCGTCCCCCGGGGGCACCACGGCCAACCTCTTCAGCCACCTGTTCGGCGGACACGTCGCCCTCAACATCACCCTCACCGCCATCAACTCGGTGCTGGCCGTGGTCACCCTGCCGATCGTGGTCAACCTCTCGGCGGCCTACTTCCTCGCCGACAGCGGGAGCCTGGGTCTGCAGTTCGACAAGGTGCTGCAGGTCTTCGCCATCGTGCTCATCCCGGTCGCGATCGGCATGCTGATCCGGGCCCGGGCGCCCCACGCCGCCGTACGCCTGGATCGGCCGGTCCGGGCCCTGTCGGTCGTGGTGCTCGTCGCGGTGGTCGTCGGCGCGGTGCTGAACGAACGGGAGAACCTCGCCGACTACTTCGTCTCGGTCGGCCTGGTGGTGTTGGCGTTCAACGTGCTCAGCCTCGCAGTCGGATACGGGGTGCCCCGACTGGCCGGGGTTGATCGCGGCGCGGCGACCGCGTCCGGATTCGAGATCGGCATCCACAACAGCACCCTGGCGATCACCGTCGCGCTCAGCCCAGCGTTGCTCGACAACACCCGGATGGCCATCCCCGCTGCGGTCTACGGCATCGTCATGTTCTTCACCGCCGCGGCCTTCGGCCTTCTGGTGACCCGCACCGGAGCCCGGTCGGAGGGGTCGGTTGGCCGGAATCCGTAGCAGCGGGGGATGGTAGACATTCGGCGTGGTGGAGCGGAGTAGGACTGGTGAGCGTGGCATCGAGGACGCGGTTCTGGATGCCGCCCGTGACTGCGTCCTCGCCTACGGCGTACGTCGCACGACCGTGACCGACGTGGCGCGTCGCGCCGGGGTCTCCCGGATGACCGTCTACCGACGCTGGCCGGACGCGCAGTCGCTGATCGGCGATCTGATGACCCGGGAGTGGCAGCGGGTGCTGCTGGCCACGACGACCGACGAGGGCACCGGAAACGCCCGATCCCGCCTGGTCGAGCGGGTGGTGGCGGGAGCACGGGTGATGCGGGAGCACCCACTGCTGTGCAAGATCCGCGATGTCGATCCGGAGGTGCTGATCCCGTACCTCCTCGACCGGCGCGGCGCGGGCCAGGAGGAGATGCTGCGGTTCCTGGTGGACGCCGTTGCCCACGGCCGGGCCGACGGCTCGGTCCGGCCCGACGAGGCCGAGACCATGGCCCGGGTTGTCCTGCTGACCACGCAGTCCTTCGTGCTCTCCGCTCGGATCGTCGCCGACGGTCTTCCCGCCGCCAGCCTGGACCGGGAACTGGCCCGGTTGGTGGACGGCTACCTGCGGCCTGACTAGAACTCCCAGCTGATGTCCTGCACGGTCAGAGGCGGCCGGTAGCAGGCGGTCGAGGTTCGTGGGCGAGCCGGACCGCTGTCGTGAACGCAGTTGTCCAGGGGAAGGCCTTCTGCCGCTCGTTGCCGTTGCCGGGCGGGTGCGGTTCCCACTGGTCGTCGGGGCCGAGTAGGACGTGTACCCCCTCGTCGCGGAGGCTGGCCACGGCGTGCTGGAACGGCGTCCGCGCGGCGAGTGCGGCGTTGACGAACGGGACGATGACGGTCGGTACCTGCCTGCCGATCAGCTCGGCGACTGAGGTCATGGCGTAGTTGTCCGCTAGCCCGAGGGCGATCTTGTTGATCGAGTTGTAGGTTGCGGGGGCGATGACCAGGGCGTCGGTGGCGGGAAGCGACCGGCGGGTGCCGGGTGACGATTGGTAGGTCGACCGGACCGGATGGCCGGTGAGGCTTTCCAGTGGCTGCGGTTCGATGAAGTTCATCGCGCTCGGTGTGGCGGTGACCGTCGCTGTCCAGGATCGGCCCTGTGCGGCCTTGACCAGCTGGGCCGCGTTGGTGGCCGGACCGGCGCCACAGACGACGATCTGGAGGTGACCACCGGTCACAGTGGGATCCCGGCACTCTGGGCGAAGTCGACAGCGGCGGTGCGGGTGGAGCCGGTGGCTAGGATGGCGAGGTCGCTGGCGATGCGGTGGACGTACGGCCGGCAGCGGATCTCCTCGGGTGCCACCTCGTACGCGTTGCGCAGCGCGCTGAGGCCGTGTTCGTAGCGGCCCCACTGGGTGTAGGCGCGTGCCACGTCCACGTACAGAGATGCCCGGCGTTCTACCAGCGTCACCTTGCCCAGCGCAACGGTGCGGGCGACCGCGATGGCGGTGCCGGCATCGCCGAGGGCCAGGGCGATGTTGACCTGGTGCAGCAGGACGTTGACGACGCCGAAGCCGGTCCACCGATCGTTGCCGTCGTAGCCGAGGCGGGCCGCGGCGCGCGTTGCTCCATCGAGCATCGCGTGGGCGGTGTCCCGGTCGTCTCGGCGGGCGGCGGCGATGGCCCCTCGTAGGACGAGGGCACCGTAGACGGCCACCGCGTCGGTCGACACGAGGCGGGTGTCTCGGTCGAGTGAGTCGGCCGCTTTCGCGGCGAGGGTGACCGCCTGGTCGTCGTGGCCGTTGCTCATCAGCGCATGGGTCATGATCCGGGCGCTCGCGGCAATCGCCACCGGGTCCTGGCTCAGGGCCGCGGCGCGGGTGCTCCGTTCGGCTGCTACCAGGGCCGGCCCGCGGTCGCCCACTTTCAGCAGGACGCTGCCGACGACGTGGTACAGGTCAGCGGCCAGGACCTCGACCCGTTGCCGTTGTTCACCCGTCGCGCCTGACCGCACCGCTTCGAGGCAGGGCAATAGCGTCGCGAGTCCGTTGAGTACCCGCCCGTACCGGCAGGCCTGATAGTCGACCTTGGCGGCGGCGACGGATCGGGAGAACTGCGGAAAGGTGAGAGCCGCATCCGCTGCGGGAACGGGCGAGAAGAACGCGTCGAGCAACGGAGCGACGTTGGGCGTGGCAGCGACGCCGATCGCTGCTCCGCGTAGGAGGGCTCTCCGTCGCACGTCACCCCCCGAATCCGAGTCGCGCTCTCCGCCATCGCCAGTATCCGCATGCCCGCCGGCATCCGGCCGTGCGGCACCTGCAGCTGTACCGCTGGTGCCCACCGTACGCAGGGCCTCGAAGCGCGCCCGTGCCTCAGGTGTGGCTCGGGACAGCACGGTGTCCAACGCGGCCTGCATGTCGGCGCGGGGAAGCACCTTGTCGCCCTGGCTGCTCCACTTGGCCACAGTCCGCCGCGCCACGCCGAGGTGCTCGGCGAACCCGGTCATGCTCATCCGTAACGCATGTCGCAGCGCGTTGGCGTCCCGGCCGGTCCAGGTCGTCACCGTCGTCATCGCACGTCCTTCCGGAACGGACAGTCATCGGTGGAGCTGATGCTAGCCGCACATGGGGTGACGGTAGGTGCACTGCGGGTGCATCGCCGAGACATTCCGGCCGTGCGCCGACTGGGCCAGCCTGGTTGTGCCGACGCAACCGATCCAAGCGGTGCGCCGGTGGGCCAGCGGCAACCTAACGGCAGGGAGATCCAGATGGACGTGTCGATCGGTGACAGGTCGGAATGCGACCCAAACCACCGGCCAGGGCTAGTGCCGGGCACTCCGTCGACCGCACGGGTGATTCCCCATTCGCGTACCGCCAGCAGGGCTGCGTGGGTGGGTGACCGGCGGTCTGCTCCCAGCCGCCGGCCGACGGCGGTGGGCTTGCCAGCATGCCGGCAAGCCCACCGCGCACCCGCGTCGTCCGGATGTCGGCGATGACGACGTATGTGTCTCGGTACGCTGCGACCGGCCAGCTGACAGCAGACCGCATAGCGCCGATCCCGGCATCGACGCGGCCGTTCTCAGCTGATCCGCCACTGCCGACGCACGTATGGCGGATCGTGTTTGAGCGTCAGGCGCGGGACAGCGAGCGTCGATGAGCAGGCATGACGTGCCGCCTGTTGCGGTCGGCCCAAAGATGCCGTCGGAGCACCTGCCGCTGCGTCCACTCTGGCTGTGCCGCCGATGCGGGCAGCCATGGCCCTGCGGCGCGGCGAAGCTTGCCCTCCTGGATGAGTATCGAGAAGTGCCGGTGAGCCTGTTTCTCTACCTGGCTGGCTGGCTGCACGACGCGATCGACGACCTGCACCGGCTCAACCCGAGCGTCACGGGCAGCGCCGCCGACCTGTTCGACCGGTTCCTCGGCTGGCCTGCCCGGGTGGCGTGCCCACCCCGCGCCTAGCCGGCTCGGTGTGGCCCAGCACCGCGCCGGGGACCGGCTATGGCACCAGGATGCCGGGGTTGAGGATGCCGGCCGGATCCAACTGCCGCTTGACTGTGCGGAGCAGGTCAACGGCGAGCTCCCCGATCTCGGCCGCGTACCAGTCGCGGTGATCGGTGCCGACTCCGTGATGGTGGGTGATGGTGCCCCCGGCGCGGGCGATCGCGTCGCTGGCGGCCGCCTTCGCGGTGCGCCACCGGTCGATCGGATCGGAGCCGGGAGAGCAGATCACGGTGAAGTACAGCGATGCGCCGGTTTCGTAGACGTGGGAGACGTGCGCCAGCACCAGTGTGCCCTCCGGCAGCGCGTCCAGGATCGCCGCCCGGACCCGCTCGTGCACCTCGGGCAGCCGAGACCAGTACGCCGCGGTCTCCACGGTCTCCGCGAACGCCCCCGCGTCCAGCAGTGCGTCGCGCAGGTACGGAGCGTCGAAGCGGTGCCGCTGCCACTGCCGTCCCGGCTCGGCGCCCAGCGGTTGGCCGTCCTGCGCCGCCAGCACCGCGGCGGCCATCTCGGCGGTGGCGTTAACCTGCTCGCCCTCGTACCCGACGACCAGTAGGCAACCCCCGTCGGATTGGCCCTGACCGCTCGCCCCGACCAGGGTTTCGACCTCGTCGGAGAGCCGCAGTACCGTGGCCTGCGGCCCCTCCTGCGCCAGCCTCCGTACGGCGTGCAGCCCGGCGGGGAAGGAGTCGAACCGCCAGCCCTCGTAGTGGGTCTGCGCCGGGATCGGTCGCACCCGTACGGTTACGTCGGTGATGACGCCCAGCGTTCCTTCGCTGCCCAGGAAGAGCTGTCGCAGGTCGGGGCCGGCGGCGGAGGCGGGGGCGCGTCCCACCCTGATGGTGCCGCGGGGGGTGGCGACGGTCAGTGCGGTCACCAGGTCGTCGAAGCGGCCGTACCCGGTTGACGCCTGCCCGCAGGAGCGGGTGGCGGCGAAGCCACCGATGGTGGCGTATTCGTAGGACTGGGGAACGTGGCCGAGGGTGAGTCCGTGCTCGGCGAGCAACTCCGCGGCGCGGGGGGCGGGGAGTCCCGCCTGGAGGGTCGCGGTACGGGAGACGGCGTCAACGGCGAGGACCTCGTTCAGTCGGCTCAGGTCGATGGTGATGTGTGCCGGCGCGGTCGGGGTCAGGCCGCCGACGACCGAGGTGCCACCACCGAAGGGGACCACGGCCACCCGGTGCTGGGAGCAGAGATCGAGTAGGGCGAGGACCTCGGCATGGTCGGCCGGGCGGACCACCGCCTGTGGGGCGTGGTGGAGCCGGCCCCGACGCCGTCGTAGTAGGTCGGGTGTGGATAGACCGGTTGCGTGGCGGGCCCGGACTGGCCGGGAGGTCAGCACGTGCTCGGTGCCGACGGCCTCCCGGAGTGCGGCCAGGACCGCTCCGCCGGGTTCGGCCGCGGGCATCGCGACGTCGGGTAGGGGCACGGCTGGGGGCGCGGGGGTCAGCTCCAGTAGCTGCGCCAGGAGCTCCGACGCGGATTCCGGTAGGGGCTGTGCTCCCGAGGCCGCCCCCCAGCGGGTCCATCGGTCGGTGTCTTCCCCAGCTTCATTCATGTGTGACACAGTGACATTCAGTGTCACTTTTCCGCAAGGGGGTGTGCGCGTGGACGCCACGCTGACCGGACCACGCCGGGACCGGGAACTCGCCGAGCTGGCCGGTGGCGCCGGCGTTGACCTTCTCGTCGTCGGGCTCGGCGTCACCGGCGCGGGCGTGGCGTTGGACGCGGCCAGCCGCGGCCTCTCCGTGGCCGCCGTGGAGGCCGAGGACCTGGCCCACGGCACGTCCCGCTGGAGTTCCAAGTTGGTCCATGGTGGACTGCGCTACCTCGCCCACGGTCAGGTTCGCATCGCGTACGAGAGCGCGGTCGAACGTCACGTCCTGATGACCCGCACCGCCCCGCACCTGATCCGGGCACTGCCGATGTTGCTGCCCACCACCGACTACACCGTCGGCTGGCGGGACCGGGCCGCGACGGTTGGGCTCCGCGTTGGCGACCTGCTGCGCGTCAGCGCGGGAACCACCCGCCGGACCCTGCCGGGAACCCGACGGCTCGGCCCGGCCGAGGCGGGCGCGATGGCGCCGGGGCTGCGCCGGGTCGGCCTCCGCGGCGCCCGGTTGTCCTGGGACGGCCAGCTCTGCGACGACGCCCGGCTCGTGGTCGGTCTGGCCCGTGCGGCGGCGGCGCGCTCCGCCCGCATCCTGCCCCGTGCCCGGGTGGTCGCCCTGCACGGCGACGGCGCCACCGTCGAGGACACCCGCACCGGGGAGACGCTGCACATCGCTGCCCGCGCCGTGATCAACGCCACCGGGGTCTGGGCGAGCAGCCTGACGCCACACGTGCGCCTGCGGCCCTCCCGCGGCACCCACCTCGTGCTGCCCGCCGCGGCGCTGGATGGGCTCTGGGCCGGTCTGACCATCCCGGTTCCCGGCGAGTTCACCCGCTACGTCCTCGTGCTGCCCCAGCCCGACGGCCTGGTCTACGTCGGGCTGACCGACGAGCCGCTGGCCGGACCCATCCCGGACGTACCGGAGCCGACCGAGGCCGACATCGCCTTCCTGCTCGACGTGCTCAACGGCGTCCTCGACCGGCCACTGCACCGCGGCGACGTCCTCGGTGCCTACGCCGGGCTCCGGCCGCTGCTCGCCGAGGCCGCCGACCGTACCGCCGACCTCTCCCGGCAGCACGCCGTCATCGACGACCCGGACGGGGTGATCAGCGTCGTCGGCGGAAAGCTCACCACCTATCGGCGGATGGCCGAGGAGGCGGTGGACACCGCGGTGCGTTGTCGGAACCTGACCGCCGGTGTCTGCCGCACTCGCCGTCTCCCGCTGCCAGGTGCCGCGAGCCCTGCCCACCTGGCACGGGTCTCGGCCCCCCGGCGGCTGGTCGCCCGCTACGGGGTCGAGGCGGTCAACGTCCTGGCCGAGGCGCCGGCGCATCTCCACCGGCCGATCGGCGCGGAGATCCCGGTCACCGGTGCCGAGCTACTCTGGGCCGTCCGGCACGAACTCGCCCGTACGGTTGACGATCTGTTGGACCGGCGAACCCGCCTCGGTCTCGTTCCTGCCTACCGGGACGCGGCGCTGCCGGTGGCGGGTGAGGTCCTTGAGCTCGCCGCGACCCGGTGACCGGGTGTCGTACGCTGGCTCGCCGTCGGGTCTGGACGCCTACCCGTCACCGGTCGGCTCGGCCCGGACCTCGCCCGACGTCCGGATGCGTCGGCGGTCCTCACGGACGGCGTACCGGATCGACTGGAGCGAGGCGTCCGGCGCGAAGATCAGTGCGTACCAGCGGTCCAGTATGGTGCGAAGGTGGGCGATGCTGGCCTGGAGTCGACGGCTTCGTTCATTCGCGGCGCGTAGCTGCTCCCGGATGGTCTGCGCCTCGGCCTCCAACTCGGCCATCCGGATTCGCATCGGCTGCACCAGGGTCAGGGCGGTATCCGTGATCACATCAGCCGCCTCGGCGCGGAACTTTCCCCGCTTCACCACCACCGCGGCGATAGTCGCGAATCCGCCGGCGCCGCCCAGGACGCCGAGTACCGACAGCACGACCTGGAGCCACTGTGGGGCGGCTGCTGCTGCGTCGGTCGCGGGTGGGGGAGGCGGGGGTGGGGGTGGGGCTGTCATGGGAACTCACCAGCCAGGTCCGGGGCTGGGCGTTGCGGCTCGACCAGCCGGCGTAGATCGTGCAGGAGCTCCCCACCCCGCCACCACGAAGCGAGCGCCACCGCGGTGAGGAAGGCGACGGAGGTGACAGCCGCCAGGCCACCGCCCACCCCAACGGTGATCGCGTACATGCTGGTGATGGTGCCGAGCATCAGCATGGATGCCAGTTCCAGCCCGAGCCCGGTGGCGTACCGGCCTGGCCACAACAGCCCGGCGATGCCGATCAGGCCGGCGACGACCAGCCCCAGCTGCCAGCCGATGCGGATCGGCTCGGGTATGGCGACGCCCAACGCGGGCGGCGCCCCCAGGACGAGCATCATCGTGCCGCACATGGGCGAGGTGAAGACGACGGCGTTCTCGAAGGGCCGTCGATTTCGCCAGATCAGCCTTTTCCGCACCGCAGCTCCTCAAGTGGTCACTCGCCGAGCCGATCTCAGGGGCACCCTCGGACCGGCGCTGCGCGAGGAGGGGATGACGACGAGCGTCATTGATTGCCGATAGATCAGTCATATCACCCGGCGGAACTGTCGCCCAAAAGATGCTGAGATCCGACAAAACTGCAGGTCAGTAGGGTCTAGCGGCGATCTTGGCCCGGGTGGTCCGCGTGCCGCTGAGCCCGCCCCACAGTGGCCCGATCAGCCAGCCGAGCATCCACATTCAGTGGTGCGCTGATCACGGTCAGCGCTGGCGGCGTCCATGCTGCGCTACTCGCAGGGTGTTGCACACGTCAGCCACGCCCGGGATATCCCACGCAAGTTCGCCCGCGACCTGCCGGGTTTCGAGGTCGGCGATGGTGCCGGCCAGGATGATCACCCGGTTCTGCGCGGTTACGGTGATCTGCTGGCGACGCGTCGTCCAATCAGTTCGGAGCCGCTGGGCGGCTATCTCGGCGAGCCGAGTGTCCTCGTCGTGGTGCGCCGGCGGGTCCCAGGCCGGGTGGAACGGGTCGTCGTCGGGCGAGGGCCAGGGCATGACCATGGGGCAGTCCTCATCGCTGGAGCTGGCAGCAGGGTGCGGCCGGCCGCGGGTCGCGACCCGCCCGTCCGCTGTTCACACCAGCACCTTGGGCTCGTTCGTTGGGTTTGGTTGGTCGGTCACGACGGGGAAGGCGGTGTCCAGGCGCATCGTGTGTAGCACGGTCAACACGAACCGGGAGGGCGCGTGGAGGCACAGCTCCGCGCCGCGCTGGCGAGCCTCCTGCCGGGCCCGGACGAGTAGGCCGAGGCCGACGGAGTCGATCTGCTCGACGGCGGAGAGGTCGACGACCACGCGTCCCCCGTGCTCGGTGGCCTTGCTCAGCGCGGTCCGTAACGGGTCCGTCGTCGTGGTGGCGTCGACAACCTCATCGTGGTCGGCAACCCCGAGCGCCTGGGCGGGGGCGGCTCGGCCGGGCGGGAGTGGGGGTGGGGTGCACCCGGCACACCGGTGTGGACCGGTGGCGAACGGAGACCCGCTCCAGCCATGCTCGGACACGAGCGTCCAGACCACCTCATCGTCGGGTAGCACGACGGCCGTGCTGGCGGCGGTCTCCCCGCAACCATCGCAGATCAGGGTCATCATGTTGTCGTCTGGCACGACCGTCATGGTTGGTTCCCTTCCCGGTCCGTCGGCGCCGAGGGGTCAGCGGCGGTACGCCACCGGTGGATGGACCGCCTCGTTGGTCCCGGCGTACGCCTCGCTGTTACGACCGCGAGGGTAACCGCGGCGCCGGCGAAGCCGGCCTGCACGGCCAGCCGCAGCCCGGAGGGAGCAGCGACATCGACGCCAGCGACTCGGGCGGTGATGGTGCCGAGCAGGGCGGCACCGAGACCCACGGCGACGGCCAGCCACACCGGGGCAGCGTCGCGGCCCGGGAGAACGAACCGCCCGAGTAGGCCGACGAAAACGCCGACGACGAGAGCGTGGATGAGGGCGTTGCCGGTCACTGCTGCCTCCTCTCAGCGGGATGGGGCCGGCGTTGGCGCGACGGGCGGCCTGACACGCCTCCCACCCTCTAAGTGGGTCGTGTAGCGGTCGGTGCGGTTGGATGACAGTCACATGACAAAAAATGTGGCGGCTGCCCCGGGGTGGGCGGTCGCCGGCGCGCCGGGGATGATGCCGTAATGACCGCGGTACTGGTGATCGAGGACGACGACCGGATCCGGTTGGCACTGCTGCTCGCCCTGGAAGAGGAGGGCTACACCGCGCGGGGGGCGGCGACCGCCGAGGAGGGGCTGCGGATGCAGCGGTCCGACCCGGCCGATAACGTGTTGTTCGACCTGATGCTGCCCGGTATTGATGGATTTGAGGGTATCCGTCAGCTGCGCCGCGACGACGACGTCCCGATCGTGGTTGTCAGCGCCCGGGACGACACCCACGATATCGTCGCCGCGCTGGAGGCCGGTGCCGACGACTACGTGGTCAAACCGGTCGCCATCAAGGAGCTGTCCGCTCGGCTGCGGGCGCTGCGACGGCGGGCCCGGGCGGTGGCTACCCCGGTCGCGGTGCAGGTCATCGGGGACCTGGAAATCAGCCCGGAGGCGGGGGAGGTACGTCGTGCCGGAGCGCCGGTGGCGTTGACCCGCACCGAGTTCCGACTTCTCTGCGAGCTGGCCGAGCACGCCGGCCGGGTGTTGTCTCGGCAGCAGTTGTTGCAGCGGGTGTGGGGGTACGACAGCGGCGACGAGCGCCTGGTGGACGTGCACGTCGGGCGCCTGCGCCAGAAGATCGAGGCGGAACCGGGTAACCCGCGACACCTGGTCACGCTCCGTGGCCTCGGCTACAAGCTGCAGCGATGAGACATCTCGGGCTCCGCGCGCGAGTGACGGCCGGGTTCGCCGTCGGCGCCGCGTTGCTGGCCTCCTCGATGGCGTTGATCTCCTATGACCTGACCCGGCGCAGCCTGCTCGACGAGCGGGAACGCACGGCCGTGCGGGCCGCCTACTTCGACGCGGCCGTCGTACGCATCGGGTTGAACACCGACGAACCCGACGTCGTCGAAGTGCTCCGTTCGTTGGACACCGGCAGCTCCCGGCGGCCCCTGCTCCACCTCGACGGCTCCTGGTACGGGCGTACCGCCGAGACGGCGGCGACGAGCGTGCCGGCGGCCTTGCAGAGGCAGGTCCGGGCCGGACAGCCCGGGGTGCAGCGGGTCCAGTTGGCCGGGCAGCCGACCCTGCTGGTTGGGGTACCACTGCCCGACGGCGCCAGCTACTACGAACTGACCTCCCTGCGGGAGTTGGAGGAGACCTTCCAGGTTCTCGCGTTGGCGTTGACCGCCGTGGCGATCATGGTGGCCGGCGCCGGCGCCGCCTTCGGCTGGTACGCCACCCGGCACAGTCTGCGCCCGCTGACCGCCGTCGCGGACGCCGCCGAGCGGATCTCCGCCGGCGACTTCACGACCCGGCTGGCGCCGGCCACGGACCCGGATCTGACCCGCCTGTCGACCTCCTTCAACGACATGGTTGACCAGCTGGCCCGACGGATCGAACGGGACCGACGCTTCGCCGCCGACGTGAGTCACGAGCTGCGCTCACCTTTGCAGACCCTCTACGCCGCCGCGAGCGTGTTGACCCGTCGGCGGGGACACCACGACGAACGGACCGCGACCGCGGCGGGGCTGGTGGCCGACGAGATCGGCCGGTTCCAGCAACTGGTCAACGATCTCCTGGAGCTGGCCCGTACCGACCAGCCCGCCCAGCGGGAGTCGGTGGACATCGCCGCGCTCGCCGGTGAGGTGTGCCAGAGCCGGGAACTGCCGGAAAGCCTGGTGCGCCCCGATCCCGGTATGCCCACGGAGTGGCGGGTGGACCGGCGGCGCACCGAGCAACTGCTGGTCAACCTGCTCGAGAACGCGGTCCGCTACGGCGGGGGCCCGGTCGCGGTCCGGCTGTCAGCCATCGGCGCCACTGGCATCATCGAGGTGGACGACGCCGGTCCGGGCGTACCGGTGGCCGATCGGGGTGTCATCTTTGACCGCTTTGTTCGCAGCCGCGCCGCCCGCGCCCGTGGGGGTACTGACGGCACCGGGCTCGGCTTGGCGATCGTCGCGCAGCACGCCACCGCGCACGGCGGGCACGCCATGGTCGCCGACCGGCCCGGGGGCGGGGCGCGGTTTCGGGTGGAATTGCCGGGGAGCCTGGAGTGAAGGCCCACCTGGCGGTGGCCATGCTGCTCGTGCTGCTGGCAGGTTGCGGCGTGCCCACCGACGACCAGCCGCGGGCGGTAGAGGCGCCGTACGGGCCGTTCCCGACCCCGAGTACGGCGGTCTCCGACCCGGCCGGGCGGTTCACCGAAGCGCTCTACTTCGTCCGCGACGACCGCCTTGTCCTGGTCCGCCGTCGCCTCGATGTCCTGCCCACGGTGGACCAGCACCTGGAGCATCTGCTGGCTGGGCCGAACGAGGCCGAGCGGGCCGAGGGGTTGGCCACTGCGCTCTTCGGCGCGGTCACGGTGGCCGGCATCCGCCTCACCGAGACGCGGGCCGAAGTGGACGTGCCGTCGGTGGCGGAGGGCGCCGGCCGGAGCGACGAGGTCTTCGCCTTCGGCCAGATCGTCTGCACCCTCACCGCCCGCCCAGAGGTTGACTCGGTGTCCTTCCTACGCGACGGCGCGCCGCTGGGCGTTCCTCGGGCAGACGGCTCGCTGTCGCCGGGGCCACTCACCGCCGCCGACTACGTCGAGCTGTCCGATTCGGACTGAGCGGTAGCGGTCGAGCCGGCCCGGCTCCGGCGTAGCGGTGGCGGTCAGCCGGCGACCGGGACCGTCTCGCCAGGGAAGGTCGGCTCGTCAGGGTGCGCCGGGGCGGCGCCAGGCAGCTCCGACGCCTCTCCGTTGTGCCCGTTGTCGCCGCAGGCGTCCTCGTCCGGTTGCGGTGACGGCTGGCCGCTGGCCGAATGACTCTGGCCGGGTGCGGGAGCATCGCCACCGGCGGGGGCGTTGCGGGCGACCACCTGCGGGTACTCCGCGGTCGCGGCACCGCCGGTGGCGGCTGCCATGACCGCTGCCGCGGCCAGGTCGGCCACCCGCTTCGCCTCGCGCTTGACTCGCGACCTGACCTCCTTGGCGTGTTGGTCGGCGTAGTCGGCCGCGCGCCGGGCCTCCTCCAGCCGGTGCAGCTCGTCGGCAAGCTCCCGGCGGGCGGTGCCGAGTCGTTGCTGCTGCTTGGCCACCTCCTGGTCGATGGCGTTGCCGTCCTGGCGGACCTGAGCGAGCTGCTGCTGGCCGGCCTCCAGCTCGGACTGGAGCCGGCCGAGCCCCTCCCGGCGGTCTCGGATGTCCTGCTGCACCGCGGCGAGCTGCTGCTGGTGGCTGGCGGCCTGCTCGTCGATTCGCTGGCGCACCTTCGCGGCGTACTCCTGCGCCTCGGCGATGAGCGCGGCGATCTCCTGCTCGGCGGCGGTACGTTGGGCCGCGAGCTCCCCCTCGGCCGTGGCCCGCTGTTCGGTTATCTCCTGCTCGACGGCGGTACGCCGGTCGGTCAACTCTCGTTCTACAGTGGATTGCCAGCGCGCCAACTCCTCCTGGGTTCGGGTCCGGGCCGCCTGCACCTCCTGCTGGATCTGGGTACGGGCGGAGCTGAGGAATGCTTCGGCCTCGGCCCGGGCCTGCTCGATCCGCTGGGCGCTCTGCTCGTCGACCTGGATCGCCTCCTGCCGGGCCCGCTCGTGGGCGGCCTCGCCCGCCTCCCGCAGTTGGTCAGCGGCGGCGCGGATCTCGGCCAACTCGGCTTGGGCGGCGGCCCGCCGCTCCTCGTCCGCCTGCTCCTGGTCGGTACGCCGGGTAGCCAACTCCTCCTCGAAGTCGCGCATGGTTCTGGCCGCGTGTTCCTGGGCCTCAGTGAGCGTCCGCTCCGCCTCCGCCGTGAGCTCGGCGGCCTGCTGCCCGGCCGCATCGCCGATCATGGCGGCCTGCCGTTCGGCCAGCACCAGGATTTCCTCGACTATCGGTCCCAGATCGCGGAACGCGGCACGGTCGACCCGGGCTGGCCGCTCGCGTAGCTCGGCGACCTCCGCTTCGAGGGTGGCGACCTGGGCCGTCAGTGCCTCGGCTCGGGCGTGTGCCTGGTTGCGGTCGGTCACGGTCTGGAGCAACTCGCCGTCGAGTTGGTCAAGGTGTCGTTCCACCTGCCGTTTGTCGAAGCCTCGCATGGTGACGTCGAAAGCCGGCCGCGACACCTTGTGGTCGCTGACCGCGAACGACTCGTCGCCGTGGGACATGGCTGCATCCTCCGTACGATCGCTAGCGCCACGCCGGGGCGGGGACCACCCCACGGGCAACGGTGTGGCGACACGCTACCGCCGTCGTGGTGTGGGCTGAAGACCTGCCCCGCCCTTGGGGGCGTGGCGGCGAGCTGTCGGGCGGTCGAGTCGTTCGACTGTGTCGATCTCCACTTGACAGCGGTCAAGGTAAGGCTAACCTAACTGGGTCGAGTGCGGCGCGGGACCGGTTCCCACGTCCGACCCCGGAAGGCATCATGACCCAGACCCTGCCCGTTGCGCCCTGGCGGCTGTTCACCGCCGAGGTTCGCGCCGCGCGTCGGCTCAGCCCGTCGTTTGTGCGGATCACCTTCACCGGCCCGGACCTGGACCGGTTCGCCGACAACGGCTACGACCAGCGCGTCAAGCTGGCCTTCCCGCTGCCGGGCCAACGGGAGGCCAGGCTGCCGGAGGGTCCGGACTGGTACGCCCGCTGGCGGGCACTGCCGGAGCGTCAGCGCAATCCGATCCGCACGTACACCGTCCGCGCCGTGCGTCCCGAGCTCGCCGAGGTCGATGTTGACCTCGTTCTGCACGGTGACGGTGGGCCGGCGACCCGCTGGGCGCGTCGAGTGCAGCCCGGAGACCAGATCGTGATTGTCGGTCCGGATGCGGGTTTCGACGGCGAACACGGCGGGGTCGAGTTCCGGCCACCGGCCGCCGCGAAGCTTCTGCTCGCCGGCGATGAGACGGCGGTGCCGGCGATCTGTTCCATCCTGGAGCGGCTCCCCGCCACCGCCCGTGGCCGGGTGCTGCTGGAAGTGCCGGAGGCCGACGACGCGCAGCCGGTGGCGGCGCCACCCGGGGTGGTGGTGCACTGGCTGGCCCGAGGCGGGCACCCATCCGGCACCCGGCTTGTGCCGGCCGTGTCGGCCGCGGCGGCGGAGTTGATGTCCGGTCCGTCGGTCGGGGTGCCGATCACCGAGCTCAACCTGGACGTGGAGCTTCTCTGGGACGTGCCCAGCTCCGTTCTCCCGGCCCCGCTGTACGCCTGGCTGGCGGGCGAGGCGGGCGTCATCCGTACCCTTCGTCGCCATCTTGTCACCGAACGCGGATTGGATCGTCGGGCGGTTGCCTTCATGGGCTACTGGCGCCTTGGCCGCCCGGATCCGGCCTGACCGCCGGGCCGACCGGCCCGTGGCCTCGCGGTCGTCGTGGCCTCGCGTCGGATGCCGCCGCAGTCCGTAGGCTGCACCGCTCAACCGCCAGTGGCAGCAGTGCTCAACGGAGGAATCGCCTCGCCGAGATCACTGTCGCCGGGCAGGCTTCGCCGCGCCCGGCGCACCGGATGACTGGTCGGCCCCGAACAGGCCCAGTCGCAGTAGGCGTTGGTTCGCGGCGCTGCGGCGGGCCAGTGCCGGCGCTTCGAACATGGGCTGGTCCAGATTCGGTTGCATGACCGGCTCCAGCAGCAGCGGGCCCACGATCAGGCACAGCATCTGAAACGGTGCCCACCGCAGATCCGCATCCGTGTGGCCGCCCTCGGCCGCGATCAGCCGCTCCAACTCGGTGCGCGTACCCTCCAGCAGGTGGCCGAACAGCGCCGCGCTCGCCGGGCTGTCCTCCTGTAGCACCCGACGCAGGTAGCCACGCAGTGTCGGGTCGGCGCCGAACATCCGCGCGGACATCTCACCCAGTGACGCCATCAGATCCGTGCCGCCCGGTTCCAGCTCCCGCAGGGCAGCGCCGAGCCGGGCCAGGACCTGCTCATCAACGGCGGCGCGGAGCCCTTCCTTGGAGCCGAAGTGGTGCATCACCAGGGCCGGCGACAGCCCGGCCTCAGCGGCTACCGCGCGGGCCGAGGTGGCGGCGAAGCCACGCTGCGCGAACAGGCGCAGGGCCGCCTCGCGTAGCCGCGCCCGTCCGGTCAGGTCCGACGGCGACGCTTCCATGTCAGCACGGTATGTCATCGCGCCGGCGCCGTCCTCGGGGGACTTCCCGAGATGGGGTTCGGTGGATCCATGGCTGAACATCTGTTCAGTATATTGAACGGATGAATAATGTCGTCAGTGCACCCCCCACACGTCGCACCCAGTACCTGCACTATCTGGACAATCTGCGGGTGGCGATGATCCTCCTGGTGGTGATCCACCACGCCGCCCAGGCATACGGCCCCGCCGACTGGTGGTACTTCAACGGCGACCAGCGCCTGCCCGTCCTGGCCACCCTCTCCGCAGTGGGCGGGGCGTTCCGAATGAGCCTGCTGTTCTTCGTCGCCGCGTTCCTCGTGCCCCGCGCCGTCGACCACAAAGGCGGCTGGAAATTCATACTCAGCCGACTCAAGCGCCTCGGCATTCCGTTTCTGATCGGCTCGGCCACGATCATTCCCGTACTGATGTATGTCTACTACCGCGAATACCGCGGCTATCCGCCGATCTCGTTTCCTCGCTACTATCTGGACGTGTTCCTCGGCTTCGGCCCGCAGCCGGCCGACTGGACCGGCCCGATCTGGCCCGACCTGCAGTTCGGACACCTGTGGTTCATCCAGACTCTGCTCGCCCTCAGTGCCCTGTACCTGCTGTTCCACTGGCTGGGCGGGCTGCTGCGCCGCGTCCGCCCCAACCCGAGACCGGCCCGGCTGACCTGGATGACCGACAGCCGTAGCCTGATCATCTGCATTCTCACCGTGGCCGCGGTCGTGTTCCTCATCCGAATCTGGTATCCGCTTGACCAGTGGGTGCCGCTATTCGGGTTCATCCAGGCGGAACCAGCTCGCCTCGCCCAGTACACGGCATTCTTCGCCGCCGGTGCCATGGCCTACCGACGCGATTGGCTCGCCCGACTGCCCCGCCGGACCGGCTATGTCTGGCTGGCCATCGGCGCCGCACTCACCGCCGTACTATTCTGGACCCGCACCGACACCTGGTTCTTCGCCCCCGGCGGCGCCTCCTGGGCCTCGGCCTGCTGGGCGCTGACCGAGACCTTCCTGTGCGTCGGCCTCAGCATCGGCCTGGTGACCCTGTTCCGGGACGTCTTCGCCGCCCACAACCGGCTCACCCGCGCCATGGCCGCCAGCTCCTACACGATCTACCTCATCCACCTGCCGATCGTCGTCGCCCTGCAGTTCGCGTTCGCCCGCGCCGGCCTACCCACCATCGCCACCTTCGTCGCCGTCACCACTCTCGGCATCGTCATCAGCGTCGCCACTGCCGTGACAGTCCGTCGGCTGCCCGGCCTCCGTACGATCCTGTGACTGTCCTTCCAACGCGGCTCCGGGCGCCAGCGACGCCGTGTTCATCGGCGGCGGACCGCTGCGGGCAACCTGGCCTCCGCCTTCAGATCTCACCAGCGCAAGGGCCGGGGCCGATAGCCTTGGCGGTCAGCGCGGCGGGCCGGCCACCGGGGGCGGCGGGGCGAGGGTGGGGGAGAAGGCGGTCAGGAAGCGGTCCCGGAACTCGTCCATCCGCCACACCGGGGCATCCGGCACCGGGCGCAGCCCGTCCGGCCAGCCCCATCCGGCGATCTGCGCCAACACGGCCGGATCGCGGGCAACGAGGTGGACGGGTACGTCCCGGCTGGCGTCCGGACCGGTGATCACTGGTGCCGGCTGGTGGTCACCGACCACGATCAGCACCAGGTCGTCGTCGCCGTACCGCTGCAGGTAGGAGATGAGGGCGCCGAGGGCGTACTCGATGGAACGGCGGTACCCGATACGGGGCTGCGTTGCGGAGCTGCGTTCGCTGGCGTCGTGGAACCCTCGACCGTCGCCGAGGGCGTCCCAGCCGACCAGCCTCGGGAGGTGGGTCCAGGGCGAGTGGCTGGAGACCAGGGCCAGTTCGGCCATCACCGGCCGCCGGTCGGCCCCGGCCAGTTCCCGCTGGTGGAAGGCGGAGAGGGTGTATTGGTCGGGCATCGGGGCGAAGCCGAACCGGGGTCCCCGGTAGCCGAGGCTGTACTCGTCGTAGAACCGTTCGTAGCCGTAGAAGGCCCCCTCCGGCCAGGGCTGGTTGACCGCCGGCATCACCCCCACCGTCCGCCAGCCGGCCCGCTGAAACGCCGCACCGAGGGGGGTCCGATCGCTGGCCAGCAGCGTCCGGTGCCGCTGGTTGTTGTCGATCCAGAGCCCGGAGAGCAGCGTCGCGTGGGCCAGCCAGCTACCCCCTCCGGCGGTGGGCGAGGTGAGGAAGGCGCTACGGGTACCGAAGCCCGCGGCGGAGAGCTCCCGCTGGCCCTCTTCGAGTACCGCCTCGACGGCGGCGAACTCCGGCTCCTGCACCACGTCCCGCCCATAGCTCTCCACGAAGGCTACCAGGACATCCTTGCCCTCCAGCGCGGTCAGCAGCTGATCGTCGGGGACCAGGCGGTACGGGTCGATGTTCACCCGGTCGGCGAAGCTCGCGCTGTCCTGAAGGCGTGCCTGCACCTGCGCGGCGTGCGCCCGGACCAGGTCCGTTGTGGTCGCGTCAGCCACCGGAAGCGCCGGGACGATCCGTACCCCGGTGGCGGCGGCCACCAGCCAGAGCGCCACCAGGCCCGCGAGTACCCGCCGCGCGCTGTCCGGATGCCCGGTCAGCAGCCGACTCAGCCGCAGGACCGCCCAGGTGGTGGCCGTCAGCAGCGCCGCCACCAGTAGGCCGGCGCCGACGGACGCGGCGATCGCGGCGGTTCGGCCAACCGACGCGCTGACGAAGGTGAACGCCTCGTCGAGGAGGCGCCAGTCCAGGGCCAGGTCGACCGGCCGGTCGAGGCTGCTGTGGAAGCCCAGGTCGGCAGCCGTGACCACCACCAGCAGCCCGAGCAGCGTCCCCGTCAGTGCGGCCATCGGCCGCCGTACCCAGGCGGGTACGGCGAGCAGGACAGCCGCCAACGCGAGACCTTCCAGCGGGATCCGCAGTAGCGCGGCCGGTACCAGCTGACTGGGCTGCCGCGGCACGGTGAGGGCGGCCAACACCAGCAGCACCGCCAGCGTGGCGGGTACCCGTCGCCACCATGCACGCCATCGCGGCCCCGCTGCCTCGGTGGGTGCCGTCACCAGTGGGGCCGGCGGCGTGCTGGCTCGGTACCGCCACCGCCAGGCCACGTCCCGGCCAAACGACTCCAGTTGCAGCACCAACACCGCCAGGGCGAGCAGCCCGCCGACCGTGCTCGGCAGCAGTCGGGACGTCACCACCAGCAACACCACGCCGAGAGCCGCCGCGACGACCTTTCGCCAGTAGCGCGGCGGCAGCGGCCCGCGCAGCCAGGGCAGGGCCCATCCGGCGACGAGGAACACGTACCGCATCGCGCCGAGGATGAGCACCCAGGGCCCCACCACGGGTGCCACGTGCAGACTGAGCACGGCCACCAGGACGCTGTCTATCTCCATGTCGAACCGGGCGCCGAATGCGCTCTCGGTGTCGGTGCGTCGGGCCACGTATCCATCGACCGCGTCCAGCGACAGCGCCACCGCGGCGAGAGCGGTCAGGAGCCCGACCGGTACCGGGCGGCCGGCGAGCTCGTCGGCCACCAGCGCGAAGACCGCTCCGATGAGCACCGCCCGGGTCAGCGTCACCCGGTCGGCCGGGCCGAGGCCCCTCGCCACCTGGTGCAGACCGCGACTGAGCGCCAGACACAGCACCAGCCCGTACGCGAGGCCGGTGAACCAACCAGCGGCGCCGAGCCCCACCGTCCCGGCCACCGCAGTCAGCAGGAGAATCTGGACGGACAGCCCAATCAGCGGACCGTTTCGAACCGTGGCCACCATGCCTCCCTGTTTATGATCGACCACTCTGACAGGGTCTACGAATGCGTATCGCTCCGGCTCGCCGGAGCCGCGGAGAGGAGCAACCGGTGAGCCGGCACGCACGCGCCTTCTGGCTGGCAACGCCCGGGCGGGGCGAGATCCGCCCGGTGCTGCTGCCCACCCCGAACGCCGACGAGGTGCTCGTCCGGACCCGCTACTCCGGCGTGAGCCGCGGCACCGAGACGCTGGTGTTCACCGGTGGTGTCCCGAGCGGACAGCATGCGGCGATGCGCGCCCCGTTCCAGGAGGGTGACTTCCCGGCCCCGGTCAAGTATGGCTACCTGAGCGTGGGCGTGGTCGAAGAGGGTCCGACCGACCTGCGCGGACGGACCGTCTTCTGCCTGCACCCGCACCAGACGGCGTACGTGGTCCCGGCCCGGGCCGTGGTGGTGGTGCCCGAGCAGGTACCGGCGGCCCGGGCGGTGCTCGCCGGCACGGTGGAGACGGCGGTGAATGCGCTCTGGGACGAGCCACCCCTGGTCGGCGACCGGGTCACCGTGGTCGGTGCCGGGATGGTCGGCGCGGCCGTCGCGGCCCTACTCGCCCGGTTTCCTGGCGTACGGGTGCAGCTCGTCGATGTGGACCCGACGCGGGCCGCGCTCGCCGGGGCGCTCGGCGTCGGGTTCGCCCCGCCGGCCGCCGCGGCGGCCGGACGGGACCTGGTGGTGCACGCCAGCGCGACCGCCGCCGGCCTGCGTCGCTGCCTCGAACTGGTGGCGCCGGAGGGTACGGTGCTGGAGCTGAGCTGGTACGGCGACCGCGAGGTGGCGCTGCCGCTCGGTGCGCAGTTTCACACCGGCCGGCTCACCCTGCGCAGCAGCCAGGTGGGACGGGTCGCCCCGGCCCGGCGGAGTCGGCGTAGCCATGCCGACCGGCTCACCCTGGCACTGGAGCTCCTCGCCGACCCGGTCTTCGACGCCCTGCTGACCGGGGAGTCCCGGTTCGCGGACCTGCCCGACCTGTTGCCCCGGCTCGCCGACCGGCGGTTGCCAGCCCTCTGCCACCTCATCACCTACGACGGAGAGTGACACTGTGTTCAGCGTGACCGTCCGGGACCACATGATGATCGCCCACAGCTTTCAGGGCGAGGTGTTCGGTCCCGCCCAACGACTACACGGGGCGACGTTCGTGGTGGACGCGACCTTCCGTCGCGGTGACCTGGACACCGACGGGGTCGTGGTCGACATCGGTCGGGCCACCGCGCAACTGCGCGCGGTCCTCGCCGAGCTGACCTACCGCAACCTGGACGACGAGCCGGAGTTCGCCGGGGTGAACACCACCACCGAGGTACTGGCTCGCACCGTCGCCGACCGCCTCGCGGCGCGCGTACAGGCGGGGGAGTTGGGCACGGGCGCCGGTGGTCTGAGCGGCATCAGCGTCACTCTGCACGAGTCGCACGTCGCCTGGGCCAGCTACGAACGGTCGTTGTGACCCACGCCCTGCACGTCGTGCTACCGGGCAACGTGGACGATCCGGCCAACCCGAGTGGCGGCAACCGGTACGACCGGCGAGTCCTCGACGGGCTGGCAGCCGCCGGCTGGTCGATCCGCGAGCACCCGGTGCCCGGTGCCTGGCCGTACCCGGCGAGCGCGGACCGCCTCGCCCTCGCCGGGGTGCTCGTCGCGCTGCCGTCCGGTTCACTCGTCCTGTTCGACGGGCTTGTCGCCAGCGCGGTACCGGAGCTTCTGGCCCCGCACGCCGGGCGGCTGCGCCTGGCGGTGCTGGTGCACCTGCCGCTGGACAACGCGGCGGAGCGGGCGGCCCTACGGCACGCGGCGGTGATCGTGGCGACCAGTACCTGGACCCGCCAGTGGCTGCTCCACCGGTACCGGCTGCCCGCCGAGCGGGTGTATGTGGCGGCGCCCGGGGTTGATCGGGCCACCGCCGGGCGCGGCTCGGCAGCGGGCGAGCAACTGCTCTGCGTCGCCGCCCTCACCCCACACAAGGGACACGACACACTGGTTGACGCCCTCGCCATCGTCGGGGAGCTAGCCTGGCGTTGTGACTGCCTCGGGTCGCTCACCCAGGACCCGGGCTTCGTCCAGCGGCTCCGGCGACGGATCGACGACCTGGGTCTCGCCCGGCGGGTGCACCTCGCCGGACCCCGCACCGGCGTCGCCCTGGCCGCCGGGTACGCCACCGCCGACCTGTTGGTGCTGGCCTCCCGGGTCGAGACGTACGGGATGGTGGTGACGGAGGCGCTGGCGCGCGGTGTACCGGTGCTGGCCACCACCGCCGGTGGCCTGCCCGACACCCTCGGCCGCGCCCCGGACGGGACGGTGCCCGGAATGCTGGTGCCCCCAGATGACCCGGCCGCTCTCGCCGGCGCGCTCCGCCGCTGGCTCGTCGACTCGGCCCTGCGGGACCGGCTGCGCCGCGCCGCGCGCGCCCGCCGGGCGACTCTCACCTGCTGGACCACCACCACCAGATCGCTCGCGGCGGCGCTGGAGGGAGCGAGATGACGGAGCAGGATGGTGACCTCGAGCTGGGCTTACCGGCGGCCTTCGCGGACTGGCTCACCCGGCGGGAACCGGCCGACGCCGTCGCCCGCGTCGTTGACCTCGCCGACCAGATCCGGGCCCGGCTCACCGGCACCCGCCCGGTCGTCGTTCACGACCTCGGCAGCGGCACCGGCGCGATGGGCCGGTGGCTCGCTCCTCGCCTACCCGGGCCCCAACACTGGGTTCTGCACGACGGGGACGCCAGCCTGCTGGCCCGGGCCGCCGCCGACCCACCACCGGCTGCCGCCGACGGGAGCCCGGTCACCGTCGAGACCCGTCGCGGTGACCTGACCCGGCTCACGGCCACCGAGCTGGCCGAGGCCGACCTGATCACCGCCTCCGCGCTGCTGGACATGCTCACCGCCGAGGAAGTCGGACGGGTGGCGGCGGCCTGCGCCGGGCGTCCGGCTCTCTTTACGCTCTCGGTGGTCGGCCACGTCCGCCTCGAACCCGCGGACCCGCTCGACGTGGAGGTCGCTTCCGCGTTCGACGACCACCAGCGCCGCACTGTTCGGGGACGGCGGTTACTCGGTCCGGACGCGGTGGCCGACACCGCCGCCGCCTTCGCCCGGCAGGGCGCTGTGGTCACCTCGCGGTCCAGCCCGTGGCGGCTCGGCCCGGCCGACGCGGGCCTGTTGGGGGAGTGGTTCAGCGGCTGGACCGACGCAGCCCGGGAGCAGCGGCCCCAGCTGGCCGGCCCGTTGGCCGGGTACGTGCGTCGTCGCCGGGCCGACCTTGCGGCTGGCCGGCTTTCCGTGTTGGTGGACCACCGGGACCTGTTGGCCCTACCGACGGTGAACTCGTGACGGTTGTGGAGCGTGCCCACCCAAGGACGGACCGCGAGGCAGGGCCGGATGGCGAGGTCGGCGCCCTGCTACCGGCAGCCAGCGGCCGGCGCTGGGCGTGGGCCCGTACGCTGGGCGGCCTCGGCCTGCTGGCCCTGCTGCTCTGGCTGGTGGGCACCGGCCCGTTCCTTGCCGGGCTGCGCCTGATCACCGTCCCGGCGTTGGCCACGGCGGTGGCGATCGGTGGGGTCACCACGGTCTGCGGTGCGTGGCGCTGGAGTCTGGTGGCCCGGGGACTCGGGGTCCGGCTGCCGCTGCGCACCGCCATCGCCCACTGCTACCGGGCGGTCTTTCTCAATGCGACGCTGCCCGGCGGGATCCTGGGCGACGTACACCGGGCGGTCCGCCACGGGCGGTCCGCGGGGGACCTCGGCCGGTGTGTCCGGGCCGTCCTCTGGGAGCGGACGGCCGGCCAGGTGGTCCTCGCGGTGATCGCGGTGGTGGTGCTGGCCGCGTTCCCGTCCCCGGTCCGGCCGTACCTGCCGGTGGTGACCGCTACTCTGGCCGGTGTCGGCCTCGGCGCAGCGCTCCTGGGGTGGGTGCGTCCCGCCGGTCAGTCCCGGTGGGCGCGGGTGGTCCGTGTCGCCGGCGCCGACATCCGCGCCGGCCTCCTGGCCCGCCGCACCTGGCTCGGGGTACTGCTCGCCTCGACCCTGGCCGTGGCGGGGCACCTGGCGACCTTTGTGCTCGCCGCCCGAACCGCCGGCTCCACGGCGCCGCTGTCGCTGTTGGTGCCATTGACCCTACTGGCCCTGCTCGCCACGAGCATCCCGGCGAACATAGCTGGTTTCGGGCCCCGCGAGGGCGCGGCCGCATGGGCATTCGGCGCTGCCGGCCTCTCCGCCGCTGAGGGCGTCGCTACCGCCATCGTTTACGGAGCTCTGGTGCTCGTCGCCAGTCTTCCCGGTGCCGCTGTCCTGGCGGCCCGTCGTGTCCGCGTGCCAGCTGGCACCCGCTGACGAGGAGTCCGATGCATCCCATTGCCACGATCCGTACCCAGGTCGTCGTCCCGCTACGATTCCCGGACGGGTACGCCACCACGGCCCGGGTCTACTCCTTTGCTGGTCTGGTTGACGGGCGTGAGCACCTGGCCTTTGGGCTCGGTGACCGGGCTGACCCGGCGGTTGTGCCGACCGAGCGTTCGGTGCCCCTGGTGCGGCCGCACAGTGAGTGCCTCACCGGGGATGTTTTCGGCAGCCAGCGCTGCGACTGCGGCCCGCAGCTGCGCGAGGCGGTCGAACGGATCGCCGACCGCGGTGGCTACCTGCTCTACCTGCGCCAGGAGGGCCGGGGCGTCGGCCTGTACGCGAAGTTGGCGGCGTACGCGTTGCAGGACACCGGGTTGGACACGTACGAGGCGAACATCGCCCTCGGCCACCGGGCGGACGAGCGGGACTACACCGTCGCCGCGCAGATGCTCACCGCCCTCGGCGTGGACCGGATCGCGCTGCTCAGCAACAACCCGGACAAGTACGCACAGCTGAACCGACACGGTGTCGCCGTCAGCGAACGGGTGACCACCGGGGTCTTCCTCTCCGCGACCAACGCCGACTATCTGGCGATCAAGGCGACTCGCGGCGAGCACGCCCTCGACCTACCCTTCGTTCATGACTGAGCGCCCGTACGTCCTGCTCAGCTGTGCCGCGTCATTGGACGGCTACATCGACGACGCGACCGGTCAGCGGCTGGTGCTCTCCAACGACGCCGATCTGGACCGGATCGACGAGGTGCGGGCCGGCTGCGACGCGATCCTTGTTGGTGCGGGCACCATCCGGCGGGACGATCCGCGGCTGCTGGTGCGGTCCGCGGCGCGGCGGGCCGCACGGGTTGCCCGTGGCCGGGCTGCCTCACCCGCCCGGGTGACCATCACCGGCTGCGGCGACCTTGACCCGCGGGCTCGGGTGTTCACCACCGGCGCGACCGTACGGTTGATCTACTGTGCCACCCCGGGGGTGGTGAAGGCCCGGGAGCGCCTGGGCGAGCTCGCCACCGTGGTCGACGCCGGGGAGCCGGTTGACCTGGTATCGGTGCTTGCCGACCTGGCCGCCCGGGGGATTCGCCGGTTGCTGGTGGAGGGGGGCGCGAGCATGCACACCCAGTTCCTCGCCACCGGACTCGCCGACGAGCTACATCTGGTGGTCGCCCCGTTCTTCGTCGGGGACGGCCGAGCACCCCGCTTTGTGCGAGACGGCTCATTCCCGTGGCACGCCGGCCGCCGGGCGCAGGTCGCCGAGGTGCGGCAGATCGGCGATGTCGCGTTGGTTCGTTACGCCCTCACCGACCGCTGTCCCGGCTGACGGCAGCATCTGGCGTGGATGCTCCCACGCCGCGATGACCCGCCGTAGCCTGCGGCGGGGCGCGGGCGGTGGCGGCGGGCGGCAGGGCGCGGACCCCCCATGGTCATGGAAGAATCTGGCGATGCATAGCCTGGCTCAATCACTCGACGGCATGAGCGCGCTGATCATCGGTGGCGGAGGCAAAGGAATCGGACGGGCGATCTCGCGGGCGTTCGCCTCGGCTGGCGCTGCCGTCGCCGTCGCTGACATTGACAATGTGCGCTCGCACGATGCCGTTGAGGAGTTGATCGGATCCGGCGCCCGTGCTCTTCCCCTCATCGGCGACGTACGGTCTCGATCAACTGTGGACACCTTTGTCGCTGCCACGATCGCCGAGTTTGGCCGGCTCGACACGCTCGTGACTGTTGTGGGCGGGCAGGTCGCCTTCGTGCCCGCGGTGCGGCTACACGAGATGAGCGACGACGACTGGGACCTCGCGTACGAAATGAACCTCGGCTATGCCGTCCGTGCGGTCCGCGCCGCGATCCGTGCCTTCCTGGCCCAGGGGCAGGGCGGTTCCATCGTAAGTGTCGGTTCGGTCGCTGGGGTAATGGCCGCACCCAGGCAGGCTGGCTATGGTGCCGCCAAGGCCGGCCTCGTAAGTCTCGCCAGGACTGTCGCTGCCGAGTACTCCGCCGATGGTATCCGCATGAATATCGTGTCCTGCGGTGCCATCGCAACGGCGGTAGCAAATTCTACGCAGCCTGCCGGCGAGGTGCCCGAGATCCCGATGCGCCGACTCGGCGCTCCTGACGACGCCGCCGCAGCTGCCGTCTACCTGGCCTCACCGCTTTCGTCCTATGTGACCGGGCAAAGCGTCGCCGTTGACGGGGGCGTGACAGTCCGAGGCCCGTTCGCCGACTGAGTCGCCCTTCGGCGCATCCGGGCTGCGTACCTCGACCACCACGGGCTGCCGCACCGCGTGCACCGATGCCCGTTTAGGCGGGCGAATACCAGCCACAGCGAATCGGTGACCCCGCCGGTCGGACGGGCCGGGTGGCCGCTGTTGCCGATTCGGGAAGCCGCCGGCAATGGTCTCGTCCGTGGGGCAGCTCGCCAGCGGTTGGAAGAGGTATCCTCCTGGCGCCCGGCCCGGCGGTCCAGAAACGCTCGGTTGCCTAGCCGTCCGATGCCAAGCCTTCGGGCGCCCGAGCCTACCGGTGTACGGACCTTCCGGTGTACGGACCTTTCCACTACCGGCCAGTCAGCGGCCCACGGCGGTACGGTCCAGGAACATCAGTCGGGCCTGCTTGCCCGGCAGGTCGACCAGCGGCCCATCGACGAAGCCGGTACGGCGCAGCCGGGCCTGTGCCCGCTCGTTGCGGGCATCTGGCTCAGCGATGATCCGCTGGTGGGTGGGGTCGGCGAAGACGAAGTCGACCAGGAGCCCGAAGAGGTGGCCGGTGAAGCCCGGCTCGGGGCGGGCCGGCGGGCCGATCAGAAAGTGGATGCCGTGGTCGCCGGGCTGGACCGGGTACACCTTACCCACCGGATCGGTGTCCGGCTGGTACGTCTCGAACAGCGCCGCCGGAACCCCGTCGCGTAGCGCCAGCCAGGCCTGGTGAGTGGGGAGTGAGTCCAGGTGGCGGTAGATCTCCGCCACCCGGTCGCGACCGGCGTCACGCATCCCCCAGAACCGGGCCCGCTCCTGGCTGACCCAGCCGTGGATGAGATCCAGGTCGCCCTCCGGATCCACCGGCCGCAGCTGTACCTCGCCGAAGCCCTTGACCACTCGCCCGAAAACCACCCGGTCACCCATCTCGCTCCTCAGTCAGCTTGTCCCAGTCGGTAACCACCGGCAGTAGCTCCCCGCGTTGCCAGGCGGCCAGTTGGTCGTCGTCGTGCGCCGAGCCGGGCACCCCATCCGTGCCGAGGGGCACCACCCAGCGGCTGTTCTCGCGGCGCGCGAGGTCCCAGGCGTACCGGGCGGCCGGCCCGCGCCGGCACAGGTCGGTCAGACCGGGCACGCTGGAGGTGGAGAGTACACAGTCGTGCTCTCCGCCGAGTTCCGGTCCGGCACCCACCTCCGGGGAACCCGGCACCGGATTGTCCGCGACCACGTTCTCCGCCACCACGGTGACCGGCACCGCCCGCCAGGGCGCGAGCCGGTGGCGGGCGCCCCACCGGGCTGCCTCGCGGCCGACGGCGGGGTCGAGGTCGCTGCCCGCGACCTCCAGCAGCGCGGCCCGGACCAGGGCCGGCGCGTCCAGGCCGGGGAGCGCGTCGGGAGCGAGCAACGTGCCCAGTGCCGTCCCCACCCGAGGGGCCAGCGCCAACCAGGGCGCGAAGACCTCCGGGTATGCCGGTGGGTCGGCGAGCGCCGCCAGCGCCGGATGCGCGGTGATCTGTCGGACCAGGGCGGCCCGGACGGCGGCGAAGGCGCCCGCGTCGGCGCTGTCGGCGGCCATCCGTCGGTCCCAGCGCAGCAGCCGGTCTCGCAGCGCGGCGGCCGGCGTCGGCAGCTCCGCCAGGCCCGCCAGGAGGGTGAGCAGCGGCCCGGCGGCGGCCGTGTACGTGTCGGTGTGCACGTCGGCCATTCGCTCCGCCGTCCAACCGGTGGTCGCGTCGAGCAACTCGCGGATGCGCCGGGCCCGGTGCGGGGGTGCGAACTCGACCCCCAGCGGAGCGGAGACAGCGCGCTCATTGGCCATCACGGCGACCTCGGTGACGGTGGCCCGCGGCATCGAGCACCAACCAGACCAGGCGTACCGGGGCTCCCACGCCGGTACAACCCGTACGCCGTTGGCCGCCGGGCGGGCCGGCACCGCACCGGCGACCCGGTGCAGCAGCCCACCGGCGGTGTCGGCGGCGAGCACCACATTGACGGGCTCCACCCAGTGCTCCACGGCGGCGTCAACGTCGGCGACGGTGCGTGCCCGCAGGAGCGCCGGCAACGCGGCGAAGCCCAGCTCGCCGGTGACCCGGGGCGGGTAGCGGAGGCTGATCGCCTCGGCCGACTCCGGGCCGCCGACGACCACCGGCCCCCGGTCGGTCTCCACCACCTCCACCTCGACCGGCTCGCCGCCGGCCACCGTGATCGTCTCTGCGTGGGTGCGCGTCGGCTGCCAGCCGTCCGGCCCGTAGGCCTCCACACCGCTGCCCCGTCGACGTAGCCGCTCGGCGTACAGGTCCTGGTAGTCGGCCATCGCGTTGGTGATCGCCCAGGCGACCTCGCCGGTGTGCCCGAAGTGGGCGATGCCGGGAACCCCCGGCACCGCCAGGCCGACCACGTCGTACGCCGGGCAGGCGAGGCGGATCTGCTGGTAGATGCCCGGGTTCTCGATGTGCCGGTGTGGGTCGCCGGCGAGCAGGGCGGCACCGGTGGCGGTACGGTCGCCGGTCAGTAGCCAGCCGTTACTGCCGGAGCTGACCGGCGCGTCCGCCTGGAAGAGCGCGACGGCGTCCGGGCCGAGTCGCCGGGCGACGTGCTCGCGCCAGAGCTTGCTGGGGAAGCCGGCGAAGAGGACGTGGTGGGCCAGCCAGATCGCCAGCGGGGTCCACGGCTCCCACCGACCGGCGTCGAGCCCAGCGGTGGCGAAGCGCGGGTCGCGGGCCGCCCCCGCGGCCAGGCCGGCATTGACTCCGGCCACGTACCGGCCCACCCAGGAGGCGGTCGCCGGGTCGAGGCGGGCGTGGCAGCGCCGGGCGGTGTCGGCGAGGCGGGCCTGGCGGGCGAGCCGGTCCCACGGCACCGCCTCGGGGCCGAGGAACGTGGCGCTCGCCCCCAGCGACCGGTGCCGCTCCACCTCGATCTGCCAGGCCCGGTCGTACGCGGTGACCCGGCCCTGGGCGTAGGCCAGTTCGTCGGGATCGTCGGCCCGCAGGTGCGGGACACCCCACCGGTCTCGGAAGAGTCTCACGCCATGACTCCGATCGGGGCCCGGCGCCGGGCCGCCGGCACCACCAGCGGGGTGCCGGTCTCCGGATCGTCGATGACCCGGCAGGGGAGGCCGAAGACCTCCTCGACGAGCGCGGCGGTGACCACCGTCTGGGGCGGGCCCGTCGCCACCACCTGCCCGTCGCGCATCGCGATCAGGTGGGTGGCGTAGCGGGCGGCCTGGTTCAGGTCGTGGAGTACGGCGACCAGCGTACGACCCTCCTCCTCGTGTAGCCGGGCGCAGAGGTCCAGGATTTCGATCTGGTGGGCGATATCCAGATACGTGGTGGGTTCGTCGAGCAGCAGCAGGGGGGTCTGCTGGGCGAGGGCCATGGCGAGCCAGACCCGTTGTCGTTGCCCGCCGGAGAGTTCGGCTACCGGACGGTCGGCGAGGTCGGCGACGCCGGTGGCCGCCATCGACTCGGCGACCACGGCTTCGTCCTCGCGGGACCACTGCCGCAGCAGCCCCTGGTGTGGGTATCGCCCTCGGGAGACGAGCTCGGCCACCGCGATGCCGTCCGGGGCGATCGACGACTGGGGCAGCAGGCCGAGGGTCTTGGCGATGTCCCGGGCGGGACGTCGGTGGATGTCCGCCCCGTCCAGCAGGACCGCACCGACGTTCGGTCGCAGCAGCCGGGACAGGGCACGCAGCAGGGTGGACTTGCCGCATGCGTTCGGGCCGATGACGACGGTGAACGACTGGTCCGGAACGTCAACGGTCAACTCGCGGGAGATGGTCCGTCGTTCGTACGCCAGGGTCATCGCGTCACCGCGCAACCGGGACCGCATCTTCGGTGCTCCGTTCTCCGTCGTGGTCACAGCCGGCCCGCCCGGCGCTCGGCCGCCAGTAGCCAGATCAGGTATCCGCCGCCGATCAAGCCGGTCACCACGCCCACCGGAAGTTGGTGGCCGGGTACGGCGCGCTGAGCGAGTTGGTCGGCAACGACCAGTAGTAGTGCCCCGAGCAGCGCCGAGGGCAGCAGATTGGGCCCGGGTGCGCGGGTGAGTCGTCGGGCCAGGTGCGGCGCGGTGAGCGCCACGAAGTTGACCGGGCCGGCCGCCGCCGAGGCGAGGGAGACCAGCAGCACGGCCGCGCCGAGCAGGGCCAGCCGCAGCCGCTCGACCGGCACGCCGAGGGCGTTGGCAGAGTCATCGCCCATCTCCATCAGCCGCAGGGCGGGCCCGGCGCCGGCCAGCACCGCCGGCCCGAGCAGGGCGAGGGCGATCAGGACCGGCAGGGCGTGGATCCAGCCCCGGCCGTCGAGGCTGCCGGTGAGCCAGAGTACGGCCCGGGCGGCGTCCATCAGTGGGGCGCGGGTGAGCAGCCACCCGTTGACCCCGGTAAGGATCGCGGCGATCCCGATGCCGGTCAGCACGAGTCGGTAGCCGTGCACCCCGCGGCGCCAGGCGATCAGGTAGATCAGGAGGCCGGTGGCGAATCCGCTGATGGCGGCGGCTCCGGAGAGCATCGTGCTGGTGCCGCCGACGACGATCACCACCAGCGCGCCGGTCGCCGCGCCCTGGGTGAAGCCGAGCAGGTCGGGACTGCCGAGGGGGTTGCGGACCAGGGTCTGGAAGACGGCGCCGGCCAGAGCCAGCGCGGCGCCGACCGCGATGGCGGTGGCGAGGCGGGGGAGTCGTAGCTCGTGGACGATGAACTCCTGGGCCGGGGTACCGCCGCCGGCCAGGGTGCGGAGCACATCGGCGGCGCTCATCGGGTAGTCGCCGCTCCCCAGTGCCAGCACCCCCACGGCGAGGGTGAGTAGCGCGCAGGTCAGGCCGACGGTGAGGGCGCGCGGGTGTAGGCGCAGCGAGACACCGCCGGGAGTACGCAAGACGATCATGGCTGCCCCACCCGCCCCCGTAGTACCAGCCAGAGGAAGAGCGGCCCACCCAGCACGGCGGTGACCATGCCGACCTGGAGTTCGCCGGGGCGGCTGAGGATCCGGCCGAGCACGTCGGCACCGAGCAGGAGCACGGGTGCGAGCACGGCACAGTAGGGCAGCAGCCACCGCAGGTCCGGCCCGGTCAGCGCGCGTACGAGGTGCGGGACCAGCAGCCCGACGAAGACGATCGGTCCACAGGCGGCGGTGGCGGCGCCGCAGAGCAGGGTGACCGCCGCGATGACCGCCGCCCGGATCAGCGCCGGCCGCGTGCCGAGTGCCCGTGCGGTGTCGTCGCCGAGGGCGAGGGCGTTCAGTGGGCGGGCCACGGCGAGGGCGAGCAGCAGCCCCACCGCGATGAATGGCGCCACCGTGCCGACGAGGGCCAGCTCGGCGCTGGCCAGCGAGCCCACGGTCCAGAACCGCAACCGTTCCAGTGAGGCGGTGTCGAGCAGCATGATCGCGCTCACATAGGAGTAGAGGGTGGCGTTGAGCGCGGCCCCGGCGAGGGCCAGCCGCGCGGGGGTGGCGCCGCGCCCGCCGCCCACGATGTAGCCGGCGGCGGTGACGGCGGCGGCGCCGATCAACGCGAACCAGACCTGTCCGTTCAGTCCCGCGACACCGGTGAGGGCCGTGCCGGTGGCTACCGCCGCGGAGGCTCCGGCGTTGATGCCGAGTAGTCCGGGGTCGGCGAGCGGGTTGCGGGTGAGCGCCTGCATGACCGCCCCGGCCACCCCGAGGGCAGCCCCGGCGAGCAGGCCGAGCAGCGTGCGGGGCAGTCGCATCTGGTGGACCACGGTGTATTCGTCCGCGTCGGGGTCGAGCAGGGCGGGCCAGACGTCGGCGAGGGGGAGGGCCTTTGCCCCGATGGCGATGCTGAGCACCGCGACGACGGCGAGTAGGAGCACGGCGGCGGCGAGGCCGCTGGCGCGGGGGGCGGTGCGACCGCGTCGGATGGGGTGCGCCGAAGCCGTTTGCGCAGCGGACGGCGGCGAGTGAGTGACGGACAGGGTGAACTCCGAGGTGGTGCGAATCGCCGGGGGCGAGATCTGGCAGCATCTTAGGTTAGGTTAGCCTAACCCCGCTTGTCCATGGTTGCCCGCGACCCCGACCGAAAGATCAAACATGTCGCATCCCGCGTCCGCCCGTCGACTTTCCCGTCGCGGTCTGCTCGCCGCCGCTGGCGGTGTCAGCCTGGCCGCCCTCCTCGCCGGCTGCGGCAGTGAGGACACCGACGCCCCTGTCGCCGACACTGACTCCGGCCCCTGGTCCTTCACCGACGACCGGGGCGAGAAGCTCTCCGCCGACGCGCCTCCGACCCGCGTCGTCGCCTTCACCGGAGTGGCCGCGGCGCTGGTCGACTTCGGCGTCAACGAGCAGGTTGTCGGTGTGTTCGGCGAGACCACCCGTGCCGACGGCAGCAAGGACCCGCAGGCCGGGGAGCTGAACGTGGAGAGCGTGGAGATCCTCGGCAACACGTGGGGCGAGTTCAACCTGGAGAAGTACGCCGGCCTGCGGCCCGAACTGCTGGTCACCCACATGTACGACCCCGATGCACTCTGGTACGTGCCGGACGAGAGCAAGGACAAGATCGTTTCCCTCGCCCAGGTCGCGGCGATCACCACTGCACGGGTGCCTATGACCCAGCCCATCGAACGATACGCGCAGCTCGCCGAGTCCCTCGGCGCGGACCTGTCCGCGTCGGCGGTCACCAAGGCGAAGGCCCGCTTTGACGCCGCGGCGGAGTCGGTCCGCGAAGCCGTCAAGGCCAACCCGGGTGTCAAGGTGATGGCCTGCTCCGGCAGCCCCGACCTGTTCTACGTCTCCAACCCGCGGGTCAGCACCGACCTGATGTACTTCGCCGAGCTCGGCGTTGACCTCGTGGTGCCCACCAAGCTGGAGGCGGGCGACTACTTCGAAGCGCTCAGCTGGGAGAACGCCGGCAAGTTCCCGGCCGACCTGCTTCTGCTCGACAACCGCAGCACCGCGCTGCAGGCCGACGACCTCGCCACCAAGCCGACCTGGGCGCAGCTGCCGGCCGTGGCGGCCAACCAGGTCACCGCCTGGGACGCCGTACCCCGCTTCTCGTACGCCGGCGCCGCCCCGCTGCTGGAGAGCCTGGCCACCGCGATCAAGGGTGCGAAGAAGGTCAGCTGACCGTCGCGTCCCGGCCGGCGCCGCAGCCGGCCGGGACCCGCCCGAAACTACTCACCGCAACCGCCGTCAGCGCACGGCGGACGATGGTGGCTGCCCAAATCCGGGCGCCATGAACCCGTCCGCGGGCCCCGTTGACGCCGTACCACTCGACCCGAGGCCCACCTCGGCCCGACCCGACCCCGGAGGCGTCCCCGGACGCTGCCGCCCAGGCGTACCTGCTCGGCAATGGCTCGGTCGACCACTATCGACAGGCGCTCGCCGACGGGGGTGGAGCAGGTGGCCCATCGGGTCGCCACGGTCGACCGACCCTTCACCCGGGGGCACCCCGGACGAGCTGTGGCTGCGCGACGCGGTCTGGTTCCACCACCCCCACTCCCTGGCCCACCTCAACTGCCCGGTGGCGATCCCGCGCTGCTCGGCGAGGCGATGCTCACCGCGGTCAATTCATCGCTGGACACCTGGGACCAGAGCGCTGGCGCACCGGACGCGATCGGCGCGCTCTTCGACGAGGTCTGCCGTCGCGCCGTTGACGCCTGGGCCCGCGCCGAGGCCGACCCCCGCCTCGAGGTGGTCGCCCGCTCACCGCTGAGCACCGTCGCCTCCGCTGGTGCCCCGCCGGCACCGACACCGAGCTGGCCGACGAGGCCAACCGGCACGCCCGGGCCCCACTCGCCGCCTCCGGTGCCGCCGTGGTGGCCGGCACCATGGTGGACGGCCGGGCGCACCTCAGGTTCACCCTGCTGGCAGACGGTCGCCGAATGGCACGGTGCACGATGGGCGAGGATGAGGCCGTCACCAACCGGGGAGGTAGAGGTTGTTCGCGTCGCCGCTGATCGAAGACGTCGTCCTGCGCCCGCTGGACCCCTGGCGAGCCGAGGAGTTCCTCGCCCACCTGGAGCGGGCCCGTGAGCATATTCGGCCCTGGGTGGGGCCGTCCTTCATGGCCACCGATCTGGAGTCGGCCCGGGCGGTCCTGCAACGGTATGCCGACAGGTGGGCGCAGGACAGTGGCGGCATCTGGGGGATCTGGGACGGCTGGCGGCTTGTCGGCGGGGTGATGTTCGTGTCGTTCGACGCCGCGCTCGGGCAGTGCGAGGTGGGCTGCTGGCTGGAGCCCGACGCGGAGGGACGCGGGCTGGTCAGCCGTGCCGTGACCAGACTGATCGACTGGGCGGTCCTTGAGCGTGGTGTCGCCCGGGTGGAGTGGCACACCAACGCCCGCAACGAGCGTAGCCTCGCCGTGGCCCGACGACTGGGCTTCTCCCTCGACGGCCGGCGCAGCTCAGGGCGGCCGGCCTCGGCCGGCGGCCGGGAGAACGACATGCAGGTCTGGTCGGTGCTGGCCGACGATTGGCGGCCGCGCCGGTAGCACGACGTCTGGGACCGGGCGTCCGCTGAAGGGGACGTCCAGCGCCGGCCCTCACCCGCCGCGCTGACCTTCGTTCGCGTGCTGCACAGGGGACGTGCTTCCGGCGGCCAGCAGACGAGGGTCTGCCGCACCGCCCGCCATGGACAGCATTCCGCGGACGACCCGCAGCAACCTGAGTAGGTCTCGCGGCTTCTTCCTGTCCAGTCCGCCGACAACTTGTTTGAGGATGGACATCTGATCGAAGTAGACGCGTTCGGTGACCAGGTTCTCGTTCTCATCGAAGATGAAGTACGCGGTCATGCGGGTACGGTGCCGACCGCCGGTCGGCGGGATCTTCCCGAGCGGACCGAGATGTGTGCCGATCAACCAGAACTCTACGATTACGGCGTCGTGGCTGTGTCGGATCGCGATGATCTCGTGGTGCTGGTCCGGAAAGGCGATCCGGGTGTCGTGGTAGTAGTCCCGTACCGCGCGGTCGCCGTCGTGCACGGTCATCGAGGCGATCAACTCGTAGTGCGGGTGGGGGAAGGTGGACAGCGCGCGATCCCACTCCTGGCGGGCCTCGTCGTCGAAATGGTCGAGGACGAGCCTCTCCCGAGCGCGCAGCACGTCCTCCGGTGGAAGGGTGCGGGGTGACATCAGGCTCCTCGGAGTTTGGCGGGTAGGGGGACAGTCGAACCGTTTTCGGACACAGTTGACCTTATCGACTTGGCTGTGCCGGTGCCGCGACGGGTCGGGCCGGGACCGCTCACCCCGTCGGGTACGCGCGCGTCTCCGCCACCCCGACCGCTGCCCACACTGGTTGGCCGGGAACCAGGCGCAGGGTCGCCGCGGTCGCGGGCGGCACGTCGGCCGCCACCCGGATCGGCCCGTCCAACTGCACCCGCAGGTTGTCACCGTGCCGCTGCACCCCGGCGACCGTGGCCGGCCAGGTGTTGGGCGGGCTACCGACCGGCCGACCCGGGTGCAGCCCCACCGCCGAGGGCCGGAACGCGACGAAGGCGTCACCATCGAGGCGATCGCTGACGGTGAGCAGGAGCCCGTCGGCCACCCGGACCCGGTTGTTCTCGGCTCGACCCCGGTGCAGGTTGAGCCCGACCAACTGGGCGACGTAGTCCGTGCGGGGGCGGGCGGTGACCGTGGCCGCGTCGCCCTCCTGGACGACCCGACCGTCCTCCACGATCACCAGCCGGTCGGCCAGCACCAGCGCGTCGAGTGGGTCATGCGTGACCAGCACGGTGGCGCCGGGGTGGGCGGCCAGGTGCCGGTGCAGCTCGGCGCGGGTGTCCAGGCGGGTACGGGCGTCCAGGGCGGCCAGCGGCTCGTCGAGCAGCAGCATGGCCGGCCGTACCGCGAGCGCCCGAGCCAGCGCCACCCGCTGCGCCTGTCCGCCGGAGAGCTGCCCGGGTCGCCGGCGGGCGTGCTCGACCAGCCCCACCCGGGCCAGCCAGTGCCCGGCGATGCGCCGGGCCGCCCACCGGTTGGCGCCGTGCCGGCGCGGGCCGAAGGCCACATTGTCGAGCGCGTTCAGGTGTGGGAAGAGCAGGTAGTCCTGGAAGACCACGCCGACCGAACGGTGCTCGGCGGGGACGAACCTGCGCCGGTCCGGCCGGTCCAGGTCGCTGCCGGCCACCGTGAGGTGGCCGGCGGTCAGGGGCTGCAGGCCGGCGAGCGCCCGGAGGGCGGTCGTCTTGCCGGCACCGTTCGGACCCAGCAGCGCCACCACCTCACCGGCGGCGACTCGCAGCGGTACGTCCAGCTGGAAGCCGCCCCGCTCCACCGCGAGGCGTGCGTCCAGTAGGTATCCGGTCACGGTGTGCTGATCCACCGGTCGCGCAACCCCGCCAGGATCACGACCGAGACGACGAGCAGGATCAGGCTGAGTACGATCGCGGCCTCGACATCGGTCTCCAGCGCCAGGTAGACCGCGAGCGGCATGGTTTGGGTCCGGCCCGGGAAGTTGCCGGCGAAGGTGATCGTGGCACCGAACTCGCCCAGCGCGCGGGCCCAGCACAGCACCGCGCCGGCGGCCAGGCCCGGGCCGACCAGCGGCACGGTGACGTGCGTGAACGTGGTCCACCGGCCGGCGCCGAGGGTGGCCGCGGCCTCCTCGTATCGGCGGTCGGCGCCCCGTAGCGCCCCCTCCACGGCGATGACCAGGAACGGCATCGCCACGAACGCCTCGGCGAACACCACGCCGGTGGTGGTGAACGGCAGCGTGATGCCGAAGGTCTGGTCGAGCCAGCCCCCGATCAGCCCACGCCGACCGAAGACCAGCAGCAGGGCCACCCCGCCCACCACCGGCGGGAGCACCAGGGGCACGGTGACCAGGGCGCGCACCAGCCGCCGGCCGGGGAACTCCACCCGGGCGAGCAGCCACGCCAGCGGTACCCCGAGCAGCAGGCAGAGCAGGGTCGCCAGGGTGGCGGTGAGCAGCGACAGCCGCAGCGCGGCGAGCACCCCAGGCTCGGCGAGTCGCTGCGGCAGGGTGCTCCACGGGGTGCGGGCCAGCAGACCGATCAGCGGCAGGGTCAGGAAGGCCAGACCGAACAGCGCCGGCAGTAGCAACGCGACCGGGACGCCACCGACTCGCCGCCGCGCGCCATGCGGCCGGCGGGAGCCCGCCGGCCGGCGCTCCGGACGCTCGGTGAGCGTCATGGCGCCTGGAACCCGGCCTCGGTGAGCACCGCCCGCGACCGGGCGGAGCGGACGTGGGCCACGAAGGCGTGGGCCGCGGTGGGGTTCGGCGCGTCGGCCAACACGGCGATCGGGTAGTCGTTGACGGCCTGGGCGGACTCGGGGAACTCCACCGCCGCCACCTCCGGTGCGGCGGCGTGCGTGTCGGTGCGGTAGACGAGGGCGGCGTCCACCTCGCCCAGCCGTACCTTCGCCAGGGCACCCCGCACATCCGCCTCCAGGGTGACCGGGGTCAGCGCGACGCCGGCGGCGTCGAGCGCCCGGCGGGCCGCTGACCCACACGGCACCTGCTCGGCGCAGAGCGCCACCTTCAGCCCAGGCCGGGTCAGGTCACCCAGGCTCCGGATGCCCTCGGGGTTGCCGTCGGCGACCGCGATGACGAGCTGGTTGCGGACGAAGACGGCCGGCGTGCCGTCCGCGTCGTCGGCGGTGGCGACGGCGGCGAGGTGCTGCGGGGCGGCGGAGGCGAAGACATCCGCCGGGGCCCCTTCGGTGAGCTGGGTGGCGAGGGCGGAGCTGCCGGCGAAGTTGAACACGACGGTGCTGCCCGGATGGGCTGCCTCGAAGTCGCGCCCGATCCGGTCGAACGTCGCGGTGAGCGACGCGGCGGCGAAGACGGTCACCGTGCCGGTCACGCCACCGTCGGCGGCTTCACCACCCGGGGTGCCGCAGCCGGCCAGGATCAGCGTGGCGGCGGCGGCCAGGACCGAGGTACGCGGCCTCACGGCACCTGCCTTCCCCGGGTGCCGGCCGGCGGGGTGGTCCGCTCGACCAGCACGTTCGTCGACTTGATCACGGCGACGGCCAGCGAGCCGACCCGCAGGTCCAATTCGTCGACGGCCTCCCGGCTCATCAGGGAGACGATGCGGAACGGGCCGGCCTGGATGTCGACCTGGGCCATCACGGTGTCCCGGACGACGCCGACGACGATGCCGCGTAGGCGGTTGCGGGCCGACGAGGCGTCGGACCGCTCGTCGCGCTCGGCCGCCTGCGCTCGGGCGAACGCCGCCAGATCCACCCCGTCCACGGCGCGGTGTCCGTGCTCGTCGCGTTCTGCCCGAATGCGCCCGGCGTCGATCCAGCGGCGGACGGTGTCGGCGCTCACCCCCAGCAGCTCGGCCGCCTCCCCGATCCGGAACCTCGTCACCCGATCACCTTAGCGTCTGCATCCGAGAGGTGTTAGCCCGCTAGTATCCAGCGGTTGCAAGGCTCCGGAGTCGGATTTCCTTGCAACCGCGAGGTCTGTCTGGTCCGGCGCCCGGCGTGCCTACCTGGTCCGCCGGTCGGTCTACCCGTCAGCGGCGGGATCGAGGGCCCCGGCCCGCCGCCGCGGCGTACGGAGCGGGCCGGGTCTGACCCGGCGGCGCATAATGTGGGTACGCCGGAGCTGCCTCGGCGGTCAGCACACGTGAGATGGTGGGGAGTACGGTGCCGCAGACGATTCCGAACGCAACCCGGAACACCCGGCAGCGGGCCGAGGTGCTCGCGCTGCTCGGGGAGCTCGACGGGTTCCACACGGCGCAGCAATTGCACCGGATGCTCTGCGACCGCGACGCCCGGGTGGGCCTGACCACCGTCTACCGGACCCTGCAGCTTCTGGTGGACGCCGGCGAGATCGACTCCACCCGGCTGCCCGGCGGTGAACAGCTCTTCCGCCAGTGCAGCCAGAGTCGTCACCACCACCACCTGGTCTGCCGGTCCTGCGGACGGACCGTGGAGGTGGCCGGCCCGGCAGTCGAACGCTGGGCCGACCAGGTGGCGGCCGAGCACGGCTTCACCGAGGTCGGGCACACCCTGGAGATCTTTGGCAACTGCGCCGCCTGCGCCGCGTCCTGACCTCGGCCGGCTGTCACCAGCCGGGTGTTTCCCGCCCCGTCGCTCGGGAAATCGGCACCCCGGCACCCCGGCAACGCGGCGCCGCGCGCCGCCCGACGAACGGACGCCGATCGCCATGACGTACCGTCCGGCCACCGACCGCCCCGACCTGGACACCCTCACCCTCGGGGTGGAGGAGGAGTTTCTGCTGCTGGACTCCGACACGGGGGAGAGCATGCCGGTCGCCGCCCGGGTACTCGACGGGTTGTCCGGCGCCGCCTACGAGCAGAGCCGGCAGGAGTTTCGACACAGTATGGTCGAGATGGTCACGCCGGTCGTGTCCGACCTGATGGAGCTGCGGCGGCATCTGGTGGCGCTGCGCACCGCCGCCATTGACGCGGCCGAGGCCGCCGGCGCCCGCCTCGTCGCGGTGGGAGCGACTCCGGTGAACGAGGCGCACCGGACGGTACCGGACGAACCTCGCTACCACGCGATGTCCCGGCGGTTCGGACCGGTCGCGCACGACCCGGCGGTCTGCGGCTGCCACGTGCACGTCGGCCTGCCCGACCGGGAACTGGCGGTCCAGGTCTGCAATCACCTGCGCCCGTGGTTGCCGGTCGTGCAGGCCCTCACCGTCAACTCGCCGCTGCACGACGGCCAGGACACCGGGCACGCGAGCTGGCGCGGAATGCAGCTGGAGCGTTGGCCGAGCATCGGCCCCACCCCGTACTTCGACTCGGCCGCCGACTACGACGCCACGGTGGCGGATCTGATCAAGGCGGGGATCATGCTCGATGCGGGGATGGTCTACTGGTATGTCCGGCCCTCCGTCGCGTACCCCACGGTCGAGGTTCGGGTCGGCGACGTCTGTCCCACGGTTGACGACACGGTGTTGGTGGCCGCGCTGGTACGTGCCCTCGTCGCGACCCTCGCGGCGGAGGTCCGGGGCGGTGCCCGCGCGACCCGGATCCGGGGCTGCCTGGTCTCCGCCGCGCACTGGCGGGCCGCTCACGACGGGCTCGACGGTGACCTTGTCGACCTTCGTACCGGGCACGCCCGGCCGGCCTGGGACCTGGTGGACGAGATGTTCGCCCTCGTCACGCCCGCCCTGGAGCGCCAGGGCGACCGGGGGTACGTGCTCGACCAGCTGACTCGGCTCCGGGACGAGGGCACCGGTGCGGCACGGCAGCGTCGGATTCTGGAGCGGACCGGCTGCGATGTCGGTGCCGTGCTGGCCCACCTGGCCGCACAGACCCGCCCCACCCCCGCCTGAGCTGGGCCAGACCGCCCGTCCTACCGCTGAGCCGAACCGCCCGTCCGACCGCTGGTGGTGGTGCGGCCGTCCGTCCTACCGCTGGTGCGTCTGCAGCCACAGCTCCAGCAGCCCGAGCTGCCACAGCTTGTTGCTGCCGGCCGCGGCCTGCGTCGCCGCCGGGTCGGCGAGCAGTTCGTCAACATATTCGGGCTGGAACAGCCCCCGTTCCTGGGCGGCCGGCGCCCGCAGCGCGTCCAGGACCAGCTCCCGCACCCGCCCGGAGACGTTGCGCAGCGCCGGCACCGGAAAGTACCCCTTCGGCCGGTCGATCACCTCCGCCGGCAGCACCTCCCGAGCGATCTCCTTGAGTACGCCCTTGCCGCCCTGCGCCACCTTGTGCTCCGGCGGACAGGCCGCGGCGAGCGCGACCAGATCCTGGTCCAGGAAGGGGGTGCGGACCTCCAGCCCCCACGCCATGGACATGCTGTCCACCCGCTTGACCGGGTCATCGGGGAGCATCCGGTGCGTATCCAGGCGCAGCACCGCGTCCAGCGCGGTCTCCGCACCGGGTGCGGACAACTCGGCGACGAGTAGCTCCCGGCTGGCATCCCGGTCGTGGGCGTATGCCGGACTGACAACCCGGGACAACTCGGCGTGGTCACGGTCGAAGAAGGAGGCGGCGAACACCTCCGCCGCCCCGTCCCGGGGCGTCCTCGCGAGCGGCTGGTGGTAGCCGTACCCAGCGAACACCTCGTCGGCGCCCTGCCCCGACTGGGCCACCTTGACGTGCTTGGCCACCTGCTCGCTGAGCAGGTGGAAGGCCACCACGTCGTGGCTGCCCATCGGCTCGGTCATCGCGGCGATCGTGGCCTGTACCGCCGGCAGGAGGTCGTTGTCGGCGAGTCGGATCCGCCGGTGGTCGGTGCCGAAGGCCCGGGCCACCTGGTCGGAGTAGTGGAACTCGTCGCCGGCCTCGTCGCCCCGGCCGTCGAATCCGATGCTGAACGTTTGCAGGTGGTGTTGGCCCGCCTCGGCGAGCAGGGCCACGATGAGACTGGAGTCCAGGCCACCGGAGAGCAGCACCCCGACCGGGACGTCCGCCACCAGCCGCCGGCGAACCGCCGCGCGCAGGGCGTCCCCGACCGCTGCCTGCCAGTCCCGGGCATCCCGACCGGCGTGGGCGGGGTCGCGGGCGTACTCCGGCTGCCAGTAGACGTGTTCGCGGCTACGCCCGTCCGCCTCGACCACCCGCAGCGTCGCCGGGGGTAGCTTCCGGACGCCACGCAGCACGGTCCGGGGCGCCGGCACAATCGAGTGCCAGGAGAGGTAATGGTGCAGGGCAACCGGATCGATGTCGGTGTCCACGTCGCCGGCGTGCAGTAGCGCGGGCAGAGTCGAGGCGAAGCGCAGGCGGCCGGGGGACTCCGCCAGGTAGAGCGGCTTGATGCCGAGCCGGTCGCGGGCCAGCACCAACCGCTGACGGGTCCGGTCGAACAGCCCGATCGCGAACATGCCGACCAGGTGGTCGACGAAGGCCTCCCCCCACTCGGCGTACGCCACCAGGATGACCTCGGTGTCACTGGTGGAGCGGAAGGTGTGCCCGACGGCTCGGAGCTCCTCGCGCAACTGCGGATAGTTGTAGATGCATCCGTTGAAGACCAACGTTGATCCGAGGTCCTCGCGTACCATCGGCTGAGCGCCGGCGTCGGAGAGGTCGATGATGGTGAGCCGGCGGTGTCCGAGGGCTATCCATTCGTCCGCCCAGTGGCCGGTGTCGTCCGGGCCGCGGGACTCCATCGCCTGGCTCATCCGGATCACCGCCTCGGTGCCCGGCCTCGATCCGTCGAAACGCGCTTCCCCGCTGATGCCGCACACGCTCAGTGCCCCTCTGGCCGCTGTCCGGCGGTCCGGGAGGGCCGATGGCCGAGCGTCGAATCCATGGCCACCGTCCCGTCGCACCGTCTCACCTGGCCACCGGGCATGGCCCGGGCCCCGTCCCGCGGACGGGTGCGGCGGGTACCCGGGCTCGGGGTCGCTCAAACCCGCCCCAGTGCCCGTCACCGGCCAGACCGCGCGGTGCTCTCCTGCGGCCAGCATCGGGCGTCGTGGTCGGCCGACCGGCGCACGGTGGCGCTTCGGCGTCCGGACGGAGCTTCGAGGCGGACTCGCGACCGGTATAGCGTGGCGCGGGACCCCTAGGGTGGTGGCGACCGGTTCACCCCGGGCGGTGCGCCGGACGTGCGCAACCGGCGCGAACTGACGGCGACAGGAGATCCCATGTCCGTTATCGCGATTGACGGCCTGGTGAAGAGCTTCGGTGCGGTCCGCGCGCTCGACGGGCTCAACCTGCAGGTGGAGGCGGGGGAGGTGCACGGCTTCCTCGGGCCCAACGGCTCCGGTAAGTCCACCACCATCCGTGTCCTGCTCGGGCTGCTACGCGGTGACGCCGGCAAGGTGCGACTGCTCGACGGTGACCCGTGGCGCGACGCGGTGACGCTGCACCGCCGACTCGCCTACGTTCCGGGCGACGTGAACCTGTGGCCCAACCTCTCCGGCGGGGAGGCGATCGACTTGTTCGGGGCCCTGCGCGGTGGCTTGGACCAGCGTCGCCGCGACGAGCTGCTGGAGCGATTCGACCTCGACCCGACCAAGAAGTGCCGGGCCTACTCCAAGGGCAACCGGCAGAAGGTGGCGATCGTCGCCGCCTTCGCCTCCGATGTCGAGCTGTACGTGCTGGACGAGCCGACCTCCGGGCTCGACCCGTTGATGGAGGCGGTGTTCCAGGAAGAGGTGCGGCGGCTCACCGGCAACGGCGCCACGGTGCTGCTCTCCAGTCACGTGCTCGCCGAGGTGGAAGCGCTCTGCGACCGGGTCAGCATAATCCGCGCCGGCCGTACCGTCGAGTCGGGCTCCCTGATCGAGCTACGGCACCTCGCCCGCACCACGGTCACCGTCGAGACGGTGCGCCGGTTGACCGGCGTCGCGGAGCTACCCGGCGTGCACGAGGTCCGGGCCGTTGACGGTCGGGTCCGGTTGGAGGTCGAGCCGGAGCACCTCGACGCGTTGCTCGCCCACCTGATCCGCTTCGAGGTCCGGGCGCTGGTGAGCGCACCGCCCACCCTGGAGGAGCTGTTCCTGCGGCACTACGACGGGGCCGACGACGGCCGGATCGTCGCCGGGGGCGGCGCGGAGCCGGCCCAGTGAGCGCATTCACCGGCACCGGCCGACTGGCCCGGCTCGTCCTGCGCCGCGACCGGATCAAGCTCGGAGCCTGGCTGCTCGGTACGCCGCTGCTCGGGTTCGCCCTCGCCGGGAGTGTCTCCGAGTTCTACCCCGACGAGGCCGCTCGCCTCAGCTATGCCGACACCGCGCTGACCAGCGTGGTGGCGCGGGCCTTCAACGGGCCGATCTTCAACGCCGAACTGGGCTCGATCGTCGTCGCGGAGGCGTACCTGACGTTAACTCTGCTCGCCGCCCTGGTCAGCATGTTCGCCGTGGTCCGGCACACCCGACAGAACGAGGAGACCGGCCGGGCGGAGCTGCTCGGTGCGGCGGTCGTCGGCCGGCACGCGTTGCTCGCCGCCCCGTTGCTTGTGGTCGTCGGGGCGAACGTCGCCGCCGCCCTCCTCCTCGGGCTGGCCTTCGCCGCCGCCGGTCTGCCGCTGGCCGGATCCCTCGCCGCCGCCGGGGCGGTTGGCGGGGTCGGCATCGCCTTCACCGCCGTCGCCGCCGTCGCCGCCCAGCTGACGGTTACCTCCCGTGGTGCGAACGCGCTGGCCGCGGCCACCGTCGGGGTGGCGTTCCTGCTCCGTGCCGCCGGGGATGTCCTCGGTGAGCGGGACGGCCTGCAACTGGTGAGCGCCTGGCCGTCCTGGCTCTCCCCGCTCGGTTGGGGCAACCAGGTACGCGCGTTCGGCGCCGAGCGGTGGTGGGTTCTGGGCCTGCCGGTCGTGTTACTGGTCGGCGCCACCCTGGCCGCGTTCGGTCTCGCCCGTCGGCGGGACCTCGGCGCCGGTCTGCTCAGCGACCGGCGGGGGCCGGCCCGGGCCGCCGCCGGCCTGCTCAGCCCGAGCGGACTGCTCTGGCGACTGCACCGCGGCTCCCTGGTCGGCTGGTCGGTGGCGGTGGTGGTCCTCGGGGTTTCGATGGGCTTCGCCGCGGACGAGGTCAATGACGTGATCGCCGAGAATCCCGCCGCCGCCGAGCTGATCGCTGCGATGGGGGGCGGGGTTGACGACCTGGTGGACGCGTTCCTCGCCGCGATGCTGGGGGTATTCGCGTTGGCTGTCGGCGCGTACGTGGTGCAGGCGTTGCTGCGTACCCGCGCCGACGAGTCGGGCGGCGTCCTGGAGGCGGTACTCGCGACCGCGGTGGGCCGGGTTCGCTGGTTGGCCACCCAGGTGGTGGGCACCGTCCTGGGCGCGGCGGTCCTCGTGCTGCTGGCCGGGCTCGCGACCGGCCTCGGCTACGGACTCGCAGCCGGCGATCCGGGCCGGTGTGCGCTTGAACTGGGCGGGGCCGGGCTGCTACAGCTACCGGCGTTGCTGGTGGTGGCGGGCTTGGTGACCGCGCTGCTCGGGTTGGTTCCCCGGTGGTCGGTGTCGCTGTCCTGGGCGGTGCTGATCGGGTTCCTGCTGTTGGGGCAGCTCGGCGCGGCGCTCGACCTGCCGCAGGCGGTGCTCAACCTCTCGCCGTACACCCATGTTCCCGCGGTGCCGGCGGTCGAGGCAACCACGCTACCGCTGGTGCTGCTTGTCGCCGTGGCCGGTGCGCTGCTCGCCGCCGGGCTGGCCGGCTTCCGCCGCCGCGACGTCCCCAGCTGAGTGGCTCGATCCGGGACGTCAGCCGGATACCTCCGGCTCCGTTTCGGACTCCGAGCCGGTGTGGCGTTGGCGTAGCAGTTCACCGCTCCACCGCGCGGCGGCCCGCTGCTCGGAGAGGGTTCGCTCCCGGGCGCGGGCCAGCCCCTCACGGACCGCCTCCGGGACGTCGGCGTCGGGCAGGCCGTCGAGGATCGCCGACCAGCGTCGGTTGAGCTGCTCGGCGTAGCGGGCGCGCCGTAGCAACTCCTCGTGTCGGCAGTCCAGCGCGATCACCCGTTCCCAGTAGGGCTGAAGGGCTTGGCGGACCCGCTCGTCGAGTTGCACCCACGCCTCGGGCCGGCAGGTGACCGTCTGACCGCCGCGTGCGAACGACCACGGCTCCTGCCCGGCGAGCTTCCGCTGCAGCTGCGCCTCCAACTCGCCGGCCCGGTGCGGTGCGACGGTACGGGCGAGATCGGCGGCGATGCTGGTTAGCCGCTGGGTGGCCGGTGGCAGAAAGTAGTGGGCGTACCAGGCCAGCTGATCCGGTCGCAGCCCCTGCGAACACCAGGTGAGGTCGGCGCGGATGGTGAAGGTGAAGACGTAACCCCGGGCGAAGACGGTGATCGGCCCGACCGGCTCGCGCCGCTCGATCGGGTCCTGCGGTGGGGGTGGGGCCGGCCCCTGCTTGGCGGCCGTGTCGACCGTACGGGCCAGCGTGAGCAGCCACCGCCACAGCCGCCGGGTGGCCGGTGCCAACCGGGCGGCGAGTCGCCGGCCCGCTGATGTCAGCTGGGCGGCGAACCGACGGGTCGCCGGTGCCAACCGGGCGGCTACTCGCCGCGCTCCGGCTGCCAGCCGTGTCGTGCTCCGTCGGCACGCCCGCACCAGCCGGGCCCAGCGGCCAGGGCGCGTGGCGTCCGGAGCGGCCGGGCGATGCTGATCCGGATCGGAAGCTACCGGCGGCGGGGGCGCCTCCGTCGGCGGGCCGTCGGCCATGTCGCCTCCCTCGTCCGTCAACCGGTCCGCCGGGTCGAAGGGTGGTGCGGTCGGTGCCAGATACGAGGGGAGTGCCGGCAGGTGCGGTGTCGCCGCGTACTCACGTTAACAAGGACCGGGCCAGTGGGGCGGCAGCGGCGCGGCGTGCCGATCGGCGCTCGGCTGACTGCGCGGGAGCCGGTGCGGGGAAATTCGGTGCGTGTTGAGAATGTTGCTCGGGGGTGTGCCCGTGCGGCCCGGCCCCAGCGCCACCGCTCGAGCGAGAGGATCCAGTCGTGAGTAGCGTCGTCGCCCCGGCCGCCGCTCGGTCGGTGCTGGCTGCCCGCACTGGTGTCGTGGTGGTGTTCGCCCTCAATGGCTTCGTTATCGGTTCCTGGTTTGCCCGGGTGCCGGCGGTCCGGGAGGCGCTTGATCTCTCCGCGGGCCGGCTCGGGCTGCTGTTGCTCGCGATGTCGGTCGGCGCGGTGGTGGCGATGCCCGTCTCTGGTCTGGTCGTCCAGCGGCTGGGCACCGCTCGGACGGTGGTGGTGGCGGCGCTGACGCTCTCGGTCGGACTGCTGGTAACCGGGGTCTGTGCGAGCGCTGTCGGCTGGCTGCCCGGGGTGGCGGTGGGCCTGTTTGTCTTTGGCTACGGCACCGGTACCTGTGATGTCGCGATGAACATTGAGGGTGCCGCGGTTGAGCGGCGGCTCGGTCGTACGGTGATGCCGCGGTTTCACGCGGCGTGGAGTCTGGGTTCGGTGGCGGGGGCGGGGCTCGGTGCGGTGGCCGCTGAGGCGGGGCTGGTGTTGGCTTTCCACTTGCCGCTGGTCGGCGTGGCGGTGCTGGTCGGGATGGTCTTCGGCGCTCGAGGGTTCCTGCCGGCTGCCGAGACGACATCGGCCGGTGGCAAGGTATCCCCGGCGACCCGCCATCGTTCACTGTTGGCGGCCTGGCGGGAGCCGCGGACCCTGCTGATCGGCCTGTTTGTGTTGGTCGCGGCGTTCAGTGAGGGGAGCGCCACCGACTGGGTCGCGATCGCGTTCGTGGATGGGTACGGCGTCAGCGAGGCGGCCGGAGCGGTCGTGTTCGGAATGTTCGTAGTCGGCATGACCACTGGCCGGACCGCCGGCACCCTCGCCCTGGACCGGTGGGGGCGAGTGCCGGTGCTCACCGGTGCGATCCTGCTCGCGGTGGTCGGGGTGAGTGTGGCGGTGCTGGCTGAATCCGAGCCGGTGGCGGCGGTCGGCGTGGCGTTGTGGGGCCTCGGCGGCTCGCTCAGTTTTCCGGTGGGGATGAGTGCGGCGGCCGACGAGGAGGAGCGCGCCCCGGCGCGGGTCAGCGTGGTCGCCGCGATCGGCTACACCGCGTTCCTCGCCGACCCACCTTTGCTTGGCCTGATCGGCGACCGGGTCGGGACACTGCACGCCCTACTGGTGGTACCAATTTTGCTGTTGTTGTCGGTCGCGTTGGTGCCCGCCACCCGCCCTCCTCGTGAACTCCATGATTGATTAACAAATGTCGTCGCTGTGGCGATGCGGATCATCAGCTCGTCGCCGGAACCGACTAACCGAAGTAGCGTCGTGCCCGCGTCGCGCCCCTTCTCATGGGGCAGCTCGACAGCGAGAAAACCGGAAGCACCCCGGTCCGTCGCGAACGACGAATGAGTCGTCCCCGCGGCGGCCCCGAACTGCTGATTTCCGATGGATAAGACTCGTCAGCCCCTTGGCGGTGCCACGGTCTCCAGGGCGTCAATGCTGCCGGACATGATCGTGCGAATGTGATCGGTGATGTGTGGTAACGGCCAGTCCCACCAGGCAAGCGCCATCAGGCGGGCAACCTCTTCTTCGGGGAAGCGGCGGCGGATCACCCGGGCCGGGTTGCCGCCGACGATGCTGTATTCGGGGACATCGTCAACGACGACAGATCCAGAAGCAACGATCGCCCCGCTGCCGATGCGGACGCCGGGCATCACCATGGTGCGGTAACCGAACCACACGTCGTTACCAACCACCGTGTCTCCTCGCCCGGGCAGGTTGGTGATGAGGTCAAAGTGTTCGCTCCAGGAGCCACCCATGATCGGAAACGGGAAGGTCGAGGGCCCGTCCATGCGGTGATTGGCGCCGTTCATGATGAACCGTACGCCCTCGCCCAACGCGCAGAATTTCCCGATCACCAGCCGCTCCGGCCCGTAGTGATAGAGAACGTTGCGAACCTCGAAAGCTGTCGCATCGTCCGGGTCGTCGTAGTAGGTGAACTCTCCGACTTCGATCAGTGGCGAGGTGATCAGTGGCTTCAGCAGCACCAGACGTGGCTGTTCGGGCATCGGATGTAGGACACCCGGGTCGGCTGGAGTGCCTGTCATCGTAACGTCCTTCTGGGTGAAAGGTGGAAAACCGGGACCTGTTCCGCGGAGGCACGTCGCGTCAGCCGCTCATCCGGTGCACCGGGCGGGACGGAAAGAGCGTTGGCGGTAGGACCGCGCTGCCGTTGAGCACGGCGGTCACGGCCGCTGTCGCGATTCCGGCCACCGGATGGGTGGAGGTGGTGAGCGAGGGGTTGGTAATGGCGGCCAGCGGGGTGTCGTCGAAGCCGGTCACCGCGATGTCCCCCGGGACCTGGACGCCATCGCGCAGGAGCCCGCTGATCACGCCGAACGAGGTCACGTCGCTGGCGCCGACGATCGCGTCGGTGTCTGGCCAGCGGGCCAGCACCTCCCGGGCGGCGGCACGCCCTCGGCCCGCGGTGAAGTCACCCCGAACCAGCCGGGGCGGCAGCCCCGCCGCGCGCAGCACTCCCCGGTAGGCGCGTACCGAGCGGCCGGCGCAGGGTAGCCAGCGAGAACCACTGATCATGGCGATGCGGCGGCGGCCCGTCGCGTACAGGTGCTCCACCAGCGCTGTGGTGCCGCCACCGTTGTCGATGTCGAAGGAGGCCACCACGGGGGAGCCGACGCCGAGCGAGGCGACCCGGCCGCGCAGCGTGGGCGGCACCGCGGCCAGGACCGCGGGCGTGGTGTTGACCAGGATCAACCCGCTCACCCCGCGCTGCTCGCCGAGCTGCCGCAGCTGGGCGAGGTCGCGGGTCGGCAGCCAGTGCAGGGCCACCCCGACGCCGTGCGGGGCGCACGCCCGGGCGGCGGCGCCGACAACCTGGTCGACGTACGGATCCTCGAGCACCCGGGGCGAGGTGCCGTGGACCACCGTGACCAGCCGCACACCGGTGCCCCGTACCAGGGCGCGGGCGGCCGGGTCCGGCACGTAGCCGAGCTTCTCGGCGGCGGCGGTGACCCGGTCGCGGGTATGGGCCGCGGCGTACCCGTTGTTGGCGAGCACTCGGGAGGCGGTGGCCCGGGAGACGTCGGCCACCCGAGCCACATCCGCCAGGGTCGGCGCGCGCTGCGGTGCCGGCATCGTGGTCCCCCGTTCCCGTCGCCGGGGCGACGTTTGTCGTCCGGACATTATTGCTCGCCTCGACGGCGGTGACCTGCGGGCATTTTCGGTTTGCACTGAGAACGTTCTCAGGGGTGTGCTCGTGCAGCCAGGCCCAGTACTGAAGCGAAAGGAACCCGTGGTGAGCAGCGTCACAGCCCCGGCCGCGACTACCGCCGCACACCGGTTGGTGCGCACCGCCCGTACCGGTGTCGCGGTGGTGTTCGCCCTCAACGGCCTCGCCATCGGGTCCTGGTTCGCCCGGGTGCCGGCGGTCCGGGAGGCGCTTGACCTCACCGCCGGTCGGCTCGGGCTGCTGTTGCTCGCGATGTCGGCGGGAGCGGTACTGGCGATGCCCACCTCCGGTCTGGTCGCCCAGCGACTGGGCACCGCCCGGACGGTGGCGGTGGCGACCCTGTTGGTCGCCGTGGGCTTGGGGATCGCCGGCGTCAGCGCGAGCACGGCGGGCTGGCTGCCCGGGGTGGCGGTGGGTCTGGTCATCCTTGGCTACGGCACCGGTACCTGTGATGTCGCGATGAACATCGAGGGTGCCGCGGTTGAGCGGCGGCTCGGTCGTACGGTGATGCCGCGGTTTCACGCGGCGTGGAGCCTGGGCTCGGTGGCGGGGGCTGGCCTCGGTGCGGTGGCCGCTGAGGTGGGGTTGGCGTTGGCGGTCCACCTGCCGCTCGTTGGCGCGGCGGTGCTGCTCGGCACGGTGTCCGGCACCCGGGTGTTCCTGCCGTTCGCCGAGCCGGCGCCGGATGCCGACGGGGGCTCCCCGGCGGCCCGGCGCCGGGCGGTGCTGGCCGCCTGGCGGGAACCACGGACCCTGCTGATCGGCCTGTTTGTGCTGGTAGCAGCGTTCAGTGAAGGGGTCGCCACCGACTGGGTCGCGGTCGCGTTCGTTGATGGCTACGGCGTCACCGAGGCGGCCGGAGCCGCCGTCTACGGCGTGTTCGTGATCGGCATGACCGTAGGACGGACCGTCGGCACCCTCGCCCTGGACCGCTGGGGCCGGGTGCCCGTGCTCGGCACCACGATCCTGCTCGCCGTGGTCGGCGTGAGCGTGGCGGTGCTGGCCGGTTCCGGACCGGTTGCGGTCGCCGGTGTGGCGCTGTGGGGCCTCGGCGTTTCCCTCAGCTTTCCGGTGGGGATGAGCGCTGCGGCCAACGTGGAGGAGCACGCCGCGGCCCGGGTCAGCGTGGTGGCCGTGATCGGCTACACCGCCTTCCTCGCCGGACCACCGCTGCTGGGCCTGATCGGCGACCGGGTCGGGACGCTGCACGCCCTGCTGGTCGTGCCGGTCCTGCTACTGCCGTCGCTGGCGTTGCTGCCGGTGACCCGCCCTCCTCGCTGACCGTCCCGGCGGGGACAGCGGACGCTCGGATGGTCCTTGCGTATCCGCAATGGACTTCGTTGGGAGGCGTGGTTGATCCGAACCTTGCGGCTGCCGCTACGGCGGCCCCGCCTGGCCCCGCCGGTCAGCTGAGCTGGCGGGCGGCGGCGCGGCCGGCGACCCGGCCGGAGAAGAGGCAGCCGCCGAGGAAGGAGCCCTCCAGGGCGTTGTAGCCCATCATGCCGCCACCACCGAACCCGGCCACCTCACCGGCGGCGTAGAGGCCGGGAAAGGCGTCGCCGTCGCGGGTCCGGCAGCGACCGTCCAGGTCGGTCTCCAGCCCACCGAGGGTCTTGCGGGAGAGGACGTTGAGCCGTACGGCGATCAACGGCCCAGCCTTCGGGTCCAGGAGGCGATGCGGCGCGGCGACCCGCAGGAGCCGGTCACCGCGGTAGTTGCGGGCGGAGCGGATCGCCTTGACCTGGGCGTCCTTGCAGAAGGTGTTGGTGAGCTGCCGGTCCCGTTCGGTGACGAGCGCGCGGATCCGGGCGACTTCGATCGCCGGCACGTCCGGGTCGGCGATGCGGTTCATCCCGGTGACGAGGTCGTCGAGGGTGTCCGCGACGACGAAGTCCTCGCCGTGCCGCTTGAACGCCTCGACCGGCCCGGGAGCACCGGCCCGTACCCGGGACAGCAGCAGTTTCAGATCCTTGCCGGTCAGGTCCGGGTTCTGTTCGGAGCCGGAGAGCGCGAACTCCTTCTCGATGATTTTCTGGGTGAGCAGAAACCAGGAGTAGTCGTAGCCGCTGTGGCGCAGGTGGCGCAGGGTGCCGAGGGTGTCGAAGCCGGGGAAGTACGGAGCCGGCAGCCGGTTGCCGGCGGCGTCCAGCCAGAGTGAGGAGGGGCCGGGCAGGATGCGAATTCCGTGGTTCTCCCAGATCGGATCCCAGTTTCGTAGCCCTTCGACGTAGTGCCACATCCGGTCCGGGTTGATGATGTTGGCGCCGGCCTCCTCGGCGATGCCCAGCATCCGGCCGTCCACGTGGGCCGGCACTCCGGCCACCATCCGCTTCGGTGGACTGCCGAGCCGTGCCGGCCACGCCCGGCGGATCAGGTCGTGGTTGCCGCCTATGCCGCCGCTGGTGACGATGACGGCCTGGGCCCGGGCCCGGAACTCGCCGACCACGGTGCGGCTGCTCGGCCGGCCCCGCTCGGCCGTGGCCGGCTCCAGCCGGCTGCCGTACACCCCGACCACCGCACCGGCCTCCACCAGCAGCCCGTCAACCTGGTGGCGGAACGCGAACCGGATCCGCCCGGTGTCGACGTGCGCCCGTACCCGTCGCTCGAACGGCTCCACCACGCCGGGGCCGGTGCCCCAGGTGATGTGGAACCGCGGAACCGAGTTGCCGTGCCCACCGGGCCGGCCGTCGCCGCGTTCGGCCCAGCCGACCACCGGGAAGAAGCGATGCCCGTACTGCCGCAGCCAGGACCGCTTCTCTCCGGCGGCGAACTCCAGGTACGCCTCGGCCCAGGCGCGCGGCCACCGGTCCTCGTCGCGGTCGAACTGGGCGCTGCCGAACCAGTCCTGCCGGGCCAGCTCGAGGGAGTCCCGAACGCCCATCCGCCGCTGCTCGGGGCTGTCAACCAGGAACAGTCCGCCCAGGCTCCAGAAGGCCTGCCCGCCCAGGTTCTGCTCCCCCTCCTGGTCAACGAGGAGGACGCTCCGGCCGAGGTCTGCTGCCTCGGCGGCGGCGACCAGCCCGGCCAGACCAGCTCCTACCACGACGACGTCAGCTTCCACGGCTGCCTCCTATCGGTGCGAGCGGGCATTGACCCGCTTCCGGGCCGATCGCGGGGAGCGGGGCGGCGCCGGGGGTTGCCCCACCGTGCCGCAGCCAACCGGTTGACGCCACCACTTCCGCACTAGGTGAGCATGAGTATTGTCAACCCGCGCGGTCCGGGGGGCGGTCGGGCCGGCTGGCAGCGCGAGGGGCGGTGACCGGGGTGGGCCTCGCGGAACGGCTGGTCGTACATCGGATGCTCACCGAGCGTAGCTCGACCCTCGTGGACGAGATGGTCGGCGCGGTCGTCGACCAGGTCCCGATCTACCGCGAACTCAGCGACGCCCAACTGCGGGAGGTCACGGCCATCGCCCAGTGGGCCGTCACCCGGCTCACCGAGATGTGGGTGGACGGCACTCGGCTCACCACCCGGGACATCAGCCGCTTTCGGGGCATCGGCGCCACCCGCGCCACCGACGGTCGGCCGCTGCTGGCGGTGCTGCGCGCCTATCGCGTCGCGGCGGCCATCATCACCGACGCTGTCGCCGAGCATGCCCCGCCCGGGCTGACGGTCGCCGACCTCGCCGCGCTGGTGCAGGCCCTGGTCGCCGCGCTCGACGAGTTGTCCGAGGCGTTGGCCAACGGCTATCAGCACAAGGCCGCCGAGTTGATCACCGACCGGCGTCGACTGATCGACGAGTTCCTGCACGATCTGCTCGCCGGTCGCCAGACCTCGCCCGGTGCCCTCGCCGACCGTACCGAGCAGCTCAACGTCCGCGTTCCCGCCAGCTTCGGCCTCCTCCTCGCCGTGGGTGACCCGAAGAGCCCGGAAACCCACCCGGCCCGCGTCGCCACGCTCGTTGCGTCGCCAGCCGTCGGCGCGGACCACGGCCCGGTCGACCTGAGTACCGGTGCGCTGTTGAGCACGGTGCGGGCCGGCGCCGGTGTCCTGCTGCTCCCGGACGAGCACGATCGGTCCGAGGTCGTGACGGCCGTGGCCGCGGGCGGTTGGCGGGCCTGTCTGATCAGCGGAGCTTCCCCGGCGACCCTGCCGCAGGACTACCGGGCTGCGGTTTCCGCGCTGAAGCACGCACCCGTGGCGGCGTTCGCCCGCCGGACCGTGCTCGACCGTGGCGACGCGCTCACCGTCGCGGTACTGCACGGCACGCCTCCCGTCGACCGTGCCGCACTGCACGCCGCGGTCCTCGGGCCGGTGCTCACCCCCGCCAACGCCCACCTGCTCGAAGGGCTGCACGCGTACCTCACCCACGGGTCGGCGATCGAGGCCGCGACCGCGGTCGGACTGCACCCGCAGACCATGCGCCATCGGCTCCGCCGGCTCACCGAGCTCACCGGTCGTAGTCTGACCCACTCCTGGGACCGGCTCGTGCTCGCGGTGACGCACGCCTCACTCCCGTCGCCCCCGGGGCGGTGAGCCGGCCGATGCCTCCCCGCGGGCTTGCTGCACCACCGGCCGGCGGTGCATCCTCAGCGCGTCATCAGGGGGCGTACAGACGGCGCTCAGCCAAGGGTGGTGCACTGGAGGCCGGCGGCACCGGAGATGCAAGGAGGAGCGGCATGGGCTGGTTCAGTCGGAAGCGGTCGCGTACCTGGGAAGCTGACGGGGTGCCGACGAAGCTCGACCGGGAGGGCACCCGCGCGGACCTGGTGGCGCTGGAGCAGTTCGCCGCCAGCCGGACCGGGGTCGAGTTCTACCTGGAGCCGGAGACGACGGCGACGGACACGACGGTGGTGGCGATCGCGCACGACGGCGAGTGGATCCGCCGCCGTACCGGGTCGCCACGGGTTGCTGCGTCCCTCGCCCGCCGACTGGCCCTGCCGCTGTACGAAGCGGCCAAGATGGGCTACCCGGAGCGGATGCGCGCCTGGAACCGGGCCCACCCGGAGCGGCGCCTTCGGTAGCCCCCGTGCCCTCCGGGGCCGTGGCTCCGGGACCGGTTGACCGCTGGGCTCCTCTCGTTTCGTTGACCCGGACGTACTGGTGTGGCAGAGTTCGCGGCCGGACGGCAGTGAAGGAAGCCGGTGTGAATCCGGCGCGGTCCCGCCACTGTCACCGGGGAGTGATCCTCCTTGTGGAGCCACGACCGTGCGTCGCACGGTTGGAAGGCCGGGGTGAGCATCGATCCGGGAGCCAGGATACTTCGGCCGTCGGTGCACCCCAGGGCGTGGATACCCGAGGAGGACCCGATGACGCGTAGCGTCCCACCCATCGACAGCTGTCGTACCAATCTGGCGGGCGGCGGCAGGTCCGCGACCGGTCCGCGGCCTGGCGCTGCCGCGACTGGCCCCGCTGCCGTGCTCGGTGCCGCCGTTCTCGACCCCGCTGCCCGCGGTTGATCGCTGCCTGACGCGCGCCCCCGTCGGCCACCCAGTCGGGTGGTCCGAGGTGGCGCCCGTGAAGCCGAATCATCTCCCGTCTCGCTGATCGTCCGCCCCTCCGTGCGGGCGTCACTCTCCGGAGTTTGCCGTGCGCATTCTGCTGCTCTCCACTGCCGACACCGACCTGCTCGCCGCGCGGGCCAGCGGGGCCGACTATCGCCTGGCCAACCCGACCCGGGTGGCCGTTGACAGCGTCCCGGAACTGCTCGACGGCGTGGACCTGGCCGTCGTACGCCTGCTCGGTGGCCGGGCCGCTTGGCCGGACGGACTGGCCGCGATCCTCGCCTCGGGCGTGCCGACGGTGGTGCTGGGCGGGGAGAGCGTCCCCGACGCCGAGCTGACCGCCGCCTCCACCGTGCCCTCCGGTGTCACCACCCAAGCCCTGTCCTACCTGGTCGAGGGGGGCCCGGAGAACCTGGCGCAGCTGGCCCGGTTCCTCTCCGACACGGTGCTGCTCACCGGGGAGGGGTTCACGCCCCCCACCCCGACCCCGGCGTACGGGACGCACGGTGCACGGTCGGCCGACCCGGACCGGCCGACCGTCGGGATCGTCTTCTACCGGGCGCACGCGCTCGCCGGCAACACCGCCTTCGTGGACACGCTCGCCGACGCCGTGGAGGCCGCGGGCGGCAACGCGGCGCCGATCTTCTGCGGCTCGCTGCGCGGCCTGACCGCCGGCACGGGCCCACTGGAACTCTTCGCCCGCTGCGACGCGCTGCTGGTCACCGTGCTCGCCGCCGGGGGCACCGTGGCCACCGAGGCGGCCGGCGGTGGCGACGAGGACGCCTGGGACGTGGGTGCGCTCGCCGCCCTCGACCTGCCGGTTATCCAGGCGCTCTGCCTCACCAGTACGCGGGAGCAGTGGGCCGACAGCGACGCCGGATTGTCCCCGTTGGACGCGGCGATGCAGGTGGCGATCCCCGAGTTCGACGGGCGGATCGTCGCCGTGCCGTTCTCGTTCAAACAGCTCGACGCCGACGGGCTGTCGGTCTACGCGCCGGACCCGGAGCGCGCCGCCCGGGTGGCCGGAATCGCCGTCCGGCACGCCCGGCTGCGGCACCTGCCGAACGCCGACAAACGGGTGGCGGTGGTGCTCAGCTCGTACCCGACGAAGCACTCCCGGGTCGGCAACGCCGTCGGCCTGGACACCCCGGCCAGCGCGGTGCGGCTGCTCGCCGCGCTCGCCGCCGCCGGCTACGACCTCGGCGCGACGCCCGTCCCGGACGACGGGGACGCCCTCATCCACGCCCTCATCGCCGCCGGCGGCCACGACGTCGAGTGGCTCACCCCCGAGCAGCTCGGCACCGCCAGCGCGCGGGTACCGCGGGAGACGTATCGGCGGTGGTTCGACCAGGTGCCCGCGCCGCTGCGCGGCGCCATGATCAGCCACTGGGGGGAGCCACCGGGGGAGCTGTACACCGACGGCGGCGACCTCGTCCTGGCCGGCCTCCGGTTCGGCAACGTGGTCCTGCTGATCCAGCCGCCCCGCGGCTTCGGGGAGAACCCGATCGCCATCTACCACGACCCGGACCTGCCCCCGAGTCACCACTACCTGGCCGCGTACCGGTGGCTGGCCGCCCCCGCCGCGGCGGGGGGCTTCGGCGTGGACGCCGTGGTGCACCTGGGCAAGCACGGCACCCTGGAGTGGCTACCGGGCAAGGGCCTCGGGCTGGCCGCCGACTGCGCCCCAGACGCGGTCCTCGGCGACCTGCCGTTGGTGTACCCGTTCATCGTCAACGACCCGGGGGAGGGGACGCAGGCCAAGCGCCGCGCGCACGCGGTCGTCGTCGACCATCTGGTGCCGCCGATGGCCCGCGCCGAGACGTACGGGGACCTGGCGAAGCTGGAGCAGCTACTCGACGAGTACGCCACCGTGCAGGCGCTCGACCCGGCGAAGGTGCCCGTCGTACGGGGACAGATCTGGGAGCTGGTGCGCACCGCGGAGCTGCACCACGACCTGCACCAGTCGGAGATGCCGGCCGCCGACGACTTCGACGACTTCGTGTTGCACCTCGACGGTTACCTCTGCGAGGTCAAGGACGTGCAGATCCGCGACGGCCTGCACGTGCTGGCCGAAGCACCCGCCGGCGAGGCGCGGGTCAACCTGGTGCTCGCCGTGCTGCGCTCCCCACAGGTGTGGGGCGGGACCCGGGCCCTGCCCGGCCTGCGGCAGGCCCTCGCCGCCAGCTACGGCCTGGACGAAACCGTGCTGCTCGCCGCGCCCGGAGCCCGGGTGCGGGTGCCGGCCGCGCTGACCGACGTGGCCGGTGGGCCGGCCGGCACCGCCGCCGACGCCGTCGACCTGATCGAGGGTCTGGCCCGGCGCCTCGCCCTCGGGATGGAGACGCTCGGCTGGCCCCCCGACCGGGCGCCGGAGGTCGTCTCCGAGGTCACCGGCCGGGCGATCCCGGAGGCCGCCGCGGTGCTGCGCTTCGCCGCCACCGAACTGGTGCCGCGGCTGGAGCGCACCACCGACGAGCTGGCGCACACCCTCGCCGCCCTCAACGGGCGGTTCGTGCCCCCCGGCCCGTCCGGATCACCCACCCGGGGCCTGGTCAACGTGCTGCCCACCGGTCGCAACTTCTACTCGGTCGACCCGAAGGCGATCCCCAGCCGCAACGCCTGGGACGTCGGCGTGGCCCTGGCCGACTCGCTGCTGAGCCGGCACCTCGCCGACACCGGGGTGTACCCGCGCTCGGTCGGGCTCACCGTGTGGGGCACCAGCGCCATGCGCACGCAGGGCGACGACATCGCCGAGGTACTCGCGTTGCTCGGCTGTCGACCCACCTGGGACGACCGGTCCCGGCGGGTGACCGGGGTCGAGGTGGTGCCCCTGGCCGAGTTGGGTCGCCCCCGCATCGATGTGACCGTCCGCATCTCCGGCTTCTTCCGGGACGCCTTTCCGCACGTGGTGGCGCTCATGGACGACGCGGTACGACAGGTGGCCGCGCTGGACGAGTCGGCCTCGGACAACCACCTCCGGGCGCACGTGGCCGAGGACCTCGCCGGGCACGGCGACGAGCGCCGGGCCACCGCGCGGATCTTCGGGTCGAAGCCGGGCGCGTACGGGGCCGGGCTGCTTCCGCTGATCGACGCCCGGAACTGGCGCAGCGACGCAGACCTGGCCGAGGTGTACGCGGTGTGGGGCGGCTACGCGTACGGACGGGGGCTGGACGGCCGGGAGGCCCGCACCGACATGGAACGCGCCTTCGCGCGGATCGCCGTGGCGGTGAAGAACCAGGACACCCGGGAGCACGACATCGTCGACTCCGACGACTACTTCCAGTACCACGGCGGGATGGTGGCGATGGTCCGGCACCTCACCGGTGCCGCCCCGGCCGCGTACGTCGGCGACTCGGCGATGCCGCACGACGTGCGGACCCGCACCCTCAGCGAGGAGACCCGCCGGGTGTTCCGGGCCCGGGTGGTCAACCCGAGGTGGGTCGCGGCGATGCGCCGGCACGGCTACAAGGGCGCCTTCGAGCTGGCGGCCACCGTCGACTACCTGTTCGGCTACGACGCCACCGCGGGCGTGGTCGACGACTGGATGTACGAGCGGCTCGCCGAGGCGTACCTGTTCGACGCCGAGACCCGGGAGTTCCTGGAGCGGTCCAACCCGTGGGCGCTGCGGGGCATGACCGAACGGCTGCTGGAGGCCGCCGACCGGGGGCTGTGGGCAAAGCCGGAGCCGAGCACCCTGGACCGCCTCCGGGAGACGTATCTGGCCAGCGAGGGCGATCTGGAGGAGCGCGGATGAGCACGACGAGTGAACCGGGCCTGCGGGTTGCACGGCTGCCGCGGCCGGAGGCGCCCGGGGCGAACTACCCGTTCTCGGCCGTACTCGGCATGGCCGACATGCGCCTGGCGCTGCTGCTGAACGCGGTCAACCCGGCGATCGGCGGGGTGCTGGTGCGGGGCGAGAAGGGCACCGCCAAGTCGACCGCGGTGCGCGCCCTCGCCGCGCTGCTGCCGCCGGTGGTTCGGGTCGCCGACTGCCGGTTCGCCTGCGATCCGCAGACGCCTGATCCCGGCTGCCCGGACGGGCCCCACCCGGCGGTGCCGGCGACCGAACGTCGCCCGGCCGCGTTGGTCGAACTGCCGGTCGGCGCCGCCGAGGACCGGGTGGTCGGCTCGCTCGACCTGGAGCGGGTAATCGCCGACGGAGTCCGCGCCTACGAGCCCGGCCTGCTCGCCGCCGCCCACCGGGGGGTGCTCTATGTCGACGAGGTGAACCTGCTCCACGACCATCTGGTCGACCTGCTGTTGGACGCCGCCGCGATGGGGCGCTGCCACGTTGAGCGGGAGGGCGTGTCGGTCCGCCACGCGGCCCGGTTCCTGCTGGTCGGCACGATGAACCCGGAGGAGGGGGAGCTGCGTCCGCAATTCCTCGACCGGTTCGGGCTGACCGTCGAGGTGACGGCCAGCCGCGACCCGGCCGTACGGGTGGAGGTGGTGCGTCGCCGGCTCGATGCCGACGCGGACCCCGCCGGCTTCGCCGCCCGCTGGGCGGGGGAGGACGCGGCGGTCGCCGGGCGGGTGGCCGAGGCCCGCGCCCGGCTGGACCGGGTGGTGTTGACCGACGCGGCCCTGCGGCAGATCGCCGAGGTCTGCGCGGCGTTCGACGTGGACGGGATGCGGGCCGACATCGTCATCGCCCGGACCGCCGTGGCGCACGCCGCCTGGCAGCGTCGGGACCGGGTGAGCGCGGAGGACGTTCGGGTGGCTGCCCGCCTCGCCCTGCCGCACCGCCGCCGCCGGGATCCGTTCGACCCGCCGGGACTGGACGAACAACGCCTGGACGAGGCGCTGAACCGGGCGCAGGAGGAGCATCCCGACGACCCGGACGACAGCACCGGTCCGGGCCGTGATCCGGGGGATGACGCCGGTCCCGACGGCGGTCCGGGGGGCGGCACCACACCGGACGGCGGTCCGGGCGGGGGCACCGGTCCCGGTGGTGCGGGCGACCCGGCCGGCGACACCGGGACCGAGCCGGACACCGGCTCCACGGCGGGCATCCACCCCGATGGCGGCACCGGCTCCGCGGCTGAGCCGTCCGATCCGGACCGACCCGCGGTCCCCGAGGACGGTGCGTCCCCGTCCGCGCATCCGAGCCGGGACGCGCACCCGGGCGGGGTCCCGCACCCGGTGGCCGCCCCGCAGCTCGGGCTCCGGGCGCGGTTGTTCACCGTGCCGGGCATCAGCGAGGGGGTGCCGGGCCGGCGGTCGCGGGCGCGGACCGGGCGCGGTCGCACCACCGGCGCCCGGGTGCCGGCCGGCCGCCTCGGCGCGCTGCACCTGCCGGCGACGATCCGGACCGCCGCCGGGCACCAGGTCGCCCGGGGACGGGCCGGTGGACCGCTGCGGATCCACCCGGCTGACGTACGGGAGGCCGTTCGGGAGGGGCGGGCGGGCAACCTGGTGCTCTTCGTGGTGGACGCCAGCGGTTCGATGGGTGCCCGGCAGCGGATGAGTGCCGTCAAGGGCGCGGTGCTCGCCCTGCTCACCGACGCCTACCAGCGCCGCGACAAGGTGGCGGTGGTCGCCTTCCGCGGTGCTGGCGCGCAGGTCCTGCTGCCGGCCACCGCCTCGGTGCTCGCCGCCTCCACCCGGCTGGCCGAGCTGCCCACCGGTGGGCGTACCCCGCTCGCGGAGGGCCTGCTCGCCGCCGCCGAGCTGCTGCGGGTGGAGCGCCTGCGGGATCCCCGCCGGCAACCGTTGACCCTGGTCCTGACCGATGGTCGGGCCACCGCCGGCGCCGACCCGTTGCCCCGCGCGGCGCGGGCGGCGGCGGTGCTGCGCGCGACCGGCGCCCCCTGTGTCGTCGTGGACTGCGAGTCCGGCCCCGTCCGACTCGCCCTGGCCCGCCGCCTGGCCACCCAGCTGGCCGCCGCCCACCACCCCCTGCCCACCGTGACGACCGCCCCGTTGGCGGCGTTGGCGACCGCCGGCTTCGCCGCGGAGCGGAGCGTGCGCTGATGCCGCAGGGCAAACCGACGCAGGTGCCGGCCGACGGGCTCACGACCCGGCAGCGGCGGAACCGCCCGTTGCTGATCGTCCACACCGGATCGATGAAGGGGAAGTCCACCGCCGCCTTCGGCCTCGCGCTGCGGGCCTGGACCGCGGGACTGCCGATCGGGGTGTTCCAGTTCGTCAAGAGCGCCAAGTGGCGGGTGGGCGAGGAGAGCGCGTTCCGCGCCCTCGGCGAGGTACACGAGCAGACCGGCCAGGGTGCCCCGGTGAGCTGGCACAAGATGGGTGAGGGCTGGTCCTGGATCCAGCGCGACGGTACGGCCGACCACGCCGCCGACGCCCGCGAGGGGTGGCGGCAGATCCAGCGCGACCTGACCGCCCAGCGGTACGGCCTCTACGTGCTCGACGAGTTCACCTACCCGATGAAGTGGGGCTGGGTGGACGTCGCCGAGGTGGTCGACACCCTCACCACCCGACCCGGCTTTCAGCACGTCGTCATCACCGGTCGGGACGCCGACCCGCGCCTGGTGGCCGCCGCCGACCTGGTTGCCGAGCTGACCAAGGTGAAGCATCCGATGGACGCCGGCCAGAAGGGCCAGAAGGGCATCGAATGGTGAACGCCCCCTGGTCCCTGCCGCGGGTGGTGGTCGCCGCACCGGCCAGCGGCCACGGCAAGACCACGATCGCCACCGGGCTGCTCGCCGCGCTGCGTCGTCGGGGCCACCTGGTCAGTCCACACAAGGTCGGCCCGGACTACATCGACCCCGGCTACCACGCCCTCGCCGCCGGCCGGCCCGGCCGCAACCTCGACCCGTGGCTGGTGGGGGAGGAGCGGATCGCCGGTCTGCTGCGGCACGGCGCGGCCGTGCCCCGCCCCGCCGACATCGCGGTGATCGAGGGGGTGATGGGGCTGCACGACGGCGCCGTCGGCCGCCGCGGGTACGCCTCCACCGCCCACGTCGCCCGGCTCGTCGCCGCGCCCGTGCTGCTGGTGCTCGACACCACCGCCCAGGGGCGCAGCGCCGCCGCCCTGGCCCTCGGAATGAGCGCCTTCGACCCGGCGGTGCGAATCGGCGGGGTGGTGCTCAACCGGGTCGGCTCGCCCCGGCACGAGTCGCTGCTGCGCGAGGCCCTGGCCGAGGTCGGCGTACCGGTGCTGGGCGCGGTCACCCGGGCCGCCGAGGTCGCCGCCCCCGCCCGTCACCTGGGCCTGGTGCCGGTCGCGGAGCGGGCCGCCGAGTCGATCGCCGTGGTTGACGCGTTGGCCGACCTGGTGGCAGCCACCGTGGACCTCGACGCGGTGCTGGAGTTGGCCCGCAGCGCCCCGCCACTGACCGCGTTGCCCTGGGACCCGGCCGCCGCCGTCGGCGGCCCGGCCGGGCCCGACCGGCCGGTGGTCGCCGTCGCCGGTGGCCCGGCCTTCACCTTCGGCTACGCCGAGACGACCGAGCTGCTCACGGCCGCCGGCGCCACCGTTGTGCCGTTCGATCCGCTGCGCGACGAGGCGCTGCCCGCCGGTACCCGGGCCGTGGTCGTCGGCGGCGGCTTTCCCGAGGTGTACGTGGAGGCGCTTGCCGCCAACACCGGGCTGCGCGCCGATCTGGCCGCCTTCGACGGGCCGGTGGTGGCCGAGTGCGCGGGTCTGCTCTACCTGGGACGCGAACTGGACGGGGTGCCGATGTGCGGCCGACTCGACCTGACGGCTCGAATGACCGGACGGCTCACCCTCGGCTACCGGGCGGCCGTCGCCGCCGCCGACTCGGTGCCGCACGCCGCCGGGGACCTGGTCCGCGGGCACGAGTTCCACCGCACCGGCACCGATCCCGGTCACGGTGAGCAGCCGGCGTGGCGCTGGGACGGGGCCGCGCACGGCTTCGTCGCCGGCCGGATCCACGCCTCGTACCTGCACACCCACTGGGCCGGGCAGCCCCGAGCGGCCCAGCGGCTGGTAGCGGCGGCGACTCGATGACCGTGACGCTGACCGGGGTCGGGGTGGGCCCCGGCGACCCGGAGCTACTCACCGTGCGCGCGGTACGGGTGCTGCGTGAGGCTGACGTGGTCTTCGTACCCGTGCTGGACCGGCCGGCGGGCGCCGCGGCCCCCGGCCGGGCCGAGACCACGATCGCCCCGTACCTACCGCCGGAGCGGCTGCGCCGGCTGCCGTTCGCCCTGGACGACCGGGGCGGGGTGACCCGACGGCGAGAGAGCGCGTGGAACGCCGCCGCGCAGGCGGTCGCCACCGCGGTGGACGACGGGGCCCGAGCTCTGGCCTTCGCCACCATCGGCGACCCCAACGTCTACTCCACCTTCGGCTATCTCGCGCAGACCCTCCGCGAGCTGCGGCCGGCGGTCGCCGTGCACACCGTCCCCGGGATCACGGCCATGCAGGAGCTCGCCGCCAGAAGCGGAGTTCCACTCTGCGAGGGGCGAGAGCCGCTGACCCTGCTGCCGGCCACCGCCGGGCTGGCGCTCTTCGCCGACGCGGTCGCCGGGCCGGGCACGGTCGTCGCCTACAAGGGGTGGCGGCGGCACCCGGAGTTGCTGGCCGAACTCCGCCGGCAGGGTCGACTCACCGAGGCGGTGCTGGGTAGCGGGCTGGGCTTGGCCGGCGACCGCGTCGGTCCGGCCGCCGAGGCGGGCGACGACCCGCCGTACCTGTCGACACTGCTGGTCCCGGCCCGCCGGGACCGCCGAGGGGGGAAACTGTGAGCGGCACCGTCTGGTTCGTGGGTGCGGGACCCGGCGCGGCGGATCTGTTGACCCTGCGCGCGGCTCGGGTGATCGCCGCCGCCGATGTGGTGGTCTGGGCGGCCAGTTTGGTCCACGCCGACGTGCTGGCCCACGCCCGACCGGACGCCGAGATCGTCGACTCGTCGCGATTGCCGATGGAGGGGGTGCTGCCCCTGTATCGGCGGGCCGCCGCCGACGGGTTGACCGTGGCCCGGATCCACTCGGGCGACCCTTCGCTGTGGGGCGCGGTGCAGGAGCAGCTCGACCTGTGCCGGGCGCTCGGGCTGGCCGTGGAGATCGTGCCGGGGGTCTCCGCGTTTTCCGCGGTCGCCGCCCGGATCGGGCGGGAGCTGACCGTACCCGAGGTCGCGCAGTCGGTCATCCTCACCCGCCTGGAGGGTGGGAAGACGCCGATGCCGCCGGGGGAGCGGGTCCGCGAGTTCGCCCGGCACGGCACCACCATGGCGTTGTTCCTCTCCGCGGCCCGCTCCGGCCAGGTGCAGGCCGAGCTGCTCGCCGGGGGGTATTCGGCCGACACCCCGGCGGTCGTGGCGTATCAGGCGACCTGGCCGGACGAGCTGGTGGCGCACTGCACCGTCGGCACCCTAGCGGCGACGGTCAGGGAACACCGGCTCTGGAAGCACACCCTCATCCTGGTCGGGCCGGCGCTGGCGGCCGCCGGTACCCGTTCGCATCTCTACCATCCGGGGCACTTCCACGGTCACCGGCGGGCGGAGCCGGCCGCGCGGGCCGCCCTTCGCCGGGAGGTCACCGCTCGGGCGGACCGGCCGACCTGATGGCGTACGACCTGCCGCCCCTGCGCGAGCCGGACCTGCCGCGTACCGCGAAGGTCCGGCCCGTGGCGCTGCGCACCGGCTGGACCACCGGCGCCTGCGCGACAGCCGCGACGAAGGCCGCGCTGACCGCCCTGGTCACCGGGGTGTCACCGGAGGAGGTCGAGATCGGACTGCCGGCCGGGCGGCGGGTGTGCTTCCCGGTGGCCCGCTGCGACCGTACGGCTGGCGGCGCCGAGGCGGTGGTGGTCAAGGACGCCGGCGACGACCCGGACGTCACCCACGGCGCCGAGCTGACCGCCACGGTCGGCTGGCGGCAGGTTCCCGGACTGACCCTGGCGGGTGGGCCCGGGGTGGGTACGGTGACCAAGCCGGGGCTGGGACTGCCGGTCGGCGGGCCGGCGATCAACGACACCCCGCGCCAGATGATCGGCGCGGCGGTCGCCGAGTTGGTCGACCTGGCCGTCCTCGGCGTCCGGGTGGTGATCAGCGTCCCGCGCGGCGAGATCATGGCCCGGAAGACCACGAACCGCCGGCTCGGGATCCTCGGCGGCATCTCGATCCTCGGCACGACCGGCGTGGTCAGGCCCTTCTCCACCGCGTCCTGGCGGGCCAGCGTCGTGCAGGCCGTACAGGTGGCGGCTGCGCAGGGAGAGTCGACGGTGGTGCTGTGCACGGGTGGGCGGACCGAGCGGGCCGCCCGGGAGCTGCTGCCGGAGCTGCCCGAGGTGTGCTTCGTGGAGGTGGGTGACTTCACCGGTGCGGCGGTCACCGCCGCCGTTACCCACGGACTGTCCGGGGTGGCCTTCGTCGGGATGGCCGGCAAGCTGGCCAAGCTCGCCGCCGGGGTGCTGATGACCCACTACACCCGCTCCAGGGTGGACCTGTCGCTTCTCGGCGCGGTGACGGTCGAGGCGGGCGGCACCGCTGAGTTGGCCGCCGCCGTCACCGCCGCCAACACCGGCCGGCACGCGTACGAGTTGTGGGAGGCCGCCGGCCTGCTCGGCCCCGCCGGTGACCTGCTCTGCCATCGGGTCGGCGCGGTGCTGCGACGCTTCGCCGGGGACGCCCTCGCCGTTGACGTGGCGATGGTGGACTTCGCCGGGCGGCGATGCGTGGCCGCCAGCGGGCGGTGGGCCCGGTGACCGGTACGCCGGGTGTGGGTCGGCGGGACACCGGTGTTGCGGGCCCCGGCACCTCCGTCGTCGGTGGTGCCGGTGTCGGGGCGACGGTGGTGACGGTGGCCGGTGTGGACGCCGCCGGTAACCCGGCGCACCCGGCCCTCGCCGCCGAGCTGGCGCGGGCGGGGCTCGTGGTCGGTGCCGCCCGGCACCTGGCGGCCGTGCCGGTGCCGGCCGGCGCGGAGACGGTCGTGCTCGGTCCGTTGCCGCCGGCCCTGGAACGGCTTACCACCGCGGTTGCCACCGGCACCCCGGCCGTCGTCCTCGCCAGCGGTGATCCGGGCTGCTTCGGGATCGTGCGCCGGCTGCGGGCGGCCGGGCTGCCGGTGCGGGTGTTACCGGCGGTGTCCAGCGTCGCCGCCGCGTTCGCCCGGGCCGGGCTCTCCTGGGACGGCGCGGCCGTGGTCAGCGCCCATGGCCGGGATGCCCGAGCGGCGCTCAACGCCTGCCGGGCGCTGCCCCGGGTCGCGGTGCTCACCGCGCCGGGTGCGGGGGCCGCGGAACTCGGTGCCGGCCTGGTGGGCTGGTCACGTCGGCTGGTGGTGGCCGAGCACCTCGGCACCGACGCCGAACGGATCACCTGGACGACCCCGGCGGAGGCGGCGGCTGGCAGCTGGACTGATCCGCATGTGCTGCTGAGCCTCGGTCCCGGGCCGGGCGGAGTGGCCCGGGTGGACAACCAACCGGCCGCTGCCCCGGCCGCTGGGTGGGCGCTGCCCGAGGGGGCGTACCGGCACCGCGCTTCGATGATCACCAAGGCGGAGGTGCGGGCGCTGGTCGTGGCCGGGCTGCGGCCCCGGCTCGGCCGGCTGGTGTGGGACGTGGGTGCCGGCAGCGGCTCGGTGGGCATCGAGTGTGCCCTGCTCGGCGCGGCGGTCGTCGCGGTGGAACGGGACCCGGCCGCCGTGGACCTGGTTCACGACAACGCTGCTCGGCACGGTGTGGACGTACGGGTGGTCCACGGTGCCGCCCCGGACGTCCTGGCCGGGCTCCCCGACGCCGACGCGGCCTTCGTCGGCGGGGGCGGCACCGGGGTGCTCGCCGCGGTGACGGCCCGCCGCCCGGCGCGGGTACTCGTCGCGCTCGCCGCGTTGGACCGGGTCGCCCCGGCCCGGGACGTGCTGCGAGCCGCCGGCTACACGGTCAACGGTGTCCAACTCTCCGCCGCTCGCCTCGCCGACCTGCCCGGCGGGTCGATCCGTCTCGCGGCCACCAATCCGGTGGTCGTCCTCACCGGGGAGTTTCTGTGAAGCACGTCGAATGCACCGAGGCACGGTCGGGCCGGATCGGGCTGGTCGCGGTCACCGCGGCGGGGCGCCGGCACGCCCGGGTCCTCGCCGATGCCTGGCCGCACGCCCGGCTGCTGGAGGCGGAGAGCGCCGCCGCCGGACTCCGGGCCGCCTGGTCGGAGTGCGACCAGATCGTCGCGTTCCTGGCCACCGGCGCGGTGGTCCGCCTCTTGGCGCCGCTGCTCGACGACAAGCGCCGCGATCCGGCGGTGGTGACAGTGGACGAGGCGGCCCGGCACGCGGTGGCCCTGCTCGGTGGGCACGCCGGCGGCGCCAACGCCCTCGCGGCCGAGGTCGGGGCGCTACTCGACGCGGCGCCGGTGGTCACCACCGCCACCGACGCGGTCGACCTGCCTGGCCTGGACACCCTGGGCTGGCCGGTCGAGGGGGCGATCGCCGCGGTGAGCCGGGCGATCCTGGACGGCGAGCCGGTCACGGTGGTCGCCGACGCGCCCTGGCCACTGCCGGCACTGCCAACCAACGTCCAGGTCGCCCCGGCCGGCCCCGCCGGCGCTCCCGCGGTGGGCTATCGGGTGCTGGTCACCGACCGGATCGTGCCCCTGGATGGGCGGACCGCCGTGCTCCGGCCCCCCTCCCTGGTCGCCGGGGTCGGGGCGAGCCGCGGCGTGCCCGCCGCCGAGGTGCGTGCCCTGCTGGATCGGGTGCTCGCCGCCGCGGGCCTCAGCGCGGCGAGCCTGCGCGGTCTGGCCAGCGCCGACATCAAGGCCGATGAGGACGGTATCCGCACCACCGCCGACGCGCTGCGGATACCCCTGAGGACCTGGTCCGCCGCGGAGCTGGCGGCGGTGGCGGTGCCCAACCCCAGCGAGGTGGTTCGCGCCGCAGTCGGCACGCCGAGCGTCGCGGAGGCCGCGGCGTTGCTCGGCGGGGACGCCGAACTGCTGGTGCCGAAGACCGCGACCGCGATGGCGACCGTCGCCGTCGCCCGGCATGCGCCGCGTGGCCGGCTCGCCCTGGTCGGCCTCGGACCCGGTGCGGCCGAACTGCGTACCCCCCGGGCGGTGACCGAGCTACGGCGGTCCGCCGTCGTGGTCGGTTTGGACCAGTACCTGGATCAGATCCGCGACCTGTTGCGCCCGGGGACCCGGGTGCTCGCCAGCGGGCTCGGCGCCGAGGAGGAGCGGGCCCGGTCCGCCGTCGCCGAGGCCACCGCCGGCCAGGCCGTCGCCCTGGTCGGATCCGGCGACGCCGGGGTGTACGCGATGGCGAGCCCTGCCCTGGAGTACGCCGACGAGCGGGTCGATGTGGTCGGCGTGCCCGGGGTGACCGCCGCCCTCGCGGCGGCGGCCCTGCTCGGGGCGCCGCTGGGGCACGACCACGCCTACCTGAGCCTCTCCGACCTGCACACCCCGTGGGAGGTCATCGCCCGTCGGGTGACCGCCGCGGCGCAGGGGGACTTCGTCGCGGTGCTCTACAACCCGCGTAGCCGGAACCGGGACTGGCAGTTGCCGGCGGCGCTGCGGCTCCTCGCGGAGCACCGACCGCCGGACACACCCGTCGGGGTGGTGCGGAACGCCAGCCGAGCTGGGCAGCGGGTGCATCTGGCCACCCTGGAGACTCTCGATCCGGCGATCGTCGACATGTACAGCGTCGTGGTCGTGGGCAGTAGCCAGACGCGCCGGGTTGCCGGCCGGATGGTCACCCCGCGGGGCTACCGGTGGCGGACGTGACCGGCCCCGCACCGGTATTCGTTGACGCCTGTCAGGGCTGCGGTGCCTGCCTGCTGACCTGCCCCACGCACGCCATCCGGCCGGTGCCCGGCGGCCTCGTGATCCGGGCCGACCGTTGCACTGGCTGCCTGGAATGTCTGGAGATCTGCCCGGTCGGCGCCATCCGCACCGCCGGCCCGCGACCCCTGGAGGAGCCGATGGTCATCACCCCGGTCAACCCCGCACCTGCGCGGGCGGACGGATGAGCCGGCCGGTGCATCCGATCGAGGTCGAGTCGTATCGGATTCTGCGGGAGCGGGTTGACCTTCGGCACCTGTCGCCGTTGACCCGCGCGGTCACCGAGCGGGTGGTACACGCCAGCGCGGACCTGAGCTACGTGACGGATCTGGTCTGTGACGAGACCGCGCTGGCCGGTGGGCTGGCCGCACTCCGGTCCGGCGCCCCGATCGTGGCCGATGTGGCGATGGTTGCCGCCGGGATCACCGGCCGGGCGACGGTCTGCCCGGTTGCCGAGGCGGGCACCGCCGCGCTGGCCCGGCGGGCCGGGATCACCCGCTCGGCCGCCGCGGTGCGGATCGCGCTGGGCCGGGTGGGGCCCGGTGCGGTGTGGGTGGTCGGCTGCGCGCCCACCGCGCTGACCGAACTGCTCGCCCTGGACGCTCGGCCGGCCCTGGTGGTCGGCCTGCCGGTGGGCTTCGTCGGGGCCGCGGAGTCGAAGGCCGCGCTCCGGATCAGCGGTCTGCCGGGCATTTCGAACCGGGGCGAGAAGGGCGGGTCGGCGGTGGCCGCCGCCGCCCTCAACGCCCTGCTCTATGTGGAGGGGGAAGAGTGACCGCACTGGTCATCGTCGGGCACGGCACCCGTAGCGCCGAGGGGGTGGCGCAGTTCGCCGCGCTGGTCGAACGGGTCCGCACCCGGGCCGGCGCCACGGTCGGAGACGTCGAGGGTGGCTTCATCGAGTTGTCCCGTCCGCCCCTGACCGATGCGGTCGGCGCGCTCGCCGGCCGGGGGCACCGGGCACTGGTGGCGCTACCGCTGGTGTTGACCGCGGCCGGGCACGGCAAGGGCGACATCCCGGCGGCGCTGGCTCGGGAACAGCAGCGCCACCCCGGCCTGCGTTACGCCTACGGCCGACCGCTTGGCCCGCACCCGTTGCTGCACACCGCTCTCCAGGAGCGGATTGACGCCGCGCTGGCCGGCGCGGAGCGGGCCGATACCTGGGTGGCGTTGATCGGGCGTGGCTCCACCGACCCGGACGCGAACGCCGAGGTCGCCAAGGTGGCCCGGTTGTTGTGGGAGGGCCGGGGCTACGCGGGCGTTGAGCCGGGCTTCATCTCGCTCGCCGAGCCGTCCGTGCCGGCGGTCCTGGATCGGCTGCGCCGGCTGGGAGCGCGGCGGATCGTCGTCGCTCCGTACTTCCTGTTCGCCGGGGTGCTACCGGATCGCATTCGGGCCCAGTCCCGGGAGTACGCCGCCGCGCATCCGGGGCTGGACCTGCGGGTGGCGGACCTGATCGGTGACTGCGACGCCCTCGCCGAGCTGGTGCTGGAACGCCACGCCGAGGCGGTGCGGGGCGACATCCGGATGAACTGCGACACCTGTGCGTACCGGGTGTCGATGCCGGGCTTCGTCGACAAGGTGGGTCGGCCGCAGACCCCGCACGACCACCCGGACGACCCGGTGGGCGGGCAGAAGCACCAGCACCAGCACCAGCACCCCGAGCCCGTGCTGCGGCCGGGTGCGGTGGCGATCGTTGGCGGCGGACCGGGCCCAGCAGACCTGATCACCGTCCGGGGTCGGGCGTTGCTGGCGGCCGCCGACGTGGTGGTGGTGGATCGACTCGCCCCGCAGGATCTGCTCGCCGGACTACGCCCGGGGGTGCAGGTGGTGGACGCGGCGAAGTCACCCCGGGGGCCGTCCGTCGGGCAGGACGCCATCAACACGACACTGGTCCGGCACGCCCGCGCCGGGCGGCGGGTGGTCCGGCTCAAGGGCGGCGACCCGTACGTCTTCGGACGCGGGCACGAGGAGGTGTTGGCCTGCGCGGCGGCCGGGGTCCCGGTGACCGTGGTGCCGGGGGTGACCAGCGCGGTGGCCGCGGCGGCCCTGGCCGGGGTGCCGGTCACCCATCGCGGGACGGCGCACGAGTTCACGGTCGTCTCCGGGCACCTACCACCGGGGCATCCGGACTCGCTGGTTGACTGGGCGGCGCTGGGCCAGGCCCGGGGCACCCTGGTGGTGCTGATGGGGGTGGAGACGATCAGCGCCGTAGCCGTGGCGCTGATCGCGCACGGGCGTGCCCCGGACACCCCCGCCCTCGTCGTTCAGGACGCCGGCCACCCGGGGCAGCGTTCGTTGCCGGCGCGCCTGGACGAGATCGCCGTGGTGGCGGCTCGGGCGGGCGTGGGTCCTCCGGCGGTCTTCGTGGTCGGCCCGGTCGCGGCGTTCGCCGCGGAGCCCGTTCTGGCCACGTCGGGCCAGTGAGCTGACTCCCAGCTGCCGTCTGCCGCGCAGGTGACCCACTGCGGTGGTGGGGAGCGCGGCGGGCCCGGCTCACGGTCAGGTCAGGGCGGTCGCCGTGAGGTGGCCGAGCGCCGCCGCGGCCACCGCGGCGGCGACGCCGAGTAACGCGTTGGCCGCCGCCGAACGGAACCGACCGGCGGTGGCCAGGCGCAGGGTCTCGTAGCTGGCCGTCGAGTACGTGGTGAGGGCGCCGCAGAGCCCGGTGCCGAGCAGTACGCCGGCCGCCGGCGAAAGCGGGAGTCCCAGCAGGAACCCGAGCAGCAGCGAGCCGGCCACGTTGACAGTGAACGTGCCCCAGGGGAAGCGGGCACCGAAGCGGTCCTGTACCGCTCGGTCGGCGAGGTAGCGCAGCGGCGCCCCGACGGCCGCGCCGAGCGCGACGAGCAGCGCGGTCATCCGCGCACCGCCGGCTGTCCCGCCCCGGTCCCGCCGACCGACGGCGTGAGCCGGTCGGTGGCCGTGTACCCGACCCAGACGGCGAGCAGCGCACCGGCCAGGGTCGCCGCGAGGTAGGCCAGGGCGGTCGTCGCCGCGCCGTCGGCGGCCAGCTGCCGCGCCTCCACGGCGTGGGTGGCGAAGGTGGTGTAGCCGCCGAGCACCCCGACCCCGAGAAACGGTCGGGCCAGCACCGGTGGGTTGGTCCGCTTGGCGAGCACCGCCATCAGCACGCCGATCAGCAGACATCCGCTCAGGTTGACCGCGAACGTCGGCCACGGGAAGCCGGCGGGATCGTGCGGTAGCGCAGCCGAGAGGCCGGCGCGGGCCAGCGCGCCCAGCACACCGCCGGCGGAGACGGCGGCGAGCACCGCGGCCGGGCGGGCGGGCAGCTCGGCTCGATCGGCGGGCACGGCCAGGTCGACATCGGGGTCGACGCGTCGCCGCTCCGGTCCGGACACCCGTTCCCCCATCCACCCCGCCGTTGACCGAGCCCACCCTAACGGCGGGGCGGCACGGCCACGCGGTAGCGGGGTACGGCCGGGCGTCGGTGGTGCCGGATCCGCGGCCGTGCCGTACGGTGGCAAGATCGTCGAAGTGTTCGTTCGGCGCAGTGAGGAGAGCGGCGATGTCGGATCGTCCGCCCCACCCGGACTGGGGGGAGCCGACCGGACGGGAGAGCGCGACGGTGCCGGAGCCGGACGGTTCCGGTCACCGGTCGGCTCCGGACCCGCAGCGGTGCAACGCCGCGTACGACATGTTCGCTGCCGATGTCGCCTCGCGTACGCTCGGTATCGAGCTGGTTGAGGCGGCGGCGGGGGCGGCGGTGGCCCGGATGCGGGTGACCGGGGCGATGGTCAACGGTCACGGCATCGCCCACGGCGGCTATCTGTTCCTGCTCGCCGACACCGCGTTCGCGTTGGCCGGTAACAGTCACGGACCGGTGACAGTAGCGGCCGGCGGTGACATCATCTTCGTCCGACCGGCGCGCGAGGGGGATCTGCTGCTTGCCCACGCCGTCGAACGCCTCCGCTACGGGCGCAGCGGGATCTACGACGTCACCGTCACCCGAACCGACGGTGCGGTGATCGCCGAGTTTCGTGGTCGTAGCCGAGTCCTGAACGGGGACTGAGTCGGTTCGGTACGAGCTGAGGGGTTCCGCCCCACCGGCAGGCGGCGGGAGCGAAACCCCTCGGGTCCGAGGTGCTCGGATGCTGTTATCCGGCGCAGTCAGGCACGTCGCCGGAGCAGTTGTTCGGCCGGTTCTTGGCCACCACGGTGCCGGTGGCGGTGTTGAGGTTCACCGTGCCGCCGGCTTCGTTGAAGATCCCGCCGCCGTCCTCGGCGGAGATGTTCTTGATGACCTTGGTGGTGAACAGGCTGATGGTGCCGTCGCTGTCGTTGAAGATTCCGCCACCCGCCTCGTCCGCAAGATTGCTGACGATTTCGTTCTTGCGCAGCACGACCTGGCCGTCGTTGTGTATTCCGCCACCCTCCCCAAGGGAGATGTTGTTCTTGATCAGAGTCTTTTCGGCCACCAGCGTGGAATCGGAGAAGATGGCTACTCCCGCGCCCTCGAAGGAGGTGTTCTTCACGATCTTCACCTGCTGTAGCGTGGCTTGCGCCTCGCCGAGGACGATTCCGCCACCGTCATCGGCGCCGGAGTTGCCGACGACTTCCGAGTGGGTGAGCCGGAGGATCCCGGAGTCGATGCTCAGTCCGCCGGCAATTTCCGCCATGTTGTCGTTCACCACGCTCTTGTGCACCAGCGCGGTGCCATCCTCGCCTACGTCAATGCCGCCACCGACATCCCCGGCGGCGTTGAGGTTGATCTCTGTTTCGGCCACCCTGAGGTGGCCGTTGCTCTGGATGCCACCACCCTCCTGGGCTCGATTGAGGGTGAATGTGGAGCCCTTGACCCTGGTGGTGCCGTTGTTGGCGATGCCGCCGCCGTTGTCCTCGGCGATGTTGCGGGTGATGGTGCTGTGTTTGACGGTCAACTCTCCGCCCTGGTTGACGAGGACGCCCCCGCCGTCCTCCTCGGCCACACCGCCAGTGATCTTCAGTTTGTTGAGGGTGAGGTTGCCGCCGGTGTCGACGCTGAGGATTCTGAATTGATCGGCGGCGGTGGAGCGTTCGATGGTGGTGTGCTTGCTGCCGTTGAGGGTGATTGGGGTGGTGATCACGGGAAGGCCGTTGCCTTCGATGTTGGTGGTGAGCAGGTAGGTGCAGTCCTTGGCGAGGTCGAGGACGCCGCCGCCACGGGCGTTGGCGAGGGTGATCGCGGCGATGAGTTTGTCCGCGCTGCAGGGGACGGGGGTGCCCTTGGCTTTCTCCTCCTTGCCCGCCCTGCCGTCGCTCTTGCCCGCCCCGCGATGCCCGTCGGCGGAGGGGCGGTCGTCGGCGGGGAGGGTGCGCCCGATGGCGGCGGCGGCCGGGGTGGCGGCGGCGGCGGTCAAAGCCAGGCCCGCTACCCCGGCCAGCCCGAGGGTCCACCATCGCCCCCTCGTCCGGCCCTCACCTGGTGGGTTCGGTTCGTGGTCGTGGTCGTGGTGCGGATGGTTCATCGCGGTCTCGGTGTCCTTCCCGTCGCGGACAAGCAGCAGGTCACCCGGGTGGTAGGGCCGGGTGCTGCTCCTCGACTACCAGGTGGGCGGTGGCAGCCATCCTCGAGCTAAACCGACATACCTCCCAAACAGCCATAAATACGAAAAGCTCTCCCTAAACGGGGTAGTAGTGTCGCCCTGGTTGCCCGTGGGTCGTTGGGACGGGCGCCCGACGATGCCGACTGCCGGTCGCCCGTCGGCGCTGTGTTCCGTAATGTGAGGTAAAGAGGTGATTTATTCACGTTGTCAAGCCTGCTCTCTCTTTGGTCCGTACCGTGACGTTCGGTGACGACCACGTGGTCGGTGCCCTACCGTCCGGAATCGTCCGGTCGGCTCAGGTGCGAGGGGAAGGCAGGAGAGCACGATGTCCACGTATCACGACAGCCAGCGACCGCCGCGGGGCCGGCGCCGGCCCCGACGGCTGCTCGCCGGCGGATTGGTGGCGAGCGGCCTGGTCGTCGGAGCGGCGGGGTTGGCCGGCACGGCCGCGGCGCACGAGCGACCGCACGGCAGCGAGAACGCCTCCGTGGCCCAGGGGGACTCCGCCGGTGAACTCGGCGGAGAGTCCCTCGGGACGCCGGTGCCCTGTGACAGCGCCCAGCTGATCGCCGCGTTGGTCCGGGTCAACGCGGAGGGCGGCGGGGTGCTGCGGCTCGCGCCGAGGTGCACCTACACGCTCACCGATGCCTTCCACCAGCCCGACCTGTACGACGGCGGCATCCGGGACGCGCGGGAGGCGGCGGACGCGGCCGAGAATCCGGGTGCGGCCGAGAAGCCGCCGCGTAACCCCGCCGACGACAAGGCGGGACTGCCGGTCATCTACCACCCGGTCACCATCGAGGGTGAGCAGGCCACGATCGAGCGCGCGCAGGATGCCGAAGTGTTCCGCTTCTTCACTGTCCGTGACGCCGGTGAGCTAACCCTGCGTAACGTTCGGCTCGTCGGCGGTCACTCCGACGCCGAGGGAGGTGCCGTCCACGTGGTGCATGGCGCATCGGCGTTGATCGAGCAGGTGACGGCGATGAACAACACCTCGTCCTCGGCGGAGGGTGGCGGGGGAGCCCTGTTCAACGATGGCAACATGGTCGTTCGGGACAGCACGCTCATCAACAACCACGCCCTCGGAGCGGCGGGCAAGGGCGGGGGGCTGCTCAACAACGGGGTGCTGGCCCTGCACTCTTCGACCTTCACGGGTAACAGCGCCACCGCCTACGGTGGTGGGCTGGGCAACTACCAGGCCGCGGCGGAGGTGCACACGAGCACCTTCGAGCAGAACTCGGCGGCGCAGGGCGGGGGTCTGGCGAGCTTCTCGGCCCGTACCCGCGTCTCCGACTCGACCGTCGTCGGCAACCAGGCGGGAACCGGGGGCGGGATCGCGAACTCGGACGCGCTGATCTTCCTGCGGGGAATGGAGATCCGGGACAACCTCGCCACCGGCAACGGTGGTGGCCTCTCCACCTCCCAGGGCCTCGTGCCGCTGGATGACAGCGTGGTGGCGGGCAACACGGCACACGGCTCGGGCGGCGGCATTCACGCGGCCAAGTCGAACCTGTTGGTCCGGGACAGTACGGTCCGGGGCAACCGCGCCGTCAAAGCGAAGTCCACCGGCGGTGGGATCGCGGTCAGCATGGGGCGGGTCGCGCTCTACCGCAGTCAGGTAACCGGGAACCAGTCAACGCTGCCCGCCGGCGGCCTGCTGGTGGACAAGGCACAGGCGACGCTGGACTCGCAGACCGTGGTCGGGGAGAACCAGCGGACCAACTGTCTGGGTAGCACCGGCCCGGTGCTGAACTGCTTCCGATAACACCACCCGCGATCAGGTGGGTATCCGACCGCACCGGGGACGGCAGCGCCGTCCCCGGTGCGGTCGGACATCCGTCGGCCGGTGTCGCCGGGCCCGCGCCGTTAGGCGCCCGAGCCGCTCTCGGTCGGCAGCGCACCCGCTGGCTCGGGCGCCTTGGCCAGCGCCTTCGCCTGCTGTGGCCAGGTCGGCAGGCTCGCCGCGCCACGCAGGCCGGCGGCGCGAATCATCTCCCGCAGCGCCGGCTCGTCCAACTCGGCGAGTTGCCGGTAGCTGCGGATGCCGGCGGCGTGGAGCGCCGCGGCCATCTTCGGCCCAACACCCTGGATTCGACGGAAGTCGTCCTTGGTCTCCGGCTCCGATCCGGACTCAGCGGCAACCGGGGCCTGATCCGCCGGCTCGGCGTCGGGCGCCGCCGGGTGTGGGACGACCACCGGGGGCGCCGTCGGGTCGGCGTCGGCTGGCTCCTCGGCCTGCCTGCTGTCGGCCGCCGGGGCCTGCTCCGGGGCCGCTGGCGCCAGGTCGACCTGCTCCGACGCCAACGCCGGTTCTGGTGCCGACGCTGACGTGGGTTCTGACGCCGACGCCGGTTCTGGTGCCGACGCTGACGTGGGTTCTGACGCCGACGCCGGTTCTGGTGCCGGCGCTGATGTGGGCTCTGGCGTCGCAGCAGCCGAGGTTGGAGCCGCTTCGGTCGTGCTGGGAGCGTTGGTGTTGGGGTCGCGGTCGGTGGAGGTGGGGGCGGGCGCTCCTTCGGCGGCCCTCGTCGCGGGTGCCGGCGTGCCATCCCCAGTGGTGCCACCACCCCGCGCGGCTTTCCGCCGGCCGCGGACCACCCAGCCGGCGGCGGCGCCCACTAGCAGGGCCACGACAATCAACGGCCAGTCCGACCACGCCACGGCAGACCTCCCCTTTTCGATTAGCGAGTTAGTCGAGAAAGCTCGCCGCAGCTTGCCACATTCCCGGTGCGGTACGACAGCATGGCCTGTTAACACAGCTCGTAGCCGGACCGGATCACACCCACGGTGTTCATTGCACGACTCAACGTCGCCTGAAAGGGTCGGCGGGGGGGTGTGGCCGGACCCCGGGCCGGGTCCGGCCATTGTGGTCAGTCCTCCTCCTCGCCCCGGTAGCTGTAGAAGTCATCGACAAACCGACGGGCGAGCCGCGGCACCCGGCTGGTGATGCCGAAGTAGCCACGGGCCCCGAGCAGGGCGAGCCGCCCGACGACCGGCTTGTACATGGGGTCGTCGCCGCTGGTGCCGCTGCGGTTCAACGAATCCGCCACCCGCGCGAAGCCGTACGGCAGCATGGCCGCCTCGTAGTCGGCTACCGCCTGCAACAGCGTCTTCTCCCCGGCGGCGGTGTGGCACAACTGCCGGGTCAGTAGGGCGGCATCCCGCAGGGCGGTGTTCGCGCCCACCCCGCGCCCCGGCGTCATCGTGTGGATGGCGTCGCCCAGCAGGGTGACAGTGCTGCTCTTCCAGGGCGGAACCGGCTCGCTGGTGGAGACCTTGACCGGCAGGGCACTGGCCGGGTCGGCGAGGTTCAGCAGCTGGCGCAGGTGCGGGTGCCAGTTGCGGGTCAGGCCGAGCGCGGTGTGGATCAGCTCCTCGCCGCGTTGGCGCATGATGTCCGGCGGGAACCGCCGGGCGGTGCTCCAGACCACCAGGTTCACGTTGTCGCGGGTGGTGTCGTGGGCCCGGCCGGGCCAGCGGTTCAACAGCGCCACATCGGCCGGATCGAGGCCGTCCTTGAGGGCGCCCGAGCGGTCCCACGGAAACTCCATGACGTGCAGGACACCCATCACCCCACCGTTGCCGAAGATGAGCGAGATGCCCTTCTCGATCCGCTCCGGCAGCAGCGCCCGTACCTCCTCGGTGAACGGGATCCGGGTGGCGATGTTGATGGTGCCCGCGTTTCGGGTGACGGCGTGTGGCAGGTACTGGCGTCGGACCGCCGAGTGGGTGCCGTCGGCGCCCACCAGCAGGTCGCCGGTGGCGCTGTCCCCGTCCGCGAAGTACGCGGTGACGCTGCCGTCATCGCGTTGCTCGAAGTGGGTGAGGGCCTTGTCGAAGTGGACCACGTCCTCCAATTCGGTGAGCAGGACCTGGCGCAGGGTCATCCGGGCGACGGATCGCTCGGTGTTCACCACGTCGGTCTCCGGTCGTAGCGGAAAGGACGCGGTCTGCCGGAGCCGTTGGGTGATGACGTTGAAGTAGCGGGGGGACTTGGCGCAGGTGGCCAGGTAGGTGTGGAAAAGTTCGGACGGCAGGCACTCGCGCAGCGCCCGGCTGCCAGTTGGTCCGATGCCGACCCGGTAGCCGAGTAGGCCATCGCCTCGGGTGCGGTACCGCTCATAGACGGTCACGGCGATTCCGGCCTGGCGCAGTCCCTGCGCCAGGCAGAGCCCACCGGTCCCCGCCCCGATGATCAGAACGTGTGGTTGGTCGCGGGACACGTGGGCGTCAGCCCGCCACGTGGGGCGCGGCGGCAGCCGTGGAGTCCCAACGGTAGAAGCAGCCGGCGATGGCGTCGCGCGGTGAGCGCCAGGTCGGCAGGTATGGGGAGGTGTGCGCGGAGAGTCGTTCGTTGACCTGCCGGTAGAGCGGATGGTTCCGGGCGCCGGCCAGGGTGTCCGGGTCTACGTCGGCGGTCTCCATCAGGTGGACGCACAGGTCATGCAGGCAGTACAGGGAGCGGTGCCGGACGCCGGTGAGGCTGGGTAACTCGGTGGCGTCGGACTCGGCGAAGATCTGGGCCACCCGTCCCTCCGCGCCGGGGACGATCCTGCTGACGATCAGTAGTCGGCTCATTTTGGGATTCCTTCCACCGTGGTGCCCCGTGCGGCCGGTCCGGGGCGCGTGCCGTTGTCCACGCTGCCGAGTCCCCTGTCACCTGCCCGTCACATCCAGGTCGGTTCTGGTGACGCGGGGGGTCGGCGGCTGCCGGCGTCCGTGGGGGTCACGGCTGGCCTGCCGGATCGGCCGGAGCGTCTCGTCGAGTAGGGCGGTCATCGCGGCGGACGGCTCCAGCCGTAGCTCCCGACGCAGCAGGTCGCGGTAGACGTAGAACGCGTGCACCGCCTCGAAGGCGTTGCCCTCGGCGAGGTGGATGCGGACCACCAGGCGGTGGGGTGTCTCGCGGAGCGGCTCGGCGGCCAGCGCTTCCAACGCCGCTTCAAGCGCCTCACCGTGCCGGCCCGCTGTCAGATAGTGGTCGGCCAGCTCCTCGAGCATGTGGAGCCGCAGCTGGCGTAGCCGCTCCCGTTCGGCCAACACCCAGTCGTCGTACCAGCCGGGCAGCAGGTCGTGGCGGCCTTTCGCGAGTACGGCCGCGGCGGTGTTCGGGTCGTCCCCGTCGCGGACCCGGGCGGCCATGCCGACCAGGGCGTCCACGTCAACCTGGACGGCGGGCCCGAGCCGGAGGGTGTCCCCACTGGTGCGCAGCGGGCAGTAGGGGTCCTGGCGTAACCGCCACAGGGCGGTGCGGAGTGAGGAGAGGGCGCGCTCCTCCGGGGTGTCTGGCCAGAGCAGCCCGGCGAGGTGGCTGCGGGTGGTGCCGGGGCGCAGGCCGACCAGCGCGAGTACGCGTTGCAGCCCGCGCGGTACGACCACCGGGGCGTCGCTGTGCAACAGCCGGAACCCGCCCAGCAGGTGCAGCCGGATCGGAGTGCCCGGACGGTCCCCGGCGGTCGGCATGGACGGACCAGCGGCCATGGCGGACCCCCTGCGGAATGTTCCTCGGTTGTGTCCCCCGGCGCGGCTGCCCGTGACCCCACGGGTCGGGGTAGCTGGTCCCGCGGCACGGCATCGGGTCACGGCCACCGGGTTAACCGTGACGGAGATTATCAATCTAGTCACGCACCGTCAACATCCCGATCGGTGTGTAACTGCTATGAAACGCGCTCTGAACTGGGGATAGGCCACTATGTGCAGGTTGCATGTCACAGCTCCTACACAGTCAGCGTCAACGCAACGTCACCAAACTCTGGGCCGGGGACGGCTCCGGTGACGCGCCGGTGACGGTGGCGCGGCCATGGTGCGCATAGTCATCCGGCTTTTCGGCGTACGGCGCCGCCGGCGTCCGCAGCCGTTAGGGGAGGTTCATCGATGGAGCGTTCGTTGATCGTCGCGAAGGTCGACCCGAGCGCGGAGGAGCGGATCGCCGAGATCTTCGCCGAGTCCGACGCGACCGAGTTGCCTCGCCTGGCCGGGGTCCAGCACCGGTCGCTGTACCGGCTGCAAGACCTGTATCTACACCTCCTGGAAACGGAGTTGCCGGGGGAGACGGCGGTCGCCGAGGCCCGCCATCACCCGGAGTTCGTCCGGGTCAGTGAGCGGCTGCGTCCGTACGTCTCGCCGTACCTGCCGACCTGGCGGGAGCCGCGAGACGCGATGGCCCGGTGCGTGTACCGGTTCGATGCTCCCGGAGACCGGCCATGAACCCGACCACGCCCCGGGGCGGGCAGCTCTGGTCCCGCTGCGGCGGCTGCGCCAGCCTGCTGTACCGCAAACGGCTGCGGCGGAACCTGGACGTGTGCCCGGAGTGCGGCGCGCACTCCCGGCTCGACGCGCCGGCCCGCCTGGCGCAGCTGGTGGACCCCGGGTCGTTTACCGCGCTCGCCGACCAGGCGCCGGAGGTGGATCCGATCGGCTTCGTCGACGTGCTCCCCTACCCCCATCGGCTCACCGCCGCGCGCAGTGGCACCGGGCTGGCCGAGGCGGTTGTCTGCGGTACCGCCACGGTGACCGGGAGCCGTTGCGTGATCGCCGTGATGGACTTCCGCTTCCTCGGCGGCAGCCTCGGGTGTGCGGTCGGCGAGCTGATCACCCGGGCCGCCGAGCGTGCCCTCGCCGACCGGGTTCCGCTGGTGGTGGTAACCGCCTCCGGCGGAGCGCGGATGCAGGAAGGGGTGCTGTCGCTGATGCAGATGGCGACGGTCAGCCAGGCCGTCGCCGCGTTGCGCGAGTCCGGGGTGCCGAGCGTCAGTGTGCTCACCGACCCCACGTACGGCGGGGTGGCCGCCTCGTTCGCCACCAACACCGACGTGGTGGTCGCCGAGAGCGGTGCCCGGATGGGCTTCGCCGGTCCTCGGGTGATTCGCCAGGTGACCGGCCGGGAGCTGCCCGACGGGTTCCAGACCGCCGAGTTTCTGCTGCGGCACGGCCAGGTTGATCTGGTGGTACCCCGGCACGCCCTGCGCGGTTGCCTCGCCACGCTGCTAGCTGCCGCATCCGGCGGGCGTGAACCGGTGGGTGCCGGGCCCGAACCGGAGGGTCCACCCGTGAGCAGCCCGCCGACGCAGGGCGCGGACGAGCGGGACGCCTGGGAGACGGTCCGGCTGGCCCGGCACCCGGGTCGCCCGACCACCCTGGACTATCTGGAGACGGCCTTCGACAGCTTCGTCGAGCTGCACGGTGACCGGCTGGGCGCGGACTGCCCGGCGGTCGTCGGCGGGCTGGCCGAACTGGCCGGCCGGCCGGTCCTGGTGGTCGGCCACCAGAAGGGCCACACGACCGCCGATCTGATGTCCCGCAACTTCGGAATGGCGAGCCCGGCCGGGCACCGGAAGGCGCTCCGGCTGCTCCGGCTGGCCGCGCGGTGGGGGCTGCCCGTCGTCACCCTCGTGGACACCCCGGGCGCTGACCCGGGAGTGGGCGCGGAGGAGCAGGGCCAGGCTGCGGCGATCGCGGAGAACATCCTGACCCTGACGATGCTGCCGACCCCGGTCGTCGCGGTGATCACCGGCGAGGGCGGCAGCGGTGGTGCGCTGGCGCTCGCGGTCGCCGACCGGGTGCTGATGCTGGAACACGCCGTCTACTCGGTGATCAGCCCCGAGGGGTGTGCTGCGATTCTCTGGCCAGACCGGTCCGCGGCCCCGCAGGCGGCCCGCGCACTACGGCTGACCAGCGCCGACCTCCGTCGGCTCGGGGTGGTGGACGGGGTGGTGCCGGAACCGGCGCCGGCCGCGCACCACGACCCACCGGCCGCCATGCAGGCGGTGCGGGAGGCGGTGCTGGCGCACCTGGTGCCGTTGCTCGACGTGCCGACCGCGACCCTGGTTCGCCGCCGAAGGCGGCGGTTCCGTCGGTTCGGTGCCGCCGGCCTCGGAGCCAGGGCGGGTGCCCGATGAGCGCCGACCTGGCGCCGGCCGGCGTCACGATCCTCAACGGTGACGCGGCGGCGGACCTGGAACCACGGTCCGGCGGGGCCCTCGACGCCACGGCGGCCGCGGTATCCAACGTTCCGGCGGACGTCGCGCTGACCGACCTGCGCCGTCAGGCCCGGGAACTCCTCGCCGAGTTGGCCGGGCCGATCCGGCGGATCCGGCTGGGCAACGGCGACGCGATCCTGGAGGTGGAGTGGCACGCGGTGGGTGACATTGGACAACCTCCCCCGCAACCGGTCCTCGCCGCGCCGCCGGTCGTCCCCCCGCAACCGCTTCTCGCCGCGCCGCCGGTCGTCCCCCCGCAACCAGCAGCCGTACCCGTAGCTCGGCACACGGTGCGGTCACCGATCGTCGGGACCTTCTACCGGGCGCCGGAGCCCGGCGCGGCGCCGTTCGTCGCCGTCGGCGACCGGGTCCACCCCGGCCAGGTCGTCGGCATCGTCGAGGCGATGAAGCTGATGAATGAGGTGACCGCCGATCGGGCCGGGCGTATCGCCGAGGTCCTCGTCGACGATGGTCAACCGGTGGAGTACGACCAGCCGCTGCTCGCGGTGGATCCGGTCTGAGGCGGGTGGGCTGATGTTCGGCAAGGTACTCATCGCCAATCGGGGTGAGATCGCGCTGCGCGTGCTGCGCGCCTGCCGCGAGTTGGGCATCCGTACCGCGGTGGTCTACTCCACGGCGGACGCCGACTCGACCGCGGTGCGGCTCGCCGACGAGGCGGTCCTGATCGGACCGGCGGCGAGCCGCCGCAGTTACCTGAACCCCGCGGCCATCGTCGAGGCCGCCCGCCTGGTGGGGGCGCAGGCGGTGCACCCCGGCTACGGCTTCCTCTCCGAGGACGCCGACTTCGCCGAGATCTGCGCCGACAACGGTCTCGCCTTCGTGGGTCCGCCGCCGCAGGTGATGGCCGCGCTGGCGGACAAGTCGTCCGCTCGGGCGCTGATGAGCCGCGCCGGCCTGCCGCTGCCACCGGGCAGCATCGCACCGGTGCCGACCGCCGCCGACGCCGCCCGGGTCGCCGCCGAGGTCGGCTATCCGGTGATCGTGAAAGCCGCCGCCGGGGGTGGTGGGCGGGGGATGACCGTCGTCCCCACACCGGCCGAGCTGCCGCGGGCGTACGCCCGAACCCGGGCCGCCGCCCAGGTGGCCTTCGGCGACGACCGGGTGTACGTCGAGCGGTACCTCGGCAACGCCCGGCACGTCGAGGTGCAGGTGCTCTGCGACAGCCACGGCAACGGAGTGCACCTGGGGACCCGGGACTGCTCGGTGCAGCGCCGACACCAGAAGCTCGTCGAGGAGGCGCCCGCCCCGGCCCTGTCCACGACCGCCCTGGAAGCGATCGCCGACAGCGCGTTACGCGGCGCGCTGGAGGTCGGCTTCACCGGCGCCGGGACGGTGGAGTTCCTGGTTGACCCGGCGGAACAGTTCCACTTCCTGGAGATCAATTGTCGGATCCAGGTGGAGCACCCGGTCACCGAGATGGTCACCGGAATCGACCTGGTGCACGAGCAGCTGCACCTGGCCGCCGGCGGGACGCTGCGGTGGCGGCAGGAGGAGATCGTGCCACACGGGGTGGCGGTCGAGTGCCGGGTCAACGTCGAGGATCCCGACCGGAACTTCGTACCGACTCCCGGCCGACTGGAGCGGTTCGTCCCCCCGGGTGGCCCCTTCACCCGGGTTGACACCCACGGGTATCCCGGCTACGTCGTCGGCCCCCACTACGACTCGCTCCTGGCCAAGGTGGCGGTCTGGGCCCCGGACCGGGAGTTGGCCCTGAACCGGCTGGAACGTGCGCTCGGCGAGTTCGACGTCGCCGGCCCCGGCGTCCACACCACCATCCCGTTCGTCCGGCGGGTGCTCGACGACGCCGGATTCCGTAAGGGCCGCCACTGCACCGGTCTGGTCGAGACGCTACTCGCTGACCTGCCCACCCAATCGAGGAGGAACGCATGACCGTCACCGACGGCCGCCCACTGGCCGCCGACATCACCGACATCCTGGTAGCACACTGCGGGCTCAACCCCGACGACGCCGCCCGCACCCCGGCCGCCTCGCTGGAGGAGCTGGGCATGGACTCGCTCGCCCTGCTTGAGCTCTCCGCCGTGGTCGCCGACCGCTGGCAGGTGCGCATCCCCGAGGAGACCGGGCAGCTCAGCATCGCGGGCGTCGCGGATCTGGTCGCCCGCCGCGTCGAGCCGGCCGGGCACACCGAGAACGAGATCCTGATCGCCGCCCCCCTACCGCTGGTCTGGAAGGTCACCAACGACGTCGCCGGTTGGCCCGACCTGTTCACCGAGTACGCGGTGGCCGAGATCCTGCAGCAGGAGGGGAACACCGTCCGGTTCCGGCTCACCATGCACCCCGACGAGAACGGGATCGCCTGGAGCTGGGTCAGCGAGCGCACGGCCGACCCGGAGGGGCGGGAGGTCCACGCGCAGCGGGTGGAGCCGGGGCCGTTCGAGTACATGCGGATCCACTGGCGCTACGTCGAGGAGGCCGATGGTACCCGGATGATCTGGACGCAGGACTTCGCCATGAAGCCCACCGCCCCGTTGAACAACGCTGAGATGACCGACCGGATCAACGCCAACAGCGCGGTGCAGCTCGCGGTGATCAAGGAGAAGATCGAGCGGCGGGCCGCGCAGGAGACGGGAGCCGGGGATGAGTGAGCGGGAGCCCGGGGTGGTGGCCGCGGCGGACGTGGCCGCCGACACCCGCCGCGGCGGTGAGCTGCGGGTGCTGCTCGGCCCGCGTACCGTCGGCAGCACCTCGGGGTTCATGGGTGTGGCGACGCTGCGACCGGGGGAGCGGATCGCCGAGCACTACCACCCCTACAGCGAGGAGTTCCTCTACGTCGCCCGGGGTGCGATCACCGTTGACCTGGACGACGCGCCGGTCTCGCTGGCAACCGGCGAGGCGCTCTTCGTACCGATCAATGTCCGGCATCGGCTGCGCAACACCGGGACTGTGGACGCCGAGGTCGTGTTCCACCTCGGTCCGCTCGCCCCGCGCCCCGAGCTGGGCCACGTCGACACCGAACTCGTCACGCAACGAGGTGGGTCATGAGCGCGAAGATCGGAGTGGCACCGTGACCGGGCGCCGCTCGGTGGTGACCGGCGTCGGGGTGGTCGCGCCGGGTGGCGCCACTCGGGACAGGTTCTGGAAGACGATCACCGAGGGGCGTACGGCGACCCGGCGGATCTCCTTCTTCGACCCGTCGCCGTTCCGGTCGCGAATCGCCGCCGAGTGCGACTTCGAGCCGGTTGCCGCCGGCCTCAGCATTCCCGAACAGCGGCGTGCTGACCGATACGTGCAGTTCGCGCTCGCCTGCGCGGCCGAGGCCGTCGTTGACGCCGGCCTGGAATTCACCGACGCGCTCCGGGAACACACCGGCGTGGTCCTGGGCACCGCCGTCGGCGGGACAATGGCGCTGGAACAGGAGTACGTCACGGTCAGCGACGGCGGCCGGAACTGGCTGGTTGACGCCGCCCGGGGTGGCCCGTACCTGTACCAGGCGTTGGTGCCGAGCAGCCTCGCCGCCGACGTGGCCTGCCGGTACGGGCTGCACGGCCCGGTCCAGGTGGTCTCCACGGGCTGTACGTCCGGCATCGACGCGATCGGATACGCCCATCAGCTCATCGTTGACGGCGAGGCCGACGTGGTGCTGACCGGTGCCGCTGACTCGCCGATCTCCCCGGTTACCGTCGCCTCGTTCGACGCTATCCAGGCCACCAGCCCCGACAACGACGACCCGGAGCACGCCTCCCGCCCGTTCGACGCCGACCGGCACGGCTTCGTCCTCGCCGAGGGCGCCGCGGTGTTGGTGTTGGAGGAGGAGGAGCGGGCTCGGCGGCGGGGCGCGCACATCTACTGCGAGGTCGCCGGGTACGCCAGCCGCAGCAACGGCTACCACATGACCGGGCTCCGTCCGGATGGGCTGGAGATGGGGCTCGCCATCACCGACGCGCTGGGCCAGGGGCGGATCCGGGCCGACCAGGTCTCCTACATCAGTGCCCATGGCTCCGGAACCCGACAGAACGATCGGCATGAGACCGCCGCGTTCAAACGGGCGCTCGGCGAGGTCGCGTACCGGGTGCCGATCAGTTCGATCAAATCGATGGTGGGGCACTCGCTCGGTGCGATCGGTTCGATCGAGATGGCCGCCTGCGCGCTGGCCATCGAGTTCGGCGTGGTACCGCCGACGGCGAACTGGGCGACCCGCGACCCGGAGTGCGACCTGGACTATGTGCCGAACGAGGCGCGGGAGCTGCCGGTAGACGTGGCGTTGTCGGTCGGCAGTGGATTCGGCGGCTTCCAGTCGGCGATGGTGTTTCGGCGGTTGTCGGCGGTGACGTCGTGACCGCGCGGGCGGTGGTGACCGGGATCGGGGTGGTCGCGCCGAGCGGTGTCGGCGTGGACGCGCACTGGCAGACGGTGCGTACCGGAACCCGCCGCACCGGGCCGATCACCCTGTTCGATCCCTCCAGCTACCCGACCCGCTTCGGCGGTGAGGTGTCGGGATTCGACGCCGCCGGCTATGCCGACAACCGCCGGCTGGTGCAGACCGACCGGTGGACGCACCTCGGGTTCGCCGCCACCCGGCTGGCCCTGGCCGACGCGGGGCTGCCGCTGCGGGCCCCGGACCCGTACGGCTACGCGGTCGCCCTGGCCAGTTCGTCCGGGGGGAACCTGTTCGGGCAGCGGGAGCTGCAACGGTTGTGGGGCGGGTCCACCCGGACGGTCGGGGCGTACCAGTCGATCGCCTGGTTCTACGCCGCCAGCGTCGGTCAGCTCTCGATCCACCACCAGTTCAAGGGGCCGTGCGGGGTGTTGGTGTCCGAGACCGCCGGCGGGTTGGACAGCCTGGCGCATGCCGCCCGGGCGGTCCGCCGGGGGACCCCGGTGGTGATAGCGGGGGCGACCGAGTGCCCGTTGAGCCCGTACGCGCTCGCCTGTCAGCTCGCCTCCGGGATGCTCAGCGAGGGGGCGGACCCGGAGCGGGCGTACCGACCGTTCGACGCGGCGGCGAGGGGCTACCTGCCGGCCGAGGGGGGTGCGGTTTTTGTCGTGGAGGAGTTGGGCCATGCCCTGGCCCGAGGGGCCCGGATCTACGGGGAGGTGATGGGGTGGGGCGCCACCCACGACGGCGCGCACACCACCACGGACACGGCGGGCGACCCGGTGCAGTACGCCCGGGCGATGCGGCTGGCGCTGGACCGGGCCGGGGTCGGCGCGGACGCGGTCGACGTGGTGGTGCCCGACGCGTTGGGGGTGCCGCGCTACGACCGCAGTGAGGCGATCGCGTTGCGCGCTGTCTTTGGCGACCGGCTGCCCCCGGTCACCACGCAGAAGTCGCTGACCGGGCGGGCTCACCAGGGGGGAGCCGCCTTGGACGTGGCGACCGCGTTGCTCGCCTTCGCCCATGACACGTTGCCCGCGTCCGCCGGGCCAGACGAGGTCGCGCCCGGGTGCGAGCTGGACTTCCTGCGGGAGCAGCGACAGCCGGTGAACCGGTTGTCGCTGGTCTGTGCCCGCGGTTTCGACGGGTTCAACAGTGCGCTGGTCCTGCTGGGGGCGGCGCCCAGTGACGGCGGTGAGCAGTGACCGAACTGGACGAACGGAATGCCTCGGCCCGGCCTGGCACCGGTATGGCCGGAGGGCGGGTGGTGTTTCTGGTGCGGGTGCCAGCGGAACGGACGGAGGCGTTCCTGGCCGCGTACGAGGCGGTGCGCCACCTCGTCGCAGACGGGGTGCCGGGACACCGGGTTGATCAGGTGTGTCGGTCGGCGGCGGACCCGGAGCAGTGGTTGATCACCAGCGAGTGGGCGAGTCTGGCGGACTTCGAGGCGTGGGAGCGAAGCCCGGAGCACCGCGACCTGGTTCGCCCGATGCGGGAGTGCTTCACCGATGCCCGCTCCCTGCGCTTCCACATTCTTGCCCAGACTCCCACCCTACCCTGACGGCATCGCGGTCAGCCCGCACTCCGGTGGGTGCGGGATGCCCGGCCGGCATCGGCCTTGACACCTCGCGTTGGCGGTGCGAGTCACCGGTCGACGCGTGGCCCGACGCGATGGTCCGTCGCATCGACGGGCAGGGCGGGCGCCAGCGTCACGGCAGGGTCGCGGCGTCCGCCCCTCGACGGTCCACGCGTACCCCCTTGGGCTCTACCCCCTGCCGGACGGCCCCAGCTCGTGACGATCGAGACCTACCCCCGCGAGTTGACCCGAACCACCCGTCGGTACGGCCGCACGTCGGGCCACCCCTCGGCAGCGGAGGTAGGCCGAATTGCGAACAACCCGGCCAGAATGGCGGCCGGGAACCGCGCGCGGTGGCGGGGTGATGTTGTCGGAAATCGCTAGCGGCAGCCGGTACCCGGCCTATTTTGGGCAATAGGTGTGGAGGAATGTATGTCCTATTTGCTCATGCGGTATCCCCGCATGAGCGCGATCGGCGGGGAAGACCGTCGTGGGCGCAGGCGCATCATGCGTTCGGGGCGTTGAGGGTCCTCCTAACGCATGCAGGGTCACCCGTTGGTTTTGGTGCGGGAGGCGCGCGCGCGATATTGCACGGCGAAGTGGTTGCCGGCAATCCGGCCAGCCGCTTTTTTTGATCTATCCTTTCGCACCTGTCAGCGGCTCTGGAGTCTGCCGTAGGGTCGGCCGCAGCATCTCAGTGGAACCCCTCAAGGGCAGGAATGCCCTTATTTGTGCTGGGCGGTGAACGGCAGTGAATGGGAACCCCTCGTCCCGCGATTCCGATGTGACCGATCCCGACTGGGTAGACGATTTTCTGTTTACCGGCAATCCGGCCGACGTCTGCTTCCGGCTCCCCGACCCGGTTGACCGGGGCACGTTACACCGGCTGGTCACCGAGGCGCAGACCCACCTCCGCGCTGCTGGACTGCGCCCCGGGGGCGCCGTCGCGCTACGGCTGCCGCCGTCCCTGGCGTACGTGGTGCACCTGCTCGCCACCTGGCGGAGCGGTGCCCAGGCCATCCTGCTGGACCATCGACTCACCGACCACGAGGTCGACCGCGCACTACGGCGGCTCACCCCGCAGGCGGTTGTGGCGCCGGTCCACACCGGTGGCGGCGCACTACGAGTCTTCGTCGAGGTCACCGAGGGGGTCACTCCGTACGGCGACCGCCCAGCCGCCACCGCCCACGCGGTGATCCAACTCAGCTCCGGCTCCACCGGACCCGCCAAGGTTATCGGTCGGACCGCCGCCGACCTGGTCGCTGAGGTGCGTCGCTACACCCAGCTCGACGGTGTGGCCCTACCCGGCGAACGACTCATCCTGCTGCCGTCCATGGTGCATGTGCTCGGCCTCGTCGGTGGTCTGCTCTACGGGCTGCACGCCGGCGTCGAACTGGTCCCACCAGAACGACTCAGCGGCGCGGCGGTGCTCGATGCGATCGGCGCAGCCGACAGCCCGGCCACCGTCCTCGGCGTGCCATTCCATATCGGACTTCTGGCCGCGACCCAGCTCGACCGGCCACTACCGATGTTCGCCCGGATGATCACCGGTGGGGAACTGGTTCCGGCCAGCACGGTCCACTCCTTCACCGATCGGTTCGGTGTGCCGCTGGGCAACATGTATGGGATGACCGAGGTTGGCGTCATCGGCACCGACCTGCATGGACAACACCGGCCGGGGATCATCCCCGCCCCCGGTATCGATGTTCGTGCGGTCGCCGGTGAGCTGCGGGTGAGCTGTCCCGCCTCCCCGTACCTCGGCCACACCGACCCGTCTCGCTGGTCCGAAGGCTGGCTACACACCCGGGACGCGGGCACCGTGGACCCGGACAGCGGCCTGGTGACCATCCGCGGCCGGCTCGACTCCCAGGTCTCGGTCGGCGGGATGAAGGTCGACCTCACCGAGGTGGAGAACACGGTCGCCGAGCTACCGGGGGTCGCCGCCGCGGTGGTGGTCTGGGATGACGGCATCACCGCGTACGTGCAGCCGGTGGGCACGCTAGCCGAGGAGACCCTGGATCAGCAGCTCGCCGAGCGGTTGGCCAGCTACAAGCGGCCCCGCACCCTGCGGTTGCTCGAACAGCTTCCCCGCACGACCACCGGCAAGCTGGTCCGCTCGGTGGAGACGCTGCGGACGGCGGGGACGTCGTGACCGGGCCGCTCCGCCTCCCCGACGACCACCATCTCCGCTTCGCCGCCGACCACCGCTACCGCCAGGAGCAGCGTCCCGGGGCAGTGGGGATGGCCGACCCAGACATCGGTGACAGCCGGCACCGGGCGCATCCGTCCGGGGCCGGGGACCGGCATCCGCCGGCGCGGACCGCCAGCGCGCAGACCGAGGCCGAGCGCCTTGCCGACGGCCTCCTTCGCGGTCCACAACCGCAGGAAGTCCCGACTGCGGCCCGGTTCGGGGCGGGCGGCGAGCCAAGCCACCTCGGCCGGGCTGTACCAGCGGCGGGCCAGGCCCAGCGCGGGCAACTGGCGGCACCGCTCGACGTCCACCCCCACCGGCCCGCCGGTCCGCACGGCGACCACGGTCACGCCACCGCCGCGGCTCACACTCGCCGGCACGACGAGCTGGTCACCCGGGCCGGTGTCCCGGGTGACCAGTGCAGCCGCGCCGGGCCGGTGGGTCACCACGAGGTCCGCCTCCGGACAGCCCAGCACCCCAGCAGCCGCCTGCCGCAGCAGCCGCTCGGCTGAGGCCGGCTGATCGCCAGTACCCCGACCGATCCACACGAAAACGGTGTCCCGACCGGACACCGGTGACAGGTTCACGGAGAGAGGTTAACCATGAGAGCCGAGATCCGCGCCTTCGTCGTCGAGCAACTCACCGACATGAACTACGACGTGGAGGGAATCGACGACGATGCCACTCTCGGGCCTGCTGGGGTGGACCTGGAGTCACTGGCCCTCGCCGACCTGGCTGTCCGGGTCGAGGACCAGTACGGACTGACGTTCGCCGAGGAGGAGTCGGAGAAGCTCGCCCTGATGACGGTGGGCGAGTTCACCACGATGGTCGCCAACCGGGTTGCCGGGGCGCCGGGCGACCAATCCTGATGGCCGGTCAGCCCGACCTCGGGCGTGGCGACCTGGTGGCCATGCTCGCCCAGCTCACCCACCGATCCACCGACCAGCCCGACCGGATCGGCTCGATGGAGCTGGCCTGGCTTGTACACATGGTCGAGCAGCGCTATGGCCGGCGGCTCGACCTCACCGACGACCAACTCGCCGGGATCCGCACCGTTGACGACGCACTGGTGATCTTCCAGAACGCCCTGGCCGCCGCCGATGGTTGAGTCGGCCGATGTTCTCCTCACCGGTGTCCACGCGACCAGTGCACTCGGTCGGGGTGCCGAGGCACAGTTGACCGGGGTACTAGCCGGAATCCCCGCGTTCCGACCGGTCAGCCGGTTCGACACCCGCCCCCGGCGGGTCAAGGCGGCGGCCACCCTGCCGGACACCGGCCCGCTCGCCGACGAACTGACCGAGGCGGTGACCGCGGCGTGCCGGTCGGCAGGGCTCACCGCATCGCACCGGGCTGAGGCGGCACTGCTGCTCGCGGTGCACGGCGGGAGGTCCATACCGGCCTTGAGCGCGGGTCTCGCCGCGGCCACCGGCTTCCCCGCCGTGCGTACGTACACCACGGCGTGTGTCTCGGGAACCAACGCGGTCGCCGACGCGGCGGTGTTGCTGCGTCGCGGCGAGGTCAACCGGGCGGTAGTCGCCGCCGGCTACCTGGTCGAGCCCGACCAGTACGCCCTCTTCGACGTCGGTAGGGCGCTCGCCACCGACGCGACGGTGCGTCCGTTCAGCGCCGGGCGGACCGGCCTGCTGCTCGGCGACGGAGTGGCGGCGGTGGTGTTGGAACGTGCTGACATCGCCGGGCAACCGATCGCCGGCCTCCTCGGCTGGGGGCGGGCGAGTGACGCCTTCCACCCCTGTCAGCCAGAGCCGAAGGGCCGCGGCCTGGCCCGGGCGATCACCGCCGCGCTGGCCCGCGCCGGTCGTGACCCAGCGGACATCAGCTACGTCAACGCCAACGCCACCGGGTCCGGGCCGGGCGACGCGGCCGAGGCGGTGGCGCTGCGGACCGCCCTGGGCCCGCAGGCCGAGCGGGTGCCGGTGAGCTCCACCAAGGCTCTGCACGGGCATGCCCTGGAGGCGTCTGGCCTGCTGGAACTGGTGGTGACGGTGCTCGCGCTGCGGCGCGGCGAGCTGCCGACGAACGCCGGCTGGCTCGGGCCGGACCCGAACTGCCCGCTCGATGTCATCCGGGACGCGCCCCGACCGGCGGCCACCGGCTACGCGCTCACCCTCAACGCCGCCTTCGGCGGCGCGAGCACCGCGCTGCTGCTGGGTGCGATGTGACCGGCCTGGGTGGACCGACCGTCCGGGCCCGGGCGGTCTGGCCGGAACCGGGCGACGGCGCGTTGCCACCGCTACCAGGATTCGTCCACTCGGCGTTCAACCCGCTGGTGGCGGCGGTGGCGGATCGGTGCCTGCGCCGGGCATACCGGGCGGCACCGGCCGTCGACGGGGAGCGCACCGCGATCGTGCTGGTCAGCCCGACCGGTGACGAGGCCAGTGCGGCCTACGTGAAAGCGGCGGTGGCCGCTGACCGTCGGCCGGGACCACTGTTTTTCTTCCAGTCGGTGCCGAACAGTGTGGCCGGCCAGTTGGCCGCCCGCTGGGGGCTGGGTGGACCGGTGGTCTGCCTCGCGCCGACCGGCGACCCGCAGGCGGCCGGGTTCGCCGAGGCCGACCTGTTGCTGTACGACGGCGATGCCGACGCGGTGTTGCTGATCCTGATCGACACGGCACCGGACGACGGTGATGCGGAGTCAGCCGTCGCCGTGCTGCTGGAGGGAGGAGCGACCATGAAACCCAGGGGAATCCGTGGGCTGCTCGCCGCCGACAACCATGTTGGCGCCGGGAACGTGCTCGAGCGGGTACTGGCGCACGGCGCCGACCCGGACACGCCCTGCCTGACGTTCGACACACCGCTGGACGGGCATCCCGCCGAGACGACACTCACGCTGGGACAGCTCGACCGCCGAGTGGCAGCCCGGGCCGCCTGGCTGCACGAACGGGGCATCGGCCCCCGCGACCCGGTGGCGGTCTGGGCCACCGCGGTCGCGGACATGGTGCTGAGCTACCTCGCGCTGACCCGGCTCGGCGCGATCCCGGCGCTGATGAACGGGCAGTTGCCGCCGACCATCGCCGCCGAGTACATCCGGCGGTTGCGTGGCGTCGCGGTGCTCGCCGACGAGGCACACCGCACGCTGCTCACCGGACATGACCTTGGGGTCCCCGTGCTGGGCACGCCGGCCGAGGCCGGTAGCGGTGACCCGGACGCGGCGCCCGCCCACTACCGGCACCACCCGGACGACCCGATCGTGATCACCCACACGTCCGGCACCACCGGAGTGCCGAAGGCGGTGCTGCACTCGCACGCCAGCCTCTTCGCGGCGACCCGGCACCTGCTGAGCATGCCGCAGGCGCAGGGCACCAGCCGGATCCTGAGTGCCCTGCCCGCCCCGCACACCGCCACCGTGCTCATGGTCAACCAGGTGCTCGGTAACCGTACGGAGATGCTCCTCCTCTCCGAACAAGGTGGAGAGCGGGTTCTCGACGCCATCCAGCGCTGGCGCCCAGACGGGGTGTTCGGCTTCTCGGTCACCTGGGCCGAGCTGGCCCGGTGCGAGCTGGCCGGGTACGACCTGGACTCGGTACGGCTGTGGTTCAACACCGGTGACTCGTCGCACGAGCCGCACATCCGGCGCCTGGTGGCGGTTGGCTCCCGGGACGTGATGACCCGTACCGGGGTCACCCGGGTGCCGGGATCGGTGTTCATCGACGGTCTCGGCTCCTCCGAGATGGGACACTCCGTGTTCCACATCACCCACACCCAGGAGACCGAGCGGTACGGACGGTGCATCGGCCGGCCGTACCGGTTCACGAAGGTCGCCGTCCTGGACGCGGCGGGCGAGCCGGTGCCCACGGGCGAGGCCGGCTGGCTGGGTATCGACTCGCCATCGCTGTTCCGCGGCTACTGGAACGACTCGGTCACCACCCACCGCTACCGACAGCGCGGCTGGTACCTGACCGGGGACCTGGTCTACGCCGACGCCGACGGCTGGTACTACCACCTGGACCGGGCGGTCGACTCGGTCGACTCGGTCGACGGGAAGCGCTTCTACACCGCGCTCTCCGAGGAACGGATTCTCGCCGCCTGCCCCGATGTCACCGACTGCACGGTGGTCATGGTGCGTGAGCCGGCCGGTGTCGTCACCGACGTGCTGCTGGAACTGGCCACCGGCGCGGACGAGACGACGGACCGCACCGCGGCGGTGCGGGAGGCGCTGGGTGGTGAGGTCGGGGCGACCCTACGGCGGGTGGTTCCGGTCCGTTCCGCCGAGCTCCCGGTCACGGTGACGGGCAAGGTCCGCAAGGTGGCGCTGCGGGAACGCTACCTGAGCGAGGCGTCCCGATGAGCGTGGTCATCACCGGGATGGGTCTGTACACCCCGCTGGGCCGCGGGGTGGAGGCCACCTTCGAGGCGCTGTGCACCGGCCGCTCCGGGCTGGCCCGTCCGCCGGCCGACCACCCTGCCGCCGGAAGCCTGGAGGTGGCCGGGCTGCTGCCGGCGATCGACCCGCGGTCGGTCTCGTCCGGTCCGGACACCAGGGTGCTGGACCGGATCGTGCTGCTGGCCCTCCTCACCGCCGCGGACGCCCTCGCCGACGCCGGTGTCGAGGTGGGCCGGGACGTTGCCGCGGAGCGGGCGGCGGTCATCGTCGGCGGAGTCGGCGGGCTGTCCACCCTGGAGACGCAGGTACTCACCCGGGCGGCCCGGGGGCGAGCGGGAGTCAGCCCGTACCTGCTCACCGGGGTACTGCCGAACATGCCGTCGGCCCGGATCGCGATCCGGCACGGCATTCGGGGGTACAGCTCCTCGGTCGGCACCGCCTGCGCCTCCGGTGTCCAGGCGGTCGCCGACGCCGTTCGGTTGCTCCAGACCGGTGAGGCCGACGTGGTGCTCTGCGGGGCCAGCGAGGCACCCCTCTTCCCGACCTTCGCAGACACCTTCGGCAACGCCCGGGCCCTCGCCCGCGGGTGGGCCGACCCGACGGCGGCCAGCCGACCGTTCGACCTTCGCCGCAACGGGTTCGTACTCGCCGAAGGAGCGGCGTTGTTGGTGTTGGAGAACGCCGCGCACGCCGCGGCCCGGGGCGCCACCGGGTACGCGGAGATCGCCGGCTACGGCGTGACGACCGACGCCTATCATCCGACCGCGCCCCGGCCCGACGGCACCGGCGCGGCGGAGTCCATCCGCCGGGCGCTCGCCGGCGGCCGGGTGCCGGTGGCCGAAGTCGGCTATGTCAACGCGCACGGCACCGGGACCACACTCGGCGACATCGCCGAGACCACGGCACTCACCGAGGTCTTCGGCGCGAACGGGGTGCCGGTCAGCTCCACCAAGGCGCTCACCGGCCACCTGCTCGGAGCCTCCGGAGTGCTGGAGACGGCGGCGACCGCCCTGGCACTCGGGCGGGGCCTGCTGCCGCCGACCTGGAACCTCGACGACCCGGACCCGGCGTGCCCGGCTGATCACATCCGTAAGGAGCCCCGGGCGACCGAGACCGGCTATGCGCTGACCAACTCCTTCGGTTTCGGGGGGCAGAACGTGAGCCTGCTACTCGCACGAGCCACCCGGCCGCCGACCTGACGGTACGACCTCTCGCGGGCGGAATGCCCGCACGACCAGCGCGGGGGATCTGTGGGAAGGCTGAAATATGGACATCCGTGGGATAGACCACATCGAACTCTACGTAGCTGACACCCGCGAGGCCGCCGCGTACTTCGGCAACGGGGTGGGGCTGTGGCCGCGCGGCCAGGGCGGCCCGGAGACCGGGCTGACCGGGCAGCGGTCGCTGCTGCTCCGGCACGCCGACATCCGGCTCCTGCTCACCTCTGGGCTGACCGCGGACCATCCGGCGGCGACGTATGTGCGGCGGCATGGCGACGGCATCGCCGTGGTCGCCCTGGCCGTTGCCGACGCCGCCGAGGCGTACGCCGAACTGCTGGCCCGGGGCGCGGTCGGTGAGCTGCCGCCGACCACCATCACCAGCGCGGACGCCGAGATCGTCATCGCCGAGGTGGCGGGTTTCGCCGATGTGCGGCACCGGTTGGTCGAGCGCCGTCGAGGCGGTGGCGACTTCCTGCCGGGCCTGGCGGAGCTGCCGCCGGTGGGTGCCGCCGAGAACCTGCTCGTCGAGATCGACCATCTGGCGGTCTGCGTGCCGCCCGGGCAGCTCGCCGAGACGGTTCGCGGCTACCGGGAGGTCTTTGGTTTTGACGAGATCTTCCACGAGTACATGGAGGTTGATGGCCAGGCGATGAACTCCACCGTGGTGCAGAGCCGGTCCGGGCGGGTGACGTTGGTGCTGCTCGAACCGGATACCCGCCGACGGGCCGGGCAGATCGATGCTTTCCTGGCCCAGCACTCCGGTGCGGGTGTCCAGCACCTCGGGTTGCGGACCGACGACATCATCGGGGCGATCGGCGCGCTGCGCCAGCGTGGGGTGCGATTCGCGCACACCCCGGCGGCCTACTACGACGACCTGGAGACCCGGGTCGGCCGGATCGACGGGCCCGTGGCGCAGTTGCGGGAATTCGGGGTGCTGGTGGACCGGGACCACGACGGTCAACTGCTGCAGATTTTCACGGAGTCGACGCACGCGCGCCGCACGTTCTTCCTGGAGCTGATCGAGCGGCGCGGGGCGCGGACCTTCGGCAGCGGCAACATCAGGGCGCTCTACGAGGCCAAGGAGCGGGAATTGGCGGTGACGGCCTCCGCAAGAGGCTTGGCCGCCACGCAGGAGGTGACGGGATGACCAATACTGAATTCGACCCACGTCTGACCGATGAGGAGAAGTCGCTGCTCCCGTCCGACGAGGACGTGGCGTTCTACGCCGAGCACGGCTGGTATCTGTCGAAGAAGCTGCTCACCGACGACGAGGTGGACGCCCTCGCCGCGGCCACCGACCGGTACTACGCCGGTGAACGGCACCGCCGGCTACCGGTGCGGCCCCCGAAGCTCGCCTACTGGGAACCGGCCAGGGGCGCGGTCCAGCGGCACAACGACTACGTTCACCACGAGCACGACGGGCTCGGGGCGATCCTGCGTAAGCGGCTGATCGGGGCGGTCGCCGCCCGGCTGGCACAGGCCGACGAGATCCGGATCTTCCAGTCCACGCTGATCCTCAAGCCCCCGCTCGACGGGGAGCCGTCGAACATCGTGCCCTGGCACTTCGACAAGCACTACTGGGCGTCCTCGTCGTCGGAGCGGATGCTGACCGCCTTCATCCCGTTCCACGACTGCGGGGAGGAGCTGGGCACCATCGTCATGGTCGATGGCTCCCACCAGTGGGCCGAGGTCGGCGCCGACGACACCGTGGTGCGGCACTTCGCCGACCGCGACCGCGACCAACTCGACGACATGCTGGCCCGTAACGCCGGACACAACGACGCCGAAATCCGCAAGATTCCGATGGTGATCCCGAAGGGGCACATGAGCTTCCACCACTGCCGGACCTACCACGGCAGCGGTGCGAACGTCAGCGGACGGCCCCGCCAGGCGATCTCACTGCACCTGCAGGACGGCGACAACCGGTGGCGGGCGTATCCGCTCTCCACCGGCGAGAACGCCGCGTACAACCACGACGTGCTGGTTCGCCGTACCGACGACGGACGGCCGGACTACGCGGACCCCGAATACTGCCCGGTCATCTGGCGTCGTCACGCCAAGCAGGGAGGCTGAGTCATGTCACGGTACGACTGGGGAAAGACACACCCGGGGATCGAGCGGTTGGAAAAGGCGGTTACCGACCGTCGGGACCAGGTGGTCCAGCATCCGCTGTACGCCAGCCTGGACAACCACTCGGCGCTGGTCACCTTCATGGAGCACCACGTCTTCGCGGTCTGGGACTTCATGTCCCTGCTCAAGTCGCTGCAGCGGCAGCTCACCTGTGTGACGGTGCCCTGGATCCCGACCGGGCCGACCGGCAGCCGCCGCCTGATCAACGACATCGTGATGGTGGAGGAGAGTGACGAGCTGGGTGCGGGCTACCTCAGCCACTTCGAGCTGTACGTACAGGGCATGACCGAGGCCGGTGCCAACACCGAGCCGGTGGAGAAGTTGATTGATCTACTGCGCGCCGGCGGACCGGTAACCGAGTCGTTGGCTGCGGCCGGGGTGCCCGCCCCGTCCGCGGCGTTCGCCAGCACCACCTGGCGGATCATCGAAAGCACCCCGGTGCACTGTCAGGCCGCCGCGTTCGCGTTCGGTCGGGAGGACCTGATCCCGGAGATGTTCACCCAGGTGGTCGCGGTCAACCACCAGTCCGGACGATTGACCCGGTTCGTTGACTACCTGGAGCGACACATCGAGGTTGATGGCGAGCAGCACACGCCGATGGCCATGCAGATGCTCGCCGACCTCTGTGGCGACGACGACGCCAAGTGGCAGGAGTGCGCAGTCACGGTCAACACCGCGCTCGCCGCCCGCGCCCGGTTGTGGGACGACATCCTCGCCGCGGTCAAGGGGGCCCCGGCAGCGGCATCGGGGCGCGGGTGAGCGGAGCGGACCCGATCCGGCTCTACCGGACGGTGCGGCTGATCCGCCGGTTCGAGGAGCGGGCGATCGAACTCGTCCGCTCCGGCCACATCGTCGGCGGCATTCATCCGTACCTGGGCCAGGAGGGGATCGCGGCTGGGGTGTGTGCGGCGCTGCGCCCCGACGACGTGGTCGCCGGCACCCATCGGGGGCACGGGCACGTGCTCGCAAAGGGCGCTGACCCGGCCCGGATGATGGCGGAGCTGTGTGGTCGGGTGACGGGCCTGAACCGAGGCCGGGGTGGGTCGATGCACGCCGCTGACTTCGCCGTCGGAGTTCTCGGCGCCAATGCCATCGTCGGTGCCGGCGGCGCGATCGTGACCGGCGCCGTCTGGGCTCGGCGTCGGCGGGGCGAGGACCTGGTGGGGGTCAGCTTCCTCGGCGACGGCGCGGTCAACGAGGGGATGCTGCTGGAGGCGTTCAACCTGGCCGCACTCTGGCGGGTGCCGGTGCTGTTCGTCTGCGAGAACAACGGCTACGCGACCACCATGCCGGTGGCCGACGCGGTGGCGGGCAGCATCCCGGCGCGAGCGGAGGCGTTCGGTATTCGAGCGAGCACGGTGGACGGGCAGGACCCGGCCGCCGTGCACGCCCGGACCGCCGCCGCCCTCGCCCGGATGCGCGCCGACGGTGCTCCCGAGTTCCTGGAGGCCCGCACGTTCCGCTTTGACGCCCACCACACCTTCGAACACGCGGTCCGCCTCGACTATCGCTCGCCGGCGGAGGTCGCTCGGGGGCGCTCCCGGGACCCGGTGCGGATCGCCGGCTCCCGGCTGTCGGCCGGCGATCGGGCGGCGGTCGACGCCGACGTGGAGGCGGTGCTGGAGGCGGCGGTCGCGCAGGCGCTCGCCGCCGCCGAGCCCGACCCCGCCACCGCGCTGGAGTACCTGTACGCCAGTGGGCTGACCGCCCGCACCGGAGGTGGATAGATGCCGCGGCTGTCCTACCGCAGGGCGCTCAACCGGGCGCTCGCCGACGAGTTGGCCCGGGACGAGGAGGTGTTCCTGCTCGGGGAGGACATCCGGGTCGCCGCGTCGGCGGTCACCGCCGGGCTACTGAAGCGTTTCGGCCCCGAGCGGGTCCGCGACACCCCGCTCTCGGAGCAGGCGTTCACCAGCTTCGCCACCGGTGCGGCGTTGACCGGGGCACGGCCGGTGGTGGAGTTCCAGATCCCCGCACTGCTGTTTCTGGTCTTCGAACAGATCGTCAACCACGCGCACAAGTTTCCGTTGATGACCGGTGGTCAGTGCGCGGTGCCGGTCACCTACCTGGTGCCCGGGTCCGGGTCGCGTACCGGGTGGGCGGGGCAGCACTCCGACCATCCGTACAGCCTCTTCGCTCATGCCGGGGTGACCACCGTGGTGCCGGCCACCCCGGCGGACGCGTACGGCCTGCTGGTGTCGGCGATCCGCTGCGACGACCCGGTGGTGGTGTTCGCCCCGGCCGCGGCGCTTGAGCTCCGGGCCGAGGTCAGCGACCCGGTGCCGGTGCCGTTGGGGCGGGGGCGAGTGCATCGAACCGGAGCCGACGTGACGGTGGTCGCGGTCGGGCACCTGGTGCACGATGCGCTCGCCGTCGCCGACGAACTGGCCGGCGAGGTCTCGGTGGAGGTGTTCGACCCACGCACCCTGTACCCGTTCGACTGGGACGGACTGCTCGGCTCGGTCGCCCGGACCGGGCGGTTGGTGGTGGTCGACGACTCCAACCGTTCCTGCGGCATCGCCGGCGAGGTCATCGCCACCGTGGTCGAGCAGGTACGACTGCAGGCGCCGCCGCGTCGGGTAACCCGTCCGGACGGTGCGGTGCTGCCGTTCGCCCCGGCCCTGGACCGAGCCGTACAACCGGGCCGTGAGCTGCTGCGGCAGGCCATCGCCCACGTCACCAAGGATGGATGACCACATGATCGACGTTGACTACCGCTGGCCGTCCGCCGCGCAGGCCTGGCTGGACCTGCCCGTTGACCTTCGCGCCGACCTGGTCTCTGCCGGGGTGGAGTCCTGGCGCGATATCTTCGATGGCCGGGCTTCGTACAATCAGCAGTGGCGGCTGGCCCGACCACCGGTGATGGACCGGACCTCGCTGCGGGTGCTCAACTCCGTCTGTGACCGGCTCGCCCAGCTGATCTTCGAGTCGTGTCGACGGCGGGCCAGGACGGCGGGGGAGCTACGCCACCTGCTCGGGATGCCGGTGGGGCAGAACCGGCTGCTCGACGAGGCCGAGCCGCTCACAGAGGCGTTGCTGGCCGGGTTCCGGCCGGACGTGCTGCTGAGCGACGGAGTGCCGCGGGTGGTGGAGTACAACATCGACAGTAGTCTCGGTGGGGCGCTCGACGCCGACACGACGGTGCGCCGGTTCGTTGAGCTCTACCGGCGGCGGGGCCTCGACCGGGGGGTCCGGATGGAACCGGCGCCCTCCGCGGTGGACCTGCGGTTCGCAGCGATTCGAGACGGTCTTGGCTTGGCGGCCGGGGCGCGGCTCGCATTGTTGATCGACTTTGACGCCGAGTACCCGGGGCTGGAGGTCCCGGAGCGCTTCTACCGGAAGTTGGCGCCGGTGGTGGACCGCGCCGCCGCCGTCGCCGGCCTGGATCTGGTCGTGGCACCGGTTGCCGAGGCCACCCGGGACACCGAGGGGCGGCTGGTCATTCGGGGCGCCCCGGTTGACGGGCTGTTCCGGCTCTTCGTACCGAACCGCCTCACGCCCAGCGCCGGGGCGGACGCCCTGGAGGCGGCGGTACGGGCGGGATCCGTCCCGATGTGGGTGTCGGCGGCGGCGTGGCTGCTCGGAAACAAGCAGGTGCTCGCCTGGCTCTGGGCGGACGCTGATGCGTTACCGACAGCTGACCGGGATCTGATTCACCGGTATGTGCCGCAGACCTGGCTGTTCGGTCCGGACCTGGTCGAGCAGGCGGTGGCGGACCGGCACGACCTGGTGGTCAAGCCGTCCGGTGGGTCCGCCGGGGTGGACGTGCTGATCGGCCGGGAAACCGACGCGGACGCCTGGCGGGAGGCGGTGGGCCGGTTCGCCCGGCAGGGCGGCTTCATCCTGCAACGCTATGTGCGCGCCGACGACGTACCGGTGGAGTTCGTGCACATGGAGACCGGGGAGTTGGTCACCGCGGAGGTGCCGTACAGCATCGCCCCGTATCTCTTCGGCCGGCAGCCGGCGGGTGCCTGCGTTCGCATCGGCTACCCCGGTAGCGCGGGAGTGCTCAACCTGGCCCGCGGTGTGCTGATCTCCGGCCTGCTGGTGACGGACCCGCCGCCGTCCTGACTCGTCGTGTGGGGTCCGTTCCCACCGGGAGCCGGCCCCCGGCCAGCGGGGGCTGCTCCGGTCAGCGCTGGCCGCTCCGTCAGCGGGGGCTGCTCCGGTCAGCGCTCGTCGCACCGAGATGGTGCGCGAGGCTACGGAGCGTCTCCGCCGCGGCGACGGCGTCGCTGCGGGCACTTCCGTGGCGGCCGTCGCTGCTGTAGATGGAGGGGTCGGCGGTCAGCGGGTGGTCGGTCAGATGCACATGGACGGTGCCGAGACGGTTGGCCACCGCACGGGTGTGTTCGGCCAGCCGGCGCAGACGCCGACCGAGGCCGGCGCGGCGCGGCTCGGGCACGGCGGGGCTGTGCGACACGTCGAACATCCCGACCGTGATGACCGTCGCCCCGGCGTGCTGTAGCGCCTCGACCATCCGGGTGATCTCGGCGTCCACCGCGGCGGGGTCGTAACCGGGTCGGAACGCGTCGTTGCCGCCGCAGACGACCAGGGCAAGATCCGGTTCGAACTCCAGCGCCGGACCGAGCTGGCTGGCCCGGACCTGGTCCGCCCGCAGCCCGCGCAACCCGAGATTTCGGTAGACGAGTTCCGGCGCCCGGGCGCGCAGCTCGGCGGCGATCCGATCGGCCCACTGCACCTCCGAGTAGCCGTCTACCGGTTCGCAGAGTCCTTCCGCGACGCTGTCGCCCAGCACCACGAAACGTCGCCACGGATGTCCCTGGAGCAGAGCATGGCGCTCCTGCGCCCGCAGGCAGTAAGGATCGGTTGCTTCGCTGTACGCCGTTGCCATGTCCGGACGCTAGCGCAGGAGACGCCGGGGCGCTAAGCGGAAATCCGTCCCTGCTCGGAGGCGTTGGCCAAGGGCGGTTTGGTCCGCATCCGGCGTACGAGGGCGGCGAGGGGAACAGCGGTGGCGATGAAGATGAACAGGGCCGCGGTCAGCAGCGCGGACTCGAGGCCGAGGATGGTGACGGACGCGCCACCGAGCAGCGCACCCAGGGGTAGACCGGCGAAGGCAAGCGCACCGGCCAGCCCGATCACCCGGGCCTGGAGCTCGGCCGGGGGACGTTCGTACAGCGCGACCCCGAGCAGCGGGTTGACCACGGCGATGCCGATTCCGGATACGAAGGTCACCACGACCACCACGGTGAGATTGTCGCTGAGGGCCAGGACCAGCAGCCGGGGTGGGCCACTGACCGCGGCGCCGATCGCGAAGGTCAGATCCCTACGTAGCCGCGAGCCGAAGCTGGTGAACAGCACGTTGCCCAGTAGGGCTCCGGCGGTGAAGGCACCGAGCACCAGCCCCAGCCCGGCCGGGTTGCCCAACACGTCTGCCACCCAGAGCGGGATGTAGACCGCGACACTCGCGTTCACCACCATGTTCAGTGCGGAGATCACCAGCAGCATGGTGAGCACCATCCGGTCCTGCCGGAGATACCGGAGGCCGCCGGCGAGTGCCCGCGAATAGCGCTCCGGCGTAGAGCTGGCCGGGCTACCGGTGCGGTGACGCACCAGGGTGGAGATCAGTAGCGCGCAGACCGCGAAGGTCGCCGCGTCAACGAGAATCGCCAGGGTGGCTCCGAGCCACCAGATGAGCAGGCCGCCGAGGCTCGCCCCGAGTAGGGTCATCAGCCGGGACAGCCCGTCGTAGATCGAGGTGAGCCGGATCAGCCGGACCCCGGCAGCCTCCGCGGCCGGGCGGAACATCGCCTGCTTGACCCGGTCACCGACGCCGCGCAGCGCGCCCACCAGGGCCACCAGGATCAGTAGCGCGCCGAAGCCGAGCCACGGGGTGAGGGCCACCGCCACCATCAGTGCGGCGCTACCCAGGTCGGCGAGGATCGAGGTGCGGCGCAGACCGATCCGGTCGGCCAGCGGGGGGCCGAGGCCGCTGGAGAGTAGGTAGGGCAGGGTCTCGGCGGCGGCGACCAGCCCCATCTTCGCCGGGCTACCGGTTGTCTCCAACACCAGCCAGGGAATGGCGATGATCGATATTCGGCTACCGAGATTGGACAGCAGGTTGGCACCGACGAGCGCGACCAGCTCGCGCCGTGGGGTCACGCGCGACGGCCGATCGATGCCTCCGGGTGCTCGACGGCCGACGGGTGGCTGGCCGTGTACCGCGCCCGCAGGGCCCGTTTGTCGACCTTGTTGGCGCGGTTCAGGGGCAGCGCGGCGACGAACTCCACCTCGCCGGGTGCCCAGGTGTCGCTGAGTGCGGCGGTCACCACATCGATCAGTTCCGCGCCGGTCACCGCCGCGCCGGGCCGCGGCACCACGTAGGCGTACGGCAGTTCGCCGGCGACCTCGTCGGGCACGCCGATCACCGCCGCCGCCCGGACGTCGGGATGCCCCGCCAGCGCGTCCTCGATCGGCCGGGAGTAGATCGGCCAGCTACGCCGACGGGTGAGGATTCGGTCCTGCAGCCGGTCGACCAGGTACAGGTAGCCGTCCGGGTCGAGGTGGCCGACATCTCGGGTGCGAACCCAACCGTCCACCAGGGTGTCCGCGGTCAGGTCAGGGTTGCCGTGGTAGCCGGCGAAGCGGAGCGCGGTCTGTACCCACACCTCACCGTCCACATCAGGTGGCAGGACCGTCCCGTCCGGGCCGCGGATCTCGATCCGCACGTCGCCGTACGGCTCCCCACAGGAGCGCAGTCGCTCCGGGTGTTCCGGGTCCTCGGTCAGGCCCGGCTGCGCGGTCACCACCACCGCCTCGCTGAGCCCGTACACGATGCGCAGCACCGGACCGAACCGAGTGATCGCCTGGCGCAGCCGGGCAGGTGCGGCGGGACCGGCGCCCACGTTGAACATGAACATCGAGGAGAAGTCCGCCCCGGGCAGGGCGGGGTGATCGAGCACCTCGTAGAGCATCGGCGGGGTCAGGAAGGTGGAGGTGATCCGCTCGGTCGGCACGGTCCGGATGAACTCCGCCGCGTCCCAGCCCTCCCGGGGAAACAGCACGCCGCCGGTGAAGAGATTGAACAGGGTGGTGATCTGGCCGCTGGCCAGCCACATCGGGGAGTAGGACAGGTGCCGCAGCAGCGGCAACCCGGCGGTGCGGAAGCCGGCGGCCAGGGCGAGGATCTGGGCGTAGAAGCTCTCCTGGTGCCGCACCAGCTTCGGAGTGCCGGTGGTGCCGGAGGTCTGCAGGAGAGATTCCGCCGCCGACGCCGGGGCGGGCAGGTCAGCCCCGGCCGGTACGGGGAGCAGGTCCACGCCGAGGCGGAGCACCGGCCGGTCACCCAGCCCCGCGGCCAGCTCTGCCCCGATGTTGGCCGAATCGCGGGCGTCGTAGAGCAGGGCGTCGGGCCGGGCGAGTTCGACGAACTCCTTGATCTCCCGATGGGAGGTCACCGGAGCGATCCACATCGTACGGCAGCCAAGTAGGTGCAGCGCGAGCTGTAGCAGCGGCCCTTCCAGCGGATTGCCGAGCGACACCAGCACCGCGGCACCGGGTCGGATTCCGCGGCGGAGCATTGCGGTGGCGAATCCGCATACCTGGGCGTGCACGTCGGCATAGGTCAGCCGACGTGCGCCGGCAACGATTGCGTCGCGGTCACCGAAATCGGCGAAAAGTGCCAATGCCTGGTTCACGTAGCCCGGCTGCGGTCGGTTGGCCATCCGGACGCTCCCCTCTGTGGCAGCGATGTGCCCAGGGCGAGTGCCCGGGGCATCGGTGCGGGCCGCGGGCGACCGCGCCAGCACCTGCGAGCCTAGGACAGACAACGGAACCGATCACGAGCCGAAGGGGGCTTTCGGCCAGTCCAGCAGGACACGTGATCACGTCGATCAGGTTGATTGACGCCTCCACACGGTGCCGGATACGTTCCGCAGCATGCCCAGTTGAGCGCCGGCAGCGGCCGGGATGGACGCTGGGTTTGCCAACAATGGAGGATCAATGTCGACTCCGAAGAAATGGCATTTTGTGGCGGCTACCGCCGCACTGCTGATGATGGCTAGTCCCAGCCTGGTGGCGAATGCGGATTCGTCGGCCGGGGTGGCGAAGCACGGAAAGGAAACCTGGGCCGCGAGTTGGGCGACCGCGGTGGCCCGGGGCAATTCGGGCGGCCTGACCAACCGGGGCCTTGAGGACCAGACCATCCGGAACATCGTGCACACCACGGTGGGGGGGTCGGTACTGCGAGTCCGGTTGAGCAACATGTACGGCGAGCAGCCCGTCGAGGTCGGTCGGGCGACGATTGCCCGGCCGGACGAGACGACTCCCGATGATCTGTCCGACATCGATCCGACCTCGGTGCGGGAGCTGACGTTCGGTGGGGCAGCCTCGGCCACGATGAACCAGGGTGCCGAGCTGATCAGTGACCCGATCGCCTTCCCGATCGGTGACCAGCAGGACCTCGTGGTCACGGTCTACTACCCGGTCCTGACCGGCCCGGTGACCTTCCACGGCACGTCCCGCCAGACGAGCTTCATCGGCGATGATGATCTCACCTCGGATACCGGCGCCGGTCTGTCGAGGCTTGCGGACTGCTGCTGGTTCTTCCTGTCCGGCGTCGATGTGCAGCGGCGCAAGAGTCCCGGGTCAGTGGTGATCTTCGGTGACTCGATCGCCGACGGCAACGGCAGCACCCTCAACGCCAACAAGCGCTGGCCGGACCTGCTGGCCGATCGGTTTATCGATGCCCGTCCGGATTCCCGGACCCCGGCCGTGCTCAACATGAGTCTCGCCGGGAACCGGCTCAACCACGAGGGTGCGGAGCCGGGAGCTGGCGGGTTCCCCGGCTACAACGAGTTGGGGCCGAACGCGCTCGCCCGGCTCGACGAGGACATCTTCGCCCAGAACGGCGCGCAGGCCGTGATCACCCACCTGGGCATCAACGACATCTGGATGTCCGACGACTCCGCCGAGGCGATCATCGCGTCGCTCCGACAGATCAACCAGCAGGTCAAGGCACGTGGCCTGCGGAGCCTGGTGGGCACGTTGACGCCGTACGAGGGGCACGGCGAGCCGGGCGTGTGGACGCCGGAGAAGGAGGCGACCCGGCAGACGGTGAACGAGTACCTGCGCACCAGCAAGGAGTTCGACGGGGTCATTGACTTCGATCGGGTGCTGCGCGACCCGGAGCAGCCCAGTCGACTGTTGCCGGCGTACGACTCGGGGGACCACATTCACCCGAACGACGCGGGTAACCAGGCCATGGCCGGCGCCGTGTCGTTGCGCCTGCTCGGTCTGTGACATCGGTTCGGGCGGCGGAGGACCCCGTCGCCCGAACCGCCGTATCGTGGGGAGGTGCCGTGCTGGACATCGAGGGGCCGCCAACCGTCCCTACAGCCGCCGGGCCGGCAGGATTCCCTCCCGGCTACGCCGACCTCCAGCACACCGCGCCGGCTCGGCGCCCTGGAACCGGGCACCGCGGTGGCATCTTCCTACGTGGAATCGACAACCTCTCGGTCAGCCCGAGGGGAAGGGAGCATCCGTGAGTGAGCGACCAAACGGCACGGGGTGGGTGGTGTGAGCCTGCATCCGGAGGCGGAGGCGTACCGGGCGAGCCGTGCGGCGGCCGGCACCCCACCGCTGTACACGCAAACCCTCGCCGAAGCCCGGGCGGCTGACCTCGCCGCGATCCGGGCCGGCTCCGGCCCGGTCGAGCCGGTCCACGAGGTACGCGACGCGCGCCTCCCCGGACCGGCCGGGGAGATACCAGTCCGGGTGTACCGTCCCGCCGGGACCGGGCCGCTGCCGACACTGCTCTACTTCTTTGGCGGTGGGTGGACGCTGGGCAGCATCGACACCGCCGACGGGGTCTGTCGGCGACTGGCCAACGCGGTGCCCTGCCAGGTGATCACCGTCGGCTACCGGCTGGCTCCCGAGCACCCGTTCCCGGCGGCCGTGCAAGACTGCCACGCTGCCCTGCGCCACATCGCGGCGCATCCGACGGAGTTCGACGCAGACCCGGAGCGGCTCGCGGTGGGCGGGGACAGCGCGGGTGGCAACCTGGCCGCCGCGGTCACGCTGCTGGCCCAGCAGGACGGTCCCCGGCTGGTAGCGCAGTTGTTGGTCTACCCGAACACCGACCAGACGATCGAGCCGCCCGGCGACACGGATCCGCTGCTGTTCAACCGTCGCTCGGTCGCCTGGTACCGGTCCCACTACCTGGCCGACCCGACCGACGCCCAACACCCACTCGCGTCGCCGCTACTCGCCGGTGACCTGACCGGTCTGCCGCCGGCGTTTGTGGTCACCGCCGAGTACGACCCGCTCTGCGCCGAGGGGGAACGGTACGCCGACCGGCTTCGCCTCGCCGACGTGCAGACCGTCTGTACCCGGTACCCGGGCATGGTCCACGGCTTCTTCACCATGCCCGGCGTCTTCGAAGCGGGCCGGCAGGCGCAGGCCGCGGCCGCGACCTTCCTGCGTCGCCGCTTCCGTCGGACATCGGCCGACGATGACTGAGCCGCCGGTCGTGCTGCCCGGCGAGCCGCCGGTCGCCCTAGCCGACTTCGCCGACCTCGCCCGGGCGGTACTACCACCGGAGGTGTGGGACTTCGTGGCCGGCGGCAGTGGCGCCGAGACGACGCTGGCCGCGAATCGACGGGCCCTGGACCGGACCGGCGTGCTACCCCGCGTACTGTGCGGTTCGCCGACGCCATCGACCGACGCCCGGCTGTTGGGGGCGGCCCATGCGCTGCCGGTGGCGGTCGCGCCGATGGCATACCAGCGGCTGGTGCACCCCGACGGGGAGTTGGCCCTTGCCGCGGCGGCCGGCGCGGCCGGCATCCCATATGTGGCCAGCACACTCGGCAGCATCCCGATCGAACAGGTCGCGCGAGCCGGCGGCGACGTGTGGTTCCAGCTCTACTGGCTGCGGGACCGGGGGCTCGTCGCCGAGCTGCTGGACCGGGCCGAAGCGGCGGGCTGCACCGCGCTGGTGCTCACCGTGGACGTGCCGATTCTCGGCCGTCGGCTGCGGGACCTGCGTAACTCGTTCGCCATTCCCGCGGATGTGGTCGCCGCGAACCTACCCACCGGCCGGGACAGTCTCGCCCACTCGGCCACCCCGGGCGTATCCGCCGTGGCCGCGCACACCGGTGCGGTCTTCGCGCCGGCCGTGAGCTGGGACGACCTGGAGTGGCTGCGGGAGCGGACCGCGGTCCCGCTGGTCGTCAAAGGGGTGCTCGATCCGCGTGATGCCGCCCGCGCGGTGGCGGCCGGGGCGGACGCGGTGGTGGTCTCCAACCACGGGGGACGCCAGTTGGACGGCGCACCCGCCACCGCCACCGCGCTGCCCGCGGTCGTTGACGCGGTGGGCGACCGGTGCGAGGTGCTGTTGGACAGCGGTGTTCAGGGCGGAGTGGACGTGTTGCGGGCTCTCGCCCTCGGCGCACGGGGAGTCCTGGTGGGCCGCCCGCTGCTCTGGGCGTTGGCGGCCGGTGGCCGGGCCGGTGCCGAGAAGGCCCTGGCACTACTGGCTGATGAGTTTCGGGACGCGCTCACGCTGGCGGGGTGCGCCGACGTGGCGGCGGCACGGCAACTGCGGACGACGACGGTGCAGTGATGATGGAACTACACCTGGCCGATCTGCATCCGGCGCTCGGGGATCCGGCCCTGAACTCGATGAACTTTCTCAACGAGGTGGCGCAGGACTACCCGGACGCGGTGTCGCTTGCCGCTGGCCGGCCGTACGAGGAGTTCTTTGAGTTCTCGGCGCTGCACCGGTATTTGGACATCTTTCGGCAGCACCTGGTCGATGACCTTGGGCAGGATTCGGGGCAGGTGCGTCGCACCCTGTTCCAGTACGGGCGGACCAAGGGGATCGTGCACCACCTGGTCGCCCGGAACCTCGCCGTGGACGAGGGGATGACGGTCGACCCGGAGGCGATCGTGGTGACCGTCGGGTGCCAGGAGGCGATGTTCCTGGTGTTGCGGGCGCTACGCACCGGTCCCCGGGACGTCCTGCTCGCGGCGGCGCCGACCTATGTGGGGCTCACCGGCGCGGCGCGGCTGCTGGATTTTCCGGTTCGCCCGGTGGCGACGACGGACTCCGGGGTGGACCTGGCGGACCTACGCGATCAGGTGGACCAGGCCCGGGCCGAAGGGCTGCGCCCACGCGCCTGCTATCTGATGCCCGACTTTGCCAATCCGTCGGGTGCCAGCATCTCGTTGTCTGACCGCCGGGCCCTGCTGGACCTGGCCGCCGAGAAGGAGCTGCTGCTGATCGAGGACAACCCGTACGGACTCTTCCCGGTCACGGAGAGCCGGCGGCTGCCCACGTTGAAGGCCTTGGACACCAATCGTCAGGTGGTCTACCTGGGGTCGTTCGCGAAAACGGTGCTACCGGGCGCCCGGGTCGGCTATGTGGTGGCCGACCAGCCGGTGCCGAATGCCGGTGGGGGGAGCGGTCTCCTCGCCGACCAGTTGGCCAAGGTCAAGAGCATGGTTTCGGTGAATACCTCGCCGGTGGCCCAGGCGGTGGTCGGCGGCGTGCTTCTCGCCCACGACTGCAGCCTGGTGGCGGCCACGGTCCGCCAGCGCACCGTGTACGCCGACAACCTGCGCCACCTGGTTCACGGCTTGGGTAGCCGGTTCCCGGCCGGCTCGTCCGTGCGTTGGACGGTGCCCGCTGGCGGGTTCTTCGTGGTGGTCACCGTGCCGTTTCCGGTGGACGATGCGCTGCTGCACCGCTCCGCCGGGAAGTATGGGGTGCTCTGGACCCCGATGGCGCACTTCTACGGCGATGGTGTGCCGGTGCACGCGTTGCGGTTGTCGGTCAGCGCGGTCACCCGGGACGACATCGACCGCGGGTTGGATCGGCTCGCTGAGCTGGTCGCGGGCGAGGTGACGCGGCGGGACGCGAGATCAGGCTACGTTGACTCTTCGCGTTCACAGAAGGGCAAGGAGTAACCACCCCCTTGTTGGTGGTCCTCGATGGACACCCATAATGGAGTCCATGGTCGCTTGGGAATACGCACTGCTGGTCCGCCGCTACCAAGGGCAGGGCCGCAGCTTTCACGTCAGTTTCGTCTGGTACGGCCCAGACGGATCCCGCCGAGATGTCACCAGCTACGGCGACACCGCGATCGCCCACCTCAACCGGGTCGGGCGTGAGGGATGGGAGCTGGTCGCCGCGGCCGAGGACGTGAACAACGTCCAGGGCAGCACCGAGGTGCACCGCTATCACCTCAAGCGGCCGTTGGCCTGAGGTCGGGCACGGGCGGCGCTACCTCCCGACGGCGGTATGTGCCCGTGCCCGATTTGCTGATCTTTATTAGCTAGGATCCCGGACGTGAGAAATCGGCGACTGGCCGCTGCCTCAAGCGTCCTGCTACTTCCCGTCCTGGTGCCCGCGTCGGCCGCCGCCGCCCCCACGCCGACGGTGGTGCCGTGCCCACAGGCCAGCATGTCGGCATCGACGCCGTCCCGTCCCTCCCCGCCGCCGGCGGTGGCTGAGGACCAGGTGGTCGGCGGGGCGGCACTGGCCACCTCCGGCCTGGTGGTCCCGGCCGGTGCAGCCCAGCCGCCCGAGGTGACCGCGAGCTCCTGGCTGGTCGCGGACCTCGACACCGGTGAGGTGCTGGGTGCGTGCGGTCCGCACGAGTACGCCACCCCGGCGAGTGTGCAGAAGTTGCTGCTGACCGCCGCCCTGCTGCCGGACCTTGACCCGCAGCAGGTGGTCACGGTGACGAAGGAGGATCTGGACATCGAGCCCGGCTCGTCGGCGGTCGGCCTGCTCGTCGGCGGGCGGTATCCGGTGGAGACGCTCTGGCTTGGCCTGCTGCTGCAATCCGGCAACGACGCGGCGAATGTCCTCGCCCGCCTCGGCGGCGGTGCCGAGGGCCGAGCCGGGGGCGTCCGCGCGATGAACGAGTTCGCTGAGGAGTTGGGCGCCCGGCAGACGCACGCGGTTACCCCGTCCGGGTTGGACGGGCCGGGCCAGTTCACGAGTGCGTACGATCTCGCGCTGATCGCCCGGGCCTGCTTCGCTGAGCCGGCCTTCCAGCGGTATGCGTTGACCGAAACCCACCAGATCCCCGACCAGGAGGCGCTCGGCAGGAAGGGATTCCAGATCCAGAACGGGAACTCCCTCATCGACCAGTACCCAGGGGCGCTGGGTGGCAAGACCGGCTTCACCACGTTGGCCCGGCACACATACGTTGGCGCCGCCGAGCGTGCGGGCCGGCGCCTGGTGGTGACGTTGCTGGGCGCCGAGGCGCGGCCGTTGCGTGGCTGGGAGCAGGGTGCCGCCCTGCTCGACTGGGGCTTCGCGCTGCCGCGGGAGACGTCGGTCGGTCGACTCGTCGAGCCGGGGGAGTTGACCGCCGCGCCGTCGGCCACCGCGCCAGCCGCCGTGCCGTCGGCCGCCGATGCCCGGCCCGCCGCCGACAATTCGCTCCCGGAGGGGCTGACCGGCCCCGGGCCGCTGCTGGTCGCGGCCGGGGTCGGGGTCGGGATAGGTGGGCTGGCGGCGCTGATCGTGCGCTTGGCCCGCCACCCCCGTCGTGAGCCGAGGCGGCGTCGTCGTGGGCAGGGGCACCGTCGGGCGTGATCAGGCGCACCGGCCGGTCGGGGCGTCGCCCCCCCGTCCCGCAGACGGTGCTCGTATCCTTTCGGGCGACACGTCGTCGGGGGCGTCACTGTCCGCCGACGATCCGGATATGCGGACGAAAGGACACGGCGTGAGTAGTGAGACGTTGGAGTTCCAGGCTGAGGCACGCCAGCTGCTCCAGCTGATGGTTCACTCGATCTACTCGAACAAGGATGTCTTCCTACGCGAGTTGGTCTCGAACGCCTCCGACGCGTTGGACAAGTTGCGCCTGGCGTCGCTGCGGGACAAAGATCTTGACGTCGACACCGCCGATCTGCACATCGCGATCGAGGTCGACCCGGACGCGCGGACGTTGACCGTGCGGGACAACGGGATCGGGATGTCCCGGGACGAGGTCGTCCAGGTGATCGGCACGATCGCCAAGTCCGGCACCGCAGAGCTGCTCCGCAAGCTGCGCGAGTCAGCCGACGCGGAGGCGTCGCAGGAGCTGATCGGCCAGTTCGGCGTCGGCTTCTACGCGGCGTTCATGGTCGCCGACCGCGTTGTCCTGGTGACCCGCGAGGCGGGGGCGACCGATGGCACCCGCTGGGAGTCGAGCGGGGAGGGCACATACACGATCGCCTCAGCCACGGACGTTCCGCAGGGAACGGCGGTCACGCTGCACCTCAAGCCGGTCGACTCCGAGGACAACCTGCACGACTACGCCGCCGAGTGGACGATTCGGCAGATCGTCAAGCGGTACTCCGACTTCATCGCCCATCCGATCCGGATGGCGGTTGAGCAGCCCGGCGCCGACGGGGGCGAGCCGACCACCGAGGTGCAGACGCTCAACTCGATGAAGGCGCTCTGGGCGCGGTCCCGCGACGAGGTGGAACCGGCCGAGTACCACGAGTTCTACAAGCACGTCAGCCATGACTGGGCCGACCCGCTCGAGGTCGTGCACATGCGGGGGGAGGGCACGTTCGAATACGAGGCGCTGCTCTTCCTGCCCACCCACGCACCGCTGGACCTCTTCTCCCCGCAGGGGCGACGTGGCGTGCAGCTCTACGTCAAGCGCGTCTTCATCATGGATGACTGCGAGGCGCTGATGCCGGGCTATCTGCGCTTCGTCAAGGGTGTGGTGGACGCGCACGACCTGTCGCTCAACATCTCCCGTGAGCTACTCCAGCAGGACCGGCAGATTCAGGTGGTCCGCCGCCGCCTGGTCAAGAAGATCCTCGCCACCGTCAAGGACCTCAAGGCTGACCAACCGGAGAAGTACCGCACCTTCTGGACCGAGTTCGGCGCTGTGGTCAAGGAGGGGCTGATCGACGACACGGAGAACCGGGACTCGCTCCTGGAACTCCTCTCCGTCGCCTCCACCCACGACTCGGCCGAGCCGACCGACCTCGCCGGTTACGTCACGCGGATGAAGGACGGCCAGACCGACATCTACTACGCCACCGGCGAGAACCGCACCACCATCGAGAACTCGCCGCACATGGAGGCGTTCCGGGCCAAGGGCTTCGAGGTGCTGCTGCTCACCGACCCGGTCGACGAGGTGTGGGTCGAGCGGGTCGGCGAGTACGAGGGCAAGACGCTGCGTTCGGTCGCCAAGGGCCAGGTTGACCTGGACACCGAGGAGGAGCGCTCGGCGGCCGAGGCCGAACGGGAGCGCCAGCGCACCGAGTACGCCGACCTGCTCTCCTGGCTGGGCAGTGCCCTCGCCGACCAGGTCCGGGAGGTCCGCCTCTCCGCCCGGCTGACCACCTCACCGGCCTGCGTGGTCGGTGACGCGCAGGACATCACGCCGACGCTGGAGAAGATGTACCGCGCCATGGGGCACGAGGTACCGCAGGTCAAGCGGATCCTCGAGCTGAACCCGACGCACCCGCTGGTCAGTGGGTTGCGCAAAGCTCGGGAGCAGGGTGCCACCGAGGAGTCACTGAAGGAGACCGCCGAGCTGCTGTACGGAATGGCGTTGCTCGCCGAGGGAGGCGAACTGGCTGACCCGTCCCGCTTCACTCGGATCCTCGCCGAGCGTCTCGCTCGTACCCTCTGAGCCGCGCGGAGGGCGTCGGTGCTCCCGACGCCCTCCCAGTAGCGGTGCGCGCGGCGGCGCCGCCGCCCGATGGCCAGCGCTCAGGCGGCGATGTCGCCGCGGCGCTGCTGCTCCGGCGCGGTGGACCACGGCGGGTGGGGGTGGGGCGCGTTCCACTCGTCCGCCCGCCCCTCCGACGGGTCGGTGGGGCGTTGCCCGGGTGGGGTCTGGGCCATGCGGAGCGCGCGTTGGGCGGACTGCCAGGCGGTGCAGGGCCAGCTCTGGCCGGCGCAGAGCAGGTTCACACAGTCGGTGCCTGTAGCGTCCGGCTGGTGCGCGTCCGCCACGCCGAGGGCCAGCCCCCACAGCAGTGGATCGCTCACCTCGTCCGGACGGCCGGCGCCGGGTGTGGGCCGGTCGTGGGTAGTATCGGACATGTCGAGTCCCCCTTCTGAGCTGCCGCGATACTACCTCCACTCCGCGCCGGTCCTGCTGAACGGGCACGCCGGGGCGGGGGTGGTGGGAACTGGCGCGGCCCCAACCACGATGATGGTCGGGTGCGAATCCTGTCAATCCAGTCGTCGGTTGCCTACGGTCACGTCGGTAACTCAGCCGCCGTCTTTCCGCTGCAACGCCTCGGGCACGAGGTGTGGCCGGTACTGACGGTCCACTTCTCCAACCACACCGGCTACGGGTCGTGGCGTGGGCCGCTGCTGGCACCCGCGGATGTCGCCCAGGTCATCGCGGGCATCGGCGACCGTGGAGTGCTTGCCCAGGCCGATGCGGTGCTCTCTGGATACCAGGGCGACCCGGCGATGGGTGAGGTGATCATCGACGCGGTCCGCCGGGTGAAAGCCGTGAACCCCGCCGCCGTCTACTGCTGCGATCCGGTGATGGGGGACGTGGGGCGGGGGATGTTCGCTCGTCCCGGCATCCCGGAGTACCTGCGGGACGAGGTCGTGCCGAACGCCGACATCATCACCCCCAACCAGTTCGAGCTGGAATACCTTGCCGGCGGTCGGACCGAGACGCTGGCGGAGCTACTCGCGGCGGTCGACAAGGTGCGGGCGACCGGTCCACGGCACGTGCTGGTCACCAGCGTGCTCCACCGGGACCTGCCGGAGGAGCAGCTGGAGCTGGTGGCCGTCTCGGAGGAGGGCGCCTGGGCGGTGACCACACCGATGTTGCCGATCACGCCGAATGGTGGCGGTGACGTCACGGCCGCGCTCTACCTCGCGCACCTGTGGACCACCGCCTCGCCCGCGACCGCGCTGGAGCGCACCAGCGCCAGCGTCTTCCGGATCTTCGAGGCCACGTTGGCGGCGGGTACCCGGGAGCTTCAGCTGGTCGCGGCCCAGGAGTCGATCGCCAGCCCACCGCCGGGCTTCACCGCCCGCCGACTGCGCTGATCCGGAGCTGCTCGACACGTTGGCGGTGCATGTTCCGTTCCCGGCACCCACCGACCCTCCTTCGACCAGAGTTGGTGGTGTCCGGACCGCCCAACGCCGGACGGTCCGGACACCCGTGGAGGAGGCGACATGACCGGTCTCCGTACCGACCTCTATGAGCTTCGAATGGCCGCCAGCTACCTGCGCCACGACCTGACCGCACCCGCCACCTTCAGCCTCTTCTCCCGCCGGTTGCCGGACCACCGCGGCTTCCTGGTGGCCGCCGGGCTGGACGACGCATTGACGTTTCTGGAGACCTTCTCGTTCGCCGACGACGAGCTGGCGTACCTGCGGGACGTCCAGGGGTTCGACGAGTCGACCGTGGCGGCGCTGGCCCCGCTCCGGTTCACCGGAGACGTGCGGGCGGTGCCGGAGGGGCGGATCGTCTTCGCCGACGAGCCGCTGCTCGAGGTCACGGCACCGCTCGCCGAGGCGCAGCTGGTCGAGACCGGTCTGCTGAACCTGATCACCTTCCAGACCACGATCGCCAGCAAGGCGGCCCGGTGTCGGCTCGCCGCAGGTGGCGCGGAACTGGTCGACTTCTCCTTCCGCCGTACCCATGGGCTGGCGGCGGGTGCCGGCGTGGCCCGGGCGTCCGCGATCGTCGGGTTCGCCGCGACCAGTCACGTGGAGGCAGCCCATCGGTACGGGCTGCGCCCCTCCGGCACGATGGCCCACTCGTACGTGGAGGCGTTCCCGAACGAGCGGGCCGCCTTCCGAGCCTTCGCGAGCGACTTCCCGGTCGATCCGATCTTCCTGGTGGACACCTACGACACCCCCGCCGGCGTGCGGGCCGCTGTTGACGTCCTCACCGAGCTGGGATGGAACGGCCCGGCGGGCATCCGGCTGGATTCCGGGGACCTGGCCCCGTTGGCCCGGCAGGCCCGTGAGATCCTCGACACGGCGGGCCTGACCGAGATTAAGATCATGGCCAGTGGGGGCCTGGACGAGGAGGTCATCGCGGGCCTGGTCGCCGCCGGCACCCCGATCGACGGGTACGGCGTCGGCACCCGGATGGGGGTCTCCGCGGACGCGCCGTCCCTGGACAGCGCGTACAAGCTGGTCAGCTACGGCGACCGACCGGTGGTGAAGCTGTCGTCGGGCAAAGTCACCCTGCCGGGCGCGAAGCAGGTCTTCCGGGACCCCACCGGCACCGACGGCGATCTCCTCGCGCTGCACACCGAAGCGTCGCCGCCCGGCTGGGAGTCGCTGCTCGTGCCGGTCATGCGCGCCGGACGGCGGCTCGACACCGCGGCTGCGGCCGAGGCGGTACGGACCGCGCGGGACCGATTCGAGGCGGACCTGGCATGGCTGCCCGAGCCAGCCCGACGGCTGATCAAGCCGGTTCCGCCCGCCGTAACGGTCAGCCCGGAGCTCGCCGGCCTGCACGAGCGGGTGGCAGCGGCGGCCCGCTCGGGTCGCACGGGCAGGCAGTCGGGTTAGCGTCCCGCGCCAGTCTGCCCCCGGGCTGTTGGCGTATCGCTGGTAGCACCGGTCGATAGTGGCCTACCTACGACAGTAGACATCACCGGAGTTGGCGGAGTGCGGCAGGGAGTCGAGGAGCGCACCCAGCGCGGGGGCGGTCAACCAGGCCGGCTCGGCCAGCGCCATCGCGTCCCCGAGGGCCAGGTTGAAGCGGGTGAAGCCGAGCGCGACGGCGCGGTCGAGCGCTCGTTGGGCCACCGCCCGCGCGACCGTGGTGAACTCGAACGACAACGCCGGCAGCGGGTGGCTCAATCCGGCGAGGACGGCATCCTCGAAGCCCTCAACATCGATCTTGATGAAGGCGGGGAGGCCGTGCTCGGCGATGAGGATGTCGAGGGTGGTGGCCGGGACGGCCAGCCGTGCGTCCCAGACCTGCCCCTGCCAGTTCTCGGCGCCGTCGGCGGCCTGGACGAAGTGCGGCGACACGGTGGAGACGGTGGGGTTGGCCGAATTGATGTGGAGCTCCAGGAGGCCGGTCGCCGTGCCGCACGCCGCCTCCACCACCGTCACCTGATCATCGTCGTCGTAGAGGGCTCGGATGCTTCGGACGCAGAGTGGTTGCGGCTCGACGGCGATCACCCGGGCACCGAGCCGGCGGAAGCTGGCGGTGCGGTCGCCCACGTGGGCCCCGATGTCGAAGACGAGGTCGTCGGGGCGGACGAACTGGGTGTGGAAGCGGTCCATGGCGGTGGTTCGACCGGGGTCACCGTACGAGAGGTCGAGCGAGGGGTGCAGGGAACTGGTGGCGGGGTCGGCGCGGAGAGCATCGACCACCTCGAGGTTGACGGGCACGACCGGACCCTAGACGCCGGGCCGGAGCCGGGCTACCTCGGCGGCACACTTGCGGGCTACTAGGCTCGGCCCATGGCGAGGTACTACGACGTGCACCCGGACAACCCGCAGCCCCGGACCCTGCGGCAGGTCGTCGGGCTGCTCCGGAACGGTGGCCTGATCGCCTACCCCACGGACTCCTGCTTCGCGTTCGGCTGCCAGCTGGGCGATCGGCACGGGCTGGACCGGATCCGGGACATTCGCCGGCTCGACGAGCGGCACCACTTCACGTTGGTCTGTCGGGATTTCGCGCAGCTGGGGCAGTTCGTGCAGATCAGCAACGCGGTGTTCCGGTTGGTCAAGTCCTGTATCCCGGGTAGCTACACCTTCATTCTGCCGGCTACCCGCGAGGTGCCGCGCCGGATGCTGCATCCGCGGAAGCGCACCGTCGGAGTGCGGGTGCCCGATCACGCCGTCGCCCAGGCGTTGCTGGCCGAGCTCGATGAGCCGTTGGTCTCCAGCACCCTGATCCTGCCCGGGGAGGAGGAGCCGCTGACCCAGGGGTGGGAGATCAAGGAACGGCTGGACCACGTGCTCGACGGCGTGGTGGACGCCGGCGACTGCGGCAAGGAGCCGACGACCGTGGTTGACCTGTCGGGCGATGAGCCAGAGGTGCTACGTCGTGGCGCGGGGGACCCATCTCGCTTCGAGTAACTGGGTTGCTGTATCGGTGGCCATGATTCGCTCGACCGGTCAGCTGTTCGCCGAGGTCGTCTGCCTGTGTAGATCCGGGTAGGGTCCCACCAGCGAGCCCGGGAATTTCAGGGAGCGAATTTCCGTCATGCGTACCTACCGCCGCTGGACAATAGTGATCGCCACGTTGGTTGTCGCCTCCGTCGTCTCGGTGGCTGGATGGGCGGGTGCTTGGTCCAGCATTGACATTCGAATAGAGGGTTCCTACTCAGCTCGTGTGCTGAACGCCGACCAGGCGCAGCAGGCGTGGGCTGAGCTGCGCTCGGACCCGTCCGGGGGGCTTCCGCCAGGAGAAAAGCTGCTGGTGGTCGCCGAATGGACCGACGAGCAGCGGACTCGATGGCCGGCCACCGACTGTGACTTCATTGTCTATGTGACTCACTCTGGCTTCCTACAGGTGATGGCGCATCAAGGTGATGGCTATTCCCTCGGGTCGTCAGGGTTGGCGGAAAGGGCGGCACGTCGCTATGTGGATATTCCAGTGATGGAGGATCACCCGCGTGGCGGATCGGCGTTCCAGGGGTCCAATTTTTTCATCCCTGCCACGTATCCCGAGGTGGGGGAGCTGTCGGTCCTGCTCATGGGAGAGCACGTGGACGCGGATCTAACCCGAGTAGGAGTCCTTTTCACCTGTAACGGTCGGTTGATCGAGTTCACCTGGCTTGAGGCTGACAAGCTGATGAAGTGACTAAGTAAGATTTGCCGTCGATCTTGCTCCTCCTGCGGTGGTGCAACATGGGTGGGGTCGATAGAACCGGGGCCGTGCCCAGGGGCGTGGGCCAGGAATAGCCCTGTTGCCACGTCGTCCAAACATCGCACCCGTGACTCGGAGGGGGAGCACACCGTGGATCTGGCCCTGATCGGATCGCTCGTCGTCCTGGCTCTGATCGACAGCACCAGCTTCGGAACGCTGCTCATCCCGATCTGGATGATGCTGGCGCCGGGTCGACTGCGTCCGAGCCGGCTGCTGGTCTTCCTCGCCACGGTCGCCGCCTGCTATCTCGTGCTCGGCGTGGTGTTGCTCGTCGGTGCGGCGGCCCTGCTCGAAGAGGTGCGTCCCGTGCTGGAAACTACGCCGTTCCGGGTGGCGCAACTCGTGGTGGGGATCGGACTGCTCGGTCTCGGCCTGGTCGTCGGCCGCAAGCGCGGGTCGGGTGCCCCCCAGCCGGGCCGCCTGCTGCGCTGGCGCGAGCGGGCCATGTCCGGGCGCGAATCCACCTCGGCTTTGGTTGGGCTGGCCATGGCTGCCGTGACGTTGGAAGCCACCACGATGCTTCCCTACCTGGCGGCTATCGGGCTGCTCGGCGCGTCCGCGCTGACGCTACCCGCGAGCGTCGCCGTGCTCGCCGGCTACTGCGTCGTCATGGTGCTGCCCGCACTCGTGTTGCTGGCGGCACGCCTGGTCGCGGCCGGGCTGGTGCAGCCGGTGCTTGCGGCGGTCAACCGGTGGATGGTCCGAAACGCGGCCGAGACCACGGGCTGGATCGTGGGCATCATCGGCTTTCTTCTCGCGCGCGACGCCGCCAACCACCTGGAGCTCTTTGCGGCGCTGTCGAGGGTGACCTGAGCGTCAGTCGGCCATGCGCCGACTGGCCCGCCGCCATCCAGCGAAGACGCCAACCAGGACGGTCCCCAGGGCAGCCACGCTGCCGATCACGACCGACACCAGCGCCCCGGGTCCTGCGCCAGTTCCGCCCTCGTCGCCGACAGCGGCGACCAGCTTGTCCTTGTTCTCGTCCTTCTTCGCCTGATCCGGGTTGACCAGGTGGCCGACCGTCTCGTCGGGGGCGAGAGCGAAACCCCAGTTCAGCAACGCCGTCGCCTCACCCAGGCTGCCCAGCGGCGCGTTCTCCGCACCGAGCAGGGTCACCGCGAGCGTACGGCCGTCGCGTTCGGCCACGCCGACGTAGGTCTGCCGGGCCAGGTCGGTGAAGCCCGTCTTACCGCCGACCATCCCCGGATAGCTGCCCAGCAGGGTGTTGTCGCCGGTGAGGGTGAGCGCGGAGCGGCCCGGCGCGGACGGCAGGTTCGCCGCACGGGTGGCGATGTACCGCCGGAAGTCCTCGCGTTCGAAAGCGGCCCGCGCGATCAGCGCCAGGTCGTAGGCGCTGGTGTACTGGTCGGTGCCATCCAGACCGGACGGTGTCACCGCGTGGGTCTGGTTGGCCCGGAGCCGCGCCGCCTCCTCGTTCATCACCTTCACCCCACCCGGCCGGCCGGCGGCACCACCACCGAGTCGGGCCAGTACGTTGGCCGCATCATTACCGGACTGCAGGAGCAGCCCCAGCCACAGCTCCTCAACCGTGTACCGGCCGCCCGCGACCACCCCCATCAGCGAGCTCGCCGGGTCAAGGTCGTGCAGGTCGTCGCGGGTTACCTCGACGACCGTCGTCGGGTCGAGCCGGGGCAGCAGGGCCGCGGCGAGCAGGAGCTTCTGCACACTTGCGGGGGTGCGGTGCTCGTGTGGGCCGCAGCCCCCCAGAACCTGGCCGCTACCGAGGTCGGCGACGATCCAGGAGGTCGCGGTGACCGCCGGAGCTGTCGGGGTTCCGGCCGGCACGGCCAGCCCGGCGGTGGCCAGCGCGGCACCGCCGACGGCCGCTTCGGCCGGGCCGACCGGAGGCGGCGAGGGTGTGCCGGCCGGCCGGGTCGAAACGTCCACAGTGGGGCACGGCTGTGCTCCGGTGTTGGCTGTCCGGTTTCGGGCCGTGGCCGGTGCGGCGGGCGATACGGCGATGGCGCCTACCGCCACGACGACGGCTGGCACGGAGATTCGACGGATAGTCACATGAGGCACGGTAGTGGGGGCGCGGCCGGCCCCGCGGCGGTTGGGAGAAGCACGGCGTATCGACGCCGGGGAGCGCGATGTGCGCCGGGGCACCTGCCTGTTCGGCATTCATGTCGGGCGTGCCGTTCCTCCACTCCGGCAGCGCCTATGCATCATTTTCACCGGAACCAGACCTGTTGCCTGTCCGATTTGTCGTCCGATTTGCGATACCCAAGCCGCTTCACGTCTGATCGACCCAACCGGACGATCTGCGAAGGAGAGCCCCCGAATGGCCGATCTCGTTGCCGCCGTGGACCAGGGCACCACCAGCACCCGTTTCATGATTTTTGACCACGCTGGTAACGACCTGGGTCGCCACCAGCTCGAACACCAGCAGATCCTGCCGCGGCCCGGCTGGGTGGAACACAACCCGGTGGAGATTTGGGAGCGCACCCAGACGGTCATCCAGACCGTGCTGTACGAGCACCGCCTCACCGTCACCGACCTCGCCGCCCTCGGGATCACCAACCAGCGGGAGACCACCGTGGTGTGGAACCGCCGGACCGGTCGGCCCTACCACAACGCCATTGTGTGGCAGGACACCCGGACCGACCGGATCGCCTCCGCCTTGGAACGTTCGGGTAGGGGTGAGGTGATTCGGCGTAAGGCCGGCCTGCCGCCGGCGACATATTTCTCCGGCGGCAAGATTCAGTGGATCCTGGAGAATGTGGACGGGGCACGGGAGGCGGCCGAGCGCGGGGAGGCCATCTTCGGCAACACCGACAGCTGGCTGCTGTGGAATCTGACCGGCGGTACCGCGGGCGGCGTGCACGTAACCGATCCGACCAACGCCAGTCGCACCATGCTGATGAACCTGGCGACGCTGGACTGGGACGACGAACTGTTGTCCTTCTTCGGCATTCCACGGGCGATGTTGCCGCGGATCCGACCGTCGTCTGATCCGGATTCCTACGGTGTCACCGCCGCCCACGGCCCGTTCACCGGCGAGGTCCCGCTCACCGGGGATCTCGGCGACCAGCAGGCAGCCACCGTCGGCCAGGTCTGTTTCGCCCCGGGTGAGGCCAAGAACACCTACGGTACGGGCAACTTCATGCTGCTCAACACCGGTACGGAGCTGGTCCGCTCCCAGGCCGGCCTGCTCACCACGGTCTGCTACCAGTTCAGCGACCAGCCGCCGGTGTACGCGCTGGAGGGCTCGATCGCCGTGACCGGGTCTGCCGTGCAGTGGTTGCGCGACCAGTTGAAGATTATTAACTCGGCGGCGCAGAGTGAGACCCTGGCCCGCCAGGTGGACGACAACGGTGGCGTGTACTTCGTGCCCGCGTTCTCCGGCCTCTTCGCCCCGTACTGGCGCTCCGACGCCCGCGGCGTGATCGTCGGCCTCTCCCGGTTCAACACCGATGCCCACATCGCCCGCGCCACCCTCGAGTCGATCTGCTACCAGAGCCGAGACGTCGCCGAGGCCATGGCGAAGGACTCCGGGGTAGCGCTGGGGCGTCTCAAGGTTGACGGGGGCGTCACGGAGAATGACCTGTGCATGCAGCTGCAGGCCGACATCCTCGGTGTCCCGGTGAGTCGCCCGACGGTCGCCGAGACCACCGCGCTCGGCGCCGCCTACGCGGCGGGCCTGGCGGTTGGCTTCTGGCGCAGTACCGACGAACTGCGCGAGAACTGGAACGAGAGCCGGCGCTGGCAGCCCACCTGGTCGTCGGAGCAGCGCGAGGCCGGGTATGACCGCTGGAAGCGGGCGGTGCGGCGTACGTTCGACTGGGTTGAACTCGACTGATCAGCCCAATTTGATCGTGTTGGGCGGCTCTGGAGCGGCGGGGCGGGAGCTCGGGTGGCCGGGTACTCCCGCCTCCCACTCTCCCCGTTCCCCCACGGCGCCGGGCAGACCGGAGACGGGTCGTGGCGGATACACCCACGCCACCAACACCACCGAGATGATCATTAGGAGGAACCACGACCCAAGTTTGCTCGCGGACACCGGATGCCAGCCCTCGGCCTGGTTGGGGTAGGTCCACGCGTGCGACCAGGTGGAGATGTTCTCGGCGAGCCAGATGAAGACCGCGACGAGCCCGAACGCGCAGAGCACCGGCATCCGCAGGCGGCGCCGGAAGATCCGGAAGTGCATGACGCACCGGCCGAAGACCACGACCACCCCGGCCGTGATCAGCCAGCGCAGGTCAGCGAGGTAGTGGTGGGTGAAGAAGTTGACGTAGATCGCCGCCGCCGCCACGGCAGTCAGCCACTGCCGTGGATAGCGGTCGAAGCGTAGGTCGAACAGGCGATACACGCGCACCAGGTAGGAGCCGACCGCGGCGTACATGAAGCCGGAGAAGAGTGGCACCTGCCCGAGCCGGAGGACGCCATCGTCGGCGTAGGCCCACGAGCCGACCTCGGTCTTGAATATCTCCATGGTGGTACCCGCGAGGTGGAACAGGACCACCACCCGGAGTTCCCGCAGTGTTTCCAGCCGCGTGGTGACCATGACCACCTGGATCGCGAGCGCCGCGAGCGTCAGCGCGTCGTTGCGCGCCAGCGCGACGTCGTCGGGCCACCACAGTCGGGCCGCGACAACCACGGTAAGCATCGCGGCGCCGAACACGCAGGCCCACGCCTGCTTGGCGGTGAAGGCGGCGAGTTCGACCGCCCAGGCTCTCCAGCCGGTACGCGGAGCATGCTCGAGCCATGCGTGTACCCGACGGTCCAGGGCACGCTCGGGACCGGTGAATGTCGGATCGTCGCCGGAAGGGGGTGGGGTCATCCGCAATCGCTACCGCTACGGCCCTGGTCGGTGAAAATCACCGACCAGGGCCGCCTCGCTGTTGTCACCTGACTGGGTCGGGGCGGACGGCTGCCGCCCACCCCGACCCACTGGTTGGAGCAGCTCGCCGAAGCTCAGTGCTTGCTACTTCAGCGTGATCTCACCGTAGGCGGCGCCGGACACCTGGTTCCAGACGAAGGTGTCGACGTTCTCGCTGTAGAGCGCCGCCTCCTTACGCCAGAACATCGGGATGACCGGCAGTTCCTCGGCCAGGATGTCCTCGGCCTGCTGGTAGAAGGGGATGGCCTCGCCAATGCTCGGGGCGGAGTCACCCTGCTTCATCAGGTTGTCGAAATCGGCGTTGCTGAAGGTGCTGGCGTTGCTGTCGGCGTCGGTGCCGAAGACCGGGGTCAGGTAGGTCTCCATGAACGGGTAGTCCGGGCCCCAGCCGAGCCGGAACGGGCCGGTGAACTCCCGGTTGTCCGCCTTCTCCAGGTACTCGGAGAACTGCAGGTTGACCTTCAGCTCGTAGTCGANGCCCAGCGCGGACTTGATCTGGTNGCCGACGGCCTGCAGCCANGCNTCGTGGCNGGCNCCCGCGTTGGCCCACAGGGTCAGCTTCTTGCCCTCCGGCCAGCCGCCGGCCTCTTCGAGCAGCTTCTTGGCCNNCTCGACGTCCTGCTTGCAGTAGGTGCAGACACCCTCGCGGGCACCGTCGAAGATCGGTGCGACGAAGCCGGTGGCGGGGGTGTACCGGCCGTCGAAGACGGCGTCGANGATGGACTGCCGGTCGATCGCCATNGAGAACGCCTGGCGGATCCGCTTGTCCTNGAAGNNGTCNNNGTACAGCGGTAGGCCGACGTAGTTGAAGCTGTCGCCCTCCTGCTCNTACAGCCGGTNGCCGTAGNTNNCCTTGGCNTCNTTGAAGCGCTCCGGCGGGATCGNGTACATCACGTCCAGNTCGCCGGCCTGGAAGGCGGAGTAGGCGGCGTTGATGTCGGCGAAGATCCGGTAGTAGATCTCGTCGGCTCCGCCCGGCTCACCCTTCCAGGTGTCGCTGCGGACCAGGTTGATCTCGACCTCGTGGTTCCAGCTACCGTCGATCTTGTAGGGGCCGTTGCCGATCGGGGTCTCGTTACAGGCATCCGTGTCGTCAATGCAGGCTTGTGCCATCGGGAAGAATCCCGAATACCCGACNACNGTNGGGAANCCGNTGAANGGNTCCTTGAGCTCGACGGTGAAGGTCAGGTCGTCGACCTTGTTCAGGCCGGACAGCGTCTCGGCCGTCGGCTCCGGGGCCTCCTTCGGGCCGTCACCGTCCGGGTCCTTGGGCAGGACCTCGTCGATGCCGGCGATCCGCTTCATGAAGTAGCCGTTGCCCTGGNCGTTCGGCGCGTAGGCGGCGAAGTTCCACGCGCGGATGAAGGCGTCGGCGTTGACCGGCTCACCGTTGTCGAAGGTGTAGCCGTCCTTCAGCTTGATCGTCCAGAGTTTGCGGTCGTCCGAGGTGATCGACTCGGCCAGGTCGTTTTCCGGATCACCGGTTTCGGCGTTGTACCTGACCAGACCGCGGTAGAGCTGACGGATCACGTAGATCGCCGGCTCGTCACTGGCGGCGGACGGCAGCAGGTACTTCGGCTCCGCGGCGTAGACCCGCAGTGTGCCGCCNTAGAGCTGACGGATCACGTAGATCGCCGGCTCGTCACTGGCGGCGGACGGCAGCAGGTACTTCGGCTCCGCGGCGTAGACCCGCAGTGTGCCGCCAGTTTGCTCGTCTCCTTCCGCTGGGTCGTCGCTGCTACCGGTGCAGGCGGTGGCCAGCATGGCGGTAGCGGTCGCCGTTACTACCACTTTCAGGAGTTTCCCGCGCATAGGAGTGCCTCCTCAGGGCGCTCGGCTCACGAGGGTGCTGAATTGTCTGCCACTGTGACACCAGAATTATGAGGACGAGAAGGTGTGTTATCAATCCGGTACCGGGCCGGGATGGTGCGTACATCCGTCCCAGAATCAACCCACCAATATCGGCCGTGCTGACCTGGGATTTAGGGGGTTGCGCATTGGGTAATCGGCTGCCTGTGTCGCCCCGAACAGTCGACGCCGCTCGTTGATCGGATTAGATCACAGTCGATGCGGCGCGGCTGGGTCGATGATCGGCGATCCAATGTGACTATTAGTAGGCATCGTCCGTGCTGATTGATCAATTCATGGAATTCGGCGAGATGGGGGACCATATCCGGATCGGGTGTCCCGGCCCGGGGGCGGTCAAGGTCGAGGCGACCACCTCCACTGACTGAACCCGCCCGCTACTGGGTCAAGAGTCGGCGGGGGAGGCGCCTTCTGCCGATGGTGTGGAGGGCGCCGAGGATGGTGTTGGCCCGGTAGCCGCGGTGGGGCAGCGCGGATCCCACTCCGGCACGCGGAGCAGCGCCGGGGAACTCGTTCCCTCCCGGCTGGCCGTGGTCGCAAACGCAATCCCGTCGATGCAGAGCCGCGCCACGTTCGGGAAGTTGTCGGCGTTGCGGTAGACCTCGACGTAGTCGACGTCGGAAATCTTGTCGGGGGCGGCACCCTCCCGGCCGCCGCGGTCGCCGAGTTGGTCCGAACAACCGGTCAGCGACAGGACCAGCGCTACCGCTGCGGCGGCGACACTGAATGTGCGTGCCAGCCTCATAATCCTCCGCATCTTCTCTGATCACGCAGGCATGTCGCGGTGACATCCCAGCTCGGCACGCCACGGCGAGTGGCGTGACCGGCCGCAACAGGCGGGGGTCAGCATGCCAGGTAGGAGCAGCGGATGACCACTCCGGTCGGGCTTGTCATCTTCGACTGCGACGGGGTGCTGGTCGACAGCGAGCGCATCGCGGTCCGCATCAACATCGCGCGCGGCGCGGAACTGGGTTGGCCGCTAGCTGCCGTGGACGGGGTCAACGAGGTGCTCAACGCGAGCATCCTGCCGACGTGCCTGGCTTCCAGCGGTACGCACGAGAAGATGCGCCACACCCTGGGCCGCACAAACCGGTATCCCCGCTTCGCGGGCTGGTTACGCGGGCGGCTTGACCCCTGCGCACCGACTGGAGGGCCAGGGCGCAGTGGTCTTTGACGACATGCGCAAGCTCCCGGGGCTGCAGGCCGCTGCGTGAGCCGCTGTGGCGGCGGGGGCGCCGGTCAGCGCTCCCGAGCGGGCCCGGCTTGACGGAGCTGACGGGGCGCGCTGACTCGACAAGGCCGGCGGGACCGAAACGTACGATGCAGTCGGCAGACCTGGCGAAGGGGTACTTGACTCGCACGAAGCAGATCAGGTTGTAGGCATGCTGACTGAGGAGATTGACAACCGTGGGCAACCTAGTGGGCGCTGTATGGCGCAAGTCCACCCGTAGCGGGGCGAATGGCGATTGCGTCGAGGTCGCGGACAACCTTCCTGAGGTCGTGGGTGTCCGGGACTCCAAGGATCCGACCGGGCTGGCCCTGGTGTTCGGCCCAACTGCGTGGCAGGCCTTCGTGCAGCAGACCAAGCAGCACTGACACCCCAGGGTGTCCGGCTTCCGGGAACCTCCACACCCGCAACGGCCCAGCCTGTCGAGGGCCGGGCCATTGGGTGTGGCGTCGCCGCTGGAGGATGGGCAAAGCTTCGTGACTCGGCATGTCATCCTGATGCCGTAGCGAGACCATCGCGTGTGACCGTGGACGGGTTCACCAGCTTTGGCGCTCGGGCTGCTTCCCTCGTAGCCCACCGGACCGGTAGGCGAGCAGTGCGGGTGATGAGGAGTGTCAATGACGAGTAGTACGCGTTCGAACTCGATCGTCGAGGTGTTTGAGCAGGCCGCCTCCAGCTACGACCGCACCGGAGTGTCCTACTTCGAACCATTCGGCACAGCCCTTGTCGGCTGTGCTGGCATTCGGCCAGGTGAGCGGGTCCTCGACATTGGCTGTGGCCGCGGGGCTGTTCTCTTTCCCGCCGCCGCTGCCACCGGACCGACCGGCCATGTCACTGGCATCGATCTTGCCCCGACGATGGTGAAGCTCACCGCCGACGACGCTGCCCGCGCCGGCCTGACCCAGGTCGAGGTCCGGGTTGGCGACGCCCAACAGCCGAGCTTCCCGCTCCACAGCTTCGACGTGGTGCTGGCCGGAATGGTCGTCTTCCTGCTGCCGGAGCCGGAGCAGGCCCTGCGAGCGTACGCGCGATTGCTACGCCCCACGGGCCGGCTGGTGATGAGTACCCCCGGCGCGTACGACCCGGCCTTCGTCGCGGCGATGGATGCCCTGGCTGCGCACCTGCCGGTGGAGCAGCCGCCGCCCGCGCCGACTGCCGGCCCATTCGACGATGAACAGACGATCACGGCGACGATGGCGGCGGCCGGCCTCGACGTCGTCGCGATCAGTGAGCACCGGGTCGAGAGCAGGTTCCACGACGTAAACCACTGGATGCGGTGGATGTGGTCGCACGGCGGGCGGGCACTGCTACAACACCTGCCGGCCGATCGGCTCGACGCGGCGACCGACGACGCGGCGCAGGTGCTGGAATCCGTTCGCGCACCCGAGGGCGATCTGACGTTGACCACCGTCGGGCGCGTCACCGTCGCGGTGCCCCAGCCGGGTGGCCCGGCACCTGCGGCGGCGCGGTGAGAAGGGGCAGCTGACGCCCCGGACCAGCCGGGACCGTCCCCCTGTGCGGGGTTGTTCTGCCCCGTTCAGCGTCGACTGCCTAGATCCAGACGGTCGGCCAGCCCGGCGGCGGTGAAGGCGGTGACGAGTTCGTTGCGGCCCGCTGTGGATTGGGCCCAACTGTCGTAGTGGGTGGGAACCACCCGGCAAGCGCCGAGGAGTCTGGCTGCCTCAGCCGGTGTCGGCGCTGGACTTCGTCGCACGAGACGGCTGGTGCGGCTCGGCGTGTATGTGTGCGCGTATCCCCTGCGGGTCAAACAGGATGAGCAGTTCAACCGACCCGCCGTCGGCGCTGCCGAGCCAGTGTGACAGCGACGTGTCGAACTCGGCCGCCTCGCCGGGGGACAGGGTGAGGTCGCGTTCTCCGAGTACCAGTCGCAGTTGCCCGTTGAGCACGTACAGCCACTCGAAGCCATCATGGGTCTTCAGGGTCGGCTCAACCGGTTCCCGCCGGCCCGGGATGATCAGTTTGAACGCCTGCACGCCGCCGGGGCGCCGGGACAGGGGCACGAAGGCCATGCCGAATCGTCGGATCGGCGTGAGGTGGATGCGGGGGTCGCCGGTCCGTGGGGCGCCGACGAGGTCGTCCAGCGGAACGTTATAGACGCGGGCCAGCGGCAGCAGCAACTCCAGGGTCGCCCGGCGCTGCCCGCCCTCCAGGCGGGACAGAGTGCTCTCGGATACACCGGTTGTCGTCGAGACGTCAGCGAGGGTGAGGCCACGGTGCCGGCGCAAGGCACGCAGCCGTGGCCCCACCGCGTCCAGCACGTCGTCCGTGTCACGGTCCACGGAGTCCAGCTTGCCATAAGAGCAAGATTTCGTGTCAGGCCGCCGGGACGCACCGAGACTGGGGCGGACACCAACGGGAGGAGTTCACCGATGCCCACCACCGACGCGGTCACGTACTGGAATGATCTGTATTTGTCCCGACCGGCGGCCACCACCCCGCAACCCAATGTCCGCCTCACCGAGATCGCCACGCACCTGCCAGCCGGTGATGCGCTGGACCTCGGTTGTGGCAACGGCGGCGACGCACTGTGGCTTGCCGGCCAAGGCTGGCGCGTCACCGCTACCGACGTCTCGACTGTGGCGGTCGAGCGGCTGGCTACCCTAGCCGGTGCGCGTGGTCTCGCCGACCAGGTCGTTGCCGTGCAGTGCGATCTGAGTGGTTCGCTCCCGCACGGGCAGTTCGATCTGATCTCCGCTCAATACCTGCACACCACCCTTGATCTGGACAGGGCGCCCATCCTGCGCTCGGCCGCGCACGCCCTGCGTCCGCAGGGACGGTTGCTGGTCGTCGACCACGGCTCGATCGCGCCGTGGTCCTGGAACCAGGACCCAGGCGTCCGGTTCCCGAGCCCGCAGGAGGTCGCCGAGGACATCGGGCTGGATTCGGCGACCTGGACGGTCGAGCGGGCCGACGCCTCCCGCAGGATCGCGACGGGACCGGACGGGAGTACCGCGGAGGTCACCGATCACATCCTGATCATCCGCCGTACGGCCTGATTCCGGTGCGATGCCACCACAGGTCCACGGCAGGGCAGAAACACGTCACAGCAGGACAGAAGCGCCACACTTCGTGACACATCACTAGACACCATCACCATAGCTGTCAAACCAGCCGTCCGAGCCACCAGCGGCTGCCTGCGCGACGTCTCGGAGCGTCGCGACGCGGGCCTTCCGGATCCGACCCATGGATCCGCCCGCGGCTAGCGCAGCTGGGCCGTCTCGTATAGATGATCGAAGATGATCTGATCGACTGGGGAGACTCGGTGACGGTCGGCGTGGGTGAGCCAGACGATCTCCTCGATTTCGCTGCTGGCCCGCAGGAGGCCCTGGTAGTCGGCGGTATAGCAGGTCATCTGGACCGTGATTCCGTCTGGGTGTCCGTGGGCCTGGGCGCGGAAGGTGCCGACATGCACAGCGGTGTCGGGGGTGATGGTCACGCTGAGTTCTTCCTGAATCTCGCGAATGAGCGTATCAAGGTCACCTTCGCCGGGTTCTCGTTTGCCGCCCGGAATGTAGTAGACGTTCTTGCCACGCGATCGGGAGCTGAGGATCGCGCCGTTCTCAAGGCGGATCCAGGCGATCTTGTCGATGGTGGTCATGTGACGCTCCGGAGCGGTCAGCTGTGTTTGTCCGTGGCCGTCGTGACGTGCAGCCCGGGCGAGACATGTCCTAGGGTCGCGGTCATGAAGGCAATCTATCGGCCGGCAGCGCGCGTGATCTGTCTGGACGCCGCGTGCCGCGTGCTTCTCCTGCGTTGGCATGATCCAGTTGACGGGGTGTGGCTGTGGGAACCGCCCGGCGGCGGCATCGAGCCCGGCGAGACACCGCTGGCGGCGGCACGACGGGAGCTGATGGAGGAGACCGGACTGGACCCCGGGGCGGTCCTTGACCGGTCGGTGCCGGTCGAGCGCACTGTGCGGTGGAAGGGCAAGCGGTATGTCGGTCCGGAGGACTTCTTCGTGGCGTACTTCGCTGTGGACCGGCCCTCGCTGACCCGGACCGGTCTGCTCCCGGACGAGCAGGTCGAACTGCATTCGCATGCGTGGGTGTCGTGGACGGATCTGACCGCGCTTCCAGATCCAGTCGAGCCGCCGGAACTGTTGACCGTGCTTCGCGCGCTGCAGCCGGATGGCCCCTGGTGCGAGGCGCGGAGCGGCTAGCGGCGGTGATCGTGCCACTGTGGCTAGGTCCACGCCAGGAAGCGGTGAGAGCGGCCTGATGTCTTGTGGACCTGAGAGAGTTGGGTGTCCGCCTCAGCCAAGAGTGCGCCCAGGTAGCGCCGGAGCGCGACGCAGTTGTTGCGATACGCGGTCAGGAGGGCGACGCGGGCCGGCGGGCATGGCCACTCGGCCTGACAGGTCTCGCAGCCCCACAGGGGCGCATGGGCAGATGCAGCCGGGCGGTCACCGGAATACCCCGATCACGATGGCGGTGACGACGACAACCACGATCAGCGCGGTCAGCAGCTTCTGGCGGGCAGCGGGTGGGTTGATGTCCGGCGGATACTCCGGGTGCACCCGGTCGCCGTCCGGCAAGCGGGGTGGGCCGGACGGGTCACGGCGGGGACGCAACTCTTCGGGTCGGTTGTCGTCGGCCATCAAAGCCTCCGCAGCCCGGTGAGCACAGCTTCAAGGACATCGTCAGTGTGGTGCTGGGTGTAGCCGACGCGGGCCCGACCGGCCGTGCGAAGGCCGGACAGCAGCAGCTCAAGGTCCTCCTCAGACGCGATGGGCGGAGGCTGAGGATTGGTCAATTCAGCGAGTGTCGCTCGGGCTGCCCGTTTTGGTAGTTCCACTGCGATGTTCATCGTTGCCTCCTGTCGAACCCTGAGTGGGGGTGGTCGTGGGACCGCAGGCAGCGCTTCGTTTCGCCGCACGTCGGGTACCAAGTGCCAGACTTCAGACAGATCAACAGCCCTGTTGCCAGGCCAATCGCCAGCGTCAACGCGGCGGCAGTTGCGGACACCTCATCCTCCTGATGGCCCGTCTATGCCTTCATGCTGAAGGTGGGGGAAGGGTGATGCAATATTCCCTGGCGGCGTTCACTGGAGAATATTGACCGTGGCGGAAGTTTCTCGGAAAGTATTCCATCGAGCGTGTGCAGGTGTTCCGCCACGGAAGGAGGACCATGGAATCAGATGCAGGATCCACGGTGCCCCGAAGGCAGCTCGGTAGGTTTCTGCGGTCGCAACGGGAGAGTGCCAACATCACGATCAAGGCGGCGGCAGATGAGTTGGAGTGCAGCCCGCAGAAGATCTGGCGCATTGAGAAGGGATCCGTCCCGGTTCGTGCTACTGATGTCAAGATCCTCTGCCAGCTTTATGAGGCCACAGCGGACATGACGGCAGGTTTGGTCGCCCTGGCACGAGAAACCAAGGCCAAGGGGTGGTGGCACGCGTACGGAGATGCCGTCCCGGGTTGGTTTGAGCTGTATGTGGGCCTAGAGGGTGCTGCCACCCGGGTGCGCAAGTACGAGCCGGCGTTGATCCCCGGCCTACTTCAGGCGCACGCGTACATGGAATCGGTGGTCCGAGCGGATCGGCCTGACCTGGAAGATGCGGATGTCGAGCGACGCATGGCGGTGAAGATGGAGCGGCAGGGCCTACTGTCGCGTCACTTCCCCCCGCCACCTCATCTGGAAGTGATCATTTGTGAAGGAGCGCTACGGCGCGCCCCCGCTGTTCCTGGTGCGATGGCACAGCAGTTGTGGCACCTGCTCAAGGCGAACGAGCGACCCCACGTCAGTGTGAGGGCACTGCCCCTTGCGTCAGGGCCGCATCGAGCATCGGTTTCGGGGGCGTTCACTATCTTGGACTTCCCGCCAGACGAGGCTGGTAGACACGAGCCGTCGACCATATACAGTGAGTCACTGACGGGGGCGCTCTACCTCGACAAGCCCGGCGAGACCGAAACGTACGATGCAGTGTGGGCAGAGCTAGCGGAAAAGGCTCTTGACCCGGACGAGACAGACAAGTTTGTAACCACACTGATCGAGGAGATGAAGGCGAATTCAACTGGTCGTCGCAACACCTTTGATGATGGAGGTGTTTGGATGGCGCGACGTCAGCAGCAGGCGGATCGGGCGTTGCGTCCGGCGATGCGTTCGCCGGGCAGGCCGATGCCGGCGCGGCATGTGCAGCGTGCGTTCTGGCGGTTGATCGCGCGGGGTAAGCGCACTGAGGAGGTAGCGCTTGAGCTCGGTGTGTCGACGCCTGTTGCAGTGCGGTGGTTTCGTCACGCTGGTGGCATGCCGCCGTTGAGTCTGGCCGAGCCTTCCGGCCGTTACCTGTCGTTTTCCGAGCGTGAGGAGATTGCGCTGCTTAAGGCGCAGGGGCAGGGTGTCCGTGCGATCGCCCGGGAACTCGGGCGGGACCCGGGCACGATCTCGCGTGAGTTGCGGCGCAATGCCGCGACTCGCAGCGGCAAGCTTGAGTACCGGGCCACCGTGGCGCAGTGGAAGGCACAGGTCACCGCGCGGCGGCCCAAGCCGGCGAAGCTGGCGAGTAACCGGCGGCTGAAGGAGTACGTACAGGCCCGGCTGAGCGGGCAACTGTGCCGTCGTGACGGCACAGTTGCCGCCGGCCCTGCGACGACCTGGAAAGGGCTGAACAAGCCGCACCGTGCAGACCGCCGCTGGGCGGCGGCCTGGAGCCCAGAGCAGATTAGTCGACGGCTGGTCGTCGACTTCCCCGATGATGAAGATATGCGCATCAGCCACGAGGCGATCTACCAGGCGCTCTACATCCAAGGGCGCGGCGCGCTCACGCGTGAGCTGGTGGCCTGCCTGCGGACCGGTCGGGCGCTGCGTAAGCCCCGTGAACGCTCGCGGAACAGGCCGCAAGGGCATGTCACCGCTGATGTCGTCTTGAGCCAACGACCCGCCGAGGTCAAGGACCGAGCGGTCCCCGGCCACTGGGAAGGCGACCTGATAATCGGACTGCACCGCTCCGCCATCGGAACCGTCGTCGAGCGCACCAGCCGATACACGCTCCTGGTCCACCTTCCCCGCATCGAAGGCTACGGAACCGTCCCGCCGGTAAAGAACGGGCCCGCCCTCGGCGGCTACGGCGCCATCGCGATGAAGGACGCACTCCAGTCCACGATGACCATCATGCCCGAGGGTCTGCGGCGATCACTGACCTGGGACCGCGGCAAAGAACTCTCAGCCCACAGCCAGTTCACGATCGATACCGGCATTGCGGTCTACTTCGCCGATCCCCACTCACCCTGGCAACGCGCCACGAACGAAAACACCAACGGGCTACTACGCCAGTACTTCCCCAAAGGCACCGATCTGTCCCGCTGGGGCCTCGAAGACCTCCTCGCCGTACAAACAGCGATCAACAGCAGACCCCGCAAGGTCCTCGACTGGAAGACACCCGCCGAAGCTCTCGACGAGCAGCTACGGTTACTCCAACCAACAAGCGTTGCAACGACCGGTTGAACCCAGG
>NZ_AZWO01000022.1 GCF_000514775.1 Salinispora pacifica CNR114 | reverse complement strand
GGGGAGGTGGTGGGGGTTCACCAGCGGCCTCCGTTGGCGCGCCATTGTTGGGCGGGGGTGAGCCGGCCGACGCGTCCGGGTTGGGGTTCGGCGAGGGTGGGTTGGGTCATCCACGCCGGCAGGTTGACCGGCAGATTCGCTGGGCGGCTCGGGCCCAGGGCTGGGGCGCGGTACGGCGCGTTTGTGCCGTGCGGGCGGGGCGGTGCGGCGTTCTTCTGACGCCGACGGAACCAGCGGATTCGCATTTGGTCTCCTTGGTGTTGGTGGAGGACCGCCCCACGGGTGGGGGCGGTCCGACAGCGCCTCCGGCGGGATAGGACCTCCACCGGCTCACGCCGTTTCGCGGAATCAGTCTGGCTATCAGTAGTGGACAGTAAAACCCCATCGACGTATGGTCCGAAGACATCCGAAATGCCTTCCGGAGGGGCCCATGAACGAGGCACTTCGGCTGGCCATGAACGAGGCTGGCCACACCGCTCAATCGCTCGCCGAACGGGTCGGGGTCGACCGGAAAACGACGACGCGGTGGCTCGTAAAGGATCATGTTCCGCACCCGGCGCACCGTACGGCGGCGGCGGATGCGCTCGGTGTGGACAAGGAAGACATCTGGCCGGACACTTCGAGACGTCGCAATCCGATCTGGTTCCGCCCGTGGCAGGAATTCGAACGTGAGGCGACGTCGCTGCGGTCATTTGAGTCCGTTGTTGTGCCGGGTTTGCTGCAGACCGAGGCCTACGCACGCGCGGTGCTGTCCAGTGGGGGTTTGCGGGGGCGCACGGCGGTCGACCGGCTCGTCGCCACCCGGCTCTCGCGCCAGGCCATCCTCACCAGGGAGGACCCGCCACAGTTCGCGGCCGTGGTTGACGAGGTCGCCCTCCGGCGCCCGGTCGGTGGCCGGGAGACGATGCGGGAGCAGGTGTCTGCGCTGTTGGCGGCGTGCGCGGCCCCCCACGTCCGGTTGCACGTGGTGCCGTTGACCGTCGGTGCCTACGCGGGCCTCAACGGGCCGTTCGTCATCGGCACCGGTGCGGACCATCGGATGGCGGTCTACCTGGACAGCCAGCTGGAGGGAGAGATGGTTAGCACCCCGAACGACGTAGCGGCGATACTGGAGGTGTGGGAGAACGTGCGGGGTGAGGCGTTGTCCCACTGGCAGTCAGTTGATCTTCTGAGGGAAGTGGCTGAATCATGGACTTGACCGGGGCACATTGGCGTAAGAGCAGCCGCAGCAGCGGCAACGGCGGTAACTGCGTCGAGGTCGCCGACAATCTGCCCGGTGTGGTGGGGGTCCGGGATTCCAAGGATCCGACCGGCCCGGCGCTGCTCTTCGGGCCGGCGTCGTGGCGGGCGTTCATCGCCCAACTCCCAGGACGCGACTGACCGACCACCGATACGCGACGCGCCCGTCCCCTCGCGGGGCGGGCGCGTCGTCGTCGGGCCACCTACCGCTTGTCGCGACGTCCGGCAGGAACCAACAGAACGCCAATCGCTCGCTATTGACCCCGCTCCTGGCCACCCGAGCTAAGGATGGCGAACGCCCCCGGATCATGTGCGGCGAACAGGGCCAGATCCGGTTCCGCGCGAGCCCGCACGGCCGCGAGGCGGGCGTGGTTCTCGCGTACCCGCTCTCGGTCGAACGCGGCGAGAGTTTCCAGCGCCCGCAGGACGAACGGCGTGCCCCCAGCCCCACCGATGCTGCCGGGGTGATAGAAGGTGTCACCGGCGTGCAGCAGCCACCGGTCGCCCGCGTCGACCGCTACGGCGGCGTGACCGCGAGTGTGACCGGGCAGCGGGATCAGGACAATCCCGGGCGCTATCTCATCCAGCGGCTTCACCCCTGCGAAGCCACGCCACGGTTCTCCCGCCGCACCATGTTCGATGATTCGTGGACCATGCCCCCACTGGGCGGGGCGAAACCGACTTCTCTCGCGCCGGGTCGGTGGGTTCTGCGCACCGAGCACCTCATCGGCGGTGGTGTGAACAGCCGCGTGCGGGAAGTCGGAGAGGCCGCCGATGTGGTCGGGGTCGAAGTGGGTGACGACGATATGCCGTACGTCGTCACGTCGGAAACCGAGCCGTTCGACCTGACGGGCGGCTGTCTCCGCCGGATCGAGTACGGGCCGCACGATGTGCCGTACCGGACCTATCCGGCCCTTGGGGTCGGCGATGTCGCCGAGACCATAGCCGGTGTCGATGAGGACCAGGCCGTTGTTGGCCTCGACGAGTAGCACGTGGCACACCAAAGGCAGATGGAACGCCCGCATGCTCCCACAGTTGAGGTGATGTACCTTCACTGTGCTGCGGCCGGACTGGGCAAGGACGTGTGGCGGACGTACCGAGGTTCCTTCATGGATGCGCAGCTGGTCACCAGGCGAATTAGATCCATGAGATGACTGCTTGTCTAGTAGTTCGGCCGAGCGGCTACCAACCATCCCCCGTGCGGGCGCGTTCGTCGTTGCGCCGGCGGGCTCCTTCGGCCTGGGTGATCTCCCTTCGGGTGCGCTGGATTACATGCTCACGGGCGGTGCGGAGACCTCATCGCGGTGCCTCCGTGTTGAGGACAAACCTATTGGCGGCGCGGCCGTATGTCGCGACATGATCGTTGCCATGGCGTCTCTCATCCCCTCGTTCGCTGTCAAGCCAACCCTGGTCGGAGAGTGGGTGCTGTTACGTCCGGTCGCTGCCGACGACGCCGTGGGGCTCGTCGAGATGCTGAGCGATCCCGAGGTTCGGCGGCTGACCGGAACACATGGCCAGGCGTGTCCCGGGACGGAGCTGGAACGCGCCGAGCAGTGGTACTCCTCTCGCGCCGGGCACGACAACCGGTTGGATCTGGCGATCGTCGAACAACGCACCAACAGCTACGTGGGGGAGGTGGTCCTGAACGAGTTGGATGCCGACAATCGGTCCTGCTCGTTCCGGATCGCGCTGGTGGGCCCTCGGGTCTTTGGCCGTGGCTACGGCACCGAGGCCACCCGCCTGGTTCTGTCTCATGCCTTTGGGACCGTTGGCATGCATCGGGTGACGCTGGAGGTCTTCGCCTTCAACCCGCGGGCCCGGCATGTCTACGAGCAGGTCGGCTTCGTCCACGAAGGTACGATGCGCCAGGCACTGCACTGGCAGGGCGACTGGGTCGACGCTCACCTCATGGCGCTCCTCGCCGAAGACTGGTCGGCGCATCGCGGGTATCCCAAGCTCAGCGGATAGCTACGCCGCTTCAACCAGTGGCAGTACTGCTGGCTGACGTTGTAGCTGCCCTGTTTCTGTTGAAACGACCGATGGTGGGGCCACAGTCGACATGTGGCCCCACCATCGGTCGGGCTGTTCAGTTGGTCTTTTCGAGGCAGAGCACCCGGTCGTTGCCGGAGCCCGAGAGGATCAGTTTCGGCCCCGGGCACTCTTCCTCGGAGTTCACTCTCGACACGACTGTGTGTGCCTCGGCGTCACCGCAGTCCACCGCTTCCCCTGTGTTCCCCGATTGCTTGACGCAGCTTCCGACTGCCGGGTTGAAGCTCTGTGCCGAATCGTTCCCGCCGATCTTGCCGAGCAGCATGAGCAGCCCCAGCGGTATGGCCAGGATCAGCACCGCGGCGACGAGCACCGCAGCCAACACCCGGCCGTTACGGACCTTTGGAACAGGCGCATCGGCAGCTGGCTCGGCGATCGGTTGGAACGCGTCGAAGCGGCTTTGGTCCGCGTCCGAACTGGCCGAGCCATTCTGGTCCCAGGATGGGGTTGAGGGCTGCGCTGGCGGCTGGGCCTGGTCCCAGGCTGAGGTTGGGGGCTGGGCCTGGCCCCAGGCCGGGGCCGGGGGTTGGGCCTGGTCCCAAGCCGGGGTCGGGGGCTGCGCCGGTGGTGGGAACGCTGCCTCGGGTTGCGGGGCGAAGGCGGTGGTGCTGTTGACGCTGGCGGCACCCGTCACCGGTTCGCCGAATCGATCGGCGGGGCGTTCCTCGCCCGGATGTGGCCGGGTGCCATTGACCGGTCGGTCGCTGGCCTGGGCGTCGGTGAAGGCGGGGATGTTCGGCGGGAAGGGCGCCGCGGGAGCTGGTACGACGGGCGCGTAGCCGGCGGGGCGTTCCTCGCTGCCGCGACCGAAGCCACCGTCCGAACTAAAGCCGCCGTCCGAACCGAAGCCGCTGCCGGGGCTGGGTTCGTTGGCTGGGCCGAAGCCACGGTTGGCGTCGAGCCCAGTGTCTTGGCCGTCCTCCGGCGGACTCTCCGGAGTGAATCGTTGCGGGTCGGCCTGGTAGCCGTCGACCTCGGCTGGCTCCGGCGGCGCGGGTCGGCCGTACACGCGTGGCTGTGGCGCTGACACGGGGGCTACCTGGGCCGGGTCGACCGGAGGCGTCACCCGGTTGCCCAGCGGCACAGCGGCGCTGGCCGAAACACCGCCGGACACTGCCGGGGGTGCGGGCTGATCGGCGGGCTCCGGGGACGTGCGCGGCGCGGGCACCGCCGGAGGCGCGGAGGGCTCGCCCGGTCCGGCCGGCGGGGGCCATCCGTGCTGGTCCGCCTCGAATCCAGGGTCGGGGCGAGCAGGTTCCGGGGCGCCCGGCGGCGCGGAAAAATCGGCCGGCGCGGCGAATCCAGCCGGTGGTGGCACAGCGGCCGGTGGTGGTGGCGTGGCGAAGTCGGCCGGTGGTGGCACAGCGAAGTCGGCCGGTGGGCTGGCCGCCAGGCTGGCGCCGGGTATCCGCTGCTCCTGCGGCGGGAGCGGGACCGCATTGGCGGGAGAGATGCCGGGGCCCAGCGTTGGCTGGTAGGCCGGAGGCTCCTCGGGGGCGGCCGGCTCCTGCCCGGTAGCCGCCGAACGTTCGGCGTTACCCCAGGCCTCCTCCGGCGCCCACGGTTCGACGCCGGGCATGTTCAACCCATCGGCCGCGCTGCGTGGTGCGGGTACCCAGGGCGGTGTGGGGCGCTCGCCGGGCGTAGCCGTGCCGGTGAAGCTCGACGGCGGCTCCCCGGGCTGCCAGCCGCCCTCGTTGCTGGTGGCGACAGCGGGACTTCCGGGCGCCCAAGCGGCTGCCTCGGGTGCCCAGCCGCCCGACGGTGCCGGATCTGGTTGGCCGGCTCCGACGTTCCACTCGGGGATCGGCGCTGGCCGGCCGCTCGCCGCGGGGGCGTCCGGTATGGACTGGCTGGGCGCTGGCTGGGGCACCTGCGCGGTGGCCCGGATGACCGGGGGCGGCTGCTGCGTCCAGGCCGGTTCGGTGGACTGGGGCGGGGCCCAAGCCGCCTCCGGTGGGCCGCCGCGTCCCGGCCCAGGCTGCGACATCTCCGGGTCCGGGGCCCATCCCGCCGAAGCGGGCGTCATGTGCGGTTCCGGTGGCGCGGCGGTGCCCCTCGCGGGGACCGGTGGTGCCTCGGTTGCCCAGGCGGGCCCGGGCGGGCTGGGGTGGGCGGGGGGCGGAGGCGCCCAGCCCAGGTCCGGCTGCCCCGCGGCGTATCCGTTGTCCTGCTGCCCCGGCCGGTCGCCATATGGCGTCGGTCCGCCAGCGCCCGGCGACGCCTCTTCCGGCTGCTGGCCGGGGTGGTGCGTGCCTTCGGACGTCATGCGTGCGCCTCCTCCATCAGCTTCGGCCGCGGACGCCGGTGCGCGACACGGCAACCGGCATCGCCGGTCCGCGCGCCCCGGCCGCTCTCCGCACCGTATCCGGTCCTCCTGAAGGGAGGTTTCGGGAGCGTCGGGCCGCTACTCCGTGTTGCCGGGCGGTTTCGATTGGGTTCGATCCGGAACCGCCCTGCCGCATCGGCGGGCGACGACCGAACACCACCGTACCGGGCGACGGGTGACGGCGAAATCCCGGTGTCAGCCGCCACAGGACCCGGTCGACGCGTGCGCGCAGCCGAACGGCGAAGGCCCGTCCGGCGGAGCCGGACGGGCCTTCTGGGAGGAGGCGAGAAAAGTCGTGGGCGGGTCAGTACATCTGACGCTGCGCGATGGTGAGGATCTCGTCGCGGACCGCCGGCGAATTGGCGGAACGCAGCGCGCGCTCGATGGCACGGGCGCGGCGGCTGGCGTCGCGACGGTTGCGGAATCGGTCGATCATGCTCATGGGGTCTCACTCCTGGCTATTCGGTTGTCGTTAGCCCCTGCTGACACCAATTGAAGCGCAACCGAGTCCGAGATCGCCAACGATTCTTAGGTGAGCTCGGACACGAGCCGAACGATCTAAGGCAAGTAAGCTGTCTGACCGAAGGTGTCTCGCCAAAGGTGACGGCCGGTGTGCCCGGGGCGTCAACCCCGGGCACACCGGCCGTCAGTGGATCAGCCGATCGCTACCGGTCAGGTCCAGGCGAGTAGCGCCGCCTCCGGGTCGGCGAGGAAGTCGCCGATGTCCCGTAGGAAGCGCGACCCGAGTTCCCCGTCGATGATCCGATGGTCGAACGAGAGCCCCAGCGTGGTGACCTGGCGGGGCCGGACCTTGCCCTTGTGCACCCACGGCATCTTGCGGACCGCGCCGAAGGCCAGGATCGCCGACTCGCCCGGCGGCAGAATCGGGGTACCGGTGTCCACGCCGAAGACCCCCACGTTGGTGATGGTCAACGTGCCACCGGACATGTCCGCCGGTGAGGTCTTTCCGGCCTTGGCGGTCTGAACGAGATCGGTCAGCGAGTCCGCCAGTTCCCGCAGGGTGAGCCGCCCCGCGTCCTTCACGTTCGGCACGATCAGGCCACGCTCGGTCGCCGCCGCGATGCCGAGGTTGACGTAGTCCTTGACGACGATCTCCTCGCCCGCCCAGGTCGAGTTCACCATCGGGTGCCGCCGGACCGCCAACAGCACGGCCTTGGCGACCAGCAGCAGCGGGGAGACCCGAACATCCCGCCACTCCCGCCGCTGGCGGAGCCGGTCCAGGGCCTTCATCGCCCGGGTCATGTCGACGGTCAGGAACTCCGTCACGTGCGGCGCGGTGAACGCCGAGCGGGACATGTTCTCCGCGGTCAGCTTCCGGACCCCCTTGACCGGGATCCGCTGCTCGCGGTGCGCCCCAACGCTCGCCGCCGGGCTACCGACCGCCGCGGCCGCCGCCAGCGGTTGCGCCGTCGTCACGGTGGCGCTCGCCGCCTGCCGTACGTCCTCCCGGCTGATTGAGCCGAGCGGACCCGACCCGATCAGGGTGGACAGGTCGACGCCGAGATCCTTCGCGAGCTTGCGTACCGGGGGCTTGGCCAGCACCCGAGCGCCACCGGCCGGACCGCTGTGCCCGTTGCCGGTGGCACGCGGACCGCTGGCCGCCGGCGCGGGAGCCGTCTGGGCCGGTACGGGAGCCGGCTGGGCCGGTACGGGAGCCGGCTGGGCGGGTACGGGGGCGGCCTGGGCTGGCGCGGCCGGAGCGACACCCTTGCGGGGGCGGCGCTTCGCGGCGGTGGTACGCGGGCCGTAGCCCACCAGCACGGGAGTGCGCCCACCGGACGCGGCATCGCCGTTCTGACCGGACTCGGCCGAGCCCTTGGCGGGCTCCCCCGCCGCCGACGAGGCCTTCGCGGCGTCGTCGGTCGGCTCCGGCGTCTCCAGCGGGCCGGCGGTCGGATCCGTGTCGATCGCGATGATCGGCGTTCCGACCTCGACGGTCGCCCCCTCCGCCTGGAAGATCGACTGCACCCGGCCGGCCCACTTCGCCGGGATCTCGACCGCCGCCTTGGCGGTCTCCACCTCGACGATGGGCTGGTTCAGCTCAATCGTGTCGCCGACCTTGACCAGCCAGCTGAGGATCTCCCCCTCGGTCAGGCCCTCGCCCAGGTCGGGCAGGTTGAATTCCTTGACTCGCGACATCTCGCTCACCAGCCGAAGGTGCGGTCGACGGCGTCGAGCACCCGGTCGAGGTCGGGCAGGTACTCCTCCTCCACCCGGGAGGCCGGGTAGGGGATGTCGTAGCCGGTAACCCGCAGCACCGGAGACTCCAGGGAGTAGAAGCACTCCTCGGTGATCCGGGCCGCGACCTCGGCTCCGAGGCCGATGTTCGACGGCGCCTCGTGCACCACGACGGCCCGCCCGGTGCGGCGCACCGACTCGTACACCTGGCCCAGGTCCAGCGGGGCGAGCGTGCGCAGGTCGATGACCTCCAGCTCACGGCCGTCCTCGGCGGCGGCGGTCGCCGCGTCCAGGCAGGTACGCACCATCGGCCCGTACGCGATCAGGGTCGCGTCGGTGCCGGGCCGCGCGACCCGGGCGGCCTGCAGCGGGTAGGCCTCCGGGAGCGGCTGGTCGACCTCGACCGGGCCCTTCTCCCAGTAGCGGCGCTTGGGCTCCAGGAAGACGATCGGGTCGTCCGATGCGATGGCCTGCTGGATCATCACGTACGCGTCCTGCGGGTTGGCGCAGGTGGCGACCTTGAGCCCAGGGGTGTGCGAAAAGTACGCCTCCGGCGACTCGGAGTGGTGCTCCACCGCCCCGATGCCGCCCCCGAACGGAATGCGGATCACCATCGGGATCTTCAGCTTGCCGCGGGAGCGGTAGTGCATCTTCGCCACCTGCGACACGATCTGGTCGTACGCCGGGTAGACGAAACCGTCGAACTGGATCTCGCAGACCGGCCGGTAGCCGCGGATGGCCAGGCCGACCGCGGTGCCGATGATGCCCGACTCGGCGAGCGGGGTGTCGATCACCCGCTGGTCGCCGAAGTCCTTCTGCAGCCCGTCGGTGATCCGGAACACGCCGCCGAGCTTGCCGACGTCCTCGCCCATGATCACGACCTTCGGGTCGTCCTCCAGGGCCTTGCGCATGCCGGCGTTGAGGGCCTTGCCGAGGGTGAGGGTCTCCGTGGCCATCAGTGCGCGCTCCCCTCGAACGACTCCAGGTACTGCGTGAACTGCGCCCGCTGCTGGTCAACCAGGGGCGATCCGTTGGGGTAGACGTGGTCGAACATGCTGCTCGGCTCCGGGTTCGGCATCTCCAGCACCCGCTCGCGCAGGTGCACCGACTCGCGCTTGGCCTGCTCGTCCACCTCGGCGAAGAAGTCGTCGCCGGCGATCTTCTGCTTTTCCAGGAAGGCCTTCATCCGGGCGATCGGATCCTTCGCCTGCCAGGCCTCGACCTCGCTGGCGATCCGGTACCGGGTGGGGTCGTCGGAGGTGGTGTGCGCCCCCATCCGATAGGTGTACGCCTCGATCAGGCTCGGCCCCTGCCCGTGTCGCGCGTTGTCCAGCGCGTGCCGGGTCACCGCGTAGCTGGCCAGTACGTCATTGCCGTCCACCCGGACGCCGGGGAAGCCGAAGCCGGCGGCCCGCCGGTAGAGCGGGATGCGCGTCTGGCGCTCCAGCGGCTCCGAGATGGCGTACTGGTTGTTTTGGCAGAAGAAGACCATCGGCGCGTTGAAGACGCTGGCCCAGACGAACGACTCGTTGACATCGCCCTGGCTGGTGGCGCCGTCACCGAAGTAGGCGATCACCGCCTCGCCCTCGTCGGTGCCGGTCTTGCCGTCCATGGTGATGCCCATGGCGTACCCGGTCGCGTGCAGCGTCTGCGCCCCGATCACGATCGTGTACATGTTGAACTTGAACTCGTTCGGGTCCCAGCCGCCCTGGTCGACTCCGCGGAACAGGCCCAGCGGCATGATTGGGTCGATGCCCCGGCAGTAGAGGACGCCATGTTCCCGGTAGGTCGGGAAGGCCATGTCCTGCGTACGCAGCGCCCGACCGGAACCGACCTGGGCCGCCTCCTGGCCGAGCAGGCTCGCCCAGAGGCCCAGCTCGCCCTGCCGCTGCAGGGCGGTCGCCTCGGCGTCCAGCTTCCGCACCAGCACCAGGTCCCGATAGAAGCTGCGGTACTCCTCGTCGGTGAAGTCGACCCGGTATTCGGTGCCGTCCGGCCCGGTCACACTCTCGATGCGCTCACCTTCGGGGGTGAGCAGCTGCACCAGCTCGGGGTCGCCGGTCGCGCCCTTCCTGGATCGGGGTACGGCCCGCCGGCCGCGGGTGCTGACCCCGGGGTCGCCTTTTGCCATCCGTCTCTCCCTGTCGTGTCTGCGTCGGCGTCGGGGGTAACCCGACGGCGCGCAACTCGTGCGCCTGCCCGACTGCTGCCGGACAAGATCCTGGCGGCCACGCCTAGCCCCGGTGAGGGTTGCCGCGCGGCGTGAGCCGGATCCAGGGGAGTGGATCCGGTTCGGGAGCGCCGGCGTCCAGCCGTACCGCCTGCGGGGTGCGCGGAGGTCCGGCTGCGTTGCCGTCGTGGTCCATACTCGCATCACACGTGAGCACGCCCACAGTCCGGCCCGGCCGCGTCCGGCCGGGTGCCCGCTTTGTTATCCGGATTCCCGAGTGTCGACGGCAGTGGTGCAACGCCAACCGGGACGGTTCGTGCCACTCCTGGCGTATTGGCGTGTCGACACGCTGTGCTAATTGTTATACGCAGTGTTACTACCTCAGAGTGAGGGTACTGCCAGCGCCGAGGCTGCCCGGTCGGGGTCACTCCCGTTGGCTGAGGACGACGAGGAGGGTGGCGTGTCCGAGGCAGGTGACGCGGCGGGCCCTCTCCCTGCCGGCCGGCACCGCTCGGCTCCCGGCTATCGACGGCTCGTCGGCGCTCACCGTGCCCCCAGCGGCGCACGTTCCTCCCGCGGCTACCTGTTCACGATGGCGCTGCTCGCCGGGACCGCTTCTATGCCGCTGCTCGCCGCGGCCGGTGCTGGCTCGGCCATGGTGCCTCCGTCGGCCACCATGCCCCCGTCGGCTGACCGGTCCTCGCCGCCGTCGTCCACGCCAGCGGTCTCGCCGCCCCCATCACCCTTGCCATCCGTTGTGTCGCCTCCCTCCCCTGCGCTCTATCCGTCCCCCACGCCCTCTCCCCATGCGCGTCGAACATCGCCCCAGCGTGCCAGTTACCGGATTTTTGCACCTTTATAGGTGTAGGTCAGGTCTTATTCATTAATGGACAATTGATATCGGTATCTGTGTTGCGTATTTGTAACATTGCTCGCGGCAAAGTCATATTTCAGATAGCTCCCCGGTCATGGATGTGGCTCTGAATCGGTCTTTCGGTATTCCGGTTGCAGGAGTTGGTGGCGGCTATGGCAAGATCGTCTGGCCAGTCCAGCTGATTTCACCTAATTAATTTGGAGCTATTGTGTCGTTTGTCGATGCCATTCGTTCAGTACTTACCCAGTACCTCGGATTCCGTGGGCGGGCTCGTCGTTCTGAATACTGGTGGTTTTATCTCTTCCACTCCATCCTCGGTTTCCTGGCGGCGTGCCTTAGTGGTGAGGCGGGCGGCTCCTACATTGCCGTGATCGTGGGCCTGGCACTCATCCTGCCGTCACTCGCGGTCAGCGTGCGACGTCTGCATGACACCGATCGTTCCGGCTGGTTCTTGCTGCTCGCGCTGATCCCGATTGTCGGGGGGATTGTCCTGTTGATTTTCTACGTGCAGGACAGCAAGCCCGGTCCGAACCGCTTCGGTCCCAACCCGAAGGACCCCGCCGTCCCCGGCCTGGTCGCCTGAGACGCTTCGGCCGCTGGTCAGGGCCGGCCCGGCCAGGTCAACGGACCGTAGGCCGAGCTGCTCAACCAAGCCCCCCAACTGGTGCCGAAGGCTTTGATGTGCGTCAAAGCCTTCGGCATCAGTGTGTTCGAGGTGGGAGGCCGATGCGTCGCGGGCCTTTCGTTCGTGTGAGGGCCGGTGTTCAGGACCCTTCGTCGGTGAGATGGTGTCGGTTCGCCTCGATCCACGCGTCGAGTGCGGCCGGGTCGTCCGGGTTGACGCCGTCCGCGAGTAACTGCGCGACCGCCGCGGTCGCCGGGCTGCGCCGCTCGCCGGTGCTGTAGAGGCGGGCGAATTCCGGCACCATCTCATCAATAGCGGCATTGGTGCGGGCCGTCGCCGATGCTGACAGCCCTCGCCTGCGGCCCGCGTACGCCGCCCAACCCCGCACCACCCGTGGTAGGAGCGCCGCGTCGTCCATGTCCAGGACGGCCCGCCGGTGCACCCAGTCCAGCAGGAACAGCCCGGCGACCGTCGGGCTCCACCGCAGCGGGTCGGGGTCGGTGAAGGTGGCGGTGTGATCCAGCAGCAGCCCGAGGCAGAAGTGCAGGGAGGCCAGCTGATCGTCGTCGAGGGAGTCCAGCCCGAGCTGGGCGGCCTCCGGTGCGGCGAGGAACCGCCGGATCAGGTCCGTCCGCTCCGCCGTGGTGAGTGGCTCCGCCCGCTGCTGGGTTGCTGTCGCCCGGCTGGTTGGCAGCAACGTGAGTCGGGCCCCGACCAGGGCGCGGTCGGTGGCGAGGGACCCTTCTCCGGGTAGCTCGCTGAGCTCGTCGGTGATGGCCAGATGCCGGCTCACCTCGGTGTGCATGGCGGCTGGTGTCTCGTCCCGGAACCAGGTCAGCTCGTCTTCGGCGCACATCTGGCGGATCTGGTCGAGGACCCGGGCCGGTGGGCCACCGACGAAGATGTCCTTGGTGATGCCGATGTTGTGGTCCACGAGTGCCACCAGGGCGTGTTCCGGTCCGCCCGCCGGATCGTCGTAGGCGAAGGTCGCCAGGTAGGAGGTCTGGTCGCCGAAGACGTCCCCGTACGCCCAGCAGCCGGTGAGGTGGACCCGGCCGAGCTGCCCCGACCAGGCGGGTGCGGCGGCGCCCGGCCGGACCCGGTCGGCCCCGGGCGCGTCCGGCACCAACGCGGCGAAGACCGAGCGGATGGTGGTGGCCGCCGCCGCCCGGCGGCGGGAGGTGGCGGCGAGGAAGTCGCGGACGAAGGCGCGGACGGCATCGTCTCGGTGGGCCTCGGCGACCGCGTAGACGCTGCCCAGCAACGCCGCGCCGAGCCGCTCCGCGTCCAGGGCGTTGTCGAGCTCGGCCACATCCCGAGCCGCGTGTAGCACCGCGTCGTAGGGGGTCTGCGCAGTTCCCATCCACCGACCCTACGCTGCTGTCCGCCCACGGTGGCATCGGAAGCGGCCGGGCGTCCCACCACCCCCGATAGGTCCCGCGCCCCCAGGTCGCGGCCGGCTTGGGGATGGAGTCGGGGTGGTAGGCCGGGCGACCATGCGGCGACGAAGAGTGACTTGCGCCGGGTACGCTCAACCCCGACTTGACGATCGCCGACGGCATGGCAGTATTGAGTCCGGTCCACTCAACTTGTGCGGGATGCGCTGCGGCGGCGCCCGTAAACGGTTCAATCGAACGAAGCGAGGAAGCGAAGATGGCACGTGCGGTCGGCATCGACCTCGGCACGACGAACTCCTGCGTCAGCGTCCTGGAGGGCGGTGAGCCCACCGTGATCGCCAACGCCGAGGGCTCGCGGACGACCCCGTCGATCGTCGCCTTCGCCCGAAACGGCGAGGTGCTCGTCGGTGAGGTCGCCAAGCGGCAGGCGGTGACCAACCCGGACCGGACGATCCGGTCCGTCAAGCGGGAGATCGGCACCGACTGGTTCGTCGACATCGACGACAAGAAGTACACGCCGCAGGAGATCTCGGCTCGTACGCTGATGAAGCTCAAGCGGGACGCCGAGGCGTACCTGGGCGAGCAGATCACCGACGCCGTGATCACCGTTCCGGCGTACTTCAACGACGGCCAGCGGCAGGCCACCAAGGAGGCCGGTGAGATCGCCGGCTTCAACGTGCTGCGGATCGTCAACGAGCCGACCGCGGCCGCCCTGGCGTACGGGCTGGACAAGGGCTCCAAGGAGCAGACCGTTCTGGTCTTCGACCTCGGCGGCGGCACCTTCGACGTGTCGTTGCTGGAGCTGGCCGAGGGCGTCATCGAGGTCAAGTCGACCAGCGGCGACAACCTCCTCGGCGGGGACGACTGGGACCAGCGGATCATCGACCACCTGGTCAAGACCTTCAACGGTGAGCACGGCATCGACCTCGCCCAGGACAAGATGGCGATGCAGCGCCTCAAGGAGGCGGCGGAGAAGGCCAAGATCGAGCTGTCCGCCGCCGCCACCAGCAACATCAACCTGCCGTACATCACCGCTGGTGCCGCCGGCCCGCTACACCTCGACGTGACGATCACTCGCGCCGAGTTCCAGCGGATGACGCAGGACCTGCTGGACCGCTGCAAGGTCCCGTTCGAGCAGGCCGTCAAGGACGCCGGGATCAAGGTCGCCGACGTCGAACACGTCATCCTGGTCGGTGGCTCGACCCGGATGCCGGCCGTGACCGAGCTGGTCAAGCAGCTCACCGGCCGGGACCCGAACAAGGGCGTGAACCCGGACGAGGTCGTCGCCGTCGGTGCCGCCCTGCAGGCCGGTGTGCTCAAGGGCGAGGTCAAGGATGTCCTGCTGCTCGACGTGACCCCGCTGAGTCTCGGCATCGAGACCAAGGGGGGCATCTTCACCAAGCTGATCGAGCGCAACACCACCATCCCGACCAAGCGTTCCGAGGTCTTCACCACGGCCGACGACAACCAGCCGTCCGTGCTGATCCAGGTCTTCCAGGGTGAGCGGGAGATCGCCGCCTACAACAAGAAGCTCGGCACCTTCGAGCTGACCGGCCTGCCGCCGGCGCCGCGCGGCATGCCGCAGATCGAGGTCACCTTCGACATCGACGCCAACGGCATCGTGAACGTCCACGCGAAGGACACCGGCACCGGCAAGGAACAGAAGATGACGGTCACCGCTGGCTCCTCGCTGCCGAAGGAGGACATCGAGCGGATGCGTCGGGACGCCGAGGAGCACGCAGAGGAGGACAAGCTGCGGCGGGAGGAGGCGGAGACCCGCAACGTGGCCGAGGCACTGCAGTGGCAGACCGAGAAGTTCCTCGCCGAGAGCGGCGACAAGCTGCCCACCGAGTCCCGGGACCAGATCAACGAGGCGCTCGGCGAGCTGCGCAGCGCCCTCGGTGGTCAGGACATCGAGAAGATCAAGTCTGCGCACGCGCAGCTGGCCCAGGTTTCCCAGCAGGCCGGCTCCCAGCTCTACACCCAGCAGCAGGGTGAGCAGGCCGGTGCGGCCGGCGACCAGGCGGGTGCTCAGGCGGGTGCTCAGGCCGGCGGCCCGGACGACGTGGTCGACGCGGAGATCGTGGACGAGGACAAGGACAAGGACAAGAAGTGACCGTTCTCGGACACGGGTTCCACGTACAGGGATGAGGTAGCCGTATGACGGACAAGCCACGAGCCACCGACCCGGACGCTGCCGGGTCGGTGCCGGGTGGCTCCGCCTCCGCCGGCGATGCCGGTGCGGAGCCGCGGGTCGTGATCCGTGACAACCGCAAGATCCGCGATGCCACGGGGTCCGGCTCGGAGGCCGCCGACGCGGAATCCGGCTCGGACCCGGCGAGCACCGCCTCGGATACGGCCGGCTCCGGCTCGGACACGGCGAGCACCGCCGCGGATGCCGCCGGCTCCGGCTCGGACGCCACCGCCGCCGACGCCGGGTCGGACGTCCCGGCAGCCGGGCTGGTCGAGGAGGCGGATGTCGTGGTTGACGAGATTCAGGCCGAGACCACCGAGGAGACGTCCGCCAACCCACCGGTGGTGGACGCGCCGGCCGAGCCGGTTGACGCCGCCACGGCGACCTCACTCGGTGCGGAGTTGGAAGCGTTGCGGGTCGATCTGGATGAGCGGACTCGGGACCTACAGCGGGTGACCGCGGAGTACGCCAACTACCGCAAGCGGGTTGACCGAGATCGGGCGCTCGTCACCGAGCAGGCCACCGGCTCGGTGCTCGCCGCGCTGCTGCCGATCCTCGACGACCTGGACCGGGCTCGTGAGCACGGCGACCTGGTGGGACCGTTCGGATCGGTGGCGGAGCAGCTCACCACCGCGCTCGGCAAGTTCGGGCTGACCCCGTTCGGCGCCGAGGGCGACCCGTTCGACCCGACCCAGCACGAGGCGGTGACGCACCAGACCTCCGCCGAGGTCACCGAGCCGACCTGCGTACAGGTCATGCGGCGGGGCTACCTGGTGGGGGAGCGGTTGCTGCGGCCGGCGTTGGTCGGAGTCGCCGACCCGGAGTGAACGGGTGACACGACGGCATGATCGTCCCGCCCGCCCGACCGGGGCGGGCGGGACGATCACTCGACGGAAGGGGGCGGACCGGTGAGTTCCAAGGACTGGATCGAGAAGGACTACTACGCCGCCCTTGGAGTGGGCAAGGCCGCCTCCGCTGACGAGATCAAGAAGGCGTATCGGAAGCTGGCGCGCGAGTCGCACCCGGATCGCAATCCTGGCGACACGTCAGCCGAGGAGCGGTTCAAGGCGGCCTCCGAGGCGTACACGGTGCTTGGCGATGACGCGAAGCGCCAGGAGTACGACGAGATGCGGTCGTTGTTCGGTTCGGGCGCGTTCCGGCGTAACGCCGGCGGAGCGGGCCCGCCCGGCGGGATGCCGTTCGATGTTGGTGACCTGTTCGGCGGCGCGGCCGGTGGCGACCGGCGGTTCAGCGGGGCTGGGTTTCAGAACCTGTTCGGTTCGATCTTTCCGGGTGGGGGTGGGGCCACATCGCGGGGCCCGGCTCGGGGACGGGACGTGGAGACCGAGGTCGCGCTCGACTTCGACGACGCGATGCGCGGGGTGACCCTGCCGCTGACGTTGCGGACGCCGGGGGTGTGTGAGACCTGTCGTGGCGACGGGGCGAAGCCGGGCACGCAGCCGCGGGCCTGTCCGACCTGTCGCGGTGCCGGGGTAACCACCCGTAATCAGGGCTCGTTCAGCTTCTCCGAGCCCTGTTCTGACTGTCAGGGCGTCGGCACGGTGGTGGACGAGAAATGCCCGGAGTGCCAGGGCAGCGGTGGCGTCACCAAGAACCGGACGTTGAACGTCCGGTTCCCGGCTGGGGTGTCCGACGGTCAGCGGATCCGGCTGGCGGGGCGGGGGGAGCCCGGGGCCCGGGGCGGGCCCGCCGGTGACCTGTTCATTCAGGTCCGGGTCAGTCCGGACGACCTGTTCGGCCGAGCCGGTGAGGACCTGACACTGACGGTGCCGATCACCTTCGCGGAGGCGGTACTCGGCACTGATCTGCGGGTACCCACCTTCGATGGCGCGGTAACTCTCCGGGTGCCTCCGGGTACGCCGAGCGGACGCGTCCTTCGGGCCCGGGGCAAGGGGGTGGCCCGTACCGATGGACGGGCCGGCGATCTGTTGGTCACCCTTGAGGTGGTGGTACCAGAGAAGCTGTCAGAGGAGGCCCGGGCGGCGTTGGAGACGTTCGTTGCCCAGACCCCGCCGGCTGCTCGGGAACATCTCGACGCGCGGGTGCGTCGGGGGAGCTGACCGGGCGGCGGGCTCGGTGGAGTGCACGCGGAGGTGAGCGGGGATGGCGGACAACTTCGTCGGTGCGGATGACCCTGCCTACGAGGCCAAGGTGCTGATGATCTCGGTGGCTGCCCGGATGGCGGGCATGCACCCACAGACGCTGCGCCAGTATGACCGGCTCGGTCTGGTGCAGGCCGGCCGTGCGGCCGGGGGTGGTCGTCGGTACAGCGTCCGGGACGTGGTGCTGCTCCGCGAGGTGCAGCGGCTCAGCCAGGACGACGGCATCAACCTGGCCGGGGTGAAGCGGATTATCGGGTTGGAGCGGCTGCTGGAGCAGGCGCAGCAGCGGGTGGCCCGGCTGGAGGTGGAGCTGGAGGCCGCGTACCGCCGGATCGCCGAGTTGGAGGCGGTGGCCCGCTTCCCCGGCAGCGACCTGGTGCCTGCCCGTCGTACCTCCACCGCGCTGGTGGTCTGGCGTCCCCGGCGGAACCCGGAGCGGTGAGCTCGTGCCGGATTCGGGGTTCGGCCCCGGGGAGCGTCCAGGTCGGCTAATCTCAGGATTAGCTCCAAATCTACCCAAATCGGACGTCGCTGGTAGGGGGTCATGGCGGAAACAGCCAAGAGTCTCGCCCAACAGGCGGAGGAGAGCCTCGAGCAGGTGGCCGAGGCGGTCCGAAAGCGGTTCGACGAGCTCACTGAGGGAAGGTTCAGCGACCAGATCAGGCAAGGACGGTTCGCGGAATCGGGTGACTCTGGCGCCGACCAGGGACACCCCGCGGATCAGCATCAGCGTCGCTGACCGAGCCGGTCGACCGATGGGCGGGCCGGGACCCACGGGGGGTCCCGGCCCAACCGGTCACACGGGGGGTCCCGGCCCATCGGGTCAGGGGAGGCGGCGGTTCTCCCGGACCAGTCCCCCCTCGCACCAGTCGCGGTAGACGAAGACGTCCGGTTGGGCCAGCAGGATCCGGCTGTTCCGCGCCCACGTCCGCATCGGCTCGTCCCCCTCCCGCTCGGCCCGCTCCACCAGCTTCCAGAACCGCCGCTTCGGGTGGGCCCGAAACCCCGATCGGATCCCGCCCGCGGCGTAGATGTAGAGGCAGTGCAGCGCGAAGCGGCGGGCCGGACAGGCCGGATCCATCGCCAGGTCGAAGAGGGTGGCTACCAGCCCGTTGCCGGCGACCAGGAGATCCCAGTCCTGCGGCATGGAGGCCAACGGCACCGAGTCGGGTTGGTAGGCCCAGGCCCGTAGCTCCGCCGGTGACGGGTCGACGGGGTTCGCGAAGCCACGAAAGGTCGAATCCTGCGCACTCACCGGCCAACCCTCCGCTCTTCACCTGGGCGACGGCCCCGGGTACCCCTTTCCCCGCTGTTGGGCGGCAACGGTAACGCGAGCATGCCAGCGGCGGTAGCCCTCGCCGGGGCGGAGTCATTACCCGAGGGGGGCGGGGCCGGGCCGCCGGTGGCCCGCGCGGGGCAGGCCACCGAGGCGGGGCGGATCAGTCCCCGACAGGCACCGGTTGGGTCTGCTGCTTGGCGGCGCGTTGCCGCAGCCAGCTCTTGAACCAGTCGAGGTCGGGCACCCGGGCGAGCGTCGGCCCGACCACCACGGTGATCAACACGTACGCCGTGGCGAGCGCGGCCAGTTGCGGATCGACACTTCCGGCCGCCACCGCCAGCCCGGCGATGACGATGGAGAACTCCCCGCGCGGTACCAGGGTGAGTCCGGTGCGCCAGCGGCCGGGCTCGGCGATGCCGGCCCGCCGGGCGGCGAGGTACCCGGTGAGCGTCTTCGTGCCCATCGTGACCACCGCCAGCGCGAGCGCCGGCAGTAGCACCGGCGGGATGTCGCGTGGGTCGGTGACCAGCCCGAAGAAGAGGAAGAACACCGCGGCGAACAGGTCCCGCAGCGGCGTCAGGAGTTGGGTGGCATGGTGCGCGACCGGTCCGGAGATCGCGATGCCGACCAGGAACGCACCGACGGCGGCCGAGACCTGGAGCTTCGCGGCGACCCCGGCGACCAGCAGGGTCAGGCCGAGTACGCCCAGGAGCAGCGCCTCCGGATCACGGGCCGACATGACGTTCGAAATGGTCCGGCCATACCGGATCGCGACCACCAGCACGACCAGCACCGTGGCGACCGCGACGGCGAGCGCGGCGCCGCCGGCGACCAGCCCGGCTCCGGCCAGGACGGCGGTGAGTAGCGGCAGGTAGAAGGCCATCGCCAGGTCTTCGATGACCAGCACCGACAACACCACCGGGGTTTCCCGGTTGCCGAGCCGACCCAGGTCGCTGAGGACCTTCGCGACCACGCCGGAGGAGGAGATCCAGGTGATGCCGGCGAGTACGACCGCCGCCACCCAGTCCCAGCCGAGCAGCAGTGCGAAGGCGGCGCCGGGCAACGCGTTGAGCAGCCCGTCGATCAGCCCGGCCGGCGCGGCGGCTCGGAGGTTGCCGACCAGCTCGCTCGCGGAGTACTCCAGGCCGAGCATGACCAGCAGGAGGATCACGCCGATTTCGGCGCCGATCGCGAAGAACTCCTCGCTGGCCTTGAAGCCAAAGACACCGCCGTGCCCGAAGAGGAGCCCGGCGAGTAGGTAGAGGGGGATGGGGGAGAGCCCGATCCGGCGGCTGAGTCGGCCGAGGAGTCCGAGCAGGAACAGCAGCGCGCCGACTTCGATGAGCAGTGTGGTGGTGTCGTGCATCCGCCTCAGCCGTCCGGGTCGCCGTCGGCGAGGATGGCAGTCACTCCGTCGAGACCCTGTCGAGTCCCGACCACCACGACAACGTCACCGGCCGCGAAGCGGAATGCGGGTTCTGGGGAGACGATCACCTCGCCGTGGCGAAGCACCGCCACGATCGAGGCGCCGGTGCGGGTACGTGCCTTCGTGTCGCCGAGCTTGCGGCCCACGTACGACGAGGCCGCGGGGATGGCGACCTGCTCGGTCAGCAGCCCGGCGGCCTGCTCCCGCAGCCCGGAGAGCTGGCCGAGGAGCAGCGACGCGCCGAGGATGTCGGCGAGCGCCTCGGCCTCGTCGTCGGTCAGCGGGATGTCGGCCTGGCAGGCGTCGGGATCATCCGGGTCGTAGAGGACGAGATCTCGCCGGCCGTTGCGGTGGGAAACCACGCCGAGCCGCCGTCCGGACTCCGTCATCAGATCGTGGCGGACACCGATCCCCGGAAGAGCAGTCTGTTCGACACGTACTCGCACGTGGACAAGGCTACCGCGCGCGTCAGGTCGAGATGATCGAGCGGGATCACGGAGCCAGTGTCAGTGGGACACCCCCGATTGGGTGACTCACTTCACACCGGCAAAGTTGAGCGGAATAGGCTCAACTTTGGCAGTGTCCGTACCAGTGGACACGCCGACCCGGGGGAGCCCATGAACACCGAACGTCTCACCACGAAGAGCCGCGAGACCATCACCGGCGCCGTCGCCCTCGCTGGGCAGCGTGGACATGCCACCGTGGAGCCCTGGCACCTGCTGCTGTCCCTGCTGGACACCGCGGGATCAACCGCGGTCGGCCTGCTGCGCGCCACCGGAGCCGACCCGGACGAGTTGCGCCGGGCTGCCCAGCGTGCGGTAGCTGCGCTGCCCGTCGCCCGTGGGTCCAGCGTCGCCGAGCCGACCCTGGCCCGGGAGTTCGTCAACGCCATCGGCGCCGCCGAACAGATCGCCCGCCCGCTCGGCGACGAGTACACCTCGACCGAGCATCTGCTTGCCGGCCTGGCCCAGGTCGGCGGCGCGGTGTCGGCGGCGCTGGGGAGTGCCGGGGCCACCGAGGAGGCCCTGGTGGCCTCGTTCCCGACCGTACGGGGCGGGGACCGTCGGGTCACCAGCGCCGACCCGGAGCAGACCTACCAGGCCCTCGCGAGGTACGGCGTTGACCTCACCGCCAGCGCCCGGGATGGCCGGATCGACCCGGTGATCGGCCGGGACACCGAGATTCGCCGGGTGATCCAGGTGCTGTCTCGGCGGACGAAGAACAACCCGGTCCTGATCGGCGAGCCGGGCGTCGGCAAGACCGCGATCGTCGAGGGCCTGGCCCAGCGGATTGTCGCCGGTGACGTCCCCGAGTCGCTACGGGACAAGAAGCTGGTCTCCCTGGATCTCGGCGCGATGGTGGCCGGCGCGTCGTACCGGGGCCAGTTCGAGGAACGGCTGAAGTCCGTCCTTGAGGAGATCAAGAATTCGGATGGGCAGGTCATCACCTTCCTGGACGAACTGCACACCGTCGTCGGCGCTGGTAAGGGCGAGGGCGCGATGGACGCCGGCAACATGCTCAAGCCCATGCTGGCCCGGGGCGAGCTGCGGATGGTGGGCGCGACCACGCTCGACGAATACCGCCAGCACGTCGAATCCGATCCGGCCCTGGAACGTCGGTTCCAGCCGGTGCTGGTCGGTGAGCCAACCATCGAGGACACCGTCGGAATCCTGCGGGGGCTCAAGGAGCGGTACGAGGTGCACCACGGCGTGCGGATCACCGACGGCGCGCTGGTCGCCGCCGTCACCCTGTCCGACCGTTACATCACCGACCGGTTCCTGCCGGACAAGGCCATCGACCTGGTCGACGAGTCCGCGTCCCGGCTCCGGATGGAGATCGACTCACGGCCGGTCGAGGTGGACGAGATCGAGCGGGCGGTGCGCCGCCTCGAGATCGAGGAGATGGCGCTGGCGAAGGAGGCAGACGCCGCATCCGTCGAACGGCTGGAGCGGCTGCGCAAGGAACTGGCCGACAAGCGCGAGCAGCTCACGGCCCTTTCTGAACGCTGGCAGACCGAGAAGCGGCACATCACCCGCCTCTCCGCCGCCAAGGAGGACCTGGAGCGGCTCAGCGGGGAGGCCGAGCGGGCCGAGCGCGACGGCGAGCTGGAGCGCGCCGCCGAGCTGCGGTACGGGCGGATCCCGACGCTCAGGGCCGACCTGACCGAGGCGGCGGAGGAGCTGGCCCGGCTCCAGGCGGACGGTGCGATGCTCAAGGAGGAGGTCGGTGCGGATGACGTCGCCGCCGTGGTCGCCTCCTGGACCGGCATTCCCGCCGGCCGGCTCCTGGAGGGCGAGACGGCGAAGTTGCTGCGGATGGAGGAGTCGCTCGGCGAGCAGGTGGTCGGCCAGGCCCGGGCCGTGGGCGCTGTCGCCGACGCGGTCCGGCGGGCCCGTGCCGGTATCGCGGACCCGGACCGCCCGACCGGCAGCTTCCTCTTCCTCGGTCCGACCGGGGTCGGCAAGACCGAGCTGGCCAAGGCGCTCGCGGGGTTCCTCTTCGACGACGAGCGGGCAATGGTGCGAATCGACATGAGCGAGTACGGCGAGAAGCACTCCGTCGCCCGCCTGGTCGGCGCCCCACCCGGCTACGTCGGGTACGAGGAGGGTGGTCAGCTCACCGAGGCGGTACGCCGTCGGCCGTACTCGGTGATCCTGCTCGACGAGGTGGAGAAAGCCCACCCGGACGTCTTCGATCTCCTCCTGCAGGTGCTCGACGACGGCCGGCTCACCGACGGCCAGGGCCGGACGGTGGACTTCCGCAACGCCATCCTGATCCTCACCTCGAACCTCGGCTCGTCGGTGGTGGGTGACCTCACCGTGGCGGAGGAGCAGCGCCGCGAGGGCGTCCTGGCGGTGGTTCGGTCGCACTTCAAGCCGGAGTTCCTCAACCGCCTCGACGACACCGTGGTATTCGCCGCCCTCCAGGGCGAGCAGCTGCGGGCCATCGTGGACATCCAGCTGGAGCGGATGCGCCGACGGCTCGCCGACCGTCGGCTGGGTCTGGAGATCACCGACCCGGCTCGGGAGTGGCTCGCCGAGCACGGCTACGACCCGGTTTACGGCGCCCGCCCGCTTCGCCGCCTGGTGCAGACCGCCATCGGTGACCAGCTGGCGAAGGCACTGCTGGCCGGGCGAATCCGCGACGGTGACACCGTCCGGGTGGGCCTGACCGACGGCAGGGACGCCCTCACCGTGACCGCCGCCTAGGCGCCCCTCGTCGCCCGGGTGCGGGCGCTTGCCAACTCCGCCGAGGTGCGCCGGGTTGTTATCGTCTCCGATCGACATGCCTGGGGAGGTGGTCGGTGAACGGGCCGGTGGCGTATCTGCTGACGACGGTGGGCTGCCTGGCGGTGGTGGCCGGGGTGGTGATCGCCGCGTGGGCCCAGCGCCGGACCAGCCGCCGTCCCCCCGGTACGCGGGTCGCCCAAGAAGACCCGCTGCGCGATCGCGACGCGGACGCCCTTCGGGGCGACCCGCGGCGACTCAAGCCCGGGGACCTCGTCGAGGTCTCCGGCGGCGTGACGTACGCGGTGCGCGGCTCCGTCCGGCTGGTGGAAGGTGCGTGGAGCTGGACGGAACACCTGCTCGACGACGCGGACGGCGTCCGGCGCTGGCTCTCCGTGGAGGAGGATCCAGAGCTGGAACTGGTGCTCTGGGCGGCCGAACCCGGCACGACGATCACCCCGGGGGCGCCGACCATCGACTTCGCCGGCCGCCGCTACCGCTGGAGTGAGTCCGGTCAGGCCCGCTACACCGCGGTCGGCACCACCACGCTCGACCCGAGCGGCACCCTGCGCTACCACGACTATCAGGCCTCCGGCGGCGAGCGGCTGTCGTTCGAGGCGTACGGCGAGGCGGGCTGGGAGGTGGCCCGCGGCGAGCGGCTGCACCGCTCCGAGGTGATGATCTATCCGCGGGACGAGGTGGCCTGAGTGCTCGTCACCCTGGTCGCACCCTATGTCGACACCTGTGCCACCGACCTCAGCCTGGCGCTTGACGACGCCCCGCGACCCGCGCTGCACGTACTCCAGGTCGATTTGCCCGGCGCGGTCCAGGTGCGGCTGCGCCTGCTCGGCGCCTCGCACCAGGTGATGCTGCGTGCCCCGGGCGCCGCGCTGACCGAGACGGTGGCGTGCCTGCCCGGTCGCCGCCCCGACCTGCCCGACCGGGTCCACGACGAGTCCACCGGCTACCGGTTCACCGCCACCGTGCTGCGCCCCGGCGACGAGGGCCTGCGGGAACGGGTGGCGGCGCTGCGCGCCGAACTGGCGGATGACCCGTACGCCCTGGTCGGTGTCTTCCCCGGCGACGTTGATGCGGTGACCGCGTTGGCGGTGCGTCCGGGCCGGTCGGGCGGTGCCCTCGGCTGGCGCACCTGGCACGCGTACCCGCAGACCCGGGAGCTGGTCCTGACCGAAACGGTGGTGACTCCGCGATGACGTACCGACGCTGGTTTGTGGTGGGGACGGCGTTCGCCCTTCTCGGCGTGTTGGTCGTGGCCATCGCCATCAGCTACGGCAGCTTCTCCCCGCGCGGCTTCGTCGAGGACCGCTACCAGCGGGCCGCCGCGCACGACCTCGACAGCGCGGCGCTGGCCTACAGCTCGACGAAGCAGCCGAGCCAGGTGGCCCAGGAGCTCACCGACGCCTGGCAGCCGGCGGACCAGTACGTCGACAGCACCGGCGTCTATCTGCGCTACGACGATGATTCGGTGGTGATCCGGCCGGTCGCCGCGGGCTCACTGATCCTTCTGGAACGGCTTACCACCGCGTACCCGCGCTACCACTCCCGGGTCGGAGGCCACTGGGGCTGGGGTCGGGGCAACACCGTCCGGGGCGGTGGCCCGGGCAGCGGCAAATAGGACCTCTGTCGACCGAACGAACCCCTGGAGCGCCCCTGTGTTGCAGACCCTCGTCACTGACCTCCTGCTCACCCTCGCCTACGGAGTGGTCGGGATCGCGCTCATGGGCGTCGGCTACGGTCTGGTTGACCTGGCCACCCCAGGTCGGCTCAATCAGCTGATCTGGAACGAACGCAACCGCAACGCCGCGCTTCTGCTCGCCTCGAACCTGCTCGGCGTCGGCATCATCGTGGTTGCCGCGATCGCCGCCAGCGAGGACGACTTCGTCGTCGGCCTGATCGGGGCGGCGTCCTACGGGTTCCTTGGTCTGGTCATCATGGCAGCCGCGTTCCTGTTGCTGGATCTCGCCACCCCCGGGCGGCTGGGCGAGATCCTCGTCGACCCGGAGCCGCACCCCGCGGTCTGGGTCACGGCCGCCATTCACCTCGCTGCCGGCGCGATCATCGCCGCCGCGATCAGCTGATGGCCCCGCGAGCATCCGCGCGGGGCGGGTGGGTGTGGGGTGGCATCGTCGTGGTGGCCGTCCTCGTCACCGTGGTCGCCGTTGGCGCCCGGACCGAGGACAACAGCTTGGTCGTACCGCCGCCCACCGCCACCGAACAGAACGACACGGTGGCTCTGCTGCGCGACGCCGCCGAGCAGCAGGACATCTGCTACGGCTGGGAGCTCAAGCAGGGAGGTGGGGACGTGGTCAGTGCCGGATCGAACCTCGGTGTCGGCCTTTCGGTGGTTGACCACCCGCAGTGTCCCCGCTGGCTGCGGGTCGCCGCGACCGTCGACTACACCCCGGAGAGCAGCGAGGCCGAGGACTTCGCCAGGGTGGTGGTCGACGGGTCGCCCGAATTCCTCTATGACCTCTTCAAGCTGGAGACCAGCTTGTCCCGGTTCGGTCTCGATGGAGCGGCCTTCCTCGCGGAGCCCGGATGGGCGGTGACGCGGGCCGCGGTGAGTCTTTCACTATTGGTCGTCGAACGTGGTGTGGTCAGCCCGGAGCCGGTGGTGACCAGCGCTCCTATCGCGGCGCCGAGCCCGCTGCCGGCAGCCGGCAGCGACCTGTGGCGGGAGCGTTCCGGCTGGCTGATTGGGGCCACCGGGATGGTGCTGATCGCCGTGCTGCTGGTCGTGGTCGGTCTGGTCGAGCGGCGTCGGCAGCGCGGCGGGGCGGCGGTTACGGCCCGGCATGGCAAGGGCAGAGCTCGGCGCGGCCGGTGAGGCGGGCGTGACGGTGGACATGGACGCGCCGATCCGGTGGCGGTCGGCTCGCGCCGCCGTGCTGGCCGCGGTGTTCGTCTGCGCGGCCTGCGGCCTGGTTTACGAACTGGCCCTGGTTGCGCTCGGTAGCTACCTGATCGGCGACACGGTCGGGCAGGCGTCGATCGTGCTCGGGGTCATGGTCTTCGCGATGGGGGTGGGAGCCCTCGCCGCGAAGCCGCTGCAATCGCGGGCCGCCGCCGTGTTCGCCGCGATCGAGCTGGCCCTGGCGCTGCTCGGAGGGCTGTCGGTACTCGGCCTCTATGCGGCGTTCGCCTGGCTGAACCTGTATCTGCCGGCACTGGTCGGCACCGCCTTCGTACTCGGGCTGTTGATCGGCGCGGAGATCCCGCTGTTGATGGTGCTGCTGCAACGGATCCGCCAGCAGGCGGCCGGCAGTGCGGTTGCCGACCTGTTCGCCGCCGACTACGTCGGCGCCCTCCTCGGTGGCCTGGCCTTCCCGTTCCTGCTGCTGCCGCTCTTCGGCCAGCTCAAGGGCGCGCTGGTGGTCGGCGCGGTGAACGCCGTCGCCGGCCTGGTATTGGTCTTCACCGTCTTCCGGCGGGAACTCAGCGGTCGGGCACGCACGGCGTTGACCGCCGGTTCCGTGCTGGTCGCCCTCTGCCTCGGGTACGCGTGGCTGACCGCCCATGACTTCGAGGTGACCGCCCGGCAGCAGCTCTATCGCGACCCGGTGGTGCACGCGGAGCGCAGCCGCTACCAGGAGATCGTCCTCACCGACTCGGTGGCCGCGCCCGGTGGCCAGACCGACCTGCGCCTCTTTCTCAACGGGGATCTCCAGTTCAGTTCGCTCGACGAATACCGATACCACGAGGCGCTGGTGCATCCGGCGCTCGCTGGTCCGCGCGGCGAGGTGCTCCTGCTCGGCGCGGGGGACGGGCTCGCCGTTCGGGAACTGCTGCGCTACCCGGACATCCGTCGGATCACCGTGGTCGACCTGGATTCGGCGGTGGTGGCGTTGGCCCGCACCGAGCCGCGACTGCGGCAGCTCAACGGTGGCTCGCTCGACGATCCCCGGGTTCGGGTGTTGCACGCCGACGCGTTCCGGTGGCTGCGGTCCACCACCGAGCAGTTTGACGTGGTGATCGCCGATCTACCCGACCCGGACGAGACGGCTACCGCGAAGCTCTACTCGGTGGAGTTCTACACGTTGGTCCGGAACGCGCTGGCCGTCGAGGGCCGGCTGGTGGTGCAGGCCGGTTCCCCGTACTTCGCGCCCCGGTCGTACTGGTCCATCGAGGCATCACTGCGGGAGGCCGGATTCGCCACCACCCCGTACCACGTGGATATCCCCTCCTTCGGTGACTGGGGCTTTCTGCTCGCCGCGCCCGGTGCGAACCCGCCCTTGCTGACCCTGCCCAGCGGCGCGCCGACCCTGCGTTTTCTGGACGCGTCCACGCTGGCCGCCGCCGAGGTCTTCCCACCGGACCGGGGCCGGGTCAATGTGCCGGCCTCAACGCTGTTGTATCCCCGAGTGCTCGACTACGCGCGTGCCGAATGGCGCGGGTACTGAGGCTCGTACCGTCGAGTCTGTTGGCCCGAGGCCGTACGGTGTGGGGCGCGAATGAGGGAAGGAGACTCGTGGTAAATCCGCACCAGCCCGTTCGGGTACGTCCGGGCGTCGTCACTATTTCCAGCTACCTACTTATGTTCTATGCCGCCCTGGCCGTACTCGATGTGGTGGTCGCTCTCACCACCCTGGGCGCGGCCCGGGAGGTCTACGAGGAGGCTTTCGCGGGCACCACAGCAGAGGGTACCGAGGGCGCCGTGGTGTTCGCGGCCGCCGCGACGAGCGTGGTCACTCTGCTGTTCGCGGTTGGCTTTGTCGTTCTCGCCCTGCTCAACAACCGGGGGATGAATCCGGCCCGGATCACGACCTGGGTCGTCGGTGGCATCGCGCTCTGCTGCGTCGCCGTCGGCTTGGCCTTCTCCGCAGCGGGTAGCGTGGTGGAGGGCGATGTCTCCGGTGACGTTGTCAGCCAGGAGGAGCTCAACCGCCGGCTGGACGAAGCCCTGCCGTCCTGGCACGAACCGGTGCTGACCGCGACCCTCGGTGCTATCGCCCTGTTGGTGGCCCTGATCCTGCTTGCCCTGCCGCCATCGAACGAGTTCTTCCGCAAGCCGCAGCAGCAGTGGGAGCCTCCGCTCCCGGGTCAGCCGGTGTATCCGCCGCCCCCGGGTCAGCCGGCGTATCCGCCGCCCCCGGGTCAGCCGGCGTATCCGCCGCCCCCGGGTCAGCCGGCATATCCCCCGCCCCCGGGTCAGCCGGACTATCCGCAGGCTGATCCGAGTTCGGGCGCCTCGGGGAACCCGGGTTCGTCAGATCCGGGTCAAGGTGGACAGTCCGGCTCCGGCGGGCTCGGCTAGCCGTCGGTGCTCTGCCCGCCGTAGAACGCGACTTCGACTGGTCCCTCCGGATAGCGTGCACCCCGACGCCTATCGGAGGGACCAGTCGTGTCGTACCCCGAACCGGCCCGCCGCCCGGCTGTGGTGACCGCGGCTGTCCTGCTGCTGGCGCTGATGGCGGTGGTCGCCGTCGCGTACGCCGTTACCGGCCTGTTCGTTCTGGTCAGTACGGTTGCCGCCTTCCGGCTGGCGGCGGCGGGAAGCGCGGCCTCGTCGGACGAGATCGATGGGGTAGTCCTGCTGGTCAGTGCCTGGACAGTGGCGGGTGCGGTGGTCAGCCTGCTCGCCGGGGCGCTCCTGGCCGCACTCGCCGGACTGGTGCGCACCGGCCGTTCCGGTGCGCGGGTGGCGACCTGGGTGGTCGCCGGCCTGGGGGTGGTCGCCGGCTGCTGTGGGTGCGCCGGTCTGGGCGGGATGCGGGCCTTCCCCATGCAGCCGGGGGACGAGGATCGCGCCACCGTTGAGCTGTTTGCCCAGCTGCCCGAGGCGTACCCGGACTGGTGGATTCCGCTCGGCGCAGGTCTTTCGGTTGGGCAGGTGCTCGGTTACCTTGTGGTAGCAATATTGCTGGCCTTGCCGCCGGCAGCTGGCTGGTTCCGTCGGACCATGCCCGGCATACACGTGCCGTATCCGCCCCCACATCCCCCGAGGTGAGACGCTCGTGCCGAGTGACCAGTCGACCACCGAGCGGCGTGCCTTGATCACCGGTGCGACGGCTGGGATCGGCGCGGAGTTCGCGCGCCAACTGGCCGCGGAGGGCTGGCACCTGGTGCTGGTTGCCCGGGACGCGGCCCGGTTGGGGGCGTCCGCAGCCGAGCTGACCTCCCAGCACGGCCGAGAGGTCGAAACGATCTCCGCCGATCTGTCCACCGACGATGGATGCGCGGAGGTGGAGCGCCGGCTCACCACGGGTTCCCCGGTCGAGTTGCTGGTGAATAACGCGGGGATCAGCCTCAATACGCCGTTTCTGCGGTCTTCGCCGGAAGACGAGGCGCGCCTGCTCCGGCTCAACGTGCACGCAGTGATGCGGCTCACCCTCGCCGCCGTCCAGCCGATGACCGAGCGGCGGAGTGGGGCAGTGATAAATGTCTCTTCGGTCTCGGGGTTCGGGCCGGTAATGCCCGGTTCGACGTACCCGGCGAGCAAGGCGTGGGTGACCAGCTTCAGCGAGTCGGTCGGTCTGTCGGTGCGGGCGCTCGGTGTCCAGGTGATGGCTCTTTGCCCGGGCTACACCCGTACCGAGTTTCACGACCGGGCCGGCATCGACCGGTCAAAGACGCCGGCGTGGATGTGGCTGCGGGCAGAAGATGTCGTCGCTGAATCCCTACGTGACCTGCGGAAAGGTAAGTTGATCAGCGTTCCGGTGTGGAAGTACAAGCTGCTCGTGGCGGCGATGCGGCACGCCCCCCGGCGGCTGGTGGAAGCCTTCTCGCAGGACACCCGCGGGCAGGTCGGCCGCGCGGAACAGTGATTGCCCGGAAGGGTCGTCGGCGCCGCCGACGACCCTTCCGGTTGCGGAGCGTGTTGGTATATCGCCCGCTGTCGCATCGCCCGCAGGGTTGACCCAGGCCGCCCCGACACATGGCTCACAGCATCGAGCAGTACCCTCTTCGCCATGGGGGACCACGACGACCTGCGTAAATTCATCACCGACCTGGCAGTGGTCCATGGTCGGGTGGTGCTCTCCTCGGGGCGTGCGGCGGACTGGTATGTGGACTTGCGGCGCGTAACGCTGCATCACGAGGCCGCACCGTTGGTGGGCCGGGTGCTGCGGGAGCTGACTGCCGACTGGGCGTACGACGCGGTGGGTGGGCTCACCCTCGGCGCCGACCCGATCGCGCTGTCGATGCTGCACGCCACTGCTGGTACCGACCGCCCGCTGGATGCCTTCGTCGTCCGAAAGACGGGCAAGGCACACGGGTTGCAACGCCGGATCGAGGGGCCCGACGTGGCTGGGCGCCGGGTGCTCGCGGTGGAAGACACTTCCACCACGGGCCAGAGCGTGTTGACTGCTGTGGAGGCTCTACGTGAGGCCGGGGCCGAGGTGGTGGGGGTAGCGGTTATTGTTGATCGAGGTGCCGGCGCCGCGGTGCGAGCCGCCGGACTGCCGTACCGGGCGGCCTATACGTTGGCTGACCTCGGCCTTGTGGCGTAAAAGTCTGCCGATTTGGATTCGCCGATATGCAGGCGAGTCAATGCTGCTGGTGGAAGGATGGAATACGTGGGAACTGCGTTGGCGGAAATGACAATGCCTCAGATCTCGCCGCTTGGCGGCGAGCCGATCGAACGAGCAGACGCGGAGCGGCTGGCCGGGGTCCTCAAGGCCCTTGCCGACCCCGCTCGACTGCGGCTGCTGAGCCTGATCCAGTCGGCTCCGGAGGGTGAAGCGTGCGTGTGTGATCTCACCGCGCCCCTTGGCCTCTCCCAGCCGACGGTCAGCCATCACTTGCGCATCCTGACTGAGGCTGGCCTGCTGGAGCGGGAGAAGCGCGGCGTCTGGGCGTACTACCGGCTGGTGCCGACCGCGATCGCGACCATCGCCGACCTCCTGACGCCGCCGCGTAAGCGTGCCGGCAAGAAGGCGCGCTGACCGCACCGTTCGTCCGACGCCCTCCGAGCGGGGTGGCGTCGGACGGTCGGTTTCGTGGATTGCGACCGGCCGGCTGACGGCTCGCCGATCGGAACGCGACTCGGGGTGCGCCCCGTCGCGCGATGCAGGGCGCCCTCTGGCTTGCCGCCCCGAGCGTGGACGCCAGCGGGGTCCCGGGGCGCGGCCACTCGGTGCCGTGCCCCGGCCATGTCGGTGCTCGCTTGCCCCCGGTCAGTGCTTGCCGTAGTGCTCCCGGGTTTCCCGGATCGCCTCCTCGGCCGCGGCCCGCTCCGCCGCGGTGGTGCCGCGCCTCGCCGCCAGACGGGCGCGCAGCAGCTCGACCACGATCGGGACCACCGAGAGCACCACGATCCCGATCAGGATCAGTTCGATGTTCGCCTTCACGAACGGGATCTGGCCGAGGAAGTAGCCGAGCACCGTCACGCCGGTGCCCCAGAGGATCGCGCCGATCACGTTGTAGATGACGAACGTGCGATAGTTCATCCGGCTGACCCCCGCCACAATCGGGGTGAACGTCCGGACGATCGGTACGAAGCGGGCCAGTACCACCGAGCGGGCCCCGTACTTCTCGAAGAACTCGTGCGACTTCAGCAGGTTCTCCTGCTTGAACAGCTTCGAGTTGGGCCGCCGGAACAGCGCCGGCCCGACTTTGCGTCCGAAGGCGTACCCCACCTGGTCACCGGCGATGGCCGACAGCGTGATGAGTAGGCAGACCAGCCAGAGCGGCGTGGTGATCCACTTGCCGTCGGCGGTGAGCAGGCCGGCGGTGAAGAGCAGCGAGTCACCAGGCAGGAAGAAGCCGATCAGTAGCCCCGACTCGGCAAAGACGATCACCAGGATGCCGAGCAGGCCGAAGGCCTCGATCAGCACCTCGGGATCGAGCCAGTCCGGCCCGAGAGCCAGGGTAGTGGTGGGCGTCGGCACGCGGTGACCTCCGTGGGCTGCCGGGCGGTGGACGTCGCCAGCGGCGACGGGAATGTCCGTAGTCTAGGTGGCAGCCCGGTCCGTCCGGTGCCTGACGTCATAGCTGTACCCACACCGCTGGTCGGGGTTCATTGGTCGAGGACCAGCCCCCACGCGGGCCACCGACGCGAACCTTGGCCGACCAGAATTGCACTCTTATGCGCGCTGCCCCGCCAACCGGGCAGGTTGACGGGGCAGCGCGGTGCCGCTGGGTAGATCAGGCGACGAAGCTGTTCCGCCGCCGGCGGGCGATCAGGAAGCCGGCCGCGCCGATGGCGAGCAGCAGGCCGCCGAGACCCGCCACCCGCAGGGTGGAGTCACCGGTGATCGGCAGGCTCGGGTCGGCGCCGCCGCCCCCGCCCCCGGTGTCGCCGGTCGCGTTGACCAGGATCGCGGCCTCGTCGTTGGCCGGCTTGAGATCGTCGTAGAAGCCGCCCTCGCACTGGCAGGGCACGTTGACCTGCACCGCGCCGGCAGCGTCCGCGATGACCTCGTCGACTCGGAGGGTGAAGTCGAACGTCTGCTGCTCGCCGACCTTGCTGAAGGAGGAGACGTAGCAGCGGTATTTCGCTGCGCCCGCTTCACCCCGGTCGCCAAACTGGTCACCGAGCAAGGGCGCGCAGAGATCGGGCACCCCGACCGCCGTGGTGCCCTGCGGGATGTCGACGTTGAGGTAGGTCACGGACGAGCCGGCCCGACTGTAGTCAAGGGTGGCCGGGCCGTTGTTGCGGAAGCCGATGGCCGCGTGGATCTCGGCGTCCTTCTCCCCCGAGAGTTCGGCGCCGATCGCCTCCAGGTCGGTGCTGTTTTCTCCGGTAGCCGAGATGAACATATCGGACCAGTTGTTCGACGGATCGGTATCGGCCTGCGGCGCCCGAGCCGACTGGATGCGGTTCTGCTCGGTCAGCGTGAGCTTCCCACCGGTGCCGGGCTCTCCCAGGGAGACACCCAGGTGGTGTAGGCGCGCCTCGTAGGCTTCGAACTCGGCCGGCGTGTGCCAGAAGAGCCCGCCGTACACGTGGCTCGGCGCCTGAGTGTCCGCCCCGAGGGTGTGGGTGAGGGAGGCGCTGTAGCTGGCCCCCGGTGCCAACTGTTCATCGAAGCGGCAGAAGAGCAGGTGGTCGCCGTCGTAGTTGCAGTTGCTGTAGCGCTGGTCGGCCCGGATCCCGTAGTCGTGGTCAAAGGACGCGACCGCCCCGTCGGCAGTGACCTCGCCGGCGTTGCTGACCGTCAGCGGTTCCGTGAACGTCTCGCCAGGTGCGACGGAGAACTCGTGCTCTGCCCCGGCGACGAGATCGACTCCGGTGCCGATGCGTACTGTCGCCTGGTGGGTGACAGGTGAGAAGCCCTGGGCGCTGAAGCTGACCCTCAGCACCCCTTCGTCACCGTTCGCGGCGGCGGCGGTGGGCACGAGAGACGCGCTGTAGGCGCCTCGGCTGTCCTCAATGGTGTCGGGGAAGGGTTGGACACAGCGCAACACATGTGGTTCTGGGGTGGTGCAGTCGCTGTCCAGGTTCTCCGAGGAGACATCGACCTTGCCGGCGAGGTCGCTGAAGTCGTACTGGACGGTCAGGTCGGTCAGGGTGACCGGCGCCGAGGCGGAGATGATCGACGCCCTGGCCTTGCCGGTGGAGCCGGCGGCGAGGGTGACGTTGTCGAAGTAGACGCCAAGTGTGATGTCGGTCTCGGCCGCCGAGGCGGGAGCGGCGGTGGCGACGAGCGCGCCGGCGAGGCCGATGCCGACGAGCCAGCGCCGGGCGGGGTGTTTGAGCATGGAAATCCTTCGGCTGGGGGGTTCACACCAAAGTCGGTTCGCGGATCATATTCGGCTCCTCGGAGTCTGGCTTTCCCAAGTGGGAGTAGCCCGCCTTTGTGAGCCGAACGTCCGAACAAACTTCACCGCATCGGCCAGTTGAGTCCCGGCTGCCGTTCCGGCCGCATCGCCCCCGACCGCATCGCCCCCGGCCCGTCGGTCGCCCGCTCAGCGATAGTCGTCCTCGTCGCCCCCGACGACCCGGGCCTGCTCCGTCGCGTCCCAACCGTTGACCTCCAGACCGCGGTGCGGCTCGACCTCCACCTCGCTTGGGAGCACCACCGTGGCCTGCTCGACCGCGTCCGCCGGCTCGGCCTCCGGGTCCCGCTCCTCCGGCGTGAGGTGCTCGCTCGGGGCGAAGTCCTCGTCGGGTAGGCCCATGGTCCCTCCCTGGATCTCGTGCGGACAGCTACCCACACCGTACGGGCTGGTCACGCTCCGCGTTGGGGGTGGCGTGGACCGTGCCGATCCGTTCGGAACCGGGAATGCCTCCCCGGCGTGGCGCCCCGGTGCCACGATGGGGGCATGGCCTCCGCCGGGTGCGAACGGGCGGTCCGGACCTTCTGATCAGCGTCGCTGGGCTGGGTCGAACCGGGGGTATCGGAACCGGGCGTGCCCGGGCCGGTGGTGCCGACCGTAATCAACTGCGGGATACTGCCGGCGGTGGACAGCGCGGTCCGGCGCACCCATGGACAACAGCGGCCGGCGACGGCCGAGAGCGTTAAGTAAGGAGCGTTCGACATGCCTATCGCTTCCCCCGAGGCCTACGCGGAGATGCTGGACCGTGCCAAGGAAGGCCGGTTCGCCTACCCCGCGATCAACGTGACCTCCTCGCAGACCCTCAACGCGGCGTTGAAGGGCTTCGCCGACGCGGAGAGTGACGGCATCATCCAGGTCTCCACCGGTGGCGCCGAGTACCTCTCCGGCCCCTCGGTGAAGGACATGGTCACCGGCGCGGTGGCCTTCGCCGCGTACGCGCACGAGGTCGCCAAGAAGTACCCGGTCAACATCGCCCTGCACACCGACCACTGCCCGAAGGACAAGCTGGACAAGTTCGTCCGGCCGTTGCTGGGTATCTCGCAGGAGCGGGTGCGGGCCGGCCAGGAGCCGCTGTTCCAGTCACACATGTGGGACGGCTCGGCAGTGCCGGTAGCGGAGAACCTCACGATCGCCGAGCAGCTTCTCGGTGAGGCCGCCAAGGCCAAGATCGTCCTTGAGATCGAGGTCGGTGTGGTCGGCGGCGAGGAGGACGGCGTCGAGAACGCCATCAACGAGAAGCTCTACACCACCGTTGACGACGGCCTGGCCATGGTTGAGGCGCTTGGCCTGGGAGAGAAGGGCCGCTACATGGCGGCGCTGACCTTCGGCAACGTGCACGGCGTCTACAAGCCGGGCAACGTCAAGCTTCGTCCCGAGGTGCTCAACCAGATTCAGGCGGCGGTCGGGGCCAAGTACGGCAAGGACAAGCCGCTGAGCCTGGTCTTCCACGGCGGCTCCGGTTCGCTGCTGTCGGAGATCCGTGAGTCGCTGGACTACGGGGTGGTGAAGATGAACATCGACACCGACACCCAGTACTGCTTCACCCGTCCCGTCGCGGACCACATGTTCAGCAACTACGACGGGGTGCTGAAGGTCGACGGTGAGGTCGGCAACAAGAAGAAGTACGACCCGCGGGTCTGGGGCAAGGCCGCCGAGGCCGGAATGGCCGCTCGCATCGTCGAGGCCTGCGAGGACCTCCGCTCCACCGGCACCCGGATGAAGTGACCTGATCGCCGTGGTTGACGGCCGGCTCCCCGTACCGGGAGCCGGCCGTCGCGCTTGGTGCCCCCGACGGCTGCCCGCGCAGAATCGGACCGGAGTCGGTGACCAGCAGCGCGACCGGCGGACGGCGGTGGGGCCGCTCGTGCGGTGTGCTGCGGTCGAGTCGGTCGACCCGCTCGCGGGCCGTCGAGGGAAGCGGGTTGAATAGGGCGATGCAGAACCTGTTGCCGGAGCCACCGGCCACCCTCCTGCCCGCGCACGATGAGGCCGACAGCGCCATCGCCGCTGCTGCGGAGAGCGGCGCCGACGAGGACTTCGCCGCGGTGGCGGCACGTTTCCCCACGTTCAGCGCGGCCTGGGCCGCGCTCGCGGTCCGCGCGTTCGCGGCGGACCAGGTGATCCAGGCGTACGCGTACGCCCGCACCGGTTACCACCGGGGCCTGGATCAGCTACGCCGAAGCGGTTGGAAGGGGCACGGACCGGTGCCGTGGTCGCATGAGCCGAACCAGGGCTTCCTGCGGTGCCTCTGGGTGCTGTCCCGGGCGGCCGACGCCATCGGTGAGGCCGACGAGGCGGCCCGCTGTGCCCAGTTCCTCCGCGACTGCGACCCGGCCGCGGCGGACGCGCTGGCGAGCGACTGAGCCGCCCGCGGGCGACCGACGCCGGGCTGGCAGCAGCCAGCCCGGCGTACCCGGCTCGCCTCGGTGGATCAGAGCCCTTCGGCCACCGCAGCAGCGATCTTGAGCCAGGCGTCCCGAGCGGCCGACGAGAGCGCCGCGTACCGGAGCGGCTCGCCGGAGTCGATGAGCCGCTCGTACGGGGCCAGGAGTACTGCCCGGGTCCGCGCTGCGAAGTGCGCCTGGATCGCCGGCAGGTCGATCTCTTTGCGAGACGGCGGCATCGATACGACGGTCACCGCCTGCCGTACCAGTCGTTGTCGGTTGCTCTGCTCCAGGTGGTCGAGCATCCGGGCGGCTGTCTCGGCTGAGTCGTTGCGGGCCGACATGGTCACCACCAGCTGATCGGTGGCGTCGATCGCGGCCTGCCAGTTCTGCGCCCGCACGTTGTTGCCGGTATCCACGAAGATCAGTTTGTAGAAGCGGCTGACCACCTCGCGGATTTCCGCGAATGCCGTGGCGGTGAGCATCCNCCCGCCGGTGGCCGACTCGTCCGACGCGAGGACGTCGAACATCCCCTCGCCCTGAGCCCGGACGTACTGCGAAAGGTCACCGATCCGGCCGTGGGAGCTGTGGAACTGACTCAGATCGTGCAGCAGGTCTCGCACCGTACGGGCGTGGAAGTCCTGCTGGGCGCGCATGCCCAGGGTGCCCTGCGTCTCGTTGTTGTCCCAGGCCAGGACGTAGCCGCCACGTTTCTGACCGAAGGTCATGGCGAGCAACAGGATCGCGACCGTCTTGCCGGCGCCGCCTTTCGGGTTGACCACGGTGACCTGCCGCAGCCCGCCGAAGTTGCGGCGGACCATCTCAATGTCGCGGCGCAACCCCTGCTCCTGGCGGCCAGGCGGGAGGCGGAGCCCCATCCTGTTGGCCATCGCCCGAAGGCCCATGGTGGCCATCGGGTCCGTGGGGCGCAGCTGCCGACGTCGGGCAAAGTCCTCGGCGGTTGGCGGCGCCTGCCCCGGTGACGTCCACCCGGTCCGCGAAGGTAGGGGGTTGCCGTGCACCGGTGCTGGGTAGGGGGCCGGGGCCGGTCCGGCGGTTGGTGGTCCCGAGGCTGGCGGCTCCACGGTTGGCAGTGCACCCGAGGTCGGGTCGTGGCGGTCCCCGCCGCCCGGGTCGTCGATGCCGGGGCGAGGTTCGTTGGCGGCGTGCGGGTCGTTGATGCCGTGGTGGGCATCGGTGGCGGTCTCCTGCGGTGCGGGACGTTGCCGTGGCACCACCCGCGGCCACTCGGTCGAGGTGCCGCGGTCGTCCCAGGCGACCCGGCTGACGGCGGGCTGGCTCTCCGTCGATGCCTCGGCGGTCGGTCTACTGGTTGACGTCCCAGGTGCCGGATCGGTCGGGTCGAGGCTGAACGGTTGGTGGAGATTGACGCCGGGAGCCGGCGCCACGTTGGGGACGTGGGGTGCCGGAGCATCGGCTACCGCGCTGTGCGGACCGCTCTCCGGGCTCGGCGCCCAGGCGCGCGCTGCCTCGGAGGGCGCGCGCCCCCACTCGACGGGGACCTGCGTCGCGTCGGGCTGCGGAGGTGGCTGATTCTGGTCATCCGGTGCCGTCGCCGGCGACCAGGACGCCGGTTCGGCTTCGGCCGCTGGCCACCAGGGTTCGATGTCCCGCTCCGGCACCGGCTGCTGGCCGGACGGGTACGACCGGTCGACGTTCTCGTTCACCATGGTTCCTCCCCGTGCCTCCTGCTGAGGATAAGCCTCGGAAAGTGATCTGAGTGGCTACCGGTGGGCGGTCGGGGGAGACCAGACCGCCCACGCACCCGGCTCGGTCCACCAGGACCGCTTACGCTTGAGCTCGCCCGCGGCGCCGTCGTCGAGGAACGGGATCGCCCCCTCCCGGGGCACCACGGCCACCGCCCGACCGCGGGCGCGGCGAACCTCCAGGCGGACCCGGCGGCGACCCCACCGGGACGAGGTGAGGACCGCCACCGCCACCGCGACCTCGACCAGACCGTCGCCCGGGTCGGGGGCGGCGAGCAGGGTCACGTCGGCGAGCCGGGCGTACCCACCGGCGTTGCCGATGGCACAGGCCAGTAGCGGGTCGTCGCCAGCGGAGAGGAGCGTGTCGTCGACCTCGACCCGGCCTCGCCAGTGCAGCGGCTGGCCCCCCTCGTCGGCCGCGCCGAGCAGTGCGCCGTCCAGCGTGACCGATCCGGCGTCATTGCGTAGCAGGTCGAGCCGGCGGGGCGCGCCCTCCAACACCGCCGCCGCCACCGCCACCGGGTCGCGGGGCAGCCCGAGCTGCGCCGCCAGATCTCGTGGTTGGCTTCTGCCGCGGGCCGGGTCGAGCGGCAGCACGCCGACCGGTGGCAGGTCCGGCACCGTCCGGTTGACCGGCAGATCCGTCGGACGGCGGCTCGGCGGCGGGGCGTACCGCCGGACGAGGCGACGTAGGACGGTGCGCAACTGTGCATCACTGGCGGTGCCGACAATCAGTCGGGTGCGGGAATCCGGGTCGGGCCAGCCGAGGCCGTCGGGTCGGGGCGGGCCATCGAGGCGGCACAGCACCTCGTCGATTTCCCGCTCGGACCTGGCGGTCACCAGGTCGACCCGAGCACCCCGGGCGGTGAGCGCGTCCGCGCAGGCCAGCACCGGTACGCGAGGGGTCTCGCAGCGGTCGGTCGAGGGCCCGTCGTTGGACTTGTCGGTGTCACCGTTGGCCATGTTGGTGTCGCCGCAGCAGGCACCGTCGCTGCCGCAGGTGCCCGGTGCGTCCCGTTCCGAGCCGAGCGTGAGCAGCACCACGTCGTACACGGGTCGCAGCCTCCTGCCTCTACGCGCGAACCCCTGCCGGCCGCGCTGTCACTTCTTGTTAGCCTGACACCCCGGGCTCGCCGACCGGTCGCCGCCTGGCACCCGAGCCTTCTGGAGGCTGAAGAAGATGCCAGCGATCGTGCTTCTCGGGGCCCAGTGGGGCGACGAGGGCAAGGGCAAGGTTACCGACCTGCTGGGGGAGCGGGTTGACCACGTGGTGCGCTACTCCGGCGGCAACAACGCCGGCCACACGGTCATCACTCCGGACGGGCAGAAGTATGCGCTGCACCTGATGCCCTCGGGTGCGCTCTCGCCGAACGCGAAGATTGTCATCGGGAACGGCGTGGTGGTCGACCCGAAGGTGCTGCTGGACGAGATCGACGGGCTCGCCGAGCGCGGTGTGGACGTCTCCCGGCTGCGGATCTCCGGCGACGCCCACCTGATCATGCCGCACCATCGGGCGTTGGACCGGGTGGTCGAGCGGTACCTGGGGTCGTCCCGGATCGGCACCACCGGCCGGGGCATCGGCCCGGCGTACGGGGACAAGGTCGCCCGGATGGGGATCCGGGTGCAGGACCTACTCGACCCGGGAATTCTCCGCAAGAAGCTGGAACTCGCGCTACGCGAGAAGAACCAGATGCTGTTCAAGGTGTACAACCGTAAGGCGATCGACGTCGAGGCGACCGTCGAGGAGTACCTGGGCTACGCCGAGCGGCTCCGCCCGTACATCGCCGAGACCCGGGTGATGCTCTGGGAGGCGCTGGACCGCGGCGAGACCGTGCTGCTGGAAGGCGCCCAGGCGACCATGCTCGACATGGACCACGGCACCTACCCCTTCGTGACCTCCTCGAACCCGACTGCCGGTGGGGCCTGTGTCGGAGCGGGAGTTCCGCCGACCGCCATCACGAAGGTGATCGCGGTCAGCAAGGCGTACGCCACCCGGGTCGGCGCCGGACCGTTCCCGACGGAGCTGCACGACGACAACGGCCAGCACCTGCGCAAGATCGGCCACGAGTACGGCACCACGACCGGTCGGGAACGCCGGTGCGGCTGGTTCGACGCGGTCGTCGCCCGGTACGCGTGCCGACTCAACGGGGTCACCGACCTGGTCGTCACGAAGCTCGACGTGCTGACCGGCCTGCCGAAGGTGCCGATCTGCGTCGGGTACGAGATCAATGGCAAGCGCTTCGACGAGATGCCGATGACGCAGACGGACTTCCACCACGCGACTCCGATCTATGAGGAGCTCGACGGCTGGTGGGAGGAGATCACCACGGCGCGGACCGAGGCGGAGCTGCCCGCCGCCGCCCGCCGTTACATCGCCCGGATCGAGGAGCTCTGCCGCACTCGGGTCAGCGTGGTCGGCGTCGGCCCCGGCCGGGAGGAGAACGTCGTCTACCACCCGCTGCTGCCCTGAGCTCCCCGCCGCCCGTCCCCACCCCAGGACCGGACGGGCTGCGAGTGGGGGCCGTAGGATCATCCCCGTGCGGGTACTTCTGATTGGTAGCGGTGGGCGGGAGCATGCCCTCGCGCTCGGGTTGGTGGCCGATCCCTCGGTCGAGGTGCTTTTCGCCGCGCCGGGGAACCCGGGGATCGGCACGGTCGCGGGGATGCGGGACGTGGTCTTCACCGATCCGGCCGCGGTGGCGGCGCTCGCGGTCGAGTGCAGTGCGGACCTGGTGGTCGTGGGGCCGGAGACGCCGCTGGTCGCCGGGGTCGCCGACGCCGTACGAGCCAAGGGCGTCCCCGCCTTCGGGCCGTCCGCGGCGGCGGCGCGCCTGGAGGGGTCGAAGGCGTTCGCGAAGGACGTGATGACCGCCGCCGGAGTGCCGACCGCCCGCGCGTACAGCTGCGCCGACGCCGAGAGCGTCGGTCGCGCGCTGGACGACTTCGGCGCGCCGTACGTGGTCAAGAACGACGGCCTCGCCGCCGGTAAGGGAGTCGTGGTCACCGAGGACCGCCCGGTGGCCGAGGAGCACGCGCGGGCGTGCGGCCAGGTCGTGATCGAGGAGTATCTCGCCGGCCCCGAGGTCTCGCTCTTCGTCGTCACCGACGGCGAGACGGCCGTTCCCCTGCTGCCGGCGCAGGATTTCAAGCGGGTCGGGGACGACGACACCGGTCCGAACACCGGCGGCATGGGGGCGTACGCACCGCTGCCGTGGGCGCCGCCCGGCCTGGTCGACGAGGTGATGCGCGACATCGTCCACCCGACCCTGGCCGAGCTGCGTCGGCGCGGCACGCCGTTCGCCGGGCTGCTCTACGTGGGCCTGGCGATCACCACCACCGGCCCTCGGGTGATCGAGTTCAACGCCCGCTTCGGCGACCCGGAGACGCAGGCGGTCCTGGCCCTGTTGGAGACACCGCTCGCCGGGCTGCTGCACGCCGCCGCCACCGGTGAGCTGGCCGCGCACCCGCCGCTGCGGTGGCGTGCGGGCGCGGCGGTCACCGTCGTGGTGGCCGCCGAGGGATACCCGGCGAAGCCGCGCACGGGCGACGTGATCCACGGGGCGGAGGTCTCGGGCATCATCCACGCGGGCACGGTGCGTCGGGCTGCCGACGGCGCGCTGCTCTCCGCGGGTGGCCGGGTCCTCTGCTGCACGGCCACCGGCTCCGATCTGGCCGCTGCGCGCGACGCCGCCTACGAGTTGGTCCGCGGCGTCGAGCTGGCCGGCTCGCACCATCGCACCGACATCGCCGCCGCGGCGGTGGCCGGCCGGATCACCATTCCCGGCTGACCGCCGTCGGCGGGCCGCCGCCTCATCGGGAGGCTGGTCGGGAGGCTGGCGGGTCGCGGTGCGCGGCGGGCAACCACTGCTCCCCGAGCGGCACCGGCCCCTCGCTCCGCCCCGTCGTTCCACCGGGCGGGGCGGGGGGATACCGGGGCGGGTCGTCCAACGCCGCCAACACCGGTAGCGGCGCGGCGACCAGCACGGCCACCAGGAGCGCACCGGCGAGCACCAGGAACGCGGTGGCGAGGCCCAGCCACTCCACCAGCGGGCCGGCCAGCAGGTAACCGGCGGGCCCGGCGGCGTACGCGAATGAGGTCATCACCCCGACCACCCGGCCGCGGAGTCGCTCCGGGGTGCGGGTCTGCATGGCGTAGTTGGCCAGCGGGTTGACCGGTCCGTAGGCGAGCCCGACCAGGCCGGCGAAGGCGAGCATTCCCGGGTACGGCGGCAGGAACGCGAGCCCGAGCAGGGCCAGGCCGGTGATCACGAGGGCGGCGGCCATCAGGGAGCGGCGGCGGATGAACCGACCGGCCGCCGACGAGCCCAGCGCACCTGCCACGGCTCCGGCGCTCATCGCCATCAGGACGGTACCGAGGCGGGCCGGTTCCCCTTCGGCGACGAACCAGGCGGGCAGCAGCACCCCCTCGACCGGCAGGTAGAGCGCGACCAGCACCATCGTGACCAGGGAGAGGGTGCGCAGCAGTGGGTCCCGCCAGACGAAGCCCAGCCCTTCCAGCGTGCCGCGCCACAGGCCGCTGGGTGGGCGTTCGGGACGGCCGGCGCCGGGCAGCCGGACGGCCGCGACCAGGAGAACCGACAGCGCGAAGCCGCCGGCGGTGACCCAGAATGTCGCCTCCGGGCCGACCGTGGCGATGAGTAGGCCGCCGACTCCGGGGCCGATCAGGAAGGCCAGCCCGAAGATCGCTTCGTGTACGCCGTTCGCCCGTTCGATCCGCCAGCCGGCGGCCTGTGCGGCGGCGGGCAGCAGCGTCTCCCGGGCGGTCATTCCGGCCGGGTCGAAGACCGCACCGAGGACGGCCAGCGCGACGATCCAGCCGAGGTTTAACCCGACCAGGGTGTCGACGAGGGGGATGGCGGCGACCGAGACGGCGGAGAGGGCGTCGGAGACCAGCGCGGTCCGTCGGCGTCCGAGCAGGTCAACGACCGTGCCGGAGAAGAGGCTGGAGAGCAGGAGTGGTAGTCCGCTGGCGGCGGCCACCACCCCGGCCGCGGTGGCGCTGCCGGTGCGTTCCAAAACCAGCCAGGGTAGCGCCACGATGGCCACGCCGTTGCCGGTGGCCGAGAGCAGCGTCGCCGCCTCGACCAGCATCAACGGTGTCCGGCGGCGGGGTTCGGTCCGAGTCATTGCGAAGATCATCATAGCCAGTACGTCGGGACTGGCAGCGAAGTATCCCAGCGTTGATGGCGCTGATAACGGCGCCGGCCGGGTGGAACCCGGGGGCCACTTCCCGGGCCCGGCCGCATCCGGGCCCGGGGGGCGGGGAGCATCCGGGCCCGGCAGCATCTGGGCCCGGGAAGTGGCCGGGGAGCCCGGCGCGGGGTCAGCGGATCTGGACGCCGGAGATGGCGCGGGCGACGACGAGCCGCTGGATCTCGGAGGTGCCTTCGAAGATGGTGTAGATCTTGGCGTCTCGGTACCACCGCTCGACCGGGTGGTCGCGGAGGAAGCCGGCGCCGCCGAGCAACTGCACCGCCTTCTCGGTCGCGCTGACCGCGACCTCACTGGCCTTCAGCTTGGACATCGAGCCCTCGCCGGCGGTGAAGGCCCGGTTGTTGCGCCCCATCCAGGAGGCGCGCCAGACCAGCAGCCGGGCGGCGTCGATCTCCATCTTCATGTCGGCCAGCGCGAACGCCACCGCCTGGTTCTCGATGATCGGTCGGCCGAACTGGACCCGTTCCTTCGCGTAGTCCAGCGCGTACTCGTGGGCGGCGCGGGCCACCCCGATCGCCTGCGCGCCGACGGTCGGCCGGGAGAGCTCGAACGTACGCATCGCCGCCTGGGAGGAGGCCCGCCGGCCGGAGCGGGCCCGGGCCAGCCGTTCGTCCAGCGCGTCCTTGCCGCCGAGCAGGCAGCGGCCGGGTACGCGGACATCGTCGAGGAAGACGTCGGCGGTGTGCGAGGCGCGTAGGCCCAGCTTGCGGAGCTTGCGGGTCGCGGCGAGCCCGGGGGTGCCCGGCGGTACGACGAACGCCGCCTGCCCACGGGAGCCGAGTTCCGGGTCGACCGAGGCGGTGACCACGTGCACGCCAGCGATTCCGCCGTTGGTCGCGTACGACTTCTGGCCGCTGAGTATCCACTCGTCGGCGGCCTCGTCGTAGACCGCGCGGGTGCGTATCGCGCCGACGTCGGAGCCCGCCTCGGGTTCGCTGGTGCAGAACGCCGCGACGGCGGGGGATTCGAGGTCGCCGAAGCACTGCGGCACCCACTCCATCAGCTGCTCCGGTGTGCCGGTGCCGTAGATGGCGGCCACGGCGAGGCCGGTGCCGAAGATGCTCAGGCCGATGCCGGAGTCGCCCCAGAAGAGTTCCTCACAGGCGATCGGTAGGGAGAGGCCGCTGGGGTCACCCCAGCAGGTTGCGAGGAACTCGAAGTCGTAGAGGCCGACCTTGGCCGCTTCCTGGATGATCGGCCACGGGGTCTCCTCCCGCGCGTCCCACTCGGCCGCGGCTGGGCGGACGACCTCGCTGGCGAAGCCGTGCACCCAGTCACGAAGATCCCGCTGTTCCTCGGTCAGATCGAGCGAGAACTCGGCCACTGTCAGCTCTTGGGAATGTCGAAGAGGTTCGCGATGTTGGCGGCCAGTCCCAGATCGCCCTTGGCCTTCAACTTGCCGCTCATGAACATCATGACCGGGTTGGCGCTGCCGGAGACGGTCTTGAGGAACTCCACCGGGCCCAGGGTGAGGCTCAGCTTCGGGTCGTGCTGGGAGGTCTGGTTGACGGTGCAGGCGCCGTCGGCGATGACCACCTCGTAGGTGTCGGTGCCGCCGTTGGGGCCGCCGGTGATGTTCCAGTGAATGACCGTGTTGGTCGAGCCCGCCCGGTCGGCGCGGAACAGCTGCGGCATCCGGCCGAAGACCTCGTCGAGGACCTTGCCGCGGAGGTCACCCGACATCATCTCGGTGATCTTGTCGTCGGGGGTGGACTTGACCAGCTGCGCGAACTCCTTGGGTCCGACGTTCGCGAACTTGGCCGGGTCGAAGTCAGTCATGGGGCGCACCTTCCGAAATTGACTACTCGCGCGTAACCCTACGCACGAGTAGGTATGCTCGCAAGGGTGTCCAGTAGCCCCACCTTCCGCCGTCTGCCCCGAGCCGTCCGCGAGCAACAGATGCTTGATGCCGCAGTCAAGGTCTTCTCCCGGCGGGGCTACCACGGGGCCAGCATGGATGAGATCGCCGACGACGCCGGCATCTCCAAGCCAATGGTCTACGCGTACCTGGGCACCAAGGAGGAGCTCTTCGTCGCCTGCCTGCACCGCGAGGGCACCCGGATGATGCAGGCCATCGCGGACGCCGTCGCCCCCGACCTGTCGGCCGACGAGCGGCTCTGGCGGAGTTTGCAAGCCTTCCTCGGCTTCGTCGGCGCGCACCGCGACGGCTGGGCGGTGCTCTACCGGCAGGCCCGGGGCGAGCAGCCCTTCGCCGGGGAGCTCACCGCCCTGCGGCGGCGGATCGTCGAACTCGTTGCCGGGATGCTCGAACACACCCTGCGCAGCGAGGGGCGCGAGGTGACCGGGACCGAACTGGAGGTCGTCGCGTATGCCCTCGTCGGCGCGACCGAGTCAGTCGCCGACTGGCTGGTTGACCACCCGGAGGCGGACCCGGAGCAGACCGCCACCCAGATGATGAACGTCGCCTGGGTCGGCGCCGCCCAACTGCTCGCCGGGACCCTCTGGCGCCCGCCCAACAAACGGGGCGAAGCCCCCTCCTGACGTGCCCTCCGGGTCGCCCTCGCTCCGGTGGACGGCACCCTCGGCTACCGGTGGGCGGCGGGCCGGCGACGCGAGCGCCGACGTAGCCGCCGGGTCAACTCCAGCAGGCCGGTCACCGCGACCGACAGGGTCAGGCCAGCGAGTACGCCAAGCAGCGGCTTCTCCTGGAACGCCAGCCCGCCGAAGTGGCCCAGCAGCACGCTGTACAACGCCCAACTCCCCGCGCCGATCGCGTCAAAGAACAGGAACGACCGCAGTGGATAGCGCACCGCGCCCATCGTCAGGGTCACCGCCGTTCGCCCGCCGGGGACGTAGCGGGCGGTGGTGAGGACAAACCCGCCCCGGCGATACAACGCCCGGCGGGCCCACTCCGAACTGGCTCTCCGTCGGCTCTCCGCCGGAAACCTGGCGAGCCGCCGGGCGCCGCCGCCCCGCCCGATCACGTACGAGACGTGGTCGCCGGCCAGCGCGCCGAGGGCGGCGGCGGCCCAGATCGCCGCCAGCTCCGGCGCGTCGCCGCTGACCAGCACCGCCGCGGTGATCACCGCCGTCTCGGCCGGCACCATCGGGACGATCGCGTCGACCGCGGTGAGCGCGAACAGCAGCAGATACACCACGGGTGAGGTGATCAGCTGCCGCAGCAGGTCGAGCGCGGAGTCCATCTCCTCATGCTCGGGGGGTCGGTAGGAAAAGGCGGCCCTTCCGTCACAAAAGGAAGGATGAAGGTGCCCTCACTGCTCCCGGAGCGTGCCGATCAGGTGAGGGCGCTCCCGCAGGTCGTGCAGCGCGAAGTCGCCCGCCGAGCTGCTGCCGAAGGCGACGGTGCTTGGCAACGGCACCGGCAGCTTGAACGCCACGTCAACGGTGTACGCGTCCGGCAGCCGTGGCTCCAGCGCGGCCAGGCAGCGGGCCTTGCTCCACATGCCGTGCGCGATCGGGCACCGGAAGCCGAAGAGCCGCGCGCCGGGTCGAGAGGTGTGGATCGGGTTGTGGTCGCCGGAGACCCGGGCGTACGCGGGCCCGAGCTGGCGCCCGACATGCCAGTGCGCCCAGGCGCGCGGCGCTGGAGGCTGGTCACCCCGGTTGGCTCGTTCGCCACCGCCGGACGCCTGCTCCCGGCCCAGGTAGGTGGAGACACCCCGCCACACCTCCTCGCCGCCGACGGTGCCCACCAACACCACGTCGATCAGTCGGCCCCGGTCGTGCGGGCGCAGGTTCGTCGCGTACGTGACGAAGTCGAGCGTCTCGGCGGCGTCGATCGGGCGGTGGACAGTGATCCGGTTGCCGAGGTGGACCACACCGGAGAGCGGGATCGGGAAGTCCGGCGCGGTTATCAGGCTCAGCGCCAGCGGGAAACCCATGACGTGTGGGAACGTCGCCGGCAGCCGGTCGGTGAGCCGGAACCCGCAGACCCGGTCGTAGTCGGCGAGGTGCCCACGGTCGACGGCGATTCCCGCCACCCCCAGCTCGACTGCCGGGGGCTGCTCGGCTCGCCGCGCCCCGGTCCCGGGCAGCGCCCCGAGCAGTGCCCGGCGGTAGAGCGCACCGATCGTCGGCAGCGCCGTCAGCTGGACCCGGGACCGGGTGGCCGGGGCGATGTCGGACGGCTTCGGCGGGCCTGCCATCACGCCCCCAGCAGGCTCTGGCCGCAGACCCGGACCACGTTGCCGCTGACCGCGCCGGTGGCCGGCCAGGCCAGCCAGCTGATCGTCTCGGCGACATCCACCGGCAGTCCACCCTGGGCGAGGCTGTTCATCCGCCGGCCGGCCTCGCGCAGCACCAGCGGGATCCGGGCGGTCAGCCGGGTCTCGATGAACCCCGGGGCGACCGCGTTGACGCTGATGCCGCGTTCGGCCAGCACCGGGGCGAGCGACTCGACCAGACCGATCACGCCGGCCTTGCTGGTGGCGTAGTTGGTCTGCCCCCGGTTGCCGGCGATCCCGGCGATCGAGGAGACCGAGACGATCCGACCCCCGGCAGAGATCAACTCGCGTTCCAGCAGGAGGTCGTTGATCCGCTCCTGGCTGGAGAGGTTGACATCGATCACCTGATCCCACCGGTCAACATCCATCCGACCAAGGGTTCGGTCCCGGGTGATGCCCGCGTTGTGTACCACCACGTCGACCCGGCCGTGGCGGGCGGAGACATGGTCGGCCAACCGGGCCGGGGCGTCCGGGGAGGTGAGGTCGAGCTGCACGGCGGTGGCGCCGATGTCGTTGGCCACCGTGGAAAGCTCGTCACCGGCGGCCGGGATGTCCAGGGCGACCACCTCGGCGCCGTCTCGGGCCAGGACCCGGGCCAGCGCCGCGCCGATCCCCCGCGCCGCACCGGTGACCAGCACGACCTGGCCGTCCAGCGGGCGGTCCCAGTCCGCCGGGAGCGCGGCCTGCCCGGCACCGACCCGGATCACCTGACCGGAGACGTACGCGGAGCGCCCGGAGAGCAGGAAGCGGAGGGTGGCCTCAAGGCTGGTCGCGGTGCCCGGGTCGTCGGCGGCGGTGACATAGACCAGCTGGGCGGTGACCCCACGGCCGAACTCCTTGCCGATGCTGCGGGTCAACCCTTCGAGCGCCCGCTGCGCGGTGGCCTGCCGAGTCGTGGAGCACTCGGCGGGCGGGGTGCCGAGCACGATCACCCGGCCGCTGGGCAGCACCGAGCGGGCGTGCGGGTGGAGGCAGTCGTAGAGCTGGCGCAGCTCGGTCGAGTCGGTGATGCCGGTGGCGTCGTAGACGAGGGCGCCGAGCCGGGCCCCGGGGGTGACATCGGCCGGATCGCGGAGTTCGACTCCGGCGGCGGTCAGGAGTTTGCCGATGCTGCCGGCGAGCCGGCCCCCGGTGGCGGCATCGAACAGGACGGGGCCGGGGGTGAGGGGGTCACCGCTCCGGTGCCGCCGGAGTTGGGGTGGGTCGGGCAGCCCGAGGCGCTTGACCAGCCCCCGGCCGACCCCTGATTGGACGAAGCTCGCGTACCTGTCGGTCATAGGCGTAGCCTACTGGCGAGTAGGTTGAGAGCAACCCCCAAAGGAGGCGGGAAGCATGCAGAACATCCGGCGGGTCGCAGTCATCGGCGGCAACCGCATCCCCTTCGCCCGCTCCAACTCGCGGTACGCCGAGGCGTCCAACGCGGACCTGCTCGGCGCGGCCCTCGACGGGCTGGTCGCCCGGTACGGCCTGGCCGGCCAACGGGTCGGCGAGGTGGTGGCGGGCGCCGTGCTGAAACACTCCCGAGACTTCAACCTGACCCGCGAGGTGGTGCTCGGCTCGAAGCTCGACCCGCACACCCCCGCCTACGACATCCAGCAGGCCTGCGGCACCGGCCTGGAAGCCGCCATCCTGGTCGCCAACAAGATCGCGCTGGGTCAGCTCGAGGTCGGTATCGCCGGTGGCGTCGACACCACCTCGGACGCGCCGCTCGCCGTGAACGAGCAGCTGCGGCGCACGCTGCTCAAACTGAACAGTGCCCGGACCCTCGGGGAGCGGGTGCGGACCGCCACCCGGCTGCGCCCCTCGCAACCGTTCCGGCCGGAGCTCCCCCGCAACGCCGAGCCCCGCACCGGCCTGTCCATGGGCGAGCACGCCGCCCGTACCGCCCGGCGTTGGCAGGTCGGCCGGCAGGCGCAGGATGAGCTGGCGTTGCGGTCGCACCACCGGCTGGCCGCCGCGTACGAGCGGGGATTCTTCGACGACCTGATGACGCCGTACCTCGGGCTGACCCGGGACCAGAACCTGCGGCCCGACACCAGCCTGGAGAAGCTCGGCAACCTCCGCCCGGTCTTCGGCACGAAGGGCCCGGACGCCGAGCAGGCCACCATGACCGCCGGCAACTCGTCGCCGCTGACCGACGGCGCGTCGACCGTGCTGCTCGCCAGTGAGGAGTGGGCGCAGGCGCGCAACCTGCCGGTGCAGGCGTGGTTCACCTGGTCGCAGACGGCCGCCGTGGACTTCGTGCCCGGCGAGGAGGGGCTGCTGATGGCCCCCGCGTACGCGGTGCCCCAGCTGCTGGCCCGCGCCGGGCTCACCCTGCAGGACTTCGACTTCTACGAGATCCACGAGGCGTTCGCCGCGCAGGTGCTGGCCACCCTGGCCGCCTGGGAGTCGCCGGAGTTCTGCCGGGACCGGCTCGGGCTGGACGCCCCACTCGGAGCGATCGACCCGGAGCGGATCAACGTCAACGGTTCGTCGCTGGCCGCCGGGCACCCGTTCGCCGCGACCGGCGGCCGGATCGTGGCGACGCTGGCCAAGCTGCTCGACGAGCGCGGCGGCGGCCGCGGGCTCATCTCAATCTGCGCCGCAGGCGGGCAGGGCGTAACGGCGATCCTGGAACGCTGACCGAGGAGTCTCCCGGGTACGAGGTGGCGATCGACTGACGGAGCGGAGCAGCGGACATGGCGAGTGGATCCGACAGCCGTCCCCGTCATGAGCAGGTCGCGGCCGACCTGCGATCCCGCATCATGTCCGGCGAGCTGCCGCCGGGGTCACAGCTGCCGTCGATCCCAACGCTCGTGCAGCAGTACTCCGCTGCCACCGCGACAGTCCAACGTGCCCTCGGTGCGCTGAAGGCGGAGGGCTCCGTTTACAGCAAGGTGGGAAAGGGCGTCTACGTCCGACCGAGGCGACCGCTGGTGGTGGAGGCGTCGGCTTACCTCGCTCCCACCTCCGACCGGTACGCCTACCGGCTCCGCTCGGTGGCAGAGGTGGTGCCGCCAGCCGAGGTGGCGCGGGAACTGGGGATCGGTGCGGGCGAACGAGCCGTCCTGCGGCATCGGCTGCTCATGTGTGGTGCCGAGCCGGTCGAGCTGTCCTGGTCGTACTACCCGGCGGCCATCGCCAGCGGTACGGAGCTCGCCGTGCGGCGCAAGATCCCGGGTGGCGCCCCGCGGGTGCTGGCGGATCTGGGGTACCCGCAGCGGCAGACGCGGGACCGGGTCAGCGCGCGGATGCCCACGACGGAGGAGGTCGAAGCGCTCGACCTGCCGCCGTACGTACCGGTGCTCCGCCAGCTACGGGTGATCCGATCGGTCGACGCCAGACCGGTCGAGGTGTCGATCCTCGTCAAGGGCAGCCACCGGCACGAGCTGCACTACGACTAGCGGGGGTAGTCCCGGGCCCGAGGGCGCATCGCGGGCGGAAATCGGTCGATGGTGCGCCGGAGTTTCGGTAGTTTCCGGTTCGTGTCCAGCTTCGAACTCCGGCGAACCGTCCTCGACCGCCTGAGTTGACTCTTCGTGTCCGGCGGATCGATCCGCCGGACACCCTGGTCGTCGATCCGCTCCCCCGAGATTGGCGTACCTTTCATGAATCTTGAGAAGTTGCTGGCGGACCGGCTGGCGCCGGTGTTCTCGGCGGTGGCCGGTGCGCCGGTCGACCCGGTTCTGCGGCGGTCGCAGCACGCGGACTACCAGTGCGACGCCGCCCTCGCCCTGGCGCGTCGGCTTGGTCGCCGGCCACGGGACGTCGCGGCCGAGGTGCTGGACCAGGTGGAGTTGGCGGACCTCTGCTCAGCGGCGGCGGTGTCCGGTCCCGGTTTCATCAACCTGACGGTCGCCGACTCGGCACTCGGCACGCTGCTGTCGACCGCGGCCGCCGACACCCGGCTCGGGGTCGCGCCCAGCTCCGCTGCGGAGACGGTGGTGGTCGACTATTCGTCCCCGAACGTGGCCAAGGAGATGCACGTCGGGCACCTGCGGGGGACCGTGATCGGTGACGCCGCCGTACGGCTGCTCGAATGGCGCGGGCATCAGGTGATCAAGGCCAACCATCTGGGCGACTGGGGTACCCCCTTCGGGATGCTCATCGAGCACCTGCTCGACCTGGGTGAGTCGGGGGCTGCCGACGAGTTGTCCGTCGGGGACCTGGATTCGTTCTACAAGGCGGCCCGGGCCAAGTTCGACGCCGACGACGCGTTCCGGGGGCGGGCCCGGCGGCGGGTGGTCGCCCTGCAACACGGGGACGAGCTGACGCTGCGGCTGTGGCGGCTGCTCGTCGCCGAGTCGGAGAAGTACTTCCTCACCGTCTACGACCAGCTCGGCGTCCTCCTGACCGAGCAGGACTTCCGCGGGGAGAGTTACTACAACGACCGGCTCGCCCCGGTGACCGACGAGCTGGATCGGCTCGGCCTGCTGCGGGAGAGCGGCGACGCCGCCTGCGTCTTCCCGCCCGGCTTCACCGCCCGGGACGGGCAGCCGTTACCGATCATTGTGCGGAAGCGGGACGGCGGCTACGGCTACGGCGCCACCGACCTCGCGGCGATCCGCCACCGCACCCAGGACCTCGGCGCGACCCGGTTGCTCTACGTCGTCGGCCTGCCGCAGCGTCAGCACTTCGAGCTGGTGTACGCGGTCGCGCGGCAGGCCGGCTGGCTGAGCCCACCGGCGCGGGCCGAGCATCTCGGCTTCGGCTCGATCCTCGGCTCGGACGGCAGGATGCTGCGCAGCCGGGCCGGTGACTCGGTCAAACTTGTCGGGCTGCTCGAAGAGGGCGTGACCCGGGCCGCCGAGCTGGCCCGGCAGAAGAACCCCGACCTCTCCGCGACGGAGGTCGCTGACGTCGCCCGCGCGGTCGGCATCGGTGCCATCAAGTACGCCGACCTGTCCACCGACCGAAACAGGGACTACGTCTTCGACTGGCAGCGGATGCTCTCCCTGGACGGCAACACCGCCCCATACCTGCAGTACGCCCACGCCCGGATCCGGTCCATCTTCCGTCGGGCCGAGATCGAGCGGTTCACCCCCGCCCCGATCACGATCGGGCACCCGGCCGAGCACACCCTCGCCCTCGAACTGGCGGGTTTCGGAGCCGTGGTGGCCAGCGTCGAGCAGACCCTGCAGTTCCACCGGCTCGCCGGCTACCTGCACACCCTCGCCACCACCTTCAGTGGCTTCTACGAAGCCTGCCCGGTCCTGCGGGCCGAGGACGCGGTGCGCGACAGCCGGCTCGCCCTCTGCGACCTCACCGCCCGGGTCCTCCGGCAGGGCCTGTACCTACTCGGCATCGCCACCCCCGACCGGATGTAGCGCCCGGGTGCTCGGATGGCGTGGTCGGCGGCGGCCCGGCCGGGAGCGCCGCGCCCGGGTACCGGAGAATGGGGTCGTGACGACGATCCCGAACGTGCTCGCCAACCGGTACGCCTCCCCCGAACTGGTCACCCTCTGGTCCCCGGAGGAGAAGATTCGGATGGAGCGTCGGCTCTGGCTGGCCGTGCTCAGCGCCCAGCGGGATCTTGGCGTGGACGTGCCGGACGGGGTGGTCGAGGCCTATCAGCGGGTGCTCGACCAGGTCGACCTGGCCTCGATCGCGCGGCGGGAGCGGGTCACCCGGCACGACGTGAAGGCGCGGATCGAGGAGTTCAGCGCGCTGGCCGGGCATGAGCACGTGCACAAGGGCATGACCTCCCGGGACCTGACCGAGAATGTCGAGCAGCTGCAGGTGCGGGCCTCCCTGGAGCTGATCCGGGACCGGGTGGTCGCCACCCTGGCCCGCTTGTCCCGGCTCGCCGTCGAGCACTCCGACCTGGTGCTGGCGGGGCGCTCGCACAACGTTGCGGCGCAGGCCACCACGTTGGGCAAGCGTTTCGCCTCGGTGGCGGAGGAGCTGTTGATCGCGTACGAGCGGCTGGAAGACCTGATCGGGCGGTACCCGCTGCGGGGGATCAAGGGTCCGGTCGGCACCGCCGCGGACCAGCTCGACCTGCTCGACGGGGACGCCGGCAAGGTGGCCGAGTTGGAGCGTCGGGTGGCGGAGCACCTCGGCTTCGGCCGGGTGCTGGACAGCGTCGGGCAGGTCTACCCGCGTTCGCTCGACTTCGACGTGCTTTCGGCGTTGGCCCAGGTGGCGGCGGGGCCGTCGGCCTTGGCCACCACGATCCGGTTGATGGTCGGCCAGGAGTTGGCGACCGAGGGCTTCCAGCCGGGCCAGGTCGGCTCCAGCGCGATGCCGCACAAGATGAACACCCGGTCGTCGGAGCGGGTGAACGGCTTCGCGGTGATCATCCGTGGCTACCTGTCGATGGTCGGCGAACTCGCCGGCGATCAGTGGAACGAGGGGGATGTCTCCTGCTCGGTGGTGCGTCGGGTGGCGCTGCCGGACGCCTTCTTCGCCGCGGACGGGCTGTTCCAGACGTTCCTCACCGTGCTGGACGAGTTCGGCGCGTACCCGGCCGTGGTCAACCGGGAGTTGGAGCGCTTCCTGCCGTTCCTGGCCACCACCAAGATCCTGGTCGCGGCGGTACGGCGGGGTGTCGGCCGGGAGGTCGCCCACGAGGTGATCAAGGAGCACGCGGTGGCGGTCGCGCTGGCGATGCGGGAGAAGGGCGCCACCGAGAACGACCTCTTCGACCGGCTCGCCGCCGACGACCGGCTGAACCTGACCCGCGCCGACATCGCCGACCTGGTGGCCGACCGTACGGCCTTCGTCGGTGCCGCCCCCGCTCAGGTCCAGGCGGTGGTGCAGCGAGTCGCGGCGGTGCTCGACCGCCACCCCCGGGCCGCCGCGTACAGCCCGCCGCCGATCCTCTGATCGCCGCCCCCGCCCTGGGCCACCGGCGTCGGTCCCCGCGGGGCGGGACGCGGTGGTCAGGGTTCGGGGGTGGGGGTCTCGGCCGCGCTCCGCAGGTCGGGTGCGGTGGCCGGCTCGCCGATGCCGCTGGGCTCGGGCGTGATCGTCGGCTCGTGTGCGGTCTCCGCCGCCACCAGGGGCTGGTCGGGGGGCATGACGTCGGGGACCCGGGGTACCACGATCACCGCTGTGCCGTAGGCGCAGATCTCCATCCACATCTCGCCGCAGTCCCGGCTGTCGAACCGCATCCCGATCACCGCGTTCGCGCCGAGCCGGCGGGCCTCCTCGCCGAGGCGGGCCACCGAGTCGGCCCGCCAGCGGGTGAGGTTGTCCGGCGCCATCGGGTCGTACGCGCCGCCCCGGAGGTTCTTCACGCCCTCGCGGTACGGGTTACGGGTCCTGGCCATCGAGGAGACCACCTCGCCGAGGATCTGGCGGACCTCATAACCGGGTAGTTGATCCGTCGTCACGACCAGCACGGTTCTGATGCTGTCAGCCCGTGCTGGGGTCGAACGTGGGCCCTGTTCACCTGATCGGATGGTGAAAAACAGCGCGGCGCGGACGGTCGGCGCTTGGCCGGCCACCTGCGCTGTGGTGGCGTTAACCGTCAGACACCGGAAACCGGGGCGGTCCAGGAACGGTTGTACGCGACACTGCCCGCACATCCGGGAGCTGAGGCCGCTGGTCACGCCGATCTGCTGGTGGGTAGGAGTCCGGTGGCGGTTGCCGGGATGGAAATTGAAGCTTCTGTATTCTTCGGGGTTGTATCGCTCCGTTGGTAGGTCCGTCAACGAAGCGGGTCGGTGGCAACGAAATCGCATCGGGATCACAACGGAAAGGCATCGGACTTTGTGCTCGCCTTAACCGCGCCGGAGATTGCCCAAACCGCGTGCGGCCGGTGCGGGCGACGCGGTATCTGCCAGGTAGGCTGGCTGCGCTCGCCCCTTGTGGGTCGGCACCCAACTGCGTACACAGTCAGGAGTGCCCAGTGCCTCGCGTCGTCGTCGACGTCATGCTCAAACCGGAGATTCTCGATCCGCAGGGACAGGCCGTCGCTAACGCGCTGCCTCGGCTCGGCGTCGAGGATGTCGCCTCGGTCCGGATCGGCCGGCGGATCGAGATCGATTTCATCGGGGAGCCAGATCTGAACCAGACCCGGGAGATCGCCGACAAGCTGCTCGCCAACCCGGTCATCGAGGACTTCACCATCCGTCTGGCCGAGGATGGCGAGACCGTGGACGCCCAACCGTGACCGCCCGAGTAGGTGTGGTCACATTCCCCGGTTCACTCGACGACGGGGACGCCGCGCGTGCTGTTCGGCTCGCCGGCGCCGAGCCGGTCCGTCTCTGGCACGCTGACCCGCAGCTGCACGGGGTGGACGCTGTGGTCCTGCCCGGCGGCTTCTCGTACGGCGACTATCTGCGCTGCGGCGCCATCGCCCGGTTCGCCGCGGTGATGGAGACGATCGTCGACGCCGCCCGAGCGGGCCTGCCGGTACTCGGCATCTGCAACGGCTTCCAGATCCTCTGCGAGGCCCACCTGCTGCCCGGTGCGCTGACCCGAAACCAGCACCTGCACTTCCGCAACCGGGACCAGGTCCTGCGGATCGAGTCGGTCGGCACCGCCTGGACCAACGCGTTCCAGCCCGGCCAGGAGGTGCTGATTCCGGTCAAGAACGGCGAGGGCTGCTACGTCGCGGACGCCGCGACGCTGGACCAGCTCGAAGCCGAGGGCCGGGTGGTCGCCCGCTACGTGGGCAACCCGAACGGGTCCCAGCGGGATATCGCCGCGATCACCAACGCCGCCGGAAACGTCGTCGGCATCATGCCGCACCCGGAGCACGCGGTGGAGGAGCTCACCGGCCCCTCCCTGGACGGCCTCGGCTTCTTCACCTCGGCGCTCAAGCACCTGGTGGGGACCGCGGCGTGACCGCAGGCGGCATCATCGGTCGGCTCACCCGCCCGACGGGCGGCCCGCTGCGTAACAAGGAGAGGCCATGACCACCCAGGACCCGGCCCGGGACACCGCAGACGCCGTGGCAGCCGGAGCGACGGCTGCGCTCGACCGAGGCGCCGCCATCATCGGCTGGGCCGGCGGCGTGGACACCGTCCCCCACGCCGGCGACAGCCCGGACGAGCTTCAGCCCTACGCCGACCTCGGTCTCCGAGACGACGAGTACCAGCGGATCCGGCAGGTGCTTGACCGGCGGCCCACCCAGGCCGAGCTGGCCATGTACTCGATCATGTGGAGTGAGCACTGCTCCTACAAGTCGAGCAAGGTGCACCTGCGCCAGTTCGGGGAGAAGGCCCCGTCCAGCGACCGGCTACTCGCCGGCATCGGGGAGAACGCGGGCGTGGTCCGGGTCTCCGACGAACTCGCGGTGACCTTCAAGGTCGAGTCGCACAACCACCCGAGCTTTGTCGAGCCCTACCAGGGCGCGGCGACCGGCGTCGGCGGCATCGTCCGGGACATCCTCGCCATGGGCGCGCGTCCGGTCGCGGTGATGGATCCGCTGCGCTTCGGCGCGGCCGACCACCCCGACACCGCTCGCGTGCTACCCGGCGTGGTCGCCGGGGTCGGCGGCTACGGCAATCGCCTCGGCCTGCCGAACATCGGCGGCGAGGTCGTCTTCGACCCCTGCTACCAGGGCAACCCGCTGGTCAACGCCCTCTGCGTCGGGGTACTGCCGATCGACCGACTCCAGAACAAGGCCGCCGCCGGCGACGGAAACATCGTGGTGCTGATGGGCGCCAAGACCGGCCGGGACGGCATCGGCGGCGTGTCGGTGCTGGCCAGCGCCACCTTCGACGAGCGCAGCGAGCAGCGCCGCCCCTCGGTGCAGGTGGGTGACCCGTTCATCGAGAAGTTGCTCATCGAGGCCTGCCTGGAGCTCTACGACGAGCAACTCGTCGTCGGCATCCAGGACCTCGGCGGCGCCGGGCTGACCTGTGCCCTCGCCGAGACCGCCGCCGCCGCGGGCACCGGCATGCGGGTCTGGCTTGAGCGGGTCCCGCTGCGGGAAGCCTCGATGGAGCCGCACGAGATCCTCGCCAGTGAGTCCCAGGAGCGGATGCTGCTGGTGGTTGAGCCGGAGAAGCTGGAGGCGGTGCTCAAGACTGCCGAGAGGTGGGGCGTGCTCGCCACCGCAATCGGTGAGGTCACCCCGCCGGCGGCGGACGGGCAGCCGGGCCGCCTGGTCGTCACCTGGCGAGACTATCTGGTCGTTGACGTCCCGCCGGGCTCACTGGCGGATGACGGCCCGGTGTACAACCGGCCGATGCGGGAGCCGGCCGACCTGATTCTGCTTCAGGCCGACCGAGCGGAGACCCTGCCCCGGCCGAGTGACCCGGAGGCCCTGCGGGAGACGGTCCTGCGCATGGTCGCCGCACCGAATCTGGCGGACAAGACCTGGGTCACCGAGCAGTACGACCGGTACGTGCTCGGCAACACCGTGCTCGCCCAGCCCGAGGACTCGGGTGTGATCCGGATTGACGAGCGCAGTGGCATCGGCATCGCGCTCTCCGTTGACGGCAACGGCCGGTACGCGCGCCTCGACCCGTACCACGGCGCCAAGCTCGCGCTGGCCGAGGCGTACCGGAACGTGGCGGTGAGCGGTGCGAAGCCGATCGCCGTCACCGACTGCCTCAACTTCGGCTCGCCGGAGGACCCGGGTGTGATGTGGCAGTTCGCCGAGGCCGTCCGGGGTATCGCCGACGGCTGCGGCGAACTGGGTATCCCGGTGACCGGGGGCAACGTCAGCTTCTACAACCAGACCGGTGCGGCAGCCATCCATCCGACCCCGGTGGTGGGGGTCCTCGGCGTGCTGGACGACGTGGCGGATCGCGTCCCGATGGGTTTTGTCCCGCGCGACGACGATCACGACCAGATCTACCTGCTCGGCGAGACGCACGTGGAGCTGTCCGGCTCGGAGTGGGCGTGGGCCACCCACGAACACCTCGGCGGCGTACCTCCCCAGGTGAACCTCGACCGCGAGCGGGCGATCGCCGAGTTGATGGCGGTGGCAGCCCGGGGCGGGCACCTCAGCTCCGCGCACGACCTCTCCGACGGCGGTCTGGCGCAGGCTCTGGTCGAGTCCTGCCTGCGCCGGGGTGTCGGCGCCCGGATCACGCTGCCGGAGCAGTTCACCGGCGGTTCGATGCCGTTCGTCTTCCTGTTCAGCGAGTCTGCTGGCCGGGTGTTGGTCTCGGTGCCGCGTGGGCACGAGAAGGCGTTCACCGCGCTGGCCGACGAGCAGGGAGTGCCGTGCGAGCGGATCGGCGTCACCGATCCGGCGGGTGGTGCGCTGGAGTTGCACGGGCAGTTCCGGCTCAGCCTGGCGGAGCTGCGTGCGGCGCACAGCGCCACCCTGCCCCGCCTTTTCGGCGGAGCGGAACTCGCCACCTCGTCGGCCGAACCGGTCGAAGGGTCGGCCGCGAGCGTTACGCCGGTCGAGACGGTGATGGCCGTCAGCTCCGAACCACAGCTGGGGGGACCGAGCGAACCGGTGTGACCGCCGCCGTGCCGGCCCCGCCTGGTTCCGGCACCCGACTCGAGTAGGGCGATCCGGCCCGGCTGATCTCAGCCGGGCCGGATTCTGCTGCAGGGGATCGGCAAACCACAGGACGGACTGTTGCGGGCCCGCCCGAAGCCGGGTGGCCCGCAACAGTCCGTTGTCAGTCGTCCAGCCAGTTCAGCCGGCGACCGCCCCGGTCCGGCGGGGGAGCGTCGGACCGAGCCCGATCGGCCTGCGTCGGGTCCCCGTAGCCACCACCGTAGCCGCCCTGGCCATACCCACGGTCGTCGTAGCCGCCGTGCTGGGCGGGTGTTTCCTGGTGGTAGCCGCCGTATTGGGCGGGTGTTTCCTGGTGGTAGCCGCCGTGCTGGGCGGGTGTTTCCTGGTGGTAGCCGCCGTATTGGGCGGGTGCTTTCTGGTGGTAGCCGCCGTATTGGGCGGGTGCTTTCTGGTGGTAGCCGCCGTATTGGGCGGGCGTTTCCTGGTGGTAGCCGCCGTATTGGGCGGGCGTTTCCTGGTGGTAGCCGCCGTATCCACCCTGCTGGTCGTAACCACCGGCCGGCTCGGCCCCCTGTCCGTACGCGGGCTCGGTCTGGCTGTAGCCGGCGTCCTGCTGGTATCTCCCGGTGGGGTACGGGTCGGCCGGGGCCGGATACTGCGTGGCGGCGGTCTGGTAGCGGCCGGTCGCTTCGTCGTGCCGATCGTCGTAACCAGAGGAACCGCCGGAGGCGGGCGGATAGCCGGTTCCGGCTGACGAGGACATGCCGTAGTCGCTGGCGCCGTAGCCGCCGCCGGACGCGGGGGAGGTGGCGCCGTAGCCGCCGCCGGACGCGGGAGAGGTGGTGCCGTAGCCGCTGTCGGCCCAGCTGGACTGGCCAGCGGACGCGTTGTAGGGCTGCGGCGGAGCGCCGTAGGGGTCCGGTGGGACATCGTCAACCACCGGGCTGTGCATCATCGTGGGAGCTTCGGCGAGAGACGGGTTTCCGCCGACCATCGTCGGCGCTGCCGCGGTCGGATTCACGATCCGCGTCTGATCGTCGATGCCGCCGTAGCTACCGCGGGCAACCGGGACGGCACCCGTGGCCGCGCCGGATGGGGTGACGCCCGCCTCGTCTTCGTCGTCGGTCTCCTTGCGGCGTAGCCACAGCAGCACCATGGTGCCGACGCCGGCTGCTACGAGGAGGCCACCGAGCAAGATGATCAGCAGCGAGCCGATGCCGCCGGACTCCTCGTTGCTGGCGTCTGCCACGGGGGCATCCACGGCGGCTTCGACCGGCTCGTCGGTCTGCTCCTCCACCCCGACGGTCGGTGCCGGCTCGATACTCGAGGATGTGGTGGGACTCGGGGTCGGCGCTTCGATCTTGAGTGAGATCCGCTGGCCGGAGATGCTCTGCCCGGTGGAGGCATTCAGGGTCTTGGTGGCGGTGAAATCCTCGATGCTCGCGCCGATGACGAGTCGGCCGGGGGCGATCGGGTTCTGGGTGCTGCCAGTGAACCGGAAGTTTCCCCCGTTGTCGGTCCTGGTGTCGAACCGGTTGTTCTTGGAGTCCTTGAGGACGACCTGGGCTCCCGGTACCGGGCTGCCGGTGCTCTGGTTGACCACCTCGCCGGAGACCGACCTCACCGTCTGCGTCTGGGGGGGCTGGCTCGGGCTGGGCTCCGGCTTGCCCACCAGGGTGACGGTGGTGGTCCCGATACCGTCACCGTCGACGGAACCGGCCGCGGTGACGGTGATCGTGGCCACTCCGTTGGCCGCGTCGTCCGCCAGTCGGAAGGTGGCCTGAAAGTTCCCGTTCTGATTGACGTCCCTCTCGCAGCCGGTGGCGCAGGTGAGCTTTCCGCTGCTGGATGTCACCCTCACGGTCGCGGGATCGTCGGCCGAGGCCTCGATCGAGTAGCTGATCGTGGTGGTTCCGCCCGCCTCGACCCGGCTCGGTGAGGCCGAGACCTTGTTGACCACGGGGGCGGCGGAGGCCGGGCTGGCGGGGACGGTGAGCAGGGCGCCGACCAGCAACGCCGCGACCACACCGGCCCGCTGCTTCCAGGCACGTCGGTGTGTTGACACGTCCACCGCCTTCCACTGGATTCCCGGTGGCCGGCGGTCGCCGGGCCGGGGATCATCACGGTACGAATACGCCGTGGGCTACTATGCCTTGTCCAGTCGGATCGGCGCGACCCAGGGCCGGTGTGCGAGTCTCCGCGCGCGCGCCGTATCGTCCCGCTGTGCCCCCTTCGTACGCTAGGACCGCTGCAGTGGTGGCGGCGCTGTCAGCGCTTGACGAGGGGCGTACCCCCGATCGTCCGGTGCTCCGTGCGGCGGTCCGTGCCCTGTTGGCCGTGCTGGCGGAGCGGGCGCCCGGTCGATCGGTGGAGGTGCGGGTCCCACCCTATGGCGCGGTGCAGTGTGTGCCGGGCCCCCGGCACACCCGGGGTACCCCGGCGAACGTGGTCGAGACCGACCCGGAGACCTGGCTGCGGGTCGCGACGGGACGTGTCGCGTGGGGGGAAGCAGTCGCCGAGGGTTACGTACGGGTCAGTGGGGTCCGGGCGGACCTGGCCGCGTACCTGCCGCTTTAGCAGGTGGCGGCGGGTGGCAATTACAGGATGCAGTGATTTCGTGACTTTCTGTGTAGGTGCGGGTTCGCGTACACTGTCAGCGACGACAAGCGGTCCCGGCCGGGGAGCGGATCCTGTGATTCGCCTGGCCAGTCCAGCAAGAGGGAGCGGCAGGTGCCCCGAGGCGATGGCCGGTTGAGCCACGACCTTGACCCCCAACGTCCCGGCCCCCAGGACGCCTGTGGTGTCTTCGGTGTCTGGGCCCCGGGCGAGGAGGTCGCCAATCTGACCTACTTTGGGCTGTACGCGTTGCAGCACCGGGGGCAGGAGGCGGCTGGCATCGCAGTCAGTGACGGCACGGGGGTGGTGGTCTACAAGGACCTTGGCCTGGTAGCCCAGGTCTTCGACGAGCCAACCCTGGCCAGCCTGCGCGGGCACGTGGCGATCGGCCACGCGCGTTACTCGACCACCGGCGCCTCCACCTGGGAGAACGCCCAACCGACCATTCGCTCCACCGCTTCCGGCACGACGATCGCCCTGGCCCACAACGGCAACCTGGTCAACACGGCCGAGTTGCAGCGGGAGGCCGGCGAGCGGGCGTTGGCCGGCGACGGGGCCACCAACGACACCTCGCTGGTGACCATGCTGCTGGCCAGCCGACCTGATCTGTCGGTGGAGGCCGCCGCCCTGGAGGTGTTGCCGCAGCTACGGGGAGCGTTCAGCTTCGTCTTCATGGACGAGTCGACGCTCTACGCGGCCCGTGATCAACACGGGGTCCGCCCGCTGGTGTTGGGCCGACTGGAGCGCGGTTGGGTGGTGGCCAGTGAGACGGCCGCGCTCGATATCGTCGGTGCCAGTGTGGTCCGCGAGGTCGAGCCGGGTGAGTTGATCGCGATCGACGAGGACGGTCTGCGCTCTGCCCGTTTCGCCGCGCCGGAGCCGAAGGGCTGCCTCTTCGAATACGTCTACATCGCCCGTCCGGACGCCACGATCGCCGGCCGGAACGTGCACGCGGCACGCGTCCAGATCGGTCGTCAGCTCGCTCGGGAGCACCCGGTAGCGGCCGACCTGGTGATCCCCGTGCCCGAATCGGGCACCCCCGCCGCGATCGGCTACGCGGCGGAGTCCGGCATTACCTTCGGGGCCGGTCTGATGAAGAATCCGTACGTCGGGCGGACCTTCATCCAGCCGTCGCAGACGCTGCGTCAGCTCGGTATTCGGCTCAAGCTCAACCCGCTACGCGAGAACGTTCGGGGGAAGCGGCTGGTCGTCGTGGACGACTCCATCGTCCGTGGCAACACCCAGCGGGCCATTGTGCGAATGCTCCGCGAGGCCGGCGCGCTGGAGGTGCATGTTCGGATCTCCTCGCCGCCGGTTTCCTGGCCCTGTTTCTATGGCATCGACTTCGCCACCCGCGCCGAGTTGCTCGCCAATGGTCTGGACAACGAGGGCGTCCGGCGGTCGATCGGCGCGGACACGCTCGGCTACGTGTCGCTCAGCGGTCTCATCGCGGCCACCGAGCAACCGAAGAGCCGGCTCTGCCGCGCGTGTTTCGACGGCGAGTATCCGATCGAGCTGCCCGCTGACAGCTTGATCGGCAAGCACGTGCTTGAGGGGGTCGGCCGGCGGGTCGCCGCCGAGTCCTCCGAACCGCACGCCAGTCCGCTCGTCGCCGCACCCAGCGGCCGCGACGCGTTCAGCTCGGCGCGGGTGCCGCGCCCCGACCCGGAAGAGCCGACCACCCACATCCGGTAGCACCACCCGGGTGCAACCCGGCTATCGCCGGTTCGCACCAGGACCATCTAAGGGGAGAACCGTGACGCACGTGTCCGAGCGCAGCGGCGCAGGAAGTAGCCAGACCGGTGCCGGCGGTGACCGCCAGCCCTGGACCACCGCCACCGGGCGTCCGGTGCGCAAACGTTCGGCCTCGTACCTGGATGCCGGGGTCTCGATCGAGGCGGGCGACCGCGCGGTCGAGCTACTCAAGTCGAAGGTGAAGCAGACTCGACGACCAGAGGTGATGGGCGACCTGGGTGGCTTCGCCGGCCTGTTCCGGCTGGACACGAAGAAGTACAAGAACCCGATCCTGGCCTCCTCCACCGATGGGGTCGGCACGAAGCTGGTGATCGCGCAGCAGCTCGGCATTCACGACACGGTCGGCATCGACCTGGTCGCCATGGTCGTGGACGACCTGGTGGCGTGCGGTGCCGAGCCGCTGTTCCTGCTCGACTACATCGCCACCGGTGAGGTCGTCCCGGACCGGGTGGCCGAGATCGGCGCCGGAATCGCCGATGGCTGCCGTTACGCCGGTTGCGCCCTGCTGGGTGGGGAGACCGCCGAGCACCCCGGTGTCCTCCGGCCGGATGAGTACGACATCTCGGCCACCGGTGTGGGGGTGGTGGAGGAGAGCGAAATCCTCAGCTCCGAGCGGGTGGAGGTCGGCGACGTCGTGATCGCGATGCGCGCGTCCGGCCTACACTCCAACGGATTTTCCCTGGTCCGGCACGTGCTGCTGGGCGCCGGCCGAATGCGGCTGGACGTGGTCATCGAGGACTTTGGCCGGCAACGCACCCTTGGTGAGGAGCTGCTGACCCCCACCAAGATCTATGCGCAGGACTGTCTGAAGCTGATCGCTGAGGCGGAGGTCCGGGTATTCGCCCACGTGACCGGGGGCGGTATCCCGGGGAACCTGGTCCGGGTCCTGCCGGAGCACGTGGACGCGGTGGTCGATCGCGCTACCTGGAAGCCGCAGCCGATCTTCGACCTGGTGCAGTCCAAAGGGCGGATCGAAGCCCCGGAGATGGAAGCGACGTTCAACATGGGCGTCGGCATGTTCGCGATCGTCTCCGCCGAGGATGCCGACCGCGCGCTGGCCACCCTCACCGGCCGCGGCGTGGATGCGTGGCAGGCCGGTGAGATCATCGAAGGCACCGGCAATGTTCAGCTGGTCGGGCAGCACACCCGTGGCTGATTGCTTCGGTGCCCGGTTGGACTGCTGATCGGGCTTCGCACCGATCCCGACGGTCCGCGGGTCGAGGGCTTCACCCGGGTGGCCGACGCCGCCTAGCCTGGGGAGCACTCGCGCAACGTCGCCGGGGCACGTCGGGGTGTCGTGGTGCGCCCAGGCCTGGCAGAGGAGGGCGATGGCGGTACGGGGGCAGTCGACAGGTGGGATGCGCGGTTTGGCTGCCGTCCCAGCCTATGTGGTTATGCAGCCCACAACGCTCTGCAATCTCGACTGCGTGTACTGCTATCTCCCGCTCCGCCACGCTAACCGGCGGATGCCGGTCAGCGTGGCGGAGGCGGTGGCGGCATCAGTCAACCCGTGGGCGCGAGCCGGGCGGTTCTCCGTGGTGTGGCACGGTGGCGAGCCACTCGCCGCCGGGCCCGAGCTGCTCGCCGCGTTGATTGCCCCGTTCGGGCCGGAGGTCGAGCATCACGTCCAGACCAACGCGACGCTGATCGACGATGTTTGGTGTCGGTTCTTCGCGGAGCACCGGGTCCGGGTGAGTGTCAGCGTGGACGGGCCGCGGGAGCGCAGCACGGATCGGGTCACCCGGGGTCGGCGTCCCGCGTACCCCCAGATCATGCGGGGAGTCGAGGCACTGCGTCGGCATGGGCTGCCGTTTTCGGCGCTGGCCGTGGTGGGGCGGCCCGCGCCGGGTCTCGCCCGTGAACTGTACGACTTCTTCCTTGATCTCGGCCCGGACGTGTTGGGCGTGAACATCGAGGAGACCGAGGGGGTCAATACGCGGGCCAACCGCCACGACGCGGCTGCGGTGGCCGCCTTCTGGTCCGAGTTGGTGGCGGCCTGGCGCCGGAACCCCCGCATCCATCTGCGTGAGGTCGAGTGGTCCCTGCGGTACGTCGCCGCGGTGTTGGACGGCGTCGAGGAGCAGGTACTGCCCCGTCGGCTGGATCCGATTCCCACGGTCGGTCATGACGGGTCGGTGACCGTGCTATCGCCCGAACTGGCGGGCTTCACCAACCCCCGATACGGCGACTTCAGCAGTGGCAACGTGCTGGTCACTCCGCTGGCGAAGATCCTGGCCGAGGCCGCGGAGACACCCTGGGTCGGGGAGTTCCTCGCCGGGGTGGAGGCTTGCCGGGCGTCGTGTTCCTACTTCGGTTTCTGCGGCGGTGGCCATGCGGCCAATCGCTACTTCGAGCAGGGCCGCTTTGACGGTACGGAGACCGAGCACTGCCGCAACAGCAAGATCCGCCTACTGGAGGGAGTATTGGAGCATGCCCGAGGACACCGGTCCCCAGCAACCTGAGCGCACGGCAGGCACGGTCTCGGAGGACGTGGTCGATCGGGTCCGCGCCGCTGGCGCCGACCTCACCACGTTGCTCCGGGAGGCCGAGGCGGCCCGGCGGCTACGGGCGGAGGCGGCGGGAGATGGCTCCGCCAGCGCGGTCTGCGCCTGGAACCACTTCGAGAACATCCCGACGTTCTACAACTGGAACAACCGTCCACGCTGAGGGTTACACCGAGTAACGCAGAGTTGGCTGGTTGGTTACACCGAAGCCGTCCACGCTCCGCCGGTGTTCCGCCACTCCTGCCGGACAGGGCGCGTCTCGGAGCCACTGCCAGTACTCCGAGACACACCCCGCCTCCGTCGGGGACCGCTGACCGATGGGCACAAACATGAGCACGCGGATCGACCGCGTGCTCATGTTGCGACCAGGGGTCAGCGGTTGGGACGAGCCCGGCTGTCCGGGTCGTCGTCCACGTGGTCCTCGTCATCGTCGTCGACATACTCTTTGTAGTCGTCGTCGAAGTCGTGGTCCGACTTGTGGCTGCCGCCGAGTTCGCGTTGCAAGGCGGCGAGGTCGGTGTTCGGGGAGTGGTACTTCAACTCCCGGGCCACCTTTGTCTGCTTGGCCTTAGCTCGGCCGCGCCCCATGGCTCGACCCCCTCGCACAGAATGCGGGGCAGCCCGAAGGCGGGCCCCGATGACGTCAGGCATCTCTCGTGGCTCTTACGGTACATGGAGATGCCATCGTTCGGCACCTCGGGTTACCGTCGCCCGGCTCCGCGCGTCGCGGCGGGCCGGTCGTCACCCAGTGTACTCGGTAAGGGCCAATCCGGAGAGCGCCCCTAACAGCAGGCGAATCACCGTGAATCCAGCTTAACCGCGTTGCGCCGCTGTGGCGGCCCAGGGGCGGAACCAGCCCGGCCCGCCCCCGGGCTGGGATCAGGGCAGCAGGATTGTCCGCAGCCGGCCCACCTCAGCCATCCGTCGCTCGGCCAGCCGGTCCGCGGCCACCGCCGGAGGCACCCCCTCGGTATCGGCGAGCCTCAGGATCTCCCGCGTGGTGTCGTAGATCTTGGTCGCTCGCAGCTTCGCGCGTTCGAAGTTGAAGCCCTCGATCTCGTCGGCAACCTGGATCACGCCACCGGCGTTGACCACGTAGTCGGGCGCGTACAGGATGCCCCGGTCGGCGAGGAGTTTTTCGATGCCCGGGTGGGCGAGCTGGTTGTTCGCCGCCCCGGCGACCACCTTCGCCCGCAGCGCCGGGACGGTGTTGTCGTTGAGCGTGCCCCCCAGTGCGCACGGGGCGTACACCTCGATGTCGGACCCGGCGAGCACGGTGGCGTCGTCCATCAGCGTCACCTGCGGATGGTTCGTCCGCGCCCAGGCCAGGGCCCGCGGGTTCACGTCGGTCGCCACCACCTCGGCGCCGTCGTCCAGGAGGTGGCCGACCAGGTGCTTGCCGACCTTGCCCAGGCCGGCCACGCCGACTCGTCGGCCGCGCAGCGTCGGCGTGCCCCAGGCGTGCTCGGCTGCGGCGCGCATGCCCTGGAACACGCCCCAGGCGGTGAGGATCGAAGAGTCGCCGGCGCCCCCGTGCTCACGGCTTCGGCCGGTCACGTACCGAGTCTCCCGGGCGACCACGTCCATGTCGGCGACGTAGGTACCAACGTCGCAGGCAGTGTAGTAGCGGCCACCCAGGGTGGCCACAAAGCGGCCGTAGGCGCGCAACAGTGCCTCGCTCTTGAGCTGTTCGGGATCCCCCCAGATGACGGCCTTGCCGCCGCCCAGGTCCAGCCCGGCCAGGGCGTTCTTGTACGCCATGCCGCGGGAGAGGTCGAGCACGTCGGCGAGGGCCGCCTCCTCGTTCGCGTACGGGTAGAACCGGGTGCCGCCGAGCGCGGGTCCCAGCGCCGTGGAGTAGATGCCGATGATCGCCCGAAGGCCAGACTGTTTGTCCTGGCAGAACAGGACCTGCTCGTGGCCGACCGACCCGGGGTCGTCGGTGGTGGCGAATACGCCCATGACTCACTCCTGGTGGGGTGTGCGGCCTTGTGGGCCGCGGACCTGCGGACGCCGGCGGGATGCTGCCGGTTCCGCTGAGCCTAGTATCGGCCGACATCGTCTCCGTCGTCACCAGCGTGTGCGTTCGTACGGCGGGATCAGCCGCTCGGCGACTCTCCGGAGCGCACGCGAAACCGTGCCACCAGGGATTCGCATCTGACTCGTGGGAGGATCGCGCCGTGCCCTCGCTCTTCGCCGCATACCTGCGCGTGTACGAACCGTTGACTGCCTTCGACCGAGACCGCCAGGAATACTGGCGGCGTTACGTCGAGCAGGGCCGGGCTGTCGCCCCGGTGGAGGGGCCCGGCCGGCAGCTCACGATGGTGATCGAGGCGCTCGGCGCGGGTTGGACGCGGCTGCCGAATCTGCCGGACGAGGCGTACGTCCTGGAGGCGGACGACACCCTGCTGGTCTGCCCGTGGAACCTGCGCATCCGGGTCGCCGAGGCGGCACTGAACGCGCGCGATGGCGTACCCCCGGTGTTGGCGGACGCCTTTGTGCCGCCGGTGCTCGCCGGGAAGGCCAGGGCGGTGGTTGACGACTGGCGTAGCGGGGCGCGCGTACTGGAACACGGCGTTCCCCGGGTGCATGAGCAGATCGCCACCTGGGGCGTGCCGCTGCGGTGGTTTGTCCTCTTCGAGCCGGTGGAGCGGCACCAGGTCACCGAGCCCGGCCGGCGGGCACTGCGGTACCGGACGGAGATTTCCAAGGCCCGCCGGCGCTCGTCGCGGGCCCTTGCCGTGTTGCGGAAGTCGGTCGGTGCCGCGCCGATCACCGAGGCGGTGGAGGAGGCCGCGCGCTGGCTGGAGGAGTTCCATCCACGGTCGGTGGTGGAACTGGACTACGGCGGGCTGGTGTCGCTGCTCTCCGACGAGACCCTCGCGGCGGACGACTCGCCGGAGCTGGTCGCCGCTGGCCTGGCCGGGCTGTCTCGGGGTGAGGCGGAGGAGGCGTCAGCGGCCTACGACAAGCTGGTTGCACGGTGGCGTGCGGTGCAGTTGCTTGAGCGGTGCAACTGACGCCAAATCGGTGGATTTCACTTCGCCAATCTGGGAACCTTTCGCACTTGATTCGCCACGAACCGTGATCATGAAGCTAGATAAGGTGGCTTCTGTCACATTAAAGGGGAATAATTCGGGCATGGTTCATCCGTCCGTCTAGGTACGTTCGGCCGTTCGGCCCATGTCGGACATCGGGGACTAGCCGGACCATGGGAGACGCGTCGGCCGGCGGGACCCCGGCCGGTGTCTATACACGTGGAGGAGTGACCCATGGCATCGCGAACGCACGAACCGGAGCCGCTGCTCACGCCGGCCGAGGTGGCGTCGATGTTCCGTGTCGACCCGAAGACGGTGACCCGTTGGGCCAAGGCCGGCAAGCTGAGTGCGATTCGGACTCTTGGCGGGCACCGCAGGTACCGGGAGTCGGAGGTCAGAGCGCTGCTGCAGGGGCAGATCCCGCAGCAGCGTCAGGGGGACTGACCTGGTGAGAACCAACGGACAATGTGGGTAGGGCGGTGGACGATCTGTCTACCGCCCTACGGCATTTCTGTGGGTGAACGCGGCTCAGCCCTCGGAAGGGCTCCGCGGGCGGACGCGACTGGCGGGCGGACGCGACTGGTCCCCGGGAGTCTCCGCGGGCGCGGATCAGTCCTTGAGCGTGACCCGGATTCCGATCGTGCCCTGCTCGCCCCGGCGCAACCGGCTCCCCAGCAGGGTCAGCCGGCCGAGCACCCGGTACTTCTCTTTGATCAGGCCCCGGACCCGCCGGGTGCCCGCCGAGTCGGCGAGCGCGGCGTAGCCGGGCACTGTCGGACCGTGCGGTCGCCCGCGGACATCGCAGGGGGCGATGGTCACATCGCCGCTGCGCCGGATCCGCTTCACCTTGCCGGAGCTGGCAACGGTCCATACTACGAGCGCATCGCCGTCGCGGACCGCCCAAACCGGGGTCGGTACCGCACGGCCATCCTTGCGGAAGGTCGTGAGCAAGATGTACTTCTCGGTCGCGAGTCGCTCCAGCGTGGTCACGCCGCCAGGATACGGCTCCGCAGCCGGTTGACCGGGCAGTGAGCCGGAACGGCGTGCCGTGCACCGCGGGGCTGGCGCGGCACGACACATCCGGAAGCCTCCTTCCGCCCGGTGCCGGGCTGCCGCGCGGTGCCTTCCAACCAATAGGGTCGCGGGGACGAGCGACACGGGTAGGCGGGACAACACGGGTGATCCCCGAGTCGCCGCCGGAGGGAGGAGGCGCCATGGGTGACCGTTGGGTCGTGATCGGAGCCGGCACGATGGGTCTCGGGATCGCGTACGTGGCCGCCGGTGCCGGCTACGACGTGGACCTGGTCGAGGTCGATCCGGCCCGGGGTGAGGCCGCCGTGGCGCGCCTCGGCGAGCTGTGGGACCGGGCCGTTGGCCGCGGCCGGTTAACGGTTGCGCAGGCCGACGCCAACCGGTCCCGGGTGACTGTTCGGGGAGCCCTCACTGAGGTCAGCGCCGGCCCGGAGGTCGTGGTCGAGGCCGTCCCGGAGCGGGCCGATCTGAAGCGCTCAGTGCTGCGCGACGCCGAGCACCTGCGCCCCGCGCTGTTGGCCAGCAACACCTCCAGCATCTCGATCGCCGAGCTGGCCGAGGGGCTGACCCGCCCGGACCGCTTCCTTGGCCTGCACTTCTTCAACCCGGTGTGGGCGATGACGCTGCTCGAGGTCGTCGTCGGCCCGGGGACCACGCCGCAGAGCACGGACGCGGCGGTCGCACTCGCAGCTCGGCTGGGTAAGGATCCCGTCGTCGTACGTGACCTGCCCGGCTTCGCCACCTCCCGGCTGGGCGTGACGCTCGGTCTGGAGGCGATTCGAATGGTCGCCGACAAGGTGGCGGAACCAGCGGACATCGACAAGGCGATGGTGCTCGGCTACCGGCATCCGGTGGGGCCACTGGAGCTCACCGACCTGGTTGGGCTGGACGTGCGGCTCGACATCGCCCGCACCCTGGCGGCCGCGTACGGGGAGCGGTTCGCGCCGCCGCCGCTGTTGGTCGAGATGGTTGCCGCCGGACACCTCGGCAAGAAGTCCGGCCAGGGCTTCTACCGGTGGGAGAACGGAGTGAAGGCGTGACGGGCCTGCGGATCGACGAACACGCCGACCGGGTGGTGGCGGTGCTGGACCGCCCAGAGAAGCGCAACGCCATCGACGTTGACCTTGTCCACGCGCTCCACGAACTCTGCGCCGAGCTGGAGGCTCGGCCGCGGCTGCTGCTGCTCACCGGAGGTGCCGAGGGCATATTCGCCGGGGGCGCCGACATCGGACAGCTCCGCGAGCGCGACCGGCTGGATGCCCTCGCCGCGATCAACTCGGCGGTCTTCGCCCGGATCAGGGCGCTGCCGATGCCGACCGTGGTAGCTGTCGACGGGCCGGCCCTGGGCGGTGGCGCCGAGCTGGCGTACGCCGGCGACCTACGGGTGTGCACCTCGCGGGCCGTCTTCGGACAGCCCGAGGTGCGGCTCGGCATCCTGGCCGGGGCGGGGGCGACGCACCGGTTGCCGGCGCTGGTCGGCGAGGCGCGGGCGAAGGAGCTGCTCTTCACCGGCCGGCGGGTGGATGCCGCGGAGGCCCTGCGGATCGGTCTGGTCAACCAGGTGGTCGCCGAGCCGGCCGAGCTGCTGCCGGCGGCGCACACCCTGCTCGACGAGGTGGCGAAGGGCTCCGCGCTCGCGTTACGGCTGACCAAGCTGGCCGTGGACGCTCCGGCCGCCGCGCACCCACACGTGGATCTGGTCAGTCAGGCAGTGCTCTTTGCGGACGAGGAAAAGCACCGCCGGATGACCGACTTTCTCGAGCGTCGGCGCCGGCCGTAGCTCCAGGTGCTGCTGTCGGCGCGGTGCGGGCACGTGGCCGGCTGGGCGGGACACGGAGGCCGGGCGGGGCATGTAGCCGGCCGGAGGCACGTGGCCGGCCGGGCGGGGCACGTAGCTGGCAGGGGCGGGGCCGCACCGTGCTTCGGTGCGGCCCCGCCCAGCGCCCGACTGCGGCTCAGCGGCGCAGCGACACCCCGGCGTCGGCGAGAGCCCGGATCAGCCCGGCCGACTCGTTGAATCCGATGATCACGACAGCGTCGGACCCAGTTTCCTTGATCTCGCGGACCACGGACGTGAAATCCACCGTTGCCGCCTCGGCCCCCTCCGGCGGCTGATAGGTGTTCAGCGTGATTCGGCCCGCGTCGATGCCTGCCTGTTCCAGCTCGGACCGGACGATCTCCTGTAGTCCCTCGCCGTAGGAGTCCTGACGGGCCACGATGGCGACCTGCTGCGGGCCGTCCCGCAGGATGACGTCAGCCAGTGCCCGGCCCTGCAGGTTGTCGGACGGAGCGGTCCGGAAATAGCGGTCCTCGTCGTCCAGATCGGTGAGGCTCGCTTCGGTGTTCGACGGGGAGAACAGCACCATCCCGGCCTGCACCACGTCGGGCAACACCGCCCGCGAGACGCCCGATGCGCCGGCGCCGATGATGACGTGAACGCCGGCGGCGGCATGGCTCGCCACGGTCGCCTTGGCCACCACCGGATCAGTCCCGTCATCGCCGTCGATCCAGGTTACTGGGGAGCCAAGGACGCCACCCGCGGCGTTGATCTCCTGGATCGCGAGGGCGGCGCCGGCGGCGAGGGGCGGGTGGGACAGCACGAGGGCACCGGTCTGCGGTAGCAGGCCCCCCAGCACCAGCGGGCCTTCCGCGTCTTCGTCGGCCGCCCCGGTCTCCGGTGGCGGTGTGCTGCTCGCGCTGGACTCGAACCCCGCACCGACGAACTCCGTCTTGGCGTCGTTGATCTGCGTCCCGTCGAAGTGCAGGGTGGCGTAGCTGGCGGTCGAGGGCTCGCCGGCGGCAGTGAACCCACCTCGGCTGAGCGAGATGCCACGGTACTCGATGTCCTGCCCGTCCCGGGCCAGCGCGAGGCAGTCCACGGCGGTCTCACACCGCTGGCCGCCGTTGGTGACTCCGACGATCTGTGCGGCGAAAGCCGCCGGATCGGTAGTGCCGGCGAGCTGCGCGGCGAGTGCACTGATCAGTACCGCGTCGTAGGCCTCCGCCGCATAGATGAAGCTGGTCAGGTCGGGTTCGATCGACAGCAACCGGTCCTTGAATTCTTCCGGCAGCGGCGTCAGCGGTGTGGTCCCCTTCATCCCGTCAACCAGGTTGGCCCGGTCTCCCAACTCGGCGGGGAACGAATTGAGCATGGTGCTGTCGGTGCCGTAGAGACGTACCGAGGTAGTGGTGGCCTCGTTGGTCTCGTCGTTCCCGCAGGCGCTGCTGGCGAGCAGGAGCGTCGCGCAGGCGGCAAGGGTGGCAGCTCGCGTGGCGCGTGGGATCAGCATCGCAGTCCTTCCTCGGCGAAGTAACGCTGCGCAGCGTAGCGCGCCTGGCAAGCCGCCCAAAACCCTGGTTATCGCTACCCGCAGGTAGGCCACCTTGTTACTCACCGTGTTGTAGAAGGTGGTGGGAAAGCGGTCGAGTCAGTGCTTCAGCCGAGGGCGCGCTTCGCCACCACACGCGCATAGCGGGCGAGAAGTTCGGACCAGCCAGCGGTCAGCGCCCGGCGGTAGCCCTCCGCTGCGGGGCCGTGCCGATCGAAGTGTCGGTGTTCCACCTCTACCCGGGTCTGCCCCGAGCGGTCGGGGCGAAAGAGCGCCTCGACCTCGCTGGCCCGGGCCGGATCGGGTGCTGGAACGCGGTCTGCCCCGATCTGCCAGGTGAAGACGAGTCGGCGGGGCGGGGTCCAGGCCAGCACCCGGCCCCAGTCGTTACGGAAGCCGTGCGGGCCGATTTCGTACAGCATCCCACCGGCCCGTGGTTCCATCCCCAGCGCGGTCAGGAGGCCGGGGCCGGACCAGGTGTACTCCGTGACCCACCAGTCGGTTATTGCGCCGGTGAATATCTCGAATGCCTGCTGCGCCGAGGCGGGAATGAGGAGCGAGCTGCGGAGCGAGAACCGTGCGAAATCCTGCTGGATATCGACGGGATCGATTATCTCCTGTCCCATAAGCCCGGACCATACCGGCTGATGCCTGCCGGTGCAGCATTGGGAGTGCGCGATTTAGCTGTTTATGGCAGTGATGTAGCAGGGCGGGTCGTCAATACCTCCATCGGGATTATGTTCCTGGTGGAAATTCTCGTATTTCGCCCTGGTCTCGGTTTCTGGACGACGTTTAGTGTCTAGGTTTAGAAAATTTTGAACGTTCAAGACTCTTGTGTCAGGAAGGGGAGCGGATGGACCCGGAGGTTGGCCGGCGATACGCCGAGGAGGTCGGCGTCGTCCTGGCTCGGATGGGCACCACCCCCGCCTTCGGCAAGCTGCTGGGCTGGCTGCTCATCTGCGACCCGCCGAAACAGACCACCGCGCAGCTGTGTGCGGCGATGGGGCTCTCCAAGGCCTCGGTATCCACCGGCATGCGGGTGCTGGAACAGTCCGGCCTGGTCCGACGGGTGCCGAGCCCGGGCCGAGGGCACGCGTACGAGATGCATCCGGACGCCTTCGCCCGTGCCCTCGACCCGACCGACAAGATGCGGGCTTTCATCGATCTGATGCAGCGCGGGATCGATCTGGTGGGCGACGCGGGGGCACCTGAGGCCAGCCGGTTACGCCATACCCGCGACTTCTACACCTTCATGGTCGAGCGCACCCCCGCCCTGATGGAGGAGTTCCGTCGACAAGCGCGAAAGGACAGTTAGGATGCGAATCCTGGTGATCACCGTAGGGTCGCGAGGGGATGTCCAACCGTACGTGGCCCTCGGCAAAGGTCTCCAGTCGGCCGGCCATGACGTCACCCTCGCCACCTGCGCCCGGTTCCGGTCGTTCGTCACCGACCAGGGTCTGGCATACGGCGAACTCAGTGACGACATATTGCAGCTGCTGGATTCGGCATCCGGCCGGGCGGCGATGGAGGACACCACCGGATTGCTCGGGGCGGTCAGGACCAACATCCGGCTGGCCCGGCAGGCGAACCCGATCAACCGGAGGTTGCTGACCGACGCCTGGGCAGCAGCGAGGCAGGCCGAGCCAGATCTGGTCGTCTACCACCCGAAGGTGCTGGCCGGTCCGCACATCGCCGAGAGGCTCGGCGTACCGGTAGTCCTGGCGCTGCCGGTGCCGGTCGCCGTGCCGACCGGCGACTTCCCCCTCGTCGGGCTGCCCGAACTGCCGCTCGGCCGGTGGTACAACCGACTGACCTACCGCCTGGCCGGTGCCGGATACCGAATGTACGACGGCATGGTGAACACCTTTCGCCGCGACGCACTCGGGCTCCCGAAGACCCGTGGTGCCGCGCTGACCACCCGGCTCCCCGACGGGCGACCGATCCCGGTGCTGCACGGCATCAGCGAGCACGTCCTGCCGCGTCCCGCCGACTGGCCCGGGCACGCGCATCTCACCGGCTACTGGTTCCTTGACGACGCCGCCCGCTGGCAGCCCCCGGCCGCCCTAGTCGACTTCATCGAGGCGGGCGACCCACCGGTCTACGTCGGCTTCGGCAGCATGGCCGGGCGTGACCCGCGCCGACTCACCCGCCTCGTCGGCGAGGCACTGCGCCGGGCCGGCGTCCGCGGCATCGTGGCCACCGGTTGGGGTGGGTTGGCGGCGACCGCGCCGTCGGGCACCGAGTCGTCAGACACCGTATGGCACCTCACCCAGGCCCCACACGACTGGCTCTTCCCGCGGATGTCCGCCATCGTGCACCACGGTGGGGCCGGCACCACCGCGGCGGCGCTACGCGCTGGCAAGCCCTCGGTGATCTGCCCGTTTCTCCTGGATCAGTTCGTCTGGGGTCGGCAGGTGTTCGCGCTCGGCGCGGGCAGTGCGCCCATCCCGCAGCGGAAGCTCACTGCGCAGCGCCTGGCCACCGCAATCCGTGCGGTCACCACCGATGCCGACATCCGGGCCGCCGCGGCCAAGCTGGGGCGGAGCCTCGCGACCGAGGATGGCGTGGCGAACGCGGTCGGCAGGATCGACGCTCTCCTCGGCCCGACGGGTTAGGGTGCCAGCACCGAGTGGCCGCGCCCCCGGATGCCCTGGGCCTGAGTCGGCTGCGGCTTCGTCCGTGGAAAGGACGCCGAAGAGTACTGCGACGCGTCACTGTCACCCGATCACAATCAGCGACACCGTGCGACGTACTCGTGCGCCATACCCGTTCCTACCTGCGATCTCACGGGGATCACCACACCACGTAACCCCGTGGCTGTAGTAGGTTGTCTGATTTGCCGGCTTGGCTAATCTACGAATTCACCATATCCTACCGGTGTAGCACCCGTTGCCTCCGGCCGCCGCAGGTCGGAGGCTGTGTTTGAGCCCTGAGTTTGCATCCGGAGTAAAGGGAGTCAAAGCGTTGACCGACGAGTCCGGTAAGGCCAACTTCAGCGGAATCTACAACCAGGAGACGCCGTGCGCGTACTACGCTAACCTGCGCCGGTTGAAATACGAGATCCCGCAGCATGGGGCTACCGTATTCAACCAGCTGATCGATGCTCAACCGTGGGGTGGTGGCTATCGCCCCACCGTGCTCGACGTGTGCTGTTCCTATGGCATCGTCGGGGTGCTCACCAAGACCGATCTTGAGCTGGACGACGTGTACACGTACTACCAGGGTGCCAGTGACGACGGGCGTACCGTGGACCAGGTGCGCCGCGCCGAGAACGAATTTCTGGGTCAGCGGGCCCGGCCAGACGCCCCGCACGTAATCGGGTTGGACGTCGCCGAGAATGCTACTCGGCACGGGGTGGCGGTCGGTGCGCTCGACGACGCCTTTGTCGAGAACCTGGAGGCGACAACGCCGTCGTCAGAATTGGCCAAGAAGATGTCGGAGGTTGACCTCATCACGACCACGGGTGGCATCGGCTATGTCACCGAGCGGACGTTCGAGCGGCTGCTCACCTGCACTGAGGATCCGCCCTGGGTCGCCGCGTTCTGCCTTCGGACGTACGACTATGAGCCGATCTCGGACGTGCTCGCGCAGTACGGGCTCGTAACCGAGAAGGCGGACCAGGCTGTTCGGCAGCGGCGGTTTATCGACGACACCGAACGGGAGTGGGCGATGGCGGAGTTGGCGGCGCGGGGCGTCGACCCGGCCGACATGGAGAGTGCGGGGTATTTGTATGCCGACTTCTACCTCTCCCGGCCGAGGGAAGATGCGACAGAGAAGCCGTTGGCCGACCTGGTGACGATTCCCGCCAACTAGCTGACGCTGTCCCCGCCCTCGTCAAAGACTGCGCTGGTGGCGCGGGGGTGAGTCGGTGAGAGCGCCCTCCGGGCCGGCGGGATCACGGTTGCGGTGAACTCGGCTGGCCGATTCGAGGGCTGCTACGCGTGCGATCGAGGCTTGGGGACTGCTGCCCTGGACGCGGGCGGGTCCCCAAGCCTCCCCCAGGTAGATCAGGTGTTGGTGGCCGGGCGTTGAGCTGCCCCCGTGGTGCCGGCGCTGTCAGGCCGTGCCCCGCATGAGGGCGAGCAGCATCCCAAACACGATCACTGTTTGGATCGAGTGCGGAATGACCGAGAGCCACATGCTCCGATAGCGCCTTACTGGTAGTGACATGATTAGTCCGCTGGTCAGCATGATGCCGCCAGCAGTCCAGGGCTGATGTAGGTGGTACAGGCCGAACAGGACGCCGTTGGCGAACCAGTCCGCTGACCCGAACACGCCTTGCATCCTGGGTAGGAGGATGCCGCGGAAGATGAACTCCTCACCGAGGAAGACGTTGAAAATGCTGAGCGTCAGAAAGAGCGCCAGGAACCACCAGGCTCCTTCCATCCGCGGGGCGACTTCGGTCGAGAACAGCGTTTCGGCGTCCTGGAAGGGCAATGGGGCCAGTCCGGGTAGTAGATGCTGCTGCAGGTTCTGAATCGCCGGTGCCAGGTACATCATATTGAGTACGAACGCGATTCCCAGTGGCGCCAGCAGCCAGAGGAGGCGTTTGCGGGGCCGACCGTTCACCGGGTCTCTGGGAACCTGTAACCACAGCCGGCGGGCCATTGCGGAGGGACCTACTGATTTCTCCTCGCGCCGGAGTATCAACATTGCCAGCACGAACTGCCAGACCAGGCCGGCCGCGAGCGTGCCGGTCGCCAGCACCACGGTGTCGTAGGGGCCGTCTGCTACTGCGGGGGTAATCACCCAGTAGCCCAAGCCCATGGGTAGGGCGGCGGCCGCCCAGATTCCCAGGATTTTCGCCAGCGAGTACTGTGCCGGCAGGTCGGTCGATGTTGCTGTGGGCGTGCCGGGTCGCTGCCTCGGCGGACCCGGCCGACTCTGCGTGGTGCCACCGCCCATACCGCTCAGCTCCTCGTTGATGTGTTGCCTCCTGGCCTAATTGTTGTGCCGGCGAAAGGCGTTCGTCCATGGCGGCCAGCCGGCCAGAATCGGGTAGGGAATCCCGGTCTTCCGGCTTGGGGCTCTCCCTACCTTTCGTGCGGGATTCACGCGCCGGGGCGGGCGAGGCTCGCTGCTGCCCTCCCCGTAGTTCGTTTCAGCGTTATATCGCTCTTTATCGGCGTTGGGACGTGTGTTGGGTATGTAAACGGAATATCTGGAGCGGTTGCCCATACCAATATCAATCCGTTGAGGAAAACTGCCGGCTGTTCTGGCGCTCGTCATCCCTGGGTGCGCCTGGCGGGTGGGGTGTTCGCCTGCTCGACGGAGCCCGCCGGACTGTCGCTGGTGGTGTTCGCCACACTTGCACGTATAGTGATGTAAGCATATGTTCGTCGTGGCGCTGACAACTGAGCAGGGGAGAGGCGGATGGGCGCGGGGCACGATCACGGTCAACAAGCGGCGCGGGCCGGTGCGAAGCACCGGGGTCGGCTCTGGGCGGCCTTCGGGCTGCTCCTCACCTTTATGGTCGTGGAGGCGGTCGCGGCGGTGATGACCGGCTCCTTGGCGCTGCTCTCCGACGCCGGCCACATGTTCACCGATGTCCTCGGTATCGGCATGGCCCTGGCCGCGATCACCGCCGCCAGCAGGGCGTCCCGGTCTGGCCAGCGAACGTTCGGGCTCTATCGGATGGAGGTGCTGGCGGCGCTGGCCAACGCCGTCCTGCTGTTCGCGGTGGCCTGCTACGTGGTGGTCGAGGCGGTACGTCGGTTCAGTCAGCCGCCGGAGGTTCTGGCGGGGCCGATGCTGGCGGTGGCGGCAGCGGGCCTGGCGGCCAATGTCGTCGCCTTCTTCCTCCTGCGCGCGGGCTCGCGGGAGAGTCTGAACGTGCGGGGCGCCTACCTGGAGGTTCTGGGAGACCTGTTCACCTCCGTCGGCGTGATCGTTGCCGCGGTCGTGATCGCCGTGACCGACTGGTGGTACGCCGATCCGCTGATCGCGGTGGCGGTGGGGCTGTTCATCCTGCCCCGCGCGTACCAGTTGGGCCGCGCCGCGCTGCGGGTGCTGGTGCAGGCCGCGCCGGCACATCTGGACATCTCCGCCGTGCGGGCGGCGCTACTCGCCGTGGACGGGGTAGCCGACGTGCACGACCTGCACGTATGGACGCTAACCTCGGGGATGGACGTTGCTTCGGCGCACCTGGCTCTCAACCGTGATGCCGATCTTGCCGCAGTGCTGGCCCGGTCCCGGCGGCTGCTGCGGGATCGTTTCGCGATCGAGCACGCCACCCTGCAGGCCGAACCGGCGGAGCCGGCCGACGCGGACGCTGTCTGCCACGGGAGTGGGTGGTGATCTGCGTCGCTCCCGGGAACCAGCGGGCGCGACCGGCCGACCACCTGATATACCGCCATCTATCTGGGAGCTCTTCGTGAACCGCCCATCCAGCCTGACTACCTTCCGGGCCGCCGTCTGGCGGGTGGTCGCCGGTCTCCGGCCGGTCCCCCGCCGCCCGCGTCGGTTGGCGACCCGGTGATAGGTCTCGCCGCTCTGGGGCGTCGGCCGTTTCTGCTGTCGGCGGGGACGGTGCTGGTGGCGGCCGCCGTCGGTGCGGTGCTGCTGTGGTGGGGCGGCGGTGCCGTCGCGGAGGTCCCGCCCGGGCTTCCGGACCCTGGACCAACCACCTGGCTGCTGCCGGCCTCCCGGCTGGGTATGCAGGTCAGCGCGGTCGCCACGGTCGGTCTACTGCTGGCAGCGGTGGTGCTCTCGCCCCGGGACGAGGGTGGGCGGCTATCCCCGATCGGCTACCGCCGCATGCGCGCTGCCGCCGGCGCGGCCGCGGTCTGGACCGCGACGTCCGCGGTCGCGGTCAGCTACACCATGGTCGACCTGTTCGGCCTCCCCGCCGCCGAGGTGCTGTCCCTGCCGGGGGTGCTCCACTTCGCCACCGCTGTCCCGCTCGGGCAGTCCCTGGCGCTCAGCGGCGCCCTGGCCCTGATCGTGGCGGTGGTCGCCGCGACCAGCCTGCGACCCGGTGGCGCGCTGACCGCCCTGCTGCTGGCGCTGGGCGCCCTGGTGCCGCCGGTCTTCACCGGCCACGCCGCGGCCAGCGGCAACCACCAGCTGGCCGTCTCCGGTCTTCTCCTACACGTGTTACCGGTCACCATCTGGGCCGGTGGCCTGCTCGCCCTGGCCGTTACCAGTCGCGGCACGACCGCCGACCTGGCACGAGCCGTACGCAGATTCTCCCCGCTCGCCGTTGGCTGCCTGACCGCGGTGGGTCTGTCCGGGCTGCTGTCGGCCGCTGTTCGGCTCCCGAGCGCCGCCGACCTGCTGGGCACCCGGTACGGGCAGGTGCTTCTGATCAAAGCTGCTGCGCTCGTCGCGATCGCCGCCGCGGGACTGGCCCACCGTCGCCGGGCCCTACCTGCCCTGGCAGCAGGTCGGCGTGGGCCGTTCCTGCGGGTTGCGGTCGTCGAGACGCTGCTCTTCGCCGCTGCGATCGGCACCTCGGTCGCGCTGTCCCGCACTCCGGCACCCATCGGTGCGGAGACGGAGGACCTCGCCACCGCGCTACTCGGCTTCCCGATGCCGCCGCCGATGACCATCGGCGACCTCGCCACCGCGTGGCTACCCGAGCCGCTGATCATGGCGGCCGCGCTGGCCGCCGCCGGGTTCTACACAGCCGGGGTGTGGCGGCTCCGCCGCCGCGGCGATGCCTGGCCCATCTCCCGTACCGCCTTGTGGCTGGTGGGCTGTGCCCTCATCATCGTGGCCACCTCGAGCGGTCTGGCCCGCTACGGGCCGCTGCTGTTCTCGATCCACATGATTCAGCACCTGCTGCTGATGATGATCGCCCCGATTCTGCTCGCGCTCGGCGGCCCCATCACCCTGGCGCTGCGTGCCCTGGCCCCGTCGACCGACCCGCGCTGGCCGGGCCCCCGCGAGTGGCTGCAGATGGCGCTGCACTCACGGCTCTCGCGCTTCCTCACCAATCCGGTGGTCGCGTTGGTGATCTACGTCGCCAGCCTCTACCTGATGTACTTCACCGGCCTGTACGAGCTGGCACTGCGTTCCCACGCCGCGCACCTGGCCATGGTCGGACACTTCCTCGGCGCCGGCTATCTGTTCTTCTGGGTTGTCATCGGTGTTGATCCCGCACCACGCCGTATCCCACATCCGCTGAAGCTGATCCTGGTCCTGATCAGCATGGTGCTGCACGCCTTCCTCGGCGTCACGCTCATGCAGTCCACCACCCTGATCGCGGAGACCTGGTGGATAGCGTTGGACCGCCCCTGGGGCGCCACCCCCTTGGAGGACCAACGCACCGCTGGCGGCATCGCCTGGTCCTTCGGTGAGTTGCCCACCGTCGTCGTGTTGGGCGCGTTGATGCGCCAGTGGATGAAGGCCGACGAGCGGGAGGCCCGCCGCCGGGACCGGGCCGCCGACCGCGCCGAGGCCGAAGGGCGCGAGGACGCCGAGCTCGCCGCGTACAACCGGATGCTGGCGGATCTGGCCGACCGCGATCGGCAGGTTCGCCGGTGAGTGGGCGGTTGGGCCGCCCCGCCGCGGGCGTCGGCGTGCCGGATGCCGGCCTCGCCGCTCCGTGCGGCCCTGCCCGTTCTGCGCCGAACAGGTGAATCACAATGATCCGTGGCGGTGCGCCCGGTACCTTTGCGTCCGGCGCTTCGCCTGCTCAGGGCGGTCGCCGCGGATCGGATAGACCGACAGGAGACCGAGATATGACGAGGAACATCCGGCTGACCCTCGCCGCGGTCGTGGCGTTGATTCTGGTGGCGGTCGGCGTGCTGGCGTTCAACCGCCGGGACGCGATTCCCAGCGTGGAGACGACCGGCGATACGGTCGAACGCGCGGTGCTGGTCCGCGAGGACAGCCACCGGCTGACCTCCGCTCCCGACGGCAGGGTAACCCTGGTGGAGTTCCTCGACTTCGAGTGCGGGGCATGTGGGTCGGTGTACCCGAAGGTCAAGGAGATCGTCGCCGCCTACGAGGGGAAGATCACCTTCGTGGTGCGGTACTTCCCCATCTCCAGCCACCCCAATGCCGAGCTCGCCGCCCGCGCCGCGGAGTCCGCGGCCAACCAGGACCGCTTCGCCGACATGTACCAGCTGCTCTTCGAGAACCAGGACGACTGGAGCCGCCAGGAGGAGCCGCAGACCGAGGTCTTCCTCGACTACGCTCGTACCCTCGGTCTGGACATCGACCGCTTCCAGCGTGACCTGGACGACCCCGCCACCGCCGCCCGGGTGGCGAAGGACCGCACCGACGGTGAAGCCGTCGGTGTGCGGGGCACCCCCACCTTCTTCCTCAACGGGGAGTCCCTCTCCGACCTGCGCAAGGACGATCTGATCACCATGATCGACACTGCCCTGGCCGGATGACGACCGCCACCGCCGATCGACCCGTCGCCGCCCCCGCCGCTGGGCGCCACTTCCTGACTGTCGTCACCGCGTGGATCCTCACCGTCGGCGGTGGCGTCGGCCTGCTCGCCGCCGCCACCCTCACCGTCGAGAAGATCAACCTGCTGGCTGATCCCGGGTACGTCCCCACCTGCAGCATCAACCCGATCCTGTCCTGCGGCTCGGTGATGAACACTCCGCAGGCCGCGGTCTTCGGATTCCCCAATCCGCTGCTCGGCATCGCGGGGTTCGCCGTGGTCACCACGCTCGGCGTCGTCCTGCTCGCCACCGGAGGCCTCCCCCGGTGGATGTGGCTCGGCCTGCAGGGGGGCGTCAGCTTCGGCGTCGTCTTTGTGCACTGGCTCATCTACCAGAGCCTCTACGTGATCGGCGCGCTCTGCCCGTACTGCATGGTGGTCTGGGCGGTCACCATTCCGATCTTCCTCTACACCACGCTGCAGACCCTGCGCGACAACGCGACCGTACTGCCGCGGGCGCTGCGGCGCGCGACGGAACAGGTCGCCCTCTACCACAGCCTGGTCCTCGTCATCTGGTTCGCGTTCATCGTCGCCGCGATCCTGCACCGCTTCTGGGACTACTGGATCACCCTGGTCTGAGACCGTCGCGGCTCCGAGCCGGCCCTGACGGTTTCGGAGACGTCCTTTGCCGCCGCTCAGGAGAACACCTGGAAGATCCGCTGGCGCCGGACGTCCCGAGTGCGAGCTGAGCCCTGCCAGCATCACACCGCGACGGTGGGGCACGGGCGTCCGACCGGAACGGGGCACCGGGCGCCAACCGGTGGGGAACAAGAAACCGGGCTGACCTCGTTGCCGGTTCCAACGAGGTCAGCCCGGCTGTGACCGCGCCCCAGGTGGAGCGGGAATCGGGACGGTCAGCTGGGCTTGGGCGCTCCCGGGCGCGCGTAGCGCTGCCAGGTGATGACGACGCAGAGGGCAGCGAATGCCAGCCCGACGAGGTAGAACGCGGTTGGTGACATGATCGTCAGGCCGATTCCGAAGAAGAACGGGCCGAAGGCGGCGATCGCCGCGGTCCAACCGATGACGCCACCGGCCTGCCGGCGCTCGAAAATCATCGGCATCTGCTTGAAGGTGGAGGCGTTACCGATCCCGCTGAACAGGAAGATCGCGAGCATTCCCCAGAGGAACCGGTCGAAGCCGGCATCCAGTGCCGCGGCCGAGCTGGTGTCGGGTCGCAGTGCGGTGATGGTGAAGGCGATGGATGCGACGAGGCCGATTCCGGAGATCAGGGTCCACCGGGCGCCGCCGAACTTGTCAGTCAGCGGCGAGAAGGCGACGCGGGCCGCGGCACCGACCAGCGGGCCGAGGAAGACGAACTTGACCGGGTCGGGTACGGCGTAGCCGTCCACGAGCAGCTGCGCGGCGGCCCCGCTGCCCTGCACGATGTCCGGGTTGCCGGCACCGTAGAGGTTCTTCATCAGCAGCCCGAACTGGGCGGACAGCCCGGCGAAGGTACCGAAGGTCATGATGTAGAGCAGCGTCATCCACCACGTGTCGACGTTGCGGAAGATGTCGAACTGCTGCCGAATGTTCGCCTTGACCGGGACCGACCGCAGCATGGTCCAGGCGAGCACGGCACCGACGATGATGAACGGGATGTAGATGTACGCCGCGTTCTGGTACCAGACGTCCCGGGCGGGTTCGCCCGGCGAGGTGGCCATCGGCCGGGAGCTGCCGAGGAAGCCGATCAGCGAGAAGCCGATGACCCACGGGGTCAGCAGCTGAACCAGCGAGACGCCGAAGTTGCCGATCCCGGCCTGGACGCCCAGCGCGGTGCCCTGGAGTCGGCGGGGGAAGAAGTAGGAGGTACTCGGCATGAAGCCGGAGAACGCTCCGCCACCGATACCGGAGAGGAACGACAGCGACAGCAGCACCCAGAACGGGGTGGTCGGGTCCTGAACGAAGATTCCCCAACCCAGGACGGGCAGGAGTAGGAGCACGGTGGTCAGGGTGACCATCTTGCGGGTGCCCATGATCGGCGGCAGCACCATCCAGATCAGGCGCATGAGACCGCCGGCCAGGCCGGGCATGGCGGTGAGCCAGTAGAGCTGGGCGGTGCTGAGGTCGAAGCCGAGATTCGTCAGCTTCGGGGCGATCGCCGAAGCGAGGAACCACGAGGTGAAGCAGAGGGTCAGCGTGAAGGTGCTGATCCAGAGAGTCCGCCACGCCAAGCCCTTGTCCCAGGAGTCCGCATCCTCCGGGTTCCAGGATTCCAGCCACTCGCGGTTCCCGGATCTCCGGGTGGAACTCGTGGTGTTCATTCGTGGGCCTCCTTGGGCGCACGGGTCGCCGCCGAAGCGGGCGCGGCCGATCGGTTCGTGAAGTCGGGCTTTTCGAAGTGGTCGGCGAGCTGGGGTGACTCGCCGTGCAGCATGCGCACGACGGTGAGATGCATCCATATCGCGCAGATGAGGGTGAGCACGAACAGGACCAGGAAGGTGCTCGACGGGAGACCGGTCCAGGTCTTGGTGTAGGCGAAGAGCGGGGGAAGGAAGAATCCGCCGAGACCGCCGAGCATGCCGACCAGCCCGCCGACGGCTCCCACCTGGCTGGGGAAGTACTCGGGGATGTGCTTGTACACCGCGGCCTTGCCGACACCCATGGCGCAGCCGAGCAGTACGACCAGCACCGTGAAGGGCACGATGCCGAGCTGGTAGGCGAGGTGGGTGGTCTGGGTGCCGTCGGGGTGGTTGACGACGATGTGGCCCGGAGGCATCATCAGAATGCCCGTGCTGAGCAGCATGAGGCCGAAGGTCCAGTACATCACCCGGCGGGCACCCAGTCGGTCGGAGAGCGATCCGCCGACCGGTCGCAGCAGCGAGGCGGGGAAGATGTACAGGGCGGTCAGGTAGGCCGCGGTCTGCAGGGACACGTCGTAGTTGTTCATGTAGTAGGTCGGCAGCCACGCGGCGAGCGCCACGTAGGCACCGAACACTGCCACGTAGTACAGGCTGAACCGCCACACCCGCAGCCGCTTGAGCGGTTCGAGCTGGGCCCGCAGCGGGGTGCCGCTGCTCGGCACCCGGTCGCGGCGGGGGGTGATGAACCAGGTAGCCGCCGCGAGGACGAGCAGCAACACCGCGTAGACGACGGGGACCAGCCGCCAGCCGCCCTCGATGACGCCGAGGTAGGTGGCACCGGCGGTCCCAGCGATCAGCGGCGGGCCGATGAACTTGGTGACGGAGGCGCCGACGTTGCCGGCGCCGAAGAGGCCGAGCGCGAAACCCTGCTTCTCCCGCGGCTGCCAGGCGGAGTTCCAGGCGATACCCGCGGTGAAGGAGTTACCGGCGAAACCGACCAGGAACGCCAGCACCAACAGCATCGCGTACGAGTTGGCGAGGGATACCAGGAATGAGGCGACCGCGGTCACGAGGAGCATCGCGGTCATTACCCGGCGTCCGCCGATCCGGTCCGCCACAATCCCGGCGGGGAGCCGCCAGAGCGAGCCGTTCAGCACGGCGGCGGCGATGATCCAGGACAGCTGCACCTCGGAGAGCCCGAACTCCTCACTGATCGGCTTGCCGAGGATGCCGAACATGAGCCACACCGCGAACATGACGGTGAAGCCGATGGTAGACAGGGTTAGGACCCGGGTGCGCCCACGATCGTTACGGCTGTTCTGCCCGGCCGCCGCTTCTTCCGGCGTCGGGTCGTCTGGAGCGGGTTTGACGTACACGGCAATTCCTCGATCAGCGGTAGACGGAGGTCGGCGCTAGCGTCACTGGCGCGACTGTCTACCCAAGGCTGCTGTCGTTTATCAGCGGCGGGTAGGGACCTTCTCCCCCGTCTGGCTGGCAGCAGGTCCCGTCGGTCGTACCCCATCCGGTGGAATAGGGGGGTGGCCGGGACCTTGGTCCCGACGGGTCGGGACCGCGGCCTCCCGATCTGGCGGTTGATTTCGCGAACCCTGGTATGCGTGGCGCGCTGCCGTGTGCCGCCGACAACCCCTCGCGTTGTCGCTCGCCGCCGGAGGAGTGCCCACGTGTCAGCGCACCGCCCGCCAGAAGTTCATGATCCTGCGACGGACCAGGTCCCCGGCGCGGCGCCGTTGCTGGCTGCTCGGCGCTTCCTCCGCCGGGAGGCGGTCGGCGACCACGGCCGGACGCTGCACCAGGTGGACGACGGCGACTGGGAGCGGTTCTACCGCGACCGGTGGCGCTACGACCGGGTGGTGCGCTCCACCCACGGCGTCAACTGCACCGGCTCCTGCTCGTGGAACGTCTTCGTCAAGGATGGCCTGATCACCTGGGAACACCAGGCCACCGACTACCCGACGACCGGCCCGGACTCGCCGGACTACGAGCCGCGGGGCTGTCCCCGCGGCGCCTCCTTCTCCTGGTACGAGTACTCGCCCTCCCGGGTGCGTCACCCCTACGTACGCGGGGTGCTGGCCGAGATGTTCCGCGACGGGCTCGCGCGCCTGGGTGATCCGGTGTCTGCCTGGGCCGACATTGTGGAGAACCCACTCAAGGCGCGCGCCTACAAGACCCAGCGGGGACGTGGCGGCTTCGTCCGCGCCAGCTGGGATGAGGTGACCACGATGGTTGCCGCCGCGCACGTCTACACCACGAAGACGTACGGCCCGGACCGGGTGGTGGGCTTCTCACCGATTCCGGCGATGTCGATGGCCTCCTTCGCCGCCGGCACCCGTTACCACGCCCTGCTCGGTGGCACCCTGCTGAGCTTCTACGACTGGTACGCCGACCTGCCGATCGCCTCGCCGCAGATCTGGGGCGACCAGACCGACGTACCTGAGGCCGGCGACTGGTGGAACTCCACCTACCTGATGATGTGGGGCTCGAACATTCCGGTCACTCGTACGCCGGACGCCCACTTCCTGGCCGAGGCCCGCTACCGGGGCACGAAGGTCGTCGCGGTCAGCCCGGACTACGCCGACAACGTCAAGTTCGCTGACGACTGGCTGGCCCCGCACCCGGGTACCGACGGCGCGCTGGCGATGGCGATGGGCCACGTCGTACTCACCGAGTTCTTCCGGGACCGCACGGTCGACTACTTCGCCGACTACATTCGCCGCTACACCGACCTGCCGTTCCTGGTCACGCTGCGACCCACCGCGGACGGCCGGTGGACCACGGATCGGTTCCTCACCGCGGCGGACCTGGGCCAGGCGGACGGAGCGCACAAGACCGTCCTGGTTGACGAGCGCACCGGCGAGTTGGTCGTGCCGAACGGGTCGCTGGGCTTCCGGTACGGCGAGGCCGGCCAGGGGCGCTGGAACCTGGACCTGGGCGAGGTGCTTCCCGCGCTCGGGCTGCTCGACCGGAGCGACGAGGCGATCGAGGTCGAGTTGGCTCGCTTCGACGTCGGGGAGACCGAGGGCGGGGCCACCATCCGCCGTGGTGTACCGGCCATCCGGGTCGGCGAGCAGCTGGTCACCTCGGTCTACGACCTGGTGCTGGCGCAGTACGGGGTGCGCCGCGGCGAGCTGCCGGGGCAGTGGCCGACGGGTTACGACGACCCGGATTCGCCGAACACCCCGGCCTGGCAGGAGCGGATCACCGGGGTGCCGGCCGCGGTGGCGGCCCGGATCGGCCGGGAGTTCGCCCGCAACGCCGAGCGCAGCAAGGGGCGGTCGCTGATCGTCCTGGGCGCCGGCGCGAACCAGTGGTTCCACTCCGACATGACCTACCGGGCACTCATCTCCCTGGTCACCCTGACCGGCTGCCAGGGCGTCAACGGTGGTGGCTGGGCGCACTACGTGGGGCAGGAGAAGGCCCGGCCGATCACCGGCCAGCAGCACATGTCCTTCGGGCTCGACTGGCAACGGCCGATGCGGCACCAGGCAAGCACCCCGTTCTGGTACCTGCACACCGACCAGTGGCGGTACGAGCGGGTCCCGGTCGATGAGCTCTCCTCCCCGTTGGGCACCGGCCGGTTCGCGGGGATGGCCTTCGCCGACACCGTCGCCGCCGCGCAGCGGATGGGCTGGAGCCCCGGCCACCCGTCGTTCAACCGCAACCCCCTCGACCTCACCGACGAGGCGGCGGTGGCCGGGGTGACGGTGCAGGAGCACATCGTCGCCGAGCTGAAGGCCGGTCGGCTCCGGTCGGTGGCGGAGGACCCGGACGACCCGGCGAACTTCCCGCGCTGCCTCACCCTGTGGCGGGCGAACCTGCTCGGCTCCTCCGGCAAGGGCAACGAGTACTTTCTGCGCCACCTGCTGGGAATCGACTCGGCCGCCAGCGCCTCGGAGTGCGACCCGGAGCACCGACCCCGGGACCTGGTGTGGCGAGATGAGGCACCGACCGGGAAGCTTGACCTCCTCACGGCGATCGACTTCCGGATGACCAACACCGGCCTGCACGCCGACGTGGTGCTGCCCACCGCGACCTGGTACGAGAAGCACGACATCTCCACCACGGACATGCACCCGTTCGTGCACGCGTTCAGCCCGGCGGTGGAGCCACCCGCCGACGCCCACTCCGACTACGACACCTTCCTGGCGCTCGCCGACCGGTTCAGTGAGCTGGCCGTCGACCACCTGGGGGTGCGGCGGGACGTGCTGGCCGCGCCGCTGCAACACGACACCCCGGACGAGCTGGCCATGCCCAGCGGGCGGGTGCGGGACTGGAAGGCCGGCGAGTGCGAGCCGGTCCCCGGCTCCACCATGCCGAAGCTCATCGAGATCGAGCGGGACTACGCCCAGATCGGCGCGAAGATGCGTGCCGTCGGCCCGCTCCTCGACCGGCTCGGCACCAGCACGAAGGCGCTCACCGTGGACGTGACCGCGGAGGTGGAGTACCTGCGGGAGCGAAACGGGGTCGTCACTGACGGGCCGTTCGCTGGTCGGCCGTCGCTGGCCACCGCCGACCGGATGTGCGAGGCGATCCTGGCGCTGTCGGGCACCACGAACGGTCGGGTCGCCGCGGCCGGTTTCGCGGCGTTGGAGCAGCGGACCGGGCAACCGTTCGTCGATCTGATCGCCGGGCACGAGACCGACCAGATCACGTACGCGGACACCCAGCGGGCACCCCAGCCGGTCTTCACCAGCCCGGAGTGGTCCGGCTCGGAGAAGGGCGGCCGTCGCTACTCGCCCTTCACCCTCAACGTGGAGCGGCTCAAGCCGTGGCACACCATCACCGGTCGGCAGCACTTCTTCGTGGAGCACGACTGGGTGGCGGAGTTGGGCGAGCAGTTGCCGGGCTTCCGGCCCCCGCTGAACATGGCTCGGCACTTCGGTGCCCCGGGTGAGTTGGTCGACGGCGGCGTCACCGTACGCTTCCTGACCCCGCACGCGAAGTGGTCTATCCACTCGATGTACCACGACAACGATTTGATGCTGGCGTTGTCCCGAGGCGGGCCGGTGATCTGGATGAGTGTGCCGGACGCCGCCAAGGTCGGCGTTCGGGACAACGACTGGGTCGAGGCGCACAACCGTAACGGAGTCATCGTGGCCCGGGCGGTGGTCAGTCACCGGATGCCGGAGGGAACGGTGTTCCAGTACCACTCGCCGGAGCGGACGATCAACGTGCCCAAGGCGGAGAAGAGCGGTCGCCGGGGTGGTTACCACAACTCGTTGACCCGGCTGCTGGTCAAGCCCACCCACCTGGCCGGCGGACACGCCCAACTCACCTACGCCTTCAACTACTACGGCCCGATCGGCAGCCAACGCGACGAGATCACGGTGATCCGCCGCCGCGACCAGGAGGTGGAGTACTGATGAGGATCCGAGCGCAGGTCGCCATGGTGATGAACCTGGACAAGTGCATCGGGTGTCACACCTGCTCCGTAACCTGCAAGCAGACCTGGACCAACCGGGACGGCACCGAGTACGTCTGGTTCAACAACGTCGAGACCAAGCCGGGCATCGGCTACCCCAAGCACTACGAGGATCAGGACCGCTGGCACGGGGGCTGGCAGCTGGACGAGAAGGGCCGGCTGAAGCTGCGCTCCGGCGGCCGGGTCAAGCGGCTCAGCCGGCTGTTCGTCAACCCGGACCTGCCCTCGATCGACGACTACTACGAGCCGGCGGCCTTCGACAAGGACATCCTGGCCAACGCCCCCGCCGGGCTCAAGGACACCCCGGTGCAGCGGCCCCACTCCGCGCTGACCGGCGAGCCGATGGCCCTCACCTGGGGGGCCAACTGGGAGGACAGCCTCGGCGGAGCCCACGAGCACGCCACCGGTGACCCGAACCTCGCCCGGATGTCGGCGGAGGCCGCGGAGCGGGTGAAGTTCGAGTTCGAGAAGACCTTCCTGTTCCACCTGCCGCGCATCTGCGAGCACTGCCTCAACCCGGCGTGTGTGTCGGCCTGCCCCTCCGGCGCGATGTACAAGCGGGAGGAGGACGGTATCGTCCTGGTCGACCAGGACCGCTGCCGGGGCTGGCGGATGTGCGTCTCCGCCTGCCCGTACAAGAAGGTGTACGTCAACCACAGCACCGGTAAGGCGGAGAAGTGCACCCTGTGCTTCCCGCGGATCGAGGCGGGGCAGCCGACGATCTGCTCCGAAACCTGCGTGGGTCGGCTGCGCTACCTGGGCATCGTGTTCTACGACGAGGACGCGGTGCTCGCTGCCGCTTCGGTGACCGACGAGCACGACCTGCTCGAGGCGCAGCGTGCGGTCTTCCTCGATCCGGCCGACCCGGCCGTACAGGAGGCCGCCCGGGCCGCCGGCATGCCGCAGGAGTGGCTGGACGCCGCCGAACGGTCCCCGGTGTGGCGGCTGATCAGCGAGTACAAGGTGGCGCTGCCGCTGCACCCGGAGTATCGGACGCTACCCATGGTCTGGTACGTCCCGCCGCTGTCGCCGGTGCTGGACGCGGTGGGGGAGGCCGGCCGGGACGACACCGACGCCGACGACATCTTCCACACCATCCGGGAGCTGCGGATTCCGGTGGAGTACCTGGCCGAGCTCTTCACCGCTGGTGACGTGGAGGCGACCGCCGGGGTCCTGATGAAGCTGGCGGCCATGCGTTCCTACATGCGCGCTCGCACGCTGGACGGTACCGTCGCCGACGATCTGCTCGACGGAATCGGGATGACCGCGGACCAGGTCGAGGCCATGTACCGGTTGTTGGCCATCGCCAAGTACGACGAGCGCTACGTGATCCCGGCCGCGTACAGCAAGGACGCCGCCGCGCTGGAAGCGCAGGCCACCGCGAACCAGGACTGCGCGCTGGACTGCGAGGGCGGCCCGGGAATGACCACGCAGGCCTCTGCGGAGAGCTTCCACCTGGTCGAGGGCGAGCAGGTTCGTCCCGGCCGGCCCGGACTCTTCTCCCGGCGTGCCGACGGCCGGCGTGGCTTCACGATCAACCCGCTGCGAGGCGGCGCATGACCGCCGCGACCGACCGGGCCCGCATCTTCGAGCTGGTCTCGCTGCTGCTCACCTACCCGGATGACGAGCTACTCGGTGCCGGAGCCGAGTTGCGCGGTGCCGCCGCGCAGATCGAGGCGCCGGTGGCGCGGGAGCGGATCGACGAATTCCTGGACTGGCTGCTGAACAACCCCCTGATCGACGTACAGCAGCACTTCGTACAGACCTTCGACCTGCGCCGCCGCTCCGGTCTGTACCTCACCTACTACCTGCACGGAGACACCCGTAAGCGGGGCATGGCGCTGCTGGTGCTCAAGCAGCGATACCGGGCGCACGGACTGCGGCTCGCGGATGGGGAGCTGCCGGACCTGCTGCCGGTGGTGCTCGAGTACGCCGCCTTGGTCGGCCCGGGCGAGGGGGAGGCGCCCCTGCGGCAGCATCGGCAGGGCATCGAACTGCTCCGCGCCGCCCTGACCGACTGCGGCACCCCCTACCGCCTGCTGCTGGACGTTGTCTGCGCCGTGTTGCCGGCGCTGACCGACGCCGACCGGGCCGCCATCGCGGCGCTCGCCGTGGACGGGCCGCCGGTGGAGACGGTCGGCCTGGATTCTCTCGGCGACGGTCCGGACCTGCACGCCGCCGCGCTTGCCCCTTATCCCGCCTGCTCCCCGTCGGAGGCATCGCGATGACCAACCTCGTCTGGACCGTCCTGCCGTACCTGTGCCTCGTGGTCTTCGTCGCCGGCCATGTCTGGCGGTGGCGCCACGACCAGTTCGGCTGGACCACGCACACCAGCCAGGTGTTGGAGAATCGCCTCCTGCGGCTCGGCTCGCCCCTGTTCCACCTCGGCGCTCTCGGGGTCGTCGGTGGGCACGTCATGGGCCTGCTGGTGCCCGCGTCGGTGACCGAGAAGATCGGAATCAGTGAGCACGCCTACCACCTCACCGCGGTCTGGGGCGGTACGGTGACCGGCCTGATGCTGATGACCGGCCTGGTCCTGCTGATCATCCGGCGGATGGTCAACGGCCGGGTTCGTCGGGTGACCACGCGGATGGACAAGGTGCTCTACGCCGCGCTCGCCGCCATGGTGGCGCTCGGCATGATCGCCACGGTTGGGATCAACCTGCTCGGTGGGGGCTACGACTACCGGGAGACGATCGCCGTCTGGTTCCGTGGGATCTTCTGGTTCCAGCCGGACCCCACCCTGATGAGCGGGGCTCCCCTGGTCTACCAACTGCACGCGATCGGCGGTTTCCTCTTCCTGGCACTGTGGCCGTTCACCCGACTGGTGCACGTCTGGTCGGCGCCGCTGGCGTACCTGTGGCGTCCGTACGTGGTCTACCGCGGGCGCCGTGGCCCGGCGCCGACGGCGACCGCCGCGCCGGAGCAGGTACGGGACGCCGTCCGGGAGCCGTCGGCTCGGCGGTGACCGTCGTGTGGTGGCGGGTCGGTCGGCGGCGCTCCCGACGCGGCGGCCGTCGAGGCGTGAGTTCTGCCTGGATACGTCCTCGGACCACGGTGCCCACGGGCCGGGGCTAATGTGTCAATATCGGGCGGTGGCGGAGGGTGATATGCAGCAGCAGTATCTTCCGGATGTCTACGTGAAGTTCCTGGAACGCTTTCCGGATGTCGCAGCGGCGCAGGGCGTGCTGGCGCGGACGGTGCGGGAGCGCAACTCGTTCGACGACCGGACCGACCGGCTGATCAAGTTGGCGGTGGCGGTTGGGGCCGAGGCGGAGGGAGCGGTGCGCTCCAATGTCCGCAAGGCGCTTCAGCACGGTGCGACCGTGGACGAGGTGCAAGCCGTCGCGCTCGCGGCCATCACCACCTGTGGTTTTCCTACCGCCATCGCGGCTTTGGGCTGGATCGACTCGGTCGTCTCGGCGCCGTCGGACGAGTGATGCCGACCGGCACCCCGCGGGGTGCCGGATGCACGGGTTGACTTCACACCGCGGGCGGTCTCGCCTCCCGCCACTGGGTGGGGGTGACTCCGTGCCGGGCGCGGAAGCGTTTGCTGAAGTAGCTGGTGTCGGGGTAACCGACCCGGCGGCTGATCGTGCTGACGGCTAGGTCGGTCTCGGTGAGCAGCAGGCGTGCCTGCTGCATCCGGCGCTGCGTGATCCACTGGGTCACGGTGCGGCCGGTTTTGCGACGCACGGCGGTGGTGAGGTATCCGGTGGTCAGCGCGAGGTCGGCCGCGATGTCGGCGAGGGAGATGGGCTGGTGGTAGCGCGCCTCGATGGCCTCGAAGACGGCCGCCAGCAGCGGTTCGTCGGCGTAGCGCAGGTGGTCGGCGAGGTCGGTCGACAAGCGGGCCACGGTCACGAGCAGCAGGGTCAGGTGGGCGAGGGCGGCCGCCTGGTGACCGTCGCGGCGGGCCCGAATCTCGGCGTCGAGTGCGGCGAAGCGCTCCATCAGGCTGGCCCGGTCGACCGGTGGGACCGGTAGCCGCTGGGCCCGGTTGCTGCCCTGCGCGAACGGAAAGAGCAACGGGTGGGTTCGCCAGGATGAGTAGGCGCCGGGCATTCCCGGCCGGACCACGTCGGCCGGGAACCAGACGGTCCAGCCGTCGCTGGTGATCTCCGCAAACGGGTCGACGGAGGAGACCACCTGCCCTGGTGCGATGACGAAGAGGTCGCCGTCGGCCACCGTCCAGGTGCGGTCGTCGATGCGAACCGTCCCCCGCGCCACGTGGGCGTAGCAGAGCACCAGGAAGTCGTGGGTGTGGGTGGCGAGGTCGAGGAAGGGTTCGCCGTGGGGATGGTGGGCTACCGCGACCGGGGCGATGCCGGGCACGTGGCCGAAGTCGAAGACCGGCACGCCCTGCCCGGTGACACCGACCTGGCGGGAGGGGGGAGTCAAGTTCCGTCGCATCCTGTCCACAGTTCCGCCATTGTCCGCAGCTTCGCTGTCCATGAGGCTGAGGGTACGACCGAGTTTCCGCTATTACCGGAGCGTGCCATGACCGGACAGCACAACTCCCATTCTGAGAATCGGGCCTATCTGCCCGCCATGGGCAAGCAATGGTTGCTGCCCCTCTACGATCCGTTCGCCCGCTTTATTGGCATCGGACGGGTTCATGAGAAGCTTTTGGAGCGTGCGAATCTTCGGCCGGGGCAACGAGTCCTGGAGATTGGCTGTGGCACCGGCGATCTGCTGCGGACGCTCAAGCGCCACCACCCGGAGGTGGACGCGATGGGCATCGATCCGGACCCCAGTGCGCTGCGCCGTGCTCGCCGCAAGGCCGCCCGGGGCAAGGTGCAGATCCAGTACGAGCGCGCGTTCGCCGATGACCTGCCGCTGGCGGACCACAGCGTTGACCGGGTGCTCTCCTCGTTCATGTTGCATCACATCGACGAAGCGGACTGGGTGCGGGTGCTGCGCGAGGTCCGGCGGGTGCTGCGTCCCGGTGGTGAGCTGCATGTAGCCGACATCGACGGCAGCCTGCCCGGACACGAGGGCGGTCATGCCCACCGCTCTGGTCGGGCCGGGGACAGCCTCCCCGATCGGGCCCTGTCCGCGTTGGTTGACGCCGGGCTGACCGGCGTCCGGGAGAACGGCTACGGCCGAGCCCGACTGGGCCGGTACGTCTTCTACCGGGCCGACGTCGGCTGAGGGAGAGCGCTTTCGCCCGGGGCGGCGGCTGGCCGTCAAGGACGGTGGTCTGACCCAGCCGAGGCCGTGCGCCGCCGCGTCAACGCCGGATCTTCGGGGGCACGTCCAGGTCCTGGGCGTCGGCCACGTCGGCGCACGGAACGACCGTGACGATGTCCCGATGCTGACGGAGGTAGTACCGGGCGCCCCGGTCCCGGGTGGCGCTCGCGGCGGCGCCGGCCCAGTGCTCACGCCCGAGCAGTACCGGGTGGCCCCACCGGTCGCCGTGGTAGCCCCCGACCGCCAGAGCATCGGGTCGGGCGGCGGCAGCCACCCGGCGTACCGCCTCGACTCCGACCCCCGGCATGTCAACCAAGGTCACGACAGTAGCCAGGGCGGTGGTTTCCTCCAGCGCTGCCAACCCCGCCCGCAGCGATGAACCCATGCCGGTCGGCCACGCCGGGTTTCGGACGACGCCCGAGTGGACCAATTCGGTCACGGCCTCCGCCCGCGCCCCCACCACGACCAGTACGGGGGCGCAGCCGGCGGCCACCAGCACGTCCCGGCTCCGCAGCACCAGGGGCTGGCCCTGGAAAGCCACGAGTGCCTTCGGCCCGCCGTACCGCCGGCCCGCTCCCGCGGCGAGCAGCAGTCCCGCGACGGGGTCGGTGCGCCCCGCGTCCACCGGCTCTTCGCCCACCGGTTTGCAGGCCGGACCGGGCCGTCGTTTCCGCATGCTCAGCTGACCGTGGCGTCGGCACGTCGGTGGATGGGGCCAGCCAGGTAGGTCAGGGGTCGACCGGTGCCCCCGGTGCCGGCGGCCGCGATCATTTCGGCGCAGATGGAAACGGCGGTCTCCTGGGGAGTTTGGGCGCCCAGGTCGAGGCCGATGGGTGCTCGAAGGTGGCTGAGTTCGTCCTCGGTCAAGCCGGCCGCGGTGAGCCGGAGGAGCCGCTCGCGGTGTGTTTCTCGGCTGCCGATCACGCCGACGTAGCCGGCGCGCCCCCGTAGGGCCAGCGACAGCAGTTCGGTCTCGTGGCGATCATCGTGGCTGAGTACCACGATGGCGCTCCGGGCGTCGGTCTCGATGCTGCGCAGGTGGCGGTGCGGCCAGTCACAGACCACCTGGTGAGCGTCCGGGAAGTGCGCTGCGCGCATGAACACCGGCCGGGGGTCACACACGGTCACCTCGAAGCCGAGGAAACGCCCGAGCTGGCTCATCGCTCGGGCGACCGGACTCATCCCGTAGAGCAACATGCGGGGTGCCGGCTGGTGTCTGACGAACAGGACGTCAACCGGCTGCCCAGCGCCGTTGATGATGCGTTCGACCCGCCCCACCGCGATGCGTTCGACCTGCCCCGCTCCGGTGGACACCCGCTCCCGGAGCTGGCGTGCCACGAGCTCATCCACCCCCGGATCGCCCGACGATCCCCACCACCCATCCGAGTCTGCCGCCAGCAGCGCCGCCCCTGGGCCGGCGGGTAGCACCAGAGCGGAGCCGACCGCCCGATTCGCCAGCAACCGATCGAGCAGCGGTGCCATGACCTCCACCGCCGCGGGCAGCACCACCACGTCGATCTCACTACGACAGGCGAGGCCGACCACCGGCGAGCCGTCGCTCTGGTGGGTGTAGCGGTTCCGGTGCACCCGACCAGAGCGGATCGAGTCCTGGGCCGCCGTGAGGACCGCGCCGTCAATGCACCCGCCGGCCACGCCGCCGGCGACCTCGCCGGTGGCGCAGCTGGCCATCACCGTCCCAACCGGGCACGGCGCGCTCCCCGTCACACCGACGACAACGGCCATCGCGAAGGAGAGGTCGGCCGAACACCACTGCCGTAGGGTCGGCGCGATGTACCTGATCCCCGCTGTCATCAGACTCCCTGCCGGCGAGCGGCCTAACGCGGTGTGGAACCCCTGGCCGTTACCGAGCAGGCTCCGTCATGAGGTCCTCGATGCGGACGGGCAGACTCCGGACCCGGACCCCGGTGGCGTGGTGGACGGCGTTGGTGATCGCGGCTGCCGCCCCGACGTGGACGACTTCGCCCAGGTTCTTGAGACCGAACGCGCTGAACGATGGGTCGGGCTCGTCGATGAAGTCGACGTCGAGGGTGGGTACGTCGGCGTTCACCGGAACCAGGTAGTCGCTCAGGTTGGTGTTGAGGAATCCGCCGAAGCGGGGGTCCACGGTGCTCTCCTCCCGGAGCGCGCTGCTGATGCCCCAGACCAGGCCGCTCAGGGCCTGGCTGGTGGCGGTGCGCCGACTGATTACCCGCCCGCAGTCGATGACCGACAGCATCCGGGTGACCCGTGGTCGGCGGATCCGGGGGCCGATGCGGACCTCGACGAAGTGGGCGACATAGGAGCAGGTGACGAAGTCGGGAAAGACTGGGCCCACCCGGGCGTTGTCGACGTCCGCCATCACCGCGCTCATCGGCGCCGTGCCGGTGTCGGGCGCATCGGTCGGGCGTCGCCCTGGGGCGAAGTACTGCCCGGGAGCCTCGACCGAGGGGAGGCCGGCGGCCATGAGAAGCCCGGCTATCAGTGGCCCCGAGTTGTCTGGGCCGACCAGCCGTCCCTCCGCCAGTCGGCACTCGCTGACGTCAACGTTGGCAACCGGCTCGCCATGGGTGGCGGCGATCTGGTGCAGCTGGGCTCGGATCCCGACGGCCGCTTCCTGGATGGCCGGCATGGCGGTGGCGGCTCCCCACGAGCCACCGGTTTCTGGCTGGGGAGCGACCCGGGTGTCACCAACGACTACCCGGATGTTGCTAGGTGACAGGCCGAGGGCATCGGCCGCGGTCAGCGCGACCACGGTGCGTATGCCCTGGCCCATCTCGTGTCCGCTGACCGAGACCTCCGCCGTGCCGTCGTCACACAGCCGTACGTGCGCGCCGGCGGCGGAGGCGAGGCCGGGATAGCAGCCGGTCGCCACGCCCCAGCCGATGAGGCTGCCATCCTCGCCGCGCATCGACCCGATCGCCGGGTCGCGTTCCGACCAGCCGAACCGTTCGGCGCCCCGATCAAGGCACTGCCTGAGCCGCCGTGAGGAGAATGGTTTGCCGGTTATCGGGTCGGTGGCGGTGTCGTGGCGCCGCCGTAGCTCGACCGGGTCAACGCCCACCCGTTCGGCGAGTTCGTCCAGGGCGCTCTCCACCGCGAACATCGTCGCCATCTCCATCGGCGCTCGCATGTAGCCGGGCGTCTGGGTGTCGAGCCGCACCAGGGTGGTGGTACCGCGGAAGTTCGGGATGCCGTACATACTTGCCGAAACCTGCGGCCCCCAGAACGGCATCAGGTCATGGCGTGATGTCTGCGCGACTGCCTCGTGTACCAGGGAGGTGATCGTGCCGTCGTCCCGCGCGCCGAACCGGATCCGGTGCCGGGTCGCGGGACGAAAGTGGACGCTGTGGAAGACGGCGGACCGCGGGACGATCAGCATCACCGGCCGGTCGACCCGCCGGGCGGCCAGGGCGGCCAGGGTGGTGCTGTACGTCTGACCGGTGCGCTGGCCGAAGCCGCCGCCGAGGGAGGGCGAGACGACCTGGACCAACTCCATCGGGATCCCGAGTTGCTTCGCCAGCGCGTGCCGGACGCGTCCCGCCGCCTGAGTGCCCTCATGGATCAGGAGCGATCCCTCATGCCACTCGGCGAGGGTGGACAGCAGCTCCAGCCCGTTGTGATGCTGCGCGGGGGAGTAGTAGGTGGCGTCAACCACAACTGGTGCCTGGTCGAGTAGCCGGTCACCCTCGCCGATCTCCACCACGGGGAACACGGGCACCGCCTCCGCCTGGTCGACCCGCTCGCCCCCCGGGGCGTCGAGTTCCACAGCGAACGGCTCGACGTCGTAGCGGGCGGTCACCAACGCCGCGGCTTCCGCTGCAGCCTCCAAGGTCTCCGCCACCACGATCGCGATTGGCTGACCGCGGTAGGCCACGGCGTTGTCCCGCATCGGTTGGAAGCTTTCGCTCGCGCTCCCCAACCCGAAGGTGAATTCGGACGGGTGCAGGCGATCCAGGTTTTCGTGCGTGAGTACCGCGAGCACCCCCCGCACCCGTTCCGCCTTGGCGGTCTCGAGGGTCGTGATCCGGCCGCGGCCCACGGTCGCACTGACCGGAATCGCGTACGCCATCGCCGCGGCCGTGCGGTCGGCGCCGTAGAGCGGTTCGCCGCGGACCTTCTCCACGCCGTCGTGGCGGACGTGGTCGGAGCCGATCCAGGCCATGGTGTTCATCCCATTCTCTGCTGAGCCGCCGCGACGGCCTCGAGTACGGTTTCCACAGCCAGCTGTACCCGGAAGTGGTTCTGCGGCGTGGTGCGAGCCGACCGGAACTCCGGCTCCAATGCCGTCCGGATGGACGTCTCGTCCAGCTGGGTCCCGGTCAGTGCCTGTTCGGCCTCCCGTGCCCGCCAGGGCACGGTGCCCAGGCTGCCGAGCGCGATCCGTATTTCGCTGGCGGTACCTCCTGCGTCGAGGTGAAGCCCGACGGCCGCCGACGCGAGGGCGAACGAGTACGAACTCCGGTCGCTCACCTTCTGGTAGCTGGACGACCGCGCCGCCGGCGTCATCGGCACCCGGACGGCCGTGATGAACTCGCCGGGCTTGAGGGTCGTCTCCCGGTGCGGTGTGTCGCCCGGCGGCACGAACAGGTCATGGATCGACATGGAGCGGGTGCCGTCGGGCCCGAGGACGGAGAGGCTCGCGTCGAACGCGGTCAGTGCCACCGCCAGGTCGCCGGGATAGACGGCGATGCAGCGGTTGCTGGTACCGAGGACGGCGTGGTGGCGATTGACGCCCTCCATCGCGGAGCATCCCGACCCGGGCTGACGTTTGTTGCACGAGAACTCGACCGCTCGGAAGTAGCCGCAGCGGGTGCGTTGCAGCAGGTTACCGCCGATCCTCGCCATGTTCCGTAACTGTTGGGAGGCCGCGGACAGGAGGGACTCCGCGAGCACCGGGCAGTTGGCCGCGACCAGCGGGTGGTTCGCGGCGTCGCTCATCCGGGTCAGCGCCCCGATGACCAGGTCACCCTGCTCCTCCCGGACGAAGTCCAAATCCGGGACGTCGGTCAGGTCGATGAGCAGACCGGGGGCTTCGACGTCGAGCTTCATCAGGTCCACGAGGGTCGTGCCACCACTGAGGTAGTGGGGTTGGTCGTCCTGAGAGGTGGCGAACGTCGATACCGCCTCCGCCGCGGAGCGCGCCCGGGTGTAGGTGAAGGCCCGCATCAGGACCGCCCGGGATCGGCGGCATGAACCCTGGCGACCGCTTGGACGATGCCCTGGTAGGCGCCGCAGCGGCAGAGATTCCCACTCATGAACTCGCGGATCTCTTCGGTGGACCCGGCGTGCCCCTCGTCGACACAGGCAATTGCCGACATCAGCTGTCCTGGGGTGCAGTAGCCACACTGCAGTGCGTCGCAGTCGAGGAACGCCTGCTGCATCGGATGCAACTCGTCCGGCGACTCCGTGAGCCCTTCGACGGTCCGTACCGCACCGCCGGCGACCTGGGCGGCGAGGGTCAGACAGGCCACCACGGGCCGGTCGTCGACATGGACCGTGCAGGCACCGCACTGCCCATGGTCGCACCCCTTCTTCGTGCCGTAGAGGCCGACGTGATCTCGCAGCGCGTCCAGCAGCGTCGTTCGGGCATCGAGCGTCCACTCCCGGTCCTGACCGTTAACGGTGAGCCTGGTCTGCACCGTCATGGACCCATCCCCCTCCTGCTCTCTTCCGCATTCACCTCAGGTGGTCACCCGCACACAGGCTAGTGCCTGTTTCTGCCGAAAATCGGTGTTTGCACCGATTCTTGGCGGGGACTGGGGCTGCCGCCTCGAAGGTTCATGGGTGCTGGGCAGGTCGCCGCCGGTTGTTGCGCCATTGGGCACAGGTCGGGTGGTACGCGAACCGCCCGTGTCGTCGCGGGCTGAGGTTCCACCCCTGACTTGGCTCACACGCCTGTCCACCCAACCGGGGAGCGAGTGTGACGGGGGCCGCAGCCGCTCGATTTGACGTGTGAACCCGAATCCGCGTAACTTTCTCTCTGCCAGCGCGGAACGGGGCAAACAGGGCGAAAGTCCTGAGGCCCACTCCAAGCGGCACCGGCGACAAGAAGCTTCACTGTCGAGTCGCCGGGCGGGCGGTGCCCGCCAAGTCTGCCGACAGGCCGATTTGGTGCGGCGAAACCGACCGGGTAAGGTAACAGCCGGCAGGAACCGGGCGAGCCAGCGGGAAACCGCGGGCGGCCGGTCTGCCAAATCCGAGGATCACACACGCGGGTAGCCACGTGTGCGCTCAACGGAAGCTGAACCGTGCGAAGCACGACAGACCGGGACAAACGGTTTGACACGGCGAAGACGGTGAGGTAAAGTAGTAAAAGTGCCTGGCGCGAGAGTGGCGGGCTGGAGCGGTTGCCTCTTGAGGGGCCCTGGTTTGGGGTTCTGATGGTGTGTGGTTGTTCTTTGAGAACTCAACAGGGTGTTTGGAAAGCCAGTGCCGTTTTGGTCTGGGTTGGCCTGCTGTTTGGTGGGTTGGCTTGGGCTTGAATTTGGCAGCAGATTGTTTTTTGTTGCTGGGGTTTTCTTCAAGTTTTTGTTGGAGAGTTTGATCCTGGCTCAGGACGAACGCTGGCGGCGTGCTTAACACATGCAAGTCGAGCGGAAAGGCCCTTCGG
>NZ_AZWO01000021.1 GCF_000514775.1 Salinispora pacifica CNR114 | reverse complement strand
GCGTCGGGCCCGACTCAACTGGTGGGCGATACTGGGTTTGAACCAGTGACCTCTTCCGTGTCAAGGAAGCGCGCTCCCACTGCGCCAATCGCCCTCGATAATGCTGAGGTGGGGACGGGATTTGAACCCGCGTACACGGCTTTGCAGGCCGTTGCCTCGCCTCTCGGCCACCCCACCGGGTTGCCCCCGGTCACACGTGGCGGCATCTCCGAGCGGACGACGGGATTCGAACCCGCGACCCTCACCTTGGCAAGGTGATGCGCTACCAGCTGCGCTACGTCCGCACGTCCCGGCTTCCCGGTGACGGATGAGAACTTTAGCCGAGTCGGCGAGCAGTTGCCAACTCGCCCCCCTCGGCGCGCCCCCGTCACATCTCGCAGGGCCAGGACCCACCCGGGACCGGTCGAGCCGCACCACCGCAGTGCCCCGTGGTGCAGCACCGAAGCGCACGCGGAGCAGCACCCGAGAGAACTGTCCTACTTCCGACTACGGTGGGGCGAATTCACCCTGGGTGGTAACAGCTCGTACCCGTTCGGGTGCACTACGGTAGCGGTCGTGACGAGACGTGCGGCCGAGGTCCGCCTGGATGCCCTGCTGCGCACCGCCTGCGACGTGATCGTGGAACGCGGGTTGGCGAACACCCGCACCGCGGACGTGGCCCAGGCGGCCGGGGTGAGTCAGGCACTGGTCTTCTACCATTTCGCCACCAAGGATCGGCTACTCGCCGAGGCGTTCGCGTACGCCGTCGAGCAGGATCTGGCCCGGCTGGACGCGGTGCTGCGCTCCAGCGCCCCGCCGCTGGCCAAGCTCCGCCGACTGGTGCGGCTCTACACCCCCGCCGGCCGCCCCACGTCGTGGGCAATGTGGATCGACGGCTGGGCCGAGTCGTTGCGTACCCCGGAGTTGGAGAAGACCTCCCGCCGGCTGGACCTGCGCTGGCGGCAGGACCTGGCGACGGTGATCGCGGACGGGGTAGCCGACCACACCTTCGAGTGCGCCGATCCGGCTGGCGCCGCGTGGCGGATCAGTGCCGTGATGGACGGTCTCGCCGTTCAGCTCGCGGTGCACGACCGGGTGATCTCCCGACGCCAGTTCACCGAGTGGGTACGCCTGGTGACCGCCCGGGAGCTTGGACTCGACCCGGCGCAGCTGGACTGAACGCGGACGGAGCGGGCCGACGCGGGACCCGAGTCGACGCAGCGGAGGATGAGCCGGACCGGGCCGCGACCCCGGCGGTCCGGCTGCGGGAGAATCACTCGGTGTCCGAACTCGCCAGCGCCTTCGTCCGACTGCACGCCCGTCTCGCGCCGGTCCCCTTCGTCCCCGAGGTGCGACTCCACCAGGCCGACGACGCGGTCGGGCTCTGGGAACTGACCGAGGGTGAGTTCCGCAGCGACCAGCCACCCCCCTTCTGGGCCTTCGCCTGGGCCGGTGGGCAGGCCGTCGCCCGATACGTCACCGACCATCCGGACCTGGTCGCCGGTCGGCGGGTACTCGACCTCGCCGCCGGTTCGGGGCTGGTGGCCATCGCCGCGGCCCGGGCCGGCGCCACCGCCGTCCGCGCGGTCGAGGTCGACCCGCTGGCCGTCGCCGCCGTCGCCGTCAACGCCGAGGCCAACGGGGTACGCCTCGACGCCGAGTTGGCCGACATCCTCGACGGCGACGCGGGCGACGCCGAGGTCGTACTCGCCGGAGACGTGTTCTACAGCGCGGCGATGGCGCGGCGGATGCTTCGCTTCCTGCTCACCGCCGCCCGCGCGGGGGCCACGGTGTTGGTCGGCGACCCGGAACGCGCGTTCCTGCCCCGCGACCGCTTCGACCCGCTGGCCAGCTACGAGGTGCCGGTGCCCGAGACGTTGGAGAGCGTACGCGTGAAGCGTGCCACGGTGTGGCGGCTCCGGGCCGGGCTGCCCGGAACGGCCCGCTAGCGTGTCCGCCGTGCTGTTCCGGAGCTGGACGAAGACCGCCGGCACCCACTGGCCGGCCGTCACCCGGGTGGCTGACCAGCAGGGCACCGAACACCTGGTGGTGACCGAGCACGCGCTGGTGCGGCAGGTGCTCACCGACCAGGTGACCTACCGTCCGGACAATGCCCTGGACGCCGTCACCCCGATCCCGGTAGCTGCCCTGCGGGTGCTCGCCGGACACCGCTTCCGCCTCCCCCCAACCCTGGCCAACAACGGTGGCGTGAGCCACCCGGCGATCCGCGCTCTCGTCGCCGACGCACTCCACCCGGCGAAGGTCGCCGCCCAACGGCCCTGGCTGACCGAGCTGGTGGCGGAGCGGGTAGCCGCGATCCGCGCCACTCTCGACTCTGGTGGCTCCGCCGATCTGCACGCCGAGCTCAGCGCCGACCTACCGCTGCTGGTCCTGGCCCGCCTGGTCGAGCTCCCGGACGCCCCGGTCTCCGCGGTGAAGCAGTTCGCCCGTGCGGCGTTGGAGTTGTTCTGGGCCCCGCTGGACGCCGACCGCCAGCTGGCCCTGGCCGACGAGGTCGGCCGGTTCCACCAGGTGCTGCGGGAGTTCGCGGACACCGGCGGTGGGCTGGCCGCCGCCCTGCGGGCCACCGGACACCCGCCGGATGTGCTCGTCGGGGCGCTGTTCTTCCTACTGGTAGCCGGCCAGGAGACCACGTCGCAGTTCCTCACCCTGCTTTTGCACCGGCTGGCCGGCGAGCCGACGGTTCGCGCCGCGCTGCGGGACGGCAGCGTCTCGGTGCCGAACGTGGTCGAGGAGGGGCTGCGGCTGGAGCCACCGATCGTCACCTGGCGTCGGGTCGCCGCCGTGGACAGCACGCTGGGCGGGACCGCCGTGCCGGCGGGCACCAGCGTGCTGCTGTGGCTGGCCCGGGCCGGCCGTGACCCGGCCGTCGTGTCGGCGCCCGACGAGTTCCGGCCCGGCCAACAGGGGTCGCGCCGGCATTTGGCCTTCGGGGCGGGCGCCCACCGTTGCCTCGGCGACCAATTGGCGCGGATGGAGGCGGCGGTGGTGGTCGAACAGGTCTCCCCGCTACTCGACGGGGTAACCGTGGTGCGCGCTCCGTGGTATCCGGACAACCTCACCTTCCGGATGCCCGACGCCTTCGTGATCCGCCGCGGACCAGCCGGCGCAGCGGAGCGCTGACGCCACCTAGCCCAGCGGCAGTGGCCAGCAGCCGGCTCAGCGGAGCAGTGGCCAGCCCGCTCAGCGGACCTCCTCGGCCCAGGCCCGCCAGTCGTCGAGCACCCCGTACAGCGCCGGGGTGAGCCATCCCGGCGCGGACCGCCGGAACACGCCCGGATCGATCGCCCCGGCCCCGGCCGGCAACGCCCCGACCAGGTACGGCACCAGGTCGCTCAGGTTCGCCCAGTGGACCAGTTCCGGCTCGGCCGGCCAGGCACCGAGCAGCACCCCCGCCGGCACCGCCCGGCGTCCCAACGCCTCCAGGGTGAGCGCGGTGTGGTTGAGGGTGCCCAGACCGGCCCGCGCCACCACCACGGCCGGGCAGCCCAGCGACACCGCGAGATCGGCCATCGTCCACGGCTCACCCGACGGGCGTAGCCCCATCGGCACGAGCAGTCCGCCGGCCCCCTCGACCAGGACCAGGTCGTGCTTGTCGGCCTCCGCGCGGACGGCGTCAACCGCCGTGTACAGCTCCAGTGGCGGCAACTCGGCGACCCGGGCCGCGGCCAGCGGGGCCAGCGGATCGGGGAAGTTCGCCAGCGTCCGCCCGGTCAACGGCGCGGCGAGCCGGGTGACTTCGTCGATGTCGACCGGGTCGCCGGTGGCCGTACCAGTCTGGCCTGGCTTGACCACCGCGACCCGTAGCCCGGCGGCCTGCGCCGCCGCGGTGACCGCCGCGGTCGCCACGGTCTTGCCGACCCCGGTGTCGGTGCCGGTCACCAGTACCGGCCCCCGCCACGGCGTCGCACTCACGGCGCGCACTCCACGATGACCTCCAGGGCCCGCTCGAAGTCCGCCCGGGGGACACCGACGTTGACGGTCAGCCGGAGCCGGGAGCGGCTGTCCGGGGTGGAGGGGGGACGGAAGCAACCGACCGCGACGCCCCGGTCCCGGCAGTCGGTGGCCCAGGCGATGGCCGCCTCCGGTCCGGGGGCGGTCACCGACACGACGGCCCCCTTCGGCGCCGACCCGGTCAGCCCGGCAGCTCGCAACCGCCGAACGGCGTACGCAACCCGGTCGCCGAGCTCCACCCGCAGCTGCTCGCCCCTCCAGGCGAGCCCCACGGCGGCCCGTACCCCGGCCGCCACCGCCGGCGGCGGGGCGGTGTCGAAGATGAACGTCCGCCCGGTCTCGACCAGGTGCCGGACAAACTCCGCCGGAGCGGCGACGACACCGCCGGCTCCACCCAACGCTTTGGAGAGGGTCGCGGTGATGATCACGTCGGGTTCCCCGGCCAGACCGGCCGCGGTCGCTCCCCCGGCACCACCGGGCCCGACCACGCCGAGCCCGTGGGCGTCGTCAACCAGCAGCAACGCGTTGTGCTCCCGGGCCACCGTGTGCAGCTCGGCAAGAGGAGCGAGGTCCCCGTCAACCGAGAACACCGACTCGGTCACCACCACCGCCGGGCGACCCGGCGCGGCGGCGAGCGCGGCCCGGACCGCGTCCACGTCGGCGTGCGGGGTCACCATGGTCTCGGCACCGGAGATCCGACACCCGTCGATCAGCGACGCGTGGTTGTGCGCATCGGAGACCAGGAGCGTCCGCGGTCGCACCAGGCCTCGGACCGCGCCGACGTTGGCCAGGTAGCCGGAGGAGAAGAGCAGGGCGCGTTCGGCCCCGAGCCAACCGGCGAGGTCCTCTTCGAGAGCGTGGTGCGGTGCGGTGGAGCCGCGCACCAGCCGGGACCCGGTGGCGCCCAGCCCGTACTCGTCGAGCGCCGCGCTGGCCGCCGCGGTCACCGCGGGGTGTCTCGACAGACCGAGGTAGTCGTTGCCGGCCAGGTCAACGATGTCGTCGGCGGCGGCCCGGGGGCGGAGGGTGCGGGTCAGCCCCGCCTTGGCGCGCAGCTCGGCTCGGCGGTCCAGGGCCGCAAGCCAGTCCGACACCGCCGCTCCTTCCCCGGCTCCCGCTCGCCGGGCGCCTTCGCCGGGGCGAACGTACCACCTGGCCGGACCCCGCTCCGGCGTGCCGCGCGCCAGCCCCGGCGCGCCGCGCTCCGGTCCCGCTGGTGGTTGGCCCGCGCCGCACCGGGCGCCCCTTCCCACGGCGGCGGCCTTGTAGGGTACGGCCATGCCAGAGATCCTCGACCAGGCCCGCACCCAGGTACTGGAGAACGGCGTCGGCCTCGACGAGGCCGGCGTCCTCGCCGTGCTGAACCTCCCCGACGAGCACCTGCCCGCCGCTCTCCAGCTCGCGCACGAGGTACGCATGCGCTGGTGTGGGCCGGAGGTCGAGGTCGAGGGAATCGTCTCGCTGAAGACCGGCGGCTGTCCGGAAGACTGTCACTTCTGCTCGCAGTCCGGCCTGTTCACCTCGCCGGTCCGCGCGGTGTGGCTGGACATTCCGTCGCTTGTGGAGGCCGCGAAGCAGACCGCGAAGACCGGCGCGACCGAGTTCTGCATCGTGGCCGCCGTGCGCGGCCCGGACGACCGGCTGATGCGGCAGCTACGGGAGGGCGTCGCCGCGATCCAGGCGGAGGTCGACATCCAGGTGGCGGCCTCGGTCGGCATGCTCACCCAGGAGCAGGTCGACGAGCTGGTCGAGATGGGCGTACACCGCTACAACCACAATCTGGAAACCTGCCGTTCGTACTTCCCGAACGTGGTCACCACCCACTCCTGGGAGGAGCGCTGGGAGACGCTGCGGATGGTCCGCGAGTCCGGCATGGAGGTGTGCTGCGGCGGCATCCTCGGCCTCGGGGAGAGCGTTGAGCAGCGCGCCGAGTTCGCCGCCCAGCTCGCCGAGCTGGACCCGCACGAGGTCCCGCTGAACTTCCTCAACCCGCGGCCCGGCACCCCGCTCGGGGACCGCTCGGTGGTCGAGGGGAAGGACGCGCTGCGCGCCATCGCCGCGTTCCGGCTCGCCATGCCCCGCACGATCCTCCGGTACGCCGGCGGTCGCGAGCTCACGCTCGGCGATCTGGGTACCCGCAGCGGCCTGCTCGGCGGCATCAACGCGGTGATCGTCGGCAACTACCTGACCACGCTGGGTCGCCCGGCCACCACGGACCTGGAGCTGCTCCAGGACCTGAAGATGCCGGTCAAGGCGCTCTCCGCGACGCTGTGAGCCCGGCCGGGATGAGTGGCGACACGACGGGACCGGCCCCGCTTGGTACGTCGACAGGGTTCGGCGGCCCGGCGGGGGCCGGCGCCTCCTGGTGCGACCGGTGCGGCACGCCGACCGGCGAGGGGGACCACACCGCCTGCCGGGCCGCCCGGCAACTGGAGCCACCCCGCTACTGCGGGCACTGCCGGCGACGGATGAAGGTGCAGGTGCTGCCGGTCGGTTGGGCGGCGGTCTGTGTCGAGCACGGCGAGACACGGGCCTAGGCCACGGCGAGGCACGGGCCTGACCACGTCCGGAGATTCCTCACAATATTTATGATTTTCGATTTAGTCTGGTTATTCGGCCAGGTCAGGACGGTGACAGGGCGACTCGACAACCGCTGAACAAGCGGACCGGAGCCAGCCCGCCGTCCTGACATACGAACGTACTGTTGCCGCCCCCACTCGCGACGGGCGACAGTACGCCACACCAGCGGTGCCATCGACGCCGCCGCTCCCCGGACAACCCTGAGGAGAACGCGATGGCTCTACGACTCGCCGACGGGACCGCCTGGTCCGAGGTCCTCGACCGCGCGGTGGCCGCCGCCCCCGAAGCCTTTTCCGCCCCGACCGACGGCCTCCGAACGCTGCACAACCTGATCGAGGGCGACTGGCGAACGGTCGGCACCCCGGCCACCGTCCGCACGCCGGTCGACAACACCGCCCTGGTCCGCCTCCCCCGACTGGACGCGACGGCCGCCCGGGCCGCGGTCGCCCACGCCGCCGCCGTCCACCGGGACTGGGCCGACACCCCGCTCGCCGACCGGAAGGCGCGGGTCGTCGAGGCCCTGGACGCCCTGACCGCCCACCGCGACCTCCTCGCCCTCCTGCTCGTCTGGGAGATCGGCAAGCCGTGGCGGCTCGCCGCCGCCGACGTCGACCGGGCCCTGGACGGGGTCCGGTGGTACGTCGACGAGATCGACCGGATGCTCGCCGACGGCCGGGAACCACTTCCCGGGCCGGTGAGCAACATCGCCTCGTGGAACTACCCGATGAGCGTCCTGGTCCACGCCGAACTGGTGCAACTCCTCGCCGGAAACGCCGTGATCGCCAAGACCCCGTCGCAGGGGGGCGCGGTCTGCCTCACCGTCGCGCACGCGTTGCTGCACCGCGCCGGCCTGCCCGCCACGCTGATCTCCGGCAGCGGCGAGGAGCTCTCCGAGGTGCTTGTCCGCGCCCCGGAGGTCGGCGCGGTGGCGTTCGTCGGCGGGCGCTCCAACGGCGGAAAGGTGGCGGCGGCGCTGCTGGACACCGACAAACGGCACTTCATCGAGCAGGAAGGGCTCAACGCCTGGGGGATCTGGGACTTCTCCCGATGGGATCAGCTCGCCGCGCACCTGAAGAAGGGCTTCGAGTACGGCAAGCAGCGCTGCACCGCCTACCCGCGCTTCGTCGTACAACGGAACCTGGTTGACCAGTTCCTCGACATGTACCTGCCGGTGGTGCGATCCGTACGGTTCGGACACCCGCTGGCCGTCGGCGACGGATGGTCCGCCGGTGACCCCCTGCCCGAACTGGACTTCGGGCCCCTGATCAGCGCCGCCAAGGCCGACGAACTGCGCCGCAAGGTCGACGAGGCGGTGCGGGGCGGGGCGGTCCCGCTACACCGGGGCCGGCTCGACGGGGCGCCGTTCCTCGACGGTCAGGACACCACCGCCTACGTGGCGCCGTCGGTACTGCTCGCGCCACCCGGTCGATCCCGGCTGATGCACGCCGAGCCGTTCGGTCCGGTCGACACGATCGTGGTGGTGGACACCACCGACGAACTCCTCGCCGCGATGAACGCCTCCAACGGCGCGCTGGTCGCCTCCCTCGCCTGCGACGATGAGGACGAGGCGGCGAAGCTCGCCATGGACGTGCAGGCGTTCAAGGTCGGCATCAACAAGCCCCGTTCCCGGGGCGACCGCCAGGAGCCGTTCGGTGGGCGGGGCGCCTCCTGGAAGGGCGCCTTCGTCGGTGGCGACCTGCTGGTCCAGGCGGTCACCGTCGGCGGCGCCGACGATCGCCTCTACGGCAACTTCCCGGACCGGACGGCGCTGCCGCCGAACGTCTGACGCTTCGACCGGCTCCGTCGGCAGACGAGCCGGCTCCGTCGCCTTGACAAAGCCGCGCCACGCGGACGGGCGGTGGATGGCCCCAACAGGGTGCCATCCACCGCCCCAACAGCATCAGTCGGCGCCCACCCCGACGCTGGCGCCCAGTCCGGCCACAGATGCTCGCGTACCACCTCCCACGAACCCGGCGCCCCGCTGGAGCGCCCACGTCTTCGGCCTACACCGACAACCGCCGCCGCGTCGGCCGCAGCTCACTACCCGGCCCGGCCCTCGTGCCCGGCGACCTCCCGCGACCCCACCGACGAGTCCCGGCCGATCAACGCCAAGCTGCTTGTACGCCAAGCCCTCGGTCAGAGCACGGGATATCTCTACAACACCCACGCACGGCCCCAAAGAGGGACAAAGCGGATAAGTTTCGCAAAACTACTGCATTGCGACAAATTGTCAGTTATGAAGGGTGGGAAGTTATTTCGGAATCAATCAGAGCCAAGGAGGGTCATGAATCGCCATCATCACCAGGGGCTGAGAGCAGGTCTGCTGGCGGGTCGCAAACGGTGGGTGGCCATTGGCGTCATGACACCACTCACCTTCGCGTTCGTCGGCCTGACCGCCCCCGCCTTCGGCCACGTCTGGGGCGGCGGCACGAGCACTAGCACGGTCGCCTACCCGGACGAGGAACGGGGATGGGACCAGGGCGACTGGGACCACGGACACTGGGACCGGGGCGGCTGGGGCCAGGAAGACTGGGACCGCGAATACTGGGACGACAAGTGTGGACACACATGCCCCTCCGGACCGCCCGGACCAACGGGCCCACCCGGCCCCACCGGCCCACCCGGCCCCACCGGCCCACCCGGACCCACCGGCCCACCCGGCCCCACCGGCCCACCCGGCCCCACCGGCCCACCCGGACCAACAGGCCCACCCGGCCCCACCGGCCCAACAGGCCCACCCGGACCCACCGGACCGCCCGGACCAACAGGCCCACCCGGCCCCACCGGCCCAACAGGCCCACCCGGACCCACCGGGCCACCCGGACCAACAGGCCCACCCGGACCAACAGGCCCACCCGGCCCCACCGGCCCACCCGGACCGTGTGCTGACATTGACAGCCTCGCCCCGTCCGCCTCCGAAGAGTTCAGTGCGGTGGTTTCGGATGGGGTCACCTACGCCGGCCGCAGAAGGCTCACGCCAGCACCGCCGGGGCCCTACACCTGGACCGACCTCAGCGGAAACGCCAACTATCCGGGAGAATCCGTCTGCGGGGTCGCCATCTCCGCCGCCGGCAATGACGCCTGGGTAAAGGTGCTGACCACCGATGGCGAGGTGTGGGAAACCGAATGCGCCACGCAGGGGCAGAACTTCACCTGCAACAACCCCTGGGTGCAGCTGACAACGCCGTCCTGAACGGAACAGCTCCCGGATAAGGAACGGTGGACGCACCGGTGATGGTGGTGGGTGACTTTTCGGGGTCACCCACCACCACTGACCCGCCACGACAGGCAGCGGGACGAACGAGCGCCTCAGCCTTCGCTCTTACTGGTACGCGACACCTCGTAGACCGGCTTCGCCCGCCGCCCCAGCAGCACACCGAGCCAGGGCCAGCGGGTCTCCAGGGCACGGGCGAGGGCATAGTAGACGGCGACGGCGACGGCGACCGCGCTGGTGGTCAACGCGGCGGAGGAGTCGGCGTCGAGGATGATTCCCGCTCTGGAGGCGAGCCAGGCCAGTACGGCACCGACAGCGACCGGGACAGCGGTGCGGATGACAGAGATCAGAAAATCATTGAACATAGGAGTGCCCCCTCGAGGTGTGAGGTGGTGCTCCTTTAACAATACGAGGGAATGCGTTCGGGTGCGCCACACAAAATCATCGCCATTTGCGCGCGGCGACACTCGAAACGCGAGTGGCTTGCCGTACAGCCCGAAAATGTCCTACAGCGACAGGAGCTGGATAGCGACAGCGGCCCAAATATCGATCACCGCATTATGGCGGAGAGGGCGAGCGGCGCCCTGGTCGGAGAGACGGCCGCGGTCAACGGCACCGTCAGGGTGAGCAGCGAGCCATCCCGGTCAGTCGTCGCCGGCCGCTCCAACCGGTCGACGGCCCGCAGCATCGGGGTGTTCTCCGCCTGGATGTGCAGACCCAGCGCGGCGTATCCACACCGCTCCGCCTGCCACACGAGCCGACGCAGCAGCGCCGATCCGAGCCCGCGGCGCTGCCAGTCGTCGCGTACCAGCAAGGCCACTTCGGCCGTGTCTCCCTCGCCGAGCAGATTGGCCATCGCCACCACCGGCGCGGTTGGCGAGTGGGAAACGGTCGGCGTGGCCAGCAGGGTGACCCCCCGAGCTGGCTCCAACAGCCGGCGCATCCGAGCCGGGGCGGGCCGAGCCGACCCACCGTGGTAGCGGCGGTTGCGGCTGCGCGCCGAACACCGCTCGTGCAGGTCGACCACGCCGGGCAGGTCGTCGCCGACCGCTGAGCGTACGCCCAGCTCAGTGCCGTCCGACAGGCCCAGGGCGACCGGGTCGGCCACCCCCCGAACCGCCCGACGGGTGGGCCGGTCCGCCACCAGAGTTTGTCTTCCCCGCCGTGTCATGCGCTACTCCCTTCCCCTGGTACGACCCTCCCCGACGGCTGTTGCGGAACCCGTAACCCAGGGTGACAGGTCGGTTTCGGAGCCGCGAAGGGGTCGTTTCCTGAGGTGGGCCGCCCCCACTGGGGACGGTCAACGCCCCGAAGCTCTCCTCGGCCGGATACCGGCCTTGACATCAGAAGTCAGCTGCCATCAACTGTTCGGATGACCGAGCCGGCCATCGACGATTCCGCACCGACCGGCTCCCCGCCGGGTCTGGACCTGGGCCGGCTCGCCGGCCACCTCGCCGAGCATCGGCCGGACCTGGGCGACGGGCCACTGAGCGCCCAGCTGATCGCCGGCGGCCGGTCCAACCTGACGTACCTGCTCGGGGCGGGCGGGCGGGCTTTCGTGCTGCGCCGGCCGCCGCTGGGCCACGTGCTGGCGACCGCACACGACATGGCGCGGGAGTTTCGGGTCATCTCGGCGCTCGCCCCGACCGAGGTGCCGGTGCCGAAGGCGCTGCTGCTCTGCACCGAACCGGAGGTGATCGGGGCGCCGTTCTATCTGATGGACCGCGTGCCCGGCACGGTGTTCCGCTCCCGGGCGCAGACCGACCCACTCCCCCGCGGGCAGCGACGGGAGCTGGCGATGGCGATGATGGACACCCTCGCCGCGCTACACACCGTGGACCCGGCGGACGTCGGCCTGGCCGACTTCGGCCGCCCGCGGGGTTTTCTCGCCCGCCAGGTCCGCCGCTGGTCCGGGCAGCTCGACAGCTCTCGGAGCCGGCCGCTGCCCGGCATCGACGAGCTACGCGACCGACTGGCCAGCACCGCTCCGGAGAGTTCCGGCCCGGGGCGGATCGTGCACGGCGACTACCGGCTGGACAACCTGCTCGCCACCGTCAGCCCAGTCGCTGTCCAGGCGGTGCTCGACTGGGAGATGGCCACCCTCGGTGACCCGCTGGCCGACCTGGGCCTCCTGCTGACCTACTGGGATGCGATGGGCGGTGCTGCGGTCCCGAGCAATCCCGTAGCCGACGGACTGGGGCCCCGGGCCGGCTTCCCCGCCGGTGCCGAGCTGATCGAGCGGTACGCCAGCCGCAGCGGGATCGATGTCGGCCCGCTGGACTGGCATGTGGCCCTGGGGTGCTTCAAACTCGCGGTGATCTGCGAGGGCATCCACTACCGGCACCGCCAGGGGCAGACCCTCGGCGCGGGCTTCGACCAGATCGGCGAGATGGTCGCTCCGCTGGTCGCGTACGGACTGACTGCCGTCTCGAGGAGGAGCTGATGGACTTCACCCACGACGCCCACACCGAACGGCTGCGCGCCGAGCTGACCGACTTCCTGGAGCAGCAGATCTACCCGGCCGAGGCGGTCTACGCCGAGCAGGTCGCGGCCGCCGCGGACCAGTGGGCTCGGCCGCCGGTGCTGGCCGAGTTGCGGGCGGCGGCCCGCCGGCGGGGCCTGTGGAATCTCTTCCTCCCCGATCCCCACCACGGCGCCGGGCTGACCAACCTGCAGTACGCTCCGCTCGCCGAGCTGACCGGCCGGAGTCCGCACCTCGCCCCGGAGGCGCTCAACTGTGCGGCACCGGACACCGGCAACATGGAGCTGCTCGCCGAGTTCGGCACCGAAACCCAGCGCCAGCAGTGGCTGCGCCCGCTGTTGGCGGCGGAGATCCGCTCGGCGTTCTGCATGACCGAGCCGGAGGTCGCCTCCTCCGACGCCACCAACATCGCCACCCGGATCATCCGCGACGGCGACCACTACGTGATCAACGGCCGCAAGTGGTGGTCGTCCGGCGCCATGGATCCGGCCTGTCAGATCTTCGTGGTGATGGGCCGGACCGACCCGTCGGCCGAACGGCACCGGCAGCAGAGCATGATCCTGGTCCCGCGGGACACACCGGGGGTCACCGTCCGGCGTGGGCTACATGTCTTCGGCTACCACGACGGTCCACACGGTGGCCATGCCGAGATCGACTTCGACGATGTCCGGGTACCGGTGGAGAACCTGATCGGCGCGGAGGGGGCCGGCTTCGCCATCGCCCAGGCCCGGCTCGGTCCCGGCCGGATCCACCACTGCATGCGGCTGGTCGGCATGGCGGAGCGAGCGCTGGAGTTGCTCTGCCGTCGTGCCCTCGACCGGGTGGCGTTCGGCCGGCCGATCGCCGAGCAGGGGGTGGTGCGGGAGTGGATCGCCGAGGCGCGGGTCCGCATCGAGCAGTCCCGGCTCCTGGTGCTGAAGACGGCCTGGCTGATGGACACGGTCGGTAACAGGGGCGCGCACGCCGAGATCCAGGCCATCAAGATCGACACACCATCGATGGCGGAGTGGGTGATCGACAAGGCCATCCAGGCGCACGGGGGTGCCGGCGTCAGCCAGGACACCCCGCTGGCGGCGCTCTGGGCCCAAGCCCGCACCCTACGCCTCGCCGACGGGCCGGACGAGGTCCACAAGGCCGCTCTGGCCCGTCGCGAACTCCGCCGCTACGCCTGAGTCGCCACACCCGGGTCGCTACACCTGAACCGCTGCGCCAGGCACCGGACGGACGCCGGCCGCCGAGCACCAGGCACCGGGTCACACCGAGGCCGCTCACGGCCAGCGACGGCTCCGGTGCAGGGCCCGGCGGCGGTCAGGTGCTGGCACGCTCGATCAACTCGGTGTCCAGGAGGATGTTCGTGGTGGCCAGGTGCTCGCCACGGATCCGGGACACCAACAACTGGGCCATCTGCCGTCCCATCTCCTCGATCGGCTGGAAGACCGTGGTCAGCGGCGGGTCCGACTGGCGGGCGATCGGCGCGTCGTCGAAGCCCACCACGGCCACGTCCTCGGGCACCCGCCGACCGGCCTCCCGCAACGCCCGGAGCGCACCGAACGCCATCAGGTCCGAGGCGGCGAAGACCGCATCCAGGTCCGGGCAGGCGGCCAGCAGTTGCCGCATCGCGGCCTCCCCGCTGTCCTCGCTGAAATCCCCGTACGCGATCAGGTCTGGTCTGCCCCCGCTCGGCGTCTCCGCGACCGCCTCCTGGTAGCCGGTCAGCCGCCCCAGGCCGGCGCCCATGTCCTGAGGGCCGGTGATGGTCGCGATCTGCCGCCGTCCCCGTCCGACGAGGTACTCCACCGCGCGCCGGGCCCCGCCGACGTTGTCCGCGTCCACGAGCCAGGCCGGCTCCGCGGCGGAGGGCAGCATCTGGGCTGGCCGACCCCCGAGCACGGTGGGCAGGCCCCGTTCTGCCAGCAGCGTGGGCAGCGGGTCGGCATCGTGCAGCGACAACAGTAGGACGCCGTCAACGTGCTGGTTGGTCAGGTGGTGCTCGACCCGCTCCCGCTCGCTCGGGGACTGGACCATGACGAGCCAGAGCTGGAACGGGGTCCCCAGCAGGCCGGAGCTGACGCCCCGGACGATGCCGGCGAAGAACGGCTCGGCGAACACCCGGTCCCCGGATTCTGACACCACCAGGGCGATCGAGTCGGTCCGCTGGGTAACGAGGGCGCGAGCGGCCCGGTTCGGCACGTACCCCAGTTCCGCGATCGCCCGCTGCACCGCGGCGCGGGCCTCGGGACTGACCTGGGGTGAACCGTTTACGACGCGGGAGACCGTGCCCCGGCCAACGCCGGCACGTGCGGCGACCGCATCGAGAGTCGGGCGCCCGAGCGAGCGGGTGCGCTGCGTTGTCATCGTCTGCTCCTCCGACGGCGGAAGGCCCCGGTGCCCACCGGTGGCACCGGGACCACCCGGATAGCTGGTTCGAGCCTATTCTGCAGCCAGACCGTTGCGTCGGATTGTCTCGGCGTACCACCGACCGCTGGCTTTCAGGGTGCGAGCCTGGCTGCGGTAGTCGACGTGGATCATGCCGAACCGCTTTGTGTAGCCCCAGGCCCACTCGAAGTTGTCCAGCAACGACCAGGCGAAATAGCCCCGCAGCGGGACACCCGCGGCGATCGCCTGGTGTGCGGCGCGCAGATGCGCGTCGAAGTAGGCGGTCCGGTCCGGGTCGTCCACCTGACCGTCAACGACCACGTCCACGAAGGCCGAACCGTTCTCGGTGATGTAGAGCGGCAGGTCGGTGTACTCCTCGTGCACCCGCCGCAACGTCTCGACCAGCCCCGGAGGGTCGATCTCCCAGTCCATGTCGGTGACCGGCATGCCCCGGGTGACGAAACGAACGCCTTCGCTGCCGGGCCAGCACGACGGTTTACGCCAGTACGGCTCCGGCGGGGCCGCTGCCGCCGGCGCGGCGACCACGTGCCGGCTGTAGTAGTTGATTCCGACCAGCTCCAGCGGGGCGGCGATGGCGGTCAGGTCCTCCGCGCGCACGTGCCCGAAGTCGGTGACCCGGCTGAGGTCGGAGATCAGATCCGCCGGGTACGACCCGCGCAGCAGTGGGTCGAGGAAGAACCGGTTCGCCAGCGCGTCGATCCGGCGTGCCGCGTCGGCGTCGCCGGGCGAGTCGGTGGCCGGGGTGACCGGGTACAGGTTGAGGGTCACCCCGACCTCGACGTCGGACCGGGCCGCTGCCCGCACTGCCGGGACGGCCAGCCCGTGGCCGAGTAGCAGGTGGTGACCGGCGCGCACCGCGTCGGCGGGATCGGACCGACCCGGGGCGTGCGCCCCGGAGCCGTACCCGAGGAAGGCCGAGCACCACGGCTCGTTGAGCGTGGTCCAGTACCGCACCCGGTCGCCGAGCGCGCCGGCGACCAGGGTGGCGTAGTCGGCGAACCGGGCGGCGGTGTCCCGGGCCGGCCAGCCGCCCGCGTCCTCCAGTGGCTGTGGCAGGTCCCAGTGGTAGAGCGTCAGCCACGGTTCGATGCCGTTGGCCAGCAGCTGGTCCACCAGCCGCCGGTAGAGGTCGAGTCCCTCCTGGTTGATCGGGCCGGTGCCGCCGGGCTGCACCCGGGGCCAGGAGACCGAGAACCGGTACGACTTCAGCCCCAGCTCGGCCATGAGGGCGACATCCCAGTCGAGCCGGTGGTAGTGGTCGCACGCCACGTCACCGGTGTGCCCGGCCACCACCCGCCCCGGGGTGTGGCTGAAGGTGTCCCAGATCGACGGCGTCCGGCCGCCGACGGCCGCCGCGCCCTCGACCTGGTAGGCCGCGGTGGCGGCGCCCCAGAGGAAGCCGGGCGGGAAGGTCAGCGGCGGGCGTTCGGCGAGAACGCGCGCGGCGGGTGGGCTCGCCGGATTACTCACGACTTGACGGCACCTTCCATGATCCCGCCGATGATCTGGCGGCCGAACAGGAGGAAGACGATGACCAGCGGCAGGGTGCCGACGGCGGTGGCGGCGAAGACCTGGGAGTAGTCGGTGTAGTACGCGTACGACAGGAAGGAGAGGGAGACCTGCAGCGTCGGGTTCTCCGGGGTCAGCACCGCGTACGGCCAGAGGAAGGAGTTCCAGGTCTCCATGAAGGTCAGCAACCCCAGGACACCGGCGGCCGGGCGCAGCGCGGGCAGCACGATGTTCCAGTAGATCCGCAGGGTGCTGGCGCCGTCGATCCGGCCGGCCTCGATCAGCTCGTCGGAGACCGCCTGGCTGGCGTACTGCCGCATCATGAAGACACCGAAGGCGGTAACCAGGAACGGCACGGTGACCGCGTAGAGCGTGTCGTACCACCCCAGCGTCTGCATCATGCCCCAGAGCGGGAGGATGCCCAGCTGGGTAGGGATCATCATCGTCACGATGATGGAGAGCAGCAGGACGTTGCGGCCCCGGAAGCGCAGCTTCGCGAAGGCGAAGCCGGCCAGCGAGCCGGTGAGGACCACCGACACGGTGACCACCGAGGCGACGATGATCGAGTTCATCATGCCGGTGAGGAAGTTGGCCGCCTCGTTGTCGAGCACTCGACCGAAGTTGTCGGTGAAGGCACCACCGGGGGTGACCGGCGGCGGCACGTCGTTGATCGAGTCCAGGGTTCGGGTACCGATCACGACCATGTAGTAGAAGGGGTAGATCGACAGTAGGGTCGCCAGGACGAGGGCCAGGTAGGTCAACGGGCTGGTGCGCCAGAGGCGCTTGGACGCGGAGATCATCGAGGGCTCCTCACTTGGCCGCGCGGCGGACGAGGACGAAGTTGAGCAGCGACATCAGGCCGATGACCATGAAGAGGGCCCAGGCGACAGCCGCCCCGTAACCGGCGCTGTTCAAATTCGTAATACCCATCTCGTACATGTACATGGCCAGGGTCTGGAATTCGCGCTGGGCGCCGCCGATGATGTTGCCGTTGGCGAAGAGCAGCGGCTCGGTGAAGAGCTGCATGCCGCCGATCGTGGAGAGGATGACCACGAAGATGAACGTCGGCCGGAGCAGCGGCAGGGTGATCCGCCAGAACTGCCGCCACTGGCCGGCGCCGTCGATCTCCGCCGCCTCGTAGAGGTCCCGGGGGATCGCCTGCATGCCGGCGAGCAGGATCAGGGTGTTGTAACCCGTCCACCGCCAGTTGACCATGGACGCGATCGCCGTCCAGGAGCTCCAGGTCTGCCCGTCCCAGTCGATCTGGTCGATCCCGACGAACCCGAGCAGCCAGTTGACCAGCCCATACTCCCGCTGGTACAGCATGCCGAAGACGATCGCGACCGCGGCGACCGAGACGACGTTCGGGATGAAGATGGCCATCCGGAAGAAGGTCTTGGCCCGCAGCAGGGTGCGGTTGAGCAGGTTCGCCAGAAAGAGCGCCAGCAACAGCTGCGGGACGGTCGACAGCGCGAAGATACCGAACGTGTTGATCAGCGCGTTCCAGAAGTACTCGTCGGAGAGCAGCCGGGTGTAGTTGTCCAACCCGATGAAGGTGCGATCGCCGATCAGGTCCCAGTCGTGCAGCGACATCCAGGCGGTACGCAGCATCGGATAGAGCCCGAAAATGCCGAAGACCAGAAAGAACGGCGCGATGTAGAGGTACGGCGAGTACCTGAGGTCCAGGCGGGCCAGGGAGAGCCGCCAGCGCTTGGGGGTGTCGCCGGGCGGGGGCGGTGCGGTGGGTGTCGGCGGGGCCGCGGTGGTCGAGTGGCTCATGTCAGCGCTCCGCTGCATTCCGTGCCGACCCGCGATGCTGGCAGGTCAGGTCGACCGGGGGCGGCTCGCTTGCGGTGGCTCATGGGGCTTCCTTTCCTGGCAGGGTTGGTGCCCTCGCGCGGGGGCGCGACGCACCGCGCAGTACCAGCAGGTGGCCGCACCCCGGTCCGGGATCCGACCGGTGGCGCCCGGAACGGTTTCCGAACGCCACCAGGTCGGATTCACTCAGAAGGCGCCCTGAGTCTGGGCATCCTTGGTGAACTGCTGCCAGGCCTCGTCCTCACTGGCCTGCCCGTTCTCGAACGCCCGCAGCGCCAGCCCGAAGGCGTTCTCCTTCACCGCCTGGTGCTTCGGCCCCAGGTGGATCGGCTCGATCTTGCTCACGCTCGCACCGAAGATCTTGCCGGTCGGGGCGTCGCTGAAGTACTCGTTGGTGTAGCTGAGGAACACCTCGTCCTGCAGCGCCTCCAGGTGGGTGGGGAGCGGTCCCTTGGCCTTGAAGGCCTCGACCTGGCTGGTGGCGCTGGTCAGGAACTCGGCGAGCTTCGCCGCCTCCTCGTGGTAGGAGCTCTGCGCCGGCACGGCCAGCCAGGAGCCGCCCCAGTTGCCGCCGCCGCCGGGCACCGCCGCCACGTCCCACTTGCCCTTGTTCGCCTCGCCGGAGTTCTCCGCGACGATGCCGAGCATCCAGGACGGGCAGAAGGTGGCCGCGAAACTGCCCCGCTTGAAGCCGGTGGACCACTCCGGTGACCAGGTGGCGGCCTTGGCGGAGATGTCAACCATCGAGATCGCGGTGTCCCAGGCCGCCTTCACCGCGGGGCTGGTGTCCGCGATGATGTTGTTCTCCTTGTCGTAGAAGAGGTCGTCACCCTGCTGGAAGAGCGACGCGTCGGAGACGGCGGTGATCGAGTCGATGAGGGCCTTGCCGCCGCTGCCCTCCTTGTACGCGCGGCCGGTCTCCAGGAAGCTGTCCCAGTCCGGCCAGAGCGCCGACACCGCATCCCGGTCGGTGGGTAGCCCGGCCGCCTCGAAGAGGTCCTTGCGGTAGCAGACGGCGAGGCTGCCGACGTCGGTCGGCAGGCCCATCAGCCGGCCGTCCGGTGCCTTGCCCAGCTCCCACTTCCAGGGCAGGTAGTCCTCGGAGTGGTCGTCGACCAGCGGGGCGAGATCCACCCAGTTGCGCGGGTTGGACTTGAACTCGTTGAGGATGCCCTCCTCCAGCGCGACCACGTCCCCCGCGCCCTTGCCGGTGGCCAGGTAGCGCACCAGCTTGGGCCGGTACTCGCCCAGCTGCGCGGTCTTGCGCAGCTCGATCTTGATGCCGGTGTCCTTCTCATACTGTTTGATGAGTTCTTCGTAGCCGAACTCGCCGAACGTATCGACGATCAGCTTGCTGGGCTTCTCGCCCGCCACCGGCTCGTCGTCGTTGCCGCAGGCCGCGAGGCCGCCGAGGGCGGTGATCGCGGCAAGGGCGCTGGCCGCCAGGCGGGAACGCCGCGTGGTGAGGCTCATCCTGACCCCTCTTTCGATGTGAGGCTGCGTCTGTCGTGATGGGGGATGCGGTACAGGACATCGACCGACGATAATGGATTCGACGACGGTCCGGAGTGGACAAATGAGCCGTACCACATGTCTGGGAACGCTCCCATGAGGTTGCCGGGAGGTGTCAGACGTGTCAATAGGCCGATGGGAGTGAATCCCGGATCGTTACCGCGCGCCCGCGAGCCCCGCCGCGAAATGACGCTCTTCCCGGATCAGCGACCCGAGGCGGCGGAATAGGTCAGCAGAATCGACGAAGCAGCGTGCCCGCCCGACCGGAATCGAAGACGGCCGGGTCAAAGCGGTCCCCTGCCCAGTCCCGCAACGTGTGATGCTCGGGATGGCCCGGATCAGCGAACGCGGCCAGCAGCTCCAGATAGCCGGCCGGACCACCGACATCCTCCGGCGGGCACGCCCGTTCCCCATCCAGACAGTCGGGATAGCGCTCACCCGGATCGGCCAGGAGGACGTCCTCCACCACCAGATCGTGCTCCCACCAGTTGCCGAAGTCGTAGGTGTAGTGGAACCGGCTACCCTTACCGACCACCGCGTCCAGCCGTACCTCCAACTCGTCGCGGAGCAACAGCTCGCCGTCCGGGTCGGGCTCCCCATACTGCTCACCGTCGACCTCGAACGAGTGCAGGTGGCAATCCCGCCAACCCATCGCGTGCTGCACCACCCGGTGCACCCGGTCGAGGGTGAAGCCGCCCGGGACCAGCACCCGGCGCCAGACCAGCGGCCGAACCCCGGCCAGAGAAATCCTCAGCTGGAAGATCTGACGCGGCATGCTATCCCGTCCTCCCGCAGCATAGGCTGCGACCATGATCTGCCGAGCGTGCCGGGCGAGGCGGCACGACGACTGTCGCGGCCAAAACTGGTGTGACTGCCAGCACCGTACCCTTCCGCCACCCCCTCCGGTCACCGGTCCGGCCAGCGAATGACCACCGAAACGCCGATTACCACCCTCTGGCCGGCGCCGTCCAGCATGCCGCTCGACGACTCCGCGCTCACCGCCTGCTACGGCCGGACCGATCGATCACGCCTGCGGGTGAACTTCGTCACCAGCGTGGACGGCGCGGTCACCGTTGACGGCTATTCGGCCGGGCTCTCCGGCGAGCCGGACAAGCGGGTCTTCCGCCTGCTGCGGATGCTCTGCGACGGTCTCGTGGTCGCCGGCGGCACGATGCGCCACGAGCGGTACCGGCCGCTCCGGCTGGACGAGCGACGCCGCGCCTGGCGCCGGGAGCACGGCCTACCGGAGTACCCGACCCTCGTCGTGGTCTCCGGCTCGGCCAACCTCGACCCGACCCATCCCGCCCTCGCCGACGCACCGGTACGCCCGATCGTGCTCACGCACGCCGCCGCCACCGCCCCACCGGGCCTGGCCGACGTCGCCGACCTCGTCGCTTGCGGCGACGACCGGGTGGACCTCGCCGCCGGCCTGGCCGAGCTACGTCGCCGCGGGCTCGACCAGCTGCTCTGCGAGGGCGGACCGCAACTTTTCGGCGCGCTCACCGCCGCCGACCTGGTGGACGAGGTCTGCCTGACCGTCGCCCCGCTGTTGGCCGGCGCCGGGCCGGGCCGGATCACCGCCGGGGAGGCCAGCCCGGTGCGGCACCTGCCGCTGCGGCACGTGCTCGCCGCCGCCGACGGCGGGCTGCTGCTTCGCTACGCCCGCGACTGACCCCCATCCCGCCCGCGGGCGCCACCCGGGGCGCGGGCGCCACCGGGCGGTGGTCGCCGTCGGCGACCACCGCGGTCAGCAACCGCGGACCTTTCGCGACGCGCTGTCGCGCCCGGAGCTATCTCGGCGCGGCGTCGCTATCTCGGCGCGGCGCCCGCGACGCCGGACCTATCGCGGCCCGGCGTCGCGGGCCGGACCTATCGCGGCCCGGCGTCGCGGGCCTCGCAGATCCGGCCGGTGAAGGCGGGGTCCGCCTCCCGCCCCGCCGACCACACCGGGTTGATCCGCAGAGCCAACGGCGGCGGCTGCCAGGCCGAGCCGATGCGCTGGAGCACCTCGTACTGCATCTCGGACCGCTGCACCGAATCGCCGGAGAGGAAGTCGAGCACCAGGTCCGCGACGTCGGCGCGGCCGACCAGCTCACCGTGGAACGCGGGCAGCTCGTACACCGGGATCCGGTGGTACTGACCGGGCGGTGCCTCGATCGCGGTGACCGTCGGCAGGAAGGCCACCATCCGCACCCCCGCCACCGGGCAGAGCGTACGGTTTCGGTAGAACGGGGCATCGGCCAGCAACGAGCGGATGAATTCCTGGTCCGGCACCTCGTCCGAGGTGTCGGTGAGGTTCCAGAGCGACTGCAGCACGCGCAGTTCCCAACCGGCCACCACGCCCCACCCCCGCCTGATCTCCGCCGGCGGGTAGTACACCCGGCCCGGCATCACCAGCGGGCTGAACAGCAGCACCGCCTCCACGTCCGTCATCGGCCACCGCTCCAGGTAGGTCCGGGCCACCATGGCCCCCTCACTGTGCCCGAGCAGGGCGATCGGCCGGTTGGTCCGCTCGTGCAGGATCTCGACCTGCTCCGCCAGCAGGGCCGCGCTGTCACCCAACGACCGGTGGGTGGCCACCGCCGTGTACGGCAACGGCCGGTTCTGTTCATCCAGTCCGAGGTAGGAGAACCGCTCCACCCGCGGATCCACCGCCGGTTCACCGTCGTACTCGGAGTCGTGCCCGCCGAGGGCGATCACCGCGTACGGGACCGAGTCCGGCAACGGCTCCGTCATGATCGGCGGTCGCCACCCGCCGCGCCCGCCCTGGGTCCGCTCGGCCGCCAGCGGCATCGCCGGGAAGCTGAGCAGGATGAGCGCCACCAACAGCGGCACCACCGGCACAATCCGGAAGCGAACCCGGCCGGGGGCCAGAACGGCGGCGACGCTCTTGCGCCAGAGCAGCGCGTTGAGCGCGCCACCGATGGCGGCCAACGGGATGCCCCACCAGATGGGCACCGCCGACAGCACCGCACCGACGATGGTGAGCACGGCGAAGTTCAGCCACGCCCAGCCCACCACCTTGAGCCGCGGCAGACCCCGCCACCAGTCCGCGGTCAGCCCGGCCCGCAGCAGGAACGGGGCGAACAGCAGCAACGGCAGCAGCGAGGCGATCAGATACCAGGAGAGCCCGGTCGTGGCGAAGGCCATCGCCAGTGCCACCCAGGGTGAGAGGAGCACCGCGGTCAGGATGGTGACCCAGATGTTGCGTCGCAGCAGCCAGCGCCACGACGGATGGGGGGCTCCCTCCGGCCAGGCCAGGTTCGCCATGACGGTGGTGAGGAGTCCCCGCAGCGCCGATATCCCCACCAAGGCGAGGAAGAACCCGGGGATGGTCCGGTGGTAGACGAACAGCCAGCGCAGCTCATGGAAGGTGCCGTACGGCCAGACCGCGCTCACCTGCGGGGACAGCCCGCGAACAGCCTGGAATCCGAGCACCGCAATGATCGTCGCCTCCACCGCCGGTAGCACCGCCGCCAGTGCGACCAGCGCCTTGAACCGACCGCGGGGCGTCCGCAGCCACTCCTCCCGCAGCCACCTCTCCCGCAGCTTCATCTGCTATAGCATCGCCCAGCTCCCGCCCGACTCGTGGGGAATTCGCCGACAGCTCCCCGGCCGCGACACCCGAGGCGCACCGCCCACCACAGCCGTCACACCCGTCACGCACCGCCCAATCCGCTCGTCTCGTGCACCGCCCATCGCGCACCGCCCAGCACGCCCGTCACGCACCGGCCCAGGGCGGAGGTGGGCGGCAGGCAGGGCGTGGTCTCCGCCGCGTCACGTGGCGGCCGGTCGTAGGTCTCGGGCAGGATGCAGGGCGTGTCTGCCGACCTCGCCCCCCAGCCCCACGGAGTGACCCGATGACCGACGACGCCGTGGATGGCCCGGGCGAGCTGGTCGGCCGGGTGCTCGGCACCGCCGACGCCACCCCGCTGCAGTTCTGGACGGCGGTCTCCCCCACCAGCTACTTGCAGCTCGACGACGTCGTGGCCACCCGCCGCGAGCTGCCGGACCGGGAGCCGGTGACGATCGCCGGGGTGGTCACCCAGGTGCGCGCCCGACACGAGGGCGCCCAGTTCGACTCCGACGTCTTCGCGATCGCCGACGGCATGCTCCCCGCCCAGGTGCAGGAGGCCGCCGAGATCACCACCACCCGGGTCGACCCGGAGCTCTACGTTCCGCCGTCGCCGGGCGCCGTCGTGCACCGGGCCGAGGGGGACGCCCGGGCCCGGGCGCTGCACTTCGACCGGATGGAGCGGCGGATCCCGATGGGCACCGGCCGCGACGGCGTGCCGGTCTACCTCAACGCCGACTTCCTCGACGGCACCCGGGGCGCGCACGTCTCCATCTCCGGTATCTCCGGCGTCGCCACCAAGACGAGCTTCGCCACCTTCCTGCTCTACTCGGTATTCCGCTCCGGTGTCCTCGGCGGGGACGCGGTCAACGCCAAGGCGTTGATCTTCAACGTCAAGGGCGAGGACCTGCTCTTCCTCGACCACCCCAACACCCGGCTGGACGAGTCCACCCGCACGGCGTACGCCCGGCTCGGTCTGGCGGCCGCGGCCTTCCCGGACGTACGGGTCCACGCTCCGCCCCGGGCCGGTGACGCCACCGGCACGCCGGATGTGAGCAGCCGGCTCAGCGGGGTGGACAGCTTCTACTGGACGCTCGACGAGTTCTGTGCCGACCGCCTCCTGCCGTACGTCTTCGCCGACGCCGACGACGAACGCCAGCAGTACACGATGGTGGTGCACTCGGTCACCGCCCACCTGGCCCGGTACGCGCAGCCCGCCGACGGCGGGGTGAGCATCGACGGGGTCCGCCTCGGCAGCTACGCCGACCTGGTCGATCACATCGTCGAGCAGCTCAACGACGACGAGACCCGGGGCGACTGGGCCGGCAGCGCGGTCGGCCTCGGCACCGTCAACGCCTTCGCCCGCCGGTTGATCGGCAGTAAGAAGGACCTGTCCCGGCTGATCCGGGGCGATCTGGCCACCCGGCGCCCGCACCGGATCAACACCGCCGAGTCGGCGCAGGTCACCGTGGTCGACCTGCACAACCTGCCGGACCGGGCGCAGCGGTTCGTGGTCGGGGTGACGCTCAAAAGTGAGTTCGAGCGCAAGGAGAAGACCGGCACGGCCAAGCCGCTGCTCTTCGTCGTCCTCGACGAGCTGAACAAGTACGCCCCCCGCGAGGGCTCCTCCCCGATCAAGGAGGTGCTGCTGGACATCGCCGAGCGGGGCCGCTCCCTCGGGGTGATCCTGGTCGGCGCGCAGCAGACCGCGAGCGAGGTGGAGCGGCGCATCGTCACCAACTCGGCGGTCCGGGTGGTGGGTCGGCTCGACCCGGCCGAGGCGTCCCGCCCCGAGTACGGGTTCCTCCCGCCGGCGCAACGGCAACGGGCGCTGCTGGCCAAACCGGGCACGATGTTCGTCAACCAGCCCGACATCCCGGTCCCCCTCTGCCTGGAGTTTCCGTTTCCCGCCTGGGCGACCCGGGTCGCGGAGGCGGGCGCGGTGCCCTCCCAGACACTCCGGTCGATCACTCAGTCGGCCGACCCGTTCGCCGTGGTGGGCTCCGGCGACGACGACATCCCGTTCTGAGGTGGTTTGAGTCGTGAAGATCCTGCACACCTCCGACTGGCACGTCGGCAAGGTCCTCAAGGGGCAGTCCCGGGCCGAGGAGCAGAAGGCCGTCCTCGCCGGGGTGATCGAGGTGGCCCGGCGGGAGGCGCCGGACCTGATCATCATCGCCGGCGACCTCTACGACACCGCCGCCCCCACCCCCGAGGCGACCCGGTTGGTCACCCGCGCGCTGACCGCGCTGCGCCGTACCGGCGCCGATGTCGTCGCGATCGGCGGCAACCACGACAACGGCGCGGCGCTGGACGCGCTGCGGCCGTGGGCCGACGCCGCCGGGATCACGCTGCGGGGCAGCGTGCGCGAAGACCCCGACGAGCACATCATCGACGGTACGACCGGCGGCGGCGAACGCTGGCAGCTCGCCGCGCTGCCGTTTCTGTCCCAGCGGTACGCGGTCCGGGCCGTGGAGATGTATGAGCTGACCGCCGCCGAGGCGAACCAGACGTACGCCGACCACCTGGGGCGGATCGTCGCGCGGTTGACCGAGGGCTTCACCGAGCCGAACCGGGTGCACCTGGTCACCGCCCACCTGACCGTGGTCGGGGCGGCGACCGGCGGCGGCGAGCGCGACGCCCACACCGTTCTCGGCTACGCGGTGCCGGCGACGGTCTTCCCCGGCACCGCACACTACGTCGCCCTCGGTCACCTGCACCGCGCCCAACGGGTCGACGGCGGGTGCCCGATCCGCTACAGCGGCAGCCCGCTGGCGGTCGACTTCGGCGAGCAGGAGAACGTCCCGTCGGTGACCGTGGTCGAGGTGACCGCCACCACGGCGGCCCAGGTGCGCGAGGTGCCCATCCCCGCCGCCGCCACCCTACGGACCGTCCGGGGCACGCTCGCGCAGCTCGCCGAGGTCGAGGCGCCGGACGCCTGGCTACGGGTCTTCGTCCGGGAGCAGCCCCGGGCCGGCCTCCGTGAGGAGGTGCAGGAGCTTCTCCCCCGCGCGCTGGAGATCAGGATCGATCCGGAGCTGGTGTCCGCGCCCGGCGGCGGTGCCCGCGTCGCCCAGCGCGCCGGCCGGTCGCCGCGGGAGCTGTTCGGCGACTACCTGGACGACCGGGGGCACGCCGACGACGACGTCCGGGGGCTCTTCGACGAGCTGTTCGAGGAGGTCGAACACTGATGCGGCCGATGCGACTGGATCTCGACGGCTTCACCGTCTTCCGGGCGGCGACAACGATCGACTTCACCGACGCCGACTTCTTCGCGCTGGTCGGGCCGACCGGCTCCGGCAAGTCCACCGTGTTGGACGCCATCTGCTTCGCGCTCTACGGCACCGTACCCCGGTGGGGCGGCACCCGCGGGTTGGCGAACGCCCTCGCCCCGTCGGCGGCCGAGGCGCGGGTCCGGCTGGTCTTCGAGTCCGCCGGCGACCGCTACGTGGCCACCCGGGTGGTCCGGCGGGACAGCCGGGGCAACGTCAAGACCTCCGGCGCCGGCCTCCAGCTCATGCCGCCCGGCTTCGACCCGGCCAAGCTCGACACCGGGCTGAGCCCGGAGGACCTGGGCGAGGTACTCGCCGGCACGGTCGCCGAGATGGAAGACGCGGTGCTGACGGCGGTCGGGCTGCCGTATGAGCAGTTCACCAGCTGTGTGCTGCTGCCGCAGGGGCAGTTCGCCGACTTCCTGCACGCCCGACCGGCGAAACGGCAGGAGATCCTGGTCAACCTGCTCGGCCTCGGCGTCTACGAGCAGGTGCGGGAGAAGGCGGGGACCCGGGCCAGCCAGGCCGAGGCGAAGTTCGAGGTGGTCAGCCAGACCCTCGCCGGCCTCACCGACATCGACGACACCGCCCTCGAAGCGGTGTCGGCCCGCGTCGAGCAGATGCGGGAGCTGGCCACCGCCGTCACCGCCGCCGTTCCCGAACGGGACGCGGCGCACACCGCGGCGCGGGAGGCGGGCGCGGCGCTGACCGCCCTCGACGCCGACCTGGCCGTCCTCGACGCCGTACGCGCCCCCGGCGGGGTGGCCGAGGTCGCCCGGTCGGTGGCGACCGCGCAGACGGGCGCGGACGAGGCCACGACCGTGGTGGCGCTCGCCGAGGAGCGGGAGGAGAAGCTCCGCGGCGAGTTGACCGCGGCCGGCGACGAGAGCGCGCTGCGCCTGCTGCTGCGGGCGTACGACGACCGGGCGGAGCTGGCCGGCGAGGCCGAGACGGTCCGGGCGGCGGTAGCGGCGGCCCAGGCCGGGCACGCGGCGGCGACGGCGGAGCTGACCGCGGCACAGGCGGCGGCCGAGCAGGCCGAGGCCGACCTGGCGGCGGCCTTCCAGGCGCATGAGCAGGCCAAGGCGACCGACCTGGCGGTGGCGCTGCGGGCGCCGCTGCACGACGGGTCCACCTGCCCGGTCTGCGAGCAGACCGTCGCCCAGGTGCCGGCGATCCCGGCCACGTCGGCGGTGCCGGCGGCGGTCGCGGCCGGTAAGGCGGCGCGGGCGGCCAGCGAGGCGGCCAAGGCCACCGTGGCGCAGCGGGACAGCACCGTCCGCGACCGGGAACGGGAACTGGTCACGGCCCGGGTCCAGCAGGAACAGCTCGACGCGCGGTTGGCCGCGGTGCACACCCAGCTGGCCGACGCCCCGGAACCGGCGGCGCTGCACCAGGCGTTGGCCGAGCATGGGCGGCTGCGGCAGGAGCTGGAGGAGTCGGCGGCCGCGGTGCGCGCCGGCCGGGACGAGGCCCGTCGGGCACGGGCCGCGGTGGACACCGCGCAGGAGCGGCTCCGCACGACCTGGCGGGCCTTCGACGCGACCCGGGACGGACTGGCCCGCTTCGGCCCGCCGGCCACCGACCGGGAGGACGTGGCGACGGCCTGGGCGACGCTGACCGACTGGGCCACCGCCGAGGTGACGCGACGGCGCTCCGAGCGCCCCGACCGGGTGGCGGCGGTGAGCGCGGCCGAGGCGCAGGTGGCCGCGGTCCAGGCGCGGATCGGCGGGCTACTCGCGGCGGCCGGGGTGCCGGCCACCGACGACCCGGGCCGCGCCGCCGCGGTCGCCCTCGAACGGGCCGAGGCGCAGCTGCGGGAAGTGACCCGCCGCCGGGAGCAGGCCGGTGAGCTACGCGAGCAGCGCGCCACCTACGAGCGTGAGGCGCAGGTGGCCCGCGCGCTCGCCGGGCATCTGCGGGCGAACAACTTCGAACGGTGGCTACTCGCCGAGGCGCTCGACCTGCTGGTGGACGGGGCGTCGACAATCCTGCGCGAACTCTCCGGTGACCAGTACGACCTGGTCCACGACAAGGGGGAGTTCTTCGTCGTGGACCACCACGACGCCGGCCTGCGCCGGGGCGTGCGCACCCTCTCCGGCGGGGAGACCTTCCAGGCATCACTGGCGCTCGCACTGGCCCTGGCCGAACAGCTCGCCGGGATGTCGACCACCGCGGCCAGCCTGGAGTCCATCGTGCTGGACGAGGGGTTCGGCACCCTCGACACGGCCACCCTCGACACGGTGGCCGCCACGTTGGAGAACCTGGCCGCGCGGGGGGACCGGATGGTGGGCGTGGTCACCCACGTGCCGGCGTTGGCCGAGCGCATTCCGGTCCGCTTCGAGGTCCGCAAGGACGCCCGGTCGGCCCGGATCGAACGGACCGGCCGGTGAACGCCGACAGCGGGCGGGGGCGACCCGGGTGACCCGCTTCTTCGTCGACGCGTGGGACCCGGCGTACGGGGCCTCGTTCGAGGCCGCCGCCGGCGGACCGGCCGCGCCCAGCAACGCCCAGGTCGAGGCCGGCCACGAGCTGCCCGCGGCCGAGTGGCGGGCGGTCGGGCCCCGGCCCGGCGTACACGCCCCGGCCGTGGTGCTCCTCGTCGACGGGGTACGCCGAAACGACGCCAGCCTGTGGTTGACCGAGCCCGACGGGGTCTCGTACCCGGGGCTGGCCGCCTCGTACGCGGCCGGGGTGGTCCGCTGCGACCTGGAGCGCGGCTCGGCCCAGCTGGCTGGTGCCCGGGTGGAGCGGGGGCTCTTCACCGCCAGCCCGTCCGCGGTGGACGTGCACGCCGGCAACGTCCACTACCCGGTGCACCGGGTTGGCGGCAGCGGCGAGTTGGCCAAGTTGCCGGCGGCGGTGCAGGGACCGCTGACCGCGCTGGAGGTGGCCGTCTCCGGCGCCGCCCGCAGCGACGATGATCTGCTGGTGGTGGACGGGCCGCTGCGTAACCGGCGGCTCCTGCCCCGCACCCTCGGCTACGTGAAGACCCAGCACAGCCAATACCTCGACGCGCGGCTCACCGCCGTGGTCACCGGGCTGACAGCCGGGCAGCGCTCCCCGGTGTTCCGGCTCGGCACCGCGTGGGGCGGCTGGTCGTGGTACCTGCGGCTGCCGGTTACCGGCGGCGCCCCGTGGGCGGGCATCGTCCGGGTGGAGTGCTCCACCGAGTTGGACATCGCGGCGGCGGTCGCGTTGGCGGACCTGTCCGTGGTGACCCTGCCCCGCTTCGCCTCCACCCCGTACAAGGACCCGCGGGCGCCGCAGAACCTGATCCCCATCGCCGGCCTGGAACGCCGGCTGCGACGGATGATCGGCGACTCCCGGCTGCTGCACCGCGCCCTGGTCGCCGCCGCGCGCAGCGCCGCGCCCGCCGCCGCGCAGCCACCCGGCGGTGCGGGCTGATGGGGCGCCGGCGCTCCACCGACCGGGCCGCCGCCGAGGTGGACACCGGGGTGGCCGAGCTGGTCCCCGACCCGGACCGGGCGGGCTCCTGGACGCTGCTGCTCGACGGCGCCCCGCAGTCCCACGTGGACCTCACCGACCCCACCCATCTGGAGTTCGAGTACGTGCGCCGGCTCGGCGCCGCGATCGACCTACTCGCCCCGGCCGGCGCCCCGCTGCGCCTGCTGCACCTCGGTGGCGGCGCGCTGACCCTGCCCCGGTATGTCGCCGCCACCCGTCCCGGCTCGACCCAACGGGTCTGCGAGGTGGACGGCGCGCTGGTCGAGCTGGTCCGCCAGAAGCTGCCCTGGCCCCCCAACCCACGACTACGGGTACGCGTCGCCGACGCTCGGGAAGCCCTCACCGGCCTCCGGGACGCCAGCCTCGACATCGTGGTCGCCGACGTCTTCGCCGGCGCCCGTACCCCCGCCCACCTGACCTCGGTGGAGTTCGCCGCCGAGGTGGCCCGCGTCCTCCGACCCACCGGCTGGTACCTGGCGAACATCGCCGACGGCCCGCCGCTGCGGCACGCCCGCCGACAGGTCGCCACCGTCCGGTCGGTGCTGCCACAGGCGGCGCTGGTTGGCGACGCCGCGGTGCTGCGGGGCCGCCGCTTCGGCAACCTCGTGCTGCTCGCCGGCCGTACCACCCCGCCGGTGCCCGAGCTGACCCGGCGGGTCTCCGGTGACTGGTTCCCGGGCCGGCTGCTCGCCGGCGGGGAGTTGGTCCGGTTCAGCGGCGGCGCCCCGGTTGTCCACGACACCGACGCCACCGACTCCGCACCACCCCCAGCGGGGATCTTCTCGGTCGGACGTTGAGCCGCCGCCCACCCGATGCCGACCAGCCGGCCACTTTCGACTGGTCCACAGCGTCCGTACGATGACGGAAATGCCGACGAAACAGCTGAAGGTTGGCCTGCGGGTACGCGATCTGGACCGGTCATTCGATCTCTACCGACGGCTCGGCTTCCGGCACCTTCCGCAGCCCGAGCAGACGCGGCTGCGCTACCTGACCTACGGGCACACCTGGCTCATCCTGTCGGATCTGCACCAGCACGGCTATCACCACGCCGAGCGCGGTCAGCAGACCAGGCAGGGCCCGGCCGGGCTCGGCTTCGTCCTCGTCGTACCGACCACGGATCTCGACGCGACGTGGCGGCTATGGCGGGAGGAGGGCCTGACTGTGACCCTCGATCCGGAAGACGTCGGATGGGCGCGCATCTTCTACGGCCTGGACCCGGACGGCTACGAGCTCATGTTCGAGCAGTTCCCCAGACAATAGTCTACTTTGTTAGATCTTCTGGCATGTTGCATATCTGCGTTGTCATCGGGTTGGGCTGCGGTGTGCGGATGGGCGGAGTCTGGTTCGGGTGCGGTTGAAGGACTGTGCGGCGGGATCTTCGCGGGGTGGCAGCGCTCGGTTCAACGGGCGACGGCCTGCTTCCCCGCCCTATAGGTGAGGTACGCTTTCGCGTCGACCTTTCCACCACTGTATCTATGCAGAATGGCGACCGTCTGTTCAGGTGGGCAGATGAAGCTCTCGAGCGGCAGCAGCTGGTACACCCGCCGTCCCTCGTGCACCCTACCGAGGCGACCCTTGACGCGCGCCCCTGGCGTCACCCGAATTTTTAACATCGGATCGCTCCAGTCCGCACCTCGCTTCACCGCCGTCATCATCTCGACCGAGCTCCAGGGCAACCACGTCGTGGCACCATTCGCCCGAACAGTCATCCCAGTGTCGTCAACATGGATGACAAACGGCCAGCAGAGAGACACAAGAGCGCAGGCGGCAAGGAGGCATATTGCCGCGCCGGCGTACGCGAATATCCTGGTGTTGGTGAAGACTGAGCCCGGGTCCGCCGCAGAATGCCATGCCGCACCCCACCCGCAAGCCCCAACCAGGGCCACGAAAGCGTAGTTCCGCCGAATCTTGGCTGTGTTCCGCTGTAACCGCACTCCTTCGTCCACATAACTATGATGCATCGTCGCAAGCTGCTGACAAACAGCAGGGAGAGGCAAAGTAACCCAACGCGCGAGCGCGCTGTTCCACATTGGAGGGAATTCAAGAACTAGCGGACCGTCGATCTTCATCGGCTCGGCCTGCACAAACACGCCAACCGGCAATCAACGAAGGTACCCCTCACGAAGTGCGATGCGCAACACACACGACCGAAATGAGCGGTCTCTCGAAATCTCAAACCCACATGAATGCAGTGCGATCTGACAAATGCTGGATGAATTTGAATTTCCATAGATAACATTAAGAAACCCACCATTTTTGGTAAGCCCAGCATGTTATGACCAGTTAGCAGCCGTCCCGGCCAACCTGCGCAAAGTGCTTCCCTGGCCGGACCGATCCTCTGGCAGCCGCCAACTGTCGACGCCGGGCACCCCACCAATTACGCATCCCTCAGAGGCTTGCCGGGTCCGGCCAGCTACTGCGACGCTGCCGCGTCCGCCACGCCGAGGCCCTGACAACCCGCACGGCGTCCTAACACTCGGCCCAGTTCCCGTGAATTCGGCGCTTACCACCAGCACCACCGGTGGACCGGTCGGGGCGGAAAGCAGACCGGACCACAGTCGGCGTACCCGCCGACAGCAGGTCGCGGTGCCTGGTGACAGCATGTCGGGATGCCCGGGACCGAACCCACCGCCCGCCGGTTGCTGCACCCGCCGGCCGGGTACCGGCTGGCCGCGTCGGTCCGGCCCCTCACCTTCAGCCCGTACGACCCCTGCGCGCGGATCGTCGCCGGGACGCTCTGGTGGGCCACCCGGACCCCGGACGGACCCGCCACCCTCGCCCTACGCCCCGACGCCGGCCACCTGGTCGCCGAGGGGTACGGCCCCGGCGCCGACTGGGTGGTGCACCAGGCCGACGCCCTCGCCGGCCTCCGGGACAACCTGACCGGCTTCGCCGAGCTCGCCGCCGCGCACCCGGTGGTGGCCGACCTGGCCGCCCGGCACCGGGGGCTGCGGCTGCCGACCAGCGGCCAGGTCTTTCCCCGGGTGTTCCGGGCCATCCTCGAACAGCGCGTGACCGGCAAGGAGGCGTACCGGGCGTACGCCGCCACCGTCCGCCACTTCCGGGCGGTGGCCCCCGGGCCGATGCAGCCGCTGCTGTTGCCGCCGGAGCCGGCGGCGGTGGCGGCCACCCCGTACTGGGCCTTCCACCCCCTCGGGATCGAACAGCGCCGCGCCGACACGCTGCGCCGGGCCGCCGCGGTGGCCGACCGGCTGGAGCGGTGCGCCGACTCGGCCGAGGCCACCCGCCGGCTCACCGCCGTCCCGGGGATCGGCCCGTGGACCGCGGCCGAGGTGGTCCGGGTCGCGTACGGCGATCCGGACGCGGTGAGCGTCGGCGACTACCACCTACCGAACATGGTGGCCTGGGCCCTCGCCGGCGAGGCACGTGGCGACGACACCCGGATGCTGGCCCTACTCGAACCGTTCCGGGGCCATCGGGGTCGGGTCTGCGCCCTGCTGGCGGCGGCGGGCATCACGGCGCCGAAGTTCGGCCCGCGGGCACCGCTGCGCTCGTTCGCGCGCTTCTAGCCATCTCGCCGACGTACGGCGGCGGGCCCGAGCCGGCACGACACCACCATTCGCGACATCCAGTAGTAACGATATTTACCAGCTCCGGTAGCTGACTGTCGTCAAGGGACTCGGGCACCACGGGGTCGTGGCGCTGTGGTTGGCTGGGCCGGTGACCGCCCGCCCGCTGATCGCTCCCGCGACCCCGGCCGACGCCGGGGAGATCCTCACCGTCCAACTCGCCGCGTACCTGGCCGAGGCGCAGCGCTACGCGGACCCGTTCCTGCCGCCACTCACCGAGACCCTGGACGAGATTCGGGCCGTGCTCGCCGGCCCGCAGACGGTGCTCACCGCCCGGCTGGGCCACCGACTCGTCGGATCGGTCCGGGTCCGCGTCGACGGCGTCATCGCCTCCATCGGCCGGTTGGCGGTCGCCCCCGACCAACAGGGTCGGGGCATCGGTGGCCGTCTGTTGCGCGCGGTCGAGACGGTGGCGGGCGCACGGGTGTGCCGGTTCACCCTGTTCACCGGGGCGGAGAGCGTGCGGAGTCAGCGGCTCTACCAGCGCTCCGGCTACCGGTTGGTGGGCCACGACAAGGACCCCAACGGCGTGCCGCTGGTGCTGCTGGAGAAGACGGTGCCGTCCCGCTGCTGACCCCGGCGGCCCCGCACCCATCCGGGTGCAGCGGGCTGCTCGCCGGCCAGGAGGGGGGCGGCTGTGGCTGGTGTTCCGCCCCACGGCTGTCGGTGCCGTCTGGTTGACTGGTCGCTGTGAAGCTGCCGATCAGCCCGCCGGTCGAGCCGATGCTCGCCAAGAGCGTCCCGCGGATCCCGACCGCGACCGGGATGACTTACGAGCCGAAGTGGGACGGCTTCCGGTGCATCGTGTTCCGGGACGGCGGGGAGGTCGAGCTGGCCAGCCGGGGCGGCAAGCTGATGACCCGCTACTTCCCCGAGGTGGTCGAGCAGGCCCGCCGGCAGTTGCCCGAGCGCTGCGTGGTCGACGGCGAGTTGATCGTAATCCAGCGCGACCGGCCGGACGGGCAGCCCCGGCTCAACTTCGAGCTGCTGGCCCAGCGCATCCACCCGGCCGCCTCCCGGGTGAACCTGCTCGCCGAGACCACCCCCGCGGATTTCGTGGCCTTCGACCTGCTCGCCCTCGGCGACGAGTCCCTCCTGGCCCAGCCGTACCCACAGCGGCGGTCCGGGCTGGAGGCGGCGTTGGGCGGTGTCGCGCCACCGATGCACGTCACCCAGATCACCACCGACCCGGCCACCGCGCGCCGCTGGTTCGACCGGTTCGAGGGGGCGGGGCTGGACGGCCTGATCGCCAAGCCCGCCGACCTGCCGTACGAGCCGGGCAAGCGCCTGATGTTCAAGGTCAAGCACAAGCGCACGGTCGATGTCGTGGTGGCGGGTTTCCGCTGGCACAAGTCCGGCCCGGTGGTCGGCTCACTCCTGCTCGGGCTCTACGACGACGCCGGCGTCCTGCATCATGTGGGGGTGAGCGCGTCGTTCCCGATGGCCCGCCGGCAGGCGCTGGTGGGCGAGTTGGAGCCATACCGGGGCGCCGGCGCCGACCATCCCTGGGTGCACGGCGACCACCAACGCGGTCAGCGCATCCCGGGCGGGGTCAGCCGGTGGACCGGCACGAAGAACCTGGAGTGGGAGCCACTGCGACCGGAGCTGGTGGTCGAGGTGAGCTACGACGCGATGGAGGGCGACCGGTTTCGGCACACCGCCCAGTTCGTCCGGTGGCGCCCGGACCGCAAACCCCGTTCCTGCCGTTACGACCAGCTCGACCGTCCGGTCCGCTTCGACGTGGATCAGGTGCTCCGGGGCGACCCGGAGCGCAGCGGCCCCACGTCCGGGCCGGCGTAGCCGGCTACCCCGACCCCGAAAGGTCCACCCCGTGATCCGCACCCCCGCCCGCCGGTTCGTCCCGGCTGTGCTCCTGGTGGCCAGCACGCTTCTCGCCGCCGGCTGCACCCTGCCGGCGTTCGCGCCGCGCACCGAGGCCCAGCCCTCGGAGCAGTCCGGCACCACGCCGACCTGGCAGGCCTGTCCGGAGGTGGCCGAGGAGTTGGTGGGGCCTGTTCCCCCGAGCATGAGCTATGAGTGCACCCGGATCAAGGTCCCCCGAAACTGGGCCGACGGCGCCGCCGCCACCGCCGGCCCGGGTGCCGGGGAGACCTTCGAGATCGCGCTACTGCGGATCCGTTCCACGCACCAACGGGACCGGATCGGCTCGCTGCTGATCAACCCCGGTGGACCGGGTGGCTCCGGCATTGACACCGCTGTCTACCTCTCCCACCCCGGATGGAGGGGTCATCTACCTGTCCCGATCATCGAGCACTTCGACATCATCGGCTTCGACCCGCGTGGGGTGGGCCGTTCCAGCCCGGTGGAGTGCGTCTCGGACGCCAGCCTCGACGCCAGCTTCGGCTACGACCCGGACCCGGTGAGCCAGCAGTCCTTCGACGGTCTCGTCGAGCTGAACCAGCGGATCGGGCGCGAGTGCGGCGACCGCTACGGCGACCAGCTCGCGCTGTACGGCACGGAGCAGGCGGCCCACGATATCGACGCGATCCGGGCTGCCGTCGGCGACGAGAAGTTGACCTATCTCGGCTACTCGTACGGCACCCTGCTCGGCGCCGTCTACGCCCAACTCCACCCGGAGCGGGTGCGGGCGCTGGTGCTGGACGGGGCCGTTGACCCTCGGCTGGACCAGGTGGCCAGCTCGGAGAGCCAGGCCAAGGGCTTCGAGCGGGCCTTCGACAACTTCTCCCTGTGGTGCTCCACCAACTCCGACCGCTGCCCGATCGCCCCCAGCGCGCGGGAGGCGGTCACCTCGGCGATCGACAAGGCGCGGGTCTCCCCGGTCCGGGGCGACGATGGGCGGGAGGCGACTCCGGGGTGGATCTTCTACGCGGTGGTCTCCTCGCTCTACACCGAGGCCGGCTGGGAGCAGCTGGCCCAGGCGATCGACGAGTTGGCGGGCGGGGACGCGACCGGGGTGTTCCGCCTCGCCGACGCGTACGCGGGTCGGGAGCCCGACGGCACCTACTCGAACCTGTTCGACGCGAACCTCGCGGTGAACTGCGCCGACGAGGCGGAGCGGCCGAGCCGGGAGCAGATCCGGGAGCTCCAGTCGCAGTGGCGTGAGCAGTACCCGCTGTTCGGCCCGGCGCTCGCGGTCGGCCTGCTCGCCTGCACCGAGTGGCCCGGCGGCCGGGACCCGTACCCGACCGGGGCCGCGGACGGGGCGCCACCAATCCTGGTGGTGGGCACCACGGGGGATCCGGCGACCCCCTACGAGCAGACCCCGGCGCTGGCCGAGATGCTGGGCGTGGGTCGGGTGCTCACCTGGGAGGGCGAGGGGCACACCGCCTATCCGCAGACGGACTGCATCAACGCGGCGGTTGACGCGTACCTGGTTGACCTTGCCGTGCCGGCTGAGGGGAAAAGCTGCCCGCCACAGTGACCTCGGTCGTGGCCGGGGCGCCCGCCGTTGTGTCATCCTCCCCGGATGAGCGACGTGATCTTCCGAGAGGCGGTCCGGGTCGACCTGCCCGCCGTGCTCGACCTGCTCACCGACGACCGGCTGGGGCGCACCCGGGAGGTGGGGCAGGTTGACGCCCGCTACGAGCGGGCGTTCGCGGCAATCATGGCCGACCCGCGCAACCAGCTCGTCGTCGCCGAGGCCGGCGGCGAGGTGCTGGGCTGCATGCAGCTCACCTACATTCCTGGGCTCAGCCGGCACGGCGCCGAGCGACAGTTGATCGAGTCGGTCCGGGTCCGCTCCGACCAACGCGGACGGGGGCTGGGCCGGCAGCTGATGGCCTGGGCGATCGACCAGGCGCGGGCGCGTGGGTGTGCGCTGGTCCAGCTGACGACCGACAAGTCCCGGCAGGAGGCGCACCGCTTCTATCTGGGCCTCGGTTTCGTCGCCAGCCACGAGGGCATGAAGCTGCCGCTGTGACGGCTCAGCGGGGGCGGTCGCGGTCCTTGGACGGCTGCACCCGCTTCGGCTCGCCGGGCATCTTGGGGTGTTCCGGCGGGTAGGGCAGGTCGCCCTGCCCGTTCGCGGCGTCCCGCTCGACCCACTCCAGCAGCGGCGTGAGGTCCCACGGGGCGTCATCGATGCCGGCGTGCGGGTCACCGCGCTCGGCCAGCCGCGCCGGCACGCTGCGCAGGTCGAAGTCGTCCGGCTCGGCGTCGGCCAACTCGTCCCAGGCCAGCGGCGCGGAGGCGGTGGCGCGGGCGTTGGCCCGCAGCGAGTACGCGCACGCGATCGTCCGGTCCCGGGCCATCTGGTTGTAGTCGACGAAGACCCGGGCGCCACGCTCCTCCTTCCACCACGCGGTGGTGACCAGCTCGGGGCGGCGCCGTTCCAGCTCCCGGGCCAGGGCGATGGTCGCCCGGCGGACCTCGACGAAGGTCCAGCGCGGCTGGATCCGCAGATAGACGTGGACGCCCCGACCGCCGGAGGTCTTCGGCCAACCGGGGACACCCAGCTCGGCCAGGATCCCGCGGAGCTCGGCCGCCGCTTCCGCCGCGTCGGCGAAGTCGGTGCCGGGCTGCGGGTCGAGGTCGATCCGCAGCTCGTCGGGGTGGTCCGGGTCGCCGGCACGCACCGGCCACGGGTGAAAGACCACGGTGCCCATCTGGGCTGCCCACGCCACGTGAGCCAGATCAGCCGGGCAGAGCTCGGCCGCCTTCCGGCCGCTGGGGAAGCTGATCTGCGCGGTGCGAACCCAGGGTGGCACCCCGCGCGCCGGCACCCGCTTCTGGAAGAAGGCCTCCCCCTCGATCCCGTCGGGGAAGCGTTGCAGGGTGGTCGGCCGCTCGCCGAGCGCCCGCATGATGCCCGGACCGACGGCGAGGTAGTAGTGGAAGACGTCGGCCTTGGTGTAGCCCCGTTGTGGGAAAACCACCCGCTCGGGGCTGCTCAGCCGGACCCGCCGCCCGGCGACCTCGATCTCTTCGGCTGCGGCCCTCGTGCCACCCATTGCGCGACCATATGCGATGACTCCGACCTTCGACGTACTGTTGGCGGGTGAGTCTCGACGACAGCGAACTGCCCCGCACCGAGGACGAGTGGCGGGTCCGGCTCAGCCCCGAGGAGTTCCGGGTGCTGCGGGAGCGCGGCACCGAGGCCCCGGGGAGCGGTGAGTACGTGAGCACCAGGACCCCGGGGGTCTACCACTGCCGCGCCTGCGACCAGGAGTTGTTCGCCAGCGATACGAAGTTCGACTCCCACTGCGGCTGGCCGAGCTTCGACGACGCCATTCCCGGACGGGTTCGGGAGGTCGAGGACCGGAGTATGGGCATGGTCCGGACGGAGATCCGCTGTGCCCGCTGCGACAGCCACCTGGGGCACGTCTTCACCGGTGAGGGCTTCACCCCGAAGGACACCCGGCACTGTGTGAACTCGGTGTCCCTCCGGCTGAAGCCCCACGAGTCCTGACGGCGCCGGCCAACCGGAGCAGGGCGCACCGCTGCCGTCGGGGCGAAGCCACCCGGCTGGCCGCGCACCCGGATGTCGATCGGCCCTCCCGGTTTACCGATTCCGGTTGCCGGCGCCGATTCGATGTTTAACGCTTATCTCCGGAATCCATACTCTGGGGGAATAGCATGGCAACCTGTGAGGTTTGCGAGAATGATTACTGGTTGACCTTTGAGGTGCGTACGATCAGCGGTGACGTGCACACCTTTGACAGCTTCGAGTGCGCCGCGCACAAGCTGGCTCCGATCTGCGAACAATGCCAGGTCAAGATCGTAGGCCACGGCGTCGAGGTCTCCGGCCGCTTCTTCTGCTGCGCGAACTGTGCCCGGCGCAAGGAGGGAACCGAGGGCGCCCAGGTCCGCGACTCGGTCGGAGCCCGACCATCCTGAGCGAACGGGGACAGCAGGGCAGGGGCCGGCTGATCACTCCAGGTAGCGGCTTCCAGGCGGAGACAGCCGGGTGGCGTTTGGGACGCCGACGTTAGCGAGCGGTAAGAAGACCCGGTGCCGCACCCGGGCTAACATCCGGACATGCCCACCATGACCCGGTCAATCCCGATCGCACTAACCATAGTTCTGGCGCTCTCCGCCTGCGGGAGCTCCGAGGACACCGCCGCGGGTGACGAGCCCACCCCCGCCCCGACGACCGCGTCCAGCAGCGCGCCCGCCAGCACCGCGGCGAGCCCGACCGGCGAGCCAGCAGCCGAGGTGCCGCAGACCCTCGACTTCACCGCCCGCACCATCGACGGTGACACGTTCACGGGGGCCAGCCTCGCCGGCAAGCCCACCGTCTTCTGGTTCTGGGCCGCCTGGTGCCCCACGTGCCGGGGCGAGGCCGACTCGGTGACGGCCGTGCAGCGGGAGAACGCCGACCGGGTGAACGTGGTCGGGGTGGCCGGGCTCGGCAGCGGTGACGACGCGATGCGCCGATTCGCTCAGGACACGGGCATCGAGGGCTTCCCACAGCTGGCCGACGACGCGGGCGAGGTGTGGCAGCGGTTCGAGGTGGTCTCGCAGCAGTACTACGTGCTGCTGGACTCCACCGGCAAGGTCGTCCACAAGGGTTCGCTCTCCCAGGCCGACCTACGCGAGCGGGTCGCGGAGCTGACCTGAGATGGTTGACGCCCCCTACGGTCTCGCGCTCGGCGCCGGGCTGCTCGCCGCCGTCAACCCGTGCGGCTTCGCGCTGCTGCCGGCGTACCTGTCGATGCTGGTGCTGGGGGACAGCCCGGCGGACGGTCGCGGGCCGCTCGCGCCGGTGGGTCGGGCGTTGGCCCTGACGGCCGCCATGACCCTCGGCTTCGTCGCCGTCTTCGGTGGGTTCGGGCTCCTCGCCGGCCCCGCCGCCGACGCCCTGGCCAGCCGCCTGCCCTGGGTGTCGGTCGCGATCGGGCTCGCCCTGGTCGCCACCGGCGGCTGGCTCGCCGCGGGCCGGGCGCTACCGACCTTCGCCCCCCGGATCGCCAACGGTCCCGAGGTTCGGCGCAGCTTTGGATCGATGGTTCTCTTCGGTGCGGCCTACGCGATCGCCTCCCTCGGCTGCACCATCGGACCGTTCCTGGCCGTGGTGGTCGCTGGATTCCGGGCGGGTAGCCCGCTCGCCGGGGCCGGGCTCTTCGTCGCGTACGCGGTCGGGATGGGGCTGATGGTCGGCGCCGCCGCGCTCGCGGTCGCGCTGGCCCGGGAGTCTCTGGTCCGGCGCACCCGGCGGGCCGGGCCGCTGCTCGGCCGGGTCGCCGGCCTGCTCCTGGTGCTGACCGGCGGCTACGTCGCCTGGTACGGCTGGTACGAGATCCGACTCTTCGCCGGCGGCGACGTCAACGACCCGGTGATCGACGCGGCCGGTCGGGTGCAGGCCACGATCAGCGGGTGGGTGGACGGTCTGGGCCCGTGGACGATCGGGGCCGCGGTCGCCGCGCTGCTCGCGGTGGCGGTCGCCGGCACGCTGCTTCGCCGGCGGCGCTCCGCCGCCCGGCAGCCGGCATCGGCATCGGCATCGGCATCGGCATCGGCATCGGCATCGGCATCGGCATCGGCATCGGCATCGGCATCGGCATCGGGCAGCGATCTACCATCGCAGGATGCTGCCCACCACTGAGCTCCGGACCGCTTCCTTCGCCGACCTGTCCGCCCGCGCCTTCCATGACCTGCTCCGGCTACGCGTGGACGTGTTCGTGGTGGAGCAGGAGTGCCCGTACCCGGAGCTGGACGGCCGGGACGTGGAGCCGGGCACCCGCCATCTCTGGCTGGAGCAGGCCGGGGCGCCGGTGGCGTACCTGCGGATCTTGGCCGGTCCGGACGGTCAGCGACAGATCGGCCGGGTGGTGGTGGCGAAGGAGGTACGCGGCGCGGGGTACGCGGGCCAGCTGATGACCGCGGCCCTCGTGGAGGTCGGCGAGAGCCCGTGCACCCTCGAAGCGCAGTCACAGCTGGTCGACTTCTACACCCGACACGGGTTCACGGTCACCGGGCCGGAGTACCTCGAGGACGGCATTCGACACACGCCGATGCGCCGGAACGCCCCGGCGGCGTAGCACACCGCGGATCGCTACCGGGCCAGCGCCCGGGATCCCGGCCCGGTAGCGAAGGTGTCGCGGCAGTGTCGGACCAGTCGATCGAGGGCTGGGCTCTGCGTGCCGCTCCAGACCAGGGCCAGCAGGGCTGGCTCGTCGATGTCGACGATCGGCAGCGCGATCAGGCGGCCGTGGTGGTCCCACGACATGGACTCGGCGAGGACGGCCACGCCCAGCCCGCGGGCGGCGAGGTCGGCGATGGCGTCCGCGGCGCTGGCCTGGACGCTGATGGCCGGTCGGACGCGGTGTTGGGTGCAGGCCCGGTCGAGGACGGTACGGATGCCGGTGCCCTCGGGCATGCACACCAGTGGGTGGTCGGCGAGTTCGGCCACGGTCACGGCCGCTTTCTGGGCGAGGAGATGCCCGGGTGGGACGAGGGCGACGAGTGGCTCGCTGATGATCGTGAGGGAGTTCGACCCGGCCGGCGTGGGATCGGCGGTGCCGATGAGAGCGAGGTCGACAGCACCGGCCTGGACGTCCTGGAGGAGCCGGGCCGAGTGGTGCTCGAGCAGGGTGATCTCCACGCCGGGGTGCGCGTGGTGGAACGCCGCCAGGGCGTCGAAGAACGGGGTGATGGTGCACCCGATGACCATGCCGACGGTGAGCCGACCGCGGATGAGTCCGACCACGTCGCCGACCGCCTGCTTCATCGCGTCAGAACAGGCGAGCGCGGCCCGGGCGTGTTCGAGTGCGGCCCGGCCGGCATCGGTGAGGCTCGCCCTTCGGGTGGAGCGGTCGATGAGGGTGGCGCCGACTTCGCGTTCGAGCTCGCGGATCTGAGCACTCACTCCGGGTTGGCTGATCCGCACCCGCTCGGCGGCACGGGTGAAGCTGGCCTCCTCGGCGACTGCGACGAAGTATTCCAGCTGCCTCAGTTCCATAACGAGAGATTCTAGCTCGCATAAGAACTATCTGTTGGACTTCTGATGTCACCGAAGGCACGCTTGGTTCTGGAGGCAAGCGCCGAACGAAACGCTTCGCTCCACCGGAAACATCGAGAGGAACACCATGTCGGACCGTACGAAAGCGATGCAGCCCGAGGACCTCACCCGGCTGTTCGTCGAACGCTCCAACGCCGGCGACGCCGCGGGCGTCGCCGCGCTCTACGAACCGGACGCGGTCATGGCCTACCCGCCCGGCCAGCAGACCGTCGGGCGCGCGGCAATCCAGGCCCTGTGGGAGGAGGTGCTCGCCAACCGGCCACAATTCACCCCGGAAGCGCCGCTGCCCACGCTGGTCTGCGGCGACCTCGCCCTCACCTCCACGCCGCCGAGCGACGGCGCGGGCGCTCGGGCGCAGGTCGTCCGCCGCCAACCCGACGGGTCCTGGCTACGGGTGCTCGACCAGCCGGAGTTCACCACGCCCACCTCGGATTGACCCCCCGCACGTCCTACCCACCCGACGGTCAGCCGAGGCCCCCCGGCTGCCAAAGCGGCGCAGCCGGCCGGGCCGCTGCCGTACCGCCGGGTGGGGCGGGCGGCACGCTCAGGGCAGGCTGGCGATGATGTCGGCGATCTCGCGGCGCCGGCCGGTGTAGAACGGGATCTCCTCCCGGACGTGCCGGCGGGCGCGGGACGCCCGCAGGTCCCGCATCAGGTCAACGATGCGGTGCAACTCGTCGGCTTCGAAGGCGAGCAACCACTCGTAGTCACCGAGGGCGAACGAGGAGACCGTGTTGGCCCGCACGTCGGGGTAGCCGCGGGCCATCCCGCCATGCTCGGCCAGCAGCTCCCGCCGCTCCGCGTCCGGCAGCAGATACCACTCGTACGAGCGGACGAAGGGGTACACGCAGAGGTAGTCCCGGGCCTGCTCACCGGCGAGGAACGCCGGAACGTGGCTCTTGTTGAACTCCGCCGGCCGGTGCAGCCCGAGCTGGGACCAGACCGGGGTCAACGCCCGCCCCAGCGTGGTACGCCGGAACCGCAGGTACGCGTCCTGGAGCGCGTCACTCGACGAGGAGTGCCACCAGATCATCAGGTCGGCGTCGGCGCGCAGCCCGGCCACGTCGTACGTGCCCCGGATGGTCACGTCCTCGCCGGCCAGTTCGTCGAAGAAGGCGGTCGCCTCGGCGGTGACGTTCTCGCGTAGTGACGGCAGGGCGTGGTTCGCCCGATACACCGACCACATGGTGTACCGGATCGTCGCGTTCAGCTCGTTCAGTCGGGCCGCGTTGGTCTGCTCGGTCATATCCCGGAACCCTTCAGTGCAGTGATGATCTCGTCGGCCGCCGCCGCGCCGGAACGGATACAGACCGGAATCCCGACGCCGTCGTAGCCGGCTCCCGCCAACGCGAGGGTTGGCCGCTGCGCCCGCAGCGTCGCCCGCGCCGACGCCACCCGCTCCAGGTGGCCTGGCGCGTACTGCGGCAGTGACCCACCCCAGCGCTGCACGTGGGTGGCGATGGGGGTGGGCAGCTCGGCACCGAGCACCGCCGACAGTTCCCGGTACACGGTGTCGACGAGCTCCCCGTCGGGGCGCTGCAGCTGCGCCTCGTCCCCGTACCGGCCGATCGAGGCCCGGACCAGGGTCAACCCGTCGGGCCGGCGCAGGTGCCCCCACTTGGTGGTGAAGAAGGTGGACGCCTTCATCAGCAGCCCCTCGCCGACCGGGACCAGGAGGCCGGAGAGCCCGGGCAGCTCCGTCGCCGGCAACGCGAGGGTGACCAGGGCGATGCTGGCGTAGGCCAGGTCACCGACGTTCTCGGCGGCGGCCGGGGCGACATCGGCGAGCAGCCGCCCCGCCGGCCGGGCCGGCACCGCCAGCACCACGGCGTCGGCGTGGACCTGCTCCGCGTCGCCGTTCGGGCCGATGGTCAGGCGCCAGCCCGCGCCGGCCGGGGTCAGCGCCCGGACCGTCGCGTTCCGCCGGATCGTGGCGCCGCTGGTCGACGCGGCGGCCTCGACCAGGGTGCTGAGACCACCGGCCAGGGTGCCGAAGAATGGCGTACCGGGTGACCGCGGCGCCGCCGCCTGCGCCGCGCGGACCGCGCCGACCAGGGTGTGTTCGATCCGGGCGGTTCGGGTCAGCGCGGGCATGGTGGCGGCCAGGGAGAGGTCGTCGGCGCGGCCGGCGTAGACGCCCCCGAGCATCGGCTCCACCAACCGGTCGACGACCTCGTCCCCCAGTCTGGCCCGAACCAGCTCGCCGACCGTGACATCGGCGTCGGGGGCGAGCAACGGCCGACCGGTGTCCACATCGGCCTCCGCGGTCGGGCGGGCCACCGCCGCGACCGCCGCGAGGTCCCCGGGTACGCCGATCAGCGTGCCCCGGGGCAGCGGGTGCAGCTCACCGCCGACCAGGAGCGCCGCCTGCCCGACGGTGGGATGGACGATGTTGTCGGCCAACCCCACCCGGCGGATCAGGGTCACCGCCGCCGACTCCCCACCGGCGCCGTCGCGCATCAGGAACGCTTCCGCGCCGAACTCCACCGGAGCGCCGGCGAGTTCGCCGGTGCGCAGCTTGCCACCGAGGGAGTCGCTACGCTCGTAAACCGTCACCTCGGTGTCGGTGGGAACGTGGTCCCTCAACTGGACGGCGGCGGCGAGGCCGGCGATGCCACCGCCGACCACCGCGATCCGCCACGGTGTCGCCATGCCACTCAGCTCCTTCCGCTTTCCCGAGCGGTCAAGTCGTGGACCAGGGCCACCAGCCGGGTCAGGACGTCGGGGTCGGTCTCCGGTAGCACCCCGTGGCCGAGGTTGAAGATGTGTCCGGGGGCGGCACGCCCCTGCGCCAGCACCCGTCGGACCTCGGCCTCAAGCACCGGCCACGGGGCGAACAGCAGACACGGATCCAGGTTTCCCTGCACCGCCCGCTGCGGGCCGACCCGGCGGGCGGCGACATCCAACGGCGTACGCCAGTCAACGCCGACCACGTCGGCGCCGGCCTCGCCCATCGCGACTAGCAGTTCCCCGGTGCCCACCCCGAAGTGGATCCGCGGAACGCCGGCGTCGGCGAGGCCGGCGAGGACCGTCTCTGAGTGCGGCAGCACGTACCGGCGGTAGTCGGCCTCGGAGAGGGCGCCAGCCCAGGAGTCGAAGAGCTGCACGGCGGAGACGCCGGCGTCGATCTGCACCTTCAGGAACGCCAGCGCCACCTCGGCGAGCCGGCCGGCCAGGGCGTGCCACAGGTCCGGGTCGCCGTACATCAGGGCCTTGGTCCTCGTGTGGTTACGCGACGGGCCCCCCTCGACGAGGTAGCTGGCGAGGGTGAACGGTGCGCCGGCGAAGCCGATCAGCGGGGTCGCACCCAGCTCTCCGACCAGCATCCGGACCGCTTCGTCCACATAGTGAACATCGTCGCGGGTGATCGGCCGGATCCGCTCCACATCCGCCGCGGCGGTGACGGGATCGGTCACCACCGGGCCGGTGCCTGGGACGATGTCCAACGCCACCCCGGCGGCGGCGACCGGCACCACGATGTCACTGAAGAGGATCGCCGCGTCAACCCCGTGCCGACGCACCGGCTGGAGAGTGATCTCGGTAATCAGTTCCGGCCGGCGACAGGACTCCAACATCGCCACGTTCGCGCGGATCTTCCGGTACTCCGGCAGTGAGCGGCCCGCCTGCCGCATGAACCAGACCGGAGTGTGCGGGCCGGGCTCGCGCCGGCACGCGCGAACGAAGGGAGAATCGGCCGGATCGCCGGGGCGCGGCCCCTCGTCTCGGGCGGCGGCGCCCGTGGTCTCGGTGCTCATCGTGGCCCATCGTGCCACGCCGCCCGCCCCGTCCCGCCGGCACCGTCACATCGTGTGATCCGCGCCGACAAAACGGCATTCGGGTCCGGACGCGGTCGCCAGCCGCCCCGGTTCCCGGCGTGCCGCCGAATCGGCTGGCCCGAAGACCCTTACGCTTCAGTAATGACCCCCCCGACCGCGCACCCGGAGACGTTCGCCCGCGCGGTTGACGGGCTGCGATCGGCCGCCACCCGGTCCGAGATCCAGTTGGAGGAGGTCGGCGCGCCCCAACGGCTGGCCCCCTTCGCCTTCGCCCTCGCCGCGACCGTCCTCCGGGACGACGACGAGGTGGCGAACGGACGACTGATCCTCCTCCACGACCCCGCCGGGCACGAGGCGTGGCAGGGCACGCTCCGACTGGTTACCTACGTCACCGCCGAGCTTGAGGTGGATCTGGCCGCCGATCCGCTCCTGCCAGAGGTGGGCTGGGCCTGGCTGACCGACGCCCTCAGGGTGCGGAACGCCCGACACCGGGCGATCGGGGGGACCGTCACGCAGACCATGTCCACCCGGTTCGGTGATCTGGCTGGGCCACCCGCGGCCGGCGATGTCGAGATCCGGGCGTCCTGGACGCCGGTGGATGACGCGCTCGTGCCGCATCTGCACGCCTGGTGCACCCTGCTCGCCTCGACCGCCGGCCTACCGCCGCCCGGGGTGACGGCGCTCCCTGAGCGCCGCACCGCCGGCACGACCCTGAGCGCCGCACCGCCGGCACGACCCTGAGCGCCGGGGCGCGCCCGGTCAGAGATAGTCGTCGGCCTCTGCGCACACCTCTTCCAGGCCCTCGTTGGCCTCCTCGAACGCCTCCGCATCGCCGAACGCCGCCGCGGTGAGCGCGGTGTTGAGCTTGTCCAGGCAGCTGGCGATAACCTCCTTCTGCCGGGCCTGCTCGTCCCGGTCGTTCTGGGTACCGGTGAGATCCTGTTGGGTACGCGCCAGCGTCTCCTGAGCCCGTTGCAGGTCGACCTTGACCTGCTCCAACTCGGCACTGGTCGCCTCGATGGTCGAGTGCTGCTCGCTGATCCGCTCCTCCGCCCGGTTCAGCTCACTGGTGGTATTCAGGAACAGACCGGTCATCACCCCACCAACGAGGAACAGCAGTCCCGCCACCACGGCCAGAATCACCGTCGCCCGAGCCGGCCGGACGCTGCCAGCAGTCGTACCAAACGGCGGACCCGACATCGGCGGACCTGACATCGGCGGCGGGGCCGACATCGGCGGACCCGACATCGACGGCGGGGCCGCCATCGGCTGCTCGACCGGGGGGTTGACGGTCGGGAGCGGCATGGTGCTGTCCAAGGGCGCGGCCGACGGGGCTGGCGCGGGGGCAGGATCGCCGGTTGGCTGCCCGGGCACAGCAGGCTGCGACGCAGCTGGAACCGGCTGCCCCGGCACGGTGGGCGCCGAACTCGGCTGCCCCGGCACGGTGGGCTGCGACGCAGCTCCAGACGGCTCGATCGGGGGATGGGACATGACTCCTCCTGTGGAGCAGTTCGGGCAGTTCACCCGCGGGTCAGGGCAGAGCGAACTGATATGAAACGAGGCACCGGAACTGGGTTAGCAGATCTCGAAACCGTCGCAGGCGGTGGCGATCGGCACGGCGAGACTGATCCCCTCGGCGTCCCACGCCTTGGCGGTGGCGATCCCGACCACCTGCTGTTCGTCGTTGATTACAGGGCCACCCGAGTTACCCGGGTTGATCGGCGCATCAAACTGAATGAATGGCGGATCACCCCCCTTGGCCTCACGAAACGCGCTCACCACACCGGTGGTGACGCTGTCTTCCAGGCCGAGGGGCGCGCCCACAACGACGACCGGCTGACCGGACTTGACCGCGGACGGGGCGGCGACCAGCCCGGTAAAGGTGCTGGTGGTGCGAAGCTGGGCGAGGTCGTTGGCCTCGTCAACCTCGACGATGGTGGCCGGGTAGCGCTGGTCGGTGCGTTCCAGGAAGACCTGCCGGTCCCCGTCCTCCCAGACCTCTTCGACCACGTGGAAGTTGGTGAAGAGATTGGTGCCGCCATCGGCGGCCGGCTCACCGACGGCGAACGCGCTGCCGGTGTACTGCCCGGCGCGGATCCGAAACACGCTGGGCAACGCGGCAGCGGCGATCGCCTCCGGATCGAACGCAGCACCGATCGCCGACTCCAGTTCCCGCGCCCGCGCCTCCAACCCATCGAGCCGAGCCTGGCTCTCCTGCTGCTCGGCGCCCAGCCGCCGATCGGTGTCGGCGAGTTGGCCGGTGAGCTGATGGATCTGGTAGGCCTGAACACCGGTCACCGAAAGCAGCGCCGCGACAACCAGCACCACGGCCACCCGCCCGAACAGGACAAGCCGCCGAGACGCCGGGGCGGGAGCCGGCTGGGCACTGGGCCAGCGCCCGGTTGGACCGCCCGGAGGGGGCACGAACGGCGGTGGAACGCCCGGCCCGAAAGCCGACGGTTGGGTGGGGCCAGACGCGACCGAGCCGCCGTACGGCGGAGCCGCCGGAGAAGGCGGGACCGCTGAAGGAGCCGGAGGAGCCGGAGGAGCCGGGGTCGTTTGAGGAACCGGGGCCGCCGGAGGAACCGGGGCCCCGAATGCCGCGCTGGACGGGCCGGGCTGGAGCGGCGGGGACCAGGTGGGTCCAGGCGTAGACTCGCCTCCCACCTCGGATAATCCCTCACCCGTATTCATGATTGCCATGCCCTCCCCGTGCCGATGCCGTTGCCGCGTGGTGGCAACCGCCGGCCTTGACCGCTAAATGTTCGACCGCTACGAATGTCGCGGTCTACGACCGTATCCGGCACGCGCATCCTTTGTCTGCTCGGTCTGCTCAACCGAAACGGCTGACTCCCGACACGCACTGGACCGGCTGTCCCCGCCCGATCGGGTAGCGCAATAGGGTTGTCGGATGACCGACGAACCACCCCTACCCCGTCGGGCTGCCGCAAACCGTACGGGAGACACACCGTACCCGCCGACGATCCGGTCGGGGGACACGGACGTTGACCCGACCGCTGGTGGCCCAGCTACCACCCGGCGCGACGCCGAGGGCGGCCCCACCCCGCTGACCGCGCCCGGCGAGGGCACCCCTCAGCCGGTGACCACCCCGGCGGAGTTGGCCGAGGTCGTGGCCCGCTTCGCCCAGGGCACCGGGCCGGTGGCGCTGGACGCCGAACGCGCCTCCGGCTACCGGTACAGCCAGCGGGCGTACCTGGTGCAGCTGCGCCGCGCCGGCGCCGGCACCGCCCTGATCGACCCGCTGCCGCTGCCGGAACTGACCAGTCTGGACGAGGCCATCGGCGCGGCCGAGTGGGTGCTCCACGCGGCCAGCCAGGATCTGCCCTGCCTGGCCGAGCTGGGCCTGCGGCCACGGCGCCTCTTCGACACCGAACTGGCCGCCCGGCTCGCCGGCTTCGAGCGGGTCGGGCTCGCCGCGCTGACCGAGAACCTGCTCGGCTTCAGCCTGGAGAAACACCACTCGGCGGCGGACTGGTCGAGCCGGCCGCTGCCGGAGTCCTGGCTGACCTACGCCGCCCTGGACGTGGAGCTGCTGGTCGAGCTCCGGGACGCGCTCGACGCCGAGTTGACTCGGCAGGGCAAGGCCGAGTGGGCGGCCGAGGAGTTCGCCGCGCTGGTCCGCAATGGTGCCCGCGCGCCCCGGGTCCGCGCCGACCCCTGGCGCCGCACCTCGGGCATCCATCGGGTCCGCGGGGCGCGGGCGCAGGCCCGGGTACGGTCCCTGTGGTACGCCCGGGACCAGATCGCGGCGCGCCGCGACGCGGCGCCGGGACGGGTGTTGCCGGACTCGGCGATTGTCGCCGCCGCCGAGCTGGATCCACGGGACGAGAAGACGCTACTGACCCTGCCGGGTTTCGGCGGTCGCTCGGTACGCCGGCTGGCCCGTACCTGGTTGGCGGCGTTGGACGATGCCCGGGAGTTGCCAGCGGAGGCGCTACCGGTCGCGCCGGCGGTCGAGGGTCCGCCGCCGCCGCACCGGTGGGCCGAGCGGGACCCGGTCGCCGCGGCCCGGCTGAGCCGGTGCCGGGAGGTGGTCGTCGGAACCGCCGGCGCGCACACCCTGCCACCGGAGAACCTGATCGCCCCGGACTCGATTCGCCGCCTCGCCTGGGTCCCGCCCGAGGAGATCACCGAGGGCGCCGTGGCGGAGACCCTACGCGGCCTGGGTGCGCGCGAGTGGCAGATCGCGCTGCTGCAGCCAGACCTGACCCGGGCCCTGGTCGGCCCACCGCCAGCCGACACCTGAGCCATCGATGTGGGGTGGGCCACACAGGGGGTGGTACTCCAGTTGGTTACTGACAAGTAGCATCCGAGAAAACGCCAGTCCGGCTATCCGGCTAGGAGGCTCAAGTGCCCCGTGAAGTTCGGGATGTCGTCTTTGTTGACGGCGTCCGCACCCCGTTCGGCAAAGCGGGGGGCATGTACGCCAACACCCGCGCAGATGACCTGGTGATCCGCTGCATCCGCGAGCTGCTGCGCCGTAACCCGCAGCTGCCGCCGGAGCGGGTCGAGGAGGTCGCCGTCGCCGCCACCACCCAGATCGGCGACCAGGGCCTGACCATCGGCCGCACCGCCGCGCTCCTGGCCGGCCTCCCCAAGACCGTGCCCGGCTTCGCCATCGACCGGATGTGCGCGGGCGCGATGACCGCGGTGACCACGGTCGCCGGCGGCATCGCCATGGGCGCGTACGACGTCGCCATCGCCGGTGGGGTCGAGCACATGGGCCGCCACCCGATGGGCGAGGGAGTCGACCCGAACCCGCGGATCGTCGCGGAGCGACTGGTTGACCAGTCCGCCCTGGTCATGGGGGCTACCGCGGAGAACCTGCACGACCGGGTACCCCACATCACCAAGGAGCGCACCGACGCGTTCGCGCTCGCCTCCCAGCAGAAGACCGCCAAGGCGTACGCCAACGGCAAGCTCCAGGACGACCTGGTGCCGGTGGCGATCCGGGACCCGGAGGCCGGCTGGGGTCTGGCCACCGTGGACGAGGCGCCGCGGGACACCTCGATGGAGAAGCTCGCCACCCTGAAGACTCCGTTCCGCCCGCACGGCAAGGTCACCGCCGGTAACGCGGCGGGGCTGAACGACGGCGCCACGGCGAGCCTGCTCGTCGCCGAGGAGACCGCACGGGAGCTGGGTCTGCCGGTCGCGATGCGGCTGGTTTCCTACGGGTTCGTCGGCGTCGAGCCCGAGGTGATGGGGATCGGTCCGATCCCGTCGACCGAGAAGGCGCTGCGCATCGCCGGCCTGACCATCGACGACATCGGCCTGTTCGAGCTGAACGAGGCCTTCGCGGTCCAGGTACTCGCCTTCCTCGACCACTTCGGCATCGCCGACGACGACCCGCGGGTCAACCCGTGGGGCGGCGCGATCGCCATCGGCCACCCGCTCGCCTCGTCCGGTGTCCGGCTGATGACCCAACTCGCCCGGCACTTCGCCGAGCACCCGGAGGTCCGCTACGGCCTCACCGCCATGTGCATCGGCATCGGCATGGGCGGCACCGTGATCTGGGAGAACCCGCACTGGGAGGGTGGAGCCAAGTGAGCGCGAGCAACGGGTCGGGCCAGTGCGTCCCGCAGTCCCAAATGGAGGAGGCACAGTGAGCATCGCGGCACCGAACGAGGTCGTTACCAAGGCCTTGCTGCGCTTGGTGGACGTACCGGGCCTGGACCGCCCCGCCGCCCTGATCACACTGGACAACGGCTTCGACCACAAGAAGCCGAACACCCTCGGGCCTGGTGGCCTGACCAGCCTGGACGAGGCGATCACGGCAGCCCAGGCGGCGAAGCCGGCGTTCGTCGCGGTGACCGGTAAGCCCTACATCTTCTGCGTCGGAGCGGACCTCACCGGCCTGCCGTTGCTCACCGACCGGGCGCAGGCGCTGGAGGTCGGGCGGCTGGGCCACCGGGTTTTCGCCCGGCTCAAGGACAGCGACGTTCCGACCTTCGCCTTCGTCAACGGCGCGGCCATGGGCGGCGGCCTGGAGCTGGCCCTACACTGCCACTACCGGACGCTGTCCGCGGGCGCCGCGGCCCTCGCCCTACCCGAGGTCTCGCTCGGTATCGTCCCCGGCTGGGGCGGCACTCAGCTGCTGCCGAACCTGGTCGGCATCCCGGCGGCGACCCAGGTGATCATCCAGAACCCGCTGATGCAGAACAAGATGCTCAAGCCGAAGCAGGCGGCGGAGATGGGCCTCGCGGACGTCCTGCTGGAGCCGGCGGACTTCCTCGAACGGTCCCTGGAGTGGGCCGCCGGCGTGGTCCGCGGCGAGCACACCGTGACCCGGCCCGAGGTTGACCGGGAGATGTGGGACGGCGTCCTCTTCTTCGCCAAGCAGACCCTGGACGCCCGCCTGCACGGCGCCGTCCCCTCCGCGAACCAGGCCCTCGAACTGCTCGGCATGGCCAAGGAGGCGGACTTCGCCACCGGCACCACCGCCGAGGACGAGGCGCTGGCCGACCTGGTCTTCTCGCCGGAGCTGCGCAGCGGCCTCTACGCGTTCGACCTGGTGCAGCGGCGGGCCAAGCGTCCGGCCGGGGCGCCCGACCGGGACCTGGCCCGGCCGGTGACCAAGGTTGGCATCGTCGGCGCCGGCCTGATGGCCAGCCAGCTCGCGCTCCTGTTCGCCCGCCGTCTCCAGGTACCGGTCGTCCTGACCGACCTGGACCAGGCCCGGGTCGACAAGGGCGTGGCCTACGTGCACGAGCAGATCGAGAAGTCGGTCAGCAAGGGCCGGATGGACAAAGGCACCGCCGCCAAGCTGTACGGCCTGGTGAGCGGGTCGGTCGACAAGTCCGTCTTCGCCGACGCGGACTTCGTCATCGAGGCCGTCTTCGAGGACCTCAACGTCAAGAAGCAGGTCTGGGCCGAGCTGGAGAAGATCGTCAAGCCCGAGGCGGTGCTGGCCACCAACACGTCGTCGCTGTCGGTGACGGCGATGGCCGCGGACCTCGAGCACCCGGAACGGGTGGTCGGCTTCCACTTCTTCAACCCGGTCGCCGTGCTCCCGCTGCTGGAGATCGTCCGCGGTGAACGGACCGACGACGCCACCCTGGCCACCGCGTTCGCCGTCGGAAAGCAGCTGAAGAAGTCGAGCGTGCTGGTGAAGGACGCCCCCGCGTTCGTGGTCAACCGGCTGCTGACCCGCTTCCTGGGCACGGTGTTCGCCGCTGTGGACGCCGGCACCCCGCTGGAGGTGGCGAACAACGCGCTCGATCCGCTGGGCCTGCCGATGCGCCCACTGGCGTTGCTGCAGCTGGTCGGGCCGGCGGTGGCGCACCACGTCGGTGGCATCCTGCACGCGGCCTTCCCGGACCGCTTCGGTGTCAGCGAGAACCTCAAGCGGATCGCCGAGGCCGGCAAACCGATCGTCGTGAACGACGAGATCAACGCCGAGGTGGCCAACCTGCTGGTGGTCGGCGACCAGCCGCTCACCGCCGAGCAGGTCCGGCAGAACGCACTCGACGCGCTGGCGCAGGAGATCCAGCTGATGCTCGACGAGGGCGTGGTCGCCGAGGCGCAGGACATCGACCTGTGCCTGATCCTGGGCGCCGGCTGGCCGTTCCACCTGGGCGGCGTCACGCCGTACCTGGACCGCACCGGCACCACCGAACGGGTCACCGGCAAGCGGTTCCTGCCGGCCGGGGTCGCCAGCCTCCCGGCCTGACCTGCCCCCTCCCCGTGATCGTGGTGGCCGCCCTCGGGTGGCCACCACGATGCGTTTCTGGCCGGCGGGGGTCGGTCCGGTGGACCGGGGCCCGGACCGGCTAGCATCAGCCGCCAGCACCCTCGCCTGGAGGCGTTGTCATGTCCTCACCGGTCGATCCCTGGTCTAGCCCGCCGGAGCCCGGTGCGCAGCCCAGCTACCCGCCGCCGTCCGCACCGCCGCGCGCAGCCCGGCACGCGCGTCCGGAGCACCCCGAACCGCGACCGGACGGCTGGCGGCCCCCTCCCCCGCTCGACCCCACACCGGCCCCGCGCTCCTGGTCGGCCCCTCCCGCCCCGCCGGCCCCTCCCCACTGGTCGGCCACAATGGATGAGCCGACCCAGGTGCACCGCGCTATCCCGCCGATCCCTCCGGTCGAGCCCGACCTGGCTGACCAGGATCGGCGACCAGCGGAGACAGGTAGCCCCGCGGCCCCGTCCGATTCGGCGGCGCCGGCGTCCCGCCGACCGGCACGGTTCACCCTGCTGCTCTCGTTTGGCCTGGCCGGCCTACTCCTGCTCACGCTGGGTGGCCTGGCATACCTCACCCGTTCCGGCGGCGACAACTCGGCGCCGTCCCCGGCCGCCGCCCCGCCCGCGGCGGAAGCGTCGCAAGCCGCCGACAGCGCGGAACCAACCCCGTCGACCGAGCCCAGCCCCGAGCCCAGTCCTGAACCACAGATACGCCTCGTCGCACCGAAGACACTCGACGGTCGGGCCAGGAGCACCGACTCGGAGCTGAAGGCGCTCGCCGACGAGTTGGTGAAGGAGCTGGAGGCCAAGGTCAGCAGCGGGAACAGCACGGTCGGGGCCTTCTACGGCAGCTTCGAGGATGAGAACATCATCATGATCGCTGGCGCCTCTGGCTTCGTCCTCAACCCGGCCCAGGAGTTGGATGCCACCGTCGAGAAGCTCGCGTCGGACCTGAACGTTCGCAAGATGTCCACGGTCTCCACCGACCCCCTCGGCGGCGTCGCGAAATGTGGTGACGGGAGCGCCTCGGACATCCCGCTCGGAGTCTGCGCCTGGGCGGACAAGGGTAGCGTCGGCATGATCGTGATGTACTCCGCGTCGGCCAGCACGGCCCGCGCCAACTTCACCGACATCCGTGCCGAGATCGAGAAACGCTCCTGAGGCCGGGTGTCACCCTCCCTGGACCGTGGGGTGGGGCCGCCTCGACGGTGACGAATGCCACCAACCTCGGCGGCCCCAACGAGCGAGTCGCGAGGCCGATCAGTCGTGCTGGAAACGCTCAGCGACACTGCGCAGTCACATCTCACTGGCGGTCGAGCGTTCGCACTCAGCCGGCTGACCAGGCCGCGTTCCGAACCATCCTGCAGACGGGACGACCGTTACCGTCAGTACCGGTTCGCGGCAATGGACTGCCGCGAACCGGTACCCGGGACTCAGGCGGTGACAGTGGCCGCTTGTTTCGTGGGAATCGCAGGCCCGAGCAAGCCGCGCCTGCCCAACCACAGAATCGCCGTGCCGCAGGCCACGCCGAGTGCCGCGAGCGCTAGCCAGAGCACGATGGGCATCTGTGTGGATCGCGCCCAGTCGACTGCGCCGCCAGCGAGCATGTTACCGATGGCGACAGCGATACCGGAGACGGTGCTGTAGACCCCGTAGTGTGTGGCGATCCGGCCCGCACCGGCCAACGTGACCACCATGTCCATTTCGAATGGGTAAGCCACCATCGTCGCCACGGCGATGATCGCTCCGGCGAGAACGGCCGACGCGACGACGAGCATGGGTGGCCCGGTACTCGCCGCGGCTACAGGTAGGAACGCCGTACCCAGCAGCGCGACTCCCCAGGTGAGTGAGCGGTGTGGTGACCAGCGTCGCCTGCACCAGGCGGTGACGCGGATCTGCGCGAGGACGGCAAGCAGACCTGAGGCCGCGAACATGGCCGCGACGGCAAGCTTCTCCACTGCCGGGCTGGGAGCGTTTGCTTCGATGGTGAGGGGCAGCGTGAGATAGACCTGAAACGACAGCACGTAGGAACCGGCCATCGCCACGGTGAACAGCATGAACGGTCGGTTGCGCAGCACCTGCCGCCAGGAAGACAACATCTCGCTGAGCAACCCAACCCCGCCTGGCTCGCCCCTTCGCCCACCGCGCGCCGGTAGTGCGCGAGCCTGTGCGACGGTCAGGATGGCGAACACGGCGGCCGCGACGAGACATGTCAGGCGGAAGTCAGCCGCGGTCAGCACGAGCCCGACCAACGGGCCGACCAGGATGCCGGCCTGGTAGAAGACGTTGAACATGGCGAACGCCTCCACCCGCCGTTCGCCGGCGTCCTCAGCCAGGTAGGCGCGTACCGCTGGGTTGAACAGCGCCCCGGCCAGACCAGTGGCTGCCGCTGCGATGACGAGGACAGCCACGGAATCGACCAGCCCGAGAAGGGCAAAGCCGACAGTACGCAGCGTGCAGCCAGCGACGATCAACGGCTTGTACCCGAACCGGTCGGCGAGGCTCCCGCCGACGGCGAACATGCCCTGCTGGCTGAAGTTGCGTACGCCCAGGACGAGCCCCACGATCCAGCCGGCGAGCAGCAGCTGCGCCGACAGGTAGTTCGCGAGGTACGGCATCAGCATGTAGAAGCCGAGATTGATGCCGAACTGGTTGATCAGGAGCAGGCGTACCGGCCGGCCGAAAGAGCCGAATTGCCCGAGAACATCCCTCACTGCCGATCACCCTGCCCAAGGTCAACGATCTGGGTGCAGCGGGTCCACCGATGGACCTCGTGGCTGGTCGGGGCACCGATGCTGTCGGGTTCAGCGGCCGGTTCGATGCCAAGCAGGTCGTGCCGTTGGCAGTAGTCGTCATTGAAAACGGTGTCCCAGTAGCGTTGTGGTCCGTCTGGGAAGACGGCCACGATACGGGTGTCACCAGGCAACGTCCGCGCCAGCCAGGCGGCGACGAGGGCGACGGCGCCAACGCTCCACCCGCCGCTGACATAGCCGTGCGCGGCGAGCTGCCGGCACGCCCACACGGCTTCGGCAGGTGCCACCCAGTGGACCTCGCTGAACCAGCCGTACTGGACGTTGCGGGGATAGATGCTGCTACCCAGCCCCCTCATCAGCCGGTGCCGTGCTGGCTGACCAAAGATCGTTGAGCCGATGGTGTCAACCCCGACAAGCCGTGCGTGTGGGAAGTACCGGCGTATAGGCGCGAACGTGCCGGCGGAGTGGCCACCCGTACCGACGCTGCACACCAGGACATCGATGCGTCCCAGCTGTGCGATAAGCTCCAGACCGAGACCCTCGTAGGCGGGCAACGTGTCCGGGTTGTTGTACTGGTCCGGGCACCAAGAACCAGGGGTAGCGGCCAGAATCTCGCCCACGCGCTCCCGCCGGGCCTGCTGCCACCCGCCCTGTAGATGTGGGCGGTCGACGACGCTGATCGCAGCCCCCGAGGCGGTCAGTAGCCGTTGCATAATCGGCTCAAGGCCGGGATCGGTCACCAGCGTGAGTGAATGCTGGTACGCGTTGGCTGCCAGCGCGAGTCCCAACCCGAAGGTTCCACTGGTCGATTCGACAATCATGGCTCCCGGGCTGAGGTCACCTCGCTTGCGCGCCTGCGCCACAAGGTGTAGTGCGCTGCGGTCCTTGATACCTCCGGGACTGAACGCCTCAAGCTTCGCCCAGAAACCGTGGGCAGCAGAGGTGAGTGGTCGGCCGACCCACACGATCGGCGTGTTCCCTATCAAATCTGTAGGTGTGTGATGGACACCGGTCGGGTGCCCCAGGATCTGCGCCGGACCGGGAAGCGGGCGTGCAGGGATAGCGGCTTGCATGGTATGTGTGACCTTTCGCGTGAATGACTGGTCAATGACATGGAGATGCCCTTGACCGTCAGTTCCGCGCTACGCACTTCAACAAGAGACGCTGCCGGCCCGCCTCGGCCCGCTGAGGTGCACGGTATTCCGGCACGCGCGTGAGTACTGCCTGATCGCTCGGCAATGGGACGGCTTGCGTGGCCACGAGCTTGACATGCGAACCCGACGTATTCCAGCGCTTCGTGGGCGCGACAGGTCGGCATTGGATCGAGGGGTGATGATGATGCTTCGAATGCTGGTGCACGGCGGCCTGAGCGGCAAGATGCGCTTGGCTCGCACTACTTCGATGATGCCCGGTATAGCCGTGGGCAAGGCAGAGCAATATACACAATGATGCGAAAAGGGCAGCGAATGGTAATGAAAAGGCGGGAAGCCGGGTTAACCGTCCGCTTCGCACCTGTCGGAGGATAGTAGACTTACCGACCCAGAACAAGACGCTAGGTAGTGGCATACATGCAGTGAGTAAAATTCGTGGCGGTGGGTGGTGGTCCGCCCGCGGGTACGGCGCCTGGTGTGCCCCACAGACGGCTGCCGGCACGCCTTCCGCGAACAGGTTCCCGAGGTGCTGAAGCGATACCAGCGCCGCACCGCCCGTTCAAACAGGTCGGTCAGAGCCGTGGTCAAGAAGTTGGCGGCCGGGGCCGGTCTCTCTGCTGGCAGATACTGGCGGTGAGCCTGTCCCACAGTCCTGCGCGCCCCTGCAGCCCATACCGGGCAACGGCCCATGCGATCTAACGGGTGGGCCTGGTGGTAACCCCGGACCGCCAGGCCCACACCTCGGCGGCTCAGCCAGACCACACCGAACACCCTGCGGAACATCCTCAACTCGGCAAAATCGTGTTCATCAACCCTGGCGGCGCCCAAGGCATGATCACCACCGCGCGAGGCCTGCACAGACCGTCTCACAACTTGACGGGGGCGTGACCGCGTCCACCCCGCATGGGAATGGCTGAGGCACGTCCGCTCGTGCGGTCACTCTCCGAGAAAGCCACCAACCTGCCTCGCCCACAGGGCGGCGTAGCGGCCGTTGCGGCCGAGTAGCTCGGCGTGCGTAACGTCCTCGACGATTCGCCCCTATCGAGTACGACGATCTTCCATGCGGGCGATCGTGGAGAGTCGGTGCGCGACGGCGTTCACCGTGCGGCCAGCCATGAGCTTGTCCATGGATTCCTGGATCACCGCTTCGATCTCAGAGTCGAGGGCGCTGGTCGCCTCATCCAGGATGAGGATCGGCGCGTCCTTGTGGACGGTACGAGCGAACCAGCCGTGGCCAACGGTGCGGGTGGTCGACCCAGCAGACCAGGACGAAAGAACTGGCTGCTGAAGCAGTAGAAGGCAGCGTCTAGCATCGGGCCGATGCACACCCTGACCCGAGCCGATGGCTACCTGCTCAGCACCGCCCCCGAGCGGCTCGACCTTGACCTGGTCCACCACTGGCTCTCCACCGACGCGTACTGGGCCCGGGGGCGGGACCGGGCGACCGTGGAGCGCGCCTTCGCGGGCTCGATCGGCTTCGGCGTCTACCGGCCGGAGGACGGGCGCCAGGTAGCGGTGGCCCGGGCGGTGACCGACCGAGCCACCTTCGCCTGGCTCTGCGATGTCTACATCGAGCCTGCCGCGCGCGGGCGTGGGCTGGGCACCTGGCTCACCGGTGCGGTCCGCGACCATCTCGCGGAGTTCGGCGTACGCCGCATCCTGCTGGCCACCAGGGACGCCCATGACGTGTACGCCAAGCTCGGCTTCGATCCGCTCGCGCGGCCGGACCTGTGGATGCAGCTCGACAACCGGTGAACTCCTCGTCGGCTCTTTGCGCTATTCCCGACCGGTGAGCCGCAGGGCGGATACCGCGTCGTCGAGGGTCGCGGCTCGGGCAAGCGGCTGCACGTGGTCCCCCTCGGCCAGCCAGAGCCGGCAGCCCGCTCGGTCGAACGACACCAGCACCGGTTGCCCGGCGTAGTGCTGACCGATCCGACGCAGCAGCGCGGTCGGGTCCGCGACCGGAGGCGACGGCGCCGCCTGCGGCGCGGGCACCGGCTGCTCCGGCTCCCGGGGAACGGCGGCGAGCAGGTGGCTGTCGAGGTACTCGACGCACCGGGCCCCGGCGATGACGCAGAGCCGTACCGCTGCGGACAAGGCGGGCCGGCTCGGTCGCCTGACCAGCAAGGCAGCCGGACACCTCGCCGCGTACGGGAACGCCATCGCTCCCGGAGCCGTCCCCAACCGCCCTGGTGAAGCATGGCCCTCGGGCGAGCGTCTGGCCGCTGAGGCAGAGAATCGAGGCAGCCGGGCGGAGGCCTTCCTGCCACGCCACGTCAAGAAGGCAGATCAGACAGAAGGTAACCTTCAGAACACCGAGAAGGCAGCGACAGCCGGGTTCCGTGAATTCGTCCAGCAGACGAAGGGCGGCCCCGGCGGCACCTCAACGTCCACCACCTCGCCAAAAGCCCGCTACACCGGCAGACCGACCACATCTGGAGCACCCAGTCGCCTCGGTAATCATGGCGGCCGGAGCGGTGGCCGTCGGCCTCAAGGGGCTGTGGAACATGACCAAGAAGCGTCGGGAGAGGAAGCGTCGTGACGATTAGTCCTGACATGGTCGCCTACATTCGCACGTTGGTGAAAGGCGAGCGCGCCGAGAACGACCGCATCGAAGCCCACCTCGATTCCCAGGGCTGGGAAGGCTTCGGCACGCTACTCGGCGCGGTCTTCTACTTCGCGGTGAACCGTCGCTTCCCGCACGGCGCCAGCCAGGACGAGGTGATCCGGTTCGTCAGCGAGATGCGAAGCACGACGACAGGTGGACCCGAAACCGATACGGCAAGCGCGGAGACGTTGATCAACGCCGCTCTCGATCCAAGCATGGACTCGGACATCGACCCGAAGGTGGCCGGGCGGGTCCAGGGCCTGACCATCCTGCACGCGCTCGGCGCTGGCGCCATTTCGGACGAGGAGTTGGACGACCTTTTGGCGGAGGGATCAGCCCTGGCCAGCCGGGTCTAGCCCAGTCTTCGGGCACCTGGTCACCACGGCGGCCAGCGCTCCGAATCCCACGAGCTGATCCGGAAGGCAGTCTACGAGCGGGGAGGGGATGGCGCACGGTCCTCCGGCCGTCTCGTGCCGGTCACGGTCGGCGGCGAGCTACCACGAGGAGAAGCCCGGAGGCCACGATGCTTCCTGCCGCAGTCCACCGCATGATGTCCTCGATGGCCTCCGTGAGCCCCACACTTCTCGACTGGATGTCGATCAGCGTCGCCGCGGCCGCCACCGCGAGGCCGGAGACCCCGATAACGATCGCGAGGGTGACACCGGACGCTTCGCCCACCAGCTCCCGGGCGACAACCGACTGCGTGCCGATGTTGGACATCGCGTACCCCACGCCGTAGCTGAATCCGAACAACGCGAGGCCGGGCAGGTAGGAACCGAAACTACCGCCGAGAGAGACCACGAATAGGCCAATCCCACCGGTTGCCGCACTGATGCCCATTACTACCGGAATATTCAGGTGTTCGCCGAGGTGCCCTGAGATCGGACCGGCGATTCCGGTGGCCACCGAGGCGGCGAGAAGGATCAGACCCGCGGCGAGGGGTGAACGACCCTCCCCTTGTTGGAGGTAGACCGTGCTACCGAACACTCCGATGACGAGAGCGACGTTGGCGACCGTCCCCATCAGGGTCACGATGACGTAGGGACGGTTGCGAAACAGGTCGAGTTTGACCAGAGGATACTTCGCCAACCGCTCGCGCTGCACGAACGCCGCCAGAATCAGCAGCCCGACCACGGCGATCCCGGCCGTGGCGAGGGGCTGCCAGGTGCTCGCCAGATCTACCGCGAGCGTGACCAGGGCGATCCCCGCCGCCACCAGGGCCAGGCCCGGCAGGTCGATCGACCGGGGCACGGTAGGGTCGCGCGATTCACGCACGCCAGCGGCGACGATCGCGATGGCGATAATGCTCAACGGTACATTCACGAGCAGCACGACCCGCCAGACGACCAGCTCTGTTATCCCACCGCCGAAGGGAGGGCCGAGCGCCATCGACACGGCACCGATGCCGTAGGCGTAGCCGATCGCCCGTTTCACCCGCTCCGCGGGAAAAGCATTCGTGACGATGGCGATGGCGAGCGGGAAGATGATGGCGGAGCCAACTCCCTGGATGGTCCGGAAGGCGATGACGGTCCCCGCGTTGGGGGCCAGGGCGGCACCCAGCGAACTCAGGCCGAAAATCACGAGTCCAACCACGAGAATGCGTCGGCGGCCAAGGATATCGCCGAGCCGGCCGCCAGGAATCAGGAACGCCGCCAGGGAGAGCATGTAGGCGCTGATCACCCACTGCAGGTTGGTTGGAGACGTGCGCAGCTCCGAAGCCATCTTCGGCAGCGCGAGGTTGAGCGCGAAGAAGTCGAGCTGAACCAGGAAGATACAGAAGGATGCCGCGACCAACGTCAGCTTGGCCTGCGCTGCGGCTCCGTGAGGTGAAGCGCTTCCGGCCAGGTGACGAAAGTGGTGCAGGCGAAGTAGCACGGGTTTTCCTCACGTTGTGAAGTGGTCGGATGCCCGAGGTGCACGTAGGCACGTCTCGCACTGTCACACACCAGCACCGGCTGGTCCGGGTGATTCACGGTAGTCGCCGAGCTGCGCTGTTCGTCGGCGTGTAGCTGCATGACCCTTTCAAGATCATGAGTTTGGGATGAACACAGGTACCGACCGCAGGTATTCGGTTGCCCGCCGGCGGTCAGCCGTAACACGATCTGCTGTGTGCTGAAGCCCGAAATCATGGAGTACTACCAGCGGGGCGGCGAGCGGGATCGGCTCGCTGCCGGCCCGGGACGATTGGAGTTCCTGCGCACGTGGGATGTCCTGTCCCGGGTGCTCCCGGGTGTGCCAGCGGCCGTGCTGGATGTGGGCGGTGCGACCGGGGTCTACGCCGCTCCGCTGGCGCAGGCCGGCTACCACGTCCGGGTTGTCGACCCGGTGCCCGAGCATGTGGCTGAGGCGGCAGCCCGCCCCGGTGTGACCGCCGTCCTCGGGGATGCCCGGGCCTTGCCCGTCGCCGATCGCAGCATGGACACGGTTTTGCTGCTCGGGCCGCTGTATCACCTGCCGGAGCGGGCGGATCGCGTTGCTGTCTGGCGGGAGGCGGCTCGTGTCGTACGTGCTGGTGGCGTGGTCGTGGGCGCCACGATCAGCCGGTTCGCGTCGCTGTTCGACGGTTTCGTGAAGGGCTACTTCACCGACGCACGGTTCCGGCCCATGGTGGAGCGCACGTTGGCCGATGGGGTGCACCGCAATATCGACGACACGCAGCGATGGTTTACCAGCGCCTACTTCCACCATCCGGACGAGTTGGCCGGTGAAGCGACGGAGGCGGGCCTCGTCGTACGGCGGCGGGTTTCGGTCGAGGGCCCGCTGGGGATGACCGGGGCGCGACTGGCCGAGATCCTGGCCAGCCCCGACCTGACCGGCCTGCTGCTGGAGATGATGCGCTCGGTGGAGGACGAGCCGAGTTTGCTCGGTGCCAGCGGCCACGTCCTCACGATCGCCGTCCGGAGCGATGCAGAAACGGAATAGACCACCGCGCCGAAGCCTGGGGGTGGGACCGAGCGGCCTTTCGGGGACGCCGCCCCGCGCCGATCCGGGCGCCCAGCCACAGCCCGCCCAGCAGGACAACTATGAAGACGGGCAGCCAGCGGAGGCGGGCGAGGATCCACCACCACGAGCCGGGCGCGGTGTGCAGTCCGGGCAGTGGGGCGGAGCCCAGGGCGAAGAGTGTCACCGCCACCAGCGCGGTCTGGTGCCACAAGAAGATCCGCACGGCCCACAGATTCGTCCCGGCCACGACAGCCCAGACCAGCCGCCGGCGGGCGAGCCGGGTCAGCGGGCCACGTAGCAGCAGGGCCATCCCCACCTGGGCCAGCCCGAAGCTCACCGCGACGAGGGTGGGCGGGTTGAGGTTGGACCGGCCCTGGCCTGGCACACCGACCAGGCTGGCGGGATAGTCGCACCAGTGCGCCAGCGCGGCGGTGGCCACGATCCCGCCGAGGAGCAGCCCGACCGCCGGCAGCCGGGCCCCACGGGCGCCGGCGACCCCGAGGCAGAAGGGTACGAGCCAGGCGCTCGCCACGTTCGCCCAACCGAGCCACGACGGGCCGCCGAGCCCGAGCCGCGCCTCGGTATCCAGCTGTTCGGCTGCCGTGCCCGGCAGCGTCACTCGTGAGCGCCAACCCGGACCGGTACCCCGGTACTACTCCCCCGGATTGATCATGCCGCTCTCGTAGGCGTAGACCACCGCCTGCGCCCGGTCTCGTAGGTTCAGCTTCATCAGCACGCGGCCAACGTGAGTCTTGACGGTCTGCTCGGCGAGCACCAGCTCCGCGGCGATCTCCTGGTTCGACAGTCCGCGCGCGATCAGCCGCAGCACCTCCGCCTCGCGCCGGGTCAGGGCGTTGATCGAATCCGGGTCGGCCCGCCGCGGCCGCGCGCGGCTCACGTAGTCCGCGATGAGCCGCCGGGTCACCGAGGGAGCGAGCAGCGCCTCGCCGGCGGCCACCACGCGTACCGCGTGCATGAGTTCGGCGGCGGGCGCATCCTTCAACAGGAATCCGCTCGCGCCGGCCCGCAGCGCCTCGAACACGTAGTCGTCCAGGTCGAAGGTGGTCAGCACGAGCACCCGCGGCCGGTGTCCACCAGGTGGCACCGCCAGGATCTGACGCGCTGCGGTCAACCCATCCATGGTCGGCATCCGGATGTCCATCAGGATGACGTCGGGGTCGTACCGGCGCGCGGCGGCGACCGCCTGCTCACCGTCGGCGGCGTCCGCCACCACCACCATGTCCTCCTGGGCGGTGAGCAATGCCCCGAAACCCTCCCGGACCATTGCCTGGTCGTCAACGAGCAACACCTTGATCATGACTGGCTCTCCAGGGGCAACGTCGCCCGTACCTCGAATCCACCGTCGTCGGTCTCGGCTGCGCGGAGGCTGCCGTGGAGCATGGCCACCCGTTCGCGCATTCCAAGCAGGCCGTGGCCGCCGCCCGCGCCGGCCGGCGCGGAACCCTGAGAAGACATCGGCCGGCCGGCGGAATCCACCCTGACCGCATTGCGGACGCGGATGGTCAACTCGTGCCGGCTCCGGTGCAGGGTGACGTCAGTGCGGGCACCCGACGCGTGCCGAGCCACATTGGAAAGCGCCTCCTGCACGATCCGGTAGGCGGAGGAGCCCACCGCGTCCGGCACGTCGGTGACCGTCCCGTCCACCGACAGCGTGACCGGGGTTCCGGCTGCCCGGGCGTCCGCCACGAGCACCTCCAACTCCGCGAGAGCCGGCTGCGGCGCGGTCAACGGCTGCTCCTCCGGGGCACGTAGGACGCCCAGCAGCCGCCGCATCTCCGTGAGTGCCTCCCGGGATGCCTCGGATATCTCCCCGAACTCCGCGCGCGCCGCCGGTGGAAGCTCGTGCAGCCGGTAGGCGGCGGTCTCCGACCGCACCGCGATCAGGGACATGTGGTGGGCGACGACGTCATGCAACTCACGGGCGATGCGGGCGCGCTCGGTCAGCACCGCACCCCGTTCCTGCTCGGCGACCAGGCCGGCGCGCGCCTGCGCCCACCGGCCCCACAGGTGGCCAATGCCCAGCACGCCACTGACCAGAAAGATGCTGCCGTAGCCGACGCTCGGGTCGAGAAACGCCAGCGACATCGCGAGGCTGAACACCCAGACCCAGAGCAGCACCCCCAGCGGGTGGCGGTGGCCGACCACGACGAGCGTAACGAGGTAGACCAGGATCAGCACCGGGTTGCCGGGCCAGGGAGCACCGGCTTCGTGTAGTCCAAGGCCGCCACTGAGCAGGGTGGCCACCGCTGCCACCCGCCACGCCAGCAGCGCGCGGCCCGGAAGCAGGGCCACCGGCGCCGCGGTCAGGGCGGCGATGAGGATCGTCTCGAACCGACCAAACTGGTACGGCGCGAGGTTCGCCGTCGCGCTGAGCCACAGCAGGAACGCGACCAGCGGCGCCAACACCCGCAGCCGCGCCAACCGACGGGCTCGACCCGACGCGGCAGTTGTTCCCGGTTTCGGATCATGGCCGGTGGCGACCGCCCGCACCAGATCACGCAGCGCAGCGGCTATCGGCATGCGGTCAGGGTACTGTCACGCTTCGGCCCGGTGGGGACACGGCCGGTTGGAGCCAGGCCACGTCCCCACCGGCAGGAGCCGTGGCTACCACGGCCCTAACCCAGGGCGATTCCAGCCGGTCTCGGACGCTGACCGGGCGGGGCATCAGTCGAGGCAGAACTCGTTGCCCTCGACGTCCTGCATCACCAGGCACGACTCGTCGTAGCCGTCGGCGGTCAGGAGTCGCACCCGCACCGCGCCGAGCGCGACCAGCCGGGCGCACTCGGCCTCGAGGGCGGCCACCCGCTCGGCGCCGACGAGCCCGGTTCCGACCCGCACGTCCAGGTGCAGCCGATTCTTCACCGCCTTCCCCTCGGGAACGCGCTGGAAGAACAGCCGCGGACCCGCACCGGAGGGATCGACGCAGGCGAACGCCGAGCCCTGCCGATCCGGTGGCAACGTGCGGTCGAAGTCGTCCCAGGTGGCGAAGCCCGTCGGCGGTGGTGGCACGACGTATCCCAGCGCCTCGCACCAGAACCGTGCCACCCGTTCCGGCTGCGCGCAGTCGAAAGTTACCTGGACCTGCTTGACCGATGGCATCAGCCCAATCTAGGTGGGTGGCGGCGACGCCGCGACCGCAAATCCGCGGCGGCGCCACCACACCGGGCAGCCGCTACCGGCCCTTGACGGTGTGAACGCGTTTCGATAGAAAGCCCGGCATGCGCTGGGTCTGGGTTCGCACCGCGACCGTGATCGTCGTGGCGCTCGTGCTGCTACCGCTGCTGACGCTGTACGCCTACCTGCTCCTCTGGTTCCTGCCGTATCTGACGTATAGCGACCGGCCGGCGCTGTGGCTCGTGACCTTCACGTTGTGGGCGGGGGCGGTGGGGTGCCTGGTGGTCGGCTGGTTCCGCCGGCACCGGTCGGGGCTGTGGTGGGGTTGGCTGCCCGCGGCCGCGCTCTGCGCCGCGGCCGCCTGGCCCCTTATCGATCGTTTCTAGATTGAACGTCTGACTGAGCCGGGTGGGGTGTGGCGGCGGCTCACCCTCCGCCCCGCCAGTTTGATGACCACATCGCTGCCATCGATCCGCCTGGCCCGGTCGCCAGGCGGGCCGCCATCCCCGTAGACCTGGCGCTCACCCACCGGAGACCGGGTGAGCAGCACAATCTCATGCCCCTGAGCGGTCAACGCCCATCCGAAGACGGTGCCGACCTGACCAGTCCCACCGGAATGACGACCTTCACCACCGCTCCTCAGCCGGCCCGCTCGGCGTCGCTGCGTAGGACGCAGAACTCGTTGCCCTCCGGGTCGGCCAACACCACCCATCCGGTGCCGTCCGGGTTTCGGTGGTCGCTGACGAACCTCGCCCCCAACGCAATGACCCGTTCGACCTCCTCGTCCCGCGTGAGCTCGGGAGTGAGGCAGACATGGACCCGGTTCTTGCCGACCTTAGTCTCCGGTACCTGCTGGAAAACCAGGCACGACCCGCCAACCGCGTCGAGGTACGCCTCTTCCATGCCCGGCGCACACTCGGCGGCGATCGGCTGATCCATGACCTGACTCCAGAAGGTGGCCAGCTGGTACGGGTCAGCGGCGTCGAAACAGACGTTGCGCAACGATGTCGACATAGGAGGTTTGCTACCCGTTCCCACTCAGTCGATCGACCGAATTACGCCGACGGCTCACCGAACCATCGCCGCAGCTGGGTGCGCAGTTCCTCCTGATCGTCGCCGACCCACGCCACGTGGCCGTCTGGCCGCAGCAGCAGCGCGGGCATGTCCAGTTCCGGGCTGACGTCCACGACGTGGTCGACCCGGTCGGCCCAGCCGGCCGCCGAAAGCCGGCCGGTCTGGTCGAGCACCATTCCCCGGCCGCGGTGCATCAGGCCGTAGAGGCGTCCCTGCTTCAGCTCCACATCGCGCAGCCGCCGGCCGAGCAGATGGTGCCCCTCGCCGAAGTCGTACCGCACCGAGATCGCGGTGACCTTCTCGATCAGGTAGCGGTTCACCTCCTCGAAGTCCATCAGCTCCGCCACCACCCCGCGCACGGCCTGGGGGCCCGGCGCGAGGGTGATCAGCTCCGTCTGCGCGCGGGTGTTCTCCAGCACGTCGGCGGCGACCGGGTGCCGCTCCGCGTGGTAGGTGTCCAGCAGCCCGATCGGCGCCCAGCCGCCGATCTCCGCGGCGAGTTTCCAGCCGAGGTTGAAGGCATCCTGGATGCCGAGGTTGAGCCCCTGCCCACCGAGCGGCGGGTGGATGTGCGCCGCGTCGCCGGCCAGCAGCACCCGGCCGACCCGGTAGCGCTCGGCGAGCCGGGTGGCGTCACCGAACCGGGACAGCCAGCGCGGTGAGTGCACCCCGAAGTCGGTGCCGGCGGTCACCCGCAGCTGCTGCTGGAATTCCTCGAACGTCGGCGGGGTTGTGCGATCCTCGGCCACCCCGGCGGCGGGTACGACGACGCGGTACAGCCCCTCCCCGTCGCCAACCGGGCCGGCGCCGAACCGGAGCTGCGTCTTGCGGACCTCGGTCATCACCGCGGCGACCTCCTCCGGTGCCGCGGTCAGCTCCATGACGCCCAGCAACGTCTCGAACCGGGTGGGCTCGCCGGGGAAGTCCACGCCGAGCAGCTTGCGGACCGTGCTGCGGCCGCCGTCGCAACCGACGAGGTAGCGGGAACGGAGCTGGGTGCCGTCGGCGAGTTCCGCGGTCACCGCTTCCTCGTCCTGGCTCAGGCCGACGAGTTCGGTGCCGCGCAGGAGGTCCGCGCCGGCCTCGGCGGCGTGCTCGGCGAGGAGTCTTTCGGTGCTGGTCTGCGGGATACCGAGGATGTACCCGTGCGCGGTGTCCATGTTGTCGGGCCACGGCTTGGTGATGCCGGCGAAGTAGCCACCGACCCGGTACTGCTGGCCGTTCGCGAGGAAGCGCTCCAGCAGGCCGCGCTGGTCCATCACCTCGATACTGCGCACGTGCAGCCCGAGCGAGCGGACAATCACCGGCGGCTCGGTGTCCCGCTCCAGCACCACCACGTGCACTCCGTGCAGCCGCAGCTCCGCGGCCAACATCATGCCGGTCGGCCCGCCCCCAACAATGATCACGTCAAACATGAATCTGCCCCCATTTTCGTCGTTACCTACCTCGGCCAGCCCGCCGCCGAATTGATGGCGCGAACCCGGGCACACGTATGTGTCGCGAATCCCTGATTCCACAGGTACTGGCTTCGGCCGACGATTCTGCGGCATTAACGGGGTCTTGCCGCAAGACCCCCCTTGTGCTATACATTAAGAGTGGCAGGGAGAAGTGCGCTGCAAAATTTCGAAGCGCACCCCCAAATCGAAGTGCACTGCCACCTCATCGAGTAACGGCGGGACCCGGCCCATCTGCTGCCGGCAGCGTCACCGTCACCTCCAAGCCGCCGCCCGGCTGCGCGATCGTCTTCACCACGCCCCCATGCGCGTCGCAGACAGCCCGGACGATAGAGAGCCCCAGACCGGAGCCGCGGGCGCCGGTCCGCTCCCGGCCGCCCCGCCGAAACGGCTCGAACAGCCCCGGCACATCGGCCTGGTCCACCTCGAAGCCGGTGTTGCCCACCACCAGCCAGGACCGCCGGCCATCCGAACCGGTCCGCACCCAGAGCCGGCCGTGCAGATGGTTGTACCGCACCGCGTTCTCGATCAGGTTCCCCGCGAGCCGGTCGAGCAGCCCGGGGTCGCCGACCACCGGCGCCGGCTCCAGTGAGGTCTCCACCCGCAGACCGATCCGCTCCACCTCCCGGCGTACCGCCGTCAACGCGTTGGCGGTGCCGGCAGCCAGGTCGCACTCCGTCCGCCGGGCGAGGCGATGGCCGGCCTGCGCCTCGCTGCGGGCCAGCACCAACAGCGCGTCCACCAGGCCGTTGGCCCGCTCCGAGGCATCCCGAACCACAGTGGACATCCGGCGGTACTCGGCGGTGTCCGCCTCGTCGTCGCTGAGCGTCACGTCAATCTCGGTACGCATCACGGCGAGCGGGGTACGCAGCTCATGTGAGGCGTTGGCGACGAAACGCTTCTGCGCGTCGAAGGCGACCGCGATCCGGTCCAGCATCGCGTCGAAGGTCTGCGCCAGTTCGGCCACCTCATCGTCCGCACCCGAGTAGCCGATCCGCTGATCGAGGGTGGTCTCGCCGAGCCGTCGGGCGGTGGCGGTGACCTGGTAGAGCGGGCGCAGTGCCCGGCCCGCGACCAGGTAGCCACCGACCACCCCGACCACGCTGATCGCCAGCAGCGCCGCCAGCCCCTTGGCCAGCAGTTCCCGGCTCGCCGTATCCCCCAACTGCCGATGCCACTCGGCGGCGTCCAGGGAACGCCCATCGGCCAGCACCACCGTCGTCCCGGGAAGTAACTCGTCGGTGGGGCGCAGCGCGTCGCGTACCAGCAGCCAGGCCAGCAGCACCAGGATCACCCCGGCGCCCACCAGCAGTAGCCCGTTGAGCAGGGTCAACCGCAGGCGCAGGGTGGGCCGCATGCCACGGCCGGCGGTCACGCCGGCGCCCCGGTCACGCGGTAGCCGGCGCCGACCACGGTCTCGATCAGCGGTGGGTCGCCAAGCTTACGGCGCAGCGTGCGCACGGTGACCCGGACGATGGTCGTGAACGGGTCGGTGTTCGCGTCCCAGACCCGTTCCAGCAACTCCTCACTGGAGACCACCGCGCCGCCGGCCTTGACCAGTTCGTGCAGCACGCCGAACTCCTTGTTGGTCAGGTCCACCGGCACGTCGGCCCGGGTGGCCGTCCGCCGAGCCGGGTCAAGCACCAGGTCGGCCACCGCCAGCACCGGCGGAGCGGCCGGGGTGGCGCGGCGGCCCAACGCCTGCACCCGGGCGACCAACTCGTCGAAGGCGAACGGCTTGGGCAGGTAGTCGTCCGCGCCCAACTGCAACCCCTCGACCCGGTCGGCGACCGTGCCGCTGGCGGTCAGCATCAGCACCCGGGTCAGGGTGCCGGAGGCGGCCAACTCCGCGCAGATCTGATCGCCGGGTACGCCGGGCAGGTCCCGGTCCAGCACCACCACGTCGTACCGGGTGACAAAGGCCATCTCGTGCCCACTGTCCCCGTCGTACGCGACATCCACCGCCATGCCGCGCTTGCGCAACCCCCGCGTGATCGCGTCGGCGAGGTTGCGTTCGTCCTCGACAACCAGTACCCGCATCCCAGCCTCCTCGCGCCTGAACTCCCCGACAACCTAGTGCTTCACCGCCAGCGACGACCCGGTGCGCGACCGGTGGTGCAGCAGCCCGGCACCAAGCTCGGGCCAGGCCACGGCCGCGGACGGGACAGCGGGCAACCGAGCGTGACCGGGGCCGGCAGCTCCACCCCGCGGCCGCCTGTACGATGGCGCGTCGTGCCCGCGCCGATGGTTGACTCCGTGCCACAGACCAGCACCCCCGCATCCGCTGCGGCGGAAGCGCCGACCCGGCGTTCCCGCTGGCGTCCGGCCCGCGCCGACGTCCTGGCGATCGGCGTCTACCTGGCCCTCGGCGCACTGGTCTGCCTCAACCACTGGGGCGACATCCCCAACCGGGTCTCCGCCCACCTGCCGACCGACCACAGCTGGTTCGAGTGGCTCTTCGCGCACGGGGCGTACTCGGTGTTCCAGCTGGAGAACCCGCTCTTCACCACCCGGCAGAACGCCCCGGTCGGGGTGAACATGATGGCGAACACCTCACTACTCGGGGTGACCCTGCCGCTGGCGCCGCTGACCGCGCTGGTCGGCCCCCAGGTGACGTACGTGCTCTACCTCGGCGCCGCGCTGGCCGCCACCGCCGGCACCTCCTACTGGGTGCTCTCCCGGCACCTGGTGCGCTCCCGGGCCGGCGCGTTCGTCGGTGGCGCGTTCCTGGGCTTCGCACCCGGCGTCGTGCACCACGCCAACGGCCAGCCCAACTTCGTCTCCAACTTCCTGCTTCCGCTGATCGTGCTCCGCGTGCTGCGACTCGGCGAGCCCGGCCGCTGGCGGCGCAACGGCATCCTGCTCGGCCTGCTGGTGGCGTACCAGATCTTCATCAACGAGGAGATGCTGCTGCTCACGGCGCTGGCCTGCCTCGTCGTCGTCGCCACGTACGCGGTGCTGCGGCCGAAGGCCGCCTGGCGGCAGGCCGGCACCTTCGCCGCCGCCCTCGGCACCGGTGGTGGCCTGGCGCTGCTGCTCACCGCGTACCCGATCTGGTTCCAGTTCAACGGTCCGCAGTCCTACCGCGGCCTCCAGGGCGGCATCTTCCACAGCTGGGGCGAGGACCTAAAGGCCTACGTCACCTTCCCCCGGGACACCCTGGCCGGGGACGCGGCGGTGGAGCAGACGCTCGGCCTGACCGAGCAGAACAGCTGGTTTGGCTGGCCGCTGGTGGTCCTGACGGTGCTGGCCCTCCTGCTACTGGTCCGCCGCAGCCTGGTGGCACGCATCCTGGCGGTGCTGACGGTGGTGTTCACGGTGGCCTCCCTCGGCCCGACGATCCGCTTCGACGGCGCCGAGACCGACATCGACGGCCCGTGGGCGTACGTGTCGGAGGAGTTGCCACTGGTCGAGATGATGATGCCGACTCGGCTGAGTCTGATCGTGGCCGCCGCGATCGGGGTCCTGCTCGCCGTCGCGTGGGACGCCGTCTCCCGGACCGGCCGGCCACCGGTGCCGGCGCAGCGCTCGGGCCGCCCGCTGCGGTTCCCGCTGCGATTCCCGCGGCGGTGGCGACGCCCGGTCGGCTACGCGGCCATCACGCTGGCGCTGTTGCCGCTGATCCCCCGACCGCTGCCGGTGGAGTCGGTGGCACCCCCACCGCGCTTCATCACCGCCGAGGGCTGGCGGCCGTACGTGCCCGAGGGGCGCACCCTGGTCCCGGTGCCGATCCCGAGCAACGTGCACGGCCTCTCCACGCTGCGCTGGAGTGCGCTGGCCCAGCACGCGTTCCCCGTTCCCGGCGGGTACTTCATCGGCCCCAACGAGCAGGGGGAGGGGATCTTCGGGGCGGCGAACCGGCCGACAACCCGACTCATCTACTCCACGATGGGCAGGAACGCCGCGCCCGATATCACCGACGTCGAGCGGCGGCAGGCGATCGAGGACCTGCGGTACTGGCAGGCCTCGGTGGTGGTGCTCGGCGCCCACCCCCAGGAGGCGGTGCTGCGCGACCTGATGACGTCGCTGCTCGGTACGCCGCAGCGGGTGGACGACGTCTGGCTCTGGGACGTCCGTCCCCTGGTCGACTAGGCGGCGGCCGGGTCCGGGCAGGTAGACCGGGGCCCGGCCGCGGTGGGTGTGACCTCAGGCGGCCGGCGTCGGGTCCGTCAGGGCGCGGACGTCCCACACCCAGACGTCCAACTCACGCGTACCCGGGCCGACCAGTTGCTCGACGGTCAGCCGCAACGGCTCCGCGTGGTGCTGGTCCACCGGTAGGACCAGGATCGCGGCCCGCCAGTGCCGCAGGTCATCCAGGGCCCGCCGCTGCTGCCGGTCGTCAAGTTGCAGCGTACGTCCGGTGCTGGCGACCTCGCTGAGCAGCTCCCCGAGCCCGCTGGGGCGGCCACCGAACCGACCTGGGTCGCCGGTGTTGGCGTTTCGCGGCGCCAGGAAGTAGCCACCGGGAATCTTGAAGTCGAGGTTGACGGCGGCGGCCCAGCGCATGCCGTGGGTGTTACCCATGCTCGGCACCGGAATGGGCACCAGCGTCTGGTCCTCCGCGACGTAGCCGCGCCACCGGTCGGCGGTGATGAATTCTGGCACCGGTGGTCGGGAGGTCACCGCCAGCGGCATGGGCGCGATCGGCAACAACGCCAGCGCCAGCCCGGCGGCGGTGCGCAGCCGCAGGGTACGCCGGGGCAGCGGCAGCTTCCGGGACCGGTCGACCGCGAGCGTCAGCAACAGCCCGACGGTGACGGTGGTAATCAGCCCGAACCGGGTCGGCACCACCGCGTCCAGCAGCGGCAGCCGGACCAACCACTCCCACGGCCCGACCCCGATCTCCTGGTCCCACCACGAGATCCGCTCGCCGAGGGAGAGCACCGCGAAGAAGACCCCAGTCGCCGCGAGGGCCCGCACGACCACCTCGTGGCGCAGCCACAGGACGATGCCGACGGCGATCAGGGACAGGCTCCAGCCGAAGAAGGCGTTCTCCTCCGAGTAGTTCGGGGCCAGGCCGGTGTTGGCCACGTCATCCCCGCCCAGGGTGGGCGAGCCCGGGGCGACGAACGCGGCGATGTCGTTGCCGTAGTCCCGGACCGCGTCGCTCAGCCCGTGGTACGCCATCGGCCCGGCGAACTGCACGTAGAGCGGGTACGCCAGCAGCGCGCCCGCCACCGCCGTGCAGGTGGCGAGGGCCTTCGCCAGCGGCCGCCACGCCGCCCACCACAGCCGGGGCCGCTGCGCCAGCACGGCAGCGAGAAAGACCCCGCACGCCATCGCGGTGAAGAGCAGGATCTCCTCGTTGATGAACGCCTGCACGGTCACCAGCAGGGCGAGCAGCAGGCCGTCGCGGTACGGACGCTGGGATCGGGTGATGACGAGCACCCGCCACACGATGAACGGCAGCAGGAACTGACTGATGATGTTGGGGTGCCAGTTGGCGTGCGACAGCATCGCCGGGGAGAACCCACAGAACCATCCGCCGACGGCCGCCGCCAGTCGGCTGCGAACGAGGTGCCGGCGAAGCACCACGTACCAGGCGGTCGCGGTGCCGGCGAGCCCGAGGGTGACCAACAGCACAAAGGTCACCGCCGGTCCGAAGAGGAGCGTCACCGGCACCATCGGGATGCCCAGCGCGAGGATGGCCGTGTTGGCCATCAGATTGACCCCGTCCGGGTAGTTGAACTGTTCGGTGAAGAACGGGAACTCCCCGTGGAGCACCACCCGCACCGAGTGCGCCAAGAAGAACTGCACCTGCGCCGGGTCGCTGCTGTAGAGCGCGGCCACCCGGCCGGCCGGGTTGATCCAGATCTGACTGGTCACCCAGAACGCGGTGAGCAGAAACCCGCCGACCACCGCCAGGTGCTGCCGTCGGGCCGTCAACGACGGCAGCCGGAGCCGACGACGACCCGGGGCCGCCACCGGTGGGCCGGGCGTCGGCTTCCGGTCCCCCGCCGCAGCGCCGTTCAGGGGGAACGCACCCGCGCTGTTGAGTTTGACCGGCTCCGACGGAGGCACGGCGGCGGGGTCGGCGCGGGTGTCAGCAGACGTCACAATCGGCGGAGTCTACCCGAACGGAATTCACCCGAAAGCCAGCGCTCAATCCCTTGTGGGCGGCGCCGGACGGCACCACGTCATCTCGTACCATTGCGGTTCGCACGACCGGCTGGGGTAAACGGAGGAGCTAAAAGTGCTTGCAGCCCGCCGGACCGGCAGGACGACCGCCGCCGCGCTGGCCCTGATGGCGTCCCTGGCCGGCTGCGGAGTCGTCACCGACCGGGCACCGGCTGACCTGTCGGTGGGGCATGACAGCCAGGACGGCTCGCTCATCGTCTGGCCGGCCCGCGGCTCCCTCGCCGCCGAGGCCGCGACGACGACGGCGGTGACCGAGGCGGTCCGCGCCTGGCGGTCACCGCTCGACGACCGGGCGTACCTCCCGACCTCCGGCATTCTCTGGGTCGGTGAGGTTGACGGGGCGCCGCTCGCCCTGGTCGCCGCGGATGTTCCCGGTACGGGTTCCTCCTGGCTACTCCAGGTCGCCGGGGAGGACGGGCGCCACACCGTCACCCACGCCGTCGAGCACACCGACCCCGGCTACCTCATCTACTCCGATGTCCTCCCGGTGCACACCGACGCGGGTCGCCGCTACCTGGTCTCTGCCCGGGTCACCGACCTGGCCGGTCCGGATGGCGAGGCGGTGCCCATCGAGGGGGGTCTGAGCACCCCCGTGGCGGTGCCGGCCTGTTCCGCGGTCTCGGTCACCGCCACGCTGCGCGCCACCGAGTCGCTGCCACAGGGGCGCGCCACCGATCGTTTCCTCGACCTCGGCACCGGTCTGGACGCGCCACGAGACCCGCTGGTACGCGACGAGTCCGGCTCCGGGCAGCAGGCCATGGCCGGGTTGGACACCTGCGCGCTCGCCAGCGACCAGGGGCCGTTCGGCAGCGTCCCGCGCCAATTCGGGAGCCGAAAGTCGGCGAATTCGGTGCCGGCCTCCTGGCCGATGTCGGGGCTGACCATCCGGACTGTTGGCGAAGGCACGCTCGGTGCCGGCCTGTCGGGTGAGGTGCAGCAGCTCAGCTGGGAGGCGGCCGGTGACGAGATGACGGCGATGCTGTACCGGTCGGCAACCGGCGGTGCGGCGATGATGTCAGCCGCCGACCCGGCCGCGCCACTGCAGGCGTACGTCCTGCCGGTGGATGGGCAGCGGCTGGGCGTGTTGAGCTGGCAGCCGACGCCGGAGGACTCGTTGTCGGTCCCGGCCGGCACGTCCCGCCTCGTGGACCGCCCGGGCCTGACGGTCCTGCCCCTGGCGGACGAGAAGGTCACGGTGAGTCTGGCGACCACCGAGGAGACCCACTACCGTTCCCTGCCCGCTCCCCAGTAACGCTCGGGGCGGCGACGTCCGCCGGTGGTGCCGGGGTGGCGACGTCCGCGGGGTGGCACCGGCGGCGGCGTCCGACGCGATGCCGCGGTGCCGGGTGGGCGACGGCGAGTTGTCCGGCGTCGCCCACCCGCACCCTCACTTCGGGGCGGGGGCCTCCCGCGGCGTGACGATCGGCTCCACCTGGTCGGTGACCAGCTCCTTCTCGTTGTCGGCGGCGCCACTGTCGAGCCGGGAGATCCAGCCGGTGACGTCGCGGGCCACATCCTGGGCGGTCAGGCCGAGGTCGGCGAGAATCTGGGCCCGGGTGCCGTACGGGTGCCAGTCGACCGGTACGCCCAGGTCCTTCACCGGCACCTCGACGTCGGCGTCCCGCATCGCCTGGGCGATGGCGTCGCCGACGCCGCCGGCCCGAACCCCGTCCTCGACGACGACCACGAGCCGATGCCCGGCGGCCAGCTCCACCAGTTCGGCCGGGACCGGCCGGACCCAGCGCGGGTCAACCACGGTCACGCCGTAACCCTGCTCACCGACCCGGGCGGCGACCTCCACGCCGAGGCCGGCGAAGGAGCCGACCGCGACCAGCAGCACATCGGCGCGGGCTGACTCGGCGAGCACGTCAACCGGCCCGACCCGGCGCCGCGCCGGCAGGTCGGCGGCGACGGAACCGGTCGGGAAGCGAACGATGGTGGGACCGTCGTCCACGGCGACCGCCTCGCGCAGCTCCTCGCGGAGGGTGGCGGCGTCCCGGGGGGCGGCGATCCGCAGGCCCGGCACCACCCCGAAGACGGACATGTCCCACATGCCGTAGTGGCTGGGCCCGTCCGGGCCGGTGATCCCGGCCCGGTCCAGCACGAAGGTCACCGGTAGCTTGTGCATCGCCACGTCCAGCAGGACCTGGTCGAATGCCCGGTTGAGGAAGGTCGCGTAGATCGCGACCACCGGGTGCAGACCGCCCAGCGCCAGCCCCGCCGCCGAGGTGGCGGCGTGCTGCTCGGCGATGCCCACGTCGTAGGTGCGCTCCGGGTACTTCCGGGCCAGCTTGGCGATGCCGGTCGGCTCGGCCATCGCAGCGGTGATTCCCACCACGTCCGGCCGCTCGTCGGCGATCGCCACCAGCTCCTCGGCGAAGACGTGCGTCCACTTCACCGACGGCGCGGCGGTGGCCTTGCCGGTCTCGGTGTCGAAGGCACCGGGGCTGTGGAAACAGTCCGCCTCGTCCTCCTCGGCCGGGCGGTAGCCGTAGCCCTTGCGGGTGACCGCGTGCACGATCACCGGGCCGCCGAAGTTCTTCGCCGCGCGCAGCGCCCCCTCAACGGCCACGATGTCGTGCCCGTCAACCGGGCCGACGTACTTGATGCCAAGGTCCTCGAACATCGCCTGCGGCGCGACCGCGTCCTTGATACCCCGCTTGACCGCGTGCAGCACCTCGTACATCGGCCGGCCGACCAGCGGGGTCGAGCCGAGCGCCTCCCGGACCGTGTCCAGCACCCGCTCGTAGCCGGGGTTCAGGCGCAGCGTCGAGAGGTGGTCGGCGAGCCCGCCGATCGTCGGCGAGTAGGAGCGGCCGTTGTCGTTGACCACGATCACCAGCGGGTTGCCGGCGGTCGCGATGTTGTTCAACGCCTCCCAGCACATACCGCCGGTCAGCGCCCCGTCGCCGACCACGGCCGCCACCGCCCGCGGCTCGCCCCGCAGCGCGTACGCCTTGGCCAGCCCGTCCGCGTAGGAGAGGACGGTGGAGGCGTGCGAGTTCTCGATCAGGTCGTGCTCGCTCTCGGCCTGACTCGGATAGCCGGCGAGCCCGCCGCGCTGGCGCAGCCTGTCGAAGCCGCCCTGGCGGCCGGTGAGAATCTTGTGTACGTAGGCCTGGTGGCCGGTGTCGAACAGGATCCGGTCCCGAGGGGAGTTGAAGACCCGGTGCAGCCCGAGGGTCAGCTCCACCACCCCCAGGTTGGGGCCGATGTGCCCGCCGGTGCGGGAGACCTTGGCCACCAGAAAGTCACGGATCTCGGCGGCGAGGATGTCCAGCTGCTCGGTGGACATCCGCTTGATGTCCTGCGGACCGCTGACGGCGGCCAGCAGCCCCGGTTGGTTTGCCGGGTCCCGTTCAACACTCATGACCGGAGAGTCTATCGGCCGGGTGACACCCCGCAGTCCGGTCGGGAGCACCCGGAACCGTCCGCCGGACGCCAGCAACGCTGAGCCAATGGTCAGGGTTCGCTCCGCCGCTGGTGCGGCGAGGCGGGCGGCAGCAACAACCCCACCAGCTCCACGTGCTGGGTCATCGGAAAGAGGTCGAAGCCGCGCAGCGCGGCCAGCCGCCACCCCAACTCGGTGAAGCCACGGACATCCCGGGCAAAGGCGGCCGGGTCGCAGGCGACGTACGCCACCGCGCGCGCTCCGGCGGCGGCCACCGCCCGCACCACCCGGGCCCCGGCCCCGGCGCGGGGCGGATCGAGCACCACCAGGTCCACCGGCGCGGTGCGACGCCCCCGGTCCAGCACCGAGGCGACCCGACCCGACACGATGCCGACCTGCGGCAGGTCCCGCAGGTTCTCCCGGGCGGCGGCGATACCGGCCCCGGCGGCCTCGACGAGGGTGACCCGACCGGTGGCACCGACCCGCTCCGCCAGCGCGGCGGCGAAGAGGCCGGCCCCGCCGTACAGGTCCCAGGCGGTCTCCCCCGGCTGCGGGTCGAGCTGCGCCAGCACGGCGTCGACCAGGGTGTCCGCCGCCGCCGGATGGACCTGCCAGAACGCCGATGGGGGCAGCGTCCACCGGCGGCCGACCGCCTCTTCGTGCACCCGTGCCGGCCCGCTCACCGGCCGTACCGCCCCGTCGGCGACCGCGGTCACGGTCACGTCCCCACCGGTCGAGGCGACCGACTCGACGGCGTCCGCGTCCGGCCACCGTACGGGGCCGAGCACCGGCAGTTGTTGAATCGCCGGGTGGGCGATCCGGCACCGGTCGATCGGCACCACCTCGTACGAGCGGTGTTTGAGCAGGCCGGCCCGACCGGCGCCGTCAACGGTGTAGCGCACCCGGGAACGCCAGCCCAGCGACCCACCGGGCAGCGCCTCGACCTGGATGTCCAGCGCGTCCAGCTCCCCCTCGGTCAGCCCGCCCAGTCGGGTGAGTTGCTCGCGGATCACCCCCGCCTTCCAGGTCAGCTGCGCCTCGGGGGACACGTGCTGCAGGTCGCAGCCGCCGCAACGGCCGGGCTTCGCGTACGGGCAGGGGGGCTCGACCCGCTCCGGCGCGGCCGCCAGCACCGTCACCGCGTCGGCCCGGACGAACCCGCGGTGCACCTCGGTGACCTCGGCCACCACCCGCTCGCCGGGCAGCGCGTGCCGGACGAAGACCACCTGTCCGGCGACCCGGGCGACGCAGTGCCCGCCCGGGGCCACCGCCCCGACGGTCAACTCGACCCGCTCGGCCTCCGCCAGCCCCTCGTCGCCGGTCACCGGTCACCTCCATCGGACGGGTCCGGGCCGCCCCTGGACGGCGGAGCGGGGACCGTTGACGGGCCGTCCGCCGGCTCCGGGCCGCCCGGCGTCCCCCGGGGGCCGCGGGCCGGTCCGCGGCTGAGCGTCTCGTCCAGCCGGTCCAGATCCTTGCCCTCGGTCGAGACGAGCTGCCACGGCACGCTGGTGACCATCACTCCCGGTTCGAAGAGCAGCCGACCCTTGAGCCGCAGTGCGCTCTGGTTGTGCAAGAGGTTCTCCCACCAGTGGCCGACCACGTATTCGGGGATGAAGACGGTGACCACGTCGCGGGGCGAGGACCGACGGATACCGGCCACATAGTCGAGGATCGGTCGGGTGATCTCTCGATACGGCGAGTCGATCACGGTCAGTGCGACCGGTACGTCCCGCCGTTCCCACTCGGCCTGCAACCGGCGGGTGTCCTTGTCGTCGACGTTCACCGTCACCGCGGTCAGGCTGTCCGGTCGGGTGACCTGCGCGTAGGCGATCGCCCGCAGGGTCGGCTGGTGCACCTTGCTGACCAGTACGACCGCATGGTTGCGGGCCGGTTTCACCGGCCGCCCCTCGTCGGGGACGAGCTCGACGGCGACCCGGTCGTAGTGCCGCCGGATCCCCAGCATCACCAGGTAGATCATGACCATCGCGGCGATGGCGATCCACGCGCCGAGCAGGAACTTCGTGACCACCACGATCACCAGCACGGTGGCGGTCATCGCCATCCCGAAGCTGTTGATCGCCCGGGAACGGATCATCTGCCGGCGGACCTGCTGGTCGCGTTCGACCCGGAGGTAGCGGTTCCAGTGCCGGATCATGCCGGCCTGGGACAGGGTGAACGAGACGAAGACGCCGACGATGTAGAGCTGGATCAGCTTGGTCACCTCGGCCTGGAAACCAATGATCAGCACGATCGCGAAGCCGGCCAGGAAGAGGATGCCGTTGGAGAACGCGAGCCGGTCCCCCCGGGTGTGTAGCTGCCGGGGCAGGTAGCGGTCCTGGGCGAGGATCGACCCGAGCACCGGGAAGCCGGTGAACGCGGTGTTCGCGGCCAGGAAGAGGATCAGGGCGGTGACGCCGACGACCACGAACAGCAGCAGCGAGCCGGAGCCGAAGATGGTCTCGCCGAGCTGCGCGGTGACGGTCTTCTGCACGTACCCGTCGGGGGCGCCGACGATCTGCCGGGCCGGGTCCTCCACGAACTGCAGGCCGGTCAGTCGGGCCAGCCAGACGATGCCGACCAGCATGGTCACCGCCACCGCGCCGAGCATGAGCAGGGTGGTCGCCGCGTTGCGGCTCTTCGGCGCCCGGAAGGCGGGCACCCCGTTGGAGATCGTCTCGACACCGGTGAGCGCAGCGCAGCCGGAGGAGAAGCTCCGGAGCAGCAGGAACGCCATCGCCCACCCGGTCGTGTCGCTCCACTCGGCGGCGATGACCAGGTCCGCGCTGGGAGCACGCAGGTCGTGGCCGAGCAGCACCACCCGGACCAGCCCGGTGAGGATCATGCCGACGATAACGATCATGAAGCCATAGGTGGGGATGGCGAAGGTGGTGCCAGACTCCTTGATCCCACGCAGGTTGACGGCGGCGAGCAGCACCACCGCGGCGACGGCCACCGCCACCTTGTGGGTGGCCACGAAAGGAATCACCGCGCCCAGGTTCGCCACCCCGGACGCGACCGAAACGGCGACGGTCAACACGTAGTCGACCAGGAGGGCGCTGGCCACGCCGACACCGGCGCGGCGCCCCAGGTTGACCGTGGCCACCTCGTAGTCGCCGCCGCCGGACGGGTAGGCGTACACGTTCTGCCGGTAGCTCGCCACGACGGCGAGCATCACCACGACCACCCCCAGGGCGATCCACGGCGAGAAGACGAACGCCGAGGCCCCGGCGAACGAGAGCATCAGCAGGATCTCGTCGGGGGCGTACGCCACGCTGGAGAGCGCGTCGGAGGCGAAGACGGGCAGGGCGATGCGCTTGGGCAGCAGGGTGTGCTGGAGTCGGTCGGACCGGAACGGTCGACCGACGAGCAGTCGCTTCACCAGCGAGGCGGGGCGGGCCACAACCGCCAAGCGTACGACCCTCGGCCACGCCCACGCCCGGGTGGCCGGAGACCGGGGGGTGTGCGCACGGAGTACCGTCGGTCCGCGTCCGCCCCCGGGGACGTGACAGGCTCGTCCAACAGCCGCAACGGCTGGTGTGGCGGATGTTGAGGAGGGGCACGGTGCATGTGGTGATCATGGGCTGTGGGCGGGTCGGAGCGACCCTCGCGCACGGTCTGGAGGCCCGCGGGCACTCGGTGGCGGTCGTCGACAAGAATGCCGACGCCTTCCGCCGACTCGGCCCGGATTTCGCCGGAATCACGGTGACCGGTGCCGGCTTCGACGGGGAGGTACTCCGGCAGGCCGGCATCCAGCGGGCGGACGCGTTCGCGGCCGTCTCCAGCGGAGACAACTCCAACATCATCTCCGCTCGGCTGGCGCGGGAGACCTTCGGGGTCACCCGCGTCGCGGCGCGCATCTACGACCCGCGACGGGCCCAGGTCTACGAGCGCCTCGGCATCCCGACGGTGGCCACCGTCCGGTGGACCGCCGACCGGATGCTGCGGCACCTGGTGCCGGAGGGTAACGAGGCGTTGTTCCGGGACCCGACGAGCACCGTCTCGATCGTGGAGGTGCCGGTGCACAAGGACTGGGTCGGCCGGTCGGTGCTGGCGCTGGAGAAGACGACCGGCGCCCGGGTGGCGTACCTCACCCGGTTCGGCATCGGCACGCTGCCGACGCCGAGCACCGTCGTACAAGAGGGGGACCAGATCTTCATGCTGGTCACCGACGACATCGTCAACACGGTCACATCGGTGGCGGCGCAGCCGCTGGAAGGGGGTAAGTGACCATGCGGGTTGCCATCGCCGGCGCCGGGAACGTGGGCCGCTCCATCGCCCAGGAGCTGATCGGGAACGGCCACCAGGTGATGCTGATCGAGCGACAGCCCACGATGCTCCGACCCGAACGGGTGCCGGACGCGGAGTGGGTGCTGGCCGACGCCTGCGAGCTGACCAGCCTGGAGGAGGCTGAGCTGGCCAACCGTGACGTGGTGGTCGCCGCCACCGGGGACGACAAGGTCAACCTGGTGGTCTCACTGCTGGCCAAGACCGAGTTCGCGGTGCCCCGGGTGGTCGCCCGGATCAACCGGGCCGAGAACGAGTGGCTCTTCACCGAGCAGTGGGGGGTGGACGTGGCGGTCAGCAAGCCGCGGGTGATGGCCGCCCTGGTGGAGGAGGCGGTGACCGTCGGTGACCTGGTCCGGCTGATGACCTTCCGGCAGGGGGAGGCGAACCTGGTCGAGATCACGCTACCGACGAGCGCCCCGTACGTCGGTCATCCGCTGCGGGAGGTGCCACTCCCCCTCGACGCGGCGCTGGTGGCGATCCTGCGTGGCAAGCGGGTGCTGGTGCCCAGCCCGGACGACCCGATCGAGGCCGGCGACGAGCTGATCTTCGTCTGTACGGCGGAGGTGGAGGACGCGGTCCGGACGGTGGTGCTCGGCCCGGACAGCGTCGAACGGACCCGCAAGGCCTGCTGAGCCCCGCGCCGGGCCGTTACTCGACCGGGGCCGGGGGCGTCTGGGGGGCGTGCGGGTTGTGCCGGGTCACCCGGCGTACGGTCCAGACCGTGATCAGCAGGAGCAGCACGTACGGCGGGTAGCCGAGCACGAGCCGGGCGATGCCGAGCGCGGTGTCCTGGTGCGCCAGGTAGAGCCCAGCCTGCACCCCGACCTTCGTCAGCCAGACCACCCCCCAGAGCACGGTCAGCCGGGTGAAGGTCCGCACCAGGATTGGATCCTGACGCCAGTCGGAGGCGCCCTTGGCCACCAGGACCGACCAGATCCAGCCGACCAGGGGCTGCCGGATCGCCGCCGAGACCAGCAGCGCCACGCCGTAGCCGATGCCGTAGAGGATGCCGGGCAGGTAGAAGTCCCGCTCATCGCCGGTGCGCCAGGCGATCGCCGCGCCGATCGCGATGCCGAACAGCCCGTTCACCGCGTGCCGCACCGGCCGCCGTTGGGCCAGCCGCAGCACCGCGATGAAGACCGCGACCGCCACCGCGGCGACCACCGCCGGGCGCAGCTCACCGAGGATGTTGGCGACCACGAAGACCACCACCGGGATGCTGGACTCCAGCAACCCGCGCCAGCCACCCAGCTGGTCGGCCATCTGCTCGGCGATCGTCGGGAGCGGTTCCTCCTCTCCCGTGCCCGGCTGCGCCGTCGGGCGCTGTCCCGTCGTCACTTCGGCGGCTCCAACTCGTAGTACGGGTTGTAGATGACCTTACGGTCACCTCGGATGGCGACCCGACCCCGCGCGGTCAGGTGTCGGCCCGGTTCGACACCGGCGATGTGCCGCCGGCCCAGCCACACCAGGGTCACCACGTCGCTGCCGTCGTACAGGTCCGCCTCCAACGTCGGCTGGTTGGTCCGCGGCGTGTAGACCACGGTGCGGAGCCGGCCGGCGACCGCGACCAGCTGGCCTCGGCAGCACTGGCGGGCCGGCATGCCGCCGTGTTCGGCGCTCTCCCGGAGCAGCTCCTGCGCCTCGATCTCCGCCTCGCTGGCGGTGAGCCGACGCAGCACGCGCCGCAGCGAACCCCGTCGCTCGTCGGTCGACATGACCTCCGCGTCACCCTTTCCGGGCTGGGCCGACCAGGGCCGGCGGTGGAGCGGCCCACCGCACGCCGGGACCGCCCCGCCAGCGTACGCCGACGGAGTGGGCCCCAGCGGTCGGTGGAGCGCCGTCAGGCCTGCGAGGTCGACTCCGGCTCGGCGGCGGAGCCCGCGGCCGCCTCTTCGGCGGCCTCCCGGGGCAGGCGCAGGGGCAGCGGCTCCCGCACCGGCCGGGCCTCCTGCCCCCGGTCAACGACGAGGCCCTCCAGACAGGCGGTCAGCGGGCCGGCCGCATCCGGCTCGGTCGCCGCCGCGCCCTGATAGACGGCGCGGACCATCCAGCGCGGCCCGTCGATGCCGACGAACCGCAGGTCGGTACGGCCGTCCTGGGTGGGGACCTGGGCCCGTAGCTCGACGCCGTACCCACCCGTGATTTCCTCGGTGGTGGCGCCGTCGTTGGACAGGGACTGGTGGATCTCCTCGCGTACCTCGTCCCAGATGCCCGCGCTACGCGGGGCGGCGAAGACCCCGAGTTGAAGCGCGCTCTGCCCGTGCACGAGCACCACCTGCTGGACAGCACCCTGCTGGTCGGCCTGCACCCGCACCTCGACCCCGCCGACCGCGGGAATCTGCAGGCTCCCCAGGTCGAGCCGCTGCACCCCGGCCGGCGCCTCGGTCACGTCGTAGGGGCCGGGGGGCGGCGCTGCCGAATTCGTCGCTTCGTGCGCGTCCTGGGCCTCGGGCCGCTCGTCGCGCGGGCGCCGATCGGCACCGGCTCGCTTTCGGGAGAAGATCACTGCGTACACCCTCCGCTGTTCACGCTCTTCACGCCCACCCTGTCACTTTCCTTCGCCACCGGCGACGCGTCCGCTCCGGGTGTCACGACACCTCCGGCACGGGCTGCCGGCCGTCGGTCGGCACCGGGGCCGAACCCAGGCCGGCGTGGCCGCCGGTGGAGCCGTGCCCGCCGGCACCCCGCTGGGACGCGGGCAGCTCCGCCGCCGGTTGGAACCGCGCCCGGGCCACCCGCTGCACGACCAGCTGTGCGATGCGGTCACCGCGCGCGATCCGAGCCACCGCCTCCCGATCATGATTGATCAGGTTGACCAGGATCTCACCCCGGTAGCCGGCGTCGACCGTACCGGGCGCGTTGAGCACGGTCACGCCGAGCCGGGCGGCCAGACCCGAACGGGGGTGTACCAGGCCCACATACCCCTCGGGCAGCGCGATGGCTACCCCGGTCGGCACCAGGGCCCGGCCACCGGGGGGCAGCTCCACATCCGCGGCGGCCACCAGGTCCGCCCCCGCGTCGCCGGGATGGGCGTACGCAGGGAGTGGCAGCCCAGGGTCGAGCTGCCGCACAGGCACGGGTACAACATCGGTCACGGTTCCCTCTTCCCTCCGGTTCCTGAGTGACCTGCCCATCCTGCCCGGTGCTCGCCGCGGCACGCGCCGTACCCTTCATCTCGTGCGCGTCTCCTCGTCCCCGGCTGCCCGCTACACCGAACGGCTGGATCTGCCGTGGTGGCTCTGGCTGGGCGGATTCGCCGCGGCCGGGCTACTCGCCACGGAAATCTGGCTGGGCGCGTCGGGCATCCGGGCGTGGCTGCCGTTCGCGCTGCTGCTCCCGGCGTGCCTGGCGAGCCTGCTTTGGCTGGGCCGGATCCGGGTGGCGGTTGACGACGGCGAGCTGCGGGTGGACGACGCGCGGCTGCCGGCCCGGTTCGTCGCCGATGTCATCCCGTTGGATGCCGCCGGGCGACGCGAGGTGCTCGGCGTCGGCGCGGACCCATTGGCGTTCGTGATCCAACGGCCGTGGATCCCCGGTGCCGTGCAGGTGGTGCTCGACGACCCGGCTGACCCGACCCCGTTCTGGGTGATCAGCACCCGGCGGCCGGTGCAGTTGGCGGAGGCAATCCTCGCCGCCCGAGACCCGGCCGACACCGCTCAGGAGGCCACTGACACCGGTCGAGACCCGGCCGACACCGGTCGAGACTGAGAGCCCGGGCTCAACCCGGCTGCCGGCGGCTCCCAGGACGGGGCTACCTCCCGACGGCCGGGGCTCACGGCGGGTCGGGGGGTGCCCCAGCCCGGCGTCGGAGATCAACGCGGAGGAGATCGGCCATCGCGCGGGTAGCCCGGCGGTTGAGGTAGCTCGCGACAGCCGCACCGGTGAGGAACGGGCCCAGCGTGGTGAGGTTACGGCCGAAGCGTCTGACCAGCCGGTCCCGCAGCTCACGGCGGGCCGCGGCGCCCAGCACCGCGCTCACTCCAACGCCCGGCCGGATCGGGTTGATCCCGCGCCGCCCGGACCAGGAGACGACGAGCGCCACCGCCCGCTGGGCGCCACCGGCGGGCAGCGGCACCCCGTACACCTCGTGCAGCTCACCGACCAGCTTCAGTTCGATCGCGACCACCGCGACCGTCTCGGCGGCCAGCAGCACCGGAGCCGTGAGCAGGCTCGGGGGCACCGTCCATTCGACAGCGGCGACGCCACCGCCGGCAGCGCCCACCCCGGCGCTCGCCCGGGCGGCGTTCCGGACCAGCCGGTCGGCCAACGCCTCACCGTCGAGGTCGGGGAAGTGTCGGCGGAGCGTGGCCCGGTCCCGGACCGGCACGTGTGGGGCGATCTCAGCGATGGTGTCGACCATCCAGCCGAGCGCCGCCCTCGGCTGGAACAGGTCGCCGAACCCGCGGGTCCGGGCCTGCCCGACCAGGCGGCCGAGAAGCTGTCCCCGCCGAGCCGGCGGGACATCGTCGGCGGTCAGCTCCGCGACGGTGGCGCCGAGGCCGTCGACGTCACCAACCGGTTCGCCAACGATGCGGTCCGGCTCGGTGGGGTCCCGCTCGGTCATGGCACCGGACCTCCCGCCGGGCTGGGCCGCGCTGGCGGCCGGCCGGGACGGGTGCGGCGCTGGCCGCCGGGCTGCCGCACGACGACCGGGGGGTGCGGCGGCCCCAACGCAGAGCCGCCGCCAGTAGTGCGATTCGCGTCCCGGTCAGACGCACTCGCGGCAGATCAGGTCGCCGTTGCGCTGGGCCGCCAACTGGCTGCGGTGGTGCACCAGGAAGCAGCGCCCGCAACGGAACTCGTCCTGCTGCATCGGCAACACCTTGACCGTCAGCTCCTCGTCGGCCAAGTCGGCGCCGGGCAGCTCGAAGCTCTCCGCCACCTCGGCCTCGTCCACGTCCACGGCGCCCGACTGTGAGTCGACGCGCCGGGCCTTCAGCTCTTCCAGGCTGTCCTCGCCGAGGTCGACCTCGTCGCGACGCGGGGCGTCGTAGTCGGTGGCCATCGGTTCACTCTCCCATATCGATGTTGTCGCTTCCGGTTGTAACGCCGGACGACGTTGTTTCGGTTCCGCTGGGCGGCCACCACTTGTGTCGTTCACCCGACCCGGCACGAGCCGGGTCGGCGCCGCCAGGGAACTCCCCCAGCGAGCGCGGTACCTTACCTCCACCGCGGGCGTGGCATGTATACCGCCCTCGTGGAAGAGATGTACGCCTCTGCACGGGAAGTTGTTCCCAATGTGACTCAGGCGACATGAAGATAGGGGTAGTACTACCCCGTTCCATGCCGCCGCGCCGGCATGTCCGGCTGTTTCCACGCCGCCGCCGGACAACCGTTAACCTCAGCGGCGTACCGGACGGCCGTTCGGGTCGGGCGCTTCGCCCGCTGCTGACGGCCGTCGCCTTCCTCCGTCCCGGGAGCACCTTGATGAGTTTTGCGCGAGTGCGGGCACTCGTCGTCGTCGCCCTGTTGACGATCCTGGCGCTGATCTTCACCGTTGTGGCCCTCGTCCGGGACACGCAGAGCGACGCGGGGCTCGGCGCCGGCTGCCAGAAGGGCTGGCCGGCGGCGGACGTCACCCTCCGCGAACCGGCCGAGGTAAAGATCAAGGTACTCAATGGGACCGAGCAGGTGGGCCTCGCCAGCAAGATCTCCGACGATTTCCGAAATCGGAAGTTCCAGGTCGAGGAGACCGGCGACGCGGCGAAGACTGACGGCATCGCGGTCCTGCGGTACGGCCCGAAGGGTGTTGGTGCGGCGCACCTACTGCGGGCCTACTTCCTGAACAACGCCGCGGCCGAGTACGACCCGGAGCGCGCCGACGCCACCGTGGACATCATCCTGGGCAGCGCCTTCCAGCAGCTTGCCACCACCACCGAGGTCAACCAGTCCCTCGGTGACCTCGGGGCACCGGTGGCGCCGCCCGACACCTGCCCGGTCCAGGAGGAGTGACCGAACCGGCCCGCAGAACGGCTCAGGGGCCGCCGGCGGCGTCGAGGTCCGCCAGCCGGTCGTGCAGCGGCGCGTAGAGCACCGGGGGCGCGGCGATCACCAGATCCGGCCCGGCCGCCGCCCCGGCCAGCCCGCCGACCCGCAGTCCGGCCTCGGTGGCCACCAGGCCTCCCGCGGCGAGGTCCCAGGCGGCCAGCCCCTTCTCGTAGTAGGCGTCCACCCGCCCCTCGGCGGCGAGGCAGAGGTCGAGGGCCGCCGCGCCGAACCGACGGATGTCACGGATGTGCGGGATCAGCTCGACCAGCACGCCGGCTTGGTGCTGCCGACGGCGAGGGTCGTAGCCAAAGCCGGTGGCCACCAGTGCCTGGCCCAGATCTGGCTCGGTGGAGCAGCGCAACCGTTGGCCGTCCCGCCAGGCGCCGTTACCGATGGTCGCGGTCCACTCCTCGCCGGTGCCGACATTGCGCACCACCCCGGCGACCACCACCCCATCGACCTCGGCGGCGAGCGAGACCGCGCTGTGCGGGATGCCGTACAGGTAGTTGACGGTGCCGTCGATGGGGTCAACGATCCACCGGACAGCGCCACCGGCGCCCGTTTCCCCGTACTCCTCACCCAGCACGGCGTCCCCCGGCCGGAGCCGGCGCAGCGTGTCGTGCACCTGCCGCTCCACTGCCCGATCGGCCGCGGTCACCACGTCGGTGACGGTGGTCTTGGTCGCGGCCACCGAGACACCCTGGCTGCGCATCCGGTACGCCGTCGTGGCCGCCTCCCGCGCCACCTCGACCGCGATCTCCAGCAGTTCCCGCGGCTCCGGTACCGAGCGGACCATTCTCGTCCCCTTCCCGCACGACCGGGGTGGTCGCGACCATATGCGGGTATCATCCTTTCAAAGTCCACATCCGCGCCAATTCGGCGGTCCGAGCGGTGGTCCGGCGTGCGCCGCCGAATGATCGCCGTGGACAGCGTTACAATTCACCCTGCCCACGCGCCACGGACCGCCTCAACCGGCTGGCCCGCGACTCGGGGGTCCTCAACGACTCGCCCGGCACCGCGCTCCGCCCCACGCCGGACGACCCTGCCGTGCTCGCTCTTCGCCACCGGAAGGTCATTCGTGACAGAACCCCGCCAGACCGGCGCCGACGTTCGCTCGCTCACCGACACCTTGATCGCCCATGCGCAGAGCGCCGGCGGTCAGCTCACGTCGGCTCAGCTCGCGCGTACTGTCGAGGCAGCCGAGGTGACTCCGGCCCAGGCCAAGAAAATCCTCCGGGCGCTCTCGGAGGCGGGGGTGACCGTCGTGGTAGACGGTTCGGCCAGCACCGCCCCACGCCGCCGGGTGGCTGCCGCCCGGTCGACCACCCCAGCATCCCGGGCCACCACCGCCAAGACCACCAAGAAGGCCGCCACGCCCGCTTCGAAGGCGGCACCGACCGGGGCTGAGGCACCGGCCCCGGCGCCGCGAAAGGCCACCGCCCGCAAGGCGGCTGGCGGCACCGCCGACGGCGCGAAGGCCACGCCGGCGAAGAAGGCCACCCGCGCCACCAAGGCGACCGTGGCCGCAGCGACCGGCCCGGCCAGGGCCACGACGAAGACCGCGAAGGCCACGAAGGCCACGAAGGGCGGAGCTGCCGGCGAGGTCAACGCGGAGGAGTTGGCCGCTGAGATCGAAGACGTGGTGGTCGACGAGCCAGCGGAGCTGACCCAGGCCGCCGAGACCGACGCGGCGAACTCCGCCACCGACACCGACTTCGAGTGGGACGACGAGGAGTCCGAGGCCCTCAAGCAGGCCCGCCGAGACGCGGAGCTGACCGCCTCCGCCGACTCCGTCCGGGCGTACCTGAAGCAGATCGGCAAGGTCCCGCTCCTCAACGCCGAGCAGGAGGTCGAGCTCGCCAAGCGGATCGAGGCCGGCCTCTACGCCACCGAGCAGTTGCGCGCGGCGGATGAGAGCGACGAGAAGTTCAGCCGCGACATGCAGCGCGACATGATGTGGATCTCGCGGGACGGGGAGCGGGCAAAGAACCATCTCCTGGAAGCGAACCTCCGCCTGGTGGTGTCGCTCGCCAAGCGCTACACCGGTCGCGGGATGGCCTTCCTCGACCTGATCCAGGAGGGCAACCTCGGCCTGATCCGCGCCGTCGAGAAGTTCGACTACACCAAGGGCTACAAGTTCTCCACCTACGCCACCTGGTGGATCCGCCAGGCCATCACCCGCGCCATGGCCGACCAGGCCCGCACCATCCGCATCCCGGTGCACATGGTCGAAGTGATCAACAAGCTCGGCCGGATCCAGCGCGAGCTACTCCAGGACCTGGGCCGCGAGCCCACCCCGGAGGAGCTCGCGAAGGAGATGGATATCACACCGGAGAAGGTGCTGGAGATCCAGCAGTACGCCCGGGAGCCGATCTCGCTCGACCAGACCATCGGCGACGAGGGCGACAGCCAGCTCGGGGACTTCATTGAGGACTCGGAGGCCGTGGTCGCCGTTGACGCGGTGTCGTTCTCGCTCCTCCAGGATCAGCTCCAGCAGGTGCTGCAGACGCTGTCCGAGCGCGAGGCCGGGGTGGTCCGCCTCCGGTTCGGTCTGACCGATGGTCAGCCGCGCACGCTGGACGAAATCGGCCAGGTCTACGGGGTGACCCGAGAGCGCATCCGGCAGATCGAGTCCAAGACGATGTCCAAACTGCGCCACCCGTCCCGGTCGCAGGTTCTCCGGGATTATCTGGACTAGGGGCCTGCTCGGGGCCGAATCCGCACCAGACCCCACGACAGATACCAACCAAGCGTGTCAGTTTGAGCACTCTCCGCGCAACCCCCTTCGTTGGTCGGATGGTTGCCCGATCGTGATCGTTGACGTGGCACCCTTGGTGCAGGGACGCTGTCGGAGTCAGGTGTGACCTCGGTCCCCCGCGGGCACACAGGGAACGCGCGCCCTGATCAGGGTGTTGCACGATAGGTGAGCAACGACCGAAGAGAGTGTTCATCGGTGACGACCAGAGGAGGAAGGCGATGACCCCGACCCTCACGCCGCCGCCCGAGACGGTGAGCCCCCCGGCCGCCGATGAACGGTGCGACCGCTGCAATGCTGCCGGCAAGCTCCGCATTACCCTTGCTGGCGGCGGGGAACTGGTATTTTGCGGACATCACGCGAATAAATACGCAGAGGATCTCGTCAAGATCACTGTGCGGTACGCGGCGGACCCGGAGTTCAGCTGGCGTGGCGCCGATCTGATGACCAACTGAGGATCCGCAACCGAACGTACAAAGCCGGCCGGGCCCGCTGGGCCCGGCCGGCTTTGTCGTCTCCGGCGCCGACCGTCCTCCTGTCCGCGCCTGCCATCCGCTTCTCCGCGGCTACCGTTTCTTGCCCGGCGCCTACCGTCGTCGTGTCCGGTAGCCGCCGTCCTGTCTCGGCCTACCGGTCGGCTGCGGGTCGGGTCAGAGGGTCTGGACGGTGGCGATCCGCTCCTCCAACTGCTCAATAGTCGCCTGGGCGCTGGGCGGACCACCGCACCGACGGCGAAGCTCCGCATGGATCTTGCCGTGCGGCTGGCCGGTGTGGTGATGCCGGGCAGCCACCAGGGCGTTCAACTGTCGGCGCAGCGCCACCCGACGCTGCGCCGCACTCATCGGCGCCGGCGGGGCGGCAGCGGTCGCCGCGGCCGGCTCCGCCGGCCGCGTGGTGCTCCGGCGTCGCGACGCGGCGAGCTGCTCGGCCTGCCGCTTGGACAGCAGCATGGCCACCTGATCGGCGGTGAGTAGACCGGGCAGCCCGAGGTACTCCTCCTCCTCTGGCGTACCGGCCTGCGCGGCGGTGCCGAAGGATGCGCCGTCGAAGATCACCTGATCCAGCTCGGCGGTCGCCGAGAGCGCGGCGAACCGCTTCTCCAGTTCACCGCTGGCCTGGTCGTCCCGCTGGGCGCGCTCCAGCAGGTCGTCGTCGAAGCCCTCCCGGTCCTTCGGCTTGCCCAGCACGTGATCCCGCTCGGCTTCCATCTCACTGGCGAGGCCGAGCAGGTGCGGGACACTGGGCAGGAAGACCGACGCCGTCTCCCCCGGCCGGCGGGCCCGGACGAACCGCCCGATGGCCTGGGCGAAGTAGAGCGGGGTGCTGGCGCTGGTGGCGTAGACGCCGACGGCGAGCCGCGGGATGTCCACCCCTTCGGAGACCATCCGGACCGCCACCAGCCAACGCTGCTCAGCCGTCGCGAACGTCGCGATCCGGTCCGAGGCGCCCGCGTCGTCGGAGAGCACCACGGCGGCCTTCTCCCCGGTCACCTGCTCGATGAGCTTCGCGTACGACCGGGCGGCCTGCTGGTCACTGGCGATCACCAGCCCAGCGGCGTCCGGCATCCCGGCGTTACGCAGCACGGTCAGCCGGGCATCCGCCGCCCGCAGCACCTGCGGCATCCAGTCGCCGGCCGGGTCGAGCGCGGTCCGCCACGCCTGCGCGATCAGATCCTGGGTCATCGGCTCCCCGAGCCGGGCGGCCAGCTCCTCACCGGCGTTCGTCCGCCACCGGGTCTCCCCCGAGTAGGCCAGGAAGAGCACCGGGCGTACCACGCCGTCGTGCAGCGCGTCGGCGTAGCCGTAGACGGAGTCGGCGCGGGATCGTAGGAGGCCGTCCCCGCCCCGCTCGTAGCTGACGAACGGGATCGGGTTGTCGTCGGAGCGAAACGGGGTGCCGGTGAGCATGAGCCGGCGCTCCGCGCCCTCGAAAGCCGCATGCACCCCGTCCCCCCAGGTCCGGGAGTCGCCGGCGTGGTGGATCTCGTCAAGGATGACCAGGGTCCGCCGGGTCAGGGTGCGCCGCCGGTGCACCTGCGGTGCCATCCCCACCTGGGCGTAGGTGACCACCGCCCCGTGGAAGTCGGCCGACGAGTGCAGGTCCGCGTTCCGGAATGCCGCGTCGAGCTGGATGCCGACCCGGGCGGCAGCCTGCGCCCACTGGGTCTTGAGGTGCTCGGTCGGGGCGACCACGGTGATCGCCTCGATGCTGCCATCGGCGAGCAGCTCGGCGGCGACCCGAAGGGCGAACGTGGTTTTACCGGCCCCCGGGGTGGCGACCGCGGTGAAATCCGGCTCCCGCCGACGTAGGTACTCCACCAGCGCCCGGCGCTGCCAGGCGCGCAGGGCTGGGAACGTCTCGAGCGTTGGCGTCCGGGCTGCCACGCGAAACTCCTCTCACCGCCGGCGGGACGGCCCCGACCGAGGATCGCGGGTTACGAACGCACGCCCCTGAGCCGTACCGGCATCGGCGCCGCCGCCGCCCATGAAAACGCCCCCGCGCGCAGTGCCGCGAGGGCCGGCCCAGCATAACCAGCGAGCGCCGTACGCCCCACTCGACGCCACGGTCAACGCAGGGGGGACGGAGCGGTGAGTACCGCCACAGCTCGCGCGGGCGGCGGACCAGCCTGCGGTCGACTCACTCGCGCATCGACTCGTAGATCTCCTTGCACTTGGGGCAGACCGGTGAGCCCGGTTTGGCCGACTTGGTGACCGGGAAGGTCTCGCCGCAGAGCGCCACGACGTAGGTGCCCATCACGGCACTTTCGGCGATCTTCTCTTTGCGCACGTAATGGAACATCTCGGGGCCGGTGTCGGCGTCCTTGACCTCGGGACGCTCGAGAACCTGTGTGCTCACTTCCATACCTCCACCCACCAAGTCTGGCAGGTCACCCTTTACCCGGTCTACTTCGAGCCCGACTGACCGACGCCGTACGGTTGGGCACTGTGACCACCTTTCACCTCCGACACGGCGCCGAGGTCGCCGACGCGCTCCGCGTCGGCCGTCCCGTGGTAGCGCTCGAGAGCACAATCGTCTCGCACGGCCTGCCCCAGCCGGACAATCTCCGGGTGGCCCGCGAGATCGAACAGACCGTCCGGGACGCCGGCGCGGTACCGGCCACCATCGGCATGGTCGCCGGCCAGCTCGTGGTCGGCCTCGACGACGCGGAGCTGACCCGTCTCGCCACCGTTGACGACGTGGCCAAGCTCTCCGTACGCGATCTCGCCGTGGCTGCCGCGACCGGCGCGGACGGCGCCACGACCGTGGCCGCTACCAGCGCGGTGGCCGCGGCGGCGGGGATCCGGGTGTTCGCCACCGGCGGTCTCGGCGGCGTGCACCGCGAGGCGGCCCAGAGCTTCGACGAGTCCGCCGACCTGACGACCCTGGCCCGTACGCCGATCGCCGTGGTCTGCGCCGGGGTGAAGTCGATGCTCGACTCGGGCGCCACGTTGGAACGCCTGGAGACACTCGGGGTCGGGGTGGTCGGCTACCGCACCCGCCGCTTCCCCGGCTTCTACCTCACCGACGGCGGCTTCGACCTGGACTGGTCGGTCGACTCGCCGGAGCAGGTGGCGGGGGCGCTCGCCGCCCAGGAGCAGCACGGGTTGCACTCCGGCGGCCTGGTCGTGGCCAACCCGCTGCCCACCGACGAGCAGCTCGACCCGGCGCTACACGATCGCACCCTGGCCGAAGGGCTGGCGCTGTTGCGGCAGGAGGGGATCACCGGCAAGGCGGTGACCCCGTTCCTGCTGGCACACTTCCACTCCGCGACCGAGGGGGCCAGCCTCGCGGTGAACATCCGGATCATCCTGCGCAACGCCGACCTCGCCGCCCGGATCGCGGTCGCGTCGGCTGCCCGGCAGGCATGACGCCACCCCGGGTGGTCGTCGTCGGCGACCTGATCACCGACGTGGTGGCGGTGCTGGCCGGGCCGCTGATGACCGGTTCGGACACGCCGGCCGAGATCCGGTTCACCGGGGGCGGCCAGGCGGCGAACACCGCGGCCTGGCTGGGCGCGTTGGGCATGCCGGTGACGTTGGTCGGGGCGGTGGGCGACGACGGTCCCGGCCGGGACCGGGTCGCCGAGTTGGCGCGCGGCGGGGTCGACTGCGCGGTCACCCGGGTACCCGAGGTCCCCACCGGAACGGTTTTGGTGCTGGCCACCAGCGACGAACGCACGATGGTCACCGAGCGGGGGGCGAACCTGTGGCTTTCGCCGGCGGCGGTCGACGCCGCTCTTGACGCCACGCCGGACGCCGGCCACCTACACCTGTCCGGTTACACCCTGCTGGATGCCGGGTCCCGGCCGGCCGGGCTCCGCGCACTGGCCGCGGCCCGCGAACGGGGGCTCTCGATCAGCGTGGACGCGGCCAGTGCGGCACCGCTGCGGCGGGTCGGCGCGGCGGGCTTCCTGAGCTGGGTACGCGGCATCGACCTGCTCCTGGTCAACGCCGCGGAGGCCCGAGTGCTGGCGGGCGGGCTCGACCCGGCGGCGCAGGGGCGGGTGCTCTCCGCCTCGGCCCGGCGGGTGGTGGTGAAACGGGGAGCGGCCGGCGCGGTCTGGGTGGACCGGGATGCCATGGTCGCGGTGACCCCGACCCGCCGGATGACGGTGGTCGATCCCACCGGGGCCGGCGACGCGTTCGCTGCCGGCCTGCTCTCCACCTGGCTGACCGGGGCGACCCCGGAGGCGGTGCTGCAGCGCGCCGGTGACCTGGGCGCGTCGGCGGTCGGCCAGGTGGGGGCCCGACCACCGAGCTGACGCCCGGTGTCACTGCTCGGCGTCGATGACCTTGTGCGGCTGTTCCTCGGCGGTGAGGCTCGTCGGCGCCGGGTCCGCCAAGGACCGGGACCGGGGCCGGAACTTGCCACCGAGACGGTGCTTCTCCTTCGGCGGCCGGTCGTTGGCCAGCAGCACGGCCAGCCACGGAATCAGGATCATGCCCAGGCCGGCCAGGGGCAGCCAGAGCCAGAGCATGGGGGCCTCCACGCCGACCAAGATCGCGCCGACGATCAGACACACCACTCGGACGCCCATCATCAGCACGTACCGCTTCTGGCGGCTGGTGAGCTGATCGTCCTGGCTGCGCGGGGCGTCGGTGATCAGGATCGGCTGGTACGCCGGACGCTTCACCACGGACCTCCTCGGGGATCCCCCTCATCCTGTCACCTCGCCCTCCGGCCACGGGAGGTCGCCGGCAACCTCGCTTTCCGGCTCGCCTTCCGGCCCGGCGAGGATCGGTGGGTCCGGCGCCCGGGGTATCACTCCCCGGGCTGCCCGGCCGGTCGGCGGTAGGGGCCCCAGGCCACGAACCGGTCAAAGAGCTCACGCGGACCGGGCCCGTCGTGCGGGTTCAGGTGATACAGGTCGTGCATCGCCTCGTACAACAGCCCGGCGAGGTAGATCGACAAACTGGGTGGGCGCGTCGCAAACTCGGCTTTCAACAGCAGCCGGGCCTCCGCGCAGGGCCACGGCTGGCCACACGCCCGGCATGCCCACATCGGCCGCAGCGGCGTGTGTGGCGGCCGGTTCCCGGCGCGGTGGCGGGGGTGCTCGGGGTGGGGGCCGAGTCTCGGCTGCGGCAACGAGTGCGGCCTCACCGCCGCCCCCCGTTCGCCCGCCAGGACTGGGCGGGGGTCAGCCAGCCGACCCGACCGGGCCGGGGAAACGCCTCGGTCGGTGCCGTCATCCAGGCCGGCTGGGGTGCGGCCGGAACCCGCCGCGGTAGCTGCGCCGGGGTGTCTTGTCGACGACGCCGACAACGGAACCAACGTACTCGCATGACTGCCTCCTCGGTGCGTGGAAGGGCCGCCCCACCACCCCCGGCGGGGCGGCCCGACAGTGCCTCCGGCGGGCTCGGGTCCGCACCGGCCGCACCGTCCTGTCATCACCCTCCAATCCGAAGCTGGACAATCACACAGCGTTGCCTTTAGTTTTTTGGACAGTCCCTTCGTTCCAGGTAGGAGCCGGCATGAACCATGCATTTGTCGCAGCGCTCACCGAGGCGGGGCACACCGCCGAAAGTCTCGCGGGTCAGGTCGGCGTCCATCCAAAGACCGCCGCGAGGTGGGCCAACCCCGGCCACATCCCGCAGGCCCGACACCGGGCCACCGTCGCGGAGCTGCTGGGCCGAGACATCGACACCCTCTGGCCGGACGTGAGCCGCCGCCGGGAGCCGGTCTGGTTCCGCCCCTGGGTCAACGTCGAACGCGAGGCGATCGCGTTACGGGCCTTCCAGCTCGCCTGGGTGCCGGGGCTGCTCCAGACCGAGGCGTACGCGGAGGCGACGCTCGCCGGCGGCATCCTCACCACCGACACCGACGATCTGGTCGAGGCGCGGCTCAACCGCCAGGCGATCCTCCAGCGCGAGCAGGGGCCGCTGCTGATCGCCGTGCTAGACGCCGGGGTCCTGCGGCGGCGGGTCGGCGACAGCCGGGCTCTCATGGCCGAGCAGCTCGCCCACCTGCTGGCCTGCGCCGAGTCGCCGAAGGTGCAGCTGCACGTCGTCCCGCTCGACGCCCCCAGCTACCCGGGGCTGGACGGGCCATTCACCATCGCCGACATGCCGGACGGGTCGCGGGTGGCCCACGTGGACAGCCCCGCGCGGGCGCAGCTGCTGGAGAAGACATCGGACATTGTTACGCTGGAGCGACGGTGGGAACTCATCCGTGGGGAGGCCCTCCCCCGTGGGCGTTCCCTGGATCTCCTGAGAGAAGCGGCAGCAGCATGGACCTGACCGGTGCCCAGTGGCGCAAGAGCACGAAGAGCGGCGGTAACGGCGGCGACTGTGTAGAGGTGGCCGACAATCTCCCCGGTGTCGTCGGCGTCCGCGACAGCAAGGACCCGCTCGGGCCGACGCTGGCCTTCGGGCCGGCGGCGTGGCAGGCCTTCGTCGGCTTCACCCGGCGGCGCTGACCCGCCGCTTGTCAGCCGCCGCCGGGCGCTGACCTGCCCTTTGCCAGCCCTGACCTGCCTCGCCGATCACCCCCGCCGCCGGCCCGAGCGGCCCACGACCGGTCCACCACCGTGATTCATCCCGCACGCCACATCACTGTGAGGTTAGCCTGTGCTAACTTCACCGGGTTAGTCTCCGCCGACCTGTCGTGTGAATGAGGTTCGTCGTGTCTGCACTCTTCCGCCGGTCCGCTGCGACTTTCGTCGCGACCGGACTACTCTCCGTTGGCCTGGTCGCCTGCGGGTCCGGTGCGGATGACACCGACCCCGGCGAGCCCAACGACAAGATCATCACCGTTTACAGCGGACGGAACGAGAAGCTCGTCAAGCCGCTGCTGGAGAAGTTCACCGAGCAGACCGGCATCGAGATCCGGCCCCGATACGCCACCACCGCCCAGTTGGCGGCGCAGCTCGTCGAGGAGGGCGACCGGTCCCCGGCCGACATCTTCTTCGCCCAGGACGCCGGCGCCCTCGGCACCGTGGCCAAACAGGACATGTTCGCCACGCTGCCGGAGACCAGCACCGACCAGGTCACCGAGACCTACCGGGCGCGCAGCGGCCAGTGGGTCGGCATCAGCGCCCGCTCCCGGGTGCTGGTCTACAACGCCGACCAGGTCCCCGCCGACCAACTCCCGACCTCCGTCTTCGACCTGACCGGTCCGGCGTGGAAGGGCAAGGTCGCGCTCGCTCCGACCAACGCCTCCTTCCAGGCGTTCGTCACCGCGATCCGAGTACAGCACGGCGACCAGCGGGCGCAGGAATTCCTCTCCGACCTCAAGGCCAACGAGGCGCAGATCCTCGACAACAACATCCGGATCGTTGAGGCCGTCGACGCCGGCGAGGTCCCCATGGGACTGGTCAATCACTACTACCTCGGCGCGATCGCCGAAGAGCAGGGCAGCACGCCGGAGGCGTTGCAGGCCAAGCTGCACTTCTTCCCCGACGGTGACACCGGCGCCCTGGTGAACATCGCCGGTGTCGGGGTGCTCAACCGGGCCGCCGAGGACGCCGACGCCCAGGCGTTCGTCGACTTCCTACTCGGCGCGGAGGCCCAGCGGTACTTCGCCGAGGAGACCTTCGAGTACCCGGTGGTGACGGGCGTGCCCGGTCCGACGTACGTGCCGCCACTGGCCGACCTGAAGGTGCCCGCCATCGACCTCAACGACCTGGACACCCTTGAGGCCACCGTCGCCATGATCACCGACTCCGGGCTGGTGCCCTGAGCACTCCGACGGCCACGGCGGGGTCGGCCACCAGCAGGCCGACCCGCTTCGCCGTACCCAACCGGGTGCGACGGCTGGCGCCCCGACCGGTGCTGCTGGCGGCGTCGACGGCGGCGGTGGTCGTAGCCCTGCTGCCCCTGACCTACCTCGCGCTCCGCACCGCGGAGGCCGGCTGGGACCGGGTCGTCGACGAGTTGTGGACCGAGCGGGTCGCGCTGCTCGCCCTCCGCAGCCTCGCCCTCGCAGCGGTGGTCACCGCCGCCTGCGTCCTGCTCGGTGTCGGCACCGCCTTCCTGGTCACCCGCACCCAGCTGCCCGGCCGGCGGTTCTTCGCGGTGCTGGCGGCGCTGCCGCTGGCCGTCCCCACGTACATCGCGGCCTTCGCCTGGCTCTCCGAGATACGCGGGCTGGAAGGCTTCTGGCCGGCCGCGCTGGTGCTGACGCTCTGCTCCTACCCGTACGTCTTCCTGCCGGTCGCGGCGGCACTGCGCGGCGCGGACCCGGCCCAGGAGGAGGTGTCCCGGTCACTGGGACGCAGCGGATGGCAGACGTTCACCGCGGTGACCCTACGCCAGATCCGTCCCGCCATGGCGGCGGGCGGGCTGCTGGTCGCCCTCTACGTGCTCTCCGATTTCGGGGCCGTCTCGATCCTGCGCACCGACACCTTCACCCGAGCCATCTTCGTCGCGTTCGACCTGGGGTTCGACCGCACCGGCGCGTTGGTACTCGCCAGCGTGCTGGTGGCGCTGACCGTGCTGCTGCTCACCGCCGAGACCACCACCCGGCGGCGGGGCGCCCGCTACGCACGACTCGGCGGCATCCGCCGCCCGCCGGCCCGGCTGCAACTCGGCGCCGCCCGCTGGCCGGCGCTCGCCGCGCTGCTCGGCGTGGCGACACTCGCCCTCGGGGTGCCCGCGCTGAGCCTGGCCCGACGGCTCGCCGACGGTGTGTCCCGCCCAGGTGCCCTGGCCGAGGTGGCCGTCGCCGCCGGCAACTCGCTGACCGTCTCGTTGAGTGGCGCCGCGCTGACCATGCTGCTGGCGCTGCCGTTGGGGCTGCTCGTCGCCCGCGCGCCCAACGCGCTGACCACGGTGCTGGACCGGCTCGTGTACCTCGCCCACGCGCTGCCCGGGGTCGTGATCGGGCTCTCGCTGATCTTCTTCGGTATCACCGTGGCGTACCCGCTCTACCAGACCCGCTGGCTGCTGGCGCTGGCGTACGCGACCCTCTTCCTCCCCCTCGCGGTCGGCGCGGTCGCCGGCGCTGCCACCCAGTCCCCACCGGGGCTGGAGGAGGTGGCCCGCTCGCTGGGCCGGGGCCCACTGACCGTGCTGCGTACGGTGACCCTGCCGCTGGTCCTGCCCGGTATCGGTGCGGGCGCGGCGCTGGTCTTCCTGACCGGCATGAAGGAGCTTCCCGCCACCCTGCTGCTGCGGCCGACGGGGACAGACACCCTCGCCACCGAGCTGTGGACCGCCACGTCGGTCGGCGCGTACGCTGCCGCCGCCCCGTACGCGGCGTTACTGGTGGCGATCTCGGCGCTGCCCACCTGGCTGCTGGTCTCCCGCAGCGGCCTGCTCGACAAGGAGGACCGGGGATGAGTGAGGTCGCGCTGACCGGGGTGGTCCGGCGGTACGGCGCGGTGACCGCGCTCGCCGGTGTCGACCTCACGGTGCCGTCCGGGCTACTCACCGCCGTGCTGGGGCCCTCCGGCTGCGGCAAGACGACATTGCTGCGCTGCCTCGCCGGGTTCGAACGCCTCGACGACGGCGAGATCCACATCGATGGTGTCCCGATCGCCGGCTCCGGCCTGCACCTGCCCGCCCACCGCCGCCGTATTGCCGTGGTGCCCCAGGAAGGCGCGCTCTTTCCGCACCTCAGCGTCGCCGACAACGTCGGGTACGGCTTGGGTCGCGCCGCCCGCCGAGGCGACCGGATCGAGGAGGTGCTGACCCTGGTGGGCCTTGCCGGGCTCGGCCACCGGATGCCACACCAGCTCTCCGGCGGCCAGCAGCAGCGGGTCGCGGTGGCCCGGGCGCTCGCGCCCCGCCCGTCGGTGGTGCTGTTGGATGAACCCTTCAGCGCCCTCGATGCCGGACTCCGGGCCGGACTGCGACACGACGTCCGGGAGGCCCTACGCGCCGACGGCGCGACCGGCGTGTTGGTCACCCACGATCAGGGTGAGGCGCTGTCCGTGGCCGACCGGGTGGTGGTGCTACGCGCCGGTCGGGTGGTACAGGCCGGGACGCCGACCGCCGTCTACCGGGAGCCAGCCGACGAGTGGGTGGCCGGTTTCGTCGGCGACGCGGTGTTGCTGCCGGCGGTGGTCCTGGACGGCGGCACCGCACGCACCTGTCTGGGGGACGTGCCGATCGCCGACAGCGCCCCGGCCGGCCCGGTGACCGTCCTCGTCCGACCGGAGCAGGTCCGCCTGGGTACCGGCCCGGGGACGGTCGCCGCCACCGTACTGCGGCACGACTTCCACGGGCACGACGCGCTGGTCGGCCTCCGGCTGGCCGACGGCACCCGAGTCACCGCCCGGATCCTCGACGGCAGTCCGACGGTGCCGGTAGGCGCCGAGGTCGGAGTCACCGTCGAGGGCACCGCCCGCGTCTTCCCCACCACCGTCACCTCGACTCTGATCAGCGTGTAGGCGCAGCAGCCCCGGCGACGCCGTGAGGGCGCAGACCCCGCTCGGCCTGACACCAGCGGCCGAAGTCCGGCGGGTGCCGCCCACGACGATGTCGATGGCGGGCAGGATAGCGGCGTGGACCCAGATGACATGCTCTTCTCCCCCGCCGGCGTGGCGGCGCTGCGCAACGCCCTGACCCGGGCGAACTTCACCTCGAACGGGATCGCCGGCCGGCTGGGGTCGCAGGCGACCGGCGGCATGGCCCGCAACGACTTCCGAGCCGCGCTGCGCGCCACCGAGGACCGCGATCCCCTCGCCACCCTGATCCGGCTCTTCGTCTGCGAACAGACCGAGCCGTACGAGGCGGTCGCCACCGCGCTCGCGCCGCTGCCGATCAAGGAGGCGCTCGCCGGTGGCCTGGTCGAGCGGCACGGCGACGGCCTACGGATGGGCCTCGACCTGGAGCCGTACGGGGATGACTGGTGGGTGCTCGCCGACGCGCCCGCCAGCACCCACCCCGGCCGGGCGTTGCAGGCCGAGCATGTACTGGGCATCGGCGGCGCCACCCAGACCCTGATCGGGGCGACGGTCCGGCAGCCGGTCGAGACCGCACTCGACCTGGGCACCGGCTCCGGCGTCCAGGCCCTGCACCTCTCCACCCATGCCCGGCGGGTCACGGCCACCGACCTCTCCGAGCGGGCGCTGCGCTTCGCCGCGACCACCGCCGCCCTCAACGGGCAGGACTGGGAACTGCTTCGCGGCGACCTGACCGCCCCGGTCGCCGGGCGCCGCTTCGATCTGGTGGTCAGCAACCCACCGTTCGTTGTCGGGCCGGGCACCACCACGCACGTCTATCGCGACTCCGGGCGGGTGGGCGACGCGATCGGCGCCGAGTTGGCCGCCGCCGCCCCCAGCTTGCTCACCGAGGGCGGCACCATGCAGTACCTCGCGAACTGGGTGCACGTCGCCGGTGAGGACTGGGCCGAGCGGGTCGCCGGCTGGTTCACCGGCAGCGGGCTGGATGCCTGGGTGATCCAGCGCGAGGTCGCCGACCCGATGGCGTACGTCAATCTGTGGCTCTCCGACGTCGGCGAAACGGCCAGCCCGGAACGGATGGCCGAGTGGTTGGACTGGTTCGACGCGCACAAGGTTGAGGCGATCGGCTTCGGCATCGTCTCGCTGCGCCGCTCCGGCCACGACGACCCGGTTGTCCGGGTGGAGGAGCTGCGCCAGCTGGTCGAGGCGCCGCTCGGCGACCGCGTCACAGAGTGGTTCGACCGCCAGGAGTGGCTCCGGGTCCGTGACACCGACGGGCTGCTCGCGGCGCGTTACCGGGCCGCCGACGACCTCCAGCTGCGGCAGGAGGCCACCATGAGCGACGAGGGGTGGTCGGTGAACCGACAGATCCTCGCCATGCCGCGCGGCCTGCGCTGGACCGAGGAGATCGACCCGATCGTTTTGGCCCTGGTCGGCGGGGCGGACGGACGGTTGCCGCTGCGCGATCAGCTCGCCCTGCTCGCCTCCGCGCACGACGTGGCCCCGGGCGAGCTGGCGGAGGCGGCCGGCCCGATCGTGGCCCACCTGGTCGAGCGCGGTTTCGTCGAGCCGGTGGTGGAGTGATGCGGGGGGTGGTGGTCTGATGCGCGCGGTGGTGCAGACGGTCGGCCGGGCCCAGGTCACGGTTGACGATGTGGTGGTGGGGGCGATCAGCGACGGCCTGCTGGTGCTGCTCGGGGTGACCCACTCCGACACAACGCAGACCGCCCGAACCCTCGCTCGAAAGGTGCACGAGTTGCGGATCCTCGACGGGGAACGGTCGGCCGCCGACCTCGGTGCCCCGATCCTGGTGGTCAGCCAGTTCACCCTCTACGGGGACGCCCGCAAGGGCCGCCGCCCGAGTTGGACCGCCGCCGCCCCGGCGGAGGTGGCCGAACCCCTGGTCACCACGGTCGTCGAGGAGCTGCGTGCCCGTGGGGCCAAGGTGGAGACCGGGCGCTTCCGGGCCCAGATGCTGGTGGAGAGCGTGAACGTCGGCCCGCGCACCATCCTGCTTGACCTCTGATCGTGGCGACGACTGAGCGGCACCGGGATCGTCCACTCTGACAAACCACGCCGCTATGTAGTCAACAACTAACAGAGTGTTTACCTTTCGGGGTGCGGTGGGTAGAACTACGTCTATGCATTCCCATTCAAGCCCGTTTGCTGCTGGCCGATCACGGCGGCGGCTGATCGCCGCCGCCGTGGCCGCCGCGATGATCGCGACCTCAGCCGCCGCGATCGATCCGGCTGCCGCGAATGCCGGCCTGTCCCCGACAACCGCTCCCCTCGCCACACCCGCCGCCGCCCCGNAGGCGCACACCGTCACCCTGGTCACCGGCGACGTCGTCACCGTCCGCACCCTCGCCGACGGCAAAACCCTCACCGAGGTCGACCAACCCGACGACGCCACCGGCGGCTTCAGCGTCCAACAACACGGCGACGACCTCCACGTCATCCCCGACGAAGCCATCCCCCTGCTCGCCAACGACCGACTCGACCAACGACTGTTCAACGTCACCGACCTGATCGAGATGGGCTACGACGACGCCCACACCACCGACATACCCCTCATCGCCACCTACCCCGACACAACAGCTCGCACCACCACCACCGCACCCAAGGGCGCCACCCTCACCCACGACCTACCCGCCATCAACGGCCACGCCCTCACCACCGACAAAGAAGACACCCGCACCCTCTGGACCACCCTCACCGCCGATTCCGGCTCCAGTCAGACCCGCGCGGAAAGCAGCAGCGGCGGCGCGAAGCTCTGGCTCGACGGCCAGGTACACGCCACCCTCGCCGACAGCGTCCCCCAGGTCGGCGCCCCCGAAGCCTGGAAAGCCGGCTACGACGGCGACGGCGTCACCGTCGCCGTCCTCGACACCGGCATCGACCACACCCACCCCGACCTCACCAACCTGATCAAGGACAGCGTCAGCTTCGTCCCCAACCAGGACACCACCGACCCACGGGGACACGGCACCCACGTCGCCTCGATCATCGCCGGCACCGGTGCCGCCTCCGACGGCGACAACACCGGCGTCGCCCCCGCAGCCGACCTGATCATCGGCAAAGTCCTCAACAACGGAGGCGTCGGCTACGACTCCTGGATCATCGCCGGCATGCAGTGGGCCGCCGAATCCGGCGCCGACGTGGTCAACATGAGCCTCGGCAACGCGGCGCGTACCGATGTCCTCGACCCGATGACCCTGGCGGTGGAGAACCTCTCCGCGCAGCACGACACGCTCTTCGTCATCGCCGCCGGCAACAACGGAATGACCATCGGCACCCCCGGCAACGCCGAAAGCGCGCTGACCGTCGGCGCCGTGGACAAACAGGACCAACTTGCCGGGTTCTCCAGCGTCGGACCACTGGCGGGAAGCGGCGGGCTCAAGCCCGACCTCACCGCCCCCGGCGTCGCCATCAACGCCGCCCGCTCCCAACAAAGCACCGGCGACGGCATGTACGTAGAAAAGCTCGGCACCTCGATGGCGGCCCCACACGTGGCCGGAGCGGCCGCCATCCTCGCCCAGCAACACCCCGACTGGACCGGCCAGCAGCTCAAGGACGCCCTGATGAGCAGCGCCGAGGCGCTGAGCGACAGCTACACCGCGTTCCAGGTCGGCACCGGCCGACTCGACGTGGCAGCAGCCGTGAACAGCACCGTACGCGCCGCCGGCTCGGCATTCATCGGCTACTTCGAATGGCCGCACCAGCCCACCGACACCCCCGTCACCGAACCGGTCACCTTCACCAACAGCGGCACCGCCCCGGTCACCCTCGACCTCACCACCACCGGCAGCGACGCATTCACCCTCACCGACTCCACGGTGACCATCCCCGCGGGCGGCCAGCTGGACGTCCCGGTAACCGCCGACCCCNGTGGAATCGCCATCGGCTCACACACCGGCTACCTCGTCGGCACCGACCCCACTACCGGCGACACCATCACCCGCACCGCCCTCGGCCTCCTCAAAGAAGACGAACGCTACGGCCTGACCATCAAACTCCGCGACCGCAACGGCGACCCCGCTGAAGATTTCGTCATTGTGCGAGCAGCCGGCGAATGGTTCCCCCGGTACATTCCGGTCGATGGTGACCGGACGCTGCGTCTGCCACCGGGGACCTACACGCTGGAAACGACGGCAGAAATCCCGGGTGAACGAGCGGACTCCCTCGGCCTCGCCCTGCTGGCCGCCCCGGAAGTCGTGCTCGACAAACCAACCGAGGTGAACCTGGACGCCAGCCAGGCCCGACTCCTCGACACCACCACCCCCCAACGCACCGAGAACCGACAGCGCCTGCTCCAATACACCATCGACTACGGCACCGGAGCGGCGCCTATCTACTACGCTCACTTCATCTCGCCGGTATACGACGACGTGTACGTCCTGCCGACCGAGAAGACCACCGAAACCTCCTTCGCCATGGCGGCGAAATGGCGCAGGGGAGCACCGGTCCTAAGCCTGCGCGCCCTCGGCCTACTCCCCATCGACGCCGTCGTCCAACCCGGCAGCACCATCACCACCGGCACCCAATGGCTACGCCCCGTCCACGCCGGCACCGGCACCCCCGAGGACTACACCGACCTCGACGCCGACGGCACAATCGCCGTCGTCACCCGCAACGACGACATCAGCGCAGCCGACCAAGCCGCCGCCGCAGCAGCCGCCGGAGCCGAAATACTCCTGATCGTCAACGACAAACCCGGAATCCTCCACGAAGATGTCGGCGAATCACCCATCCCCGTCGCCAGCATCCACCGCGACATCGGAAACATCCTGACCANACTCGCCGAACACGGCATACCGCCACTGAAGGTCAGCCAAGAGAAATACCCCGACACCATCTACGACCTGGCCCAGATCTGGCGCGAACAGGTGCCCGACCAGCCCCTCACCTACCACCCGAGGCACAGCGACCTGGCCCGAGTCGACGCCCGATACCACGCC
>NZ_AZWO01000020.1 GCF_000514775.1 Salinispora pacifica CNR114 | reverse complement strand
CCCGCGCAGTTCAGCACCTTCACCGCCACCAGGTTCGTCTCCTTGGCGATGCCGTGTGCCGTGCCACCGACGGTACCGGCAACGTGCGTGCCGTGCCCATTACAGTCGGTGTCATTACTGTCGGCGGTGTTGGTGCCCCAGGTAGCCCTACCACCGAAGTCCTGGTGAGTGGTACGGATACCGGTGTCGAGGATGTAGACAGTCACGTCACTGGCAGTGTTCGGGTAGGTGTAGGAGTTGTCCAGCGGCAAATCCCGCTGGTCAACCCGGTCCAGGCCCCAGGACGGCGGGTTGTTCTGGGTGTCAGCGATCGACACCTCGTGGTTCTGCTCGACGTAGGCCACCGCTGGGTCAGCCGCGATCCGAGCGGCGGCACCAGCGTCCACCCGCAGTTCGGCTCCGCGGAGGGCCGCGGTGTACGTCCGGGCTACCTGGCCACCATGCCGGTCCACCAAGCGATCAGCCGACCGCTCGACCGCACCACGGCCAACCGCACTGTCCTTGAAGACCACGATGTAGCTGTCGGCTACCGCCGTAGCGCCTCCCGCACTACGGATCTCACCAACCGGTTCAGCGGCCATAGCGGGGGTTGCGGACGCCATCATGGCCATCGTGGCTAGTCCGACGAACATGGACCTTCGGGATAGACCCATCTCCTCTGTCTCCCTCCGGATGGCATCAAGGTCCACCGACTCCCGGCGAGTCGATCGATAGATGCCAATCCATCAATGAGAGTAATCGGCGGGGAGATGAGAAATCAACACATCGAGTCACCGACCCACAGGTGGGTTACCCGGGAAGTCACCGATGCGACCACGGTGATACGTCCGGCTGCCAAAAGACGGAGACACCGGCGTTCGTCGCCGTGCGTGCGCGCCCGACCGGCGTCGCTGATCAGCATCGCGGACTGGCGGCCTGAGCAGCGTCCCGGTGCGATACAACCGTCAGCGGGACCGCCCCGGGCCCTGCACGTAGAGAAGTTCGAGAATGGCCCGAGTCGCCTCAAACCAGCGATCCAGCCAACCCGGCGGCGGAACACTGCCCTTCGGTGGTAGCTCCATCAGGAGACCGCGCAGCAACGGGTGATCAACCAGTGATTCAACCGGACCGGTCGGCCAGCGGTCGGCCGGAAAGCCCGGTCCGGTCGACGAATCCGGGTCGAGCGAAGTCAGGGGCTGAGGTGGAGCAGATCGCTGGGGTGGGGACCCATCCTGCCGCTCACCGGCTTCGCCGTCCGGCGACACCACCTCAGTCAGCACCGTATCCCGGCGTGTCCCGCGGTACTTGCCACCAAACCGCTCCGGCTTGCCCGGACCGTTGGTGAGGTTCTCTGACCCGATCGTCGTCATCCGTCTCGCCTACTTCGTTCGGTTGCCGATCGGTACGGCCGGCACTGACCATGCGCCGCACCGACGGGTTCAACGAGACGGAGCCGTTGTGGCGACGGGGCATTGGCAAGCCGGGTCATCCAACCCCAAAACGGGGAAATCAAGCTGGCCAACACAGGGGAAAGAAATCTTGTATCGAGCGCATCTGCTGCGTTCAACGGATGCAACCGGGCCGGTGCCCCCGCCCGAACGGGGCGGACGGGGGCACCGGTACTGGTCAGCGCGGGTCGAAGGCACCGCCCCGCGCATTGCTGACGAAGGATCGCCAGTCACCCCGGCTGAAGACCAGGGCCGGGCCGGACCGGTCCTTCGAGTCCCGCACGCCGACCGCCCCCGGCACGTACGCCACCTCAACGCAGTTGTCGCAGTTCGGCCCACTCTTCGAGCTCTTGAACCAGATCCCCTGCGTCAGGTCCACGGGGAACTCCTTGGTCGCCATTTCCACAACGGCTCCTCTGCCAGTTTCGCGATGTGTGCCATGGACTCCTCAGGACTGATGGCAGCCGCGCGGATATGATCAAAGATGAAGCTGTACTTCTGCAGTTCGTCGCTCTTTTCCAGGAAGAGCCCACCCGTGGCGTTCTCCGCGTACACAACATCCGGATCACTGGGTTCGGGGAAGCTCAGGATGCTGAAGGTCCCGTCCATGCCCGCATGCGCACCCACCTCGAAGGGCAGGATCTGCAACGTCACGTTCGGTAGTTCGGTTACCTCCAACAGCCGCTTGAGCTGACCACGCATCACCGTGTCCCCACCCACCGGTCGGCTCACCACCGCCTCATCGAGCACCACCCACAGATCGACTGAATCATCCTGAGTCAGCAACGACTGACGGCCCAGTCGGACACGGACACGTTGTGCGACTTGCTCTGCGGTGAAGTCCGGTCGCGCGGCACGGATCATGGCGCTCGCATACTCTTCGGTCTCCAGTAGACCCGGTACGACCTGCTGTTCGTAGGCACGGATGGAGCTGGCCGCCGCTTCCAGGCCGACGTACGCCCCGACCAAAACCGTGCTGTACGGGTGCCACCAGCCCTTCTGTCGGGCCTCGCGAGCGATCTGCACCAGCTCGTCGCTCTCGGCGCCCACCACGCCGTAGATCCGGAGCATGTCCCGGACATCACGGGGCGTCGCCGTGGTGTGACCGGTCTCGATCCGGGAGACCTTCGAGGCCGAGCATTCGAGCTGCTCGGCGACCGACTCGATGGTGATCCCCGCAGCCTCACGCTGCCGACGGAGTTCCGCGCCCAGCCGCCGACGGCGGATCGTCGGGCTTCGCCGCTCAGCCACGGTGCCACCCCGGACTCAATCTCGCGGTCATTGCCACCCGTCCCCCTCCACCTTGACAACTTCCCGGCTCGGCCGTCGTGCCGGGGAGGGCACGACGGTGGACGGGCTCGCAGCGGCGGATGGCGGCGGGGCGAACCCGGCCCTCAGTGTGCCGCCCGAATACGAACAGCTCAAGCATTGCATCGCGCTGGACTGACAACTCATCGGCAACAACCGACATGCAACTTGCATGTCGCACGTCACTGATGCACTCTATTCCCTATGGTGGATCACGCAGAGTCCTACTCCGCTCTCACACCGTGGTGATCCCGCGGTCAGGCACCAACAACGCCAGCCGGCGGGGCACCACCCCCGAGGCCGACAACACATGTCCCCCGACAACTCCCGCCGGCGCCTCCGCCGGCCCTCTTTCCCAGGAGCCCATGTGCTTCCCCGCACCGGTGACGTACTGCACGTGACTCGCGCGGCGAGTGTCCAGTTCCGCCGACCCATCGCCTTCCGGGTGATCCGGGTCCTCGATTGGCCGACCTACGACGGTTGGCTCTGGCTCGACGGCTACGAGTTGAACGCCTCGGGGGACGCGGTCAGCCGGCGGTCGATCTTCGTACAGCAGGAAGGACTGAACCAGATCCAGCCTGCGCCGCAACGCCACCCACACACCGTGGGGACACCGCGCCGACCGCTGGCGCGAACCCCGGCCCGCGTGGGTTGACCTGCTGCGATCGCCAGTTCCACCAGTAAGGTTGACGGCCAGCCGGTGGGTTGGCGTAAACGTTCGATCAGCCGGTGGGGGTGGGTTCGGGGGTCGGAGTGACCGTCGGCCGCTCTGACGACGGTCCGGACCTCGACACCACCAGTACCACCGCCGTCCCCTCCGGCACCAGCACACCTGCTTGCGGTTCCGTCCCGATCACGATGCCGGGCGGCTGATCCGAGGTCTGATACTGGACCTGGTACGCCAATCCGATCTGGTCCAGGAGCGCCTGGGCCGTCGCCAGCGGCAGGTCGACCACCGGGGGCATCGGGACCTCACCCGGCTCCGCTGTCGGCAACGGAGTGGTCGGTGCTGCCGAGGTCGGCGTGGTCGTGGTCGGCGCGGCGGACGTTGGCGTGGGGGATGTTGACGTCGGCGCCGCCGGTGGCGTGGTGGCCGACGGCGAGGAGTCGGGGTTGACCTGCTCGTCGTCGCCGGCGCCGAGGGCGAGCCACAGACCGGCGCCGAAGACGGCGAGCAGAAGGAGAATCACTCCCCAGAGGATCGGTGACCACCACCGTCGCCCGTTCGGCTCCGCGTACCACCCGGTCTCCTGCTGGTACTCCGGCGGACGCGGCGGCGGCACGCCCGCACGCCCGGACCATGCCGCCGGCCCTCCGGTGGGGGGCAGGGGCGCGGTCTGGCCAGCAGGCGGCAGTGGCTCGGTCTGATCCGCCGGCAGCGGGCGGGTTTCGTCGTCCGGCCCGTCAGCGGCGGGCTTTCGGTCGTCGCTCATCCCACGTCCCCCCTCGCTGCCTGACGACAACCTAGCCGGCGAGCAGGGGGTCGGCGGGAATCAGCTCACCACGGCCCGGTACGTGTCAACCCCACAACCACACCACCCCGCCGCAATTACCCTGCGTAAGAATTTGGGCTCGGTACTCCCCGCCCCGACCACAGGACGTTACGCTCGCCGGCATGGCGAGACGCGGCTGGGCAATATCGATCATGACCGCGCTTGGTACCGCCGCCGGGGCCGGCGCCGCCGCGCTGGGCTTCGGCTACGGCCTGGGCATCATCAACTGGGCCCCACCGCCCGATGAGGGTGTCGCTCTCACGGCCTGGACAGCCAGCCTGATCTGGGCCACCTGGATCGCTGCCACCTCTACTGTGGCCGGTGCGGTCTGCGCCCAACACCTCCGCCGTCGCGGCCCGGTGGAACACCCATCGACCAGCAGCCACAAGGAGTCTTCCAGAGTGGACTCGGCGGCCGACGGCCCGAGCGGCCCCGAGACCGCCGCACCGACCATCCGGGAGACGGCGAAGCGGAGCCAGGCCAACCCGAGTGAATCCGACGGGGCGCTCGGCAACCTGGCGCTCGCCGGAGCCGCCGGGTTCGGTGCCCTGATCACGGTCCTGCTGAGCGCCGTACCGGCCCGGGTGGCCGTGGTACCCGGCGTCGCCACACCCCGGGATGTCGCCGCTGGATACGCCGCCCTGGGCGTCCTGGTCGGCGTGGCCATCGCCGGATGGGCGTTGCACTCCCGCGCCGCCGCCACCAACGTGATCGTGACCGTCGGCTGGCTGTGGCTGCTCGCTGTGGTGGCCGTTGTGGATGGCGTCATCGCTGGGCGCGGACTGAACACCGCCCAGCTCGGCATCTGGCAACTCAGCTTCGGCGGGAGCGAGTTGTGGCTGCGCGACTGGTTCTACTGGCCGGGTGCGCTGCTGTCCCTCGGCTCTGCCCTTCTCATCGGCGTACTGGTCGCCCGCGGCACGGCCCGGAACCCCGACCAGCGGGTTGGTGCCACCGCCTCCGGCGCAGCCGGCCCGCTCCTCGTCGCAGTCGTCTACCTGCTCGCCGCGCCGGGGTTGGCGGACCTCGCTCCCGGCCAGGCGTCGGCACACCTCATCGCCCCGTACGCGGTCATCATCGGTTTTGGGGGCTCGGCTTTGGTCGCCACGCTCGGCCAACGGGCTGACCGCCGGGGGCAGGCAGTTCCGCCCCAGCCGGCGGAGTCTCCAGCCGATTCGCCCCCGCCGGCCGAGCCCCCGACCGCCCCACAGCCGGACGGTTCGACCAGCACGGCGGCTACCACTCGCCGCCGGGCGCGCGGATCAAGTAGCCGACGTCCCCGCACTGTGCAGGCGGACACCGCGGCCGGGGTGCCGGTTCAGCGCGGTGTGGACGATGCATCGGCAACGGACGCCGCCCCGGCCGTGCCGGAGCCGACGGAGACGGGCTCGCCCCGGCCCCGGTCTCCCCGCCGCACCAGCTGACCGTGGTGCCGAACAGCGGCCCGGGCCGGGAGTTGCCCCAAGCCATCGGCGACCATCGCCCCGACGTCTGACCGTGAGGGCGGACGACCGTCCGCCTAGTCGACCGGCCAGGTGTGCACCGGCTCGTTGCTGCGCTGGAGTTCGGCGTACCGCTGGACCATGTGGTGCAGGGCCGCCGGGCGGTCGAGCTTCCGGTGCCGCTCGGCCGCCCACACCGCTTCCGCCTGCCATACCGCGCCGTTACGCCGGGTCCGACAACGCTGCTCGATAACGCCGAGCAACCGGTCTCGCTCACCGGGAGCCACGCCGAACCGGTCGAGGCCGATCGCCGCCTGCGGCAGCAGCACGTCAAGGACCAGCTCGGCGACCGGCACCTCACCGAGCTGAGGCCAATGCACCATGGCGTCCATGCCTCGTCGGGCGGCGGAGTGGAAATTCTCCTCCGCCGAGCTGAACGGCAGCTGGCTCCAAGCCGGACGGTCCGCCTCCGCCAGCCCTCGCGCCGATCCGAAGTAGAAGGCGGCGTTGGCCAGCATGTCGATCACGGTCGGACCCGCCGGCAGGACCCGATTCTCCACCCGTAGGTGCGGACGCCCCTCGGTGATGTCGTAGACCGGCCGGTTCCAGCGGTAGACCGTCCCGTTGTGCAGACGTAGTTCGCCGAGCTTCGGCACTCCCCCGGCGTGCAGCACCTCCACCGGGTCCTCTTCCTCACAGATCGGCAACAGCGGCGGGAAGTAGCGAACGTTCTCCTCGAAGAGGTCGAAAATCGAGGTGATCCACCGCTCACCGAACCAGACCCGAGGACGGACACCCTGCGCCTTCAACTCGTCTGGCCGGGTGTCGGTCGCTTGTTGGAACAGCGCGATCCGGGTCTCCGCCCAGAGTTGTCGGCCATACAGATAGGGAGAGTTGGCCCCGATCGCTACCTGGGCGGCGGCGATCGCCTGTGAGGCGTTCCAGTAGTCGGCGAAGCTGTCCGGCGCGACCTGGAGATGGAACTGCAGGCTGGTGCAGGCTGATTCAGGAGCGATCGAGTCGGTGTGGGTCTGTAACCGCTCGACCCCACGGATGTCGAGCTCGATGTCTTCGCCACGCGCTCCAACGATCTGGTCGTTGAGCACCCGGTAGCGCTCGTTGGTGGAGAGGTTGTCAACGACCAGGTGCCCCTCGGTCAGGGTGGGCAGGATTCCCACCAGGAGGATCTGTGCGTCAGACTTGGCCGCCCGCTCGTCGGCACGGGCAAGACTGCCACGAAGGTCCTGTTCGTAGCCGGTGAAGCCGGTGCCCTCGATCAGCCGGGGCGCGGCGTTCAGCTCGAGATTGAACTGCCCCAACTCGGTCTGGAAGAGCGGGTCGGCGATGTCGGCGAGAATTTCCTCGTTCCGCATCGCCGGTTCGGCGGCGGAGTCGACGAGGTTCAGCTCAATCTCCAAGCCGGTCATTGGCCGGTCGGCGGCAAACCCGAAGTCGTCCAGCATCAAGGCGAAGACGTCCAGGCAGCGACGTACCTTGTGCCGATAGCGGATCCGATCCTCCCGGGAGAAGGCGCCCCGCGTGACATCCCTGCCCATGTATCCTCCCGGCGCCCGAGGTGACGGAGCGATGCCGCTCCGCAGCGCATTGTGAACCCTCCACGGTAAGAGTGGCCAAGGCAGCGGGCCAGAGCCGGGCACGCACGAACCCACCACACCTGGTCACGTGCACCATCCACAAAGATGCTTGTTTTGTAAATAACGCGCTTTACAAATACGCCCGCGGCAATATTTGGTTGATCAACTACTGGTAGTATCAACGGGTGGATCAGAATGTGTTCAACGACCCCCGCATCACCGCCGTCGGCCTACTTGTCGAGGCGCACGCTGGGCTGATGGCTCGGTTTACCGCCCAGTTCGAGGAGCACGGCCTCTCCCCGGTGGAATTCGAGGTGCTCACCCGGCTCGCTCGTTCACCTGACAATCAGCTCCGGATGACCGATCTCGCCGCACAGACCTCCCTCTCCACCAGCGGGACGACCCGCGTGGTGGACCGGATGGAACGCGATGGGCTCCTCGCCCGACGCGCCTGCCCCGCCGATCGACGTAGCTCCTTCGCGGTGGCGACCGAATCCGGCCGGGAGCGGCTCGAGGCCGTACTCCCGGATCACCTACGAATCATCGAGGAGTGGTTCACCGGGCAGCTCGACCCGGAGTCACTGACCCGGCTCCTCGATGGGCTACGTCGAGTGCGAGATGCGGTTCACCCCGGCGCCACCGCCGGCGCGATTGGCCCGGAGCCGGCCGGAAACAGCCACTGACGCCACCGGTGGATAGCGCCAGCTTGGCCAGGACACCGCCGGCAGCGAACACCACCGGCAGAAAGAGCGGCAGAACTACCCGGGAGCCGGATCATTATTGGGCAAATCGGTCAGCCGACGTTTCCCCGCCAACTAAGCTCCAATCAACGGGGGATGCACCCGGGGGAGGCGCGGGCGACGAGCGAGGGGTAACAGAGGGGGCTCTCGCTCGCGCCGCTCCCGGGACCTGTTAACCCGGCCCACCCCGCCCGGGGCTCAGGGCCGACGGGTAGCCGCAGCCAATGCCTCCTCCTCCGGCGGCAGCAGGCGGATCCCACTGACCCGACAGACCGCATCCAGCCGATCCAACACGGCCGGCTCGCCCGTGCTGGCGGCCAGCCCCACCAGCGCCTCCACCAGGTCACGGCGGTCCTGACTGTTGGCTCCCGCCTCGGCAGCGACGGCGAACCACTCGGCCGCCAGCTCCCGATCGCCCCGGCGCAACGCCAACGTTCCTTCGATCAGGCCACAGATCCCGTCCGTTGGAACTGAGCTCACACCCGCCGCCGGGGGTCGCAACTCGGCCAGCACCTCGGTCGCCTCCGCCACGCGATCGTCCTGTGCCAGCGCCAGCCCGACCGTGCCCAGCACCCGCCGGTGGTGCCCCGGGTCACCCAGCGCCGTCAACGCCGCCAACGTCCTCCGTCCCTGATCGACGGCGATCTCGTACCGGCCCTCAAGGCGCGTGACCTCGGCCAGATTTGCCATCGCGAGTACCCGTAGCCGCCGCTCCCCGCACTGGGCCGCGAGACGGTCGGCGGTAGCCAACCGGCGTCGAGCGGTGGCAAGGTCACCGACCCGGATCCCGTGCCAGGCCAGGTTGTTCTGTGCCACTGTCACATCCCGGATCCGCCCGTGCCGGGTGGCCAGCGCCAATACCGCCTCGGCCTGCCCCCGCGCCTCATCGTGGTCGCCGGTGCCGGTGAACAACCTACCCAGAACGGTACGGGCCTCCAGCTCACCAGCGACCTCACCGGCCGACTGGAAGGCGGCGAGTGCCGCGCGGGCAGCCGGCAGCTCCTCTGCCCCGGCGCCGTGCTCCGCGGCCAACCGGGCCACGCCCAGCAACGCCCACGCCCGCAGGACGGGGGAAGCGTCAGCGGTACGCGGATCCGCCAGCAACCGGCGCAGCCACTGCCGGCCGGCGACGTCGCGCCCCCGGAAGCGCCACCACCGGACGAGTCCAGCCGCCAGGCCCAGCGCGGTCACCGGTTCGTCGACAGCGGCATGCCCGAGTGCGGAGCTGATGTCCCCGCCGACGTCGTCCAGTCGGTGCACCGCCGCGGTCAGGTCCGCACCCACCAGATACGGAGCCGTCTCGGCGACCAGTCTGGCCATCACCCGCGCATGTTGACGCCGGGCCAGGGTGAGTTCACCCGCGCCGGCAGCCTGCTCGACGGCGAATTCCCGAACGGCGTCGAGCAGCCGGAATCGAAACGGCCCCACCCCCAGGATGCTGAGTAGACCCAGCTCCCGGAGCCGATCCAGCAGCACAACCGGGTCAACGACCAGCACCGTGCCCTCCGGTTCGGCGCCAATTCCGAGCATCTCCTCGGCCAACGTGATCGACCACCGATTCCCGAAGATGGCGAGCCGCCGCAGGGCAGCCCGCTCCTCGGGGGTGAGCAGGAGATAGCTGGTCGCAACGGCGTCCCGCAGCGTCTCGACGACCGCCGCGGGCGTCCGCTGCGTCGGGCCCGGATCAGCAGCGTTCCAGCCCGGCCGCTCGGCCGCACCGGAAACAGTCGCCAGATCAAGAACCCGATCGCCGTACCGATCGAGCAACTCGTTGAGGTCGAGGAGGTGTCCCCGCGCCGCCATCAGCTCGATCGCCAACGGAAGGCCACCGAGGCGGCGGACCAGCCGAGCCAGCGCGGGCAGCTCGGCCGCCGTCGGCGGGTTCGGTCGGACCAGTTCCAGCCGGGCGGTGAACAGCGCCACCGCCGGATACTGGGCGAGGGCCGCCGGGCCAGCCTCGTCACGGTCCGGCGGTGGCGTATCGAGCGGGGCCACCGGCCGGACCCGCTCACCGCGCAGCCCGACCGGGTGCCGACCGGTGACCAGCACCCACAGGGACGGCACCGCGGTCGCGAGCTGGTGCACGGCTTCGGCGACCGGGCCGGGAGCCCGCTCCACGGCGTCCACGAGCAGCAGCGCCGGCTGGCCGGCGAGGCGGGTGGCCAGCTCGGGGAGGCGAGCTACTCCGAAGGCCGCCGCCGAGGCGGCAAGCAGCTCCGCGACATCCGTTCCCTCCCCGGTGAGGACCCCGGCCACCCCACCCGGGAGGTGCCCGGTAGCCGCGTGGGCCACCGACAGCGCCAGCGCCGTCTTGCCGACTCCAGCCAATCCGACCAGGCTGACCAGCCGGGCGGCCGGGTCTCCGCTGAGCATCCCGACCACCTCGGCCACGTCACGCTCCCGACCGATCAGCTCGGGGGCCGGGGGCAGCGCGGTCGGCCGTGCCATGCCGTCCGGGCCGACGTAGAACACTGACTCGGACTCCGGGTACCGGGGCGTCGGCAGCTGTCGGGCGGCGGCGACGAAGGTGGACCGCGCTGCCCCGGCCAACCCAAGGGCGGTTGCGAGCAGTTCGACGGTGGTCCGCTGGGGCCGCGACGAACGGCCCCGCTCCACATCCCGCACAGTCCGGACCCCGATACCGGCCCGGTCCGCGAGTTCGGCCTGAGTCAGGCCGGCGGCGAGCCGGTGTCCGCGGAGCAGGTCGGGCAGCCCCATCGGGCCGCCGGACCACCGCGAATAGTCGTCCTCCGGGCTCATTGCCAGGAAGGGTACGGATCAACGACGATTGCCGACAGGCCCTCGTCGCCCTATTGACGTGCCCTACGGATACCCGACAGCAATGCCAGGCCTAGCTCCGGGGACGAAACCGCCCCCGGCCACAGCCCCAGCTCCGGCCACAGAGCTCCCGCTACAGCCCCAGCTCCCGAGCGATGATCATGCGCTGCACCTCGGAGGTACCCTCACCGATCTCCAGGATCTTGGCGTCCCGCCAGAATCGGGCCACCGGAAACTCGTTCATGAAGCCGTACCCGCCGTGGATCTGGGTGGCGTCCCGAGCGTTGTCCACCGCGATGGTGCTGGCGTGCAGCTTGGCGATGGCCGCCTGGCGCTTGAACGGTTCTCCGGCGAGCATCCGCGCCGCGGCGTCGTAATAGGCCAGCCGGGCGGTGTGCACCCGCAGCTCCATGTCCGAAACCTTGAATTGAATCGCCTGGTTGGCCCCGATCGGACGGCCGAAGGCGTGCCGTTCCTTTGCATACCGGACCGACTCGTCCACACAGCCCTGGGCCAGGCCGACGGCGAGGGCGGCGATCGCGATTCGCCCCTCGTCGAGAATCCGTAGGAACTGCGCGAAGCCTCGGCCCCGCTCGCCAAGCAGGTTTCCCGCCGGCACCCGGCAGTCATCGAAGGTCAGCTCGTGCGTGTCGGAGGCCGTCCAGCCCACCTTGGAGTATCCCGGCGCCACGGTGAAGCCCGGGGTTCCGGTCGGCACGATGATTGTGGACAGCTCCTTCGAGCCGTCCGGCCTGGTACCGGTGACCGCCGCGACGGTGACCAGCTCGGTGATGTCGGTCCCGGAGTTGGTGATGAACGCCTTCGACCCGTTGATCACCCACTCGTCCGTCGACTCATCGAGTACCGCCCGGGTCTGGGTTCCCCCGGCGTCCGAGCCAAAGCCCGGTTCAGTCAACCCAAACGCGGCCAGTGCCGTGCCGTTGAGTAGCCGCGGCAGCCACCGTGCCCGCTGCTCATCCGTGCCGAACCGATAGATGGGCATCGCACCGAGCGAGACCGCCGCCTCAAGCGTGATCGCCACGCTGGAGTCGATCCGAGCAAGTTCCTCCAGCACCAGGCAGAGCGCGAAGTAATCACCCCCCATGCCACCGTGCTCCTCCGGAAAGGGAAGGCCGAACAGGCCCATCTCCCCCATCTTGCGAATGACCTCGTACGGGAAGGTGTGCTGCTCGTAGTGGTCGGCGATGACCGGAGCGACCACCTCGCGGGCGAAGTCGCGGACACTCGTCCGCAGCGCCTCGTGCTCCTCGGCGAGCCGAAAGTCCATGGTTTCCTCCTGGTGGGGGATGGGCCACCCGACGCTCGTGACGCCGGGGCGGCCGGGTCAGACAGGGGTGACGCCGTGCCGGCGGGTGGCGAAGTGGCGATCCTTGCCGCGGGCGGCGGCGAACCGGCGAATCAGCTCGCCACGCAGTTCGGGTGGTTCCACGATCGCGTCGACCACCAGTTCGCTGCCGAGCCGGACGATGTCGATGTCCTGCTCGTACTCCTCGCGCCGGGCGGCGACGAAGGCAGCCCGTTCGCCCTCGTCCTCGATGGCCCCGATCTTGTTGGCGTAGACCGCGTTCACCGCCGCCTCCGCACCCATCACGGCGATCTTCGCGGTCGGCAGGGCGATCGTGGCGTCCGGCTCGAACCCGGGGCCGGCCATCGCGTAGAGGCCGGCGCCGTAGGCCTTGCGCACCACCACGCAGATCTTGGGTACGGTCGCCTCCGAGATCGCGGTGATCATTTTTGCACCGTGCCGAATGATGCCCTGCTTCTCCACCGCGCTGCCGACCATGAACCCGGGCACGTCGGAGAGGAACAGCAGCGGCACGTTGAACGCGTCACAGAGCTGCACGAACCGCGTCGCCTTGTCTGCCGAGTCAACGAAGAGCACGCCCCCCTTGAACATCGAGTTGTTGCCGACCACGCCAACGACCTCGCCGTTGAGCCGACCAAAACCGATCGTCAGCTCCTTGGCCCACAGCGCCTGGATCTCGAAGAAACTCCCCTGGTCGAGCAGCCCCTTCGCGTACCGACGCATGTCGAACGCCTGCCGCTCGCTGGCTGGCACCAGTGCCGCCAGATCGATCTTCGCCGGCGCATCGACGGCGGACGCCGACGGCGGCTCCTGCGTCCAGTTTGTCGGCAGGTACGACAGGTAGCGTCGCACGACGTCAAGCGCGTCGGCCTCGCTCTGGCAGAGGAAGTGCCCGACGCCGGACTCGGCGCAGTGCACCCGGGCCCCGCCCATCGCCTCCAGCGTGGTCTGCTCCCCGGTGACCATCTCGACCATGCGGTCCGAACCCAGGTACATGCTGGCGTTTCCCTCGACCATCGCGACCACGTCGCAGAAGGCCGGAATGTACGCCCCACCGGCCGCGCTCGGGCCGAAGAGCGCGCAGACCTGGGGGATCGAGCCAGACGCGCGGACCTGGTTCCAGAAGATCTTTCCGGCGCCACGCCGGCCGGGGAATAGATCCACCTGATCGGTGATCCGGGCACCGGCCGAGTCGACCAGGTAGACCATCGGAACCTTGGTCGCGTAGGCCCGCTCGATGATCCGGATGATCTTTTCGACGGTCCGGGCTCCCCAACTGCCCGCCTTGACCGTGGAGTCGTTGGCCAGCACACAGACCGGGCGGCCGTCGATGGTGGCGGTTCCGGTGATCACGCCGTCGGCGGGCAGCCCTTCGGCCAGCGCGTTGGCATAGAGCCCGTCCTCGACCAACGACCCCTCGTCAACCAGGAACGCGACCCGTTCCCGGGCGAAGAGCTTGCCCTTCGCGGCATTCGCCGCGTGGTATTTGTCCGCGCCACCGGCCCGGGCCCGCTTCCGTAGCTGTTCCAGCGCCTCACCATCGAGCGTCACGCCGACTCCTCCTGTGCCGCCGCTCCCGGTCCGGCGCGCACTCGCGCGCACCACCGAGCCTACCTGAACGATCGTTAGGGTAGCGCACGCGCCCACCATTTGCCTGCCCGCTCCGAACGGATTCGGACACCATCCGTCCGGCTCCACGGCAACGTCCGGCCCAGGGGCGATGCCCGGTCCGGCCCAGGGGCAACGTCCGGGCCATGGCAGCGACCACCGTGCGGCCGGGACCAACCGCGCGGTGGTGAGAGCCAGCCAGGCCAGGGGTTTGTCAGGCCGGGGGCGTCAGACAGGCGAGGGAGTCAGCCGGGTCCGCGGACCGGCCCGGAGCACGCCGCTGGGCAGGCTTCGGCCGACCAACTCCTCGGCCAGTTCGGCGACCTCGATCAGGGCGGCCAGGTCGATACCGGTGTCGATCCCCATGTCATGCAGCAGGTGCACGGCCTCCTCGGTGGCCAGGTTGCCGCTGGCCCCGGGCGCGTACGGGCACCCACCCAGCCCCCCGACGCTCGCGTCGAACTCGGTGACGCCCAACTCGAGGGCGGTCAACAGGTTCGCCAGGGCAGTGCCTCGGGTGTTATGGAAGTGCAGCAGCAGTGGCGTGCGTGCGTCGCGATCACGTACGGCCGTAACCAACTCACGGACCCGGCGGGGCGTCGCCATGCCGGTGGTGTCGCCGAACGCCACCCGGTCGGCGCCGTCGCGCACCACCCGGTCCACGATCCCGGCCACTCGAACGGGGTCGATGTCCCCCTCGTACGGGCAGCCGAAGCTGGTCGCGACGATGACCTCCGCCCGAGCACCGGCGTTGTGGAGCAGCTCGATCAACTCGGCGATGTCGTCCAGCGACTCGTCGGTGGAGCGGTTGACGTTGCGCCGGTTGTGGGTGTCGCTGGCGGATACCACCACCTCGATCTCGGTGAAGCCGGCCGCCAACGCGCGGCGGGCACCCCGGGTGTTCGGCACCAGCGCGGAGTAGCGCACCCCTTCGGTCCGCTCCGCCCGCCGCCACACCTCGTCGGCGTCGGCCATCTGTGGGATCGCCTTTGGGTGCACAAAGGACACCGCTTCGATCCGCCCAACCCCGGTCCGGGAGAGCGCGTCGAGCAGTCGTACCTTCGCCTCGGTCGGAATCGGCTCCTCGTTCTGGAGACCGTCCCGCGGCCCAACCTCCCGAATAGCCACGAATCCCGGCATATCACCCATGGGCCACCTCACTGTGACGCGCTCTGGTCCGACTCCCCCAGCATGTCACCCACACCATCAACCGAATCGATCGTGTGCTCTCGACCGCCGACGCTGCGCGACAACCGATCAGCCCGCACCCCCGGGGGCAGCGCCCCAAGCCGCGCCACCTCCATCGCCCCGCGCCGACAGCCCGGGCCAACCCGACACCAGATCAACCGCCTGGCCCCGGGGGCAGTACCTCGACCCCGGGAGCACCCGCCCAACGCGGACACGTCAGGGCGTACAAGCAGGTGGTCAGCGCATGCGGGAGACGATGCCGGTGTCGTAGTCACCGGAGAGGAACTCCGGGTTGTCCAACAGCTCGGCGAAGAAGGGCAGATTGTTCTTCGGCCCAGCCAGCTGGAACTGCGCCACCGCGGCCCGCGCGCGACTGATCGCTTCGGCGCGGTCCGCGCCACTGACGATCAGCTTGGCCATCAGGCTGTCGTAGAACGGGGTCACCGTGTTGCCGGCGACATACCCCGAATCGACGCGGACACCCTCGCCGGCCGGCTCGGTCCAGGTGGTGATCGCCCCCGGCCCGGGCAGGAAGCGCTTCGGGTCCTCGGCGTTGATCCGCAGCTCGATCGCGTGCCCCCTCGGCGTCAGGGTATCCGGGTCGAACGTCGGCGGCAGCCCGGCGGCCACCCGCAACTGCTCCTCGACCAGGTCAACCCCGTAGACCAGCTCGGTAACCGGGTGCTCGACCTGCAGTCGCGTGTTCATCTCCAGGAAGAAGAACTCGCCGGTGGTGGGGTCGAGCAGGCATTCGACCGTGCCGGCGTTGCGGTAGCCGACCGCCTCGCCCGCCCGCACCGCCGCGGCCAGAAAACGGGACCGAAGCTCCGAGGTGACCGCCGGGGAGGGGGACTCCTCGACCAACTTCTGGTTCCGTCGCTGCACCGAGCACTCGCGCTCGCCGAGCGCCACCACCCGGCCGTCAGCCAAGCCGAGAATCTGCACCTCGACGTGGCGCACCCGGGGGAAATACCGTTCGATCAGGACAGACCCGTCCCCGAACATCCGCTCGGCGAACGCACGAACCTTGTCGTACTCGGTGCGGAGCGCGGTCTCGTCGTCCGCGATTCCCATGCCCATGCCGCCCCCACCAGCGGCGGCCTTGACCATCACCGGGTAGCCGATCTCTGCCGCCGCGTTCACCGCCGCGGCGAGGTCCGCCGCCGGTTCCGTGGTGCCCGGCGCGACCGGCACCCCGGCCGCCGCCATCAGATTTCGAGCGTTGATCTTGTCGCCCATCGCGGTGATCGCGTCCGGACCAGGCCCGACCCAGAGCAGACCACTCGCCGCGACGGCCTGGGCGAAGTCGGCGTTCTCCGACAGGAAACCGTAGCCAGGGTGGATCGCCTGCACGCCGGTCGACTTGGCGGCGGCGAGGACAGCCTCGACGTTCCGGTAACTCTGCGCCGGATTCGCCGGACCAACACAGACCGCCTGGTCGGCCTCGGTCACAAACGGCAGGCCGGCGTCCGCCTCCGAGTGCACCGCCACCGCCCGGACCCCGAGCCGCTTCGCGGTCCGGATGATCCGGCGGGCGATCTCGCCCCGATTGACGACCAGCAGTGACTCGATCATGTTTCCTCCAGCGTCCCGGGGTCGAACGGAAGCTAGGGAACCATGCCGCCCCGGTTACTGACGAGTCAGTGTGCGGCACAGCCCCTCGATCCAGCCTGGGGCAGGTTCGGGCTTGGGGCCAGTGCTCAGCGTGCTGTCGGCGCCAACAGCGCAGCCAGTGTCGCGCCTCGGAGCAGCTCGGCTCGGCGCTGCCGGTCCACCACGCCTCCGAGGAACGGGGTCGAGTTCATCAGGCCAAAGGCGGCGTGTGCCAGCACCCGCGCCTCGTTGTCGGGCAGGCCCGGGTGCGACGCGGTCAGCACGCTCACCCACTCCTCGACGTACAGCCGCTGGAGCCGGCGGATGCGGCGACGCGGTTGGTCAGGTAACCGGTCCAGCTCGTGCAGGTGCAGGGCGATCACCGCCGGTTGGGCCAGCGCGAAGTCGACATGGAAGTCGATCAGCGACTCCAACGCGGCGCGAGGGTCGTCGGGATGGTCCGCCGCCCGCTCCCGGCCGCCGGTGAGCAGCCCCTCGCTTACCGGGATCAACGCGGCGACCAGCATCGCCTCCTTGCCAGCGAAGTGGTGGTAGAGCGCCGGACCGGTGACCCCGGCGGCAGCGCCGATGTCATCCATCGACACACCGTGGTAGCCCCGGGCGGCAAACAGCCCGACCGCGATCTCAAGGATCTCGTCCTTACGGGACCGACGCCGGCCACTGCCCATATCGCCGTTCGCCGCTCTGGGCGACTGCTGCACCGTCACGGGGAAAGCGTAGTCCGCGGACTCCACCACGTGCAGCGGTCGGGGCCGTGCCCCGGATTCCCGAAGCACGGCCGAGACCGAGCCCAGGCGTGGTGGGCCCTGGGCAGAGCGGAGCCGATCAGCCCTTCAACGGGGTCAGATCGGGGCGTTTGGCGGTGACCGTGTCGCCAGAGCTGCGACCGGTGAGGCGACGGGTCAGCCAGGGTGCCAGGTACTGGGTGGCCCAGCGGAGGTCGTCGGTACGGGCCGTCAGCCATGGCCGGGGCAGCGGACGTTCGGGGGCCAGCAACCATTCCTCGGCACAGCTGACTCCCAGCGCGGTCAGCACCTGGGCAGCCACCCGCCGGTGCCCGGCCGAGGAGAGGTGCAACCGGTCGGTGCTCCACAGCATCGGATTCAGGTACGTGTCGTCGGCGTACAGGTCGACCAGGATCGCGCCATGCCGTTCCGCCGTGTCACCGACCGCCTGGTTGAGCAGCTGCACTCGAGGGGCGACCAGCCGCTGCCCGGGCAGGCGGGCCATGACGTCGGCGAAGCGGAACAGGACCACGTCGGCCCCGCCGGCGCGCAGCCGCCCCACCACGTCGTTGAAGCGCGCGATCAGGCCATCCGGGTCGAAGCTTCGCCGCAGCACATCGTTCCCACCCGCCGCGAAACTGATCAAATCCGGCTGCATCGCCAACGCGGCGGGAACCTGCTCGTCCACCACCCGAGGAAAGAGCCGGCCGCGAACAGCGAGGTTCGCGTACCGGAACTCAGACCCGGCTTCCGCGGCGAGCCGGGTGGCCACCAGGTCGGCCCAGCCCCGAAAGCCGCCATCCGGGTACGTGTCGTCAAGGCCCTCGGTGAAGCTGTCCCCGACCGCCACAAAACTGCGCCAGCCCACTACACCCTCCAGGGTAGGGAAGGACCCGTGTCTCCGCCTCCGGTAGCGGCAAGCCCCGCCTGAGAAGCGATAGTTTCTCACCAATGATGCTTCTCTTGGTGCCCCCGGGGTCGAACCGGGTGGCATCGAGGCGGTGCGGAGTCCGAAAGCCTCTGGCCGAAGGGGTGACCGCAGAGGTAGGTGTAGTAAGGGGGGAATCGGGGAACCGCGTCCCGATCGGGCTGAATCGCTGCCAAAGGAGTCCCATGACCAGTTTCCGGGTCAGTGACGTGATGACGAAGCAGGTCATCTACCTGCCGTTGGAGACCACTCTGGACGAAGCGGCACGGGTGATGAAAGAGGCCGACATCGGAGACGTGGTCGCTACCGACGGCGCCACGCTCGCCGGGGTACTCACCGACCGGGACATCGTGGTTCGGGCCGTCGCCCAGCGGAGCGACCCGGCCCGGACCACCATTGGTTCGATCATCACCCGTGAGGTGGTGATGATCGAACAGAACTGCACCGCGGGCGAGGCGGCGGCCCTCATGCGGGAACGGGGCGTACGGCGGGTACTGGTCTGCGACAACGAGCGAAAGCTGGTCGGCATCGTCTCCCTCGGTGACCTCGCCCTGCGGCTCGACCCCCAGTCGGCGCTCGGCCAGCTCACCGGACAGGCCCCGACGCCGTGACGTGAACGCGCCCCGCTGCCATGGCACGAGCGCGCCCCGCTGCCGTGCGGTGGACGCGCCCCGACGTCCGGCGGAGGCATGCCGCACCGCCGGGAGACGGGCGCGCTCCGCCGTCACACGTCCCGATCCGGCTTCCGGGCGACGGTAGCCTGGCGGGATGCCCGAGATGCCTCCCCGGCTGGTCGAGATCGTGGACGAGTTCGCCACGGCGCCCCGTGACATCGTGCTGGAACTGCTATTGGAGTATGCCGACGCCATCGGGACGTTGCCGTCCGGCCACCCCGACCGCGCGGAGCTGGAGCCGGTCCCGGAGTGCCAGACGGCGCTCTTCCTACGCGCACGTGTGACTCCGGAGGGCAGTGTCGAGACCGTTTTCGACTGCCCACCCGAGGCCGCCACCACCCGCGCCTTCGCGGGCATCCTCGCCGAGGGGCTCGCCGGCGCTCGGCCGGAGCAGGTGCTGGCCGTCCCCGACGACCTGTACCAGCGGATGGGCCTGACCCAGGCAGTCAGTCCGCTGCGGATCCGGGGCGGCACCGCGGTCCTGGCCCGACTCAAACGTCAGGTCCGGGAACAGACGAGCTGACCCCCGGGTTGCCCTCGGTTATGGAGATCGAAATCTACAGCGACCTGGTCTGCCCCTGGTGCTATCTCGGCAAGCGCCGGTTGGAGCGGGCGCTCGCGTCCTACGACGGCGCCGTGACCGTCAGCTATCGACCATTTCAGATCGACCCGGCGCCGGTACCCGAGCCGCTGCCGCTACTGGACGCGCTGGGCGCGAAGTTCGGCGGCCGGGAGCGCGCGCGGCAGATGGCGGACCAGGTCACGCGGGCCGCCGCCGGAGACGGCATCGAGTTCGACTTCGATCGTGCGCTCGACGCGAACACCTTCGACGCGCATCGGCTGGTCGCCTGGGCGACCGAGCGGGACCGGGCCGCCGAGACGGTCGAGGCGCTACACCGGGCCCACTTCCGCGACGGCGTCGACATCGGCTCCCGACCGGCTCTGGCCACGATCGCCGGCGAGGTCGGCCTGGACGCCCCGGCAGCCCACACCTTCCTCGATTCCGACGGGCAGGTAGCCGAGGTCCGGGCCCGGTTGGCCGCCGCGCGGGAACTCGGCATCACGAGCGTGCCGACCTACGTTCTCGCCGGCCGGTACGCGGTGCGCGGCGCGCAGGATTCGTCAGCCCTACTCGCCGCCCTGACCGAGGCCCAGCGGCACCTGGCGACCGGGGGCTGATGGAGCACCTCGGGCGGCGGCCCCGAACATCGACCACCCCGATGTTTCACGTGTAACAACATTGACAGACCCCGCTACCTGATAGCGCGGGCGCCGCTACCACCAGGTCAACTCCCGGCGAGATAGCCCTTCCCCTCCAACAGGGTCCGATCACGGTGGGCAGCCAACTCCTCGGCCCGCTGGGCCTCGATCCGCCGTACCTCCGCCTCCTCCAGGGAGTGCCGGATCGCGAGGCGAATCACGCCGTACAGGAAGATGAACCCTCCGACGTACAGAACCACGGTGGTGACCAGGACCAACATGAAGCCACCGTAGGTCTGTCCGAGCCGGGTCAGGCGGTGGCCGCAGACGGGTTCCCCCGTTCGTGTCCAGCGCCCACCCACCCCGACCCGGCCCGGGAACACCGAGGATCGCCGGGTGCACCCCGCCAGGGTGGTCAGGCGGTCTCCATCGCCTCCCCAAGCCCCTTGGCCAGCCCGGACAGATGCTGGTCGGCGAGCACGTGACCAGCGGTTACCACCAACGCCACCGGCCACTCGATGACCTGCAACAGGGTGAGCAGACCCACCCCCGCGTAGTACGCCAGCTTGTCCGGGGGCGGGATGGCCACCTCCCCCAGTACCGGCACCTCCACTCGGCGGGTGAACGTCCGAACCATGTCCCGACTCCCACTGAGATCCCGGGTCAACATACTCATCTCGACCTCCCCAGAAACGGCGGTGACCGCTCTGGTCTTCCACCGTCGGCGCCCGCCATGCCGGCCTGACCGGTAGAACTTCGCCGTTGGTCAGGGGCATAACGGACGGCCGGGCGGGAAGTCAGACCGCCGGGACACACGGCGTGGGAGGCGGGATGGCGTACGGGAAGAGCGACACCGGGGAATCGCGCCGATACGAGTACCGCCCTACGCCTCGATGATCCCGCTGGGACGCGTCGCTGGCAGCGTGCGCGTACCGGCCGTGCCAGAGCTGATGGGGCAGACGGCCCGCGGCCTCGGGTCGGCCGCTGCCCGGGCCGCGCGGCTCACCGGGCTGGCCCGCCGCCGGGTCTGGTCCCGCCACAGCCGACACCACATCGAGGTGCACGGTGTCTGTCAGGACGGCGGGGACCGGCTCGCCCGGCAGGTCGAAGCGGCGCTGGAACGCGTACCCGGCGTGAGCTGGGCCCGGGTGAACGCCCCCTCGGGGCGGGTGGTGGTCGCCGTCGGTTCCCCCGAGCCACGGCTGCGCGATCTGATCGCCACCGTGGCCCGTGCCGAACGCGTCAGCCCGCACGAACCGGACCCGGAGATCCCACCGCCGCACCCGCCGGAGGAGGGCCCCCGCACCCCCCGTACGCTCGGCGCCCTCGCCTCCGACGCGCTCGGTCTGACGCTCTCCGCCGCCACCCGAATCCTGCCCTTCACCCCGGTGCCGGGGGAGGTCGCCGGCCTCCTCAACGCGATTGACCTACACCCGAGGCTGCACGCCCTCGCCGACCGGGGAGTGCGCGCCGACCCGCGTGCCGACCTCCTCTTCCCGCTGGCCGAGGCGGTGGCGCAGGGCCTCGCGGGCGGCTGGACCGGCATCGTCCTGGACAGCCTCCAGCGGGTGGTGCAGTGGGGCGAGGCACGGGCCCAACTCGCCGCGTGGACAGCAGCCGAGCCCCGGCTCACCGGCGCCCCGGGCCGGGCCGCTGCCCCCGTCCTGCCCGCCGAACGACCCTGCCCGAAGCCGGATGGACCGGCCGAGAAGTACGTGCTCCGGATGCTCCACACCGGCGCGGCAGCCGCCGCCGCCGCAACCCCGGTGGCCGGTCCGAAACGCGCCGCCGCACTCGGCCTCGCCACGCTGCCGAAGGCCAGCGGCGCCGGCCGGGAGGGGTACGCCGCACAGCTCGGTAGCGTGCTCGCGCGGCGCGGCGTCATCGCCATGGACCGCCGCGCGCTCCGCGAACTCGACCGAATCGACACGCTGGTGCTGGACGCCACGGCCCTCGGCTCCGACCGCGGCCTCCTCAGCGACCTGGCGCCACTGGGTGACGCGGAGCTGGGCGAGGTGGGTGCTCGAGCATTTGCCCTCTTCGACCCGGATCAGCCGGCGGCGGTCCAGCACGGCGACGGCTGGAGTATCGGCCCGCTGGACCGCCTGGACGCGGCGAACCCGGGCGACACCCTGCACAGCGACCGGCTTCGCGCCTCCGGTGGCCAACTCCTCGGCCTGGCCCACGGCGGTCGGCTCGTCGCGCTGCTGCGGGTCGAGGCCGAGCCGGCCCCCGGCGTGGACCTTCTGCCGGCCGCCGCCCGACGCGCGGGGTTGCGGCTGGTCGTCGCCGACGACGACCCGGGCCGGTACGACTTCGCCGACATCGTCCTCGCCGGCGGTGCCCAGCTCACCGAAACCGTACGCCAGCTGCAACGCGACGGCGCGGTCGTGATGCTGCTCTCCGGTGACCGGGGGGCGCTCGCGGCAGCCGACTGCGGCCTCGGCCTGACCATCGACGAGGAGCTGCCGCCCTGGGGTGCGCACCTGCTGGTCGGCACCGACCTCGAGGCCGCCGCGCTGGTGGTCGAGGCAGCTGGGGTGGCCCGCCGGATGACGAGGCAGAACATCCGGCTGGGGCTCGGGGGCGCCGGTCTCGGGACACTGTCCGCACTCACCGCCGCCCGGGAGCAGCTCCCGGACCGGACCCAGGCCGCGGTCAACGGGACGGCAGCGCTGGCGTTCGCCCACGGCGTGTGGCGAGCCCACCACCTGCCCAAACCGACCGAGGCCCCGGCCGGGCGGACGGCGGTCCCGTGGCACCTGATGCCGGTGGGAACCGTCCTCAACGAGCTGGGCAGCAGCTTCGACGGGTTGGATCCGACGGAGGCCGACCGCCGACACTCCAACCAGGTCACCGACGGCGGCCCGACTCCGACCCTGCTCCGCGCCTTCCTGGACGAGCTGGCCAACCCGCTGACCCCGGTCCTCGCCGCCGGGGCGGTGCTGTCCGCGTCGTTCGGCTCCCTGGTCGACGCCGCCCTGGTCAGCGGGGTGGTAGGCGGATCCGCCCTGGTCGGGGCGGTACACCAACGCAACACCGAACGGTCACTGGCCGAGTTACTGTCCCGTACCGCGGTCACCGCCCGGGTTCGGCGGAGCGGCGCCGAGCAGCAGCTACCCGCCGACAACCTGGTCCCCGGCGACGTGATCATCCTGGAACCCGGTGACGCCGTACCGGCCGACTGCCGGATCCTTGAGGCCACGGGGCTGGAGGCAGACGAGTCCTCGCTCACCGGCGAGTCGCTGCCGGTTGGCAAGACCGACCGACCGGTGGCCGCGTCCGACATCGCCGATCGCCATTCGATGCTGTATGAAGGCACCACCGTCGCCGCCGGTCACGGTCGAGGGGTGGTCGTCGCCACCGGCACCGACACGGAGGCCGGGCGCAGCCTCAGTCTCGCCCGGCAGTCCCGACCCAGCGGCGGCGTCGAAGCGCGACTCGGCGGGCTCACCGGCTCGGCGATACCGCTCGCGCTCGGATCCGCCGTCGCGGTCGCCGGTGCCGGCGTCGCGCGCGGCGTACCGCTGGCGGAGACCGCCTCGACCGCCGCGAACCTGGCCGTCGCGTCGGTGCCCGAGGGGTTGCCGTTCCTGGTCAGCGCCGCGCAGCTGGCGGCGGCCCGGCGTCTGGCCGAACGCGGCGCCCTGGTGCGTAACCCCCGCACGATCGAGGCGTTGGGGCGCGTGGACGTGCTCTGCTTCGACAAGACCGGCACCCTGACCGAGGGGCGGCTCGTGCTCTCCGGAGTCGGCGACGGCACTCGATTCGCCACTGTTGACCGGCTCGACGACCACCTCCGCATGATCCTCGCGGTCGCGCTGCGCGCCACTCCGGACGCCGAGGACCCGGATCAGCTTCCCGAACAGGCCGACCGGGCGATCCGCCGGGCGGCCCAGGAGACCAACACGGTGGAGCAGACCGGTGCGGAGGACTGGCGTCCCGCCGGCGAGCTTCCCTTCGAACCGTCCCGTGGCTACCACGCCACCGTCGGCACCTGCGATGCCGGCCTGGTCCTCAGCGTCAAGGGTGCCCCGGAGACCGTCCTGCCTCGCTGCCGGAGTCGGCGGACCGAGGCCGGGGTGGTGCCGTTGGACGACGCGACCCGAGAGACGGTCCAGCAGGAGTTGCTCCGGCATGCCGGAGCCGGCCAGCGCGTGCTGGCCCTCGCCGAACGGATTATGTCCGACGAGTCGGTCACCGACCACGATGTCCAAGGCCTGACCTTCGTCGGCATCCTCGCGTTGGCCGACGGAATCCGGGCCAGCGCCGCCCCGGCGGTGGAGAGCATCCGCCGGGCGGGGGTGCACACGATCATGATCACCGGTGACCACCCGGCCACCGCCGAGGCGATCGGCTCGGTGATCAGCCCCGGTGATGGGCAGCGGGTCGCGACCGCCAACGACCTCGTGGACCTCGACGACGAGGCGCTGGCAGCCCGCCTGGTCACCACCGACATCGTGGCCCGGTGCACCCCAGCCCACAAGGTACGGATAATCCAGGCGCTCCGGACCTGCGGTCGTACTGTGGCGATGACCGGCGACGGCGCCAACGACGCACCCGCCATCCGCCTCGCCGACGTCGGCATCGCCCTTGGACAGCGCGGCACCCCCGCGGCTCGCGCGGCGGCCGACCTGGTGGTGCTGGACGACCGGCTGGAGACCATCATCGCCACCCTCGCCGAGGGGCGGGCCATGTGGTCGTCGGTCCGGCACGCGCTGAGCATCCTGTTCGGCGGCAACCTCGGCGAGATCGCGTTCAGCATCGTCACCGCCGCCGTTGACGGCCACTCCGCGCTCAACGGCCGACAACTGCTACTCGTCAACCTGCTCACCGACCTGGCCCCCGCCCTGGCCGTGGCGGTCCGGCCGCCCCCGCCGGAACAGAGCGAAAACCTGCTCCGGGAAGGGCCAGACACCTCCCTCGGCGCCACCCTCAACCGGGAACTCGGCGTCCGCGCCACCTCCACCGCGCTCGGTGCCACCGCCGGCTGGGTGCTGGCCCGGTGGGTGGCGGCGTCACCCCGCCGGGCCGGTACCGTCGCCCTGGTGTCGCTGATCGGAACCCAACTCGGCCAGACCCTGCTGGCCGGCGGCACCACCCGCGGCGTCCTGCTCTCCACCGCCGGCTCGGTGGGGGTACTCGTACTGGTCGTGCAGACTCCCGGCCTCAGCCACTTTTTCGGCTGCACCCCGCTCGGCCCGATCGGCTGGACGATCGCCACCGGATCCGCGGCCGGCGCCGCCCTCGCCAACGGCACGGTCGCCCGCCTGGTGGAGCAGCTACCAGCCCCACCCCGTCCCGGGGTGGACCTGCCCGACCTGCTCGCCCGCCTCCGCCACCGGGGGCACGGCGGCTAGCGGCTACGTCCAGGTAGCGGCGGCGCGGCGCAACCGGTCGTTGATCGCCCGGCCCACTCCCTCCTCGGGCACCGGTTCCACCAGGATCTCGTCCACACCGGCCCCATCCAGTCGATGTAGCGCGTCGAACAACCGGGCCGCCGCCTCGGTCAGGTCGCCCTTGCCGGACAGCACCTCCACCGCCGCCCAGTCCCCCACCGGAGCGCCGCGGAAGCCCAGAAACCCCCGCCGGGAGACGCCGCCGTCCGCCGGCTCGACGTCGGTGACCAACCGCAGCCGCGTACGCGGGGCGTAGTGTGCCGCCAGCGTCCCCGGTGCCACCGGTTGCCCCGAACTACCCGGCCGGACCAGCACCGGACCGACCACCTCCTGCAGCGACTCCACCGGCAACGCGCCCAACCGCAGCACCACCGGACGGTCGCCTCGCGCGTCCACGATCGTCGACTCGATCCCACACCGGGTCGGTCCACCGTCGAGCACCACATCAACGGCGGCCCCCAGCCCCGCAACCACGTGCTCGGCCCGGGTCGGGCTGAGCTGACCGAACCGGTTCGCGCTCGGTGCCGCCACCGGCACCCCGGCCACCGCGATCAACTCGCGCGTCGCCGCGTGGTCCGGCACCCGCACCGCCATCGTCTCCAGCCCGGAGGTGACGATCGGCGGGATCACCGCCGGTCGGTCCACGATCAGCGTCAGCGGCCCGGGCCAGAATCGCTCGGCCAGCACCGCCACCGCCGCCGGCACCGTACCCACCAGCTTCTCCAACTCCGCCGCCTCAGCCAGGTGACTGATCAGCGGGTCGAAGCTCGGTCGGGCCTTAGCCGCGAAGATCCGCGCCACCGCCGGGGCGTCCAGTGCGTTCGCGCCCAGGCCGTACACCGTCTCGGTGGGCAGGGCCACCAGACCACCGGATCGCAGGACGCCAGCGGCCTCGGCGACACCGCTGTCAGCGGGCAATACTCGCGGCGTGCTCACACCTCGACGCTAGCCTGCCGGACCCGCTCCCCCGCCGCCGACCCGATCAGCGTGCAGAAATCACTGGACCAGCGGCATATAGTCCGACAGTGACCGAGAACACCAGGAAGCGGATAGCTGTGCCGGCGTCCCTCGAGGGCATCGAGAAGGTCTGGTCACAGGTATGGGAGCAGAACGGCACCTATCGCTTCGACCGCTCGGTAACCCGCGACGAGGTCTACTCGATTGACACCCCGCCGCCAACGGTCAGCGGGGCGCTGCACGTCGGTCACGTCTTCTCCTACACCCACGCCGACGCCGTCGCGAGATTCCAGCGGATGCGGGGTCGGGCGGTGTTCTACCCGATGGGGTGGGACGACAACGGTCTACCCACCGAGCGGCGGGTGCAGAACTACTACGGGGTGCGGTGCGACCCCTCCCTGCCCTACGACCCGGGCTACACGCTACCGGCCGAGCCACCGAGCCGGCCGCAACCGATCTCCCGGCGTAACTTCGTCGAGCTGTGCCGGAACCTCACCGAGCTTGACGAGCAGGCGTTCGAGGCCCTGTGGCGACACCTGGGCCTCTCCGTCGACTGGTCCCTGACGTACGCGACGATCGACGACCGGAGTCGGGCGATCTCCCAGCGGGCCTTCCTCCGTAATCTGGCCCGGGGTGAGGCGTACCTGGCGGACGCCCCGACCCTCTGGGACGTCACCTTCCGCACGGCCGTCGCGCAGGCCGAGTTGGAGGATCGCGAGCGCCAGGGCAACTACTACCGGCTCACCTTCCACTCGGCGACCGGAGACAAGATCTACGTCGAGACCACCCGGCCCGAGTTGCTGCCGGCCTGCGTCGCGCTCGTCGCCCACCCGGATGACGCGCGGTACCAACATCTGTTCGGCAGCACCGCCGTCACGCCGCTCTTCGGTGTCCCGGTGCCGGTCAGGGCGCACCCGCTGGCTCAGCCGGACAAGGGCTCCGGAATCGCGATGATCTGCACCTTCGGCGACCTGACGGACGTGCTGTGGTGGCGGGAGTTGGCCCTACCGACCCGGCCGGTGATGGGTCGCGACGGCCGCCTGCTCTCCGAGCCACCACCCGGGGTCGTCAGCGCCGACGCGGTGGCGGCGTACCGGATGCTCGCCGGCCTGACCGCATTCTCCGCGAAGGCGAAGATCGTGGAGCTGCTACGCGCCGCCGGGGAGCTCGAAACCGAGCCTCGCCCCACCACCCAGGCAGTCAAGTTCTACGAGAAGGGTGACAAGCCACTCGAGATCGTCACCACCCGTCAGTGGTACGTCCGTAACGGTGGTCGGGACACCGAGCTGCGGGCCGCGCTGGTCCGCCGGGGGCGCGAACTGACCTGGTCCCCCGAGTTCATGCACAGCCGGTACGAAAACTGGGTCGAGGGTCTCTCCGGAGACTGGATCATCAGTCGACAGCGCTTCTTCGGTGTGCCGATCCCGGTCTGGTACCCGCTCGACGACTCGGGCGAGCCTGACCACGAGCACCCCATCCTGCCGGAGGACACGGCGCTGCCGGTTGACCCCAGCAGCGACGCCCCGCCCGGTTACCAGGAGAGCCAGCGCAACCAACCTGGCGGTTTCATGGCGGACCCGGATGTGATGGACACCTGGGCCACCTCCTCGCTCACCCCGGAGATCGCCGGCGGGTGGTCGGTCGACGACGACCTCTTCGCCCGAGTTTTCCCCATGGACCTCCGTCCGCAGGCGCACGAGATCATCCGGACCTGGTTGTTCGCCACCGTGCTCCGGTCACACCAGGAGTTCAGCCGTCTGCCCTGGAACACCGCACTGCTGTCGGGCTGGATCCTGGACCCGGACCGTAAGAAGATGTCGAAGTCCAAAGGGAACACGGTCACGCCGATGGCTCTCCTGGAGGAGTACGGCTCCGACGCCGTCCGGTACTGGGCGGTCAGCGGCCGGCCGGGCACCGACACGGCCTTCGACACCGGGCAGATGAAGATCGGTCGCCGGCTCGCCATCAAGATCCTGAACGCCACCAAATTCGTGCTGCGGTTCGGCTCCCCAACGCTGTTGGCGCCCCAGGTGGCGCAGGTGACCGAACCACTCGACCGTTCGATGCTGGCCCGCCTGGCCTCCGTCGTCGGCTCCGCCACCGCCGGGTTCACCCAGTACGACTACACCCGGTCCCTCGAGTGCACGGAGCAGTTCTTCTGGTCGTTCTGCGACGACTACCTGGAGCTGGTCAAGGAGCGCGCGTACGGGGAACCGGACGATCCCGCCGTCCGTTCGGCCCACACCGCGCTCGCGCTGGCGCTGCACACGCTGCTGCGCCTCTTCGCGCCGTTGCTGCCGTTCGTCACCGAGGAAGCCTGGTCGTGGTGGCAGGAGGGTTCGGTGCACCGGGCGGCGTGGCCGACCCGGCAGGAGCTCGCCAGCACCGACGATTCCGCCGAGTCCGGGGAGTTACTCGGGCTCGCCGCCGACCTGCTCGCCGCCATCCGCCGGGCGAAGTCCGAGGCGAAGCAGTCGATGCGGGTGCCGGTAGCCCAGCTCACCCTCCGTGGGCGCGCCCCCGACCTCGCCACCTTCGCCCTGGTCAGCCGGGATGTTCGGGCCGCGGGGGTGGTGCGGGAGGTCAACACCGCCGAGGCGGACACGCCATTGACGCCGGAGATCACACTCGGCTGACCCGCCTGATGCCTCATGGAGGCATCAGCCAGCCCTGCTTCGGCGCCGCTCCAGCTCGGCGCGGGCTTCATCGTCGGAGAGCAAATCCAGCGTTTCCCGCATCGACTCGTACTCGGCTACCGAGATCAGCATGACGTTCGGCGCGGCCGTTCCGAGTGATTGTGCTCTTGGGCGACCCTGGTCAGCAAGTTCGGCGATCCGAGCCTTAGCTTCGGTGATCGGTACGGCTTCTATAACAGCCCACTATAGCGACCGGTCAGAATAATGACCGGTCGCTATAGTCTTGCCCGCTGAACTCGGGCCCGCCGTGCTGGACGCGCCGTTCCCGTTACGGCCGTAGGTCGGTCTTGGCGTCGCCAGTGACCGGGTCGAAGGGGTAGGAGAGGTGCTGGTGGGTCATCAGCCAGGCGCCGTCTCTGCGTTGGAAGATGCGGGTCCCGCGGGACCAGGTGTCTACTGACTGGCGGCCAGCGGACACCTCGACGTGGTTAAGCCCCCAGGCGACGGCGAGATCACCGTTGACCAGGATTTTCAGGTCGGGAACATGCCAGATGACGCTGCTGTCACCAGCCCCGTCGAGCCCGGCCTTGCAGACCTCGCGGACGGCGTCGACCCCGATGCACTGCAGCGCCTGGTCATGCTCGTAGGAGACGACGTCGTCGGCGATAGGGGCCATCAGGCCGTCGAGGTCTTTGGCCGCTGTGCTGGCGAACCAGCGTTGGTGTAGCCGGCGCAGGTCCTGCTCAGCGGCAGCGCGGTCCTGATCCGGAGCGGGATCGGCCGCGGTGGACCCGTCGGTAAGCGTAAATGAGTGATGCTCATGGGCGATGACCCACCGGCCGGCCTGCTTGCGCAGACCGAATGTCAGCCGCAGCCGGTTGTCGGGATTGTCGGCGAAGTCGCGCTCAGTGCCGCAACGCAGCAGGGCGTACGCGAAGGCGACATCCTCCCCCGCGGTAACCTCCAACGACTCGATGTCGAACGAAGCCCCCTGGGCCTGCCACTGGAAAAACGGTGGCCAGGTCTCGCGGTAGGCATCGAGACCCCGCACCCCCTGCTGCGGCGGCGGCACGTCGAACATCACGATGTCCTCCGTGTGGTCGGCAAGGACTCCGGTGAGATCACCGTGGTGGACCGCTTTGGCCCAGCCCTCGATCAGGGTGCGGATCTGCTCCTCGTTGCTAGCCATGGTCGGCCTGGTCCTTCCGGGTTGATGGGTCCGTCAGGACTACAACCCGGGCCAGTCCGCAAATTCATCGCGCACCGGGAAGATTCTCTTCCCACAGTCGGGCCGGCAGGCCAAAGGTCGAGAAGTCGGCGTCCAGGAACGAGACCACCTCGGCCACCTGCCGCCCGCGCAGCGTCAGCACATCCAGACCCGCCGGGACGTACGCGCCCCGCCCGTCACTCCACAGGTAGGTGCCGAACGCGAGCTGCCCGTTCGCCCGCGCCGGCACGAACCGCCAGCGATGCCCCAGCACCGCCTCGGCCAGGAACCCACGAACGTCTGCGGGGCCGGCATACCACCTTGTCAGCGGCGGCATCGAGTACCGTGCGTCCTCGGTCAACATCGCCACGATGGCGTCAACGTCACCAGCCTCCCAGGCGGTCACGTACTGCCGGGCCACCTTCCGTTGTTCCGCGTCACCGAGCGTCCGCAGGGTCTGCTGTTGGCTGCGTTCAGGGCACAGCTTCCCGACGACCTTGCGGGCCCGCTGCAGAGCGCTGTTGACCGCGGCCACCGTGGTGTCCAACACCTCAGCGACCTCACCGGCGGTGTAGCCGAGCACGTCGCGCAGCAACAGCACCGCTCGCTGTGACGCCGACAGATATTGCAAGGCGGCGACGAACGCCAACTCCACGCTCTCCCGCGCCACGATGCGGGCTTCGGGATTCAGCCGCGCCGTCCAACCCATGAGCCGATCGGGATACGGCTCCAGCCACGCCGCCTCGGTCAGCGGCGCACCGCCCGGACTCAGATCCGTGGGCAACTCGCGCCGACCCCGTCGCTCAATAATCGTCAACGACCGGTTCGTCGCGATCTTGTACAGCCACGGCCGAATTGACCCGTGATCGTCGAAGCGCTCCAGGCTGCGCCACGCCCGGTCCAGGGTCTCCTGGACCGCATCCTCCGCGTCATGGACCGACCCCAGCATCCGGTAGCAGTGGACGCGGAGCTCATCCCGCAACGGCTCCACCAAACGGCCGAAGGCATTGCCGTCACCGGCCCGCGCCGCCACCAACTGCGTCGCGGCAGCCTCACGTGCCCGACTCGAACTGCTCCCGCGATCTTCGGCATCGCTCACCGGCGCCAGGTTACCTCGACGAGCGGGGGGTGAACCTCATTACGGGCACGTGTTCGCGATGCGGCGAAACGTGCGTCTACCGCAGCCGACCACGGCCCAGGAAAGAGCACCCCACAAGCACCTCCAGGCATTGCGAACGGATGGAGTCCCGAGCGTCAACGAGTGTTGGCGGTAAAGTCTGTCGATGACTGCGACCTGCTCCGTACCGCTGGCGCAGGTCTCGGGGATGCTGGGCATGTCGTCACCGAGCCGTCGACCTGTCGCTGACGCGTCAATGGAGACGGGCTTAACGCTCGCCGCTGGGCTCGGTGTCCAGCTGCGGCATCGCCTCCACGAGGGTTCGATGGATGTAGGCGAGGTCGGGGTCGGACCATTCCGTGAGGCCCGCGTCGCTGCCACCACCGCCGTCCCAGTCCAGCTCCGGGGCCTCGGCGTGCTGGTACACCCACCACAGGTTGCCCCACGGGTCACGCATCCGAGAAAAGATCGTGCCGAAAAAGTCGGTCGGCCGGGTGACGATCCGCGCGCCACGCCGCACGGCCCGCGCGAGCACGCTGTCCACGCTATCGACGTAGATCTGGGTCAGTTGCGGCAGGAACGGCCAGCCCGGCTTCCGCTCGCCGAGCAACAGCGTCGTACCGCCAATCTCGAGCTCGGCATGCAACAAAAGACCGTCGATGTCTACAGTGCGGGCCTCGGGGTGCTCCGCTCCCCCGAACACCTCCCGCAGGAAGGTCATCAGCCCGTCAGCATCGTGGACGACGAAGAACGGATTCAGGGTGGAGAACCCGGTCGGGGTGGTGATGGCGTTCATGTGTCGTCCTCCTGCGCAAGGTCGGCTGATCAGTGTCCCCACCCTCGCTGACCGACCGTCCGGAGGTCTTGAACAAAAGCGCCAACGTCAGGCAGTCTTCGCCGAGCGGATGCGAGCCGGCGTCTCACCCCGGATACGCCTCAGCTCTCGGGTGAGATGCGCCTGATCGGCATACTCCAGGGCGAGAGCGACCTCGGGCGGCGGCACTCCCTCGCTGAGCAGATGGCAGGCACGACGCGCACGGTCGAGCCGCTCGATTTCCTTGCGGCGCAGGCCCGTGATCGACCAGAACCGCCGCTGCCAGCTCCGTCGCGACAGCCCACGGTCGTCGCCGTTGAGCGCCCGCCGGATGTCGGCATCCGCCACCAACACCCCGTCGGCCACAAGCCGCGCGACGAAGGACTCGAGTTCCTCCCACCCAGGAACGCGACAGCGGCAGCCCCCGAGCGCTACCTGCCCGTCGACGACCAGCAGCTCAGCAATCGCACCGCGCAGCAACGCCTTGTCCACGCCGGGGATCACCACGTCAGCGGCGAGCTCGACGCCCCAGTAGGACTCCCCGGCATGTGCGCAGATCGGCAGGCTCGTGATCCGCGGACCTGCCAGCTCAGCCGCCAGCGATCCATCGGGGCGACGGATGAACGACAGGCCCCAGTGCTCGCTCGCTTCGTCGATGTAATCGGCGGCCTCCTCGACGTAGGCACGCCAGACTGTCCGGATCTCGGGAATGGGCGAAGCCCGCTGCTCCCACACGCACCGAGGGTAGGTCAATCATGCTGGAGGGAGACCTACGTGCGCTCCAGAAACCACGTCATTCCTGGTCACAGGCGTAAAAAGTGGAGCCCAGGGGACTTGAACCCCTAACCCCTGCCTTGCAAAGGCAGTGCTCTGCCAGTTGAGCTAGGGCCCCGGAAGCGGTCCGTGCCGCCGAACGCTGACCAGTACGAGTCAGCGCAGGTCGGGCGCGTTGGTGGCCTCGTGCCAGAGGGCGCGCTCGTCGTTGGTCTCCTTGACCCGCTTGGCCACGACTGCCGCCACACCGACGATACCGACGAGGATCAGCAGCTTCTTGAACATTAGGGCAACCCCTCACGCTCGACAGTGCCGTCGGACCTACCCAAGGACCGTATCAGCCGGAGGCAAGGGGCGGTAAACGGGCCCACCGACGCAGTGCCCCCGGGACGACTCAGCACCGCGTCCCGCCCCCGGCCGACGTTGCGGGATCGATCACTCCGGCCGATGACAGACCGCCTCGACGTTGTTGCCATCGGGATCACGGACGAAAGCCCCGAAGTAGGTCGGGTGATATTCCGGCCAGACCCGGGGCGCGTGCAGCACCTCCACTCCGAGTGCCACCGCGGCGTCATGAAACGCCTGCACCGCAGCCCGGTCCGGCGCGGTGAAGGCGATGTGCGCCTCAACACCCTCGGCCGCACCGCCCAGCGGGCTGAGCCAGAAGTCAGGAGTGCTGCTGCCATAGCCGACCGCCTCCGGGAACTCCATCAGGCGGCGCCCATCAAGTGGGGCCAGGACAGCATCATAGAAGGCGAGACTGGCATCGAAATCACGCACCTGAATGCCAAGGTGGTTAAGCACCGGACCTCCTCGAAGACGAACCGACCCAGGGAAACCGGGCGGGACAGCGCATCGAACGGCGCCAGCCTAGGAGCGGGGTATGACACTTCCGCCACGCATGCTGCGGTGCTGGCGTCTCGCCGCTGGCACGGCGGGGACACGGTAATCGGCGCTACGAAAAAGCTCGGCCCCCAGAATGTGAGGACCGAGCGGTAGGTGGGGCTAGCTGGAATCGAACCAGCGACCTCAGAGTTATCAGCTCTGCCGGTCCCAGCATCGTTCGATCTCGCGTCCCCTGGGTGCCACTGACCTACACAACACCGATACCTTACTGCTGTCTCGAAGCTGGTGTTACACCGCCGCTTTCCTCCTCTGCAGCTTCCTCGTAGACCGAGATGAGCGCCTCGATCATTCGCCGCCTGGCGGTAGCGGAGATCTTGAGGTTGCGAATGCGATCCACCTCCTCAGCAAGTTCATCACCACTCGACGGAGCGGCGGGCTGTGGCCGGGTTCGGGTGCGGGGGGTTGGGTCGTCACCGCTCAAGATCGCAGCGACGCTACCCGGCTCCCAGTCGAGCGCCAGCTCGATGCCAGGCCAGACGTGCTCAGACGTACGGACTGTGGCCTTTTCCGCACCTGACCACGTGTTACGTGCAATCTGCGCCAGCTTTGCGGCCTCGCGCTCGGTGCGGCGAAGTGCTAGGCGTCGCTGCCGGATCGCGGCTCCTAGTGCGGCGCGTCGGTCTTCCATACGCGCCATCATGGCAGCTCACTCCGGCTCAATCTAGCTCACAAGTCATTCATTCATCTCAATCTTGAACTTGTGGGTGGCTCATTCTGGCTCAGTCTGGTAGCTTCGCCGGCATGACCCAGGCAACACCGAACTACGCACCCAGCGGGGTGGAGATCGACGGGGCAGCCCTACGGGAGCGCCGAAAGCTCGCCGGACTGACGTTGACCATGCTTGCGGAGCGTGCTGGCCTCAGCCTTGGTTACCTGAGCCAGATTGAGCGTGGAGTTAAGCCAACCATCTCCCCACCCCTATTTCGACGCCTTGCCGGCGCACTTGACCTCGAGGCTGACCCGTCACAGCTCCGTCGGGCCGCCTAATGGCCAGTCCGGCTCAGCGGCAGCTCGCTGCATCTATCGGCAGCCTGACGCGCTGGTCACGCATCACCAGCGCGGAGGCACGGAAGGCCGCCCTTGCTCCAGCGCGGATAGCACGGCTGAGGCAGTGGGAGCGGCAGGCCGACCCGCAGGGCGTCCTACCGCCCGACGAACTCGCCGCAGCCGTGCAGCGGCTCAAGACGGCGCACTACCGGCGTATGGCCCTGGCCAGCGCCAAGAAGCGCGCCGCACCGCCGCCTAGGCAGAACACAGCCGTTGCGGACGCATGAGCTGACGGCGCTGATCGGCCTGTCCACCGCCCAGCAGTAAGTGAGCCCCCCGCCGACCGCAGATCGGCGAAGGGCTCGACCGCACCAACCAACCATCAGAAAGAGAGAAGTGCAGATGCAAGACCAGACGGTACCCGAAACCACCGAGCGGCAGATGTGCGCCGCCGCCCAGGCCGACGTTTACTGCTCGCCGCGCTGTTTCGGTAGCCGGGGCCGGGACTGCGAGAACCCGCTGCCCACGCCGGCAGCAGAGCCCGCGTCGCCGGCCTACTCCTGCGACGGCTGCGGCCGTACCTTCCCGGAGCCCCCGCAGATGTGGCGCGACCGGTGCGGCTGGTGCCGGTGGGGTACCCCGGACGGATTGCCGCCCACCTGCAGGCACTGCGGACTGGCGACCGGCACCACGGACCCGTGTTGCTCCGCCTCGCTCGGTCTTTCCGACGATACCGAGGCCGCTGAGCCGGACTACTGGCTGTCCCTCGCCGCTGACCTGCGTCGTGTGGCTGACCGGATCGCCTCTCTCGCCGGCACGCCGGCCCCCGACATCTACCCGACCTTGTCCGTGCATGTCGGTCTGTACGTGGCGGCCGGGCATGAGGAGCGTCGGCCCATGGTGGACGCGATCGCCGCGGCGCTTGACGCCCCACCCGCTGATGTGATGTCCGGGCCATTCTGGGAGCGCCGTGCACGCGGGCAGCTCGGTGCGCTGCGCGTCACCGCCTCGACCCGGATCCCCGCGCCGGAGGACGCGGAGCTGGTGACGCTGCGGGCCGAGGTGGCCGCGCTGCGCGCCCAGCTCGCCGAGGGCGGTGCCCGATGACCGGCCTCAACCCCATCGACCCGGTCGACGCGGTGGTCCTGCGGCATCTCGCCTGGGATCTCGACCGGGCCGCCGATGCCGAGGTTGCCGACCGCGCCGCCGAGTACGCGGCTCTCCCGCCGAGCCTGGTCGGCGACGGGCTGCGGCATCTGGCCGAGTGCGCCCAGGAGCAGCACCGCATCACTGGCGGTGCCCGATGAGCGCCCCGGAGTGCGACGCCTGTCTACGAAACGCCCTGTGGCGGATCCATCCCGCCTGCTCGTGTGTCCTGCCCCCGCGCGGCGGAACGGATCGGCACTGGTATTACGCCTGCACTCATCACATCGGAATGGTGACCCGGCTCTTCACCGAAGGTCACCGGCGGCACGTGGGCCAGACCGCGTCCGAGGTGGTCATGTCGGAGGTGCCCAAATGAGCGCCCCGACCTGGCCACTCATGGCCGCCGCCGATCCGATCACCGTCCCGGACCTCGGTTGCGGGCACCTGCCGGGGGAGAGCTGCGACGGCTCCTGCGGCTACTGGCGGGGTGTAGCGGCCGGCGAGTACCCGCCGCCGCCGGAGATGCCGGTGGCGCTGCCGCCGCACTGCCCCGGCCTGCTGCCGCTGACTGATCCGGCGCTGCGGGAGGTGGCCTGACATGGCACGCCACCTGCAGACCCACTCCGGTCCCGGGGTGTGCCCCGGCTGCCTAACCGTTCCCGGCCGCACCCATGGCCCGGCGTGTCCGGCGGTGGAGGGCCCCCACCACGCCGCCGACTCCGTCCCGGAGTCCGTCCGTATCGCACTCGGCCTGCTTGTCGGGCTGCTCATCGGCGTCGGCCTGTGGGCTGTAGCCGCCGCCATCGTTTGGAGCCTGACGTGAAAGACCTGCTTGATGTGCTGACTGCCGACCGGGGCTTGCTGGCCGGCTGCGACCGGTGGGGTATCCGTACCGTGCATCCCGATCTGCGCTCACAGCGCGGCTACCGGTGGCCTGGGCCCGGCCTGTGGGCGTACGCGCCGGGGCCGATCGACACCGACAACACCAGCTCATGCCCGATCGAGGTCGGGGACGGGATTTGTCTGGCGCGGACGTGGGCCGCTATGGCGTCCGCCGGTGTGCCAGCGGTGACCCTGCTGCTATGTGCGTGGTCCTCATTCGACCTGCTCTCCGACGCCCGCGGGGATAAGTGGCGGCTGCGGCGAGCGTACGTAGCCGACATCGTGGACGGCGCGCGTCTGGTCCGTGATTACGGACGCGACGCGGACCTGCGGAGCGCAAACCTCGAGGGTGCAGACCTGAGGCGCGCGGACCTGCGGGGCGCAGACCTGGAGGACGCGAACCTGAGGCGCGTGAACCTGTGGGACGCGGACCTGCGGGGCGCGAACCTGAGGCGCGCGGACCTGCGGGGCGCAGACCTGGAGGACGCGAACCTGAAGGGCGCGGCCCGGTGACCGGCGACATGGTGCGGGAACTGGCCGCCGCCCTCGACGCGGCCGACCGCGAGCGGGCCCGCCTCCAGGACGCACTGGACGTGACCACGGCCGCCTACCAGCGGCGGACCCGGCAGGCCCGCCAGTGGCGGGACCTGGCCCGCGGGCTGTCCGACGACCTGCGGCAGGCACGGGCCGCCCGGGACCAGGCGATCAGCACCTCCCAGCGGCTGCGGGTGGGCCTGGTGGCCGCGCGGGAGCGGCTCGCCGGACGTGAGGGGGCGGGGCGGTGATCCCGATCATCTGGCGGGGTTGGCTGCCCGCCCCGCGCGCCCTGCCCCTGGCCCGGCCGGTCCAGGCCGAGATTCGGACGGCTGGCCGGCACCGGCGCACGCCGGGGGATCTGCCCCGGGTGCCGCGAGTACGGACCGTCTGGCGGCACCGCTGGCCGACGGCGAGGCCGCGGTGAGGGCCGGGCGGTGGGCGGATGTCGCCGCCGCGACCCAGGCCGCGATCACCGGCGGGCGGCCGTGTGCTGGCGGGTGCCGGTGGCCGGTGCATCCCGCCGCCACGGCCGGGCCTGGTGGGGAGCCAGGCGTCTACGACCGGCATCCGGGGTGTGAACCCGGCGGCCAGCAGCTACGCGCAGTTCCGGGAAGGCGGTCATGACTGGCTGTGTCACCTGTGGCCTGCCCGAGAACCGGTGGGATCCGGCTGACCGGCTGTACCTGTGCGGCGGGGCCCAGTGCCCCGACTGCATCCGCGTCGACCTTGACGATGAGCGGCGGCTCGACCACCAGGAGGCGGCATGACTACCGCCGGCCTGGTCGTCACCGATCCGGGGGTGTACGCCGGCATCCGCGACACCGTCTACCACGCGGACCCGGTCCCGCAGGGCTCCTTGTCCAGTTCCGGCGCGCGCAGGCTGATCCCGCCATCGTGTCCGGCCATCTACAAGCACTGGCGCGACAGCGGGCAGAACCCGAAGCGGGACTTCGACCTCGGCCAGGCTGCTCACAGCCTCGTGCTCGGCGCCGGCCCGGAAATCGTCGAGGTCACGCACGACAACTGGCGGACCAACGCTGCGAAGGACGCGGCGGGTGAAGCCCGTCAGGCCGGCAAGGTTCCGCTGCTGACGAAGGACTACGAGGTTGTGCAGGCCATGGCCGCGAAGCTGCGCGAGCATCCGACGGCCGCCGCGCTGCTGCGCCCGGAGGGCGGGCGGCCGGAACTGTCGATGTTCTGGGTCGACCCGGAAACCCGCATCTGGTGCCGGGCCCGTACCGACTGGCTGGACGTGTCTCGGCCCGGCCGGCTGATCGTGCCCGACTACAAGACGTGCGTCTCGGCAGCCCCGGACGACCTTCAGCGGGTTATCTGGGACCACGGCTACCACCAGCAGGCCGACTGGTACCTCGGCGGTCTACGTGCCCTCGGGGTGGCCTCCGACGACTCGCAGTTCGTCTTCATCTTCCAAGAAAAGCGCCCCCCGTACCTGGTGACGGTGGCGCAGCCGGACCCGTTCGCGTTGCGCGTCGGCTCGCACCTGAACCGGCAGGCCCGGCACCTGTACCGCGAGTGCGTCACGTCCGGCCGGTGGCCGGGCTACACCGACGACGTTGCCCTCATCTCTCTACCCGGCTGGGTGGAGAACCGCTACGCCAAGGAGCTGTCGTGACCAACCGTATGCCCGAACGCGTCGCCGGCCCGGCGACACCTACGCACCTGGGCCAGGCGACCGCTGTCGAGCAGTCCCGCGCTGTCGCCGAGGTTCAGGCCGCGGTCGTCGTCGCCCAGCAGTGCCCACGCAGTATCGCCGCCGCGGTCGCCGCGATGCGTGAGTCGTGCGCCCAGAGGGGACTGGCCGAGCGGGCGTTCTACCGGTTTCCCCGGGCTGGGCAGACCGTGTCCGGCCCGTCCGTGCACCTCGCCCGGGAGCTGGCCCGTTGCTGGGGCAACGTGCAGTACGGCATCGAGGAACTGCGCCGTGATGACGCGGGCGGCTATTCGGAGATGCAGGCGTGGGCCTGGGATGTGCAGACGAACACCCGCTCTCGGTCCGTGTTCGTGGTGCCGCACAAGCGGGACACCCGCGACGGGGTTAAGGAACTCGTCGACATGCGCGACATCTACGAGAACAACGCGAACAACGGGTCGCGGCGGCTACGGGAGGCGATTTTCTCGATTCTACCGCCGTGGTTTGTGGAAGACGCGAAGGACCGCTGTTCGGTGACGCTGCGCGACGGGGGCGGAAAGCCCTTAGCGCAGCGCATCGCGGACGCGATCAAGCTTTTCGCCGACCGCTACGGGGTGACGCAGGACCAGCTTGAGCAGAAGCTGGGCCGCACGTCGGACCGGTGGACCGAACACGACGTCGCGCAGTTGACGGTGACGTTTCGGTCCCTGGAGCGGGGCGAGGTGTCCTCAGACGACGAGTTCCCGCCGCAGCGCGTGACAGCAGAGGAGATTGCCGCGCAGGCCGCCGCGGTCCCGGCGCCGTCGACCACGCCACCTACGGCAGGTCTAACCACTACCGGCGGGCATGCCGAGCAGGAGTGGCCAGACGCGGCGCAGCCCGGCGGTGACCAGTGAGCCACGCAGATCCGTACTACGGCAACGCCGCCGAGGTGGAGCACGTGTGGGCTCGACCGCCGTCGCCTGACTGCGACGCCTGCGGATGCTGCACCGCTGCGCTGTGCGCTACCGCCGCCGAGCGGGAGCTGCCGTGCTGGGCGCTGGTGTCCGCCGGGCCGGCGGTGATGGATGTCAGCGGGTGCCCGTGCGCCCCGGTGGCGGGGCAGGGCCGGCCGTGATCCGCGACCGCGACGCCGCCCTCGGCGGGCCGGTGCGGGAGCCGGGCTGGTGCGTGTGCGGGCACCTGGAGCCGCTACACACACTGCGGGCAGGCCGCCGGGGCGGCTGCTCCACCTCGACGTGCGGATGCGGCGGCTACGAGCCCGGGGCCGGTGTCATGCCGGCCCCGGCCGGGCCGCCGCATCTCCTGCCGGACCTGGACGCCATGGCCAGCCGGTACGCCGTGTACGCCGACGCCCGAGACGGCGGCCGGCAGCCAGATGCCGCCCTGCTCGCCCGTGCCGTGGCCGATGACGTACCCGCCTGGCGCGCCGAGGTGCACCGCCTGGAGGCACTACGGCGGGAGTTGGCCGCCGAGCTGGACCGGCTTCAGGGCGGCGCGTGATGGACAGCAGCACCTACGTAGACCGGCTCGCCGCCGTCGCCGCCGAACTGGTCGTGCGGGTCCGCGACGACGACCCGCAGGCCAACGCGCGGTGGCTCGCCGCGATGCTGCCCGACCCGGGCGACCGGGAACGGCTGCTGTACGTCCTCGCCGCTGCCGTCCCGGACGACCGGCCGTGGCTGCACCTGACCGCTTGGACAGTCACACCACGGCCGGCCCGCGGTCCACAGCCGTGTGGGACGCCGGCCGCCGCGAAGCGGCACCGAGAACGCGACGAAAAGCCGTGCGAACCGTGCGAGACCGCCGAGCGGGAGGACTGGAGGCTCCGCAAACGCGACCAGCGCGCCCGCCACAAGACCACCCCCTGACCGGTTGGGCCGGCCCGGGAGGGGCGGGGCCGGCCCAACCACCCCCGAACAGACCAGCACCACCCGTACATAGAAAGGCACGACGTGGCCCGGATCCGCTCCATCAAGCCCGAGTTCTTTACGTCGCTGACCGTGGCGAGTCTGCCCGTCGAAACACGGCTGACGTTCATCGGCTTGTGGACCCACGTGGACGACGAGGGCCGCTGTGTCGACGACGCCCGGCTTATCAAGGCCGCGGTCTGGCCGCTGGACGACCGGCTCTCCACCGACGTCGAACTCGACCTAAAGCGACTCAGTGAGTCCTCACTGATCCTTCGTTACAAGGTGGGCGAGCGCTCATACCTTGCCGTCCGAGGATGGGGTGAGCACCAACGGATCAACCGTCCGACAAAGAGCAAGCTCCCCCCACCGCCGGAAGCCCCCGAACCCCCACCGACCAGTGAAACGACACCCCTTCCCCCTGCGGAAACCCCTGGTCAGAGCGCCCCTGAACCGTCGCACAGTGAGCCCTCACCGCAACCTCACACACAACTCACTGAGGACTCACCGGCGGAAAGGAACAGGGAACAGGGAACAGGGAACAGGGAGAAACCCTTTGCGTCGCCAACGGCGCCGCCCAAAACGAAGCGCGGAACCCGACTCCCCGACGCCTTCACCGTCACCGAACCGATGAAGGAGTGGTTCCGGATCAACTGCCCCGGCATCAACGGCGCACGAGAGACCGAGAAGTTCTGCAACCACTTCCGATCAGCACCCGGACAGAAGGGCGTAAAGCTCGACTGGGTCGCGACCTGGCGCAACTGGATGCTCACCGCCGCCGAGCGGAACGGCATCCCGGTCACCGGACGCGCCACCGGCGCGAACCGGCACCTAAACCAGGGCCGCGACGACAACCCCTTCCGCACCGGCGCCGCATCCGCCACCTACGCCAGCCACACCCCCGGAGCAGACCAATGACCACCCCCATCCGCGCCACCCTCGGAGACTGGCCCACCCGCGCCGCCAGCAACACCACCCCGACCACCAACAGCCCCACCCTCGCCGAACTCCAAGCCGACGCCGACCGCCGCGAAATGGACGCCATCCGCGCCCGCCAAGCCGCCAACCGCGCCATCGTCTACACCCGCCGCCGCCCCACCCGCTACGCCAACGCCACCTACAACCAACTCACACCCGCCCAAAACCCCGCCGGGAAGATCACCCGCTGGTGGGACCACGGCCCCCGCGCACTCGTCCTCGCCGGCCCCGCCCGCACCGGCAAAACCACCGCCGCATACGCCATCGCCAACGACGTGCACAACCGCGACACCTGGGTGACCGTCTGGACCGCCGCCGACCTATCCGCCGCCCTCAAACCCGACTCCACCGAGCCCTTCGCCTACGACTACGCCACCACCTGCCCCCTACTCGTCCTCGACGACCTCGGCCGCGAACGCGTCACCGACTGGTGGCTCGAACAACTCCAACGCATCGTCGATGCCCGCTGCGCACACCAGCGCCGCCTTATCGTCACCACCAACAGCGGACCCAACGCCGACGCCGCCTACGACGAACTCGCCACCCGCTACGGCCACCCCGTCGTGGAACGGCTCATCGACGACGGCGGCGTCCTCGTCCTCGACGGGCCAGCCGTACGCCGGGTCGTGAACCAGTGGTGACCCACACCGCCGGCCACGGCCGACCCCAACCCACCACCGCCCGAGGAGGGGCCACCATGACCACACCCGCCCACCGCCTGCCCATCCACGGCGAATGCCACCACGACCACGACGTCGCCACCATCACCGTCGAGCGCGACGCCGCCCTCGACCGGCTCGCCGAGGTGTGGGCCGCCCTCGGCCGGGCCGGCTGCCACAGCCCCCTCGCCACCGCCGCCGAGCTGATCGACCAACTCGCCGCGCAGCGGCACCGCGCACGCGCCACCCTCGCCGACGCCCGCGACCTGATCACCACCCTCGACGACGTCGTGTCGCAGCTCGACGCCGTACAGGCGCGGTACGCCACCCGCCCCGGTTCCCCGGCCGGCGGCGCGCAGGATGCCGCCAAGCCCGCTGAGAGCCACGCACAGGCCCGTATAGGCCCCGGGTGGGACCGCGGCACCACATACCCCCCAATCGACATGCAGCAGTTCCTCGACTACTCCACAGCGGAGTTCGCCGCCGCGCGCACCGACGACGAACGCGTGGAGGTCATCCGTGACCTCCTGGAGGGCTGGCATGACCGCTGGGATGCCTACTACGCCACCGCCGTCACCGACGAGTACGCCGGCATCGCCCGCCACCTTGTCACCCTCATCGCCGCCGCTGAAGCCCACGCGGCCGACAGGGAGGGCTGACCCGTGCACTGCGACGTCTGCCGCCTGCACGACCTCCACCAGGGCCGAGATGACCGGATCGGGTCCGTGCTCTGCACCTGTGAGCCGGACGACGATCCGGGGCCGGGTGACCTCGACTGGGTCACCGAACCCGCCGAACGCGAGCCAGACGACGACTGGACCAGCCGATGACCGCGCTCCGAGGAGCACTCGTGCCGCCGCTCCGTCTTGTCCCCCTCAGCCTGGTCGACGCCTGCGCTTTCGTCGCCGACTGGCACCGCCACCACGGCCCACCAGTCGGGCACAAATTCTCCATGGGCGTAGCAGCCGACTCAGTCCTCGTAGGGGTCGCCATCATCGGCCGTCCCGTCGCCCGACACCTCGACACGGGCACCACACTCGAGGTCACACGGGTGGCCACGGACGGCACCCCCAACGCCGGCTCGATGCTCTACGCCGCCGCCTGGCGCGCATCCCGGGCGCTGGGCTACCGCCGGCTGATCACTTACACCCAGACCGGAGAGAGCGGGGCCAGCCTCCGCGCGGCCCGATGGCGGATCGTCGCCGAACGGCCACCCCGACCCGGCTGGACCACGCCGAGCAGGCCACGTCGACTCCGCGGCAACGAACACGTCCAGCGCTATCTGTGGGAGGCCGCGCCGTGACACCGCACCACCTGCACGCCACCGCCGCCGCCTGGTCCATCCACACCGGCAGACAGCGTCTAGACGTACTCGCCTCCGCCGAGGCCGAGCGGCGAGGCGACACCCTCACCGCCGCCGCCCCCATCCTGCGTAGCCCCATCCACGGCACCATCCACCCGATCGGCGGACACGCCGACCCTGTGGCCACGCTGACCACCGACCGGCCCCCACCGCGCACCCAAACGTGGGCGCAGCGGATCCAACGCCTCCACGGCCGACTGACCTGGCTCGCCGGCATGTACCGACTCCCGGCCGGGCGCGACCCGCTGGAACGCATCCTCACCGCCCTACCCGCCCTCACCCTGCCGCCCCGCGCCCTCACCCTCCTCGCCTCGCACCTCGCCGACGAGGACGAGTTGGTCCGCGGCTGGCTCAACCAGCCGCCCTACCGCACGCGGATACCCGGCGACTGCCCCGGATGCCGGCGCCGCAGCCTGGAGGCGACCACCGTCGGGCCCGCCGCCGCCCGCAGCGTCGTATGCTCCGCCGACTGCTGGCACACCCCCGGCTGCCGATGCCCCGGCGGCCTGGAGGGCGTGCGGCACATCTGGCCCCGAGACACCGCACTCGGCGTGGTCGGGCGCGAGGCTGGACGCGCGGCGTGATCCGTGACCCGCGCACCGGCCGCGAGTGGGGCACCGCCACCCAACTCGCCGCCGCCCTCGGCGACGACGTCACCCCCGCGATGGTCCGCCGCTGGCGTGACCGCGACGGACTCACCACCCGCGCCGGCTACTCACCCCTGGACGAGGCAGCGCGCATCGAGGCCGCCAAGCGCCTCTCACCACGCGGTCGGCCACGCCCGACTTGACCTTGCGATAGCGCGTCCGGCATGATTTGTTCATCAACTCCGCTAGGCGGAGTGTGCCCAAAGCCCGGTCGACCACTCAGTGGCGCCGGGCTTTCGCGTACCCAGGACCGGGACGCACGAGGGGAAGCGGGCAGGTCGCAGGCTGGGACGGCCTGCCCGCACACCACAAACCGGGGCGCTCACAACAGGGGGTGGGCTGTCAATGACACGGGGGCTCACCACCACCCAGCGGGGCTACGGCTGGGTGCACCAGCAGGCGCGCACGAAAGCCCTGGCGGAGCTGCGTGACGGTCAGTCCTGCGCACGATGCGGCCAACCAATGTGGCGGGCCGAGGCCGCGCTGTTGGACCTGGACCACGACGACGACCGGACCACCTACCGAGGGCTGGCCCACCGTGGATGCAACCGGTCCGCAGGGCAGGCCACCGCCCAGCAGCACATGCGCGCACGACGCCAACGCAACCCCGACAACGTGGTGGTCAACTCCCGTAGGTGGTGACCCAGGGTGCAGGCCGGGGGCGGGGTCGTCACGGACAGTTGCCTTTGCTGACCCAGCGCCTTTCGTCAGGCGTCTCTCCCCCCGCGCCATTGACCTGCACGGAACGTGATCGATAGGACGGCTGTGGCTACCTCGACGGAACGGTCCCGCCGGCTGCGTAAGCACAGGTCAGGTGATCATTCGCTGTGTCTGCCGGAGCGGGGTTGCAACGCAACTGGTGCGACGGCAACGCCGCACGCAACGCCTGTTGCGCAGGAGGGGCCGCGGGCGCCTCGTCTGCGGGCGCGTGGTCGGCGGATGTGGGATCAGCTTGTCGGCGACGGCGACCCGGTTGGGGTGGTGGTGCTGGTGGAGGAGATCTGCCGGTGCGCGGACCGGCTGGACCGGTTGGACGCGATCGTGAACGGCCGTGACCGGGCGTGGTTGACGTTGGAGGTCGACGACGTGGGTGAGGTGACCGTGGTTGTGGACAAGGTGCTTACCGAGGCCCGGCAGCAGCAGACCACGTTCAAGGCGTTGCTGGCGGAGCTGCGGGCGAGCCGGGCCGGTGGTGGCAAGCAGCTGGCTGGTGGGCGTCAGTCGAAGGCGAGCACGGGAGGCGACGGGGCTGGTGGAATCACGGACCTCACCGCTCGGATTGCTCGGCGCGCGCAGCCCGCGGGTTGACACTCAGCCTGAGTCGGTTGATTCGTTCGGGCCGGAGGCCATCGAGTTGATGCGGCGGGCCGGGATGCCGTTGGACGTCTGGCAGGAGGACTCGATTACGGCGATGCTGGCCGTGAAGGCGGACGGCAGGTGGGCGTGCTTCGAGTTCTGCGAATGGGTGTCTCGGCAGAACGGCAAGGGTTGCCTGCTGGAGGCGCGGGCGTTGACGGGGCTGCTGCTGATCGGTGAGCGGCTGATCATGTGGTCGGCGCACGAATACAAGACTGCTATGGAGTCGTTCCGTCGCGTGATCTGGCTGGTGGGTCAACTCGGCGTGAAGCTCAACGACAACCTGTACGACGTCGACGGCGTGCTCCTCAAGGTGATCAACACAAACGGTGAAGAGTCCATCGAGCGGTTGGACACAGGGGCACGGATCAAGTTCGTGGCCCGCTCGAAGGGATCCGGCCGGGGTTTCTCCGGCGACGTGAACTTAGTCGATGAGACGTTCGCGTACACGTTCGTGCAGCAGTCGGCGCTGATGCCGACGATGAGTGCTCGGCCGAACCCGCAGATCGTGTACACCAGCTCGCCCCCGTTGACCGGTGATACCGGCGAGGTGATGTACCAGTTGCGGCAGCGCGGAGACCCGTCGGTGCCACGCGGCGCGGATGATCCGCCCTGGCAGCAGGATCCGGGGCTGGGCTATCGAAACTGGGGGCTGGGCGGAAGCCTGGAGTTCCTCGAGGGCGTCGACCTGGACGACCTGGCGGCCTGGGCGGCGGCGAATCCGTCGCTGGGTATCCGGATCAGCGTTGAGCATGTGCGCCGGGAACGCCGCTCGATGCCGGCTGAGGACTTCGCTCGGGAACGGCTGGGGATATGGCCGCGGCGGGCCGGCGCGGAAAGCGGATGGCGGGTCATTTCCGAGGCCGCGTGGCTGGCGCGGCGCAACCCGGACTCGCAGCTCGACGGGCGGCCGGCGTTCGGCGTGTACGTGCCGCCGGACAGGTCCTACACCGCGATCGGCGCGGCCGGGACGTCGACTTTCGGGGGCCGGCACATCGAGGTGACCGGCCGTGATGGGGCGCTCGACTACCGCCCGGGTACCGGGTGGGTGGTGGCCCGGCTCCGAGAGTTGGAGCGGCATCGACCGTCCGTGGTGGTGATTGATGACAAGGCCCTCGCTGATGAGGCGGAGGCGGCTGGGCTGACCGTGCACCGCGCCACACCGGGTGATGTGGTCACCGGCTGCCAGTTGTTCTACGACGGGGTAGCCGGCCCGGACGTGCAGGCCCGCGACATCTGGCACATCGACCAAAAAGAGGCCGATGACGCCGTTGAGGGCGCGGTGAAGCGTGATGTGGGCGGTTCGTGGGCGTGGGCGCGGCGGGACCTGGCGGTGGATGTGACCCCGCTGGCCGCGGTCAGCCTGGCCCTGTTTGGGCATTGCACGCCGCGGGTGCACCGGCCGAGTCAAGACCTGATGTTCTTCTACGCCTGAAGGGCGGTGCACCGGTGGGCGCGTGGTCCCGGTTGTTGTCGTGGCTGCGGCCCGAGCAGGTGCAGCGCAGCACCAATCTGAGCCTTGACGAGTTTCAGCGGCTGCTGGCTGACGCGGCCGAGTTGGGTATCGCGCAGACCGCCTCGTCGTGGGGTAGGGAGGAGCATCTACCCAGCGAGTTCGAGTCGGTCGTGCAGCAGGCGTACAAGCGCTCGGGGGTGGTGTGGGCGTGCGAGTTGGCCCGCATGATGGTGTTCGGCCAGGCCCGTTTCTCGTATCAGCGGTTCCGGCGTGGCCGGCCCGACGAGTACTTCCGTACCGGGGAGTTGGCGAGGCTGGAGCGGCCGAGGCGGGGTGAGACGACCCGGCAGTTGCTGGTGCGGATGCTGCTGGACGCGGACCTGTCCGGTACGGGGATTGTGGCTCGGCGCCCGTCGGGGGATCTGCGGCGGGTGCGGCCGGACTGGTGCACGCTGGTGGTTGGGTCGCCGAATGATCCGATGATGGTCGGTGACGACCTGGACGCCGAGTTGGTCGGCGTGATGTATGAGCCGCCGAACGCCCGGCACGAGTTGCTGCTGGCTGAGGATGTCGCGTTGTTCACGCCGACGCCGGACCCGGTCGGCTGGTTTCGTGGTGTGCCGTGGTTGACGCCGATCCTGCGGGAGATGCAGTCGGATCTCGCCGCCACGGAGCACAAGTTGGCGTTCTTCCGTAACGGGGCGACGCCGAATCTGGTGATCTCGTTCGAGCCGACGATGACCACGGAGCAGGTGTTCGCGTTCAAGGAACGGCTGGAGGCCGAGCATCGAGGCTCCCGCAACGCGTACAAGACGCTGTACCTGTTGGGTGCGAAGGCCACCCCGGTCGGGGCGGATTTCCAGGCGATGGACTTCAAGCAGATTTCCGGGCTGTCGGAGACCCGTATTGCCGCCGCGGCGGGTGTGCACCCGGTGATCCTTGGGCTGTCTGAGGGTTTACAGGGGTCCAGCTTGAACGCGGGGAACTACGGGCAGGTGCGGCGGCGGTTCGCTGACATGACCATCGCTCCGTTGTGGGAAGAGGCAGCGAGCACGCTGGAGCACCTGGTTCCGCCGCCGGATGAGACGTCGCGGTTGTGGTACGACGCCCGGGACGTGCCGTTTCTGCGGGAGGACCGGGCGGACGTGGCGCAGATCCAGCAGGGGCAGGCCGCGGCGGTGCGGCAGCTCGTCGACGCCGGTTACACGCCCGACAGTGTGGTGGCGGCGATCGACGGTGAGGATCTGACGATGCTGGAGCACTCCGGGCTGTACAGCGTGCAGCTACAACCACCGGGGCCGGACCAACCGAGTACCGCGGTGCAGGCCACGCGGCCCGTCGCCCAGAAGCCGGAGGAGCCGGAGGAGCGGGCATGAACACCTACCTGCGCACGTGGGCGCTGGACGACATCAGCATCTCCCGGTCCGGTGACGGCCGGACGGTCGAGGCATACGCGGCGATCTTCGACAGCCCGTATGAGGTGCGAGACCAGTACGGCCACTATATGGAGGTCATCGACCGGGCAGCGTTCAATCGGACGCTGAACAACGGTGGGCCCCGGGCGGTCTGCCTGTTCAACCATGGGTTGACTGTGCTGGGCACGCCATCGGATGTGTACAGCGTGCCGATCGGCACCCCGCTGGAGATCCGGGCGGACGCGAAGGGCCTGTTCACCGTTACCCGATACAACGCCGGGGCGGACGCCGATCGCATTCTGGAGGCCATCCGTAACCGCGCCATCCGGGCCCAGTCGTTTCGGGGCCGTATCTACCGCAGCACCCCGGATCGGGTGCCGACGGTGCGGGCCGGCCAGCCCCTACCCACCGTGACCCGCCTTGAGTTGGGGTTGGCGGACTACGGACCCACTCCGGTCCCGGTCAACGCGGGCGCGGAGATCCTCGCCGTGCGGTCACTGACCGCACTGGCCACAGACCTGGCCGGGTTGTCCGCTGACGAACGCACGCAACTGGCCGAGATCATCGCGTCCACCACTTCCGAAGGGAACCCGGAGACGCCAACCGCCACCCCCGATGGTTCGGGGTCCGGCGCCGAGGACCCGCACCCGTCGGTGCACTCCGGTCGGCAGTCCGACATCACGCGGCGCATCCACGCCGCAAGGATCACGAGAGGTATGTGATGGACCGACTGACGCAGATCCAGCAGCGGCAGGCAGAGATTCAGGCCCGGCTCGCTGAGATCGAGGCCATGCCCGAGCCGGACGGCGACGACGCCGTGCGCTCCCAGGCCCTGGCCGAGCGCAACACCGAGGTTGACGGGCTGCTCGCCGAGTGGGACCAGCTGGCCGCCGAAGAGAAGCCGCTTGCCGCGCGGGCCGCCCGCATGGACGCGGTCCGGGCAGCAGCGCTCAACCAGGGCAACCGGGAAGGCATCGGACGAGGCGAGCCGCGTGGCCCACAGATCGTGCGCCGCTCCGACTCCCCGCGCGGTGACCGGTCCCTGGACGAGCTGTTCTGGGCTACCGATGAAGCCGTGACCGCGGGCAGTCTCGACAAGGCCGGCGTGTTCAGGGCCAACGCCTACGGCGCCCGTAACCCGGTCGAGCAGGTGATGATCCGGTCCGAGTCCGGCCTGGCCGCACAGGCGCCGCGGATCACCGAGTTCCGGCCCGAGCATCACGGCCTGCTGCGATCGTTTCAGGGCACCGTCGCCGACATGATCCTGTTCGGTCTGCTCGTCGACAAGCGGGCGAAAAGCTCCCGCGACGGGTTCGAGGTGGCACGGGCGCACAGGCTGTTCCGCGACCGCTGGGCCAGCCTGATGCGGGCGATGGACGTTGACACCGCCGCCGAGGGCGGCGTGTGGGTGCCGACCGGAATCGGCGCGAACCTGCACGAAAAGGTTCGCGCCTCGGGGAAAGTCGCCCCCCTGTTCTCCCGGATCGACCTGCCGACGAATCCGTGGAAGTGGCCGGTGGAAGGCGCCGACGCTACCGCCTACCGGGTCGCGGAGCCGGCCAGCGATACCGAGACCAAGATGGCCGCGTCGACGCCGGGCACGGTGACGCCGACGTTCGACGCGGAGATCTTCGGCGCGAGAGCGCTGTTCAGTCGGTCGCTGGAGGCCGACAGCGCGCTGGCGATCCTGCCGTATGCGCGCCGCAAGCTCGTGCAGGCATTCGTCGACGCCGAGGAAAAGGCCGTCCTGGACGGCGACTCGGACGGCACCCACCAGGACTCCGACGTGACCGGCACCGTAGATGCCCGCACCGCGTGGGACGGGCTACGCAAGCGGGGACTCGCCAACGCCGGTCAGGCCGCCACGGCGATCAGCTCGGCGAACATCGCCGCCGTGCGTAAAGACATGGGCAAGTGGGGTCTGAACCCGGCTGACCTGGCGATCATCGTTGGTGTCTCGAACTACCACACACTGCTACCCGACGCGAACCTGATCACCGTCGACAAGATGGGGGCGCAGGCCACCATCCTCAACGGCCAGATCGGCTCGGTGTGGGGTGTGCCGGTCATCGCCTCCGAGCATGTCCGCGAGGACCTCAACGCCGCCGGTGTCCATGACGGTGTGACCGCCACGAAAACCTACTTCCTGCTGGTCAACCGGATGGAGTGGGCGTTCGGTCAGCGGATGGCCCTGGACGTGGAGGTCGACGACTCGATCTACCGCGAGACGTTCCAGCGGGTCCTGGTCGGGTTCATGCGCGAGGACTTCCAAAACATCGGCGACGCGACATCGAACGACGACACCGCGATCGGCTACAACACCACCCCGTAACCGGCACAGACACCGACCCCCGACAACCCTCTCGTTCAGAGACGTCGGGGGTCGGTGCCTGACCAGCAGAGGAGCCATCCTGTGGGCCTTACCCCACCTGCGGCCGGACTCAAACGGCTGCGGCACAACGCGATCAGCCCGACACGCGTCGAAGTCACCGTTCCCGCCGGCGACGAACTCGAAGTATCCGACGCGGTTGCCGCGCAACTACGCGCAGCCGATCCCCACTTCCAGCCCGCCGACAAGCCAGCCGCGGACACGTCGACAGCCCCGGCGGACAAGCCTCGCGCCCGCAAGGCGCAGAAGTAGTGGCGAGCCTCGTTAACAGCTTCGAGGGCGGCCTCGACGGACTCGGCATCACCACCGGCAACTCCGGGGGCGGGTCCGGTGACGCGTGGACGCTGGCCGCCGACACCGCCGACGGCACGTGCACCTACTCGTCCACGGGTGCGGCGCACGGGTCGCTGTGCATGTCTGTCACCCTCGGCGCCACCACCGGCCCGCAGCGGCGCGGATGGGCGGTCAACGACGGCAACGCCACCAGCGTCCAGCACTTCCGCTTCTACCTCGACCCCGCGTCCATCAGCGGCGGCGCGGTGTCCGTGCTGCGGGGCATGAACGCCGGGTCGACCGGTCAGCGGTTCCGGGTGCAGGTCAGCGATTCCGGCGTCCTGACGCTACGCAACAACATCAGCTCGGTGGTATGGACGTCGACGGCCCTCTCCGCTGGCACACAGTGGCGGGTGGAGGTGTCGGCCGCGGGATCGACCTCAGGTGTCGGCCGGGTACGGGTCTACGCCGGTGACTCGACCAGCACCACCCAGGACTCGGGAGACCTGACCGCCCTGAACCTCGGCGGCCCGATCCGGGAGGTGTGGTTCGGCCAAACCTCCGCCACCGCGGGCGTGTCGGTGCGCCTGGACGACTGTGGCTGGTCAGACACGGCGCTACTCGGCCCGGCGTCCGACCCGGTGGCCGTCAATGCCACATCCGTGTCGGCGGCAGCGGCTACATACGGCTCCACTCCCACGGCCGCCGCTACCTACTCGTCGACACCGGAGGTGGCCGATGGCTGAGCTGTTCTACGCCAACACCGCCGAACTGGCCACGCTGACGAACACGTTTGCCGTGTCGGGGACGCCGACGGATCCGACCACGATCAGTCTGGTCATCACCGACCCGACGGGCACCGCCACCACCTACACCTACGCCGCCGCGCAGATCACCCGATCGGGCACCGGCGTATACACCAAGGACATCCCGTGCTCGGCGGCGGGTGTGTGGACGTACGTGTGGATCGGCACCGGCGCCGCGTCCGACGTGACCGCCGGCACCTGGACTGTCCAATCCACCTCCCTCAACAGGCTGTACTGCACACCGGAGGAGCTGAAGTCGCGGGTAGGGATCGCTGACAGCATCTCTGACCTGGAAATCCTCGGCGCCGTGATCACCGTGTCCCGATGGATCGAGGACCACTGCGAGCGGACGTTCCACCAGACGGCCGTCACCCGCACCTTCGATAGCTGCGACGCCTACCTCCTTGCCGTCGACGATCTCGTCTCGGTGACCAGCGTCGCTACCGACACCAGTCGAGACGGCACCTTTGCCACTACCTGGACCGCCACCGACTACCAGCTGCTGCCGCTCAACCCGGCGGCGGGTTCGGAGACACGGCCGTACACGTCACTGCGGTCAGTCGGTAACCACACGTTCCCGCTGCGATCCGGCACCGACCGGGAGGGACTGACACAGATCGTCGGCGTGTTCGGCTGGGCAGTAGTACCCGCCGCAGTCCGGCAAGCTGCCGCGATCTGGGCAACCGACCTGCTCAAGCTCAGCGGCATGGCGTTCGGGATCGCCGGCTACGGCGAGTACGGGCCCGTGCGGGCCCGCCCGAACCCGATCGTTGACGCGCTACTCGCCCCGTACCGGCGGCACCCGGTGAAGGTGGCCTGACCATGGCCACCACCATCGCGCAGATCATGACCGGACTCAAAGACCGACTGGGCAGCATCGCCGGGCTGCGCGCATTCGACTACGCCCCGGACAACCCGGTGCCGCCGTGCGCGTTCCCCCTCGTCCCGGCTATCCCCTCCTACCGGGAGGCGATGAAACGCGGCACCTACATCATCCCGTTCCGGATCGCGGTGTTGACCAGCGGTCAGCTTGACCGAACAGGGCAGAAAGCGCTCGCCGGGTACGCCGACGCGACCGGGCCGACATCGATCCGGGCCGCGCTGGAGGACACCGACCGGACGCTCGGTGCCCTCGTCAACGACCTGGTCGTGGACTCGTTCGAGCCGTCGGGCCTTGAAGACGTCGGCCTGGCCGGCTACCTCGGCGGCACCTTCAGCGTCCGTGTTATCGCCCAAGGAGGGTAGATGGAGATCAAAACGTGCACGCCGATCGCAGGCACGTGTCACCAGCCGGCGGTCGGCACCGGTAAACGCCCGGTGGAGCACTGCCGCCGCCACTACCTGGAGGCGATCAGCGCGGACATCGTGCGCGCCGAGGTGCTCGGCGCGGTGGGCATCACTGATGTGCGTACCGGCCGCAGTGTCGAGCGGGGCGGGATGGTCGAGTTGGATCCGGTGGAGACCAGCATCGCGCAGCTTGTCTACGCCGGACACATTCGGGTGCTCGACACCGACCCGAAGCCGGCCAAGAAGGGCTGAGCGTGACGACGTTCACGGCGAACAACATCACCACGTGGTTCGCCGGATACGACATGACCACCGACCTGTCCCAAACCACGATGCCCATCGAGTTCGAGGCGCGCGACGCGACGACGTACGGGCCGCCCGGTCAGCGCACCGCCCGGTCCCGTAACGCCGGCCTGGAGGATGTGTCGTCGCAGGTGGCGGGGTTCTGGCAGGCGGCCACCGCGTTGGACGAGACCGTGTTCACCGCGCTCGGCGGCGCGGTGCAGGTGATCACCCACTCGCACGACGGCGCGGAGGGCAGCCCGGCCTACTTCTACCAGGCGCGAACCTTCTCGTATCAGTTGTTCGGTGCGGTCGGTGAGATGGCGCCGTTCTCGTTGACGGCGCAGGGCAGCAAGGGTAACCAGGCGGTCGGCGCGGTCCGCGGCACCATCCTGAAGACCAAGAGCACCGTGGACGCGACGGGCCCGACGGGCACCGCCGTCGAGCTCGGCGCGGTACCGGCCGGGCAGTACCTGTACGCCGTGCTGCACGTCATGAACCCGGGCACCACCGTCACCGCGGTCCTGGAGTCCGACGCCGACAACACCTTCACCGCGGCGACGACACGGGCGACGTTCGGGCCGATCACAACGGTGGGCGGCACCTGGGCAACCCGGGTCGCCGGGCCGATCGGCGACACCTGGTATCGGCTGCGCATCACCGCGATCACCGGTACTGCAACCATCGCCTGCATCGCAGGCATCAAGTAGGAAGGGGGCGAAGTATGAGCACGTTTGCCCTGGTGGATGCCCGCGTCGAGGTCAACGCCGTGGACCTGTCGGCCTGGATCACGTCGGTGCAGCTACCGATCGAGTTCGAAGCGCTGGAGAACACGGCGATGGGTAACACCGCCCGGTCGCGGCTCGCCGGTCTCGAAGACTCCACCATCACGCTCAACTTCAACGACGACTTCGCCGCGTCGGCGGTGGACGCCACGATCTGGGCGGCGCGCCGCACTGTCGTGGTGATCCGGGTACGCCCAACGTCAGCGGCGATCAGCGCCACGAACCCCGAGTATGTCGGCGCGTACCTGGTGTCCCAGATCAACCCCTTCGGTGCCGGCGTCGGGGAGTTGGCGACGCGATCTGTGGCGTGGCCCCTGTCCGACCCGGACGGCGTCGCCCGCAACACCGCCTGAGGAGCCACGGTCATGCATGCTGAGATCGAACTCGGGCGGGCCGGCGGGCGCGTCATTCTCGACGGCACCGACGTGTCCGGGGCTGTACGGCGCCTTACTGTCCGGGCTGAGGCCGGGTGCCTACCGGACATCGAACTGGACCTGAGCATTGTCGACGCTACGCGTATCGACAGTGATCACGCGCAGATGTTGATTCCGCCGGCCACGCGGGACGCGTTGGTGACGCTTGGCTGGACCCCGCCGCTCGAGGCGTAGCGGTGGGTTTCATCGTCCAGGTCGAGGCCGGGCGGCGTGACCTGACGACTGTACGGCGCAACCTGCGCCAACTCGGCGACCGCGGCTTGTCCCGGCAACTATCCGCCGGCCTTCAGCGGGCGGCGAAACCCCTCAAGCCGCAGGTGCAGCGGTCAGCGGTGCGGCTGTTGCCGTCCGGGTACGGGCCGCTGCTGTCCAAGAGCCTGCGGGTTCGTATGCAGACCCGGGAGCGCCGTGGCCAGGCCAGCGTGCAGATCCGGGTGTTCGCTGACGGGCAGCGGGAGCGGCGGGACGTCCCGGCAGTCAACCGTGGCGTGTTGCGGCATCCAGTGTTCGGGCGCCGCCGCCGGGCGTGGGTGGCCCAACGGGTGCGACGCGGATTCGTGGACCGGCCCGCCGCCCAGCTCGCACCAGCGATAGCCCGGGAAATGCAGGCGGTCGTGGACCACATCGCCGACGTGATCACGAAAGGCTGACCGTGAGATTTCGCTTCACCTTCCACCCCGACGACCATGAACGGTACGGCGACGGAACGTGGACCCTCGACCCGGAGGCGCTACTGCGGCAGCCGGTCCGGGAGCTGATCGCCGTCGAGGCCGCAACCGGCATGGGCATCCCTGGCATGCTGCTCGTCCTCGACAGGCCGACCGACCCCCGGTACACCACGGCGCTCCTGGCGGCCACGTGGGTGGCCCGCCGTCTCGGCGGGGTCACCGAGGCGTACGAGTCGTATGAGCCGCTGGTGTACCTCATGCACCTCGAACGGCTGGAGGACGACGAGGTCCCCCCGGGTGGGGCCTCCTCGTCCTCGCCGCAGAGCGAGGGGGCCTAGCCGCCCTGCTCGACGAGGTCGGGCCGATCCTGTCCCGGCACTTCGTGGCGTGCACTCCTGCGGCGCAGCGCGAGATGACGCTGCGGGAGATCAACGCCCACCTCAGCGCCATCGCGCCTGAGCCCGCCGACGAACGGGCGGCGTTGATGGCCCAACACCCTGGTCTGCGAGGGAGGTCGTGATGGCTGACGTCCGCGACATCCTGATCAATCTGTTGGGGCGGGAAACCGTCTCCGGCGCGGCGAAAAGGGCCGCTGACGGCGTCGGCAAGCTCGGCGACGGAATGCAGGCCACCGCTCGTGACGCCGACCGCCTCGACCGGGAGATCGAGGCGGCCGAGGTCGCGCTGAAGGGCCTGGCCGCGCAGTTCGCCCGCACTGACGACGCCGCGGGGCGGATGGACATCAGCCGGACGATGCGTAAGCAGCAGACGGAGCTGCGTCGGCTGGTACGTAACCGCGACATCGTCAACGACGCCGTGCGGCAGGGCGAGGAGGCCGGCCGCGGGTTCGCGGTGTCGATGGTGGCCCGGATCGGCCCGATCCTGGCTCATGCGCCGCTGGGCCCGGCCGGAGCGGCGATCGGTGGGGTTCTCGCCGCGTCGATTGTGCCTGCCCTCGGTGCGGCTGTTGGTGGTGCGGTACTCGGCGGGACCGCGGGTGTGGGTGTGCTCGGCGGTCTGGTGCTCGCCGGCAAAGACTCTCGGGTGCAGGCGGCCGGGAAGGCACTCGGCCGGTCGGCGCTCGGTAGCCTGGAGAAATCGGCTGCCCGGTTCGTGAAGCCCGCGTTGCGGGGTATCGGAATCGTCTCCGACGCGTGGACCAGCATCACCGGGGACGTGGATGGGGCGTTTCAGGCAGCGTCACGCTACGTCGAGCCGCTCGCGCGTGGCGTGGCCGGTATGGCTCGCGAGTTGGGTCCGGCGCTGCGCGACGGTATCGAGGCTGCCGGGCCGGCTATCCGGGAGATATCCGACGGGCTACCCCGGCTGGGACGCGCCCTCGGTGACTTGTTCGACACCTTTGCCGACAACGCCGACGAGGGCGCGTCAGCGCTGCGGTTCCTCTTCCAGTTGATGGAGACTGGCATCCACACCGTGGGTGGTTTGGTTGACGTGCTGGGCTGGGTGTACCGGCGGACGCTGGACATCGGCGAGGCGAGCGCAGCGATGGCCGACACCCTGTGGGGGTGGCTGCCCGGCGCCGGCCCGAAGATCGATGAGGGCCGCAAGCGAATCACCGAACTCAAGGACGCTCTTGAGGACACCGGCGAGGCCGGGCAAGCCGGCGGTGAGCGGATCGCCGGTGGCCTGCGCAAGGTCGAGAACGCCGCCGGCGACGCTACCGCCGAGGTCAAGACGTTCGCGCAGGCCCTCGACGAGTCCCTGAACCGCGTGTACGCCTCCGAAGAGGCCAACATTCGTATGGCCTCAGCCCTGCGCCGCCTTACCGAGGCGGCCAAGGACGGCAAGGGCGCGGGTATCGACCCCCACACAGAGGCCGGGGAGCGAAACCGGCGGGCGTTGCTCGATGCTGCGCGGGCCGCGAATGACAACGCCGCGGCTATCCGGGAAACCACCGGCAACCACCAGCGGGCGGCGGATGTCGTTGAGCAGGCCCGCGCGGACTTCCTCCGCGCGGCCGACGCGATGGGCGTGGAGCGCCGCGAGGCGAACACCCTCGCCACACAGTTGTTCCGGATCCCCGACATCAACCGGACGGTGTCTGTCGACGCCGGAGGCGCCCGCACCGCGGTAGCCGCCTACAAACGGTGGCTGGCCAGCGTCAACCTGGACAAGACCTCGACGGTCAGGCAGCGGATCATCGCTGAGCGGCACACCGCCCGCGGCGGCGTCCGCGAGTTCTCGGCCGGCGGCTATGTGCGAGGTGCCGGCGCGAAGGGTGTCGACTCGGTGCCCGCTGTGCTGGCTCCAGGTGAGGGTGTGCTGACCTCGCAGGAGGTCGACAGTATTGGCGGTGCGGCCGGCCTGGAGCGGCTACGGGCGGCGATCCGCCGTGAGACCGGCGGCCGTGCGGCCCCATCGGCGCTGCCGGCGATGGCCGGTAGCCCCTCTGCCAGCGGGAGCTTCACGATTCGCGTCGAGGCCGGTGCAGGCGGTGGCTCGATGGAGCGGACTTTCACCGACATGTTCCTCGGCCTGATCCGGACCGGAGCGCTACGGCTTGTGGCTGATCAGGGCCGGATACGGCCGGCCTGACGGGGAGGAGTGCAGGTGGCGTTTCCCGCCGATCCACTGGATGTGACGGTGGAGCTTGATGTGGGTGGGTGGTTGGACATCACCAGTGATGTCCTGACCGGCCACGGTCCTGTCGTGATCAGCCGTGGGCGGATGTCGGAGGGCTCTGAGTCGGTGCCGACGTCGTTGTCACTGTCGATTCGTGACGTCAACGGCCGGTACAGCCCGCGGAACCCGACCGGCCCGTACTACGGGCTGTTAGGGCGCAACACCCAGGCCCGGGTACACCGCGGTAGGCCGCACCTGGGTGCCGCCGGCGGCACCTCGGTTTCTTCCACATCACACGATGCGCCAACGGTCACCGCTACTACGGACGGGCTGCTGATCTGCGCGTGGGTAGCCGGGGCGCCGATCGACTACACGCTGCCGGTGAGCATGACGGCGGGGCCAACGGAGACTGACGGCACCTATGCCACCATGGCCACCGCCTACGAGACTGTGTCTTCCGGGGCGACCGGCGCCCGCACCGCGACCGCCAGCGCGTCTCACAGTCACGTGGCGGCCTCAACGGTTGTGCACGGTGTGGCGATTGCGGTCGAGCAGACCCTGTCGGGCATCAGTGACACGCTGGCGAATGTCACCCTGACCACCGGGTCGGGGACGCAGGCCGGCTGGTGGCTGGTTGCCGTGCAGTGCTGGGCATCCGGCACGCAGATGCCGGATGCCCCGTACGGCGACGGTGGTGGCTGGATCCTCCTCGCCGACTCGCATGTCACCGCCAGCTCGTCTCTACAGGTCCGGATGTGGGCGCGGCGAGTGGCGACGGCCGGCGCGCAGACAGTGATCCTCGCCGGTACGGCCGCGGCCACGGCCGCCGACAACCACGCCGCTGTGTACGTACTCAGCGGGGTCGACGACTGGGACATTCGGGCCACGGTGGAGGTGCCAGCATGGCCGCCACGGTGGGACGTCACCGGCACCGATGTGTGGGTGTCGGTAAGCGGCGCGGGGATCTTGCGCCGCCTTGATCAGGGAGCCTCGCCGCTCACGTCGCCGATGCGGCGAGCAATCACCGGGACTGCTCCGGTCGCGTACTGGCCGATCGAGGACGGTGCGGGTTCTACCCAGGCCGCGTCCGGGCTAGTCGGCGGAACTCCGCTAACCGCTACCGGTGCGATCGCCTGGGCGTCTGTTGCGTCGCCCGGTTCGTCGCCCCTACCGGACTTCTCACGGGAAGCTAGCAGTCTCGCTGGCCCGATTACCGGTGTCGCGTCGGGCGACGATTGGGCTATCCGGTTTCTGGTGCAGCTCGGCAGCGGGGCGGGCTGGGACGTGCTGTCCATCGCTGTGGGCGGCGACAGCATCTACGACGAACTGCGGATAGACCTGTCGTCGTCGTCCGTGCTGGTGGCAGCGGTGGCCTACGGACATGACTCATCCAGCTTCACCTATATTCTTACCGATTTCACCGACTATGGCGATGGTGAGCCACACTGGCTGGAGGCGGGGGCGGCCGACGTCGGCGGCGGAACCGTCACCTACACGCTGCGGATTGACGGTGCCCTCCGGAGTTCAACCACCACGGCCGGAGCGCCGGGTGTGCCGCACCGTCTACACATCGGGCCGCGGGCGGATGGCACGGCCGCGCTGGGCCACATCGGTGTGTGGCGAGCCCCGACCACGGATACCTGGACGACCGTCGCTCCAGCCGTCACGGGACACATCGGCGAGACAGCCGGCCGGCGGATCGAGCGGCTGTGTCATGAGGAGGGCATCACCTGCCACATCGTGGGTGATCCTGACGACACCGTGACGATGGGCCCGCAACCCACGGGCACCCTGCTGACCCTGTTGCGCCAGTGTGAGGACGTCGACCAGGGCATCCTCTACGAGCCGCGCACAGTGCTGGGGCTGGCCTACCGAAGCGTGCGATCCCGGTACAACCAGCCGGGAGCCGTCGTCCTGACCTACGGCGCGGACGGTGAGGTCGCGCCGCCGCTGGAGCCCGTCGACGACGACCGGCACGTCCGCAACGACGTTACTGCCTCACGGTCCGGCGGGTCGGCGTACCGGTATGAGGTGACGTCGGGTCCGCTGTCCACAGCGGCGCCGCCGGATGGTGTCGGCCGATACGACCACCAAGTGACTGTCCACGTCCCGTCCGACTCCCAGCTACGTGACCAGGCGTCATGGCGCACGCACCTAGGCACGTGGGATGAGGCCCGGTATCCCACCATCCGCCTCGACCTGGCCGCGCTCGGCCATGCGGGCAAACCCGCGCTTATCCTCGCCGCCGCCGCAGTGGACGTAGGGGACCGCCTGACGATCGGATCTCCGCCTGTGTGGCTGCCACCGGACGGCATCGACCAGCACGCCGAGGGGTACACCGAGACCATCACCCAGCACGCCTGGGATCTGCGACTGGTGTGTGTGCCCGCAGGCCCATACACGGTGGCCGTGGCCGACGGCCCGCAACGTGTACCGGCGGACGGCTCCACCATCGCGGCCGTGTCCGAGTCAGCGCTGACCATGACGATGACCTCGACCGCCGAAAACGGCGGTTGGACCACGGATCCCGCGGATTTCCCCGTGGATCTACAGGTCGGCGGGGAGCGCGTGACCGCTACCGGGATCACCGGCACCGGGCTCACACAAACAGTGACCCTGGCCACGCGCAGCGTCAACGGAGTCCAACGGGCCTGGCCGGATGGGACCTCGGTGCAGGTCTGGACACCGGCCATCACACCGCTCTAACGGGAGGGGAGAAATGCCTGAGCTCATTACGTCCGGCCAACCACTGACGCCTGCCCGACTAAACGGCAGATATTACGAGGAGGTCACCACGGGTTTTACGGTCGCCGACAATTTAACGCTACTGAATTTCCAGCTCCGTCGTACGGCCGGAGTCTGCGTACTCGTCGTGCATTTAGCATTCGATACGGGGAGTAACCTGAGCTCGAATGGGAATTTGCCGGACCGCGAGCTTGGGACGCTGCCCTCATGGTGGGGGCCGACGGGGTCATCAACCATGTGGTCCGGCGATAACGGCTACTTTTCCGTAACGGGCATCATCCACGCCTCGAATGGAATTGTGGAAGCGCGTGCCGCCGGCGGCGATATTGCGGCGGGCACAAATCTGCGCCTGACCGCAACCTATATCAACTGAAGGTGAGTAATGACTGTAATTCCACACCCGGTCCCGGATGAGGAACCGGAGCAGCACATCGGGGAGCCGACCCCGGATCCATGGCTCGACCCTGAGCAGACCGACTGGCCAATCATGGAGGTGAACACCGATGGCATGGACAGTAGTACCGAATCTGGATGAGGCCCGAGACCAGCTCAACCAGCGGTTCCCCAAGCGAGACACCAGATCGGACGGCTCGATCGGCGACACCGCCCACCAGCGCTACCCGTCGAGCCACAACCCGGACCGGACCGGTCGGGCGGAATATCGCGATGGCGACCAGCTCGACGAGGTACGGGCCCGAGACTTCGACGCCGACCTGCACGACCCGCGCGGGGTCACGATGGAACAGGTCGTGCAGCTGTGGGTGACACTCGCCCGATCGGGTGCACTGTGGTGGGTGCGGTACATCATTTACCAGGGCCGGATCTGGCACCGTCGGCACCAGTTCGCCACCCACGCGTACACCGGGTCGAACCGGCACACGAGCCACTGCCACGTGAACTCAGACTTCACCCAGGCCGCGGACACGGTGCGGGGCACAAACTGGCGGCTCGACCAGCTCGGCGTACCGGCTCCGGCACCGGTGCGGCCGGCTCCGGGACCACCGGTGGCGTTCCCTCTGCCGGGCGGCTACTACTTCGGCCCACGCTCCGGTGGTGACAGGTCGGTTTCGGGCTACTACCGCCGCCGATTCGTGGGCAAATCCGACCGGCAGTGGCTCGCGATGTGGACCAAACAGCTCACCCGTCGGGGCTGGCCCGCCGGCAAGGGCAAGCGGTACCTGCGCAAGACCGGCGCCGATGGCCTGTACGGGCCGGAGTACCGAGAGCTGATCAAGGCATTCCAGGCGGACCAGGGCCTCACCCGCGATGGGCTGCTGGGCCGCAAGACGTGGGATGCCGCATACCGCAACCCGATCATCTAGCCGCACGTCAGGAGTCCGCGGTGGAGACACTGCTCTACATCTCGGCGGTGATCGCCGCCGTCGGCGCCGCCGCCGAGGTACTCCGCCGCGCCGGCCGCGGCACGCTGACCACCAGCCGCAAACTGGCCAGGCTCGCCGATGACCTGCTCGGCGAGCCACCCCGGCCCGGCCTCCCCGACGGGCGCCCCGGGTTGATGGCCCGGGTCGGCCGAATCGAATGCCGCCTTGACGCCCTGGAGGAACTGCGCCCCAACGGAGGTCAGTCACTCAAGGACCAGGTCGGCCGGATCGCCGAGCAGGTCGGCGCCGACACCACCCCCGAGAGGAAACCCCAATGACTCACGACTACCTGATCTCGCTGATCCGTACCGCTGTCCCCGCCGCCGTCGGCGCCGCCCTCGCGTGGCTCGCCTCGACGGCGGGCATCGTGCTCGACGCCGACTCGGGCACCGCCCTCACGGCCGGTGTGGTCGCGCTGGCGATGGCCGGGTACTACGCCCTCATCAGGATCGCAGAGGCGCGCTGGCCGTGGCTGGGGGTGCTGCTCGGCACGCCGGCCGCGCCCACGTACGAGGCGCCGGCCGCCCGAAGGCAGTAGTCCAGCCGACCCAGCCACACCCCGTTGGTGGTGGTGACCGGGGCACCACCACCAACGGACACCCTTCAGACACCCCCGGGTTGATGCGGGAGACCCGATGAGCCCCTGGACTGTGCACCACGGCGACGCCCTGACGATCCTGCCCACCCTGCCCGCCGCGAGCGTTGACCTCGTGCTGACCGACCCGCCGTACAACTCCGGCGGCCGTACCCAATCTGACCGGACCAAGAACACCACCCGAAGCAAGTACGTCTCCGGCGACGCCGCCCATCAGCTGCGGGATTTCACCGGGGACAACCGCGACCAGCGCTCTTACACCGCATGGCTGTCGCTGATCCTCGCCGACTGCCTCCGCGTATCGAAACCCGGCGCATCCCTGCTTGTTTTCACCGACTGGCGGCAACTACCGGCCACCAGCGACGCCCTGCAGGCCGGCGGCTGGCTGTGGCGCGGCATCATCTGCTGGCACAAACCGATCTCTCGCCCGCGTGTCGGCGGGTTCAAAGCCGACTGTGAGTTCCTGCTGTGGGGCTCGCATGGGCCGATCGACGCCACCCGCAACCCCGTCTACCTGCCCGGCCTCTACAGCGCCAGCCAGCCCCGCGGCAAGGGCAGGCAGCACATCACCCAGAAGCCCGTCAACCTGCTCGCCGACCTGATGAAGGTCTGCCCACCCAGCGGCGTCGTACTCGACCCCTTCGCCGGCTCCGGCTCCACCGGCGTCGCCGCCACTGCCGCTGGCCACCCGTTCGTCGGTATCGAGGCCAGCACCCACTACGCCCAGATTGCACGACAGCGGATCACCGACGCCACCATGCAGCACACGCCCGGGTAAGATCGCCGATGCGGTGCCGCCGGTGACGTCCCGGCCGGCGCCGACCACCAACACAAGCGCCCCGCTCTGGCCTCACGGCCGGGCGGGGCGCTTCGCGCTGTCTGGAACCAGCCCAGACATCCAGATAACCCTTACGCATCCGCAATGATTTGTGTTAGAGTGAAGTCACAACGAAGGGAGGTGAAAGATGGAAATCGGAGAAGCGATGCAGCTGATCGCCGAGGAAGCCGAACGCCAGGGCTTTCTCGTCCGGCAGACCCGCAGCAGCATGTGGCACTTCCGTAAGGGCGGCGACAACTGGCTCGTAGCCCCCAAGGACGCCGGTGACGTGCTGGAGGTCCTACGGGTGCTGATCAGCGCCGGCCTCGACTGGTCCTTCAAGGACTAGTCGAGGCACGCCGGGGTCGGGTTACGCCGACCCCGGCCACCTCCGATATCTCGCCCCACCTTCACCAAGCAAAGAAAGGAGAAGAGCATCATGAGTTGGTACTTCGAACTCGAATTCGTCGGTGACCTACGCGACGAACACCTCGACCAGGCAGCCGAAGGAGCCTCGATCGCGCACTACCAGGAAACCCTCGGAGTGCTGCGGTTGCGCGCCCCACTCGACGCGGGCGAGTACGAGGCGGCCATGAACGAGGCAATACAGTGGCCAGTACGACTGACCGGTGCCGCCGCGCTGGTCCGCGGCGGGGTACTTACCGGCCCGGACCGCCTGATCATCGAGACGTCCGCGGCACGATCCCGAGGCTGGGACCTGCTCGGCTCCGCTGAGATCGCCGAGCGACTCGGCGTGTCCACGGCGAGAGTTCGCCAGCTTGAGCAGCGCCCCGACTTTCCGGCACCTGCCGTCGAACTCGCCGGGGGGCGAATGTACCGGGCGGACGACATCGCCGCCTTCGGCAAGGGGTGGCACCGCGCCCCCGGACGACCACGCAAACGCCAGTCCGACGCGTAACCTGGTACAGCGAGGCCCCGCAGCTACTGGCGTTCTGCGGGGCCTCGCTGCCGCCCGCGCTACACCACGCCGGCCGTGAAGCCAGGCGGGATTTTGTGATGTCCATCAATCTGGTACTGCGGCGGCAAACTCCGCGGGGGCCGCAGTGTTCAGGCTGGCGACCGCCCATCGGTCGCCCTCCACCACAAACGCCCCGAGCTCTCTCATTGAGTGGACCCACCCCGATTGAGCCTCCGGGGCGAACACAGCAACCGTCACTTCATCGCCGCCCATCGTGCAGGTGCCCATCTCGTACCGCCCTGGGTCAAGTGCGATCTGCTCTCCGCCGTTGCATCCGGCGGACCACATGAGCGCTACCACACCAAACACCGTGCTCTGTGCTGCCGGGGTCGGCGCTTGAGGGCCCCAAGTCACGGGATCCGTGCTGTTGCTGCCCTGGGATGCCTGGGAGGTGGCTAGGACTAGCCAACTGAGCGCCAGGCCGACGAGGACGCCAATCAAGGATGCAGCTAGGTCCCGGCGCACCATCGCTCCCCTCGTCGGTGGGCTGCCGCCACAGCAGTGATCACGATTCGTGTGCGGGTCACTACCGCACCGTACGACCGGCCGTCAAACCAGGCCGCCGTGACACGCCCTGACCAGGGGCGCAGCAGTGCTCACGGCAGCCGCCGGAGGGGTCAAGCTGGTCACGCCGCCCATACGACCTCCTCGGGGGCCCTGTACCCCTCGGATACCGTCACTCGACCAGGGATGATCCACATGTGTGTTCGCATCGGCAAGTCATACATGCTCACCAACAACCCGGACCGCCACGCCGCTTCGGCGAGCAACGGGTGCAGCCTGTAATCGCAGTCAATCGTGACTGCGAAGCCCTGCTGCGGCACCTCCCTACCGAGGCGCTGATCGATCAGCTCGGCCAGAGCGGCGGCGAACCGGTCGGCCTGGGCGGGGGTGAAGCGGCGCCGCAGCATAGCTTTACCGTTGGTAAGTTTGTTGGCCCACCAACGGGCCGCGGCACTGGCCTCGGGACTCGGGGCAATAGAGAGTGTCATGGCCTGACTCGGGAGCGCAGCAGCCAGCCGAGACTGTCGAAGACGCCGTCCGGCTCGTATGGTCGCCAGCGTGCCTGAGCAGGCGGCACCACCCAGCCGACCGTCAGCCCATCAGGGGCGTGCCCTGGCGGTGCTGGCACCCATGCATCCGGTCCACGATGCAGCCGACCACCGTCCCGGGCGACCTGGTCAGGGTCCAGAAAGCCCGGGGCGAACAAGAACATCCACCGCATTCGGTCCCCAGGGCCCAGCAGCATTGACCACCACGGCGGGCGGACGGTGGCGGTAGGTACGCGGGTGAGCAGCCGGTGGTGGATTATCGCCCCGATCGGCGAGGCGATCTCCAACACATCGAACCGTAGCGCCTGCAACGCAACCCCCCACGGGCGCGGTTGTGCCGGCCAGCCGTGAGCGGTGTACTCGGCAATAGCACGAGCCACCCTGGCCGTCATCATGCGCCTGCCTGCGGAACCCGGCTGACCGCCAGCAAATTAGCGCTGGCGTGGATCAGCTCGGGGCAGTGGTCGCCCATCCGGGCACCCAGTAGCGCGGCGTTAAGCATGCCGCCTCCCATATCATCCAGGTTGTACCGGTCGGCTGCGACCGCAAGCCACCCACCCGGCCCGCCGACTCCGTGCACGTTGACCACCTGCAACCCTGCTCCGGTCAGCTCATCGCGCAACTCGTCGATGGTGTGGTAGTACGTTGTTGCTGGCCAACGGTCGTTCCTGGAGCTCCATCCCTGAAGCTGGATGTCCTCCACGATAGCCCGACGTTGGACCAGTTGCCCGGCGATGGCCGCGCCGAAAAGGTTGGCGTGCCGGCCCAATGCCACCACCGCCACCACGCCGCCTGGGCGGGTCACCCGCACCGCCTCGGCCACCGCCACCCGCCGATCCTGCGAGTCGGTCAGGTGGTACAAGGGCCCAGCCAGAAGTGCGACGTCGAACGAGTCTTCATCCCAGGGCAGGCTGCGGGCATCCCCAACCACCGCCGACACACCCGCCCCGCGCGCCTGGTCGACGTGATGGGCTACAGGGTCAAGCAACTCGACCGCGTGACCCCGCTCTCGCATCCACGCTGCGTGCGCGCCCGGTCCGCCCCCAATGTCGGCGACCCGACAGGGTGCCGACGGCAGGTAGCGGTCTAGCAGCTCGCGCACCCGGGCTGCCTCCAGTCGACCCCGGATGGTTGCCCCTAGGCGGCCGGCCTCGTCATAGCCGTGTACGTAGTGATCGATCAGGTTCTGACCTTCACCCATCGCGTCCTCCAAGTTTGATGAAAGTTGCTGTTTCCGGACCGCTTTACAGTCCGGTCCGTCCCACTCGTAGCCCTCCACCCACGCCCACCCGGGATTGGTAGGCCGATCGAGGACCCGGATCACCCGGACCGTGGTCGGGCGAGCGAGTTGCGGGGAGGCACGTCGATTGAGGCGGATTGTGTCCCCCGGCGGTTGCGAAACTGGCGATCACCTAAACTGCCCGATCACCACAGCGACAACAACGATCACCAATACCAGCGCTGTGATCAGTTTCTCCCTACCCGTCGGCGGTTCGGGGGGTTCAGGCGCTGGCATCGACGGCCGATTCCCATCGGCCGGCGGTCGATTTCACCGCCGGCCCCGCGCACGCTGCGGGTGGAGCCCAGTTGCCCTGCCCGGCCGTGGCGAGGTAGTCGTATGCGGTCTCGGTGGGCGGACACGGCCAGGCGGACCGGCAGATCGGGCACCGGTCCACCCGCGGCCAGTGCTCGGTGATGATCCGCCGGGCGGACAGGATCATCCGGTTGCGTAGCTGGACCGTCGACAGGCTGCCGGAGCGCGGCCGGGCGTGGGTGGCCATCACCGGGAGCAGGCCCGCTGCCGGGCCAACCGGGTCATCAACGGCCGGCTATCGAGGATCACCGTCGGCTGGTCCCACAGCGGGCGGTAGGCGCCGGCCCGCGCCGAATACACCGTGGCGGGACCGGTCGCGTCCAGCCGTGCGGGCCGGTGGCGTTTGCGGAACAGCCGAATCATGCGCGTACTCCCTCACCCTCGATGGTGGCGAGACGGCCGACTCTCTGGCTGCGACCGCCCCTACCCAGTCACGGGGAGGGCAGACCGGAAACCGCCGTCACACGGACTATCGACCGACGGCGGTATCGGGAGAGTAACTGCTAGTTAAGTCTGGTCGTGGTCGGGATCGAGCGGGTCGACACCAACCCGTGTCGCCAGATCCCGCAGCTCATCGGAGCCTCGTCGACGAGAGTCACGGATCATCTGTCCGACCAGTTCGCGCACGCTCGGCCGGGACCGAAGTTTGGCCGGTGACGCCTCGTCAGCCTCCAGCCACGACAGGATGGCGCGGTCCTGGTCGCCGGCGGCGTACCAGCCACGCCCCGTGTCGATGTGCATCCGGGCGCGGCGGCTCACGGTGCGGATACGGGACCGGTCGACCTGGCGGGCGTACTCGGGAGCCCGCTCGGGCTCGCCGTTCTCAACCGCCACCCCGATACGCCAGATGTCGACGTTTGTGGAGGTGAACTCCATCCGCCACGGATCCGATCCCACGCGACGGGCTGTGGCACCCGCCTCGGCGAGATGACTGTCGGAGTCGCCGATGTCGAGTGAGGCCGCCGACAGGGCGGCGTGCAGGTGCAGCATGCCGTACCACGTGAGGGCGGCGTCGTCACCGTCGTCACCGAGGCGCTCGGCAGCGGCGACCGCGGTCATCAGCGACCGGCGGCGCCCACCGATAGTGCCGGATGCCAGCGCGGTCTGTGCGAGCGCGAACGCCGCCGCCGCGGACTCGATTTGCCTACCGAGGCGACCGGCGGCAACCTCGGCGCGCTCTGCGTACCGCGCGCTCAAATCGACGTACCCAAACGGCTTGATCGCCAATGCTGCGGTGACCGCGGTCCGTACGAACAGCGCCAACGCGTGTTCGTCTCCGGAGTTGGCGAGTTGGCGGGTGTCAGCGACCAGCGTGGGCAGTAGCCGTGCCAGATTCTGATAGTCGCAGGCCATCCGCGCGGACATGGCTGCGTCCGTGCGGGAGGCAACGTCGGCCAGGGACGGCAGCCCATCGGCCGTGGGCTCGTCATCAAGTGCGCCACGTAGAGCTGGCACGGCAGCATAGATAGCAACATCGTCAGAACTGCGTGGCGCCGTAGGTTGACCGGTTAGATCGGTGACGCTGACCTGTAGCGCGCTGGCTAGTGCGATCAGTAGCGAGCGTTTCGCAACAGGCCGGCGGCCGTTCTCCAGCATGCTGATATAGGCCGATGTTACGCCGACTGCGTTTGCCAAGTCCTGTTGAGTTAGTCCGCTGATGTCGCGCCACCTGGCGACGCGCAATCCGATGTAGTCGCTCATGGTGCCCTCCCGCACGAGGGTTGTCACGCCAGCCCCGCACGAACCGGCGTCCTGAATGGCACAGTACGTCGCTTCAACGACCCCTGTTACCGTGACGTGGCGCGCAAGGGGTCGGACCGCACATCCGGCCCCTACTTTCTGCCTCCGTTCTGAGGGCTTCCCTGCCGCGCCGCCATCGACGGTACTCCCCGTCCGCACGTCACGCCGTCACCCGGCCGTGTGGTCACCTCGGGCGCGTCGGGCTACACCCAAACCTTGCCTCAAACGACGGAAGAATCGTGCCTCATTTGCTCTTACCCGACATTGAATAACCCACGAAAGATGCGAAACTCGCTCACAGATGTTGCTTGTCGATTGTGGAACTGGTATTAAACTAGGTCCGGATCGGTGATCAAGTAGTGACTGACCGTAAAGATCTGGCGGGGCCCGTCACGCACCAGCACCCCCGCCCCAGACCCATCCACGACACGCCACGAGAGCCCTGGCCATCCGGATAGAACATATGTTCGACTCACGTTCCCTGTCCGACACTCAGCGGAGGTCATCTACCACACCATGCGCCAGGCCACGACACCCCAGTTCCGACAGGTCATCACTGCGGTTGCCCTAACGGCGGTCAGCTTTACCAGCTTGCTAGCTGCTCGGTACATTCGCCGACAGGTCTACGACGCCGGGTATGTAAACGGGTACGCCGATGGCCTGACAGCGCCGGTATACGAGGGCCGCGGGCGTCGACGACGACTCAAGGTCGTTCGGTGATCCGCTGCGTGGGGCCACCCTGGGTGGCCCCACCGCGTTCCTAGACTCCGCCCATTACGTCGACCCGGTCATACGCTCGCCGTGCTCTGGCGGACCGGGCAGACCGGCCGTAGTGACGCAGCATCTGCGGCGACTCCCAGCCCGCTAGCTCCTCCAGATCACCCTCCGCACCACCAGCGTCCAGCCAGCGATGGGCGAATGTGTGGCGAAACAGATGGGGCCAGAGCCTGATGCCGAGCCGCGCGCCGCGCCGCTCTATCGCCTGTCGGATGCCGGATGGGGTCATGGCACCTCGACGCCGGACGCCTACCCAAAGGGCTGTCGCTCCGCACTCGACGACCGCCTTGTGGCGGGCACGGACGCGGAGGTATCTATCGATAGCTACAGCACAGCGATGGTCGTAGCGCACAGTGCGAGTCTTGCCGCCCTTGCCAGTAACGGTTGCCTCACGCTTAGAGACTGCGAGGTCATCGAGCGTCAAACTTGCGATCTCGGCGAGTCGGCCACCGGTACCGGCGAAGAGCCGGATCAACGCCGCATCACGGCGAGACTCAAAGTCTCGGCCCGACTCGGCATCCTTGAGTAGCAGTGATAGCTGCTCCTGAGCGATGACCGGCGGAGGCGTCTCGCCGAGCTTCGGCGCTGCGGGCACTGCCACCTTGGACATCGGGTTGGGGGCGTCCTCCTCTGCTGCGAACCAGCGCCAGTACTGCTGGAGCGCGCCGCCGATGTTGTGCACGTACTTGCGGGAGTATCCAGCGTCTTGCAGGTGCAGGAGAAAGCGTCGGATGTGCTTGTGGTCGGTCTCGTGCCAGTCGTGCAGCGTCGGCGAGTCGGTCGCGAGCCAGCCGGCGAGCCAGCCGATCGCATCGGTGTATCGCTCAACGGTCAGGGGGGACCTGCCTGCGGATTCCAGGTGAAGTGTGAAGCTTTCGATCCACGGAAGTGCCCAGTCGGGCACACGTGGACGTGGGTGGCGTGGCATACCCCCACCTTGCCCGCAGTTTCGGGCAGGCGAATCGGCCGGAAGCCGCGTACCTCTGTCGTCTCTGAGCATCGTTCGGTCCTCCGCGTGAGTGGAGTACCGGCGTTTGTGCAGGTGAAGCGGTATGGGTGGGGCTAGCTGGAATCGAACCAGCGACCTCAGAGTTATCAGCTCTGCGCTCTAACCGACTGAGCTATAGCCCCGTGTTGCGACGAGCAAGGTTAACCCATCGGCCCGGCCGCCCCAAAATCGGGGGTGGCTCCGGGCGTGCTCCCGGCACCGGCGGATCGGGGACCCGGGCCGGGCGGCCCGGGTCCCCGTGACGTACTCAGTCGCGCTCGGCGAGCGTCAGCTCGACACCGCCCACCAGGTCGGCGCAGACGTTGTAGACGAAGGCACCCAGCGTTGCCAGTGCCGTGAACAGCACGACGTTGACCAAGCCGATCAAGGCAGAACTCAGAATCACGCCACGGGCGGTGATCTGGAAACCGTTGGCGCTCTGCCCGCCGCCCGCGTTGACCAGATCACTCAGGCTGTCGTTGACGCTGGCGAACACGCCCATCGCGTCCAGCGCCAGATACAGCACCGAGGTCGCGACCACGACGACGATGAAGAGCACCACCGAAACGGCGAAGGCGAACTTCATCACCGACCATGGGTCGATCCGCCGCAGGTTCAGCCGGGCCCGGCGCGGCCCGCGAGACGCGGCCGAGCTGACCGCGGTACGCGCGGCGCGCACCGCCTCGCCGACGCGCGCGGCGCCGACGGCCGCCACCCCGCCGATTCCCGGCGGGAGGCCGCCGCCCTGGGGTCGGCCAATGGAGTTCGGCTGTGGTCGGGCGGCCCCGGTGACCCGCGGGTGACTTCCGGTGTCACCAAGTCGGGGGACGCTGTTCACGCCGCCCAGGGCAGCCGCACTCCCGGTAGCCGCACTCCCCGCAGCCGCGCTCCCGGTAGCCGCGCTGGTCTTCCCAGCGCCACCGGAGGTCGGTACCTGGGCGGTCCCGGCCGTCTTCTTCTCAGCGGCGGCACCATCGGTACGCGGCGGTTCAGCCTTCGTGGCCGTAACCGGTTCCTCGGTGGGTTCCGACTCCTTGGCCGGGTTGTCCGGCGGCGGGGCCATCCCCGGAGCTCTGGTGAACTTGGGGGCCGGCACGTCGGCGGGGACGGTGGCCCGGCCCACTGCCGCACGGCTGGCGGCTGAGGCACCGCTCGTGGCGCTGTCCTCGTCGACCGGGTCAGCCGAGTTCCCCGCGTTCCCCGACTTCGCCTGTGTCTCCGTCATGCAACTAGTCCTGTTCGTCAGGCTCGTCGGCATTGCGAGCAATCGCCACGATGGTTACGCCATCCGGAAGGTCCATCAGCTTGACCCCCATTGTGTTCCGGTCGCGCGTACGGCGTACAGGCTTCACCGGAGTCCGAATGACACCACCGTTACTGGTGATAGCGAAGAGCTCGTCGTCCGGGTCGATCACCACAGCACCGACCAGACCACCGCGCCGCTCGGTGATCTTCGCAGTCAGCACGCCTTTACCTCCCCGGCCCTGGACCGGGTATTCCTCGATCGGAGTACGTTTCGCGTATCCACCATTGGTGGCCACCAGGACGTCCAAGCCGTGCCGGACGACCTCCATCGCGAGCAACTCGTCGTCCTCGCTGAACCGCATCCCGATCACGCCCGAGGTAGCCCGCCCCATTGGCCGCAGCGCCTCGTCGGAGGCGTTGAACCGGATCGCCAGGGCGTTCTTCGACACCAGCAGGAGATCCTGCTCCGGCGCCACCAGGGCGGCACCGACCAGTTCGTCGTCCTCGCGCAGGTTGACCGCGATGATGCCGCCGGACCGGTTGGAGTCGAACTCCTCAAGTCTGGTCTTCTTTACCACTCCGTTCTTCGTGGCCAGAACCAGGTAGGGGGCGACCTGGTAGTCGGAAATCTCGATGATCTGTGCGATCTGCTCGTCTGGTTGGAAGGCGAGCAGATTGGCCACGTGCTGGCCTTTGGCCACCCTACTGGCTTCGGGGAGCTCGTACGCCTTGGCCCGGTACACCCGGCCCTTGTTGGTGAAGAACAAAATCCAGTCGTGCGTCGAGCACACGAAGAAGTGGCTGACGATGTCATCCTGCCGCAGGGAGGCGCCACTGACCCCCTTGCCGCCCCGCCGCTGCGACCGGTACGCGTCCACCTTGGTGCGCTTCGCGTACCCGGTTCGGGTGATGGTGACCACGACGTCCTCGCGGGCGATCAGGTCCTCCATCGAGACCTCGCCGTCGAACGGAATGATCTGGGTACGCCGGTCGTCGCCCCACTTCGCGACGATCTCGCCCAACTCCTCCGAGACGATCCGCCGCTGCCGCTCCGGCTTCGCCAGGATGTCCTTGAAGTCGGCGATCTCCAGCTCCAGCTTCGCCAGGTCGTCGAGGATTCGCTGCCGCTCCAGCGCGGCCAGCCGGCGCAGCTGCATGTCCAGGATCGCGGTCGCCTGGATCTCGTCGATGTCCAGCAACCGGATCAGGCCCTGCCGCGCATCGTCCACCGTCGGCGAGCGCCGGATCAGCGCGATCACCTCGTCGAGGGCGTCCAGCGCCTTCGACAGACCCCGCAGGATGTGCGCCCGCTCCTCGGCCTTACGCAGCCGGTACGCCGTCCGCCGGCGGATCACCTCGATCTGGTGATCGACGTAGTAGCGGATGAACTGGGCCAGGTTCAGCGTGCGCGGCACACCGTCCACCAGCGCCAGCATGTTCGCGCCGAAGGTCTCCTGCAGCTGGGTGTGCTTGTAGAGGTTGTTCAGCACCACCTTGGCGACCGCGTCGCGCTTGAGTACCAGCACCAGGCGCAGGCCGGTGCGGCCGGAGGACTCGTCCCGGATGTCGGCGATTCCGCCGAGCTTCCCCTCCTTGATCAGCTCGGCGATCCGCTCGGCCAGGTTGTCCGGGTTCACCTGGTACGGCAGCTCGCTGACCACCAGTGCCGGGCGGCCCCGCTTGTCCTCCTCGACCTCGACCACGGCGCGCATCCGGATCGAACCACGACCGGTGCGGTACGCGTCCTGGATTCCCGCCTGGCCGACGATCAGGCCGTGGGTCGGGAAGTCCGGCCCTCTGACGATCCCCAGGAGGGCTTCCAGGGTGCTCGCCTCGTCGGCCTCCGGGTGCTCCAGGCACCACTGCACCGCCGCACCGATCTCCCGCAGGTTGTGCGGTGGGATCTTGGTGGCCATCCCGACCGCGATACCTTCGGAGCCGTTGACCAGCAGGTTGGGGATTCGGGACGGCAGGATCGTGGGCTCCTTGGCCCGGCCGTCGTAGTTGTCCTGCAGGTCGACGGTGTCCTCGTCGATGTCCCGCAGCATCTCCATCGCCAGCGGTTGGAGCTTGCACTCGGTGTACCGCATCGCCGCTGCCGGATCGTTGCCCGGGGACCCGAAGTTGCCGTTGCCGTCCACCAGCGGGTAGCGCAGCGCCCAGGGTTGGGCCATCCGGACCAAGGCGTCGTAGATCGCCGAGTCACCGTGCGGGTGGAACTGGCCCATCACGTCGCCGACCACCCGGGAGCACTTCACGTACCCCCGGTCGGGCCGGTACCCCGAGTCGAACATCGCGTAGAGGATCTTGCGGTGGACCGGCTTCAGCCCGTCCCGGACGTCCGGCAGTGCCCGCCCGACGATCACGCTCATGGCGTAGTCGAGGTAGGAGCGCTGCATCTCCACCTCGAGACCGACCGGCTCGATCCGGTCGTGCGCCACGACGGCGCCGGCGGTCTCGGAGGTGTCGGACTCGTTCGGTGTGGACTCGGGGGTATCGGTCACTTGTTAACCCTTATCAGACTCAGAGTCGCTTTTGTGCTGTGGATAACCGCTGTGGAAACCGGCCTGGCTGTGGATAACTCTGTGGATTCACCGAGTCGCGCCGCGTTCGCCGGACCAGACCCGAGCAGGTCTCAGATGTCCAGGAACCGTACGTCCTTGGCGTTACGCTGGATAAACGAGCGACGAGCTTCGACATCCTCGCCCATCAGCACGCTAAACAGCTCGTCCGCGGTCGCCGCGTCATCGAGCGTCACCTGCCGCAGGGTGCGTGTGGCCGGGTTCATCGTGGTCTCCCACAGCTCGGGATAGTTCATCTCGCCGAGCCCCTTGAACCGCTGGATGTCGTCCGGCTTGGCGTTGGGCTTCTTCTGCTGCCGCAGGGTGATCAGACCGTCCCGCTCTCGGTCCGAATACGCGTACTGCGCGTCGTCGCCCTTCCGGTTCCACTTGATCTTGTAGAGCGGCGGGGCGGCCAGGTAGACGTGCCCCAGCTCGACCAGCGGCCGCATGAAGCGGAAGAGCAGCGTCAGCAGCAGCGTCTGAATGTGCTGACCATCGACGTCCGCGTCAGCCATCAACACGATCTTGTGGTACCGCAGCTTCTCGATGTCGAAGTCGTCGTGGATACCCGTGCCGAGCGCGGTGATCAGCGCCTGGACCTCGTTGTTCTTCAGAACCCGATCGATCCGCGCCTTCTCCACATTGAGGATCTTGCCGCGGATCGGCAGGATCGCCTGCGTCCGCGGGTCGCGCCCCTGCTTGGCGGAGCCGCCTGCCGAGTCGCCCTCAACGATGAAGACCTCACACTCACGGGGATCAGTTGACTGGCAGTCGGCCAGTTTGCCCGGCATCGAGCCGGACTCCAGCAACGACTTACGCCGGGCCAGCTTGCGGGCCTGCTGGGCGGCGACCCGGGCGCGCGCGGCCTGGGAGGCCTTGGTGATGATGACCTTCGCCTCGGCCGGGTTTCGGTCCAGCCAGTCAACCAGCCACTCGTTGCAGACCCGCTGCACGAAGCTCTTGACCGGGGTGTTGCCCAGCTTGGTCTTGGTCTGCCCCTCGAACTGCGGGTTGGTCAGCTTCACCGAGATGATCGCCGCCAGCCCCTCCCGGATGTCCTCCCCGGAGAGCTTCTCGTCACTCTTGAGGAGCCGCTTCTCCGCACCGTACCGGTTGATGACGCTGGTCAGCGCCGACCGGAAGCCTTCCTCGTGGGTGCCGCCCTCATGCGTGTTGATGTTGTTGGCGAAGGTGTAGACCGACTCGCCATACGACTCGTTCCACTGCATGGCGATCTCGACCGACATCCCGTCTTCCTCGGTGCCGAACTCGACCACCGACTTGTGGATCGAGGTCTTCGAGGCGTTCAGGTGCCGGACGAAGTCGGCGATGCCACCCTGGTAGCAGAAGGTGACCTCGCGCATCTTGCTGTCATCGCCCTCGTCGACGCGCTCGTCGAGGAAGTGGATGGTCAGACCCCGGTTGAGGAAGGCCATCTCCTGGAGCCGACGGTAGATGGTCTGGAAGTCGAAACTAACGGTCTCGAAGACCGTCGGATCGGGCCAGAAGGAGACCGCCGAGCCGGTGGCGTCGGTCGGCTCCCCCTTCTCCAGCGGCGTCGGCTTCGAGTCCGTGTACGACTGCCGCCAGAAGTAGCCGTCCTTCTGGATCTCGACAGCCATCCGGGTGGAGAGGGCGTTCACGACCGACACACCGACGCCGTGCAGGCCACCGGAGACGGCGTACGCCTTGCCGTCGAACTTGCCGCCGGCGTGCAGCACGGTCAGCGCCACCTCCACACCCGGCTTCTTGAGCTTCGGATGCGGGTCGACCGGGAAGCCACGGCCGTTGTCGGTGACCCGAACCCCACCATCGGCGAGCAGCACCACGTCGATGGTGTCGCAGTGCCCGGCCAGCGCCTCGTCCACCGCGTTGTCCACGACCTCCCACACCAGGTGGTGCAGACCGCGTTCGCCGGTGGACCCGATGTACATACCGGGGCGTTTACGGACCGCCTCCAACCCTTCGAGGACGGTGATCGACTCTGCGCCGTACTCCTGCTTGTCCTGCGCTGCCACCCTCGGCCACTTTCTCGCGTCGGCCACACCACTGGCGCGACCGGTCACGGGGTTCGGCGGACAGAACGCGACGTCGGGCGCGCGGACCGGCACCGGAGAGTGGTCCGGGCCGGGGGTCGAACGCGCCGGCCGCCGCGGGTGCCCGCGGATCGCGATCGGCTCGACCTGATGTGGAACGATGATCTCGGGCCCATGTTGGCCCCGGGTTTCATCGCTCCGCACCGGGTCTTCGTCTCAGGCCCAATCCTACTGTGCGTCGGCGACAGATCCACCACTCGGCACCCCTTGCGCGGCGGCTGAGACCTTCATAGCCGGCCGACTGCTCACTCCACGACTCCCCCTACGTACACCGAGCCGACCGTAGGCTCGCACCGGCCGGCGCCGCTCCCGCCCAATGTGTGTCCATCTCGCGACGAACTCCGGCTTGATCTTTGCCGGCTGGAACCGGACGATCGACGCGTTCGTACGGAGTTTGGGCTTGAGAGGTGACACCAGATGGGGCTGGACAACGTCGTGGTGAACTGGCCGCGGACCGGCCGCTTCTACGAACCGGTCGCGCCGGCGGAGTTCGTGGACTTCGGGGAGATCGTCGATATGCCGAAGATCTCCGCACCGACCGCCGCGCTCGCCGAGCTGATCGCCAAGACCGGCACGGTCCGGGCAACCGCGTACACCGAGCTGGTCGATCTGATCCTCGGCTTGGATAATGTGCTGTACGCCACAGAGAACTCGGAGGAGGACGAGGACCCGGTGATCGACCCGGACGGCTGCGGGTGGATCGCCGACGGAGTCGAGCGGTTCGTGGCGCGGCACCGAGCAGTCGGCGAGGCAGTCACCTTCGAGACCGTCAGCGCGGTACTCCGCGCGCTACTCGGCGACGGACGCCTGGCCGAGCAGCAGCTGCGTTGGCTGGACAGCCGGCTGGACCGGCTCCGCGACGACAGCGGAGCGCCGCCGCAGTGGACCTTCACCTGCGCGGAGCTGAGCGTTCTCGCCGCGTTCTACCGTCGCTGCGCCGAGCGGGGCTTCGCGGTCTACGCGGAGTCGGTGGCACCCCGCCGGGTCGTTCAGCCGTAGGTGTCCCGGGGGCCGCGGCCCCGCACCCGACGAGGGCCACGCGACCAGGACGGCGCGGCCGGACCGTGGATGTGCAGCCGGCGTACGACGTTGTGGCCCACCTCGCTGGCGATCTGCTGCAGTAGCGAGCCGGCGAGCAGCCGGAGCTGGGTGGCCCAGGCGGTCGAGCGCGCCTCCACGGTCAGCTCACCCCCTTCCAGCTTCACCGGCCGGCTGTGCTGGGCCACGTCCGGGCCGACCACCCGTTCCCAGGCGCCGAAAACCGTGGCCTCGGCCGCCGGTTGCTGCCAGCCCCGGGCCTTCACCAGCCGGTCCAGCACCGCGCCGAGTGGCTGCGGGTCGCGCGGGTCCGGCCCCGGGCCGGAGTAGCCCCGCGGCCGTCGCCCCCCACCGCTCACCCCGCTGTTGCGGCCGCGCCGTTGCGGCTGCGCCGCCTGACGCCGTGCCTTCGCCGCATCCAGCACCGCCCGCGCGAGCTGCGGCCCGGCCGGCGCCTCCGCGCCGGCCTCCGCTGCCGGGGCCGCCCCGTCCGCTCCGGTATCCCCCGCCGCACGGGGGGCGGCGGTGGGTTCCGCCTCATCCGACACGCTGCACCTCCCCCTCGCGGACAACGAACCGCGCCCCGTGCAGACGCGCGGGGAGATCTTCTGCCACCGCACAGGTCACCAGGAGTTGGCTCGCCGCACCGACCAGCTCGGCGAGGCGGTCCCGTCGGCCGGTGTCCAACTCGGCGAAGACGTCGTCCAGCACCAGCACCGGCTCGATCCCGTCAGCGCGCAGTAGGTCGTACCCGGCCAGCCGGAGCGCCAGCGCCAACGACCAGGACTCGCCGTGGCTGGCGTACCCCTTCGCGGGTAGTGGCCCCAGCGTGAGGGTGAGCTCGTCCCGGTGCGGGCCGACCAGGGTGGTCCCTCGCTCGATCTCGGCTGACCGGCCGGCGGCGAGCGCGTCGCTCAGCGCCGCGGTCAGCGCCGCCCGGTCAGCGGCGGGGCTGACCGATTCGACCGACGATCGGTATGTGATGCCGGCCGCGCCCCTACCGGCGGCCACCGCGTCGTACGCCCGGGTGACGTGAGGGGTGAGTGCGGCGACGAGGTCGAGCCGACCGGCGAGCAGCTCGGCACCGTGCCGCGCGAGGTGGTCGTCCCAGACGGCGAGGGTGGAGAGGTCACCGCCGCGGGTACCGCCGGTCTTACGCGCCAGGTACGCGGTGCGCAGCAGAGCGTTCCGCTGCCGGAGCACCCGTTCGTAGTCGGCCCGCACCCCGGCGAACCGGGGCTGCCGGAGCACCAGCAGATCGTCGAGGTAGCGGCGCCGCTGCGCCGGGTCGCCCCGGATCAGCTCCAGGTCCTCCGGGGCGAAGAGCACCAGCCGCAGGGCACCGAGCACGTCCCGGGACCGCCGGGCCGGGGACCGACCGAGCCGGGCCCGGTTCGCCCGCCCCGGAACGATCTCCAGCTCGACCAGCAGCTCCCGCCCCTCGTGCACCACGGCGCAGCGGATGATCCCCGCGGCGGCACCCATCCGGACCAACGGTGCGTCCGTGGCGACCCGGTGGGAGTCCAGGGTCGCCACATAGCCAAGCGCCTCGATCAGGTTGGTCTTGCCCACCCCGTTCGGACCGACCAGGATGTTCGCCCCCGGCTCAAGATCCACGCCGACCCGCTCGTACGAGCGGAAGTCAACGAGTTCCAGCCGGCGAACGTACACGGGTGGTGGAGCCGTCAGCGCTTGCGAACGGCGTGCCCGCCGAACTGCTGGCGCAGCGCGGCGACCGCCTTCATCGCGGGCGAGTCATCCTCCCGGGAGGTGAAACGGGCGAAGAGCGCGGCGGCGATGACGTTCATCGGAACGGCGAGCCGGACCGCCTCGTCCACGGTCCACCGCCCCTCGCCGGTGTCCTCGGTGTAGGGGCTCAACTCGGCCAGCTCCGGGTCCTCGTCGAGTGCCCGGTCGAGGAGGTCGAGCAGCCAGGAGCGGACGACCGTTCCCTCCCGCCAGGACTTGAAGACACCGGGAACATCGGTGACCAGCTCAGACTTGGCCAGCAGTTCGTAGCCCTCGGCGTAGGCGTGCATGAGACCGTACTCGACGCCGTTGTGCACCATCTTGGCGTAGTGCCCGGCACCGACCGGACCAGCGTGCACGAAGCCGAAGTCTCCGGCCGGCTTCAGCGCCTCGAAGATCGGCATCAACCGGGCAACATGTTCCTGGGCGCCGCCGACCATGAGGGCGTACCCGTTCTGCCGGCCCCAGACGCCACCGGAAACACCGACGTCGACGTACCCGATGCCACGCTCGTTCAGCCGCTCGGCGCGCGGGGCATCGTCGCTGAACCGCGAGTTGCCACCGTCAACGATGATGTCGCCGGCGTCGAGCACCTCCGCCATCTTGTTGATGGTCTCGTCGGTGACGGCGGCGGGGACCATGACCCACACCGCGCGGGGCGCGTCCAGCTTCTGCGCCATCTCCGCCAGGCTCGCGACGTCGCTCAGCTCGGCATGGTTGTCGTAGCCGATCACCTCATGCCCGGCGGCACGCAGCCGCTCCCGCATGTTGCCGCCCATCCGGCCGAGCCCTACCAGGCCGAGCTGCATGTCCGTACCTCCGTGCGTTGTGTTCGTCTCGGGTGCGATCAGCGGGAGACGCGGATCGGCATGATGAGGTAGCGGTACCCGGGCACGATCTCACCATCCTCGCCGACGGGGGAAATCACCGCCGGCTTGAAGGCGTCAACGAACGACAGAACGGCGAACTGGGTCCCCATGTTCGAGAGACCGTCGATCAGGTATTGGGGGTTGAAGCCAACAGTCAGCGGATCACCGCTGAAGGTGGCCTCCATCGCCTCGCTGGCGCGGGCCTCCTCGGTGCCACCGGCCTCGACCACCAGTCCGTCACCGCTGAGGCTCAGCAGCACCGGAGTGGTGCGCTCGGCGACGAGCGCGACCCGCTTGACGACCTCGACAAGCGCGCTGACCGGCACCTGGGCCTGCGCATTGTGAGTGGCGGGGAAGAGCGAACGGACCGGCGGGTAGTTGGCGCCGTCGAGGAGTCGGCTGGTGGTGCGCCGGGGGCCGCCAACGAAACCGATCATGCCCTCGCCCGCCGCCCCCTGGGAGAGCGCCATGGTTACCTGGCCACCGAGCGTCCCCAGGGCCTTGGCGGTGTCGTGCAGAGTGCGGGCCGGCACCAGCGCGTTGAGGCTGATCTCCGGGTCTTCCGGGTGCCACTCGATCTCGCGCAGGGCGAGACGGTAGCGGTCGGTGGCGAGCATGGCCAACGTGCCGCCGGAGAGCTCCAGCCGGACACCGGTCATCATCGGCAGGGTCTCGTCCCGGCCGGCCGCCACGGCTACCTGGGCGACGGCGGCGGCGAACGCGGCGGCGTCGATGGTGCCAGCGCTGACCGGCATCTCCGGGAGTGTCGGATAGTCCTCGACCGGCATGGTGGGCAGCGTGAACCGGGCGCTGCCGCAGACGAGTTCGAGGTGGGCGCCGACCGCCGCGATGTCGACCGGCTTCGCCGGCAGTGCCTTGGTGATCTCAGCGAGGAGCCGGCCGGAGACCAGGGCGGCGCCGTCGGCGTCTCCCTGCACCTCGACGGTCACCTGACTGGAGACCTCGTAGTCGAAGCCAGAGACCTGCAGGTTGCCGTCGGTGACCCGGAGCAGCACCCCGGCGAGCACCGGTACCGAAGGACGGTTCGGCAGGCTCTTTGCGGTCCAGGCCACGGCCTCGGCGAGCGCGTCGCGCTCTACTCGGAACTTCATCAATGCCTCCGCGTCAACGTCAGCGCCAACTCTCTCATGCCGACCGCTGCCTACCGACCCGCCGGGGCGTGCCGGTTCTCCTGGCACCTTAGGGCGCGCGGGCATCGGCGGTACGCCCGGCCCCATGCATGTCCAGGTGCCGCTGACCGGCTGCGGCGGTCTGCGGCCCGATCCACAGAAAGTCCAACGGTGATGATTGGTTTTTGTTGTCTTCAGAGATATAACTCATCGTCTTCGTCGCACCTGTGCAAACTGTGGAAAACCTGTGTTGACCCAGGTCAGCCCGGGTACCCACCGGTGGGTTTCCTGTGGAGAACCCCGGGGAAAACCCGGGCTGTCATCCACAGGCCAGAGTTACCCCCAGGCCGTCCACCGTTGTCCACCGGTTATCCACCGGTTATCCACCGACTTCTTCCCCAGGCCTGTGGATCGTCGCTCGTAGCTCGACCCGAGTTATCCCCAGAACCTTCAACAGCTTGTCCACACCCGGTCCGCCTTCGGTGGACAACCACCCCGTTATCCCCAAGCGTCCACAGCACTACCCCCAGGTTTTTCCACAACCTGTGGATAACGAGGAGGTGATGGCCCCACGTTCTCCACCCACAGCGGCGGAGGCTGTGGACAACGAGCGGGACTCTCGGTCCCGAGACGGGCGGCCCGGGTCCGCCCCACGGCCCAGATCCGGGTCCCGTCGTCCGGTCCGGTGGGGGATGGTGGAGCGCCGAAGGAGCGCCGCTGTGGGTGCCGGTTCGGTGGCTCGGCGGGTGGTTCGGTGGTTCCGGGCAATCCGCTGGCAGGTGGGGGCGCCGGCGGGGCCTCAGGTGTTCTGTTTGATCCGGTTGGTGAGTTCGGCGATCTGGTTGTAGAGCGAACGCCGTTCCGCCATCTGCTGACGAATCTTGCGGTCGGCGTGCATGACCGTGGTGTGGTCGCGCCCTCCGAATGCCTGTCCGATTCGGGGCAGCGACAGGTCGGTCAGCTCCCGGCACAGGTACATGGCGACCTGGCGGGCGTTGACGAGCACCCGCGAGCGGGAGTGCCCACGCAGGTCCTCCAGACTCACCCCGAAATAGTCGGCGGTCGCCACCATGATCTGGTCGGCGGTGATCTCTGGTCCGCTGCCGTCCGGGATGAAGTCCCGCAGCACCTCCTCGGCCAGCGACAGCTCCACCGACGACCGGGTGAGGCTGGCGAACGCGGTGACCCGGATCAGCGCGCCCTCAAGCTCTCGGATCGAGTTCGACACCCGGGACGCGATGAACTCGAGTACGTCCGGCGGGGCGAACAGCCGCTCCTGGGCGGCCTTCTTCTGCAGGATCGCGATCCGGGTCTCCAGGTCTGGCGGCTGGATGTCGGCGAGCAGACCCCACTCGAACCGGGTCCGCAACCGGTCCTCCAGGGTCGCCAGCTGCTTCGGTGACCGGTCGGAGGTGATCACGATCTGCTTGTTGGCGTTGTGCAGCGTGTTGAAGGTGTGGAAGAACTCCTCCTGCGTTCGCTCCCGGTTCTCCAGGAACTGGATGTCGTCGATCAAGAGGATGTCGACATCCCGGTATCGGCGCTGGAAGGCGCTGGTCTTGTCGTCGCGCAGTGAGTTGATGAAATCGTTGGTGAACTCCTCGGTCGAGACGTACCGGACCGAGTTGGCGTTGCCGAGCGTGGTGGCGTAGTGGCCGATCGCGTGCAGCAGGTGCGTCTTGCCCAGCCCGGAGCTGCCGTAGATGAACAGCGGGTTGTACGCCTTCGCCGGCGACTCGGCGACCGCCACCGAAGCCGCATGGGCGAATCGATTGGACGAACCGATGACGAACGTCTCGAACATGTACTTCGGGTTGAGCCGGTTGCCACCGCCGTCGGCTGGTGTTGGTAACCGGCGGTCCTCGCGGCCACCGGGTCGGGGCAGGTGGTCCACCCGCCCCGGCCCGCTGTCGGTACCGAGTTCCCGGGGCAGCGCCGGCCCCCCGCGCTGCTCCGCCGCCGCTGCGCGGTAGCGGACGTCGAAGGGGCGTTCGGACACCGGCGGGCCCAGGCGGGCCTGCTCGTCAACATCGAGTCGCTCGCCTCGGGACGGCCCGCCGAAAGCGGAGCCGAACAACGGCTCCTGGCCGTCCTGGGACACCGACGTCGGCTGCTCGCCGTACGAACCGGCGGGCACCGCGGCGCGGCGCTCCGGTTGGGCCTGCCCGGGAATCAGCGGGAACTGTTGGTCCACGCCGTCGTCCGGGTTCCCTCCCGCGGCACCACCGGTGGTGCCGCCGGGCGGCGTACCGACCTCGGGGCTTGGGGCGCTGTGGTAGATGGTGCCGGCCGGGCGGCCGGAGCCGTCTTCCGGCGCTCGCACGGTGACAGCTACCTGGATGGGCCGCCCCAGCCGGCGGGTGAGCGCCTCGGTGATCGCCGGGCGGAGCCGGGACTCGATGACATCTCGGGTGAAGGCGTCCGGGACGGAGACGAGCGCGGTGTCCTCGACGATGGCGCGGAGCCGGGTCAGCCGTAGGTAGGCCCGCTGCTGCGCGGAGACGATCTCATCGGCCAGTTCGTCGGTCGTCGCCGTCCACACCGCGGCAAGGTCGGTTGTATCCGTCACCGTCGTGCCACCCCCTCGCCTCTGTTCCCGGACGCCGCCGTCCTCCCCGTCGGCCGTCCCGGGCCCGCCGGGTTCACGCGGTCTTTCCCCGTCCCGGCTGACCGAACGACCCTTGTCCACAAGTTATCCACAGCCTGTGTGCGTACCGATTGTGCCGCCCACCGAATGTGGGTCAGACCTCCCCCGGTACGAGCGGGCACTGAAGCGGGTCATCTTGCCGAACGATCCACCGCCCGATTCGGTCTTGCCTGCCGGCGGCGACCACAGCCGGACGGCTCCGGGCTTCCGACAGCCATTCGCGATTTGGGCCGACAGCCCTGCACCGCAATCGGGCACGGTAACAGCGATGTCCGGATGCCATCAACAGCGGACGTACCCGGACCGTCGGCGGCAGCAGCGGAAACACCGGAACAATCGGTGTCGGGCCAGACGGTGGGAGCGTTGACGCTCGTTGTGCCCCTGCGTACGCTGGAGCGGCTGCTCTCTCACCCTCTGCTAGGGTGATGGATGCTTGCTGTCCGCAGCGTCGGGCAGCGTTGATCGGGGGCGCCGCGAAGGTGTTCCGGATCATGACCTGGTTCGGATCATGACACGACCCGGATCGTGACACGACCTGAAACTGGGACGACCTCGGACCAGACGCGACCCCGGCGATCTTCGCCCAGGGGTAGGACAACGGAGAGCCTGACGTGAGCAAGCGCACCTTCCAGCCGAACAACCGCCGGCGCGCGAAGACCCACGGCTTCCGGCTGCGCATGCGCACCCGTGCCGGCCGCGCCATCATCTCGACCCGTCGCAGCAAGGGCCGCGCTCGCCTGGCGGCCTGAGGCCACCAGGTCCGATCGGCAGGGCGTGGAGAGTCGTGCTGACCGCCGCGCAGCGTCTGCGGCGCAGCACTGACTTCGCCGCGGCGGTCCGTGGTGGCCGACGCGTCGGGCGCGGCGTGGTCGTCGTCCATCTGACCTCGCCCGGCACTCCACCGGAGATCTCGTCGCCGGAGCCGGCGCGGGACACTGGTGCGGAGCAGACATCCGCACCAGCCCGCGCCGGCTTCGTCGTCTCCAAGGCGGTTGGCAACGCCGTCGTCCGCAACACTGTTCGCCGCCGGCTGCGGCACCTGGTCCGGGAGCGCCTCCCCGGGCTGCCGGCCGGGAGCACTCTCGTCGTCCGTGCCCTGCCCGCCGCGGCGCACCGGTCGTACCAACGACTCGGTGTTGATCTCGACACCGCGATCGCGGCCGCACGCGCCCCCCGCGGGCGGCGGTCCCGGTGAGTTCGGCACCAGATCCGGCACAGCCGATCTCACTCGGTGCCCGGGTGCTGGCCGGGCCCATCATCGCGTACCGTCGGTGGATAAGTCCGGCGTTGCCGGCCCGCTGTCGGTTCTACCCGTCGTGCAGCGCGTACGCCCTGGAGGCGGTGACCCGCCACGGCCCGGTTCGGGGAGCCGGCCTGACGGCCCGGCGGCTGATGCGCTGCCACCCCTTCCATCCGGGTGGATTCGATCCGGTGCCGGAGCCGGATGGTCGCCGCCGCGCCGATGTGACTGGAGTCTGAGAATTGCTCGATCCTATCTATGTAACGATCTCGTGGATCCTGCTGCGCTGGCACCAGCTCTGGGACGCCATCGGGGTGCCGGAAGGCGTGGTGCTCGGCACCAACTGGTCCTGGATCCTGGCGATCATCTTCCTGGTGGTCACCGTCCGGGTGATCCTCTTCCCGGTCTTCGTCAAGCAGATCAAGTCACAGCGGGCGATGCAGGCGCTGCAACCGCAGGTCAAGGCGCTGCAGGAGAAGCACAAGGGTGACCGGGAGACGCTCCAGAAGGAGATGATGGAGCTCTATCGGAAGGAAAAGGCCAACCCGCTCATGGGCTGCCTTCCGATGTTCCTCCAGATTCCGGTCTTCCTCGGCCTGTTCCATGTGCTCCGCCGGCTCAATCCAGACAAGCCACTAGACAAGAAGACGCTCTACGGCTGGACGGTCGACCAGTTCGACAGCGCATCGGTCGCGAAGCTCTTCACCGCGCCGATCGCCGGCAAGTTCGGCTCCTCCCCCGAGGAACTGGCCGCGCTGGGCGCCGACGGCACCACCGTCAAGATCATGGCCGGCATTCTGGTGCTGGTGATGATGGGCACCACCTACCTGACCAGCCGCCAGATGATTCTCAAGACCGGCTGGGCCGAGGACCCGCAGCAGCGGATGATCCAGCGGTTGATGCTCTACGGCATCCCGGCGTCGCTGCTTATCTCCGGCGCGATCTTCCCGATCGGTGTGATCATCTACTGGGTTACCAACAACATGTTCACGTTGGCCCAGCAGCAGTGGGTGTTGCGCAAGTTCCCGCCGCCGCCGAGCGCGAAGTCCAGCACCACTGGTACGCGTGGTCCGGTGCAGCCGGCGAAGAGCGGCGGCCTCTTCGGCCGCGGCAAGTCCGCCACTTCGGCCGCCACCCAGCCGGCCGCGACCAAGGTCGCCGCCCCGAAGCCAGGTGCCAAGCCCACCAGCCAGAAGAAGGGCCCGCCCGCGAATCAGAAGGGCCAGGCCGCCGGTCAGAAGGCCCAGCCCGCGAGCCAGAAGGGCCAGCCGGCCAACCAGAAGGGCCAGGCCGCCGGCCAGAAGAAGGGCCCGCCCGCGAACCAGAAGGGGCGTCCCGCCAAACGGCAGGGCTGATCCGACCCGTGTTCGGCGGTATCTACCTTGATACCGCCGCCGGTGGGCAAAACGCCGCCGCGCCCTGCGGCCACGGGCGAGACTGCCCGGATAGACCTACCCGTGGTATCGGCGTTCCCGCCGGCCCCGGGAGACCAGCGGACCCGACGGTCCGGCCGAGTGAGTACGGAGGAGACCGTGACCGAGATCAGCACGCCCCGCGCTGACGAGTCCCAGGACGCAGAGGGGACGGAGACGACGGCGAAGAGCCAGACCGAGGCGGCCGAGGCCGGCGGCACGGAGCAGCGGTCCACCGGTGAGAGCGATCTGTTCCGGCAGAGTGAGATCGCCGCCGACTACGTGGAGGGCCTGCTCGACATCCTCGACTACGACGGGGACATCGACGAGCTGGTCTCCGGTGGGCGCCCGGTTGTGGAGGTGGTTGGCGGCCGACTCCAGAGCCTGGTGGGTCAGCGCGGCGCCACGCTGGAGGCGCTGCAGGAACTCACCCGACTCGCGGTCTTCCGGCAGACCGGCACCCCCAGCCGACTGCTGCTCGACGTGGGTGGCTACCGGGCGGGCCGCCGTAAGGAGCTCGCCGCAGTGGCGAAGAACGCCGTTGAGAAGGTCAAGGAGCACGGCGAGTCGGTGCGGCTGGAGCCGATGTCCGCTTTCGAACGTAAGTGTGTGCACGACGTGGTCAACGCGATCGACGGCGTGGCGAGCGAGTCCGAGGGCGTCGAGCCGAGTCGGCGCATCATTGTTCGGCCGGTGGACTGAGCGGGTGACTCACGACGACACAGCGGCGCGCTCTGCGTCCGGCCCGGGTGGTACGCCGCCCGGGCCGTTGCCTGTCGGCGATCGCCCCGCGCCAGCCGCGGTGGATGCCACGCCACCCCCGGAACTGGCGACCGCGGCCCGGACGCTCTTCGGTGACCGGCTGGGCCTGGCTGTTGCGTACGCGGGCCTGTTGGTGACCGATGGGGTGGTCCGCGGCCTCATCGGCCCGCGGGAGGCGCCGCGGATCTGGGATCGGCATCTACTCAACTGCGCGGCGGTGGCGGAGCGGATTCCGTCGGGCGCGACGGTGCTTGACGTGGGTAGCGGTGCCGGACTGCCCGGCCTCGTGCTCGCGGTCGCTCGGCCGGATCTCTCGGTCACCCTGGTCGAGCCGCTGGCACGTCGCACCGCCTTCCTCGTCGAGGCGGTGGCGCAGCTCGACCTGACGGCCTCGGTCCGGGTCATCCGGGGCCGGGCCGAGGAGATCGCCTCCGGTGGTGGTGGCGTCGAGCCGCTCACCGGTGATGTGGTGACCGCTCGGGCGGTGGCCCCGCTGGATCGGCTCGCCCGGTGGTGCCTCCCGCTGGCCGTGCCGGGTGGACGGCTGGTCGCCCTCAAGGGCGCCTCGGCTGCGGAGGAGGCCGCCGAGCATGCCGTCGTCGTGGATCGGCTCGGCGGCGGCTCACCGGAGGTGCACCTCTGCGGCGCGGGTGTTGTCGAGCCACCGACGACGGTGATCGAGATCGTTCGGGAGCAGGTGGTGGGACCGCCGCGACCCAAGCCCACGAAACGCTCCCGTGGTGGTCGGCGGCGCTGAATCATCGGACACCGCACTGCCGCCTCCTGATCAGCGAGGCGTGTCCAGGTGTGTTGGAAGCGGCGCCATGGGGCGCCGCCGACCTGGTGGACCATTCAGCGCTCTGGTTTGAGTTCGGCGGATCCGGCTCGCAGCTGCGTCGTTGAACAGGTACGGGTGGCAGGCGAGCTGTGCAGCCCGACGTGGACCGATCACGCCCAATCCCCGTAGGCTGGCCGCGCGTCGATAATGTGGAGCGGGGGTGCCGGGCACTCGCCGGATTCCGACCGCTTCCAACGGGCCGCACGCTCGGGGTGTGACCACCCGAGCGACCCGTTGACAGGATGCGGACCGACCATCCGAAGCCGGGCAGGGATGACAGGTGCATGACGACGGCAGGTACGACGATCCGCGCGCGACCGGGTCAACGGGCGACCTGGTTTCACGTGAAACCGACGATCCCGGTTGGGTCACCCCCAGCCCTCCCGTCAGTCCGCCCGTCCGAGCGTCGCAGGACGAGACCTTCCGGCGAGCGGCGCCAGCTCCGGGACGTTCCCGCCCCTCGTCGCCGGAAGTATCGTTGAGCCGCAGTACCGGGGAGAGTTCCCGGGTCGGCGATCCGCCGGTGGCCGAGCAGGCCGCGTCGGTACGGGGGACGGCAGCCGCGTCGACAGGCGTCGAGGTGGCTGTGCCGCAGCAGGCAACGCCGGGGCGGCCGGCCGAACCGACCAAGGCTCCGAACCTGCCCTCCGGGCAGGACGGGGTTGACACGTACGTTTCACGTGAAACACCGACGCGCGAAGAGGATGACCCACCGTTGGCGATGGAAGCTATGCGCGCCGTGCAGATCCTGAACCCGAGCGGCGAGGTGACGATGCCTCGCCCAGACCGGACCCGGGTCATGTGCGTCGCGAACCAGAAGGGCGGCGTTGGAAAAACCACCACGACGGTGAACCTGGCAGTGGCGCTAGCGCTGCACGGGAACCGGGTGCTGGTGGTTGACCTCGATCCGCAGGGCAACGCGTCTACTGGACTCAACGTCCCGCATCACACCGGGGTGCCGGACGTGTACGACTGCCTGATCAACGGCTTGCCCTTGGCGGAGGTCGCCCAGCCGGTCGAGGGTATCCCCAGTCTGTGGTGTATACCCGCCACTATCGACCTGGCCGGCGCCGAGATCGAACTGGTCTCTGTGGTTGCTCGGGAGTCGCGGCTGGCCCGCGCCATCACGGGCTATCCGGGCCACTTCGACTACGTCCTCATCGACTGCCCGCCGTCGCTTGGCCTGCTCACGGTGAACGCGTTGGTTGCCGCGGAGGAGGTGCTCATCCCGATCCAGTGTGAGTACTACGCGCTGGAGGGGTTGAACCAACTCATCAACAACATCAACCTCGTCCGGCAGCACCTCAACCCCCGGCTGGACGTCTCCACCATCCTGCTCACGATGTACGACCGGCGTACGCGGCTGGCGGACGCCGTGGAGCAGGATGTCCGCAACCACTTCGGGAACAAGGTGCTCCAGGCGGTCATCCCGCGTAACGTCCGGGTATCCGAGGCACCCAGCTACGGCCAGTCCGTGATGACCTACGATCCCGGGTCACGGGGGGCGACGAGTTACTTCGAGGCCGCCCAGGAGATTGCGGAGCGGGGCATCAAGGCCGAGGTGAACCGCAATGCATAGCGCGGACAGGCCACGGGGAGGCCAGGCATGAAGAATCGTCCCAAGGGTGGACTCGGTCGAGGGCTGGGCGCTCTCATTCCGACTGAGGCGGCCGCGCCCGGCGCACCCACCCCGGTCGTCAGTAGCCCAGTGGTGACGCCGACCGCGGGCCTGGCGGTGGTGAGTACGCCGCCACCGGCGTCCGACTCACTCAGCCCGGTCCCGGGTGCTCGCTTCGCCGAAATATCGGTCGACGCGATTGTTCCCAACCCCAAGCAGCCGCGGCAGGTCTTCGACGAGGACGCCCTGGAGGAGCTGAAGGTCTCCATCCAGGAGGTCGGTTTCCTCCAGCCGATCGTCGTCCGTCAGCTGGACGACGAGAAGTTCGAACTCGTCATGGGTGAGCGTCGCTGGCGGGCGGCACAGGCGGTTGGTCGGAGCTCCATTCCGGCGATCGTCCGGGACACCCGGGACGATTCGATGCTCCGGGACGCATTGCTGGAGAACATCCACCGCGCCAACCTGAACCCGCTGGAAGAGGCGGCGGCGTACCAGCAACTGTTGGATGAGTTCGGCGCCACCCACGAAGAGCTGGCCCGGCGGATCGGCCGAAGCCGGCCGCAGATCTCCAACACGATACGGCTACTCAACCTCCCTGCTCAGGTGCAGCGCCGGGTCGCCGCTGGAGTGCTCTCTGCTGGCCACGCCCGAGCGCTGTTGAGCCTGGACAATCCGGAGGCGCAGGAGCGGCTTGCCCAACGCATCGTCGCCGAGGGGCTCTCGGTACGGGCAACCGAGGAGGTGGTGGCGCTCTCGCTCAGTGACGACAGCAGTGAGAAGGAGGCGCCAACGCGTCGGCCGAAGCCACCTGCGCCAGCACTGACTGATCTCGCCGACAGGCTCTCCGACCGTTTCGACACCAGAGTCAAGGTCGACATCGGCCGGAGCAAGGGAAAGATCACGATCGAGTTTGGCAGTGTGGACGACCTGGAGCGCATCGTCGACATCATTGGGGTCGACCGGGAGCAGCCCGAGGATTGACCGAAGGCCCGACTCGCGGGCCCTTGAAGCGCCGCCCCCGTTTCACGTGAAACGGGGGCGGCTGTCGTTCGACCTGGGAGTGACTCGATCTGTGGAGCGGTGGGGAGCACCGCACGTCGGCGCTGCACTTGATCTGTTGCCTCGGCCACTCCCCTCCGCCCGCTTACACCTATCCGTCCGCTCGCCCCGTTTGCACTCGCTTGCTTGCGCCCGCCCGCCCGTTTGTCCCACTGGCTACTCGAACCCGATCCGTTCACGCGGATCTGTCGGCTCTCCGAGCCGATCATGCCGATGGGTCAGCTCGGAAGGGCCCGTCGGGCGGCTGCTCCCGCGCCTGGGTGTCAGCCCGCGACCGGCGTGTGCCTGTCGACTGGCCCTCGCGGCTCTGACCGGTGATGTCGGCGCCGGGCGAAGCAAAAGTATCGTCCCCAACGTTATCCACAGCAGTTGTCCACAGGTGGCGCTGTTTCACGTGAAACAGCGCCCCAACCCCGGTGTTGACCTGTGGAAGACGGCTGTGGATAACCGCCGACCTCCTGTGGATAACGTCGGGGGCGGATGGACGGCGGTGAGCCGATCCGACGGATCGACGGTCGAAGGAGGTGGGGACAGCGGTCCCGGAAACAGCTAGGGTCACCCTCGTGCCCGACACCCCTCCCTCAGTGCCGAACTTCACCCAGTGGCCCTCCTTCCCCTTTGAGGGCGATCTCCGCGTCAAACAACTTGATGATCCGGTCGCGACCGAGCCGCCCCGTCGCGGCGAAGGTGACCGGGAATGCACCGCTTGTGGCGCCCCCGATGAGGCGTACATCTGGGTTGGCGAGCGGTGGCGGGTACGTGCGATGGATAGACCTACCGGGCTTCCGATGGTGTTGATCCTTGAATCCCGCTCGCACTTGGATCTAGGTGACCTACCGAACCTGCTCGCGGCCGAGCTCGGCGTGCTGACGGTTCGGCTGGAGCGTGCCATCCGCTCCCTCGACGGCGTGTCCCGGGTGCATGTGAACCGCTGGGGTGACGGATCCGCGCACCTACACCTCTGGTTTCTCGCCCGGCCGTACGGTCAGCTCCAGCTCCGGGGGACCTTCCTGCCCCTGTGGGATTCGATTCTGCCGCCGATCCCCGAGTCGACCTGGCGGGAGAACCTCGCCCTCGTCGCCGCGTGGTTGGCGGACTTCGGTGGACGCCAACTGGCCGAACCGCCTCGAATCCAGTGGCAGGCACCGGCCAGTTTCGGGGCGGTGGAGGCCGCAGCAGCCACCGAGGCCGTCGAGACCGCGGAGACCGCGGAGACCGCCCTGGACGCAGGAAGCTCAGTTTCCGTGACCAGGCAGCAGGACGCGACAGGTAGCGGCGGTACGGCGGGCGGCGGTACGGCGGGCGGCGGTACGGTGGGCGGCGGTACGGCGGAGAGCGCCGGTGCGGCGGGACTTGACGCGGCGCCGGGCGGGGAGGTCGGTGGGGAGGTCGGGAGTGTGGCGGCTAGCGCTGGTGCTGACGTTCCGGCGGCCGGCGCTGATGCTGGTGTTGGCGCTCCAGAGAGTGAATCTTCCTCGTCCCGGCTCGCTGAGGATCCGGGACCTCCGGCGGAGGGTGCGGGTGCCCCGGACCACCCCGAGGACGAGGCCGGATCGGGCGGCGCGATCGGCGAGGACCCCGCGGGCCGCGCCGACTCCGGTGCACCGGAGCAGGCCGATGACGCTCCGTCACTGCTATCAGCGCCGGACCCGGTCTCGTCCTAACCCGGCCCCGCCAACTACGACCGTGCTTCGCCGGCTCAGGCCGCCCGGGAAGCGGCCTGGGAAACCAGGGTCCCGATCATCCGACCGAAGTCGAGACCGGCGGCCTGGGCGGCGAGCGGTAGCAGTGAGGTCTCCGTCATTCCGGGCGCGACGTTCACCCCGAGTACGTGCGGCTGACCGTCGGGATCAATGATCAGGTCGACCCGACTGAGGTCGCGCAACCCGAGCGCGGTGTGGGCGGCGACAGCGAGCTCGGCGACCGCCTCGGCCACCTCGGTGGCCAGTCGGGCCGGTGTGTGCCATGTGGTGCGGCCGGCCGTGTACCGGGCGGCGTAGTCGTAGACGCCGTTCCGGGGCACGATCTCCACCGCCGGCAGGGCCTGCGGTCCTGCGCCGAGGTCGATTACGGATACTGCCACGTCTGTCCCGGGTAGGTAGCGTTCGACGAGGGCGGTGGAGTCGTACGCGAAACAACCGACCATCGCGGCGGGCAGGGCGGCGCTGTCCCGAACCACGGCGGCGCCCAGACCCGATCCACCCTGTGCGGGCTTCACCATCAGCGGGAGGCTCAGCCGATCGACGATGCGGTCCAGCACCGCCACCGCACCAAGCTCGGAGAAACGGTCATGGGGTAGGGCCACCCAGTCCGGGGTGGGGATGTGCGCCTCTCGAAGCACGGTCTTGGCCGAGGGTTTGTCCCAGGCGCGGCGGGACGCGCGGGCGTCGCAGCCGACGTACGGGACGTCGCAGAGGTCCAGCACGCCCCGGAGCGAACCGTCCTCGCCGGTGGCGCCGTGTAGCGCGATGACCACCGCGTCCGGTGGGTCAGCGACGAGCGCCGGCAGCAGGGCGACGTCCGCGTCGCGTAGCTCCGCCTCCACGCCCACCGCGCGTAGTGCGTCGAGGACCCGGCGGCCGGATCGCAGCGAGACGTCCCGTTCATAGGAGAGCCCACCGGCGAGTACCAGCACGCGCAGGTCGGTCAGGACAGCGGAATCGGCAGCGGTCTTACCCATGCCAGAATCATGCCAAGTGTGGTCCGGGGGTGTCGGAACCGGCCCGCCCCCGACGAGAGCCGGGCGGGCCGACGGCGCCAAAGACCCGGCGCATGGCGATGTCCTGCTCCATCACTCCGGAGAGCCGCCGTACGCCCTCCCGGATCCGCTCGGGCGGCGGGAAGGAGAAGTTGAGGCGCATCGCGTCGTTGCCGGTGCCGTCGGCGTAGAAGCCGGTGCCGGGCACGTACGCCACCCGGGCGGCGATAGCGCGGGGCATCATCGCCTTCGAGTCCAGCCCGTCCGGCAAGGTGGCCCAGACGAAGAGGCCGCCTCCGGGTCGGGTCCACGCCGTGCCGGCCGGCATCAGGTCCGCCATGGCGGCGAGGAGCGCGTCCCGCCGTTCCCGGTAGACCTCCCGGTAGACCTTGAGCTGCTCCCGCCACGGCATGGTGCCGAGGTAGGTGGACACGGCCGCCTGAGCGAAGCCACTGGGGCAGAGGATCTGTGCCTCACTGGCGATGACGAGCTTGTCCCGCACCGCGTGCGGGGCGAGAATCCAGCCGACCCGCAACCCCGGCGCGAAGGTCTTCGAGAACGTGCTGAGGTAGAAGACGCCATCGCGGCGGCGAGCACGCAGCGGGGCCGGCGCGTCGCCCTCGAAGCCAAGCTGCCCGTACGGGTCGTCCTCGACCACCAGCAGGCCGGAGCGTTCGCAGATGTCGAGGATCCGTTCCCGCCGCTGCTCGGTCAGCGTCACGCCGGTCGGATTCTGGTACGTGGGGATGGTGTAGAGGAACTTGATCCGGCGCCCGGCGCGTGCCTGATCGGCGATGGCCGTCTCCAACGCCTCCGGGATCAGCCCGTCGTTGTCCATCGGCACGTGCACGACCTGTGCCTGGGCCGCTTGGAAGACCCCGAGCGCCCCGACGTAGGTCGGGCCTTCGGCGAGTACGACATCACCGGGGTCGAGGAAGAGGCGGGCGACCAGGTCCAGTGCCTGCTGGCCACCGATGGTGACGACGACGTCGTCGGGCGAGGCGCCGCAGGCGGCGTCGATGCCGGAGAGCGACATCACCTCGCAGATTCGTTCCCGTAGCTCCGGGGTGCCCTGGCCGATGCCGTACTGGAGGGTGGTTGTGCCGTGGTCGGCACCAAGCCGGCCCAGCATCTCGCCGACCGCGTCCAGGGGGAGAGCAGCGATGTACGGCGCACCTCCGGCGAGCGAGACCACCTCCGGCCGGTTGGCCACCGCGAAGAGCGCCCGGATCTCCGAGGCGGTCATGCCTCGGACTCGTCGAGCGTAGCGGTCGGTGTAGTCGTCAAGCGTCGTGCCGGTCATGTTCCGCTGTCACCTGCCCGGTGGTCGTTTCGCGTATCCCTTCCCGTGGTGTCCGGATCCGACGTACGATCAGTGGTCGGGGACACCGAAGGGCGGTCTACCTCCGAGCCTACTGTGGGGATGCGCCAATGTCGCGACGTCTGGTCAGTCTGACCTTGGACACCCTGGAGGATCTGCCCCGTTCGTGCCGGCAGTGTGTCTACTGGGAGCTGGATCCGGTCTCCGCGGACCGGGCCCGTGGGGCTGGGGATCCCGGCCTGGAGAAGGAGGCGTGGGTCTCGCAGACCCTGCTGGAGTGGGGTGCCTGCGGCAAGCTGATCTACGTGGACGACATGCCCGCCGGGTTCGTGCTGTATGCCCCACCGGCTTACGTGCCGCGATCGATGGCCTTCCCGACCTCACCGGTCTCCCCCGACGCGGCGCTGTTGATGACGGCGAGGGTGGTGCCGGCCTTCGCCGGTGGCGGGCTTGGCCGGATGCTCGTGCAGGGGGTCGCCCGGGACCTGACGAAACGCGGAGTCAAGGCGATCGAGGCGTTCGGTGATGCGAAGTTCGGCGACGCCGACGACTCGGCGGGGGCCTGTGTGGCCCCGGCAGAGTACTTCCTTTCCGTGGGTTTCAAAACGGTCCGCCCGCATCCGCGCTTCCCCCGCCTGCGCCTGGAGTTGCGCACCGCACTGAGCTGGAAGTCCGATGTCGAGTACGCGTTGGAGAAGCTGCTCGGCTCGATGAGCCCGGAGAGCCTGCTCCGGCCGGTCCGGCCCACCCCGGCGACCCGGTCCGGCGCCAACTGACCGCCGGATCTGGTCCGGCGCCAACTGGCCGCCGGTGACCTGGTCCGGCGCCGGCGGGCAGCGGGCACTGCTTCGGTCAGTCGACCACCGTCCCGGCGGCCACGCTCTCAGCCGCCACCATCGCCCGCAGCTTGCTCACGTCGATCGACCCGGTGGGTACATCTTGCTCGATCGGGAGGTACATCCGCTGGATGGCGGCGACGATCGCCTCCACCACGCGGTCCCGGAACCGTGGGTCGATCAGCCGGGATCGGTCTGCTGGCGAGGTCAGGTAGCCCACCTCGACCCGGACGGCCGGCATTCGGGTCAGCCGGAGCAGGTCCCATGCCTTGGCGTGGGACCGACAGTCGCGCAGCCCGGTTCGCGCCACGATCTCCCGCTGGACGAGGCCGGCGAGGCGCTCACCGGTGGTGGAGGTGACGCCGTTGTCGGTGCCGTAGTGGTAGGTGGCCACGCCGTCGGCGGCTGGGTTGACGTGGCCGTCGAGGTGCAGGGAGATGAACACGTCCGCACTGAGCGAGTTGGCCAGGGCGGCCCGGTCAGCGTCGGGCAGATGGTCCCGCTGTGCCGGACCGCGGGTCAGCTGCACTCGTACCCCGGCCGCGGCGAGCCGCCCCTCGAGTCGACTGGCGAGGTCGTGCACCAGGTCGGCCTCGGTCCAGTGCCGCTGCCCCTCGGGCACGGTCAAGCCCGGATCGCTGCCGCCGTGCCCCGGGTCGATGACCACTGTCCGCCCGACCAGGGTGGGACCGGACTGTCGAATGGCGTCAGATTCACGGAGCCACTGTGGGCGCCCGCCGACCACCTTACGGCCGAGGCGTCGGAGCGAGTTCACGGTGTGGGGGCCGCAGGTGCCGTCCGGTACCAGCCCCACCTCGCGTTGGAACTGGGCGAGCGCCCGGGCTGTCCGGACCCCGTAGATGGCATCCGCCCGGCCGACGTCGTAGCCCATCTCGAGGAGCCGTTCCTGCAGCGACCGGATGTCCTCACCGATGAGGGGCTCCGGTACGGAGTGGTAGAGGCTACGGGCACCCAGCCGCCAGCGGGCCGCGTCCAGGGCCTGCCACGTCTCGGCGCCGACTCGGCCGTCCACGCTGAGCCCACGGGACTGTTGGAAGGCGCGGACAGCACGTTCGGTGCGGGCGTCGAACTCGTCGCTGTCGGGTGCCGGGACGAGCAGGTCGAGGCCGGCCAGCACCTTACGGATCTCGGTGACCGCCGGTCCACGGTCGCCGGGTCGGATCGGACGCACGCTCGACCCCCTCTGCACGGACACTGGCTGGCCGGATGGCCCCTCGAAGGCCGCCGATGGCCCTGTTCCGGTGGCCCCGCAGACGATCTGCGGTGTTGTCTCTGGGGTTGAGGTTAGGCGCTCGCCGGGCCTGAGGTGTGGCGGCCGGAAAAAGACCTGCCCCCCGCACCCGGTGGAGCGGATGCGGGGGGCAGGTCTGCGTCGGGTGCTGGTCAGAGCGCGGACTGGATAAGCTTGACCAGCTCCCCCTTGGGCTTGGCACCGGCGATCGACTGCACTGGCTTGCCGTCTTTGAACACGGTGAGCGTCGGCACCGACATGACCCGGTAGTTGCGGGCGGTCTCCGGGTTGTCGTCGATGTTGAGCTTGACGATGCTGACCTGATCGCCCATCTCACCGGCGATCTCTTCGAGCAGTGGCGACACCTTCCGGCACGGCCCGCACCACTCCGCCCAGAAGTCCACCAGAACCGGCTTGTCGGACTGCAGTACCTCGGTGGTGAAGCTGGCGTCAGTGACCGACTTGGTTGCTCCCACTACGTTCCCTCCTCGGGGGATGTGTTTCGGAATATCAGCCCTGGATCGTGGCGATGAAGCGCTCGGCGTCCAGGGCGGCGGCGCAGCCCGTACCGGCGGCGGTGATGGCCTGCCGATAGGTGTGGTCCACCAGATCACCGGCGGCGAACACCCCCGGGATGCTGGTCTTGGTGTTGGGCGCGTCCACCTTCACATACCCCTCGTCGTCCAGGTCCACCTGGCCGCGGAAGAGCTCGCTGCGGGGGTCGTGGCCGATCGCCACGAACACGCCGGTCACGTCAAGCACCCGGGAGTCACCGGTGTGCACGTTGCGGAGTCGGACGCCGGATACCTTGCCGTCCGCGCCGAGGATCTCCTCCACCGCGGCGTTCCACTCGACCTTGATCTTGTCGTTGCTCAGTGCGCGCTCGGCCATGATCTTGCTGGCCCGGAACGTGTCCCGACGGTGGACGATCGTGACCGACTCGGCGAAGCGGGTCAGGAAGTTGGCCTCCTCCATCGCCGAGTCACCACCGCCCACCACGATGATGTGCTGGTTCCGGAAGAAGAAGCCGTCACAGGTGGCGCAGGACGACACACCGTGGCCGAGGTACTCCTGCTCACCCGGTACACCCAGCGGGCGCCAGGCAGAGCCGGTGGCGAGGATGACAGCCTTTGCCCGATAGCTGGTCTCCCCCACCCAGACGGTGCTGACCGCGTCTGAGCCGACCTCGCCGGTGTTGTTGAGCTCAACCCGGGTGACATCGTCGGTGAGGAATTCGGCACCGAAGCGCTCGGCCTGCTTGCGCATGCTGTCCATCAGCTCGGGACCGAGAATTCCGTCGGCGAACCCCGGGAAGTTCTCCACCTCGGTCGTCGTCATCAACGCACCGCCGGACTGCGCCCCCTCGATGACCAGCGGCGCGAGGTTCGCGCGCGCGGCGTAGACCGCCGCCGTGTAGCCGGCTGGCCCGGAGCCGATGATGATCAGGTTGCGGACGTCGTCCACTGCCGTCTCCCGATTCGTCTGTGTGTTCGCCGACGGCGCGCACCGACGGCGATTCGGTGCCGACACCCCGGAATCAGGCGCCGGCAACTGATGTAGAGAACGCCATCGTACGAACCGGGAATTCCCGAGCCGGTCATCCGGTGGGTCAGCTCACGTCACGCAGCACACCCCGCGACGGTCGTGGGGTTTTACCCTACCCGCGTACGGTACCGGGTGTCCGCGCCCGACCCGGGCACACCGCACTCGGGCCCGCTGACCCAGGCCCAGCGGGCACCAGTCTCATCGGCGAACCGGACGACCAACGCCGGTTGGCCCTCGAAGCGGGCATAGTCCACCACCTCGACCGCCAGCCGGCCAGCATCGTGTTCGACGCCGATCTCGGCCAGGCAGGTTTCGAGCGCGCCCGGATCGGTCAGCCGATCGAGCCCGATCGACCCAGCCGCCCGGTCGCCCTGGATCCCCACGCCGGATGGCTCCGACTCGGCGGTGCCCACGCCGGATGGCTCCGACCCAGCGGTGCCCACGCCGGATGGCTCCGACTCGGCGGTGCCCACGCCGGATGGCTCCGACCCAGCGGTGCCCACGCCGGATGGCTCGGACTCGGCGGTGCCCACGCCGGATGGCTCGGACTCCGTGGTGCCCTGGCTGGAGTACTGCTGCGGCGACGAGACCGGTGCCGCCAAGTCCTCCCGCTGGTAGTCCGTACCGGTCCGCATCGGCGGCGCGGTGGTGCGCACCACCCCGGCGGCAGCCTGCTCGGGGGTGCTGGTGCTCGACCCCGGAACATCCGTCCCCCAGCCGAGTTGGTCCAGGTCGAGCAGCCCGACAGCGGCCACCGCCACCGCGGCGAGCGCGACCGGAGCACCGACCCGCTGCCACCGCCGGCGTCGTCGGCCGGGGCCGGCGGTGGCCGGGTGCGGAACGCCACCGGGGCGCCGTGACCCAGCGTGCGGCTGAGCCGGCACTACCGAAGGTCGCGCTGCTCTGCCGGCCGTCACGCCCTCGGCTGGCGCGCCCTCGGTCGTCGGCGCAGCGTCGGTCGCGGCCAGCGCGGCGCGAAGCTGATCCGCCACGGTCGCGGGCATCTCCTCCGCCGTCCGGTAGGCGAGCAGGGCGGCGTGGACCTCCGCGACCGCCGGCGCGAGCCGGGCGTAGGCGTCCGCCCAAGCCTCGTCTCGCTCGACCAGGCGGGCGACGGTCATCTCGTCGGGAGTGCCCGCCAGTGCCCCACCGACGTAGTCAGCGAGTAACTCGTGGTCGACCTCCCGGAACGCCCCGGTCGTCACAGCTCCTCCTGGTTGGCTTCGCGCCGGGGTCGCCCCGACACCGATCGGACGCCACCGCGCGGCTGGTGGTTCCGTCCCGTGACGGCTGGCATACCCCCGTCCAGGAGTGGCTGCTCCGGCGCCGTCCGGAGATAGCCGAGCGTCGCTGCCAGACGGGCCCGACCCCGGGCACACCGGCTCTTCACCGTCCCCTCCGCTACCTCAAGGATGCGGGCAACCTCGGCTATCGGGTAGCCCTGCACGTCGACCAGGATCAGCGCGGCACGCTGCTCGACCGGTAGCGCGGCCAGCGCCTCCCGGACCACCAGAGCAGTGTCGTGGTCGGGCATGGGAGCGGCCGGCTCCGTGCCACCGGTGGCACCGGCCCCGTCGCGTACGCCGTCGGGCAGCGGCACCGTCGGATGCGCCTGGCGGCGGCGGATCCGGTCCAGGCAAGCGTTGACCACGATCCGGTGCAGCCAGGTGGTCACCGCCGAATCGCCCCGGAACCGTCCGGCGGCCCGATGAGCAGAGAGCAGCGCGTCCTGCAGCGCGTCGGCCGCCTCCTCCCGGTCGCCGAGGGTGCGCACCGCCACCGCCCAGAGCCGGTCCCGGTGCCGGTGCAGTAGCTCGGCAAAGGCGTCCCGATCGCCAGCGACGTGCGCGCGCAGCAGCTCGAGATCGGAGGAGGCAGCGGTTGCCGGTGGGCCGTCGTGACCCACCGGCCGCTCGGTTGACCCGTTCGGCGCCATCACCGCGCCCGGCGGAGACAGTGCCGGGGACGCGGTGAGCGGATCACGAGACCTTGATCTCCTGAATGCCGACCTTGTAGCCGCCGTCACTCGGCGGCAGCTCGGTCAGCCAGACGAGCAGGTACTGGTATTCGGTGTCCGCATCGAAGGCGTCGAAGGTCATCGTCGTGCCAGCATCTTCCTTGGCCGGCCCGATCGGGTTCTGCTCGTACTCCTCGAAGAGCGCATTGTCGCCCGCGCTTGAGGAGGGGTGGTCGTTGGCGCCCGTGTACAACCGGGCCGACGCACCCCGGGCCGAGAGTTGCACCTGCAGGGACTTGATTTTGCGGGGTTCACCGAGGTCGAGCCAGATGCCCATGCCGCGCTTGATCTTGCCGAAATCCGGGTGCCCCCGGTAGGTCTGGGTCGCCCAGCCCTCATCCAGGCTGCCGTCGAACACCTTCTCGGCGTTGCGGACCTCGACGCGGTCCCCACTGTCCGGGTCAATGACCTTCGCAGCGCTGATTTCCGGCGGTTCGGCCGCTACGGAGTCGGGTGGATCTTCACCAGCCGTCGTGGTGGGAGAAGGACTGGCGGCCGTCGTCGGGTTCCGGTCGCTGTCCCCGCCTCCGCTGAGCACGCTGATGCCGATCAGGAGGCCGACGAGCGCGACGGCGAGGAGGCTGGCGATCCCGACGGCAAACTTGCGCCCGCCCGCCGCGGCCAGCGGTGACGGCTCGTCCCCGGTCTCGGCGGTGAACCGCAGTGGACCGCTGCTTTCCAGCAGGTGCTCATCGACCGGGACATCCAGCCGGGCCAACTCCGCGGCGAGGACATCAGACGGTGGGGGCGGGAGTGAGCCGTCCAGCAGATCCATGGTGAGGTCGTCGAGGTATGCCGGAACCCCGGCCCGGACCTGGCGCGGCGCGGCGAGCGCACCCGTCGGACCCCGGACCGCGTCCGGGGTCGCCGCCCGTCCGTGTCCGGCGGTGGCGCCGTGTAGCGGGACCTCGGCGTGCGGCCAGTGGCCGGTCAGTGCGAAGTAGAGGACGCCGCCGACCGCCCGAAGGTCGCTGGCCTGGCTGTCGGCCCCGTCGGTGCGCGCGTCCGCCAACACCACCCGGCCATCATCACTGATCATGATCGTGCCGGGGTGGACGTTGCCGTGCACCATTCCAGTGGCGTGCACGGCGGCCAGGGCGCTTGCGACGGCGTTGCCGACGGCGGTCGCCCGAGCTGGATCCAGTGCCCCCGCGGCCACGAGCTCCCGCAGCGACTGTCCGTCGACCCACTCGCGGACCACGTATGCCCGCTCGCCCTCGTCGATCGCGTCGTAGACACCGACCAGGTTGGGGTGGATGACCCGGCTGGCGGCGACGGCGGCTTGGAGCATTTCGGTGGCGGAGTCGCCGCCCGGGTAGCGCAGCACCACTGCGACGGGACGGCGCAACACGACATCGACCCCACGCCAGAGCAGCCGGCCGGCGCTGTCGTTGTTGATGTGCTCGACGAGCTCGTACCGCTCGGCGAGCACATCACCGGCGATCGGAGCACCGAAGGTCATGACCGGAGGAGCGTCCTCGTCCGCCTCCTGACCCCCGCCGACCTGGGTCACCCGTCCTCCCTCGGTGATCGTGTCGATCGATGGACCCGCGTTGCTGGGCATTGTGGCTTCCGCTCTGCCTTCCACGAACCGGCCGGCTGTTGTCGGCGCCTGCGCCGAAACCGGCCGCATCCGTCGAGAGCGACCTTACCTGGGTTCCCCACCTTCCCCAGCATGTCATCTTCCCACCGCACCGCTAGCGGCTGCCAGGCTCGGGTGTCTTGTCCGGTTTTGGCTGTTGTTGGCGGTGTTGCTGGCGCATGTACTAGCCAATCTAGAGGTTGACCGCTAGTAGTTGCCGCAGGGGCTGGGGTCGGGTGGCCGGGCACCCGGGCCAGATTCCCGGGCCAGCACCGGACATGCCTCCCGCCCGGCTGGTTATCCACAGGCTGGCGCGGCAACGGCGCGGCGGAGCGGAAGTTATCCACAGCCGTATCCCCAGATTGGTGATCCTCGTTCACGCAGAGTGCACTCCCGCCGGTGGGCGGATCAGATCGTTCCCGCCTCGGGAGAAACGGTCAGAACGGGACGCTCAGTGACCGAGCCGGCGGCGGACCATGGTGACCACCTCGGTGACCTCCCCGATCCGGAGCAGCATCGCGAGCCCGAGGTAGCTGAGACCGATCGCCGCCCCACCGATCAGCAGCTGTACCGCCGCCGCGAACCACCCGAGCTCCTCCGGCCGGCCCGGCAGCAGGCGGACCACCAGGAGACCGACCAGTGCCGCTCCGAGCGCGGCGACCAGCACCTTGCCCACCGTACGCATGATCCCGCCCAGCCCGATCCGGCCGACCCGGGGCCGCAACAGCAACGCGGACAGCACCACCGCCGCCAGGTACGAGATCGCGTTGCCGAGCATCATGCCGGCCGCCGCGAAGGTGGCGGGAAGGACGACGTAGAGCCCGACCTGGAGCAGCACCCGCAGCGCCACCACCGGGATGTTGGCCAGCGCGGGCGTACGGGTGTCCGGTAGTGCGTAGAACGCGAACGTGAGGAGCTGGCTGACCGCGAAGGGCACCAAGCCGATTGCGGCGACCAGCAGCACGGTGGCGGTGGCGGTGGCGTTCTCCCCGGTGAACGCGCCGTACCGGAACACCACCACGGAGATCGGCGCGGCCAGCACGGCGTAGCAGACCGCCACCGGGGCGAGTACGGCCGTGACCATCCGGGTGCCCCGGGACAGGTCGGCCGTGAGGTCGGTGAATCGGCCGTCCGCCGCGGCGGCGCTCATCCGGGGCATCAGCGCGGTGATGATCGAGACCGCGATGACGCCGTGCGCCATCATCAGCAGCAGGAAGACGTTGTTGTAGATCAGCAGGCCGGCGTCGTCCTCGCCGGCGACCCGGGTGAGCAGGTTGACCACCACGAAGAGCCCGAGCTGGTTGACCGCGACGTAGCAGAACATCCAGGCGCCGAGCCGGGCCAACTCCCGCAGTCCCAACGCGCGGAAGTCGAAACGCAGCTTCCACCGGAAGCCGACCTTGCGTAGGGCGGGCAGCAGACCCGCGGCCTGCACCGCCACCCCGAGCAGGGTGCCGCCGCCGACCAACAGGATCCGGTCCGCCCCGACCTGGCCCGGCTGGAGCGCCTGCGCGCCGTAGACCCAGATGTAGAGGCCGAAGGTGCCGATGGCCACCAGGTTGTTCAGGATCGGCGCCCACATCGGGGCGGCGAAGTGCCCGCGCGTGTTCAGCACGGCGGCGATCAGCGCGCTGATGCCGGTGAAGAACAACATCGGCAGCATCAGGTACGACAGGTTGGTGACCAGGCCCCGGTAGTTCTCGTCCTTACCGCCGGCGTAGATGCCGGTCAGCACCGGAGCCAGGACCACCGCGATCAGGGCGGCGGCGGCGAGCGCCACCACCGCCAGGGTGAGCAGCCGCTGGGCGTACGCCTCGCCCCGGTCCGGGTCGGCCTTGCGCCGCCGGACCAGCACCGGCACCAGCACGCTGGTGAGCACTCCGCCGAGCAGGAACTCGTACACCTGGTTCGGGAGGAAGATCGCCGTGGTGTACGCGTTACCGACCAGGTTGCCCAGAGCCGCGCCGATCATCAGGTTCCGGATGAAACCCGTACCCCGACTGACCAGGCTGCCCGCGGCCATCACCAGGCTGTTCGCCGCGGCGCTCCCCTCGGCCACCGCCTCATCCGGTGGCGCGACCGCCTCGGCGGCCGGCTGGTTCAGCGGCTCAGCCGAGATGAAGATCGCGTCGTCTCCCGTCGGTCGGCCACCGTCGCCCAGCGCGTTGGCGCTGCGGTAGAGCCGGCCGCTCATCGTTGTCGCCTCCAGGATCTGGTCGGTGCCCGGCACCGACCATGGGTCCGCGGGCGAGGGCCTCGACACAGACTAGTCGTCGGCCCGGCGTCATCCGCGCCCGGCGGATGCCGGGCCCGGTCGGACCGATAGGCTGGCCCTCCCATGTCCGATTCCGCACCGCACGCCGCCGACCGCCGCGAACTCACCGCCGCGCAGCGCACCGCCGTAGCCGAACTGCTCCGGGTTTCTCCGGTCGCCGACGAGTTGGGCCGCCGCTTCGCGAGCGCCGGTCACGAACTGCACCTGGTCGGCGGATCGGTCCGCGACGCACTGCTCGGCCGTCTCGGCGACGACCTGGACTTCTGCACCGACGCGCAGCCGGACGAGACGCTGCGGATCGTGCGTGGTTGGGCCGAGGCGATCTGGGAGACCGGGCGGGAGTTCGGCACCATCGGAGTGCAGCGCGACGGCCTGCGGTTGGAGATCACCACCTTCCGGGCGGAGGTGTACGACCAGGTCAGCCGCAATCCGGTGGTGCAGTACGGCACGAGCCTCGCCGAGGACCTGAAGCGGCGGGACTTCACCGTCAACGCGATGGCGGTCAGCCTCCCCGAGCATCGCTTCACCGACCCGCACGGCGGGTTGGCGGATCTCGCGGCCAAAGTGGTCCGTACCCCGGCGGCGCCGGAGGAGTCGTTCCGCGACGACCCGCTGCGGATGCTGCGGGCGGCCCGGTTCGCCGCCCAGCTGCGGTTCGCCGTGCACCCGGACGTCCGGGCGGCGATGGTACGGATGGCCGCCGACCTGGATCGGATCACGGCGGAGCGGATCCGGGACGAGTTCACCAAGCTGCTCTGCGGCGCGGACCCGGTGGCCGGCCTGCGACTGCTGGTCGACACCGGGCTGGCCGAGCGGTTCCTGCCCGAGCTGACCGGGCTCAAGCTGGAGATCGACGAGCACGCCCAGCACAAGGACGTGTACGAGCACACGTTGACCGTGGTGCGCAACGCCGTCTCGTACGAGGAGGACGGCTGCGATTTCATCCTCCGGATGGCCGCGCTCATGCACGACGTCGGCAAGCCGGCGACGAAGGCGGTCGGGTCGGACGGTCGGGTCAGCTTCCACCACCACGAGGTGGTCGGCGCCCGGATGACCAAGGCCCGGATGAAGGCGCTGCGCTTCCCCCGGGAGACCACCACCAAGGTCACCGCACTGGTCGCGCTGCATCTGCGGTTCTACGGGTACGGCCGGGGCGAGTGGACCGACTCGGCGGTGCGCCGGTACGTCACCGACGCCGGTGACCTGCTGGCGCGGCTGCACAAGCTGACCCGCTCCGACTGCACCACCCGCAACCGGCGTAAGGCCGCCGGACTCGCCGCCGACTACGACGCGCTGGAGGAGCGGATCGCTCGGCTCGCGGCCGAGGAGGACCTGGCCCGGGTCCGCCCCGACCTGGACGGCAACGCGATCATGGAGCTGCTCGGCGTACCGCCGGGTCCGGTCGTCGGGCAGGCCTGGAAGCACCTCAAGGAGGTACGGCTGGAGCGGGGCCCGCTGGGGCGGGACGAGGCCGAGGCCGAGCTGCTGCGCTGGTCCCGCGAGCAGGGAATCGTCGAGTAGGGCGGAGCGCGACCGGTCCGGCGCTTCGCGGACCGGGCTGCCGCGAGTGTCTGCCGGCCGGTCAACGGGGTGCCACCAGAACCGTCAGGTCCTGCCCGACCTTCCCCGGAAGGGCCTGCCGGACGAGTTCCCGACCGTCCAGGTCGACCAGCACCATCTCCCCGGTCAGCCGGTCCTGGTACAGCAACTGGTTGTCGGGGCCCCACGCCGCCTCCGCGCTCGCCGTCGGCCCGAGCACGCGCCCGGTGGCAACCTCGACGATCTCCGGCCCCTGCGGGCCCTTGACCACCACCCGCTGGCCGTCCGGCGACCAGGACCACGGTCCGGTGGGGTCCCCCTTGATCGGGAGGAACCGGGTCGGACGGCCGTCGTCGGGGGAGAAGAGCTGCACCCCCCGCCGGATGTGCGGCGCAGCCTCGGAGCGGGGCGCGGTGGGGTCGGTCTGTTGCCACACCACCTCCCGGCCGTCCCGGGTCCAGGTGAAGTAGCAGTAGTCGGTGCAGAAGTACCTCTCGGTGTCCACCGGGAACAGCTGCCATTCGCCGGTGGCACTCAGCACACCGAGGGCCGTGTGTCGTCCGATGGTCAGGGCGATTCGGCTGCCGTCGGGTGACCACTGTGGCGTCATGGCGTGCTGACCGGTACGCACCCAGCGGACCGCGCCGCTGCCCAGGTCGAGTAACCCGAACTCGCCCGGCCGGTCGTAGTCCACCACCCCCGCGACCGCGCCGCTGGGTGAGGTCCAGATCTCGTCGTACTCGTCGGTGCTGACGTACTGGTCCTGGGTGCGGTCCAACGCGTACCCCTGCTGGATGATGCGCTCGCCGTCCGGCGTGTAGGACATGCCGGACGGCGTGGCACCGACCAGTAGCCACCCGCCGGGCAGCGGCAGGGGGCGCTGGGCCCAGTTCCCGGTGGGTGCCGGTATCCGGGATGGGCTCGGTGCCGCTGGGTTCGACGGCGGAACCCAGGCGGCCGGGCCCGGCTCGGGGGCGGTTGGCCGGAGCCAGACGAAGGGAGCGGCCAGGGCGACCAACGCCGCCAGCGCGCCACCGGTCACAGCCAGTCGCCGTCGGTGCCGCAGCCGTCGGCCCCGGCTCCGCGCGGCGTCGGCGAGGCTGGTTGGCGGGCGGGCCTCGTCGGCCAGCTCCCGCAGTGCGATCCGTAGGTCCTGCTCGGTTGGTCCGTTCATCTCCACTCCTCGGTGCGGTGCCCGTCGAGTGCGGGAACCAGTTGCCGCAGTCGGGCCAGCGCCCGGGAGGTCTGACTGGCGACCGTGCCGGCCCGGCAGCCGAGCAGCTCGGCGGTCTGTTCGACACTCCGGTCTTCCAGGTAGCGCAGGGTCAGTACCGCGCGTTGCCGCGGTGGCAGCGCCAGCAGCGCCTCGCGCAGCAGCAGCCGCAGGTCAACCTCGTGCCCGCGGTCGGGTCCGCCGACGCTGTCGGGCGGCACGGCGACCGGGAACTCCGGCCGGCGGGAACGGCGCCGCCAGCCGGACACCTGGTCCCGGTAGAGGATCTGGCGTACGTACGGCTCGGGCTCTCCCCGGATCCGTGACCAGCGGGCGTACGCCTTGGCCAGCGCGGTCTGGAGCAGGTCCTCGGCGCCGTGCTGGCTGCCGGCCAGGGCGTAGGCGGCCCGCAGTAGAACACCACCCCGTTCGTTGACAAACGCGGTGAACTCCCCGTCGATGCGTTCGGACACCGGTCACCTCCGATACCTCTGACGCCGGCGACCGCTGAGAGCTTGCCTGGTGGGGAATCTAGATGTTGACAAGATTCGGGCGGAGGTGCATCTTTACACTGACTAGTTGGAGGTGCCCGATGTCCCCGTCAACCCTGAACACCGCCGGAATCCTGCTGATCACCGTCGCGACGATCGCGTTCGGCGGACTGGCCCTGCTCCAGCACCTCGCCGGGCGCGTAGCCGGCTACCTGGACAACCCGGTCCGCCGGGGCCTCTGGGCCGCCGGGCACGCGCACGCCGGGGTGCTGGTCCTCTTCGCCCTCGTCGCCCTCCCCTACATCGAAGAGGCCGACGCGGGAAGCGGCACCCGTACGCTGATCCGGCTGCTCTTCGTCGCCGCCCCGATCCTGATGCCGCTCGGCTTCTTCCTCTCGGTGATCCGGCCCCGGGACACCAAGCCCAACAAACTCATCTGGCTCACCGTCGCCGGCGGCGCCAGCCTCACGGCCGGCACCCTGCTGCTCGGGGTGAACCTCCTCTGAGTCCGGTCCGGCGGCGCCCGGGAGGTTTTACCCCGTTGTGGGGGCTTGTGGCCGGTTGGTGGCCAGGGCGGTGTCGATCAGGGTGGTGGCGGCGGCGCGGGCGTGGTGGGCGGCGTCGTTGGTGCCGGCGATGGCGGCGGTGGTCTGGGCGCCTTCGGCGAGGATGGCGAGTTGGTGGGCGAGTGCGGCGGGGGCGCCGGTTTGGGTGACCAGTTCGGCCAGGCGTGCCTGGAAGTTTGCCTTGTGGTCGCGGATGAGCGCGGCGATGTGGGGTGCGGTGCCGCCGAGCTCGCCGAAGGTGTTGATGAAGACGCAGCCGCGGAAGTCGTCTTCGTCGAACCAGTGGGCCAGCATGTCGTAGACGGCGAGTAGTTGATCTCGGGGTATGTCACTGCCGGTGGCGATGGCGGTTTCGACGAGGCTGTTCCAGATGCCGCGGCGGCGATGCAGGACGGCTTCGACAAGGTTCTCCTTGGAGGGGAACAGCTGGTAGAGGCGTTTGAGAGAAACGCCGGCCTCGTTGCGTAGGGCGTCCATGCCCACGGCGTTTATGCCGCGGCTGTAGTAGAGCCGGTCGGCGGTGATCAGGACGTGTTCGCGAATCTGCTCGGTCTGGGATGTGGTCCGGTTTCGGGTGGCGGGGGCCATGGCTTCCTCTTGTCCCGGTCAAGTGTGGTGACGGTCACGCTGCCCCGGCTGGCGCAGGGGAACGTTCGTTCTCTAACGTACTACCCAGCGCAAGCGAGAACGAACGTTCTCACTTTTGGTCTGGGAGGTCGTCATGCCGTACATCACCGTCGGAACCGAGAACAGCACCAACATCGACGTGTACTACGAGGACCACGGTCAGGGACAGCCGGTGGTACTCATCCACGGCTACCCCCTGGACGGGCACTCGTGGGAGAAGCAGTCCGCGGCCCTACTCAAGGCCGGCTACCGGGTGATCACCTACGACCGGCGGGGCTTCGGNCAGTCCAGCCAACCCACCGTCGGCTACGACTACGACACCTTCGCCGGCGACCTGAACGCGGTCCTGGAGACCCTGGACCTCACCGACGTGGTCCTGGTCGGCTTCTCCATGGGCAGCGGCGAGGTC
>NZ_AZWO01000019.1 GCF_000514775.1 Salinispora pacifica CNR114 | reverse complement strand
GGCTCTTCGAAGTTGAGCGGGGTTCGTGGCTGGCGGTGACCCGGATGTGAAGGGCTCGCAGCTCATCGGTGATCATCTGAGTGTCTAGTTCGGATGTCACAAGTGAAGAGCTGCGAGCATGGTCAACGATACGACCCGGCTGCTGGGTCTGGACGGCCTGGTGGCCGAGCGAGTCGAGCTGGACGCCGCCGGCGTCCCCGTGGTGAACCTGTCCACCAGTTGTGAACAGGCACGATGCTGCCCGCAGTGCGGGCAGCGAGCAGCGCGGGTGAAGCAGTGGACCACGACGCGGCCGCGGGACCTGCCGGTCGCTGGGCGGCCGGTGAGGCTGCGCTGGCGTAAACGACGCTGGTACTGCCCGACGCCGGCCTGTCCGCGCAGGTCGTTCACCGAGCAGGTCGCCCAGGTGCCGGCCCGTTCAAGGCTGACCATCCGGTTGCGGCAGGCGGCTGGGGCGGCGGTCGCCGACGGCGGGCGCACGATCGTGCAGGCCGCCCGCGACCACGGTGTCTCGTGGCCGATCGTCGCGGCCGCGTTCACCACCCACGCCACTGCGGTGTTGCCGGCCGAGCCCGAGCCGGTCGCGGTGCTTGGCATCGACGAGGTCCGCCGGGGCAAACCGCACTGGATCTGGGACGAGCAGGCCGCCTCGTGGACCACGACCGCGGACCGGTGGCACGTCGGCTTCTGCGACTTGTCCGGCGGCCAAGGGCTCCTCGCGCAGGTCGAAGGCCGCACCACCGCCGCTGTCACCGGCTGGCTGGCCGCTCGCCCACCGGCCTGGCGCGAGCAGATCCGCGCGGTCGCGATCGACATGTGCACCGTGTTCAAGGCCGCGATCCGGCAAGTGCTGCCGCACGCGGTGCTGGTCGCCGACCACTTCCACGTCGTGCAGCTGGCCAACCGGGCCGTGACCGAGGTCCGCCGCCGGGTCACGCTCACCCAACGCGGGCGTCGTGGCCGCGGTAACGACCCGGAGTGGCGGATGCGCAACCGGCTGACCCGCTCGGCGGCTCGCATGCCCGGCAAACACGTCGACCGCCTGACCGACACCCTCGACGCCCTACCCGCCAAGATCGGCACCCCGATCCTCGCCGCGTGGAACGCCAAGGAAGACCTGCTCGACCTGCTCGCGACCGCCCGCACCCAGCCCGACCGCGAACACGTCCACCGGCTGCTACGCCGCTTCTACACCCGCTGCGCTGCCACTGACCTGCCCGAACTACACCGACTCGCCACCACCATCGAGACCTGGTGGCCGCAGATCCACGCGTTCCTGACCACCGGCATCACCAACGCCGGCTCAGAAGGAACCAACCGGGTCATCAAGACCGTCGCCCGCGACGCCTACGGCTTCCGAAACCCCGAAAACCAGCGCCTACGCACCCGCACCGCGACCACCCGACGCCACCGCGGACACCTCAACCTCGCCTAACTTCGAAGAGCCGGCATTACCCACATAAACCACTCGTCCGTTGATGACAATAGCGCTGCCGTTTTTGGTGGCGGCGTCCTCAGCTTTGGCGTACTCAAGATCCGCAAGACCAACGTGCGTACCAACACCACCGGCTTCGTCGGGGCTGGGGTCTTCGGCGCGGGCGAGGTCCAGATCGACAGCAGTACCATCAACGCCAATCACGCCTCATTCGGCACCGGCGGCCTTATCATGTTTATCGGAATCGGCACCGTAACGGATACCGCCATCACGAACAACACCGCGATGGAGGTCGGCGGCATCCTCGCAAACCTCGACACACAACTCACCCTCAAATCCGTCACCGTGGCCGAAAATGTCGCCACCGCAAGCCTCGTTGGTGGACTGGGCATGAACCCGGGCTCCTCCGTCGTCGTCGTCGAGAACAGCACCATCAAAAACAATACGGCGGACACCGATGCTGGCGGCATCTACAACACCGGCTCGCTGGTGTTGCGGCGAACAAAGGTCACCGGAAACCAGGCAGGTGACGAGGGCGGCGGCATACACAACACATTCGGGGGCGCCGCCCGTCTCTTCGACACGAAGGTGGTAGAGAATATCGCCGCCACCGATGGCGGGGGTATCTTCAACGTGTTCAATGGAACGGTCGAGTTGAACACCGCCACCGGCACCATCGTGGTCAAGAATCGACCGAACAACTGCTCCGGCGTGCCTGGTTGCGCCGGTTAGCGATCCGTGCGGTTCGCAAGGGAGGCTGCGGGGCCAACGGGTGGCGGCCTCCCTGCGCGCGGGCCAGGGCGGAGACAACCGACCCGGGCCCTTGGCCCGGCCGGGTGGCCATCGACGCGCGGAGGCCATCCAGCAAGATCCTCACCTACGTCTCCGCTGGCGGGGACCGTATAGCCCGACGAAAGGCTACACGGCCAGGGGCGGGTCGAACCGCCGACCTCGCTCATGAATGTGGATCTTTTGCTCGATGCTGGAAGTGTCAGTCCGGGCAAGGCCGCCCGTCAGATCCACAAACGCTTCACACGACTTGCGTGATACGTCCTGGTATGACGACCTTTAGTTCCCCCTTGGCTGGGTCACAGCGGATCAGACGCTGATGCCTACCAACTTCGCCGATTCAAAAACCGTGACTGCCAGTCAAACAAGAACAAATATGATCAAAACACCCAGTGAGAACCACCGCCGCACGCCGAGACACTACACGCCATTCTGATACATACATTTCTGTCGAATTCACGACAGCGGCGACAGCCTCCGAATATTGAGCCTCAGGAGTACGGTATCCAGTGCTGGCGGTGGCTTGAAATTGTCGATGCCGTCAATTTCGAAATCGCCGAATATTTGGCAGTAACTCGTGGGGAGAGGATGGGTAAACGATGAGACTCGTCGACCTCGACAGAAATGCTTTGACCGAGAGGCAGATCCGGGAAACGGACGACTACACGGTAATGTGCCAACGCAATGACCCAGACCGTGTCCTCACAGCTTGTATTCTCTTCCTTCGCGGTGACTTCGAATCACTCAATGACGCTATCGTGCAGGCGGAACTGCAGAGGGAAGTCGCCGATACCGCCGAGCAAAGTTTAGTGGATCGTGCGATGATGAGGTGGGTTCCATCAGGGCCCGTGGGTGAATCACCTACGAACAACAGCTTCGTCAACCTCATCACCGGCGAGGGTGAGGTGAATTTCTCCAACAGAAGCGCCGAAATGAACTGCTGGGAAGCGGTAATCGTCGCAGCAATACTGAACGGAGACATCGTGAATACCGATACGCTGAGGCACCTCTACACCAACGGCGAACCGAGAAATTTCACACCAACACTCGTTCACCACCTGGCAATGGAAAGGCACGTCTACAACGGCGCAGGGCCTCTACTGTCTCGCCCCGTCAGGGGTGACGTCGTCATGTTCTCCGGCCTGGATCATGTCGTGCTGGCAACCGGCAGACGGGTAGAGGCACCAGCAGCACGAGAAGGCCATCCGGAACAGTCCGGAGGTAGGCAGGTGATTAGCTTCTGGCCCGCGCCGTTTATCAAGAACTTTGGGCCAGGTACCGCGGCCACCGTGTCCCTAACCACGGTGGAAGGCATCCACCAGTGGATACGCGAAGACGGCGGGAACGCGGATGTTACCTTCGGCTGCCCCAATTGGCGAGCTCTCAGGTGAGACTAGGTTAGTACGTACAAACCTAGGTGCCTACGGACTCACCTACCGTCGAGTTTGTGATCGACTTCGACCCGGAGCGGACACGGCGGCAGGTGGCCTCAACCACGGCCATCCTCAGAGCTCCCAGGCAACGCCGGATACAAAAGATCCCCACCTACGTTGCCGCTGGTGGGGACCGTATAGCCCGGCGAAAGGCTATGTGGCCAGGGGCGGGGTCGAACCGCCGACCTTCCGATTTTCAGTCGGACGCTCGTACCAACTGAGCTACCTGGCCGTGCTTCGGGTCATGCTACCTGCCCGCCGAGGTCGCCGACGGGCCGGGTCACCTACCCGATATGTTGAAGGCCGCGCGTGCTAGCGCGGCCTTCAACGTTTGCGGTCCTGACGGGACTTGAACCCGCGACCTCCGCCTTGACAGGGCGGCGAGCACTCCAACTGCTCCACAGGACCTAGCTCATCCGACCGAGGTCGGACCGTGCCCCCAACGGGATTCGAACCCGTGCTACCGCCTTGAAAGGGCGGCGTCCTGGGCCGCTAGACGATGAGGGCGGCCCCGCCATCATTGCACACTCACAAGTTCTGACGGTCTTGCTCCCATCCGGCCCCGCCGGAGGCTTCGAAAGCATACGTGATGGCACGCCGCTCAGCCAAACCGACCCCGAGTGTTCCCCACCAGAGCGGAACCCGCAGGTGAAGCCCGGAATCCGGCCAGGGTCGGCCCTCGCGGACAACTCGGCCCCGCAACCGGGCCCAGGCTCGCGGGCAGCCCCTACCCCGCGGCTGACTGGTCCAACGAGTCGCGTACGGCTGCCGCGAGCGAGAGCGCCTCGGCGAGGTCCACCGGGCGCACCACCCCGGCGGGGAGGCTGTCTGCCCGCCAGCCCGGGCCGGCCGCGAACACCAGCAGCGGCCGATGGGGGCCCGTGAGCAGGGCGGTGAGCTGGGTGGGATCGGCGGTGCTCCGGGTCTGCGACCACAGCACGACCGCAGCCGGCCCGGTACGGTTGACCGCCTCCAGCAGCGCCCGCACCGGCACTCGGGCCCCGAGCAGCCGGTGGGCGATCCCGACTTCGGCCAGCGCCGCCCCGAGCGCCTCCAGCGGCAGACTGTGCTGCTCCTCGTCGGCGCAGGAGAGCAGGATGCGAGGTGGCCCATTGGGCGCGTGAGCGCGGACCACCGCGGCGAACGCCTCCGACACGCAGCGGGACACCAGGTGCTCGACCTCGATCAGCGCCGCGGTCGCGACGTGCCGTTCACCGATCCCGGCGAGCACTGGTCGCAGCAGCGTGTCCCAGGTCGTGACCACGCCGTCGATGCGGATGGCCCGGTCGATCACCTCGTTGATGGCGTTGGAGTCAAGTCGCATGGCGGCCCGGGCCAGACCCCGAGCGGTCGGGCCGGACCGGCCCACCGGGATTGTCGCGCCACCGCCGTCGCGCACCCCCCGTCTCTCGGTCCGGGGGGTGGGGCCGGGAAGCGCGGCGTCGGGGGCCTGAACTGCCCAACGGGCGGCCTCGGCCGGGGCGACCCCGTTGGCGGTGAGCCGCCGCATGGTCTCCAGGCGGGCAAGGTCGGCCGGGGTGTAGCGGCGGTGATGCCCGGGGAGGTGCTCGCTGGGCCCGAGCCCGTAGCGCTGATGCCAGGTGCGCAGGGTCGTCACCGCGACCCCCAGCCGGCGGGCGACGGCGCCAGCGCTCAGTGCCTCATCCGCCACCTGGCCGCTCCGGAGCGTCCTCGGCCGCCAGCATGGGCTGACGCAGGGTCGGCTCGCCCGGGTGTAGCAACCGGTTGAGCACCCCGCCCAACCACGGGGCGTACGCGGGTGGGTCGGCGTCGAGCTCCGCTGCCAGCACGGCCGGGGGCACCCAGCGCAGTTCGGCGACCTCCTCCGGATCCGGGCGCAGCGGGGCGTGGGCCGGCAGGTCGCCCCGGAGGACGTGGTCGTACTCGAACTCGACCCTGCCGGTGGTCGGGTCCTCGGCCCGGTAGACGTAGACGCCGACCTCGGTCAGCTCGACCGGGGCGGCGCCCAGCTCCTCGCCGAGCCGGCGGTTGGCGGCCATCGTCAGCGGCTCGCCGGGCAACGGGTGGCCGCAGCAGGCGTTGGCCCAGCGCAGCGGGAAGCGGGTCTTCACCGCGGCCCGGCGCTGGAGCAGGACCCGACCGTCGGGGTCGACGAGCAGTACCGAGAAGGCACGGTGTAGCCGCCCCGGCGGCTGGTGCGCGGCGCGCACGGTGGTCTGCCCAGTCACCACGCCGGCCTCATCCACCAGCTCGACCTGGTGGGTTTCTCGACCGGTCACGAAGCGACCCCCGTCACCCGCGCGGCGGCGAGCTTGCCGGAGATCAGCACCATCGGCACCCCAACTCCGGGCTGGGTGCCCGAGCCGACGAAGACCACGTTCGCGAGTCCGCGGTGCAGGGTGGGCGGTCGAAACGGCCCGGTCTGGAAGAGGCTGTGCGCGGAGGCGAACGGCGTGCCGGCGGCCATGCCCTGCTCCGCCCACTCGGCGGGGGTGACCGTCCGCAGCACCTCGATGCCGTCTCCGAAGCCCACGTAGCCCCGCTCCTCCAGCGTTCGCACCAGCCGGTCGGCGTAGCGGTCGGCCAAGCCGCCCCGCCAGTCGAACGGGGCCCGGTCGAGGTTCGGCACCGGCGCCAGCACGTAGTAGGCGTGCCGGTCGGCGGGGGCTACCGACGGGTCGGTCCGACTCGGGTTGGTGACCAGCAGCGACGGGTCGCTCATCAACTCGCCCCGACGGATGACCTCGTCAAAGGTGCCGCGCCACGCCCGCCCGAAGTGGATGTTGTGGTGAGCGATCTTCGCATAGCCCTGTGTCGACCCGACGTGCAGGACCACGCAGGAGGGGGAGTAGGTCAACCGGCGGTGCCGGGTCTGGAGCAGTTCCCGGTGCGCCACCGGCAGGTCCGGGTTGAGCACCACCACGTCGGCGGGGACGAACTCCCCGCTGGCGGTCCGGACACCGGTCGCCCGGTCGGCGGCCGTCTCCACCTGGGTCACGGTGGTGTCGTACCGAAGCTGCACCCCGTGTTTCTCGGCGGCGCCGGCCATGGCCCGCGAGACGGCGTGGATGCCGCCGCGCGGAAAGTGCACCCCGGCGACGGAGTCGAGGTACGCGATAACCGCGTAGATGGCGAGTGCGTCGTGCGGCGCGAGCCCGGCGTACATCGCCTGGAAGGAGAAGACGCGCTGGGTACGCGGGTCTCGGAAGAACTGGTTGATCTTCGTCTGAAGCCGCCGGAAGGCACCGCCGGCGAGTAGCTTCAGCAGGTTCCCGGTGAGCAGGTCGGTGGGGGCGTCCAGGTTGCGTTCGATGAAGTCAGCCCGCTCGAGGCGCCACAGCTCACGGGCGTAGTCGACGAAGCGGAGGTAGCCGTCGGCCTCCCGGGGACCGCAGACCCTGGCGATCTCGGCGGCCATCCGGGGCGTGTCGGTGATCACGTCCAGGGTGGAGCCGTCCGGATAGTACGCCCGGTAGGCGGGGTCGAGTGGGGTCAGTTCGAGCCAGTCGTCGAGCTCCTCGCCGACGGCGTGCAGCGCCTCGGCGATCAGATCCGGCATGGTGAGCACTGTGGGACCGGTGTCGAAGTCGTACCCGTCGACGCTGAGTCGACCGGCCCGACCACCCGGCACCGGCTCGCGTTCCAGCACTGTCACCTGGCGACCGCTGCCCGCCAGGTGCAGCGCGCAGGCCAGCCCGCCGAGCCCGGCGCCGACGATCACCACCCGGTCCGTACGACCGCGTACCGTGCGCACCTGACCACCTCCTCGGGAAGACGCGCCCATCATGCTCGCCGGTGGGTGGCGACGGTCGCGAGACCGGCGAGCGCGGTCCGCGCGGTGTCATCGATGGCTGGAGCAGTGAGGGCGTCGAGCGCCTCGGCGACCCGGTCGGAGATCATCTGCTCGACCTGGGCGACGGCACCGGTCTCCGCGACCACCTCCGCCAGTCGGGTGACCTCCCGGTCGTCCGCGCCTGCGCCGATCTGGTCGAGGGCCCGGCGCTGGGTGTGGTCGGCCCGGCTGCGGGCCAGCATGAGCAGCGCGGTCGGCTTGCCGGTACGCAGATCACCGGCGGGTTTACCGGTGGTGGCCGGGTCGCCGTAGACGCCGAGCAGGTCGTCGCAGAGTTGGAACGCCTCGCCGACGGCCTGGCCGTAGCGGGTGTACGCCGCGATCAGCGGGGAGTCGGCGCCGACGCCGGCCAGTCCGGCGCCGAAGAGCAGCGGCCACCGCACCGTGTAGCTGGCGGTCTTGTAGCGGGCGACCTGCAGGGCCCGCTCCACCGACCAGTTCGTCGGGTCGCTCTCGCCGAGGACGTCGAGGTATTGCCCGGCGACGGTCTCCACCCGCATCTGGTCGTAGCAGCGCCGGACCGCCAGCAGCCGGGCCGGCGGCAGGACGGCCTGCGCGAGGAGCCGGTCGGCCCAGACCAGGCAGAGGTCGCCGACGAGGATGGCGACGTTCTCGCCGAACTTGCCGGAGTCGCCGCGCCACCCGGCCGCGACGTGCTGGGCGGCGACCGCGACGTGTGCGGTGGGCCGGCCACGCCGGGTGGCGGAGGAGTCCATCACGTCGTCGTGGGTGAGGGCGAAGGCGTGCAGCACCTCCAGTGCGGCGAGCGCCGGCAGCACGGGGGGCAGCGGCTCCGCGCCGCCGACCACGCCCCGCCACCCCCAGTACGCGAAGGTCGGGCGGAGCCGCTTTCCGCCGGCCAACACGCTGTCGCGGGCGATGGTGGCGAACTCACCGGCACTCGGGTCGATCGCGGCCAGCGCATCGGTCTCGGTGTCGAGGAAGGCGACGAGGGTGTCGTCAACCGCGGCGACGACCTCCTCGGTGTAGGCGGCCAAGCGGGCGCGCACCGGGTCGGTGTCGCCACCACGGCGGACCGGGATGACCCGGGGGGCTTTACCCACAACTGCGTCGTTGGCCATGCGCGCGAGCATATCCTAGGGTTACGAGTTGCGTCGATTCATGCGTCGATTTGAGGGAGGGTCGGTGGACACGGATCTCACCGCCGCCTACGACCGATGCCGTGAGCTACACCGTCACCACGGCCGCACCTACTATCTCGCCACCCGGCTGCTTCCCGCCTGGAAACGGCGACATGTACATGCTCTATACGGTTTCACCCGCTATGCGGATGAGATTGTTGACCGAACCGAGGAGTTGCCCGCGGCGCAGCGGGCCGCCCAACTGGACGACTGGGCCCAAAGGTTCCTCGCCGGCCTGCACGGTGGGTCGGTCACCGACCCACTGCTCCCCGCCGTGCTACACACCATCGCCGTCTTCGACCTGAACCGAGACGACTTCGCGTCGTTTCTGCGCAGCATGGCGATGGACCTGACCGTCAGCTCCTACCCCACCTATACCGACCTGCTCCTCTACATGGAGGGCTCCGCCGCCGTCATCGGCACGATGATGCTGCCGATCCTCGGCAGCGCCGACCCGGTCGCCGCCCGCGAGCCCGCCCGCCAACTCGGCTTCGCATTCCAACTGACGAACTTCATCCGGGATGTTGCCGAAGACCTCGACCGTGGCCGGACGTACCTACCGGACGCGGACCTGGCCCGCTTCAGCGTCACCCGCGACGACCTCCTGGCCGCCCGCGCCGCCGGCCGGACCAGCGAACCGATTCGGGAACTGATCCGCTACGAGGTGGCCCGGGCCCAGGCGCACTACGCTGCCGCCGCACCCGGGGTCACCCTGCTCGACCCCGCCTCGCAGGCCTGCATCCGCACCGCGTACACGCTCTACGGGGGCATCCTCGACGAGGTCGCGGCGCAGGACTTCGATGTCTTCGCCCGACGGGCTCGGGTGCCGCAGCACCACCGGTTGACGGAGACCGCCCGTGCCCTTTTCACCCGAACCGGCACGCCCGTCCGGGTGCCCGGCCCACCCTTGACGGCACTCACCCGGCCCCTTCCCTAGGCTGACAGGATGGAGCCAGAACTGGTGGATGTGGTCGTTGTCGGGCTCGGAGTCGGCGGCGAGGAGGTGGCCGGCCGGCTCGCCGAGGCCGGGCTCAGCGTCGTCGGCATCGAGCGGGACCTGGTCGGTGGCGAGTGCCCGTACTGGGGGTGCGTGCCAAGCAAAATGATGATCCGAGCGGCGAACACCCTCGCCGAGGCACACCGGGTGCACGAATTCGCCGGGTCGACGCGGGTGTCGCCCGACTGGGCACCCGTAGCGGAACGGATCCGCGCGGAGGCCACCGACAACTGGGACGACCGGGTCGCGGTGGAACGGTTCAGCAACCAGGGCGGGCGCTTCATCCGGGGCAGCGGACGACTCGAAGGACCGGGTCGGGTCCGCGTCAACGACCAGGTCTTCCAGGCCCGACACGGAATCGTGCTGAGCACCGGCACCCGCCCCTCCGCACCGCCCATCGACGGGCTGGCCGAGACGCCGTACTGGACGAACCACCAGGCGATCGAGGTGGCTCGGCTACCGGAATCGCTACTGGTACTCGGCGGCGGCGCGATCGGGCTGGAGCTGACGCAGGTCTTCGCGCGATTCGGCGTCCAGGTCACCGTGGTCGAGGCGTTGGACCGGGTGCTGGCGACCGAGGAGCCGGAGTCGTCCGAGGTGGTCACCGCCGCACTCCGTGCCGACGGCGTCAATATCCACACCGGAGTGTTGGCGGACCGGGTCGACCACGACGGGCAGAAATTCACCCTACGGGCGAACGACGCGCGGTACACCGCCGAACGGCTGCTGGTGGTGACCGGCCGCCAGGCACACCTGGACGAACTGGGCTTGGACACTGTCGGCATCCGCGCCGACCAGCGCTTCCTACCGGTTGACGACCGACTGCGCGTCACCGACGGAATCTGGGCGGTCGGCGACGTGACCGGTGCCGGCGCCTTCACCCACGTCGCGACCTACCAGGCGGGCATTGTCGTCGCCGACCTACTCGACCGCGTCCGTCGATCCGACGCGGGGGCAGGGGCGGACCCGAACGGCACAGTCGTCCCCCGAGCCGACTACCAAGCGTTGCCCCGGGTCACCTTCACCGACCCGGAGGTCGGGGCGGTCGGGCTCACCGAGTCCCAGGCCCGTCAGCGGGGAATCAACGTCCAGGTCGGCTCCGTGTCGCTGGGCTCCTCGGCCCGCGGGTGGATCCACCGCGCTGACGGCCTGATCAAACTCGTCGCCGACGCCGACCGGGGAGTGCTGGTCGGTGGAACGTCCGTCGGGCCAGCCGGCGGCGAGGTGCTCTCCGGGCTGGCGGTCGCCGTGCACGCGGCGGTACCGCTGGCCGAACTTCGCAGCATGATCTACGCGTACCCGACCTTCTACCGGGCCATCTCCGACGCCCTGCGGGACCTGGGCTGATCCGGCGGGTCCAGGAACGGAGGCGAGAATGGCCGGTGCGACCCCGACCGGCCCGGCCGGGCCGACCGACCCGGACGGGCCGACGGGTCGGCTCGTCACCTGGCTGGCGGAGACCTCAATCGACGCCATCCCCGCCGACGTCACCACCCGGGCCCGGCACCTGATCCTGGACGGCGTCGGCTGCCTCCTGGTCGGCGCCCGACTGCCCTGGTCCCAGATCGCCGTGCGGAGCCTGACCGTCGAGCCCGGCTCCAGCGTGGTCGCCGGGTGGGGCCGCACCACCGACGCGTCCACGGCGGCGCTGCTGAACAGCAGCTTCATCCAGGGCTTCGAGCTCGACGACGTGTCGTACCGGATTCCCTGGCACGCCAACGCGGTGTTGCTGCCGGTGCTGCTGGCCGTGGCCGGCCGGCGGGCGACGGTCACCGGGACCGACCTCCTCCGAGCCGAGGTGTTGGGCTTCGAGACCGGCGTCCGGGTCGGCCGCGCGCTGGGCGGACCGGAGCTACTTACCCGAGGCTGGCACTCCGGCGCGGTCTTCGGCGGGCTGGGGGCAGCAGCGGCCGGCGGGGTGCTGTACGACCTGAGCCCCGCCCGGTTCGAAGACGCGCTGGGCATCGCCGCGACTCAGTCGGGCGGGTTGATGGCCGCGCAGTACGAATCGATGGTCAAGCGCATGCAGCACGGCTTCGCGGCCCGCAACGGCCTGGTCGCGGCGACCCTGGCGGCCGGCGACTACATCGGGATCAAGCGGGTCTTCGAACGCGGCTACGGCGGGTACCTGGCGGCCTTCACCGCGCGGCACGACACCGATCCGTCGGCGATCGGCGACGCGCTGGGCGAACACTGGTACCTGCCGGAACAGACGATCAAACCGTACGCGGCGATGGCGTACACCCACCCGTCGATCGACGCCGCGCTGGCGCTGCGGGCGACGGACGGTTTCGACCCCGCCACCATCGAACGGATCGAAATCGAGGTCGCCGAGCCCGTCTTCGACCACGCGGTCTTCCCGCTCCACCGGCCGATCGAGAGCGTCGCCGCGCAGATGTCCGTCTGCTACGCGTCGGCGGCGGCGCTCCTCGACGGCGCGGTCTCGGTGGAGCAGTTCCGACCGGACCGGCTGGACCAGGACGACGTGTGGCGGCTGATCGACCGGATGACCGTGACCCGGGGGTCCGGACCGGCCACTGCGGGGCGGGTGCGCCTGACCACCGATGCTGGTCAGACCCACGAGCGGCGCATCGAAACGCCGCTCGGCTCGGTGCAGCGTCCACTCGGTAACGCCGACATCGTGGACAAGTATCGGGATCTGACCGGGCGCGTCCTGGATCGGCACCGCCAGCAGGCGATCGAGGACCTGGTGCTGCACCTGGACGAGCGCCGGGACGCCCCGGCGGCGCTCCTCGCGCTGCTCGCCCCGGAGGTCGGCGGCGCGCTGGACTGACCCGTTCAGGCCCCGGCGCCGTGCCGACCGGCACCCGCGGCGAACCGGGCCGCCCCGGCCACCGCGTCGGCGGCCAACGACTCCATCCCGTAGGTCAGCTCGGTCGCCAGCGCCGCCGGCTCGGACAGCGCCGCCGTGGCCAGCATCGCGGCTCGATCGTTGCGCAGGCAGGTCTGCGGATGCCCGGCGAGCTCCGCGGCCAGCTGCTCGGCTGCGGTCCGAGCCGTACCGGGAGCGACCAGCCGGTTCACCAGACCCATCGCGTACGCCTCGGACGCCGGCACCGGACGGCCGGTGAGGATCAGGTCCATCGCCCGGCTCTCGCCGATCAGCCGGGACAGCCGAAACGTCCCACCGTCGATCAGCGGTACGCCCCAACGCCGGCAGAAGACGCCGAGCACCGCGTCGTCCTCGGCAACCCGTAGGTCGCACCAGAGCGCCAGCTCCAGCCCGCCCGCCACCGCGTACCCGGAGATCGCCGCGATCACCGGCTTGGACAGCGTCATCCGGGTCGGACCCATCGGGCCGTCCCCATCCGGTGCGACCCGGTTGCCGGTCGGGGTGTCGATCGCCTTCAGGTCGGCACCGGAGCAGAACGTTCCGCCCGCACCGCAGAGCACCGCCACCGCCGCGTCCGGGTCAGCCTCGAAGGCGCGGAAGGCATCGGCCAGCGCCCGCGCGGTCGGGCCGTCCACGGCGTTCCGCGCCGGCGGCCGATCCAGGATCACTGTGGTCACCATCGCGGACCGTTCGACGCGTACGCCCATTGGGACAGCATGACCCCGGCGGTGTCCGGCGCGCCAGAGCCGGAGCCCGATCTCGGCGTGCTGGGCTGGCGCCGTCCCTGGAGATCGGATTAGATTGCTCGGCGATGTGATCATGTGAGGTGCCCGATGGATCTGTACGACGTCATCCACCGCCGCCGGGACGTGCGAGCGCAGTTCACCGGGGCGCCGGTGCCCACCGAGACCCTGGACCGGGTGCTCGCCGCCGCCCACGCGGCCCCGAGCGTCGGATACTCGCAGCCGTGGGACTTCATCCTGGTCCGCGACCCGGAGCTGCGCCGCGCCTTTCACGAGCACGTCAGCGCCGAGCGGGAGGTCTTCGCCGCGGCCCTGACCGGGGAGGCGGCTGAGAGGTTCGCCCGCATCAAGATCGACGGGGTGTTGGAGTCCAGCCTGTCGATCGTCGTCACCTACGACCCGGCCCGGGGCGGACCGGCGGTCCTCGGCCGGCACGCCATCGCCGACACCGGGCTCTACTCAGCCTGCCTGGCCATCCAGAACCTCTGGCTCGCCGCGACCGCCGAGCAGCTCGGCGTCGGCTGGGTGTCGTTCTACCGGGAGCAGTGGCTCGCCGAGCTACTCCGGATCCCGGCCGGGATCCGTCCGGTGGCCTGGCTCTGCCTCGGCCCGGTCACCCACTTCGAGGCGGTACCCGACCTGGCCCGGCACGGCTGGCGGAGCAAGCGCCCGCTGGCCGAGGCCGTGCACACCGACGGCTGGGGCGACCCGCCGGCGTAGGGACAGGATCAGTCCCGCCGGTGCCGGCCAGCCGGCAGTTCCCACTGCCGTTGACCGTTAGGCAGCGCGCGACGGCCGGTCCCGGTGCGAGCGGTCGCCGGGCGTCGGCGCAGGCCGAGCGCCGCGCCGATCTGCGCGCCGACGATACTCGACACGGCGAGGACCGCCGAGACGGCGAGCGGCCGGTTCACCCGGTTCGGATCGCCGGGACCAGCCGCACCGACGGCCACGACCGGCACCTCCGCCGCCGGATCCGAAGCGGTCTGGTCCGGAGCTGCCGTATCCGTCGAGGACGCGTCCGAAACCGCCGTCCCCGAAACCGCCGAGTCCGAACCAGCCGACTCCACCGGTGATGGCGGCGTTGACTGCTCGGCCGACGCCGGCGCCGGCGCGGGTGGCCGGGGTGGGGTCGGTCGGGCGACCAGCCGTCCGGTGGCGTGCGGGCCGGGGCCACGGTCGTGGGCCTCGGCGGGCAGCCGCAAGAGCTGACCCGGGTGGATCCGGTCCGGGTCGGCCAGCCGGTTCAGCGTGGCCAGACTCTGGTAATCCTCGAACCCGTCCAGGTACCGCGCGGCGATCGATCCGAGGTAGTCGCCCCGGGCCACCCGATAGACCGGTGCCCGCTCCGGCGCGGGGGTTGCCGCGGCGGCTGCCAGGGGTACTGCCGGGCCCGCCACCGCCGTGGACGCTGTCGGGCCCGCCACCACCGTGGATGCTGTCGGGCCCACCGTCGCCACCGCCGTGGACGCTGTCGGGGCCGCCGCCACCGCCGCTGCGCTGGCCGCCACGGGACTCGCCACCAAAATCAATGCGACTGAACCGACCAGTGCGGCGGCGGCCCGCTGCTGCCGGCCCATCCCCGGCAACCGGGGGGCGGGGCGACGGACGGCGAGGGCTCCCAGCTCGACCAGCACCGAGAAGGCGAACGTGGCCCAGCCCAACCAGCCGGCCACCGCCAGCACCCGGATGAAGAGCTGGCCGTCGTCGCGGCTGGTCAGCACCGTGCCGATCTCACCGAGGGTCGGCATCTGCGCCGGCAGGGGGTTACCGGCGAACGCGAGTAGCGCCACCGGAGCGCCGAACAGCAGCACACCGAGCAGGGCGAGGGCACCGAACCCGATGAGCACCCGGCCAAGGAGACGAGCCGATGTGGACATGGCAGCCTTCCTTCCTACAGTCCACCGGTCAGCGCCCGTGCGGTCGCCTCCCCGGTGACGTTGACGGTGTCGTCGAAGCCGACGAGGCCGAGCAGCGACCTCCCGTAGGTGACGGTGACCCGCACCCGAACCACGGTCTCCCCGTCAACTTCCGGAAAGCTGACGGTGTGTGCGCTGGCACCAGCGGCGGCGAGATACTCGGCCACCGCCCGCCGCGCCTGCGGCTCGTCGATCCGCTTCGGCCCACCCTCGATCGCGGTGGCCAGATCGATCGACTGCCCCCCGGCGCGGGCGGCTTCGCTGGCGAGGTTGTCAGCTCGCTGCAGCGCGCGTAGCTGCCCGGCCCCATCGAAGGCGAGCGCCACAACGGTGAGAATGCCCAGGGCGGCGATGGCCAAGAAGACACTGACCCGGCCTGAATCGTCCCGGCCCGAGGCGCTGCGGCCCAGGCCGGTACGACTCAACTCGGTGCGGCGGATCGGCTCGGCGGTCATCCTCTGCTCCGGTAACGGTCCAGCGGCGAGGTGAAGCTGGCCGACACCCGACGGCTGCCCGGCACCCCCGGGATGGTGTCCAGCCGCAGGTCGGACAGGTCGACGGTGCAGGAGAGGCGAACGGTCACCGCGGCCGGCTGGCCGATCGGGCTCCGGAACGCGGCGGCGAAGCTGGTCGCCTGGCCGTTGACGGTGCCGCTGAGGTCAACCGTCGGCGTACTCGTGCAGTTGAGACCGCGCCAGTCGAGCTGCCGGACGGCCGCCGCCCGGGCCCGCTCACCGGCGGTGTCCGCGTCGCGGGAGATGGAGGCGGCGCGGGCGGCGTCGTGCGCCGCCGCCTCCACGGCCTCGGCCGCGACCGCGGTACGCCCGGCGACTCCGGCGAGGACCATCAGCGCGATGAAGGCCGGCGCGAGGATCGCCGCCTCGACGGAGACCGAACCATTGTCGCGCTGCGGGTCGCCGCGTCGGCCACCGTCGCGGATCACGGCTCCGTCCACCGTTCCACCGTCCCGTGTGCGCTCTCGCTGATCGGGAAGTCGACGCCGGGTACGACGGAGAGCGAACGGCCCCGGACGGTACAGGTCACCTCGGCCGTGTCGGTCTGGCAGCCCGGCCCCGGGGAGTCCCAGTCGACCAGCCAGCCGCCGGCCGCGGTGAGGAAGCGTCGCGCCCGGTCCGCGCCCGCGTCCGGCGGGGCGTTGAGCACCCGCTGCGCGTTGACCCCGCTCTGCGCCGCGTGCATCGCCGTGGACCGGGCGATGAACACGGCGGCCACCTGGATCGCCCCGAAGAGCAGCACGAAGATCACCGGCATCACCACCGCCAGCTCCACCGGGTTCGCGCCCCGGTCCGTGCCGCCGAGCCGTCGGCGCAGCGCGAGGCAGGCCCGTCGCACGCGCATCGGATCAGGGCGCGGTCGGAATGGCGTTCATCCAGTCCTCCGCCCGGCTGGCGACGAGCGCCGTGACGGTGATCGCGGCAGCCACCAGACCAAAGATGATCACAGCGGTGGGGACGGGACTGTCCCCCCGCTCGCGGTCGGAACGCAGCTCGGCCAGGCGCGCGGCCAGCGCGACCTGGAGGCGAACGAAGAGGGACATGGCGGACTCCTTGTCGGACGGTCGTCAGAGACGGGCGAGGAACGGGTAGGTGGCGAAACCAAGCAGTACGAAGACGAGCAGGGCACCCGGGATGTCCAACCGGCCGGTAATCCCCTCCGCCCGCGCCAGGTTGTCGGTGCGGATCTGGTCGCGCAGCGAGTCGGCCCGGCTGCGCAGGGTCTCGTGCACCTGCGCGCCCTCGCTGCCCGAGGAGCGCATGATCGCGCCCACGTCCCCGAGCTCGGGAATACCGATCCGGTCGGCGAGGTCCCGCAGTTCGTCCCAGGGTGAGTGCATCTGGAGCTGGGCGAGCCGCAGCGACTCCCGGATCCGGTCGAAGACCCAGCCGTCGCAGACCTCCGCCGCCCGCTCCAGCGACTGCACCGGCCCGTGCGCGGCGGAGAGCTGCAACGCCACCAGATCCAGGTAGGTGCAGACGGCGGCCCGGAACTCGCCGCGGGCCGCCTCCGCCTTGGTCAGCACCGCGCGGTGCGCGAGCCACGCGCAGATCAGCGCCAGGCCGAGACTGCCCAGCACCGGTACGGCCACCGGCAGCCCGACGCCCGTGGCGGCGAAGGTGACGCTGAGCAGGGTCGGCGAGGCGAGTCCGATCAACGCGGAGAGCAGCAGCGACAGGGCGTACTGCTCGGGGGTACGGCCGAGCAGGGCGAGCTGTTGGTGCGGGGGACGCAGCCACCGGGTGAGCCCGGTCAGCCACTCCAGCCGCTGGCCGGCGGCCCCAGTCGGGTGGGCCGCTCCCGGCGGCTGGTGCAGCCGCCGCAGCGCGGGGCCGAGCGCGGGGGTCGCCGGCAGGAGCTCCTGAACCACCAGGAAGACCCCGAGCCCGACCAGCGCCCCGGCGGTCACCGCGACGGTCAACAGCCAGTTCGTCACGTCAGCACCTCCTGCGGCTCCGGCGCGGGCAGGAAACGGGCCGGCCGCTGCGGCTGGCTCATCGCGCGAACCCAGGCCAGCAGGACGATGAAGGACACCCCGAGTACCGCCATCACGAGCTGCCCGGTCGGGGTGCCGTACGGACGGATGTAGTCGGTGTTCAGCAGCCCGTACGCGAGCACCGCCAGGGTCATGCCGGTGAGGAAGCGGACCGCGAACCGGGGCTGGGTACGTTTGGCCTCGATCTCCCGCCGGGTGGCGACCTCGGCGCTGGCGGCTGCGGCGATCGAGCCGAGTACGTCGCCCAGGCGCTCCCCCCGATCGGTCAGGTGCAGAATCAACGCCGCCACCACCTGGTCGCACACCGGGTCGGCGATCTCGTCGGCGAAGGCCAGCAGGGCCGGACGGGCCAGCCAGCCGGCCTGGAGGCGGGCGGCGAGCAGCCGTACCTCCTCCTGGATCTCCTCCGGCGCGGTGGCGACGGTGCCGGTGATCGCGGCCTGCAGGCCCTGCCCGGTGGCCGAGATGTCCTTGAGTCGTCGGGTCCACTCACCGACCGCCTCGATCCGGGCGATGGCCTGTTGCTCGGCCCGGCCCACCGAGAAGAGCCAGGGCGTGCCGGGGACCGCGACGGCGACCAGCAGGCCGACCACCGGGAGCCCGGTCAGCAGGAAGCCGAACGCGCCGGCGAACACCGCGCCGACGAGGAGCAGTTGGTGGAAGCGGCGTTCCCGCGCCGTGGTGCCGAAGCCGAGCCGGCTGAGCCCGCGCCGGGCTCCGGGGCCCGGCCCGGGTGGGCGGCGGGTGCCGACGATCGCGACGATGGCCAACAGCAGCCCGGCCACGCAGGCGGCGCCGGAGAGCACCGCGACGAGTTCGATGTCGACCGCGGCGTTCATCGTTGGGCCAGCCGCGTCTGTCGGGGGCGTCGCCAGGCGCCGCTGCCCGCCTCGATCCACCGGCTCAGCAGTCGGGTGTCGTAGCCGACCCGCAGGAGCTGCGTGCGGATCCGCTCCGGTAGGTGCCGGGGCACCGCCCGCCCGTCCGGGCCGGGCCCGAAGACCGTGGTGGTGGTGATCCGATCGCTGTCGCCGACGCCGATCACCTCCTCGACGTGGGAGACGAAGCGGTGCTTGCGGCCGCCGATCGCGGTCTCGTCCTCGATGGTGACGTAGACGATCAGGTCGAGGGCGTTTCCGGCCATCCGGCGGGCCTGGTCCACGGTCACCTCCCGGCCGTGCGCCAGGGCCAGCTCGATGATCCGATCGCCGACGCCGGCCGGGGTACGGGCGTGGATCGTGCACATCGAGCCGCGGCTGGTGGTCATCGCTTGGAGCATCGGCACGATCTCCCGGGAGCGGACCTCGCCGACGATGATCCGCAGGACGCCCATCCGCAGCGACACCGGGATGAGGTCGGCGATGCTGACCTCACCGGCCGGGCGGCCGTCCGGCCCGCGTTCACCGTGCCCCTCGCGGGCTTCGAAGCTCATCACCGCCCGGTGCCGGTCGCCGCGGCGGGCCGGTAGCAGCTCCCGGCTCTCCTCCAGCAGCACATACGGCTCATCAGCCGGGATCTCGTTCATCAGGGCCCGGATGACGGTCGTCTTACCCGCCCCGGCCAGGCCGGCGACCATGATGTTCAGGCCGGCGCGCAGGGCGGCGCGGAGGAAGTCGCGCAGCAGCGGGTCGAGCATCTCGTCCAGGTCGTTCCGGCCGCCGGCGAGGTCGTCCAGCCCCACATCGAGCGTGTTGTGCTTGCGGATCACCGCGTAGGGGCGGTGGCTGACCAGGAACACCGCGGCGAGCCGGCTGCCGTCGGGCAGTTGCAGGTCGAGGGTGGGCTTGGAGGTGGAGAGCGAGCGTTCGGTGGCGCCCGCCCGCCGGGCCGCCGCCTGCAGGATCTCCACCAACTCCTCGTCGCTGTCGGCGATCGGCTCGATCCAGTCGACCCCGCCGCCGCGCCGGGTGACCCGCACCTGGTCGCAGCCGAGAATGTGCACCTCTTCGATGCTCTCGTCCACCAGGAGTGTCTGGAGCCGGCCGAGCCCGGCCAGCTCGGCGGTCACCTGGTCGAGCAGGAGCCGTTCCTCCTCGGCGGTGAGCGGGGTGCCGGCCCGACGGACCGCGTCGGCGTACGCGGAGACGACCGCGACCGCCAGCCGGGCACGCTCGGTGTCTTCGGCGTCGGGGTCGAACTCGCGGCCGCGCTGCCAGTGGGTGAGCCGTTCGCTGAGCTCTCGGCGCAGCTCGCGGACGACCTGGAAGTCGACCCGGGGGCGGGGCGGTGGCTCCGGCCGGGCAGCGGCGGGCCCCGGCTGCCGGCCGTTCGGCGGGGCCAGCGGCGGCGCGGTCGAGGTGGCGGCCGGGGCGACGGTCGGGGGGTGCCGCCGGGGGTCGGCGGAGACGGGTTCAAATCGCATTCGACGCCTCCTGCGGCGCAGCGCCGGCGCCCTCGTGGCCCGCCGCCGGCCAGGCCAGGCGGGCCCGCCTGCGGTCCAGCAGCGCCCCGATCGGCACCTCCAGCTCGCTGGCGGCGCGCAGCAACGGCCGACCGATCCGCACGGTCCCCCCGAGCGTCAACACCTCGGCGGTACGCGGGTCGTGCGGCAGCCGCGCGACGACCGGCACCTGCAACGCCTTGCTGATCTCGCCGCGCCCGTGCCCGTCGCCGACCAGCAGCAGCCGCAGCGTGCCCGGGGCGACTCGGTGCTCGGTGAAGTCCCGCTGGATCGCCCGGACCAGCGCGCGGGTGGCCGAGACCTCGGGCAGCCGCGCCCGGGTGACCACCAGCACCACGGAGGCGGCGCGCAGCAGCGGCCAGGGCGGGCCGGGTACGTGCAGGCGGCCGCAGTCGACGAGGACGTCGTACGGCGGGTCACCGTGGTCTAGTTCGGTGAAGAAGTCGGCGAACCGCTGCCAGAGCGGGGTGACGCTGCCGGCCTGGGCGGGGTCGACCACGCCGGGCAGCAGCAGCCGTTCCCGTTTCGGCGCGTCCAGGTCGACCAGCTGCGACCAGAACGCCGCCTCCAGGTTGCCGTCCCGCAGCTCCCCGACGGCCAACTCGCCGATGCCCCGGGGCCCGTCGAGCGTGCCACCGAGGTAGCCGGCGAGCAGGGATCCGCCCGCCGGGTCGCACTCGGCGAGCACCAGCCGCCGGTGCCAGGTCAGGGCGCAGGCGAGCGCCGAGGTGGTGACTCCCGGCGAGCCCTTCGCGGCGACCAGCGCGATGATCGCCATGCTCAGGCCGCCTCGGTGAGCACGATGGCGATCCGGTCCTGGGCCACCAGCGCCGCCACCGCCGGCACGTCCCGTACGGCGAGCGCCAGGTAGACCACCATCTCGTCGTCGTTTCCGACGATGTTGGCGTCGATCACGGTGGCCTCGAATCGGGTCGCCGTGGTGACCGGCCGGTCGTCGTTGCCGGCCGGGGTGCTGACCAGGGACACCTTGTCCCCGGGGTGCAGTTGGCGGGCCGGCGCCTGGGCCAGGTCCAGGCCCACCGAGAGCTGCTGCTGGCCGGGGGTGAGCAGCGGTTTGTCGGTGAGCTGCTCCATGGTGAGCAGCGTTCCGGGGACGAGCGACACCTTCGCCCGTTTCCCGACCACGTCGCCCTGCTGCCCGGCCGGCACCGGGGAGAGCCCCGCCCCACCGGCGACCTGCACGGTCACCAGGTCGTCGGCGCTGACCACCCGGCCGACCTCGACCGGTCGGGCCACCGCCAGGTAGCTGCCGGTGGCGCGGACCGCGTTGACGGCGAAGGCCGAACCGAGCCCGCCGAGGGCGATCAGGAGGACGGCGAGGCCGAGCAGGCCGGGGCGCATCCGGCGCTGCCGGAGCACCTTCGGCGGGGTGATCGGGGCGTCGGCTGTCGCCGCTGCGTTGCTGGTCGCGAGGCTCACTGGGTTACCACCTGAAGCTCATCGATCTCGATCGTCACGGTGCCGCTGGTCCGGGTGACCTCGAAGCTTCCGCTCTCGCCGCCGCCGCTCCAGCTCACCGTCCAGTGCGTGGTCGCCTGGATCTGGTACGTGCCGGGCTCCGGGTAGCCGCTGTGGTAGCCGCAGTCCGGGGAGCGCTTTCCGGCCAGTGGGCTATCCGACTCGTACGCCGTTCCGGGGCCGGAGCAGGTCACCTTGGTGCCGTTGCCCATGTCCCAGCGCACCCGGGTGACTTCCGCCGCGATCTGAACGGTCAACCCCCGGTCGCTGGCGGAGGCCTGCTGCGGGCCGAAGTAGTGGCGGGGCTGGCCGGAACCGGCCGTGCTGGCCCACATCCACACCGGCAGGCCGACCAACCCGGAGCCGATGCGCCGGCGGGGGGCGACGGCCACCCGCGGTGGGAGCAGGTCGATCGAGGCGAGCGCCGCCCGGGCCAGTTCCGCCGGGTCGGGCGGGGTGCCGAAGCCGGGCGGCGGGGCGTCGAGCAGCTCCGTCCGCTGCGAGCCGAGGTCGCCCCCGTTGCAGGTCAGCACATACCAGTCGAAGCCCTCCGGGGTGCCCTCGGGCCGGGGCTCGATCAGCTTGTAGTAGCAGCCGTCACCGTTGTGAAACCAGCCGAGCACCTCGTCGTAGCAGGGGACGACCTCGCCGTCCCACTGGCACGTCGCACCGCCACCGCCACCGCCGTCACCGGGGCCACCATCTCCCGGGCCACCGTCGTGCCCGGGCTCGTCGTCCCAGACCTCGCAGGTGGTCTGCGAGGGTGGGCAGATCACATCCGGCGGATCAGCAGCCGACGCGGCGGCGACGGGCGGCATAGCGACAACAGCCGGCGCGGCGGCGGCCGGTGCGGCGGCCGGTGCGGCGAGAACGGGTGGCGCGGCGGCGACTGGTGCGGCGGCGACAACAGCCGGCGCGGCGGCGACTGGTGCGGCGGCAGCGGCCAGGCCGGTGGTGATCAACGCTGCCAGCCCCCCGGTGACCAGCGCCGGCAGCGGGGTGCGGCGCGATCGGGTGGCCCAGGTCAGCATGGCTGGTCCTCATGGGCGGCCCCGGTGTTGACCAGCCAGCGGCCATCCGGGTATCGGGCCACGGTCACGGTGGCCAGATGTCGGGTGCTCTGGCCACCGGGGACGACCCGCTCGTCTTCCGCGTAGACCAGCCGCCAGCCGGTTGCGTCGAGGCAGTCCTGGATCTCGACGATGGCCGGGACACTCACGAGGTCCACTGCGGTCACGACGGGGTCCGAACGGAGGGTGCCGATGCGGATGGCGCCGTGCTCTTTGGCGGTGCGGATGGTGAACCGAACTCGGGTCAACAACGGGTCGGCCAGGTAAGTGGTGAGTTCCGGGTGGTGTGGGTCGCTGTCGCCACTCGCTTCCTGGGCCACCGCGAGATATCCGGAATAGGCGGCGAGCGCGGCTCTCCGAGCATTTCGCTCGTCCACTTCCCCCGACGCCGGGGCAGGTTGATCAACCACGCCCACCGTCTCGACCGGTGCTTCCCGGCCGGCTCCGCAGCCGGCCACAGCAGCCAACACCGCGCCCACCACCAGGTACGCCGACACGCCCCTGCGCTGCCTTCCTCGCACTGTCCCGACCCTCCTCGTCGACCTCCACCGGGCGGTCGCTACCCGGTGAATCCGGACATGCGGAAGCGCGGCCGGATGCTGCCATCCGGGCCCCATACAAGGCATCCGCATTTACCGTTACCGACTTGTAAGAAAGATGACTCCCACCCCGCCCGCAGTTTCTTGATCGAATGGTTGCAGGGTCACATTGCACTCAATGGGCGAGCATAGGCTGACGACAGCCGATGCAACAGGGGCAATTCAGGTGAACACGCTCAGTAATGAGAGGTGGTGGGGCGTGGAGCTCTCGGGTCAGGTCAGTCGAGACCGAAGAGCCGCCCAGCAATTACTGTCCGTATTCAGCCGATGGAGTTCGCCGTGACGGTGACCGGTTCCCGCCAAGCGGCACCCCGCTCACTGCTGGCCACGCTCACGATCACCCCGGTGCTCCGGCTCGCCGCCGTACGGCACTCCGTACCGGTGGGGGTGCCGGCCCGGCTCGGCTGCGACGCCTGCGGCGCCCCGATCAGCCTGACCCAACCGGGGCCGGCGATCGGGCCGCGCGCCCGGTGCGGCGGGTGCGGCGCGCGGGTCGGCCCCCCACCTGGCACGGTGGAGGTCGCCGCGCTCGCCGCCGGCCTGATGCTGCTGCTGGCCGGCGGGCCCATCATCGAGCTGGCCGCCATGGCCTGGTGGCTCGGCTGGGCGGTGCCGCTCGCCTTCGTTGACGCCGCGGTGCACCGGCTGCCGGACCGACTCACCGGCCCCGCCACGCTCGGCACCTGGCTGCTGCTCGGACTGGCCGCGACCCTCGACACCGGGTACGCCCCCTGGCTGCGCGCCACCGCCGCCGGGCTCGGCCTTGGCCTGCTCTTCGCCACCAGCACCCTCCTGCTCGGCCGGCGGGGCTTCGGGCTCGGCGACGCGAAGCTCGCGGTCGGGGTGGGTCTGCTCCTGGGCTGGCACGGCTGGCCCTTTCTGGTGCTCGGGCTGCTACTCGCCTTCACCCTCGCCGCTGTGACCGCCCTGACGCTGCTCGCCACCGGGCGGGCCCGCTGGTCCAGCCACCTGCCCTTCGGCCCGTTCCTCCTGCTCGCCACCCCGACCACGCTCCTGCTCACCGGGTGACGGGAGAGTAGACGACGAAGCGCCCGTCCCCGGAAAATCTGCCAGATGGGGGACGGGCGCAGGTCGGGTCGACACCCGAATCGGGATGACCTCGCTGGTGCCGCGGTGGTCAGTCGCGGCCGGGCAACTGGGCGACGAACGCCCGCCACGCCCCCGGCCCGAACACCAGCGCCGGCCCGGTCGGGTCCTTGGAATCCCGCACCCCGACGATGCCCGGAAGGTTGCCGGCGACCTCGACGCAGTCGCCGCCGCTCGTGCCGCTGCGAGTGGACTTCTTCCAGCGAGCGTTACTGAGGTTCATGCAGGCACTCCGCTTCTTTGATCAGCGCGACCGATGAGGCTTGCGGGAGGGCAACGCCCCGCACAGTCTCCCACCTGGTCTGAAGGGTCGCCACCCCTTCCTCGGCGGTGACGACCTCGCCGGCAAGCTGGTCCTCCAGGTGTACGACCCAACCTCCATCCGGGAGCATTGCCAGGGCGAGCGGACCGGAGAGCCCGGCGTGCAGGCCCGCGGCCGTAGGAATCACGTGAATGTGGAGGTACGGCAGCTCCGCCATCCGGAGCAGATGCGCGAGCTGCTCGGCCATGATGGTGTCCCCGAGCCGCAGCGCTCCCTCGTTGATGACGGCCACGACCTGCGGCGGTCGGTCGCGCGTCAGGATCTTCTGCCGCTCCAGCCGAGCCGAGACCTGCTGCTCCACCTCGAACTCGGGCCGGGTGTCGTCGAACCGCAGGACCGTGCGCGCATAGTTCTCGGTCTGGAGCAGGCCCGGAATCAGATTCGGGTGAAAGTAGCGGAGTTGCCGCGCGACCGCCTCGGCCTCCAGCCAGGGCTTGAACCAGGCCGGCTGCTCGTCCCGGTGCGCCAACCGCAGCAGCGACTCGAAGAGGCCGCCGGTCTCCAGGATCTCGTCCGCCCGACACGCGTACGGCAGGTCAGTCATTCGGGTGCCGGTCTCCACCGCCGACACGGTCGATGCCGAGTAGTTCGTTCGACGCCCGAACTCCTCCTGACTCATGCCGGCGAGCGCCCGCTGTCGACGGAGCTGCACCCGGATGAGATCAGCGGCACGTTCAGATTCCATCGGCCCTCCAGAGATTCTTCTAGATCGCCACACCACGCCAGCCCATCAAGCAAGATCGCCAAGCGCCGCCAGCCAACCACCAAGATCGCCAGACGTCGCCAGCCGATTTGCCAAGATCGCCAAGCGCCGCCAGAAAACGAGCAAGATCGCCAGACGTCGCCAGCCCTACCAGCAAGATCGCCAAGCTTCGCCAGGAAAAGAGCACGATCGCCAGACCCTCGCCAGGATCAGCATGAAGCCCTTCCGCCGCCAGGTGGTTAACACCCAGAGTGAATTGAGACGGCGTGAGCCGGTGGAGGACTTTCCCGCCGGACGCGCCTGTCGGACCGCCCCCACCCCCCGCGCTGTCAGTGGGGGCGGTCCTCCACCAACATCAAGGAGGTCCAAATGCGAATCCGCTGGTTTGGTTGGCGTCGGAGGAACGCCGCACCGCCCCGCCCGCACGGCACGAATGCGCCGTACCGCGCAAGGCGGGGCACACCGAGCAGGCGGAGCACACCGAGCAGGCAGATCACCGCGCAGCAATGCGCCGTACCGGGCAAGCGGGCCACACCGGGGAAGCGGGCCTGGCCGCCCAGCGAACCTGCCGGCGTGGATGACCCAACCCACCCTCGCCGAACCCCAACCCGGACGCGTCGGCCGGCTCACCCCCGCCCAACAATGGCGCGCCAACGGAGGCCGCTGGTGAACCCCCACCACCTCCCCCAACCACGACTCGGCCCCCACCCCCAACACCCACACCACCACACCANAAACCAACCACCCCACACACCCCTACGACCCACCTGGACCTGCCGCGCCTGCGGCCACCCCTGGCCCTGCGCCGAAGCCCGCCTCCTCCTCACCNCCCAATACNACACCCGACANNCAANCCTNTCGATCTACCTCGCCGGACTCTGCTACGAAGCCATGCACGACCTCTACCACCTCAACCCCCACGACGCACCACACCCCCGCGACCTATTCGAACGCTTCGTCGCCTGGGGGCCGTTCCGGCGGTCGGGCTGCTGAGCACCGCTATTCGGCTTGCATCAATCGGGGATTTCAGTTTCTAGCCAAGGAACGCAATGCGGTTCGTAAAGACTCTGCCGCCCCACCGAGCCGAGCACGCCCCTCGCCCAACTGATCCAGGAGGCGGGGGCGACGGTGCCGGTCCGCATCGTTGACATCACCGTACCCATCAGGCTGCTGGCCGACAGCCAGGAAGCCACCTCGACCGACGCCCCCGACCAACACAACCCCTGGAGAGCGCCCGCGTCGTTTTCCTCATCACGTTGGCTCATCCACGGGGGCACCTGCGTCGTTGCCGTGGGAGGGTTGCCCCATGGCAACCGCGCCTCGCGTCCGAGCACCCGAGCTGAAGGGCCGTCGCTGGCTGAACACCGGCGGACGAGACCTGACCCTGGCCGACCTTCGAGGCCGGATAACCGTCCTCGACTTCTGGACCTTCTGCTGCATCAACTGCCTACACGTACTCGACGAGCTACGGCCCATCGAGCAGAAGTACGCCGACGTACTCGTGGTCATCGGCGTCCACTCACCCAAGTTCGAACACGAGAAGGACCCGGACGCCCTGGCCGACGCCGTCGAACGGTACGGCGTGCATCACGCGGTGCTCGACGACCCCGAACTGAACATGTGGCAGCAGTACGCCGCCCGGGCCTGGCCGACCCTGGCCGTGATCGACCCCGAGGGATACGTGGTGGCCACGATGGCCGGCGAGGGACACGCCGAAGGCCTGGTCCGGCTCGTGGACGACCTGATCGCCACCCACGAGGCCAAGGGCACTCTGCACCGGGGCGACGGCCCGTACGTGCCCCCCGCCGAGCCGGAGACCACGCTGCGCTTCCCGGGCAAGGGTGTCGTACTCGACAACGAGAACCTACTGGTGTCGGACTCCGCCCGGCACTCCCTCGCCGAGCTGGCTCCGGACGGCGAGACGCTGCTCCGCCGGATCGGCACCGGCGCGCGCGGTCGGGCCGACGGGCCGGCCACGGCGGCCACCTTCGCCGAGCCGCAGGGGCTCTGCCTCCTCCCGGCCCACGTCTCCCGGCTGGTCGGTTACGACCTGGTCGTCGCGGACACCGTCAACCATCTGCTGCGCGGCGTACGCCTCGACACCGGCGAGGTGGTCACCGTGGCCGGCACCGGCCGGCAGTGGCGTTCCACCGTGGATGACCACGCCCACGACGCCCGCTCGGTCGACCTCTCCTCCCCCTGGGACCTGGCCTGGTACGACGACCGCCTGGTGATCGCCATGGCCGGCATCCACCAGCTCTGGTGGTTCGACCCGGTGAAACGCACCGCCGGCATGTACGCGGGCAGCACCGTCGAGGCGCGCAAGGACGGCCCGCTGGCCGAGGCGTGGCTGGCCCAGCCCTCCGGCCTGTCGGTCTCCGCCGACGGCAGCCGGCTCTGGGTGGCCGACAGCGAGACCAGCGCGGTCCGCTACGTCGAGAACGGCGCCCTGCACACCGCGGTCGGGCAGGGGCTCTTCGAGTTCGGGCACGTCGACGGGCCGGCCGCGCAGGCGCTGCTCCAGCATCCGCTGGGGGTCTGCGCGCTGCCCGACGGGTCGGTGCTGATCGCCGACACGTACAACGGGGCGGTCCGCCGCTACGACCCGGAGTCGGACTCGGTCGGCACGGTCGCCGACGGGCTCGCCGAGCCGAGCGACCTGCTGCTCACCCCGGACGGCGGAGTGCTGGTCGTGGAGTCCACCGCCCACCGACTGACCCGACTCGCGCCGGGCGCGCTCACCGCCGCCGGGGCCAGCACGGTCGACGGCCCGCGGCACCGGACCGAGCGGAGACCGACCGAGCTACGCGCCGGCGAGGTGACCCTGGAGGTCATCTTCACCCCGGCGCCCGGTCAAAAGCTCGACGACAGCTATGGACCGTCCACCCGCCTGGTGGTCACGGCGTCCCCGCCGGAGCTGCTGCTGGCCGGCGCGGGCACCGGCACCGAGCTGACCCGCCAGCTGGTGCTCAACGACTCGGTACCCGAGGGGGTGCTCCAGGTGACCGCCCAGGCGGCGACCTGCGACGCCGATGCGGCGCACGCCGCGTGTCACCTGACCCGACAGGACTGGGGCGTACCGATCTGGGTGGTTGACGACGCAGCCGACCGCCTCCCGCTGGTGCTACGCGGCATGGACCCGGGGGCCGGCGCGGACCCCGGCACCTGACCGGCACGGGGGTCCCGTAACGCTGTTAGGCCCGCCCCGCACCTCCGGTGAACGGGGCGAGCGGGACCCCCGCGTCAACCAACACGGCGCGGATCAGCTCGGCGCAGCGCACCGCACCGGGGGTGTCGCCGTGTAGGCAGATCGACTGGACCGGGCAGGGAATCACGGTGCCGTCGACCGCCACCACCGCCTGCTCGGTAGCCATCCGGAGAGCCTGCTGGGCCATCTGCTCCGCGTCGGTGACCAGCGCGTCCGGGGTGCCCCGGGGCACCAGCCTGCCGTTGGGCTGGTAGCCCCGGTCGGCGAAGCCCTCGCTGACCGCCCGCAGCCCCGCACCATTCGCGAGTTGGGCGAGCACCGAGCCGGACGGGCAGAGCAGGGAGAGCTGGTCGTCGTACTCGGCGACCGCAGCGACCACCGCCGCCGCCTGCGATTCGTCGTGGGTGACGGCGTGGTAGAGCGCGCCGTGCGGCTTGAGGTAGCGGACCCGCGTCCCGGCGACCCGGCAGAAGCCGTCGAGCGCACCGAGCTGGTAGATGACCTCGTCGCGTAGTTCGGCGAACTCGTACGCGATGTGCCGGCGGCCGAAGCCAACCAGGTCCCGGTAGCTGACCTGGGCGCCCACCATGACTCCCCGCTCGGCGGCCCCGGCGCAGACCCGACGCATGGTGACGGCGTCGCCCGCGTGGAAGCCGCAGGCGACGTTGGCGGAGGTGACCAGGTCCAGCAGCGCGGCATCGTCGCCGAGCCGCCAGACGCCGAGGCCCTCACCGAGATCCGCGTTGAGGTCCATAGAACCTCACCGTAGTCCCTGGCCGGGCCTGCGCGAGCGGGGTCACGTCAACCACCACCCCGACCACCGGGTACCCCCCGGTGGTCGGATGGTCGGCGAGGAAGACCAGGGGTTGGCCGTCCGCCGGCACCTGCACCGCCCCGAGTACGAGCCCCTCGCTGGGCAGCTCCCCCGACACCGCTCGGGGCAGCGGCGCCCCGGACAGGCGAGCGCCGACCCGGTTGCTGACCGGGGTCAGGGTGTAGGCCGTACCGAACAGCCGGTCGAGTGCGGGTGCGGTGAACCAGTCGGCGCGTGGACCGAGGCGCAGCGCCAGCCGTACCTCGGCCGGGGCCGGCACGGTCGCGGTGACATCCACCGGGGCGGGCGGCCCGGCCGGCGCGCCCACGGGGAGCCGGTCGCCGTCGTGCAGTGGGGGCGGGCCGAGCCCGGAGAGGGTGTCGGTGGCCCGGCTGCCGAGCACCGGTTCGACGGCGAGCCCGCCGGCGACGGCGAGCCAGGACCGCAGCCCGGTGCGCGGCGGACCGACCCGCACCACCGCACCTGCCGGGATCGCGAGCGGCCGCCCCACGTCGCCGGGACGCTCGCCGACGTGAACGGGAGCGTCCGCCCCGGTGACCGCGACCGTGGTGGCGCGACGGAACCGCAGCTCACACCCAGTCAGGGTGATCTCCAGACCGGCGGCGCCCTCCGGGTTGCCGACCAGCCGGTTGGCCAGCCGAAGCGCACCCGGGTCGAGAGCGCCGGAGCGCGGTACGCCGAGGTGCGCCCAGCCGGGCCGGCCGAGATCCTGCACGGTGGTGAGCATGCCGGCCCGCAATACCTCGACCACGTCACCCCTGCCGGCTTCGACCGCGCTGGTTAACGTCGGCCCGGTGGGCCGGGTGCCGGTCATGCCGGGACCAGCCGTACCCGGGTGCCGGGCGTGAGCCGGGCCGGTGGGTCGGCGTGCACGTCGAACAGGGGCAGGTCGGTGTGGCCGACGAGCAGCCAGCCGCCGGGCGAGGCGGTCGGATAGATCCCGGCGTACGGACCGGCCAGCGCGACGGAGCCGGCCGGGACCCGGGGGCGGGGGGTCGGCAGCCGGGGCACGGCCAACCCGGCGGGCAACCCGGTCAGGTACGCGAAGCCGGGCGCGAAACCGCAGAAGGCCACCCGGAACTCGGTGCCGATGAGCCGGCGTACGACGGTCGGCACGGCGACGTCCCAGTAGCCGGCGACGGTCGGCAGGTCGGCCCCGTCGTAACGCACCGGAACCTCGCAGACGCCGGTGCCTCCACTTCCGGTGCCGGCGGTGCCGGTGTCCGTGTCCGTGCCCGTGCCCGTGCCCGTGCCCGTGCCGGCAGTATCGGTGCCGGCGCGGCCGGTGCCTCCACTGCCGGTGCCCGTGCCGGCGGTGCCGGCGCTCAGGGCGGCGGTGCCGGTGGCAGCGATGCTGGGGGGCAGGTTCCAGGTGCCGAGGAGTGCGGCGGTGTGGGTCGGATCGGGGAGGCCGTCGAGCAGCACGGTGCGGGCCGCCGGAATGATCTCGATCGCGTCCAGGTCGCCCCGTTCCCGGCGTCGCCACAGCTCGGCTCGCCACGCCTCCACCTGGTCGGCGTCGGAACAGTCGAGCAACAGGGCGTGCGCCCCGACCGGCCGGATCCGCATCCCGCCATCTTCCCGGACCAGCCAGGTTCCGGAACGAGCCGGCAGCCGGACGCCCACCCGCTCGGCCACCGGTTACGTGACCATCGGCACTACCACCAGGTAACCTACGGCGTCGTAACCTGTTGGCGTGACCTCCTCCGCACCAACCCGCCTCAAGCCGACCGACCTCGGCAAACCTCGGATGCGCGGCTGGCTGCACGCGTACGCGTTCTTCGTCGCCGTCGTCTGCGGGATCGTCCTCTGCTCCATCGCTGCCGCCCGGTCCGGCTGGTCGCCGCTGGTCAGCACCCTGATCTACAGCCTGACCGTCTGCGGGCTCTTCGGCACCAGCGGGCTCTACCACCGGCGGGTGTGGTCAGAGCGCGGCTTCCAGGTCATGCGGCGGATGGACCACTCGATGATCTTTATCTTCATCGCCGGTACGTACACGCCATTCTGCGTCCTGCTGCTGGAGCCCCGACCAGCGACGATCATGCTCGCGCTGGTGTGGGGTGGCGCACTCGGGGGCGTGGCCCTCAAGCTCGTCTGGCCGCACGCCCCACGCTGGGTCTCCGCGCCGCTCTACCTGGCGCTCGGCTGGGTCGCGGTGGCGATGCTGCCGGACATCCTCCACGCGGGCGGGGTGACCGCCCTGGTCCTACTGATCGTTGGCGGTGCGATCTACAGCATCGGCGCGGTGAGCTACGCCCTGCGCCGGCCCAACCCGTGGCCCACGGTCTTCGGTCACCACGAGTTCTTCCACGCCTGCACCCTGGTCGCCGCGATCTGTCACCACATCGCGATCTACTTCGCCCTCTTCGCCTAGCCCTCCGGCCGGTCGGGAACACCAATCGGGCAAGCTGGGGGTATGACGGACGCGCACGCCCAAAACCGCACGCTGGTGTTGCTCCGACACGCGAAGGCAGAGCCCCCCGGTGACCGACCGGACGTGGACCGGCCGCTGACGGCGCGCGGGCGGGCGGACGCGGCGGCCGCCGGCGCGTGGCTGGCCCACCACCGGCTCCTCCCGGACGTGGTGATCTGCTCCTCGGCCCGCCGCACCCGGGAAACCTGGCACGGCGTGGCGATGGGGATGACCGGGGCGCCATCGGAGGGCGGCTCCGCGGGCCCGGCACCCGACGTGCACTACGCCGACGACGCGTACGAGGCGCATCCGGCGGATCTGCTGGCCCTGGTGCGCCGGGTCGAACCGACCGCCCGGACGGTGTTACTGATCGCCCACAACCCCGGCGTGTCGCAGCTGTCGATACTGCTCGACTCCGAGCAGGCGGACCGGGACCCACAACGGACCAGCCAGGCCGTGGTGCATCGCACGACGGCGGAGTGGGCCCACCTCGGCCGCCGGGACACCGTCATCACCACCGAGCACACCGCCCGCGGCTGAGCCGCGACGGGCGGAGCCGCTGGGGTTGAGCTGCTGGGGTTGAGCTGCTGCCGGGCGGCGCCGCCGCGCGGGGCCGCCGGGTTAAGCCGGCGCCAGTCGCGACGGCTTACCCCGCCGCTCAGGACGGCGGCGCTGTCGGCGGCGGTGGATCCGGCGGCGGTGGCATCATCGCGGTCGGATGCGACAGCCGGTTCTCCTCCACGATCAGCGTCCGCGCCCGCTTGCGCCGGTCCTGCCAGAACCACACCGTGGTGAGGAGGACGGCCAGCCCGGCCAGAATGAAGACCCAACCGACCGCACGCAGGTCCACCCACCAAACGTTGGCCCGGACCGCGAAGGTGAGGATCGCCCCGAGGGCGATCAGGAAAATACCGCTACCAATGCCCATGTGCGCTGCACTCCCCCGTGCGATGGCTCTGGGCGTTCTCTGCCTGACCTGATGCCGGTTACCCGCCGCCGCCGGGTGCTACCCCTGTCCGGGCCGGGCAACCAACACGACGGCCGGCGGGTCACCCCGCCGGCCGTCGGTTCTGCCGGGTCTGTCCCCGGATCAGCCCTGCCCTTCGAAACTGGTCAGAACGCCTCCTCCGGGAGGTCCATGACGCTCAGGTCGACGTTCTCGATGATGCGCCGATCGGCGCCGATGCGCGGCAGCACCTCGCGGGCGAAGAACCGGGCCGCCGCCACCTTGCCGGTGTAGAAGTCCCGGTCGGTGCCGGCGTCGCCAGCGAGCGCCGTCAGCGCCACGTCGGCCTGCCGCTGGAGCAGCCAGCCCACCACCAGGTCCCCAACGGCGAGCAGGAACCGGCGGCTGCCCAGGCCGACCTTGTACAGCGCCCGGGTCTCGCCGCCCTGCGCCGCACCCAGCCAGCCGGTCAGCGTGCCGAGGATGCTCTGAATCTCGCCGAGGGCGCGGCCGAGCGCCTGCCGCTCCTCCTTGAGCTGCCCGTTACCAGCCTCGGCGGAGATGAACTCCTGGATCTCGCCGGCGACCGCCATCAGGGCCTTGCCGTTGTCCCGGACGACCTTGCGGAAGATCAGGTCGAGGCTCTGGATCGCCGTGGTGCCCTCGTACAGAGTGTCGATCTTGGCGTCCCGGACGTACTGCTCCAGCGGGTAGTCCTGGAGGAAGCCGGAGCCACCAAAGGTCTGGAGGGACTCGTGGCCGAGCAGTTCGTACGCCCGCTCCGAGCCGACGCCCTTGACCAGTGGCAGCAGCAGGTCGTTGACCCGCTTGGCGAGCTTGACGGTCTTCTCGTCGCCGGCCGCCTCAGCGATGGCGACCTTGTCCTGCCAGGTGGCGGTGTAGCAGACGAGGGCCCGCAGCCCCTCGGCGTACGACTTCTGGAGCAGCAGCGAGCGGCGTACGTCCGGGTGGTGGGTGATCGTGACCCGGGGAGCGCTCTTGTCGGTCATCTGGGTCAGGTCGGCGCCCTGCACCCGGCTCTTGGCGTACTCAAGCGCGTTCAGGTAGCCGGTGGAGAGGGTGGCGATCGCCTTCGTGCCGACCATCATCCGGGCGTACTCGATGATCATGAACATCTGCCGGATGCCGTCGTGCTTCTCACCCAGGAGCCAGCCCTGGGCCGGCACGCCGTGCTCGCCGAAGGTCAGCTCGCAGGTGTTCGAGACCTTGAGGCCCATCTTGTGCTCGACGTTGGTGGCGAAGACGCCGTTGCGCTCGCCCAGCTCGCCGGTCTCCTCGTTGAAGTGGTATTTCGGCACCACGAAGAGGGAGAGGCCCTTGGTGCCCGGGCCGCCCACACCCTCGACCCCGACCGGCCGGGCCAGCACATAGTGGACGATGTTGTCGCTGAGGTCGTGCTCGCCGGAGGTGATGAAGCGCTTGACGCCCTCGATGTGCCACGAGCCGTCCGGCTGCGGGATGGCACGGGCGCGGCCGGCGCCGACATCCGAGCCGGCGTCCGCCTCGGTCAGCACCATCGTGGAGCCCCAGCCCTGGTCGATGAAGAGCTTTGCCCACCTCCGCTGCCGCTCGGTGCCCTCAACGTGCAGGACGTGCGCGAACGAGGGGCCGGAGGCGTACATCCAGACCGCGGCGTTGGAGCCCAACACCAGCTCGGCCAGCGACCACCAGAGGGCGCGGGGTGCGTTGCTACCGCCGAGCGCCTCGGGCAGGTCCAGCCGCCAGAACTCGGCGTCGATGAACCGGCGGTACGACTTCTTGAACGACTCCGTCAGCGGAGCGGTGTGTGTCGCCGGATCAAAGACCGGCGGGTTGCGGTCGCTGTCCGTGTAGCTGGCTGCCAGGTCTTCCCGGGCTAGCCGGTCGACCTCGGCGAGGAAGCTCCGGGCGGTGTCGACATCCAGCTCCGTGTAGGGGGCCTGGCTGAACGCCCGGTCTGCCCCGAACACCTCGAACAGGTTGAACTCAAGGTCCCGAAGGTTGCTCTTGTAGTGGGTCATGGTCGCTGGCCCCGCTTCCGGACGCGTGTTACCGATCAGTAACCCCGACTGTATTACTCGCGGGTAGGCAACGACAAGCCCTTCACCCCTCCGGCGTGCCAACCTCCCAACTCGGCACGACGGCCGAACCCCCGGGCCGAGTACCGGTGTACTCCATCAGGACCAGTGCGATGTCGTCGTCGAGCCGGTCATACACCCACTCGACCAGCGCTGCTTCCAGAGAGGCCAGCCCGTCGGCGACGGTGCCATGCCCGAGCAACCGCCAGGCTCGACCAGCGGTCGGAAAGAACTCACCGTCCCGCCGGGCCTCGCCGAGACCGTCGGTGAACAACAGCAGCCGGTCGCCCGGCTCCAACCGCTCCACCCGGGCTCGGACCGCCGGCATGAACCCCAGCGGCGGAGCCGGCGCCGGCGGCTCCAACGCGATCACCACCCCCCGGCGCAACAACAGCGGCGCCGGATGTCCACAGTTCACGATGGTCAGGGTGCCACCCCGCTCCTCGACCAGAGCCGCGGTCACGAAGTCCTCGTCACCCCCGCTCCGGGCCACCGCCCGGTCCAGGTCCGCGACGACCGCCCGCAGGTCCGCCCGCTCGTACGCCACATGCCGGTAGGAGCCCAGCACGATGCTGGCCAACCGGACCGCGTCCAGGCCCTTACCCCGAACATCCCCAATGATCATGCGTACGCCGTACGGCGTGTCCAGGGCCTCGTACAGGTCGCCGCCGATCTCCGCGGTGGCCGTGGAGGAGATGTACCGGGCGGCGACGGCCAAGGAGCCGACCTGTGGACCGAGCGGACGGAGTACCGCCTGCTGAGCAACAGTGGCGAGCCTCGACAACTCCTCGATCCGCTCGGCCTGCCGCTGCCGGATCGACGCCATGGTGGCAGCCAACGCGGCGCCCAGGGCGATGCCAGCCACCGCGACCGCGGCCGGCAGTGACCCGACCCCCTCGGCCAACGCAAAGCCGACGCCGAGGAAGACGGCTACGACCCCCACCCCCAGCACCACCTGCCAGGAGGCCAGGGCGGCGGCCAGGAACGGGGCAGCGATCAACAGGGCGATGTAGTTGGCCCCCCGGCCGTCGGCGCCCTCCAGCACCGAGACGATTACGAGCAGGGCGAGGGCCGCGCCGAGGCCGGCGCGGGATCCGGGGCCCAGTGGGCCGCGGCCCAACCGGGAAAGCTGTGTATGTACGAGGGACAGCATGCCTGATGGAGAGTGACCGTTGAATAAACCTGACCTGACATCCGAGGCGGTTCTGACTGGGCGGGTCACCCCAGAAAGCCGTTCGCGGTTGACGGCGGGCTCACCCCAACACGTCGTATCGAACCTCGACGTGCCCCGCACTCAGTGGCGCGATCACCGCGAAGGCCGCCTGGGACAGGTCGATGCAGCGCCCCGTGACGAACGGGCCCCGGTCATTGATCCGCACGGTGACCGACGTACTGGTGACCGGGTTGGTGACCCGCACCATCGTGTCAAACGGCAGGGTCTGGTGGGCGGCGGTCATCGCCGACGGGTCAAAGACCTCCCCGCTCGCCGTCAGCTGCCCCTCCGAGTAGTAGGAGGCGCCGCAGGACCCGGTCTCCACCACAGTCGGGGCGGCGCTGGTCGACGCCGGGGCGGTGCTGGTTGACGTCGGCGCGGTCGGCTGGGGCGTGCTGGATCTCGACTTGCTCCGGGACGGCGCCTCGGTCTTCCGGGTGGGTGTGGGGCTCGCGGCTGGGGTGGACGAGGCGCCGACGCTCGGCGAACCACTCGGCGAGGCGGAGAGCGGGGCGGGCGTGGCGGCCGGAGAGTCAACCGTGGTCGGCGTGACCGCGACGGACCGGTCGGACTCGTTGGCGGAGGTCAGTCGGACGGCGCCCACGGTCCCACCGATCACGAGCACGACACCGACCGCCGCGGTTGCCGCGACGCCGGCCGGGGAGACCCTTCGGGTACGCGCATGCCTGCCGGCCACCAGCCCGATCCTTCCGCCAACTGAACAAAGCGGGTCGGACCGTAACGAGCGAAGCACATCCGAAGTCAACGTGATCATGGAAGTATTGCCCGATTTATGACGAAACGAATAGCCGATCATCCGATCGGCATTAGTCCGGCCAGCCGATCAACGAGCAGTGGACCACAATGGCGCTATGCGCCCCGAGCTGAGTGGACGTCTCGCCGAGCTGATCCGTTGGATCGACCCGGGACCGGGCGCCAGCCATCTGGTCAGTGACATCTCCGGCTGGTGGCGGGACCCGGTGGTACTGGCCCGCCTCGGCCCGGCCCTGGTCAACCCCTTCCAGCAGTCCCAGCCGACGGTAGTGATTTCCCCGGCGGTCACCGGCTACCTGCTCGGACCACTCGCCGCGACCGCGCTCGGCATCGGCTTCGTCGCGGCCCACAAGCCCGGCGACGGTCGCCTCCCCCCGGGCACGCTCACCTGGGCGCAGGGCCCACCGGATTATCGCGGGCGGCGACTCGACCTCGCCGTACGAGACCAGAACCTGAAAGCCGGAGACCGGGTGCTGGTGGTGGACGACTGGGTCTCCACCGGAGCCCAGGTGCGCGCCCTCTACGACATCTGCGCGGCCCGGGGCGCCACCCCGCTCGGCACCGCCACGGTGGTGGCCGACTGTTCCCCGGAAGTCGCTGCCGAGCTCCGAATCCAGAGCCTGCTCACCGGCGCCGACCTCACCCCCTGAGCCGCAGCCGGGGCAGCTCGGTCAGCCCGTCAGCCGGCGCAGCTGCGGCAGCTGGGAGGCGACCTCCACCAGGACCGCCTCCTCTCCCGCGTACCAGCTACTGGGCCGGGGCCAGTGCGTGATCACGTCGGTGAAACCGAGTGCCGCGGCCCGCCCCACCTGCTCGGCGAAGAACTCCGCGCTACGGAGCGAGAAGACGGGCGCGGAGTCCACCAACAGGTGCCGGTCGAGGGAACCGGGCTCGCGGCCGACCGACGCCAGCGACTTGTCCAGCCGAGCGGCCAGATCCGCCACCCCGTCCCACCACGCCTCCAAGTCGTCGGTGGTGGGGCCGGTGGTGACCCAGCCCTGGCCGTACCGGACCGCGAGCCGCATCGAACGAGGTCCGTTGGCGGCGACGACGAACGGCACCCGCGGCGTCTGGACGCAGCCCGGGTTGTTCCGCGCGTCCACCGCGGTGAACCAGTCACCCCGCCACGTCGTCCCATCCTCGCGCAACACCAGGTCGAGCAGCTCGACGAACTCGCTGAACCGGTCCACCCGCTGCCGCGGCGGAAGGGTCTCGCCGCCGAACACCGCGGCGTCGAACCCGATGCCGCCCGCGCCCAGACCGAGCAGGGCCCGGCCGCCGGACACATCGTCGAGGGCGGTGACCTGGCGGGCGAAGGCAGCCGGGTGCCGGAAGTTCGGCGACGCGACCAGCGTGCCCAGCCGGATCTGGCGGGTCACGGCCGCGGCGGCGGTCAGGGTGGTCATCGAGTCGAACCAGGGCCCGTCCACCAGGTCCCGCCAGCCCAGATGGTCATAGGTCCAGGCGTGGTCGAAGCCCCACTCGTCCGCCTGCCGCCAACGCCGCTCCGACTCCGCCCAGCGCTGGTCTGGAAGGATCACAATGCCGATCCGCATGATCACCAGCCTATCCCCTTCCCCGCACGGCACCCGGAGGCCACGGAGAAGACTCGGCGGTACGCGGCGGATTCACCCACCTGTTGATCGCCACACGCAGCGAGGCGCTGCCCGTCAGCGCAGCGGCTTCGCCATCTGCTGAGCGGTTACCTCGTACCCACTCTGCTCGTACAGGGCGATCGCCGGCTTGTTGTGGCCGAAGACGTTGAGCCCCAGGCGCAGCGCCCCCGCCTCCCGGGCCAACTCCTCGGCAGCCGACAGGATGGCAGCGCCGTAGCCCAGCCGTCGGTGGGCGGAATCGACCCGGATATCGAAGATCCAGGCCATCTCGGCCGACTTGCTGCGCGGGTCGTCCAAGCCCAGCCAGAGGACTCCGACCGCCTCCCCGCTGCTGTTCTCCGCCACCAACAGCCGATGGCGCTCGGTGGCCAGCCCGTGGGGCAGGAACTGCTCCCGATCCCGAAGTGCCTTCCGCCGGGCGGCTTCGGTCGAGACCAACCCGGTCTGGGACTCCACATATTCGCGGAGCTGCTGATCCGAGTAGACGTCGTACTCGTCCTGGCGCATGTCCCGCAGTTTTACGACCTGACCCATGGTCGAAGGCTACTCGGGGCACGAGCCGGGCCGGCCACGACAGTCCGCTTGGGGCACGCCGGCCAACTGGCCAGCCAGGTAAGGCCGAACACCACCGGCCCGACGAGCTGGCCCTCCCACCGGCGATGGACCCGGCGCCGCTGTCGTACCAAAAGTCGATCATCTAGTATTCGGCGGCCAGTACGGCGTACCGGGTGGGGTGGTGGCATGTGGCCGTTCAGGAGACGACTGAAGACACCGAGCCTGGACCCGACCTACGGCGACCCGCACCGGAAGGCCCTGATCCGGGCGCTACAGCGGCGCCGGTGGAAGTTCGCCCGGGAGCTGTTCAACATGGCAGCCGACCCGGATGAGATGGCCTTCCTGATGGAGGCAGCCGGAAGCGTCGACGGGATCCAGGAGTGGATCGGCGAATGGGTCGACGCCGAGCCCGAATCGCCTTTGCCTGTGTTGGTCGCGGGCTGCCACGCAGTGTACTGGGCGTGGGAGGCCCGGGGTGGTAAGCGAGCGAAGTACACCGCCGCCGCCCAATTCAGGGAGTTCCACAAGCGGCTACACTACGCTGAATCCTTACTGCGAAGAGTGCTCACTCTCGACCCCGACAATGTAACCGCATGGACCTGGCTGGTCACCAGTTCTCGGGGGCTGGAGCTCGAACCGGTCGAAGCCCGGCAACGTTTCGAGGCAGTGACTCGCCTACACCCGGGCCACTTGGTCGCCCACGAACAGCGGTTGCAATATCTGTGTGCCAAATGGGCCGGTAGCGACGAAGAGATGTTCGACTTCGCCCGCAGCGCCGCAGTGAACGCCGGGCCGAACAGCCTCCTGCATGAACTGGTGGCCGTCGCCCACGTTGAGAAGTGGGACAACTCGGACCGGGAAACGGGCAACGAGTACATCAGGTCGGAGGAGGTCTGCGCCGAACTCCTTACCGCGGCGGAAAACTCAATCTTCCATCCGGATTACATCCCGGCTGGCCCGGGCTGGGCACCTCGGGTAGCCGTGTTCGCGTTGGCCTTCGAACTGGCCGACGAGTTCGACGCAGCTGCGCACGCCTTCGCCCTCTTGGAGAATGTGGTCACCCCCTGGCCGTGGGGCATTGTCGGCGAACCGGTCGAGGTCTTCAACAACTCCCTCGAGTATGTCACCGCGAACCGGAGCTAGCAGACCGAGGCAGACGGGCGAGTTTGCGGAACGCTCCACCAGGTAAACGGTCGCCCCAGCTTCTCCGGGCGGGTGTTGGCCGGTGAACGCTTCATGTCACAGCACTAGCGGCCCAGGTAAAGGCAGAAAGGGTGCCCAGCGGGATCGAACAGCACCCGTACCCGCTGCTGTGGTTGGTGGTCGGCGACCGTCGCACCGAGCTCCACTGCGTGCGCCACCGCCGCGCCCAGGTCCGACACCTCAAAATCCAGGTGCAGCATCATCTGCGGAGCATCTGAGGTGGTCGGCCACGTGGGACGCTGGTAGCCGGCGGCGGTCTGCACCGCCAGGTAGGCCACACCATCCGGCGCGGCGATGCTGACGAAATCCGGCTCCTCTTGGTAGACCTGCCAACCAAGCAGCTCGGTGTAGAACCGGGCGAGCATCGCCGCTTCCGGCGCGTCCAGCACGACGCCCCAGTAGTCCCGCCGCTCTGCTCTCGGGGTAGCACTGTCGTCGGTGATCCGCCCACGCATGGGTCTATCCTGACTCGCTGGTATGACAAAGACGGCAGGCAACAGCCCAAAGACACGCCATCGGCACGCCGTCCTCGCCGTCGGATAGATCGGCCCACCGCTCCAGCAACGCGAGCGCAGAGGCACGGATACGCGGGGTCGGCGGTTGCTCCTCACCCTCCGCGTACGCGGCGGCGTAACACTGCTCGTGGGCCCCGCCCGCAGTGGCGTCGGCGGCCGGCTGCTCGCCCTCCCAGACCGCCAAGTCGTAACTCATGCCGGGCGGTCTGTCGACCCTGGCCGACAGTTTCCACCTCGGCCGCACGACTGATCCCGAGGTCACCGGTGCAATCGGCCGGCAGAAGTCCGACACTTCCTAAGCTTCTGCCGCCTGGTCTGCGATGACCAGGAAGTCAGTGACGTAGCCACATGATCTACCAGACCAGGTGGACGGCCTCATCGCGGGTCGACCTCGCGAACGCGGCTTCCCGTCTGACGGGAGCTGACGGCACACTGGGGGCATGCAGCTCTCCGAAGATCATGGGTTGAGCACCGCAATCAGGAACGCCGGCTCGCCTGCCTGGTCAACTCGCGCCGAAGCCGGGCGGCATCTCGCGCTGCTAGCCGAAATTGACGAGGTCGTGGACGTCATCCACCGCCTTCTCCTAGATCCTGACGACACTTGGGTTACCTGGAGGACGGCCGAGGCGCTGCTAGAACGCCGAGATGTCCTGGGCCTGCGCCTGGTGCTGCTAGCCCGTAGCTATGCCGCCAACGAAGCCACCGCCGACGAGATCCAAGCCGCTCTGGACGGCAACCCTGCTTGGATGACGACCGAGGGCACAAACCGCCTGATCAAGCACCTTCGGGAGCTAACTATGGACGAAGACGCTGGAATACGCGACGAGGCTCAAATGATACTCGGGTACCTGCAACCGAAATGGACGGACGGTGGGGAAGTCGCCCAAGCAGGCCCGCGTCGTGGGTAACCCTGTGGGCGGCCAGCCTCAGCTGAGCCCAGGTCACCGCGAGATGTGCGTTCTTCTGAACCTACTCCCACTGGGGTCAGACATCGCCCGCCCTCATGGCCACCACGTGGGTTGCGGTGTGCGGCAAAACTGATTAGTGACCGGGAAGTCGTTGAAGTTGAAGTACACGAAAGCACACAAAACGAGTAGAACCATTCCGGCTGTGACTGCTGTCAATACAGCAGCATATCGTGGACGAATCACCGACATCGCCACCGTTGCCACTGCCCCTAGCAGGGCGGTTTGCCCGAAAAATAGCACCGGCAGGTGGAACATCATGAAATAGCCACCCATTCCGGCCGAGTCCATCTCGCAGTCGAGCCAAACCTGTCCAACTTGACGAATTTCCTCCAGAGATGCCACAAATGATGCGAGTGCGGCAGCCATGAACGCGACCGCAACCTGCCATGCCGAGAACCTGTTCTCCTTCAAGGTTAGGGATGTCTGAGGATCGTTTGCTGACATTGTGCCACTATCACACAAACTGGTTCCGCAGACTACCGCTACCGCTAGAGGGCCGGAGGAATCGCCATCAATCCAACGGAATCGGCGGCGTGAATTGTCCGGATTCGAGCGAGGCAATGTCGCCCGGGCAAACTTTGCAATATCGGCGACGATTAGGTTCCCAGCTCTTCCGCTATTCGCTGAATCATGACCAGTAGGGCTGTGCCAGACGAGGCCGTGTCGGTAGCGATTTGGTGTAGGTGACTCGATGCTGTCGGCAGTGCCTTGCGCCGCTCGGCAATTCCAACTGCACAGCCCTTACACGCTGATCCAGGCCGAAGCCCAGCACCGCCAACACGCGATCATCGAAGAGATCAACGCGGATCTGATCGCCGGCCCTCTGGCGCACCCGCCATCCGGCCGGTTCTCCGCCAACGACACCTGGCTGACCTGCGCCGGCATCGCCCACAACCTCACCCGCGCCGCCGGGCACCTCGCCGCCGGCACCTGGACCACCGCCCGGACCACGACCATCCGCACCCGGATCATCACCGTCGCCGCCCGCCTCGCGCACCGGGCCCGCACCATCCAACTGCACCTACCCCAGCACTGGCCCTGGCAGGCAGCGTTCGACAACCTGTTCGCCACCGTCCACCCGGCACCCGGTTGACCACGGCACACCGACCACGACCAAGCGGCCCGACCACAGGCCACGAACCCTCCGTCCCAACCGCCGAACGACCACGCCCGGAGCAAGGCGATCACGTAATCGGCGATCTCGCCACGCCCCGAAATCTCCCAACACCGAAGCTACTCAACCGAGCTCAGGACGAACCGCGTCGGTGGATCGAGGCTCAGGGGGTGTTGGCACATGGCCGATCCCACTTGATTTGATTACTCCCATGTACGTCACAGCTCCTGACCGCGTTGGTGAAGTCCAGCTCCCTGATGGGCGGCTGCTGGGTTGGGCAGAATGGGGACCACCGGATGGGACACCCGTGCTGTTCTCGCCTGGTGCCGCCACCAGCCGTTGGCTCGGGTTCGGCGCCGAAGTCATCGACCGGCTCGGCGTACGACTCGTTTCGGTGGACCGTCCAGGGCTCGGCGCCTCGACGCCGCTGCCCGGTCGGACGTTCGCCGATTTCGTCACCGACCTCCGACAGTTCACCACGATGCGCGGATTGGGTCGGCCCGCGATGGTCGGCAACTCACAGGGCGCGCCCTTCGCGCTGGCCTGCGCCGAGGGAGGTGTCACCGCTGCCCTCGCCATCGTCTCCGGCGCAGACGAGGTGGCCGCGCCGGAATTCGCCTCCGCACTGCCCGCCGAGCTACGCAAGCTCGTCGACTGGGCCGTACGGGACGCGGCCGAGGCGGAGCGCTTCTTCGCCGGATACAGCGCCGACCGGCTACTTGACTTTGTACTGGACGGCAGCCCGGAGTGTGACCTCGCGGTGTACCGCGAGCCCGGGTTCGCGGACGCCTATCGCCGTGCCGTGCACGAGGCGTTCGCGCCGGGGGCAGCTGGGTACGCGCGGGACACGGTGCTGGCAATGAGCCCCTGGCCCATCGACCTCGGCAAAATCTCCGTGCCGGTCGACGTCTGGTACGGCGAACTGGACCAGAGCCACTCGCCAGACAACGGATCGCTGCTCGCCGCCCGGATACCCGGCGCACAGCATCACCTCGTACCCGCGATCGGCGGAGCCGTGCTGTGGACACATGCCGAGCCGATCCTCAGCACCCTGTTGACCAGGGCCGGCACCTAGTCGTCGCCGACCATGGCCCCACCACCTGTTTCAGCCGACTAGACCACGGAAGCCCTGGCGAGACATGTACGGAACAGGGCTTCCGTGCGTGGAGCAGGTGACGGAACCGAACCCGCACGGTCAGCTCGGGGGGCGGACTGACTTGCGCCGTCAGTGGCCGCGCCAGCCGGTCGGGCGGGACGGACCGTCACTTGCGCCATGGCCACCACGACCAGGAGACTCGCTTTGCGGCAAGCAAACGTGAGGAACGCACATGGGCGAAGATAATTCCGCACCGAGGGATGTCGCCGAGCGTCTGACGACCAGGCGGCAAGGGTTGTTCCGGAAGGTGGTAACCGGCGACACCGTGAGCCTCGATAGCCGGGATACGGTCGTACGGTGGCTGCGCGAACTCCATCAGGAGCGTGACCAAACGGTGATCATCCATCGGTCATGGGGGTCGGTTTGCGTGGTCGGCGAAGGACGGGCCCCGACCGACATCATGATGACCGAAGATGACGGCCGGATGTGGTACGCGGCCCGCGCGGGAAGCAAGATCCCGCAGAAGCGTCCCCAGCTCACCCCAGCCGAGGTTGAGCACGTCATGCTCGAGGCGCTGACCTCAGATACCCCGCCTCAGTGGCCAGAGTGGCGGGAATTCTGATTCGCCCACGGTGCAGGAGCGTGACCAGCGCATCTCCGACGGGCTCAGCCTTCGCACCGGTTGTGAGCCGTCCTGGTAGCGCGTGCGCCGGATCATCGGCCTGGTGCGGTCAGATCAGTTGAGACAAGAACCCCTCCATTTCCATGCCGACAGCGGCCAGCGCGTCGGTGTAGGCACTGAGTGGCCCATGCGGTCGCAGGGCATGGTTAGCACCTTCGATGGTCAGGACCTTCTTGCCTGTCCGTACTGCAGCGTCAGGAACCCAGGTTCGATCGTGTGTCCCCCCGACGAGCAGGGCCGGCGCTGGGTTGCGGGTGATCGCCTCGGCCACCGCATTGTCGTTCAGGAGTGGCGTCAGCCAGATCGCCGGTAGTTGCCGCTCCGCCGCCAGACCGGCGGCGTATGTCCCGAGCGACTTGGCGATGATCACGGGCTGCATGTCTGGTGTCGCATTGGTGAGCCGGTGCAGTGCCGCAGCGACGTGCGCCCTGACGAAGGGCTCGGGGCCGATGTCCAGCAGTCCCTTTGGCACGGTCCACGTGATGGTCTCTATTGGGGCGTCGAGGTCAGTGAGCGCCTCGCCGGCGAGGTTGAGCAACGGGGCTTGGGGGCCGTAACCGATCCCCGGGACGATGACTCCAGCGATCATCGATAGATGATAGCGGCTTCGATCCGCCAGCAGGCCTACTGCACCCTACGCACGGTGACTGCCCGTCTGTCGCCCCTGGACGGACGTCCGGCCTGCACCTCCGCATCGGGCACAGATCGGGCACGCTGCCCACGCACCGGCGGGCCGGAAGCGTCAGCCAAGCGGGGTGGTGCGGCCGGCCATCGTCAGTCGGCCTTCGACTGGGTGCGTCGGGCGTAGGCGCGGGCCGCGCGGGCGCGGTCGCCGCAGCGGGTAGAGCACCAGTGGCGGCGGCCCCGGCGCAGCAGGTAGCGATTGCAGGGAGTGGAGTCGCAGGCGGTCAGGCAGCCGGAGTGGGGGCCGGTGAGAAGGTCGGCCGTACTGGCCGCGAGGGCCGCTAGGGCGTGCTCGAGAACCTCGTTGGTGGGGCACGGTGCCGCTCGGTAGGGGCCTTCTTTGTCGTTCCAAAGCAGCAAAGCGGCCGTGGGAGCCTTGCTCAGTGCATCGTTTACGGCGGATAGAGCTGCGGGCAGGGGGGGAAACCCGGCGACGTGGGCGGCGAACAATGCCCTGACGTGTTCGCGCAGCGAGCGTAGCTGGGTCGCGCACATCTCCTGCACTCCGGCACCGGCCGGAGCGAGGCCGCGTTCTGTGAGCCAGTGATTCGTCGCCTCGGGGGTGCCGAGGAGATCGATTAACTGCCCACCGGGTAGCGCGATGGCGCTGTTGACGAAGTCTAGAGCGAGGTACTGCTCCGCCCCTGGCGCGGACGGCAGCACAGGCTCGACAAACCAGCTCTCTGTCATGGCTCTCATGGTACGACTTGCGTTCATCCGTGAGGAGCTACTACCGTCACTTCACGGATAGCATAGCCCGCATCCGTGAGGAGTTCCCCATGGCTTCTGCCGACACCACCACTGAGCAGTTCCCCGTCCGCGTCTTCGGCGGCCCGACCGCCCTCTTTGAATACGGCGGGCTGAGGCTCCTCACCGACCCAACCTTCGACGCTCCTGGCGACTATTACGAATCAGGCCAGAGAATCCTGACCAAGACCGCGCCCCCCTCCGGCAGTTCCACAGACCTCGGCCGCATCGACGTAGTCCTGCTCTCCCACGACGAGCACCCTGACAACCTCGACAACTCCGGCCGGGTCCTGCTCGCCGACGTTCCACTGACCCTCACCACGCCCGGGGGTGGGCGCCGCTTGGGGAATAGGGCCAAGGGGCTGGCGGACTGGGAGTCGATCGAGCTGGACCGCCCCGGCGGCGGCAGGATCACCGTGACGGGCGTACCCGCCATCCATGGCCCCGGCGCTCGCGAGGATGTCGAACCGATCACCGGTCAGGTCGTCGGATTCGTCTTGACCGGGGAGGGACTGCCCACGGTCTATGTCAGCGGCGACAACGCCTCGCTCGACGCCGTGAAGGAGATCGCGGAGCGCTTCGAGCCGGTGGACACTGCCATTCTCTTCGCCGGCGCTCCGCGCTTCCCCGGCGTCCTCTTCGACGGCGCGCCTATCGTCCTCGACAGCGTCCAGGCCGCCGAGGCTGCCAAGATCCTCGGCACTCGCCGGGTGGTCCCCGTCCACTACGACAGTTGGGCCCACTTCACCGAGGGCCGTGACGAACTGGTCACCGCCTTCACCGCCGCTGGGCTGGTTGATCGCCTGGACCTCGGCCNGCCGGACTCTGCTACGAAGCCATGCACGACCTCTACCACCTCAACCCCCACGACGCACCACACCCCCGCGACCTATTCGAACGCTTCGTCGCCTGGGGGCCGTTCCGGCGGTCGGCCGGAACGGCCCCGGGGTGAGGCCCGCGGTGCCAGACCGCGAGCCCTGATCGTGGGTCAGCCGAGCACGACCTCATGTCGGTACGCCTGTACCCGGGCGCCGTCGATGAGGACGACCTCCACTCGGCTCCCATCGTCGGCGCGCCGCTGCACGGCGTGAATCGGCTTACCGTCATGCTCGGCGATCCGGTCCTGGTCGGCGCGATCGGGCCGGAAGACCCAGTTCAGGTTTACGGGATTGTTCGACACCTGCACCCCCGGGTTGGCACGTTTGTTCGATCGCCGAGTTTAGTCGCGCCGGCGCCCCGCGCCGGTGCGCGACACGTCGGCCGTACGGTCACAGCCAGGTCCTAGGGTGTGGGTGTGCCTGCCCGATCCTCTGCGCCGCGACGTGCCACCGGCACCCGGAAGCGGCGAGAACCCCGTAGCCCGGTCCCGCCGACCGAGGTCAGCCTCTGCGAGGCGACGGCGCTGGAGCCGGAGTCAACGCTGGAACGCCAGGCGCTCTACCGGGTGCGGTTGGCCGGCCAGGATGCCGCCACGGTGACCTTCCGGCAGTGCCGGTTCCGTGGGGCGGACCTCTCCGAGTGCCGGCTGGATCAGGTGGTGTTGACCGACTGCCTGGTGACGGATTCCAGCTGGGCCAATCTGCGCGCCGACGGCGGAGAGCTGGCCCGGGTGCGGCTGGAGCAGTGCAGGATGACAGGCGTGACGGTGGCGGACGGCGTACTGCGGGATGTCACCCTGGCGGGGTGCCGCGTGGACCTGTCGGCGTGGCGGATGACGACCTTCGACGCGGTGTGGTTCGAGGACTGCAACCTTCAGGGCGCCGACTTCACCAATGCGGACCTGCGGGGTGCGACGTTTCGGAGCTGCGACCTGACCGGGGCGGTGTTCCACCACGCGTCGATGGAGGGCACCCGGTTTCGGGGCTGCACCCTGGCTGGTGTCGGTGACTTCTCCAGTTGGCGCGGCGCGGTGGTGGACCACGAGGATCTGATCAGTCTCTCGTACGGCCTCGCCCAGGCGGCCGGGATCCGCGTTGAGGGCTGACGGCGGGCCGCCGGCAGCGGTGGCAGCCCGCTGTCGCGCTGTCGGTCAGTAGGCGTAGACGCCGTACGCGGCCAGGGCTTCCCCGACTGGTTGGTGGAAGCCGCGGGCGTTGTCATTGGGGCAGCCGCCGCCCTGGCTGCCGGAGTGGATGGCGAGTGCGGTGTTGCCGGCGAAGATCGGGCCGCCACTGTCACCGCCGGCGGAGCAGATGGTGGTGACGACCAGCCCGTAGACCGGCCCCACCGCGTAGTTGGCCGTGGCGTTGATGGCGACCACCGTGCCGCTCTGCGTGCCGGTGGTGGAGCCGGTGCGGGTGACGTCCTGACCGACGTAGGCATCACCGCTGGCGGTGATGTCCCGCCAGCTGTTGCCGACCTTGACGTGGCCGTAGTCCTGCTTTCCGTTCTGGGAGTAGACGATGCCGTAGTCGTCGCCCGGGAAGCTCTTGTGGAGCGCGGGCCCGATCAGTTCTGTCCTGCTGGAGTTCCCGTACCAGCTTTCGGTCCCGGTGATGCAGTGCCCGGCGGTGAGAAAGTAGTAGCTGTTGGGGGAGGTCTTCACATTGAAGCCCAGGCTGCAACGGTACCTGTGGTTCCAGATACCTTCGCCGCCGATGACGTCGGTGCTGAGAGCTCCGGCGCGGGCTTCGATGCGAACGGCGCCGTTGGTGCGGGCGGCTGCTTTCTGGACCTGGGTGAGTTTGTCGCCGGTGATGGTGCTGTCGATGGAGAGGACGACCTGGTTGGTGGCGGGGTCGGTCCACCAGGCGGTGCCGGGGACTTTTGCGGACTGTTCTAGTTCGGCGGTGGCGGCGCGGAGTTGGGCGGCGCTGCGGGTGACGAGTTTGGGGGTGGCGCCTTCGGTGCGTACCTGGCGGGCGGTGGTTTCGTCGGTGACTGTGATGATCATGGTGCCGTTGTGGTCGGCGTAGACGCCGGCGGTGCGGTCGCCGAGGCGTTCGGCGAGGCTGGTGGCGGCTTCGGGGGAGGCGGAGGCGGAGGGTGTGGCTTGGGTGGGTGCTCCCAGAAGACCGCTGGCGACCAGTGTGCCGGCCACGGCGACAGCACCAACCCGACGGAGCGAGGGCAGGGTGGATTTCATTGAACCTCCCCGGAGGGACGGCGGCCGTTATCCGCACGAGCTCTGGCCCATGAGGCTTATCCGGCCTGAATGATTAGTTAATCTAATTTATCAGCGATTTCGATGCTTGACAATGTCGATATTGGGGCGAGTAAGGTCGATCTCGGTGGCTGGCAACGGACGCCTTTGAGTGTGATGCGCCTGGAGATTCCGACTTTCCCGGGTGTTGATCGCGTTCATTGAACGTGAATGAGGCGTCGCTTCAGAACCGTTTTCAGGTCACGCGTGTTTCGTCGGCGCAGTGCTGGGACTCATGAACCTGCTGCGTGACATGGTCACTCGTCGGCGTCGGCGTCGGCGTCGGCTGCTTCTGCGTCGGCGTCGGCTGCTGCTTCTGTGGCGGTGGGGCGAAGCCTCCGCGTGGGAGTTCCGCTGGGGCGGTCGTCGCGGGGCGCACCGGCAAACGGTGCGACTTCGCTGGCTGGGTCGCGCCAGTGCGGCTTTCGACGCGCGTACAGCAGCAGTGGGGTTGTGATGATCAGGACGGCCAGCCCGATCAGCAGACCCAGGTAGAGGGTGGGGCTGCCGATGCCGATCTGGCTCGGCGGCACGAGGCTGGAGGCGAGGGCGAGTGCCGAGGCGACGAAGCCGGCTCCCCCGATGATCCACATGCCGACCAGTCCGCCCGGCACCCGGTACGGCCGTGGTCGGTCGGGTTGGCGATAGCGGAGATAGATCGCCGAGGCGAACATGATCAGGTAGACGACCAGGTAGAGGAGCCCGGCGAGTTGGCTGAGGATCTGAAAGGCCGCCTCCACCGATGGCATGAAGACGAACACCACCGCCACGGAGCTGACCGCCGCTGCCTGAACCAGCATGATTCGGATGGGCATCCCGTTTTTGTTGGTGGACTGATAGAAGGGGGGAAGGTAGCCGGCTTTCGCCACCGCCTGTAGGGCGGTGGATGGCCCGGCGACCCAGGTGACGATGCCGGCCAGGACGCCGATCGCGAGTGCGAGCGCGAGAATCGGCGTCGCCCAGGACAAGTCCAGCCAGTGGAACGCGTTGATAAATGTGATGAGCAGGGACTGGGTGCTGCCGGTCTCACTTCTTGGTACGACGAATGCAATCGTGAGTGTTCCCAGGATGAGAATGGACGCGGTTCCCACCGCCGCGATCAGTATCGCCACCGGGTAGCCTCGATCGGGATTTTTCACATCTTGGACGTGGACCGCATTCATTTCCATGCCGGAGTAGAAGAGGAAAATGCTCGCGGCGAGCGCCAGGTTGTTGAGGCTGCTCAGGTCGGGAATCGCAGCACCCCAGTCCAGTTGGATCTGTGGCGTACCGCCGGAGATCAGGTAGGCGACGCCGAGGGTGACGAGGGCAGCGGCGGGGATGATCGTTCCGACAATTCCACCCCACTTCGCGATACGGGTGAAGGCGGCTACCCCGCGGGCGGCGATGGCGGTCGCCAGCCAGTAGACCGCAAGCACGGAGAGTAGGACGTAGAGCTGGTTGCCGGAGAGCTTCGCGTCCACGGTGGCCTGTGGGCCGGTGTAGGCCAGAGAGATCGCGGCAAAGGTGAGGACCAGAGGGAACCAGATCGTCACCTGCGCGATAAGCAGGAATATGGCCAGGAACCCCCAGCGGGCCCCGAACGCCTCTCCGGCCCACCTGAACACGCCGCCCTTCTCGGGCCATCCGGTGGTGAGTTCGGCGGCGACGAGCGAGACCGGAATGAGGAAGAAGGCTGCCGCAAAAAAGTAGAAGAAAGCTGCGCTGAGTCCATACTCGGCCTCGGTCGGCGGGCCGTCCAGGCTGAGTACCGCGACGATGTTGAGCATCGCCAGCCCGACCACAGTGATTTTCGCCGGGCTTTTGGCCGATGGCATTACATGTGAGGAAGCCATCACGACCCCCGGCGGTAACCAAGCTCCGTCCGGATCACCCTACGTGGTTCCCGTAATTCGACACCGAGGTTTCGCCGAAGCCGCGGTCGCGGCACGTCCGCCGCCGCAACGCCAACTGTGAGCTCTGTAGCCGAGGATTGCCGCGCTCGGCAACAGCGCGCGCCGCTACCCGGACCTCGACGCCAATGCGTCGGGGTCCGCTCGTAGCCGCACCCCTTGTTCGCACGACGCGCCACAGCAGCCAGAGCACCCACAAGGCCAGCCCCTGGGCGGCGAGCCGTGGCCCGGCCAGGGAACCCAGCTCCCGGCTGTACCTCCACTGACAGCACCGGCTGCGGCCCAGCCACCCACGACAAGATGTAGCCCAGGTCCAGGCCGGACGGGCCGACCGCGGTCGGCCACCTGCCCAACGCCAGCACGGCCGCGGCGGCCACGCCGAGTAGACCGGTCAGCAGGCGCGTACCTCGCCGTCGTCATCGCGTTCCCCGTAACCTCCCGCTCCCCTGGTCCAGCCTCCAGGGCTCTGTCACGACAGCGGCTCGGCAATGGCCTGTTAACCCGTAAAGCAGCGAACAGTGGCGAATTGACCGGATCTCACCTTCGACCCACAATCGATCTCGCGTCGCCCGCCAGCGATCATTCGACACCCGGGATCGGAGCCCCATGACTGATTCGCCCAAGTCCGGCGACCCTGCTGCGGAGGGGCTCGCTGCCAGCGCCCCCTCGTTGCCATCGGAAAGCGACGGGGGCCGGCAGGCGGTCCACGCGGTACGGGTCCAGCGTCACACCGGGTGGCGTGAGCACGCCATCCAGTTACTCCCGACCCGACTGCGGCGTCAACACCTGGTCGTTGTGGTTTCCTTGGCGGTCACGTTGTCCGCGGTCGCTTTTAGCGTGCTACCGGACGCAGCGGTGGAGCCTTCGCCTACCGGCGTTACGCCCCCCGGCACCGAATCCGCGCCGACCACCGCCGCACTCGTGCCGTCCCCCTCCTCGTCCCCGTCCGAATCCGCATCCCCGCCCCAAGCGCCGGCAGGGGTGGCCGCGACCGATGCGCCCGCCCCCTCCAGTGCGCCGACCCGAACCGTGTCGGCACCGTCATCGCCGGCCAAGCCCAGCGCCGGCTCGACCCAGAAGTGCAGCACCGTGCAAGAAGTCAAGCTGTGCTCGCGCATCATCGGGTCGGGGCCGTTCAAGCTGAAACGTCCGTCTACTCGCCCCGTGCCCTGACCGGAACGTGGGTTTACAGCACAGGCGTCGAGGGTGATGGCGGCGAGCCGACCGACGAACTCGTTCACTTGGACCATCTCCGGGCAGGTAACTCGTCCTGGACGACCGCCTGTGGCAAATTCACGACCATGTGGAGCAGCCTCATCGGGCGCGATGAGCTGACGATAGAGACGAAATCGGTGACATGCCCCTAGCCGTCCTGACCGCCGACAGTGACTCCCTCCCCAGCGCGCCGTAACCCGGCCCTTACGGCGCGGCCACCACCGTTGCCGACGACGTGTTGGCCCTGCACTGCACGTCCAAAAACAGGATCTCCGGGGTACTGCCGACATTCGGCTGTGCCCCGGGATCGTGTCGTTGGCTACCGTAGGCGGCTGCATAGCCACAGTGCTGCTGGTGGCGAATTCATGTCCCCACCACAACCGCTCGAATGGCAAGATTCGCCGTCGGACCGAGGGACCGCGTAGCTATGGTGGGCGCACCCGGTCGAGGAGATTCGCGCATGCCAGCAGCACCGAACGTGTACACCCACGGGCATCACGAGTCGGTGCTGCGCTCGCACCGGTGGCGTACTGCCGAGAATTCGGCGGCCTACCTACTTCCGCATCTCGTGCCGGGTATGTCGGTGCTCGACATCGGCTGCGGGCCGGGCACCATCACCGCCGACCTGGCGACCCGCGTCGCACCCGGACACGTCACCGCTGTGGAGATCAGCGGTGCTGCACTCCAACTCGCCCGCGCGGAGGCCGACTCACGGGGTCAACGCAACATCGACTTCGCGGTGTCCGACGTCCACGCACTCGATTTCCCCGACAGCGCGTTCGACGTCGTCCACGCCCACCAGGTGCTTCAGCATGTCGCTGATCCGATCCGGGCGCTGCGTGAGATGCGCCGGGTTTCCCGTCCCGGCGGAATCGTCGCCGTGCGGGACAGTGACTATGCGGCGTTCACCTGGTTTCCTCGTGTTCCTGCGCTGGATGAGTGGCTTGGCCTGTACCAGCAGGCCGCCCGCGCCAACGCGGGCGAGCCGGACGCCGGCCGACGCCTCCTTTCCTGGGCCCACGCCGCCGGGTTCACTGACGTCCGAGCGTCGGCGAGCACGTGGTGTTTCGCCACGCCGGCGGACACGCGATGGTGGGGTGAGATGTGGGCCGAGCGGATCCGGAGTTCGGATCTGGCCCGACAGCTGCTGACCTCGGGCACCGCCACGGCTGGGGACCTGCGCCGTATCGCTGACGGGTGGCGGGAGTGGGCTGCGGCAGCGGATGCCTGGTTCGCCGTTCTGCATGGCGAGATTGTCTGCCGTTCCTGAAGCTCCGATGTGGCGTGGCGGACGGGCTGGCCGTACTCGTTCGGAACCGCCCTGCAGGCCGGGCGCACCTCGTGGACCGCTCCGTTGGACGCCCGCCCGGACTACCCAACCGCCACCCAGCAACCCGCCACGACGTCCACATCGTCACCGCCACCACCAGCACAAGACCGAAAGGCAGCACGAAGAAAACGAAGACCTCGACTAACCCGAGGCCAGGCCGCGCAGGCTAAAGATCAAGTTAGTTCTTCCGTGGCGGGTGACGCCCGGCTCGCCTCCGCGGCAATGCGCCGGTATGGAGGCTCAGCGTGAGTAGTACTCGACGACGAGTTGTTCCTGGCAGGTCACCGGCACCTCGGACCGTAGCGGCAGCCGGAGTAGTCGTACGGTCAGGTCGGCGAGGTTGGCCGCCAGGTAGGGCGCGGACTCTTCCGTAGCGTGCGCCCCGGCCGCCGCGACGACGAAGGGTGTCTTGGTGCGGCTGCCGGCCGCGACCGCGATGACGTCACCCGGGCGCAGCCGGGCCGACGGGCGGTCGACCCGGCGTCCGTTCACCGTGATGTGCCGGTGGGTGACCGCCTGTCGGGCCTGGTAGATCGTCCGCGCCAGCCCGGACCGCAGGACCAGTGCGTCCAGTCTGGTCTCCAGGTCGACGATGAGGGCCTCGCCGGTCTTGCTTTCGAGCCGGGCGGCCCGGGTGAATGCCTGCCGTAGCTGCCCTTCGTTGACGTGGTACTGCGCCTTCAGCCGCTGCTTCTCCAGGAGTCGGATCTTGTAGTCGCTGGTGCTCCGGCGAGCTCGGCCGTGCTGGCCGGGCGGGAAGGGACGGCGCTCGAAGTAGCGCACGCACTTCGGGGTCAGCGGGATGCCGAGGGCGCGGGAGCGCTTGACCTTGGGGCGGGACTGGTTCATTCTGCACCTCTCTAGTAAGGTAAGCCTAACCTAATAGGAGGTGCCAGGTTGAGCAACACCGACCCCGAGGCTTCCGCGCAGCGGCTGCGGACGATCGTCGCTGCGGCCACCTCGCTGGAACTGCGGACACCCGGGCATCGGGCCGACCTGGTCAACCGGCACACGCTCGATTCGAGCGGCCGGATCCGGTTGGACCTCCCGGTCAACAGCCGGTTGGCCACCGACATCACCCGCCAGCGCGAGGTCACGGCGGTCGTTGAGATCACCGATGTGGCCCCGACGCCGGTCCGGGAGCGCGTCCGCGGCCGTGGCACCTTCAGTGGTTGGCTCACCCCGGTCACCCCCGGCGCCACCGGCGACCATGAGGACCTGACCGTCGAGTTCGACCTCGCCGCCGTCGAGCTCAGCGTCGACGGCGCCACCACGGCGGTGGACCCGGCCGACTTCGCCGCCGCCGAGCCGGACCCGCTCGCCGCCGAAGAGGCGGAACTCCTCTGCCACCTCGACCGCCACCACCCGCGTACGGTCGAATCGCTCTGCCGGCTGGTCGCACCACGGCACCGGCACGGCGTACGGCGGGTCGTTCCGCTTCGCCTGGACCGGCACGGACTGGTGCTCCGGCTGGAGCGGATGAGCGGCCACCGCGACGTCCGGCTCGGGTTCACCCCGGCGTTGCGCCACCCGGGCGAGCTCCGCGAGCGGATGGCCACGCTGGTGGAGCGAGGTGCCGCCTGCAGCCGGCGTTCCCGGACCTGGTGATCGGCAGCCACCGTCACCTCACCCGCCAAGCTGCTGAGCTGGCGATCAGGCGGGCCAGGCTGAGTTGACGATCAGACGGATGGAATCCCGCACTCCGGCGCTGGCAGGCCGCAGGGGCTGGCAGTCGCGGCGGCCGTGCCGTGGGGCGAGGCGCCGGACCGGTGCGGTGCGGCCTTGGCCAGCAGGTCCCGCAGCCCCGCCGTGAGGTCGGCGCTGGAGGTGACCCGGCGGGTGAACGGCAGCCGGACATCGAGGTCGCCGTCTGGCGCCTCGGCGCGGAGCACCACGCCGTCGGCGTCAACCGCAACCGGCACGACTCGCGTCGCCTTCGCCGTCAGCTCCGGGTTTACCAGCGTCGTGAGCTGGTCCACCGCGTCCCGATGGTGCCGGATCAGATGCTGCAGCTGGGTGGCTTCGACAGTGGCGAGCGGATCCGGGCAGGTCGCCCGGTAGGTGCTGGCGCCCACCAGGGCTTCATCGTCGCCGCTGCTGACGGTGACCTCGACCGGTTCGACCGTCCAGAGCGCGACGGGGGGCAGGTTGAGCAGGGACATCACCGTGTCGGCGTCGCAGGACTCCAGGTTCGCCGGGTCGAATCGGTGCGCGGTGCCCGTTACTCGCACTCTGGCCCGCACCCGGGAGCGGACGGCGACCGGGACGAGCTGGGTCACGTCGAGTTGCACCTCGCCGCGTCGCCCACGGGCCGCCACCAGCAGACCGCCGGTCGGGCTCATCGCATCGACCGCCAGGATCACCGTGCCGTCGGGCAGCACGGCGTGCGACTGGATCAGGTCAATGGCGGTGTCGCCGAGACACAGCCGCAGGGACGTGGCGGTGGAGAGGGCGGAGCGCGACACCACCGCGTGGTGGTCGGTCGGCAGGACGCGGGTACCCGCGAGCGCCGTCTCCGACATCGCCCCACGAGCGGGCCCTGAACTGGTCAGACTCGCTGGCCAGTCGCCTGGATGGAACGCCATGTAGTCCCCTCGGCCATGGAAGTGAAGTGAGCTCGGCCTCGGACTTCGACTCTAATAGGTAAGCCTAACCTTGCCAAGCGCGGTGCTCGGCTGCCGATGTCGCGGGTGAGGCAGTTCACCGTGGGCCGGTCGGGGCCGGGCGACCGCCGAGGGTGGGGCCCGGGCGACCGCCGAGGGTGGCGGCGGGCTGACCGAGCGCACACCAAAGCCCCCGGCTGCTGTGCCGAGGGCTTTGGGTGGACCGGTGCGCCGGCGTCAGGCGGGCCGGTAGGTGAGGCAGTCGCTGACGGTGGCGCCGGGGCCGACGGTGATGGACTCGGCGGTGCAGGCGAGGTTGGTGTTGAAGGTGCACTCGGAGCGGGCGCAGGCGCCCACCGCGCCGGTCACCTCGGCGACCCCGCCGGAGACGGTGGACTCCACGAACGTCGCGCAGGAGGCGGCGTCACCCGCCGAGGCCACGGTGATCGCGGGAGCGTGGCAGCCACCGTCGTTGAAACTGCACGCTGTGGCGGCGCATTCGCGTACCGGGGGCGACTGCAGCAGAGTTTTCATTGATGCCTCCAAGGCCGTGCGGGCCGGCAGGCCGGAACGAGCCAGCGCGGCGTAACAAGGTGTCAGTCAGCATTGCCGCAGTGGCGAGACGTAAACGTGGAGCCCGTGTGTACTGCGGTTTCCGACGACGTCACTGTAGCAGTAAACCTCGCCCAGTAAGGAATAATCATGTTTCGTTGTTTGCTGCGCCTGAGTGACGTAAGTAAGCCTTACCTAGGTTAGGCAAGTCTTGCTTTGCCTGCTGGCTAAACCTAGTTGTAGCCCTTGTTTCGGCGTTTTACTTCCGCGATTTTAGGCAGGATGTCGGCTGAAATCCGACCCGTTTGAGTGATGGCCACCCACTGACGTGCGGACGGCAGTCGGTACGGGTTTCGGCCCTCACGCGTACCGGCGGTGGTAGAGCCGAGTGGCCACCGGAGCCGCCACGCCGAGGATCACGACCCACCAGATCACCGCGTACCAGCCGGTGTTGCCGGCCGGCAGCCCGAGCAGGAGCGCACGAACGGTGTCGACAACCAGGGTCACCGGTTGGTGCTCGACGAAGCCGCGCAGACCGTCGGGGAGCGTCTCCGGCTGGACGAAGGCGCTGCTGGCGTAGGGGCTGAACATGAGGATCAGGCCGAGCCCGCTGGCGCCGTCCGCCGACCTGGCGAGCAGGCCGAGCGCGGCGGCGACCCAGGCCAGTGAGAAGGCGAAGAGGAGGAGCGTCCCGGCGACCAGCACCCAATCGAGAGCGGAGCCGGCCGGGCGGAATCCCACGGCGATTCCGAGGCCGACCATGGCGACCAGCGAGATCGTCGCGCGGACGACGGCGGCGACGACGTGACCGACGATTACCGCAGAATCCGCCATGGCGATCGTGCGGTACCGGTCGACCACGCCCTCCTGCATGTCGGATTGGACGGCCGCACTGGTGGAAACAGCGACCATCGTGACGCCGATGACCAGAATGCCGGGGACGAGGTAGTTGACGTAGGCGGTGTTTCCGACGTCGATCGCCCCACCGAACATGAAACGAAACAGCAGCAGCAGGGTCGCCGGCAACATGAGCGCGGTGAAGAGCTGGTCGGGGCTACGGGTCAGGTGCCCCAGATGTCGGCCGATCAGGACGAGGTTGTCGTTGATCGCCCAGTACAGCTTCGTTCGGGTATCCGGCCGGGCGAGGCCCTCGCCGGTCTGGGTCTGGCTGGTCATCGGAGGGCTCCCAGCTCGTCGTTGGGCTCGCGGCGGGCGGGCATCGAGTCGGCGTCCGGAGGGTCGCTCGCCCGCTGGGTGAGGGCGAAGAAGACGTCGTCCAGGGTGGGCTTGGTCAGCGACAGCGAGTCGATCGCCAGGCGGTGCTCGGCCAGAACGTCGAGCAGGTGCTTGACCCGCGACGGCCCGTCGATCGCCAAACTGATCGTTCGGGTCTCCGGGTCGCGGGTGAGGCCCGGCCCGACGAGCAGGTCGCCGGCCCGGCGGAAGTCCTCGGGGCCGCTCAGCACGACTGCCACCCGCTCCCGGCCCACGCCTTGTTTGAGCTGGGCGGCGGTGCCCAGGGCGATGATCCGGCCGTCGTTGAGGACGGCGATCTGGTCGGCCAGCCGGTCGGCCTCCTCCAGGTACTGCGTGGTGAGCAGGATGGTGATGCCCTCGCCGAGTAGCTGCCTGATCGCCTCCCACAGCACCGCCCGACTGCGCGGGTCGAGGCCGGTCGTGGGCTCGTCCAGCAACAGCACGGGTGGGGTGACGATTAGGCTGACGGCCAGGTCCAACCGGCGCTTCATGCCCCCGGAGTACGTCTTGACCGGCCGGTCGGCGGCCTCGGTCAACTCGAATCGTTCCAGTAGCTGCGCTGCCCGACGGGTGGCATTGGTCTTGCTGAGCTTCTGGAGTCGGCCCAGCAGCACCAGGTTTTCCCGGCCGCTGTGCAGCCGGTCGAGTGCGACGAACTGGCTGACCATCCCGATTGAGCTCCGCACTCCGTTGCGTCGCCGCGTTACGTCGTAGCCGTTGACGACGACGGACCCGCGCGAGGGCCGGGTGAGCGTGCTCAGCGTCTTCACCACGGTGGTCTTGCCGGAGCCGTTGGGGCCGAGCAGGGCCAGCAGGGTGCCCCGGCGAACGTCTAGATCCACCCCCCTGAGCGCCTCGACCCTCCCGTAGTCCTTTCGGAGGCCCCGAACCTGAATCGCGTATTCGTTCTCCATTTTCCTCCCGCCTCTCCTGTCGCTGCTTCCCGGTGGCGGCGGTGCCAGTGCCGCCAATGGGCCGGGACCGACTTCCGGTGGCGACCATATATGGCCTATACTGATGGCTATACGCTATACACGGTTAGCGTGGGGTGTCAACGAAAGGGCGGCACGATGGGTTCCGAGAAGGCTCCGCCGGGTGGTGGGTCAAGCACCTTCGAGTTCCTCTGGCGCGAGGGCGACCGCCCGCGCAGTAGCCCCGGGCCGAGGCCCGGGCTCAGCGTCACCCAGGTGGTCGTGGCCGCCATCGCGATCGCCGACGCCGACGGCATCGACGCCGTCTCCATGCAGCAGGTCGCCAAGCGGCTCGAGGTGACCCCGATGTCCCTCTACCGCTACGTGCCGAGCAAGAAGCACCTGGTCGAGGCCATGTTCGACGAGGCATCCGGCGCGCCGCCCGGCCTCGACGTGGTGCCCGGCGGATGGCAGGTGCGGGTCGAGGCCTGGGTCACGGCGCTGTGGGGCCGCTACCAGGCCCACCCGTGGATGCTGCGGGCCCAGGTCAGCCAACCGATCGGCCCCAACCAGCTGGCCTGGTTCGAGGCGTTGCTGACCGTCATCAAAGACATTGGCCTGACGTACGAGGAGATGGTGTCGCTCGCCCTCTTCCTCACCGGCGCCACCCAGGGTCTGGCCAGGATCTCCACCGACCTGGCCCGGGCGGCCGGCGAGGACGACCTGATCTCCTACGGGGAGGCGCTGGCCGCGGTGGTCCGCCCAGACCGCTTTCCCACCCTCCGCGCCCTGCTGTCGGCCGGCACCTTCGACCTCCCCGCCAGCGCCGTCGGCGGGGCCACCAGCACCGAACCCGACCTGAGTTTCGGCCTGGGGCAGCTGATCAAGGGCATCGAGGCCCACGTCGCCGCCCGCACCAGGAGTTGAGGCGGTGGGCGGAGGTGGGCGGAAGCCCCGGCCTGCACCGGCTCTCCCGCGCCCCAATCGGGGTCCGCGTCGTTCCCGCCCCGTAGCCCGATGTTCAGGCAGCCGGCACCCAGGCGAGACGCGTTAGCAAACTTATATGTATCGATGTTTTGCTAGCCTTGGCAGGCCCAGAGCATCGAGGAGGATGAGTGCTAGCACGTCGCGCGGCGACTGTAGTCGCCATCATGATCGCAGGCCTGGCGGTGCCGGTCCAGCAGGCCGTGGCCGCTCCGACCAACGACATGCCCTTCACATCCGCGACCACTGTCGGAATCCACAACACCTACGAGCAGGGGGCCTTCGACTATCTGGCTGAGGCGCTGGACACCGGCACCAGCCTGATCGAGATCGACATCTGGCCGAATATCTTCACCAGGAAGTGGAAGGTCAGCCACGACGAGCCACTGAGTAACAACAACAACTGCACCACCGGGTCGACCCTCGCCGACCTCTACGCCGGTAGCCGGAACAAGCACCTCGGTGACTGTCTGGACAACATCCGGGTCTGGCTCGAAGCCCACCCGGACAGCGGCCCCCTGATGCTCAAGATCGAGCCGAAGATGGGCCTCGCCACCGCCTTCGGAATGGGCGTCGACCAGGTTGACAGCCTGGTCCGGAGCCGCCTCGGCGACCGTGTCTTCCGCCCCGCAGACCTGCTGGCCAAGCCCGAGGGCGGATGGTACGACTCCCTCGACGAGGCGGCCCGGCTGGGAAACTGGCCCACCCGGGAGGAACTCGCGGGACGGGTGCTCCTCCACGTCATCCCCGGCACCGTGGAGAACAACAATCCATTCGACTGGTGGCCGACCAACGAGCAGTACGCCGGGCATCTCCGTGATCTCGCGGTAGCAGGAGAGATCGAGAAGGCGCAGATCTTCCCCGCCGCCAGGGGCGCCGCCAGCGGCGACCCCCGGGACCAGTACGACGCCGACATCCGCCCCTGGTTTGTCCTCTTCGACAGTGGGGCCTCCGGGTGGTTCAACCGTGACACCACCTGGTTCGCGGAGAACAACTACGTGCTGGTGATGACCAGTGCGCACTCGGTCGCACCCGCCATCAGCAGCACCAGCCCCACCGAAGCGGAGGCCCGGGATCGGCTGTTGCTCCTGGCCGGCGCCAATGCCAGCGTCATCACCAGTGACTGGACCCAGCTGCCGCAGGTCCAGTCGATGGTTGTGCCGCGCGGGGAGCAGGGCGAGACTCCGTAACCGCCCTCGCTCTGGTTCGTTCCGATGCGCATCGTGCCGGCGGCGATACCTGCCGCCGGCACGATGCAGACCGGGCGGAGCTTACGCCACCGCGGCTTCCCGGGAAGTGGCGAAGCTGGCCACGTGATCGATCGCCATGTCCAGCGCGCGGGCGAGTGGGCGGCTGGACCGGTAGGTGTTGCTCAACAGCAGCCCACCCTGCAGGGCAGTCATGATGGCTTCGGCCAGTGCGTCCGGATCGGCATCCGGCCTCAGTCGTCCCTGGTCGCGCATCGCGGTCAGCCCCATGAGCAGTGGGGATGTCCACGCAGTGAAGCACTTCTGCAGCACGGTACGAGTCTGTGGATCCCCGTCGGCGAGTTCGCTGGCCAGCGACCCGAGCGGGCAGCCACCCACATTTTGGGCCTCGTCGCGCGCCGCGACGAACTTGTCGCGCCAGCGGCGCAGGCCGGCCAGGGAATCCAGCTGGTCCAGCTCGGGGCGCTGCGCCTCCACGATCCGGTCGGTCTGCTGCCATGCGACCGCTCGGAGTAGATCTTCCTTGTTCGTGAAGTAGTGGTACAGCTGCGACTTGCTGGTCCTGCTTGCCGCCATCACATCGTCGAGGCTCGTGCCCGCCGCCCCGTGCTCGCGTACGAGGTTGGCGGTGGCCGCCACGATGCGGGTCCTGGTCGCCGCTCCCCGGGCGGTCAGCTTGGGGGTGTGCTGCGCGGTTGTCATGGCAGAAGCTTAGCAAGAAAACTGGACTTGATGGTCCAGTTTTTGTCTCCTACTCTGGACCAGTCAGTCCAGTAATAGGGCGCCTGGGAGCGCCGGCGCGACAAGGAGAACGACGTGGCTCGCCTCAACAACGGACAACGCTTTCCGAACCTTCAGGTCCCCGCGGTCGGTGGTGGCACGCTCAACCTGCCCGACGACCTCGCCGGCCAGTTCGGTGTCGTGTTGATCTACCGTGGATCATGGTGCCCGTACTGCAACGCACAGCTCGCGGCATTCCAGCGGGCCAGCGACACCCTCGCGCAACTCGGCGTACGTGTCGTCGCGCTCTCCTCCGACGACGAGGAAACCTCCCGCCAACTCGTGGCGAGTCGTCGGCTCAGCTTCCCCGTCGGGCACAGCGCCGACATCGCCACGGTGGCCGAGGCGACGGGTGCCTACGTCAATGACGAACCGCACCATCTGCAGTCGACCGGGTTTGTTCTCGCGCCCGACGGCACCGTGGTGACGGCCGTCTACTCGAGCGGAGCGATCGGTCGCCTGGTCCCCGACGATGTCGTCGGCCTGGTCCGCTACATCAACGAACACAGCTGACCGCCCACCGGCATCCAACTCAGCTGCCGCATCCCGTCGATGGTGGTACCGCGCGGAGCCTACTGTTCGTCGGGAGCCTGGTAGCGGTAGGTGTTGGGGTTGACCGCCGCCGGCTTGGGGTCCTCCTGCCAGGCCCCCTCGCCGGGGCGGGCGATCAGGGAATCCAGCAGTTCCTCCCGGTCCATGTCGATCGCCCCCTCGATGCCACCCCGCATCGCCATCTGTCGCAGGTCCTCCGTGTCCAACTCCGGTATCGGACGCGCCATGATCGCCTCCCTCGATGTCGGCCGGCGGCTGCTTTACCCCGTTTACCCCAATTTGAACCTGGCTTGTCGTGGTCAATTCCTTGGCGCCACACCGGACCTCGAAGCGTGGTGCTGGTCAGCGGCGGAGGATGCGGCAAAGGTCACGGTTTCGTGGCTATCTGAACTGGACGGTGGTAGCCCGCTGTGGCGTTGGTCAGGTGTGGAATAGTTGCGCCCATGATTACGGGTGTAATTCGCAGTGGTGCCGCGGCGCTACTGGTCCTGGCGCTTTCCGCATGTGTGGAGGCCTCGCCCTCGCGAGATACTACGCCGACGGTGCCGGTCACTCCGACCGTCACCTACCGTCTATTGGATGACATTTGTGATCGGCTGGACCACAGTTGGTTGGTCCAGCTTACTGGAGCTTCTCCGCAATTCAGGTATTTCGAGCCACGGCCGGGCAATATGGAGGCCCGCCGATGTCATGTCCTTGCGGCAGCTCGGGATGAGTCGACGACGGTCAGGGTCGAGGTCAGTACAATTCTGAAGCCTTCGGAGCCGGCGGAGCTGGAGCCTTCGGAGTCAGGGGATTCGGAAATCCCGAAGTCGGCTGAACCGCTCGACGGTGTGGGAGAGGTGGCCTGGTTCATGTTGGATAGGCCAGACCTGGGGACTGGGCAGGTTCGCCGAGACCTGGTTTTTGTGCTAGATGGGCCGGTATCCGTGCAGGTGGTGATTATGGTCAGCGACTCGCCGTTGCCCGATGAATCAGCAATCAAGGACGCTTTAACCACTTACGTGAAGCGGGTTCTGGGTCTGATGGCAGGCGAAAAGTAGCGGGTACGCGGTCCCCCGCGAGGTGCCGAAGCCGGCCCTCGCCCTCTGTTGCCGGGCGATGGCACCGTATCGACGAACACTGCACCGCGCTCCGGCACCAGCTGCCCGAACTGGAAGACGAAGCCCATGATCGTCGCCCATTACACCTGGATCGCACGCGCCGTCGCTGGCGGGTCGGAGTTGGAAGGCGGCCCTTGGCCTGCCTGACCCAGGCGTTAACGTAGCGTATGCCGGCTATTGATCTCGATGCACCACCGCGCAGCTCGCCGCCGCTGCGACGCCCGTACCCTCGGCTTGTCATTGCCGTCGGCGTGATGCTCACCCTTGGCGTTCTCACCGGTGAGCCTGCGGATCGACCCTTGGAGGTTGATACGTCTTCGGTTTGTGAGCCTCCTACGGTTCAAGCAGACAACACGGTGACTCCGACGAGGGCCGAGTACGCCATCGATCCGCAGACCGGCCGCATCCTTTCGGTACGGTGCGCCCCCCTCGAGCCCGCTCGCTGACCCGGAGCTCCTTGTACACGGGCGTCGTCTCGCTGCTCCCTACTCGCCACATACCGCCGATCGGCGGCGCCGGCGCGCAAGCCCTGACCCTGACCACCCAACTCCGCTCCGCCAGAGCCGTCCGCTACCTCCGCGACCTGCAAACCCAACTCGCCCCACACCGGCGACTTCCCGCCGTGCGGCACTTCACCGGCCGCATCAACGACCGGGGAGCCCGGATCACGTACTGCTCGAACCGAACCCCATCCGGCAACTCCACCTCGGCGATACTCAACCGCGCCCGCCGGGTGTCATCCACCACCCGCTCGCCGTGGATGGCCCACCGGGTCAACTCCGCCGCCTGCTTCTCCACCACCCGGCCAGTATCCGCGCCGAACCCCACACCCCGCGCAACAGGCGGCACCTACTGGCCGCACCATCCCGGTTCTGCCAAGCCGCCCGACGCCTCGCTTGTAGTTCGGGGCATTTCGTTCGGCTTGGTCCGTGGAGGTCCGCGACCTCGGGCTACCGTCCGTTCCTGGCCGCTGGCGGCTGTCCGTGGCGGGGTACGTCTGCTGTCGCCGCTGCTATCCGCGACTCGCAGCGCAGAACGTCAGGTACCGAACTCGTGGGCACGTACCGGATGCCCCAGGACTGGTACCACCAGGATGATGGCGGCACCCCTGGATGACCGCGTCGTACAACTTCACCCAGGGCAACCAGATCTACAAGACCCTGCGGCTGGACTGCTACGGCACCAGCCTGCGTGGCGACTGGAGACCCTCGTGTCGCAACTGGGACGACGGCATGCCAGCCGGTCGAGGAACGCGTCGACGGCGGCCACGAGCGTCACCGGGCGGGGCGGTCGGCAGCGGGATCACGGACATCTTGGCGACCTCTCCCGGTGATGTGACCCACAATGCAGCTGAGTCGCCTCCGCCGCGGTGACGGCGTCCCGCCGGCGGCGATGGTGAATCGTTGGCTCTGTGACGGAAAGTACGGGATTTTCGGTCACAGTCGAGGCTGCTACCTCGCCCGTCCGAATTAAGATCCACAACTATGCGAAACGTCGTCCTTGTTCCTGGATTCTGGCACGGCACCTGGTGTTGGAGCCTGGTCACCGAACAGCTGGCCGCGCGCCAGATCCCCTCGATCGCTGTCGATATGACGGGGCAAGGGCTCGAAGGCCCGTCGCCCAGCGCTCGGTGGAGCCGCCCGTTCGATGCTGCCGCCTTTGCTACTGAGCCGTCCGCTGTTGCTTCGGTCACGGCAACCACCGCGGCCAAAGCCCTGGTCGAGCGCCTGCGTCTGATAGGGGGTGGCGATCCGAGCGTGGTCGTAGCACACAGCATGGGCGGAGTCGTCGCGACCCTGGCCGCAGAGTTGGAGCCGGCGCTCGTCTCCCACGTGGTCTACGTCGCCGCCCTGGTACCGGTCGCCGGCCTGCCTGCTGGCGCCTACGTGACCAGCGATGAGAACGAGGGCGAGTTGGGCACCGCGATGCTGCGAGCGGACCCATTCGCTGTCGGTGCTTCCAGGTTGGACACCGGCGACGCATCCGGCCGCCAGGCTATCCGCGAGGCGCTCTACGACGACGTCTCGGTCGGCACTGTCAACGCGGTGCTCGACCTGCTCAATCCGGACGCGCCGGTGGGTATCGCAGCCGAAAGCATCACCGTGACCCCCGAACGATTCGGTGCCCTCCCCCATACCTATGTCACGTGCAGTAACGACCGTATGATCCGGCCACCATTGCAACATCGCTTCGTTCGCGAGATCGACGAAATCTCAGCCACCCCAACCACCGTGGTCCCGCTCGATTCCTCTCACTCGCCCTTCCTGTCTAAACCCGCCGCGCTCGCGGACACCATCGCCGCAGTCTGGGAGTGACTCGGCTGGCACGCCCTCGCTTGCTTGCGGCATTGACTGCCCAGGCGGAAGGCATGACGCGAACGTGATCGAGGCCGCCGCCCGGATCGCCACGGCACTGAGGAAGACCCCGAGATCGAGCTGCGGGCTGGCGAACTGACCGAAGCCTGTCTGTGCCCACGGTGACCCCGTACCTCGGCCAGCTCGCGTCGTTGCCACACCCCCGGAAGCCTCCGTCGCGTCGCCCTCGTCCGGTGCGGCACCGCGCGGACGGGAGCGGGCCCGACCGCGCCGACATGAGTGGGGTCGTCCACCTGTGCCTGCTCGCCGGGCGCTACCCGGGCTTGCCGACGTGTGCCAGCGCGGTCGAGCGGCGAGCGGTGCCAGCAGTGGCGATGGTTGGACACTTCGCGAATTCTCGTTATGATGGCGGCATGGCGACTGTCGACGTGTTCAAGACGCTGGCCAGCGAGCCTCGACTGCACATCCTGCAGTGGATGAAGCAGCCCTCCCGGCACTTCACCCAACAGGACGACATCGACATGGTCGCGACGGGTGTCTGCGTCAAGCAGGTCGCGGACAAGCTGGGGATGACCCAGTCAACCGCATCGCAGTACCTGGCGATGCTGCTACAGGCTGATCTTCTCATTACGGAACGTATCGGTAAGTACACCTACTACCGTCGTAATGAGGCGGCGATCGCTCGGTTCGTCGAGGCGATGAACCGCGAACTCTAATCAGGCGGGCGGTCCGGTCCCGGTCGTCGTGACCGCGGACCGAGTGCCTGTCGTTCGCATGCCTGTATTCAGACAATCAGATATTTCGCAAAGTGTCGAACTGAAGGAGCAATCCGTGACCACCGCATCATCTAGAGTGACCTTGCAGGTCTACCTGTTGGCACTCACGAGCTTCCTCGTCGGCACCTCGGAGTATGTGATTGCCGGCCTTCTCGATGTGGTCGCTGCTGATCTCGGCGTTACCGTGTCGACTGCCGGCCAGCTCATCACCCTGTTCTCGCTCACCTACGCTGTCGGTACGCCGATCGCGCTCGTTGCTGTCGCCAAGACGGATCGTCGTACGCTCCTGATCGGAGCACTGGGCCTGTTCGTTGCCAGTAATGTGGCCTCCTTCCTGGTGGAGGGCTTCTGGCCGTTCGTGGTCGCACGCGTGTTCATGGCACTCGCCGCCGGCGTCGCGGTCGTGACCGCACTCACGCTGGCGATGAAGATCGCCCCGGCGGAGCGGGCCGGCCGTGCGATCGCCACCGTGGTAACCGGCTTCACCGCCTCCCTCATCCTCGGAGTGCCCGCGGGGCGGCTGGTCGCCGAGTGGTTCAGCTGGCAGACCGTCTTTCTCGGCATCGCCGTCGCGACCCTTCTCGCCGCTGGCACGCTCCGGTACGCGCTGCCCCCGGTCGGAGGCGACCGGCCGGTGCCGGTCAGCCGTCAGCTGGCACTCCTCAAGAACCCCGCCATCGTGCGTGGCCTGTCGATCACCTTCTTCTGGCTCGGCGGCTACTCGGTGGCCTACACCTACCTCTCGCCGTACCTGATCGAGGTCTCCGGTGTGCCCGCCACGCTCATCAGCGGCGCGTTGCTCGCGTTCGGCATTGCCAGCCTGGTCGGCTCGAAGGCCGGCGGCTTCCTCACCGACCGTCGGGGCGTGCTGCCGACCCTGCTCGGCGGCATGGGTCTGCACCTGGCCGCGCTCGTGGCGCTGTCGTTCGTGAGTGGATCGATGATCCTCGTCCTGGCAGTTCTCGTGATCTGGTCGGTGGCAGCATGGAGCACCGGGCCCACACAGCAGTTTCACCTCGCCACCATCGAGCCGGAAGCATCTGGCATCCTGCTTGGACTCAACCAGTCGATGATGCAACTGGCCATGGCTGCCGGGGCAGGGCTGGGCGGACTGGCCGTCGCTGGTCTGACGCTTGAGTCCGTCTCGTGGATCGGGGCGGCCGGGGTCGCGGTGGCGATCGCCATCACGATCATAGGAGCAAAGGCCGGCTCGGCAGCACGAACCCGAGCCACCTCGGCTGTCGACTCCGTCCCGTCGGACCAGCCTCGCGCGGGCGCGGCGGGTAGGGCGTGAACCCCGGGCGGTGAGCGAACGGCACGATCAGGCTGGCGTTGACCCAGCACGATGGGACCTACCTGGTGCGAGTCGCTCGACCGGCTAGGTCCCGTCGCGCGCTTGGCGTGGGGGTCGTCACCGGACCCCGTACGACGAGCCGGACCGAGGCGGTCCGGCTGGTGGCCTCCCGGTAGTCGGCCGGACGCTGCCGGCCGTATCCGGAACCGGCCTACCTGCTGTGCGGGAGGCTCAATATGTATCTATGGTGTCAGGTATGTCGATCACAGATCAGGCGTTGGCCATCGAGGCGGCGGAGGCGGGTGCCGCGGTCGTCCGTTCCCACTACGGATCAGCGCTGACCCGCTTTTCGAAGGGCGCGGACGACTTCGCCACCACAGCGGACATCGCGGCAGAGAAGGCGATCCTGGACACCCTGCGCGCGGCGCGTCCAGACGATGTCCTGGTGGGTGAGGAGAGCGGGCGCACGAGCACCGGCGACAGCGAGCGGATGTGGCTGGTAGACCCGTTGTGCGGGACCTTGAACTTCGCCGCGCAGACCATGCTGGTCGCGGTCAACGTGGCGCTGCGGAGCGGCACGCAGCCCACCGTGGCTGCCTCGGCGGATCCCTTCAGTGACGAGGTGTTCTGGACCGACGGCGCCGCCGCCTACCTGCGCCGCGGCGCCACCGACGAGCGACTCGTCCCGTCGGCCGACTCGAAGCTGGTGGACATCAACCTTTATCCGCCATTTCCGAACGAGGTCGACTTCCGGACCGCGCGGATGCTCGCCGATGAGGACTTTGTCGCGCGGTTCCAGCTACGTGTGGTCGCCAGCACGCTGGCGGTGGCGTGGGTCGCTGCCGGCCGCCGCGCCGGCTACGTCACCGATGGTAACCAGCTATCCGACAACGTTCACTTCGCGGCCGGGCTCGCCCTGTGCACGGCTGCGGGCTGCGTGATCACCGGGATTGACGGTCAGCCGCCGGACGTCGGGCTGGGGGGACTTGTCGTGGCAGCCGACGAGCAGACCCACGCTAATCTGTTGAGGTCCGTCCAGAATCAGCGGAATCGGACATATTGAGTCGGGTAGCCGGTAGTTCGTGCCGAGTCGTCACGACGACGGGGGTCGCTTGGCCGCCGGGCTCGGGCTGCTGCGCCTATCGGATGCCGGCATCCTTTCCGGCGCATTATCGGTACGTGATCGGTGGAGTCGGTGTGGGGTCGGTGTTGTCCCCCGTGCGAGCTACCGGCAGGTGTCCTCCGTGTGGTGACGATTTCCGGCGGGCGACTCCATAGCGTGGAGCACAAGCCGCGGCGCGATGGCAGCGGTTTCCCACGAAGGAGTTGTCATGCGGCTGTTGAAGCAGCTTGGGGCCGTCGCGGCGGTCGCCCTCGTCGGCAGCCTGACCGGAGCCGGTGCCACTATTCGTCGAGGAATGCTGATCGGCCTGATGGTTCGCCCAGGCCGGGGATCCGCCAGTACCCCGACCTGGGCGTCCGTCAGTTGTTGAGGTACGCCAGCAGCTGCGCGATCTGGTCGGCTCGGGACTCCCGGACCCTACGGGCGAAATCCCTGACTTCCGGGTTTTCTCCCTTTTCCTCCGCCCACTGGGACATCTCGACCGCGTTGTGCTGATGGGCGACGAAGAGGTTGATGAAACTCCGGTCGAAGTCGGTCTCCGGCGCGTCTCTCAGCGCGGCGATCTGCTCGGGCCCGGTAGCCGGCAGACCGCCGTGCTCAGCATGCGCAGCCGGGTCATGGTCGACCGCGGCCGGTTTCGACCAGGTGTCGAGCCACGATCTCATCACGGTGACCTCGTCGTCCTGGGTGGCCTGGACGGCAGCGGCCAGTGTCTTGATCTCCGCCTGTTGCGCCCGCGTCCCCGCCAGCCCGACGAGCTCCAGGCCCTGCCCATGGTGGGCGATCATCATCTGTAGGTACATCACGTCGGCGGCGTTGTGGGCGGTGCTGATCTGGACGGCTTCGGGGGTCGGTGCCGGGGGTTCCGACGTGCTGGACGAGGTGCCACAGCCGGCCATCCACAGTGCCGCTCCGACGGCTGTCAACAGGGCTGCGACGGCCCTGGTTGCGCGCCTCATACCGGCAGCCACAGGGCGAGCGTGAACAGCGACGGCTCCCAGCTACGAATCGCGGTGTGAGCCTGCCGGCAACGGTAGCGCTCTCCGCCGAAGGTGACCTCGTCACCGACCCGGTAGGCGGTACCCGCTGCCCAGGCTGCGGCGGTCGGCCCACCGGGCTGGCCTGGCGTCCCCGGATTCGTGGGCAGGGCAGTCGAACTGGGCTGGCCGGTCGGTTTCGGCGTCGGCGTGCTGGTGGGTTCGGGAGTCGGCGACTGGGTCGGTGGGGTGGTGCCTCCGCCCCGCACGTCGAGGTCGATGCAGTTGTAGAAGGCCATCGGGGTGTCGCCGATGTTCCAGATCGCCAGCACCGTCTGCGGCCCGGCGAAGTCGCTCAGATCAACCTGGTGGGTGACGACCGCCTCGGGCTGCCGGTTGCCGCCGTCGAACTGGGCGATCCGGGTGTCGCCGATGAAGTACTCCCACGTGCTGGTGCGATGCCGAGCTGTCAGGGTCCAGCTGAAGGTGACGGTGTCGCCCACCTTCCGCGCCGGCCAGCCGCGGTTGTTGTCGTTCAGCACGGCGAACTGGGAAAGCCCGCCGTCACAGCGTTTGAGGCCCTTCGGCCCCTCCACACTCTGCGGCTCGTACTTGATCGGGCCGCAGTCCGGGACGGCGCGTTGCGCGCACAGCGCCTGCCGGCTCGGCGGCGAGGCCACGTACCCGTGCGCCGAGGCGGGCGACGCGAATGCCAGTGTCGAGCTGGCCGCGGCCGCGACGGCTGTCAGAGGGTAGGCGATGAGCTTGCGAATGTTCATCGTTTGTCAACCGTCCTGTCGGTGGTTGCCGGAACCTCCGGCATACCTCGGGTTACGGCTGAGGACGCTAGGCATGAGTGCAATAACAAAGCCTTAAAGACCGCGAAAACACTTCTTAAAGTACGATCCGCTGTTACCCAGGAGCGGTACGTGCACCGCGTCGGCTCAGCTGCGGTCGGCGTGCCAACGACGTTCGTCCGGCACGGACGGCGGGCCGGATGATGTGCCCGCCGCCAGGACCAGTGCCACCCGGGCGCCACCCAACGACCCGGTTCCGATGTGCAGCCGACCGCCAGCGGCGATGGCTATCCGCTGCACGATGTCCAGGCCAAGCCCGGTCGAACCGGCTCCGCTCGTGCCGCGTCGGACGGCTGCGGCGGGGTCGGCGATGCCGGGACCGGCATCATCGACGACGAGCGCGTCCGGTGAGACGGTGACCTGGAACGCCGACCCCTCCGGGGTGTGCGCGAACACGTTGCCGAGCAGGGCGTCCACCGCCAGGATCAGATCACCGCGTGGCACCGGCAGTGGCACCTGCCGATCGCCGCCGACCACCGTCCAGGGCCGCTGCTGGTCCTCGGCCAGGACGGCCCAGAACGCCAGCCGGTCGGCCAGCACCTCGACGAGGTCGGTGCACTCGGTGTCGCGCTCGCCCACGCTGCTCCGGGCTCCCGTGATGATGGCCTCCAACTCCTCGTCGAGGAGGTCGCAGGCTTGCCGCATCCGCTCCCCGACGGCGCCGGGCGGCATCGCCTCAACGTCGAGGCGCAGCGCCGTCAGCGGCGTACGCAGCCGGTGCGACAGGTCAGCGGCCATCTCCCGCTCGGCGTCGATCAGCCGCCGCATGTCCTGGGCAAGCCCGTTGAACGCCTGTGCAGCGTCGTGCAGCTCCGCCGGGCCGTCGGGGGCGACCCGGGCGGTCAGGTCGCCGGTGCCGAGTTGCCGGGCGGCACCGGCGAGCCGGCGGGTGGATCGCACGATCCGGCTACCCAGTCGATCGGCGACGAGTGTGGAGCCACCGACGAGGATGACGGCGAGGCCGGCGAGGGCCAGCCAGGAACGCCATACCCCACGCTCCATATCCTCGCGGGGTACGTGTACCTCGATCACCGCGGTCTGCCCGTCGCTGATCACAGTCGGCAGCAGGTAGGCCAGCCCGCCGCTCGTGTCCGCGGTGACCGGACGCCGGTATCCGGCGGCGAGTGTCACGTCGGCGGCAGCGGCGTGCACCACCCCGACCGGGGCCACGTCGGGCAGGTGCACGGCGAGCCGTCCCTCGCCGCCGGCGGTGGTGCTCATCACGGCGCGCGTCAGCAGGCGCGGATCCTCGTCCACGGCGAGCGCCGCCACCATAGCGGCAGCCTGCTGGTGGGCATCACCGATGGCCCGGTCGTACGCGAGTTGGCGGGTCACCACCGCGAGCGGCACGAGGAAGGCCAGGGCCACCATCGACGTGATGGCCAGCGCCAGCCGGTTGAGCGCCCACCTCATTGCAAACTCCGCCTCGCCCAGGTCCGACTGTCAGTTCTGATCGACCATCATGACGCCAACGCCGCGGACGGTGTGCAGCAGCCGCGGCCTGGCAGCCGTCTCGCCGAGCTTGCGCCGCAGCCAGGAGATGTGGACGTCGATCGTCTGTTCCTCACCGATTCGGGCCTGTCGCCAGACCTCGGTCATCAGCTCCCGCCGACTCACCACCCGCCCGGCCCGCTCAGCCAGGTACGTGAGTACGTCGTACTCACGCCGGGTCAGCTTGAGTGGCTTACCGTCCATCGTGGCCCGCCGCTCTTTACGCCCGATGACCAGTGGCCCGACGGTGATCGTGCCGGGCCCCTCCTGGTCGGTGCCGCTCCGGTACCGCCGCAGCACCGCCGAGATGCGGGCCAGGATGTGCTCACCGGAGAACGGCTTGGTGACGTAGTCGTCCGCGCCCGAGTTGAGCAGGTGGATGATGTCGGTCTCCGACCGGCGGGCGGTGATGACGACGACCGGTACCTCGGAGATGGACCGGATCATGCGAAGCGTATCCGTACCGTCGATGTCAGGCAGCCCGAGGTCGAGGAGCACCAGATCCGGCGGCTCCCCGGTCAGGACGCGCAACGCCTCGGCCGCCTGACCGACGGCCCGCACGGCATGCCCCGCGTCGGTCAGCGCGCGGGACAGCGCCGCCGTAATGATGCTGTCGTCCTCGACCAGCAGAATCAGCGCCATCTCGTTACCATAGGCGCAATTGGGAGAAGGGATCATCATGCGCACACTCCGCGGGTGGGCGCCTACGCTCGGATGGCTCGCGGCTACTGCCGCCAGCATCGCACTGACCTCGGTCGCCCTGCTTCCCGTACTGCGCACCGCGCCGACCGGCGAGGCGGCGCTCGCCTCGGTTCGTGAGCTGTCCCGCGAGGGGCACAACGACAACCCTCCGGTGGCCGTCACGGCGTCGCCGCGGCCGACCCCGTCGTCGGCCACTCCGTCCGTGGCGCCACCCTCCGTGGCACCGTCCGCGGAGACACCGTCCGCTGCCGACACGCCAAGCCCCAGCACCGTCGCGCCGCGAGAGTCCACCACCCGGGACGGCTGGACCGTCACCACAGACGACGCGGGCGTGGCGACATACCTGCGCTCGTTCCGGGTGGAGGGCGGTCAGGTGGTGATCCGCGCCAGTGATGGACGGGTGCACACTGTCACCGCTACCCCCAGCATCGGTTTCTCGACGAAGACCGTGCAGAACACCCCAGACAACCTGGCGGTCTATTTCCTGGAGCCGCACCACCACTTCATCATTCACGTGGTGTGGCGGGACGACGCACCGTTCGCCCAGGTCAGCGAGATCGGCGACTGACGTCGCCCGTACCCTCCCGGAGGGTCCACCAGCGAGCATGCCCCACGCACCAGCCGGAACGGCCGCGAGACAGGGTCGCTGTCACCGCGGCGACCGGAATTCGGGCCGGCTACCCACGTTGTCCCTGGCGTAGCGCCGTCGACAGCCGGGGAACACCTTTCCCAGACGATCTCGACGTCCCGCATCGTGCGCCGATCGGCCAGCCTGTCGAGATCGGCGGCAAGAAGCTCGGGATGAGGGGTATTTACGTACCCGCGCCGAGCTCGGGGTGCCAGTCGTCGTGCCGGTCGGCCAGGTGTCGGCGCAGCCGAGCCTGCATGAGGCGAAACCGGTCGAGCCACGGAACCGGGACCCGGCGATCGTGCAGCACCGATCGGGCGATGTCCGCGGCGGTCTGGTGCTCGCCGCGCTTCTCATAGGTCAGGGCGACCATCCACCTCATCTCACCTTCCACGTCGGGGTCATCGGTGCGGGAGGCGACCCACCCGGCCTCGGCGGCGCAGTTGCGGCCCAACCGCAGGAGCAGCCGGGCCAGCCAGATGGTGAGGGTCATGCGGTCGGCGGGCGGCATCGTGCACTGGGTGTGGGCACGTTGCAGGATGGTCACCGTGATCCGGGGCGCGCGGGTGGTGAGCTGCTCGACGTGAGTAGTGAGCCAGCGGGTCAGCGTGATGTCCAACGGCACCGCGTCAGCGAGTAACTGGGTGACGACCCGCTCGGGTGGCCCGCCGGCGCCTGCTATCCGTTCGGCGAAGGAGCGGTGCAGCAGGACTCGTAGCGCGCTGGCCGTGCCCTCGTGCAGCACCCGTGCGACGACCGGGTGGCGGAATGTCAGCTCGTCACCGGTGCTGGCGACGACGCCGGCCCGTGCGGCCGGCGTCAGCAGCTCGACCAATTCGGCGGTGGGACGCTCGGTCACCACGGCCAATTCGCTGAGCGAACAGCCGGGGCCGACGTCCGCGGCAGGTCCAGCAGCGAGGAAGGCCGCCGCGCGCAGTACCTCTCGGGTCGGCTGGGTGAATGGGGCGAGGTGGGCGTGGACCACACGGATGAGGCTTGCGGGAAGCTGGCCGTTGGGGTCGGAACCCGCTGTGGCCAGGTGCCACAGGTAGCACGGGTTACCCCCGGCGGCCGCCACGAGATGGTCCAGCTCCGGGGATTCCGGCGGTTCCGGAGCAGCCGTACGTACCAGGTGGCTGCTGGCCGCCCGGGTCAGGGGGGCCAGCTCGTGGACCTCGTCGGCGGCGGTGCCGAACTCGGCGGTGCCGAACTCGGCGGTGCCGAACTCGGCGGTGTCGGGCCAACTGGTGGCGATGAGCAGGAGCGGCAGTTGCGTCGTCACCTCGTGTAGGGCCCTCCAGGCCGCCACGGTGTGTGCATCAGCCCAATGCAGGTTGTCCACCACGAGGACCAGCGGAGCTTGCTGGGCGACCTGTCGTACCAGGCTGACCACCCGGGCAACCGGCGCGGTGGCCGAGTTGCCCATGGGCGGGCTCGTGGCCAGCGAGATCTGCCGGACCAGCTCGCTGCTGGGCTCACCCGCCAACGCCGACTCCATGCACTCCAGCAGGAGTCCAAGCGGTACGCGCCGGGACAACTCCCTGCCGACGGCCCAACCGATCCGGCAGGTGGACGGTGCCGTACTCGGCAGTGCCACGGCGAGTAGTGCCGACTTGCCCATTCCCGTGAAGCCCTCGACGCGGATGCTGCGCCCTTGGCCACGGGTCGCTTCGACGACGGCTCGACGTAGCCGGCGGATTTCTGTCTCGCGGCCGGCCAGTGATCCAGGGCCGGCTCGTACCGGCGACCGGGTGCCGGTTCGTGGTGGTGACGCCGGTACGTGACCAGCGGGCTCCGTCGGTATGGGAGGGCGCGGACGACGTGGCACATCCGCCCGGCCCGCGGCGTGGAGAGCCGCGGTCAGCAGGGGAGCGAGGTTCTCACGAGTTGGATGAGCCTCGATCAGCGTGCGGAGCGTCGAGATGGCCTCGTCATGACGGCCGGTTTCGACGAGCAGCGTGGCGTGCCGTTCCGCGGTGGTCAACCGGAGCTCCGCCAGGCGTTGCCGCTGGGCCTCGGCGAAGGGGCCGGGTACGCCGGCGAGCGCTGTCCCCTGCCACATCCGCAGTGCGGCGGTGAGCGAGGCCAGTTCCGTACTGCTGTCGCCGATGGCCCGGTGCCGTTTGCTCTCCTCGCGCAGTGCCTCGAACCGGAAGGCGTCGACGTCCTGCTTCCGTACCAGCAGGCGGTAGGTGCCGCCGCCGGAGGTGAGCACCTGACCAGCTGACCACCGGTGTCGACACGGATCCAGGATCTTGCGTAACGAGGAGATGTACGTGTAGAGGTTTCCGGTCGCACTGGCCGGCGGGTCGTCACCCCACAGTGCTGCGATCAGCTGTTCCCGGGTCACGGCGTGGTTTGCGTGCAGTGCGAGGAAGCTGAGGACGGCGGTCCGGTTGCCGGAGCCGAGCACGAGTTCGGTGTCGTCCTGCCAGGCCTGTGGTGGCCCCAGTAAGCGAATCTTCATGCCGGCGTGCTCGGTCGGCACGGCCAGCGGTTGGAGCGTGCGATTGGTGATCGTCGTCGTCAACGGACCGCTCCCTCCGTTGCCTGTATCGACGCACCGGGTGTCACACCGCGAGCACAGGTTATCGCTTCTCCGGAGGGGCACCCCGATGATAGCCCATCGTGGACAGTGCTGATCCGTACGCTGATTGGTCCTTCGCTGATGCTCTCCCGGGCAACAGGTGACCGAAACCTGCCCGTCACCTGCGCGGCACTTGACGGGGACGGCGGCTCCGGGCAAGAAGTCCCGCCAGCCAGGGCACGATAGCCCTGTTGTCCTTTCACGTGAGGTGAGCGGGCTGCTGCACTCGTTCCGTGCTGGCTGACCGTGATGCTGTCTCGGATCCCTTCGCGGGCGAGCTGTTCCTGACGCTCGCCATGGAGGGGCGGCTGGTCATCGACGCGGTGCGGGCTGATGCCGCAATAGCGGACCTGCAGCGTACCCTTTCGGCCGTCCAGAACCGGCTGCACGTATTGCGCGTGCGGCAGGGTCGGCCCACCTGGCGGATGGACGATCTGCCTGACGACCTGGCCAGCGACGTAGTGAACGCGATCTTCGCGGACCAGCTCTCCCCTGGTCGCCTGGAACAGGCAGAGATCGAACTCCGTAAGTATATCGAGGCGGTGCGGTGTGCGCGGCGACCGGGTCCGCCTCCCGGCGCCGCCGCGTCGAACACCCCGGAACCCCAGTGATCGGCTGGGCGCGCCACGAACCTCCACGACCGCGGTCGAGGCGTGAAGGTGGCATGGAGGAACTCTGAAGATCTGCTCCGCAGACTGGCGCCGCCAGAAACACAACGATGCGGAGGACGTCGTGGAACAGGTTCGGGTGGTGCTGCGGGCCTCGGATCCGCTCAGCTACGAGGGGCTGCTCAGCTATCTCCAGTCCCGGTCGGAGTTCACGGTGGTGGACCCGGCGGATCAGGCGGAGGCCACGGTTTTCGTGGTTTCCTGCGATCAGCTGACGGCCGACGTGGTGGCCCTGCTACGTCGTAGCGCGGCGGAGCTCGCTGTCCCGGTCGTACTCGTGGTCAGTGAGATCACCGAAGCTGAGCTACTCATCGCGGTGGAGTGCCGGGTCGTCGCGGTTCTGCCGCGAGGTGCCGTGACCGCTGACCGGTTGGCGCACAGCGTGCTGGCCGCGGCGAACGGCGGCGGTGTCCTCCCCCCGAACCTGGTGGGTGAGCTGCTCAAGCATGTTGAGCGGTTGCACCGTGAGGTGCTGACGCCGAACGGACTCAACGCCGCCGGGCTCACCTCCCGTGAGATCGACGTGTTGCGGCTGATGGCCAACGGATTCGACACCCACGAGATCGCCGACGAACTCTGCTACTCCGAGCGAACCGTGAAGAACGTCATCTACGGGGTCACCCACCGGCTCAAGCTGCGCAACCGTGCGCACGCCGTCGCGTATGCGCTGCGCACCGGCATGATCTGACCCCGGTCATCCGGTCCTTCCCCCCGGGGCAGGGCCGCGTCGGGGTGGGAGATCTCCTGCCTGGGCATGTCCGCCAGCGCGGTGTCGCGCTGGGCGTGGCGTGCCTGTTCATGTTGGGTCCTGACATGTCAATTTCCGCCTCTTCGGGCACTGTGACGCGTCCGTGAACAGGCGCGACGTCTTGACACCCCACAGAAACAGGCGTAAAAAAAGCCATCTCAACTTTGAAACGGGGTTGAAACAACATGTACGCCGAGGAGCGACAGCAGGAGATCGTCCGGTTGGCCCGGTCCCATGGCCGCGTCGACGTGGCGACGCTTGCCGGCACTCTCCAGGTGACGACGGAGACGATCCGCCGTGACCTCACCGTGCTGGAGCGTGCCGGCGTACTGCGCCGGGTGCACGGCGGAGCGATCCCCGCGGAACGGCTGGGATTCGAGCCGGCCCTGGCCACCCGGGACTCGGTCCTGATCCACGAGAAGGAACGGATCGCCGCAACGGCGCTGGCCGAGGTGCCGTCGGAGGGCTCGATCATCCTCGACGCGGGCAGCACGACCGCCCGCCTCGCCGAGGCGCTGCCCACCGATCGAGAGCTGACGGTTGTGGTCAACTCCCCGGTCATCGCCACCCTTCTCGGCTCCCGGCCGAATCTGAACGTGCTCCTTTTGGGCGGACGACTACGGGCGCGCACCCTGGCCACGGTGGAGGACTGGGCCCTGCGCGCGCTCGCCGACCTGTACGTCGACGTCGCGTTTCTCGGCACCAACGGATGCTCGGTCAGGCGGGGCCTGACCACGCCCGACCCGGCCGAGGCGTCGGTGAAGCGGGCGATGATCGCGGCAGCGCGCCGCGCCGTGCTCCTCGCTGACCACACGAAGCTCGGCAACGACCACTTCGCGCGGTTCGGGTCTCTCACCGACCTGGACCTGATCGTCACCGACTCCGGAGTCGAGGACGGTCTCGCGGTCGAGTTGGAGAGCGCCGGGGTCCGGGTGGTGCAGGCATGATCGTCACTCTCACCCTCAACCCGAGCCTCGACCGCACCATCGAGATCGAGGAACTCGTTCGTGGTGACGTCATCCGGGCCACGTCGGGGAGTATCGAGCCGGGCGGCAAGGGCGTGAACGTGTCCCGTGCTCTGCTGGCCAACGGCGTACCGTCGCGGGCCCTGGTCACCTGCGGCGGGGACGAGGGCGGTCAGCTCATCCGCCTCCTGCGCAGTGAGCGGGTCGACGTGTGCGCGCTGCCGATATCCGGGAGTACGCGGTCGAACATCACCCTCGCCGAGCCGGACGGCACGGTCACGAAGATCAACGAGCCGGGGCCGGAACTCAGTGCCACGGAGTTCTCCGCGATCACCGACCAGGTGCTCACCGAGGCCGGTGCCGGTGGCTGCGTGGTGATCTGTGGAAGCATCCCGCCAGGCCTGCCCACCCAGGAGTTCCGCAGCCTCTGTGAGCGGGTCGTCGCCGCCGGTGACCCCCTGGTGGTGGACACCAGCGGGCCTGCCCTCCAGGCTGCCGCGAAGGCGGGCGCCAGCCTGGTCAAGCCCAACCGGGAGGAACTCGCCCAGGTGGTCGGTCGTCCGCTGGCCTCCTTCGCGGACGTGGTCGACGCCGCGCAGGAGCTCCGCTCCTGGGGAGCGGGCGCAGTGCTGGCCAGTCTCGGGGCGGACGGAGCCGTCCTGGTCGACGCCAACGGGGTCATCGCCGGCGCGGCGACCGTGGCACGTCCACGCAGTTCGGTCGGGGCCGGCGACGCCCTCCTGGCCGGCTTCCTCGCCGCCGGCGGCGGGGTCTCCATCCCCGCTGCCCGGTCCGGCCAGGTCGAGGATCCCGAGTCGGGTGGGCAGTCACCCCACCGGCGGAACGCGCTGGCCGAGGCCGTCGCCTGGGGTGCCGCCGCCGTGAGTCTGCCCGGCAGCCAGATGCCCGGCCCCGCTGACATTCGTCGTGAACGAGTTCGGCTGCACAGCCGATTGACCGAAGTCCAGCCACTACTTTCCCCCAGCTGACCCTCCCCGGCTCCACCCCCCGCCCCGGTGTCGAAGGAGTAACCCCTCATGACAACAAGCAACTACACACCTACAGTTCAGGGCACCGGCGTCAAGGCCACCATCCAGCGGATCGGTGGCTTCCTCGCCGGCATGGTGATGCCCAACATCGGCGCCTTCATCGCCTGGGGCCTGATCACCGCTTTGTTCATCCCGACCGGGTGGCTCCCGAACGAGGACTTCGCCGCCCTGGTCGGCCCGATGATCACCCTGCTACTGCCGGTCCTCATCGGCTACACCGGCGGCCGTCTCGTGCACGGTCAGCGCGGCGCCGTCGTCGGTGCGGTCGCCACCGTCGGTATCGTCGTCGGCGCCGACGTGCCGATGTTCCTCGGCGCGATGATCATCGGTCCGGCGGCCGCGTACCTGGTCAAGCGCGTAGACGGGCTGATCCAGGACCGGATCCGGCCCGGATTCGAGATGCTGGTCGACAACTTCACCGCCGGCATCGTCGGCGCGGGCATGGCCCTACTCGGCGTGTGGGGGATCGGCCCGATCGTCGGCCGCCTGACCGACATCGCGGGCAGCGGCGTGGACTGGCTGGTCTCCCACCACATGCTTGGTCTGGTGTCGGTCATCGTCGAGCCGGCGAAGGTGCTGTTCCTCAACAACGCCATCAACCACGGCGTGCTCAGCCCGCTCGGGGTGACCGAGGCGGCCGAGGCCGGCAAGTCGATCCTGTTCATGGTCGAGACGAACCCAGGACCCGGGCTCGGTCTGCTGCTGGCGTTCTTCTTCTTCGGGCCCCGCTCACTGCGTCCGACCGCCCCGGCGGCGATGATCATTCAGTTCTTCGGCGGCATTCACGAGGTGTACTTCCCGTACGTGCTGATGAAGCCCCGCCTGATCCTGGCGATGATCGCGGGCGGTGCCGCCGGTGTCTCCACCTTCATGATCACCGGAGCGGGTCTGGTCGCCACCCCCTCACCCGGCAGCGTTTTCGCCTACTTCGCGGTCACCCCGAAGGGCGGCTGGTTCGGCGTCGTGCTCGGCATTGTGATCGCCGCCGCGGTGACCTTCGCAGTCGCGGCCCTGCTGCTCGGGTTCGGGCGGAAGGCGGGAGACGAAGCCGACGACGCGGCCGTCACCCCGGAGGAGCAGGCCGACCGCGAGCAGGCGGAACTGGCCGCCGCCCGGCGTCGCTCGGCCGACAACAAGAACCTGGCGCCGGCCTCCCGCGGATCCGGCGACGACACCGCGCCACAAGCGACTGCAAAGGAGTCCTGACCACCATGACCACCATCAACGGCGCCGCCGTCCGCAAGGTTGTCATCGCCTGCGACGCCGGCATGGGCAGCAGCGCGATGCTCGCCGGCCAGCTACGCCGCCAACTCGGCAAACACTCGGTGGCCGTCGAGCACACACCGGTCGACACCATTCCCGCCGACGCCGACGTGGTGATCTGCCACCAGGGCCTCGCCGAGCGGGCCCGGATCAGCGCCCCAGACACGATCATCGTGCCGATCCAGGTCTTCATCGGCGATCCGGCGGTGACCCGAGTCGTCAAGGCCGTGCAGACCGGCGGCGACCTCGATGGATGACCGCCTGCTGGCGCCAGAGGCCGTCCGGCTCGACGAACACGCCGCCAACCGCGACGACGCGATCCGTCGCTGCGGCGGCGTGCTCGTCGAGATCGGCGCCGTTGACCCGGCGTACGTGACGGCGATGCTGGACCGGGAGCAGTCGATCTCCACCTACGTGGGCGCGGGGGTGGCGATCCCGCACGGCACGACCGCCGGCAAGGCGGCCATCCGCCGCGACGCCCTCGCTGTCGTCCGGTTCCCCGCCGGCGTCGACTGGGGCGGCAACCACGTCACCACCTGCGTGGCGATCGCCGCCCAGGGCGACGGGCACATCGAACTCCTCGCCGACCTCGCCGAGCTGCTCCTGGACCCCGAGCGGGCCCGTGCGCTCCACGAGGCAGCCGACCCCGATGACGTGCGGCGGCTGCTGTTGTCCTCCGCCCCCAACTGACCAGCACACTCGAGAGGAACTCGCGCCATGAAGGTCGTACGCTTCCACGCTCCCGGTGACGTCCGGATCGAGGACGCCCCCGAGCCCACTGCCGGGCGGGGAGAGGTGAAGCTTCGCGTCCGTAACTGTTCCACCTGCGGGACCGATGTGAAGATCTCCCGGTTCGGCCACCATCACATCGTGCCGCCCCGTGTGATGGGGCACGAGATCGCCGGCGAGGTGGTGGAGGTCGGCGCCGCGGTGGACGGCTGGTCGCCCGGCGACCGGGTCCAGGTCATCGCCGCCATTCCCTGCGGGCAGTGCGGCGAGTGCCAGCAGGGTCGCCGGACGGTCTGCCCCAACCAGGAGTCGATGGGCTACCACTACGACGGTGGGTTCGCCGAGTATCTCGTGGTGCCGAGCAAAGTGCTCGCCGTCGACGGGCTCAACCGTATCCCGGACGGGGTTAGCTACGCCGAAGCGTCGGTCGCCGAACCGCTGGCGTGCGTCCTCAACGGGCAGAACCTCGCTCAGGTCGGCGCTGGGGACGACGTGGTGGTGATCGGCTCCGGCCCGATCGGCTGTCTGCACGTACGGCTGGCCCGGGCCCGGGGCGCCAGGAGTGTGGTCCTGGTCGACCTCAACCAGGATCGGCTCAGCCAGGCCGCTGCGCTGGTCGCGCCGGACGCGACGATCTGCGCGGCCGACACCGACCCGGTCGACGCCGTGCTCAAGTTCACCAACGGGCGCGGCGCCGACGTCATCATCACCGCCGCCGCCTCCGGCGCGGCCCAGGAACAGGCCGTCCAGATGGCCGCCCGGCAGGGCCGGATCAGCCTCTTCGGTGGGCTGCCGAAGGACCGGCCAGTCATCGGCCTGGACGCCAACCTGGTGCACTACCGGGAGCTGACGCTGGTCGGCGCGAACGGGTCGAGCCCCGCCCACAACGCCGAGGCACTGCGCCTCATCGCCTCCGGTGAGGTGCCGGTCGCCGACCTCATCACCCACCGGTTGCCGCTGGACGGCGCCCTCGACGCCTTCGAACTGGTCGCCACGGGTGAGGCGATCAAGGTGACGATCGAGCCCTGACCCGCGCGCCTGCCGTCCCCAGAAGGGAGCCTGTAATGCCCACCCGTTCCGTTACGGTCGGTGCTACCAGTGGCCTGCATGCCCGGCCCGCCGCCCTGTTCGTCGCTGCCGCGGCGGCTCAGTCCGTTCCGGTGACCATTCGGACCAGCGACAAGCCTCCCGTTCCTGCCCGTAGCCTGCTGTCCGTGCTGGCCCTGGGCGCCAAGCACGGCGCCGAGGTCACCCTCGAAGCTGACGGTCCCACGGCCGACGCCGCCCTCGACGCGCTCGCCACGCTGCTCGCCCGTGACCTCGACTCCGATGACGAGTCACCGGACCATGGCTGAGCTGCTGCGTGGCATCGGCGTCAGCCCGGGGAGCGCCGCCGGCCCGGCGTATCGGATGAGCCCACCACCACCGCCGCCCGAGCCGGCCGTAGTGGTTGATCCGGACGCCGAGGTCGAGCGGGCGGTGGCCGCGCTGAATACCGTGGCCGCGGACCTGACCCGCCGGGCCGAGGGTGTGGCAGCCCGGGCGGCGGCCGATGTTCTGCGGGCACAGGCGATGATGGCGCAGGATCCGGAGCTGTCGGCCGCTGTGGTCGCGGAGGTGCGGGCCGGGGCCAGCGCACCGGTCGCCGTCGACCGGGCGCTGGCCGTGCACCGGGAGGCGTTCCTGGCCGCCGGGGGCTATCTCGCCGAGCGCGTCACCGATCTGAACGATATTCGGGACCGGGTCGTCGCCGCCTGCCTGGGGCTGCCGCCACCCGGTATCCCCGATCCGGGCCATCCGTTTGTGCTGATCGCCCGTGACCTCGCGCCGGCGGACACCGCCGGCCTGGATCCGGAGCAGGTGCTGGCGCTGGTCACCGAGGATGGTGGGCCGACCAGCCACACCGCGATTCTGGCCCGAGCCGCTGGCCTACCGGCTGTGGTCCGGTGCCCCAGTGCGATGGCTGTTGCCGACGGGGTCGAGGTCACCGTCGACGGCTCGACCGGGCAGGTCGCGGTGGGCGTGAATCACGACACCGTCATCGCCACCCGGGTCTCCGAGCAGCGGCGTCGGCGCCGACTCGCCACGACCCGGGGGCCCGGCCAAACCGCCGACGGCCACCCCGTGGCCCTGTACGGCAACATCGGCTCGGCTGAGGATGTGGACGGTGAGCTGGAAGGCGTCGGTCTGTTCCGGACCGAACTGCTCTACCTGCATCGCACCGATCCGCCCGGACGCGACGAGCAGGTCGCCGCCTACGCCGAGGTCTTCACCGCGCTCCCCGGGCGCAGAGTCATCGTGCGGACCCTCGACGCCGGCGCTGACAAGCCCCTGCCCTTCCTCACGGCCGGGGTGGAACCGAACCCGGCACTGGGCGTACGCGGCCTGCGGTTGGCCCGGCGGCGGGCGGATGTGCTCCATCTCCAGCTCGGGGCGATCGCACAGGCGGCCCGGGACACGGCAGCCGAGGTGTGGGTGATGGCACCGATGGTGGCGACGGTCGCGGAGGCCGCCTGGTTTGCCGCCGCCTGCCGGGACGCCGGCCTTCCCACAGCGGGAGCGATGGTCGAGGTGCCGGCGGCAGCCCTGCGGGCCCGCTCGTTGCTGTCGGTGGTGGACTTCCTCAGCATCGGCACCAACGACCTGAGCCAGTACACCTTCGCCGCCGACCGGCAGTGTGGCGACCTGGCCGACCTGCTCGACCCGGCACAGCCCGCGTTGCTCGAACTCATCTCCGGCTGTGCCGCCGCCGGCGCGGCCGCCGGCAAACCGGTCGGTGTCTGTGGCGAGGCCGCGGCCGACCCGAGGATCGCGCCGGTGCTCGTCGGCCTCGGCGTGACCAGCCTTTCCATGGCCCCACGGGCAGTGCCCGAGGTGCGGGAGGCGCTCGCCGCCCACACCCTCGCCGACTGTCGGCGACTCGCCGCCGAGGCGTTGTGGGCGGCCGGCGCGGCACCGCTCACCGTCCCCTGAGCCGACTCGGCGGTGGGCCGCCCGAGCACTGTCGGGTGTCCCGCCGCCGGCCGGCAGCGTCGCAACCCGGGACTGTCGTCCCGGTGCTGCGGTCCGCCGCACCTCGTGGATTCGGAGCGCACGTGTCACCGACACCGGATCAGCGGCTTCGGGTCTCAGTCCTGGGCTCCGTGCGGGCCTGGCTCGGTGAACACGAGCTGCCCCTCGGACCGGCCCGGCAGCGGGCACTCTTCGCGGTGCTGGCAGCCGCTGCCGGCCGTCCCGTCGGCCGGGACGAGCTGATCGAGGGAATCTGGGGCACCTCGCCGCCGGCTACCGCGGCCGGCAGTGTCTACACCTACGTCTCCGGGCTTCGGCGCAGTCTGGCGACGCCGGGCCCACCCCGATCGAGTCACCACCTACTCACCTCCGGCCCGTCGGGCTACGCCCTGCGGCTGTCCCCCGAGGACCTGGACAGCGAACGCTTTCTGGCTTTCTGCCAACAGGCTCAGGAACTGCGGGAGGCCGACCCACAGGCTGCGGCCACCCGGTGGGACGAGGCACTGGCCTTGTGGCATGGGGAGGCGTACGCCGGAGTCTCCGGTCCCCGGATCGAGACGGAACGTACCCGGCTGGCCGAGCGTCGCCTCACCGCGACCGAACAGCGGGCACGACTGGGCCTGCAACTCGGCGACGACGACCTGCTGGCCACACTGTCCGGCCTGGTGCACGAGCACCCGCTGCACGAGCCCCTGTACGAGTTGCTGATGCTCGCCCTGCACCGGATCGGCCGCCGTACCGCGGCGATCGAGGTGTTCCGGGCCGCTCGGCACACCCTTCTCGCCGAGCTCGGTGTCGGACCCGGCCCGGCTCTGACCGAGTTGCACCGACGGCTGCTGGCCGAGCCCGCCGCCCCCGCTGCCCCCGCCACCCGCCCCACACCACCGATCCTGCCATCCGAGATCAGCAGCGCGGCGTGCGACGGTCAGGCGCGGGTACTGGCGGGGCGCGACGACGAACTGAAGATGCTGCGCGTCCTGGTTCGGGCGGTCGCGGCGGGCCACGGAACCGCGCTGTGGATCGAGGGCGAGCCGGGCATCGGCAAGACGGAACTACTCACCGCCGCCATCGCCGACGCGGACGGCCTGGGCTGCCAGATCGCGTGGGGCGCCGCCGACGAACCGGACCAGGACGCCCCGCTACAGGTGATCTGGCGGGCGTTGGGCGTGCGGGCGACCTCGGAGTGGCATCGACCTCCGAACCCGGCGGCCGCCGCGGAACGCCTGCTCGCACACGTGCGGGCGAGCTGCGAGACCGGGCCCCTTGTGCTCGTCGTCGACAACTTTCAGTGGGTGGACGAGGTCAGCTGCCTGCTCTGGGACCGGCTGATCGCCGTCACGCGACGTATGCCGCTGCTGCTTGTCGCGGCGACCCGACTCGGGTCGTACGGCCACGCACCAGCCCAGCTACGCCGGAGCGTCCAGGCCCGGGAGGGCCACGTACTGCGTCTGCGTGCGCTGCCGCCAGCGGCGATCGAGCAGTTGGTGGCCCAGTTGGTCGGGGCTCCGGTGGGGCCGTACCTGGCGGCGGTCGTGCCGCGGCTGGGCGGAAACCCGCTCGGTGCCCGTGAGGTGATCACAGCCTTGGTCCGTCGTGGGGCGGTGCGGATCAGTGACGGGTGTGCCGACATCGACACATCCGTCCCGGTGGAGGCTCCCCGCTCACTGCTGGTCGTGATCCGGGCCATCGTGGACCTTCTCTCACCCGCCACCCAGGAGGTCCTACGAACGGCGGCGCTACTTGGCCCGGAGTTCAGCGGCGACGACATTGTCGCGGTCACCGGACAATCACCAGTCGACCTGGTGGCAAACCTGGAGGAGGCACTCGCTGCCCACATCGTCGTGGAAGCGGGTAGCGTGCTCGCCTTTCGTCACCCACTCGTGCGGCGAATGCTCTACGAGGGCATCCCGGCGCCGGCGCGAGCGGCGTTGCACCGGCACACGGCCGAGGTGCTGCACCGTGGCGGCGGTTCGGTGATCCGGGTGGCCGAGCAACTCGCCGCCGGGGAGCCCCCGGTCGACGAGTGGATGGTGTCCTGGCTCGTCGAGCGGCACGCCGAGGTGACGAAGCGGGCGCCGCAGGTCGCCGGCCAGCTGCTGCGGCGGGTGCTCGACACGGATGTACCCAGCACGACACAGCGCACGGTGCTGCTCATCGCCCTGGTCAGACTGGACTTCCGGCACCAGCGGTGGTCGATGGCCGAGGCGTGCGAGGCCGCCGGTCTGACCCGGGACCCGGCCGATCGTGCGGAGATGCGTCACCTGCTCGCCACCATGATCTTTCGTCGTGGCGACGCCGTGGCCGCGACCAGCCTGCTCGAGGCATCGCTTCGCGATCCCGAAACGCCCGAGCTCTGGCGGACGAGCCACCATGTGCTGCTGGCCGACTTCCGGCGGGGCAGCCTCGACGATCTCGACGGTGCCGATCGAACGGCCGGGTGCACCCACAGCGAGGCGGTCGCGGCGGGACAGCCGTGCGACGCCGCGTTCGCGTTGCAGACCGTGTGGCTGACCAACTCGATCCGGCGGGACCACGAACGTGCGCTGGAGTACGTCGACCGAGCGTTGGACACCGTTCGGGGCCGTCGGGCGTGCGTGGGCATGTACCTTGACCTGCTCGACAACCGGACGTTCACCCTGCAGAACCTCGACCGGCTCGACGAGGCCGAACGGACCCTGCGTGAGGCGGCGCTCGTCGCCATCCGACACCGGCTTCCACACGGCCTACCGGTGGCCACGGCGGTGCAGCACTACTGGCTCGGCCGCTGGGACGACGCCCTGACAACGCTCAGCGCGGTCCGAGCGGTCGCCGATGACAATCCCGGCATCACGTTCCTGGGAGCCCGCGAACCGGGTGCCGTCACCATGTTGCTGCACGGTGTCGCCGCGCTGATCGCCGCACACCACGACGACGCTGGCCTGGTCGCCGAGCACCTGGCGGCGGTGCACGCGCTGCCCGCCACCGATGCCGAGCGGGCGAGTAGCGACTTCCTGCTGGTCGCCCGCTCGTTGGTCGCCGAGCAGCAGGGCCGGGCCGACGAGGCGCTCGACATCCTCGCCCCCCTGCTGGCACCGGCGTACGCGCCGATGATGCTGCGTCACCAGTGGCTTCCGGGCGTGGTGCGGCTCGCGCTCGACCAGCGCCGCACCGACGTCGTCGAATGGGCGGTGGAGATCTGCGCGGGTGAGGCGGACAAGGAGGTCCGGCCCGCTCGGGCAGCTGCCGCGGCCGAGCGCTGTCGGGCGCTGATCACGGGGGATCCGCAACCAGCCCTGGCTGCGGCGGCACGCTATCGCAGGGTGGGTCGGGCGCCGGAACTGGCGGCGGCACTCGAGGACGCGGCGGTGCTGCTCGCCGCCGATCGTCGCCCGCACGAGGCGATCCGGGTGTGCGGCGAGGCGGTATCGTTGTATTCGGCGCTCGGCGCCCGATGGGATCTGCGCCGGATCCGCCGCCGGCTCGCTGAGTTCGGGGTGGATCGGTCCCGCGAAGCGGTGTCCTTGGGTCGGCGGTCCGTCGCTGTCCTCAGTGCAGGGTGACCTCGATCGGCCCCATCTTCTGCTCAGCGAGCTTGCTGGCCTTGTCGGCCGCCGCCCCTATCGCCTCCGTGATCGCGTTCTGCAGGGCCTGCACGTCACGATGGTCGAAGACGCTCGGGTTGACTCGGACGGCAAAGACCTTGCCGAGCCCGCCGGCCAGCACCGTCACCGTCCTGTCCTGGGAGCGCCCGGTCACGACCGCCTTTTCGAGGTCGGTCTGGGCGTCGCGCATCTGCTGCTCGAACGCCTGGGCCTGGTCCAGAAACTGGTGGATTTCCGGCTGCATGAGATCTCTCCTCCGTTCAACCGACAGCGGCCAGGCCGTCGTGCTGCTGTGCGCTCACCCTGCCTGCGGTGGTGCGGGCGGCGAGGCCGTTCAGGTCGGCGAGGGTCAGGGTCCGCGACGCGGCCATCCCGGTCAGCCGCATCGAGAGCAGGTGCGCCGCGCGGACGGTGCCCTCGGGTAGCCCGGCGGCCAGGTCGACAAGGGCTTCCCGTACGTCGTCGGGCACCTCGTGGCCACGGCGGACCAGGTGCCGGACGATGATGTCGGCCAGTTCCGGGATCGAGTAGTCGGGCATGGTCCATTCCTGTCCGAAAGCCTCGGCGAGCACCGGGACGGCGGCCCGTAGTTCCCGTAGCTCCGGTGCCGCACCGAGGAGGAGGATCACCGGATCACCTAGTTTCGGGCGAGTCAGGTCCACCAACTGCTCCATGATGTCGGGGCCGGAACCAAGGGCATCATCGGAATAGTCGATCATCAGCACGCCGCCTTCGGCGTCCCGCAGTGCCGCCTGGACCAGGCTCCGGGCCTGCCCGGGCCATCGTGGCGCCAGCTCCTTGCCGGTGGTGACGCGGATCAGGTGGCCGACCGGCACCAGACCCAGCTCGGACAGACCGGCGGCGTAGTGCCGGGCGAACTCACCGCGACCGCTGCCGGCCGGGCCGCTGAGGATGACGTTCGCGTGTCTACCGTACGCACGCCGCCGGCTGCGCAACTCGCACACCTGGAGCAGGGTCGCGCCGATGGCGTCCCGCACGGATGTCGCCCCGACCAGTTCACAGACCCGGCGCCAGCTACGCGTGGCATTGATTGCCCCGGCTGGGTTCAGGCTGGGGTCGGGCTGCTCGGTCTGTTCCACCGGCAGCTCCTCCAGCAGCGCGAACTCGGGAGCTAGGTCCTCCGCGGTGAGCCGGTTGAGCTCGCTGTCCTTCGCCGGCGGCGTGGTGGCCAGGCGGGACGCCTGATTGTTGATCATCGCTTCGAAGAGCTTGCGGGCCACTCGGCCGTTGCCGAACGTCGCGGTCTTCGGAACCCGGGTGAAGTAGGTGGTCAACCCGTCCACCGCGTCGTCCGTCAGCTCGTAGTAGTGCTTGCCGCACAGGTTGGAGGTGATGGTGACGAGCTCCTCCACGGTGTAGTTCGGGAACTCGATCGACTTGGTGAACCGGGACGCCAGACCCGGGTTCGATTCGAGGAACTTCTCCATCAGCTCCGAGTAGCCGGCCACGATCACCACCAACTCGTCGCGGTGGTCCTCCATCATCTTCATCAGCGCGTCGATCGCCTCCTGACCGAAGTCGGGACCCGACCCACCGGAACCGGCTGACAGCGTGTACGCCTCGTCGATGAACAGCACCCCACCCAGCGCCTTGGTCACCAGCTCGGTGGTCTTGATCGCGGTGGAGCCGATGTACTGCCCGACGAGATCAGCGCGGGCCGCCTCGACCATATGTCCCTCGGACAGGATGCCCAGCTCAGCGAGGACCGCGCCGTAGAGGCGGGCAACCGTGGTCTTACCGGTGCCGGGTGGACCCGCGAAGACCAGATGCCGGCTCATCGGGGGCATCGGTAGCCCCATCTCCTGCCGAATCTGTGACATCTTGATCAAATTGATTAGCGCGGTGACCTCCTGCTTGACACCGCGTAGGCCGATCAGCCCGTTGAGCTCGCGCAACGGGCCGCTCAACTCGTCAGCCGGCTCGGCCGAAGGCTGCTCCGGCTCGTCCTCGACAGTCGCGGTACCGGTCGCGGCGGGGCCGGCCGGGATCGCGGACCCGGACGTGGTCCGCTGCGGAAGATCGGTGCTCAGCTCCTCGACGGTGAGCTGCGCATCGGTGGCCGCCCGCACGTCGACGCCACCGCTGTCCCGCACGGTGCACCGGGCGATCGTCACCGGATCCGGCGTATCCACGTCGAAGCCGTTCGCGCCGCTGTCGAGTACCTCGCAGTCGGTGAACCCGCCGCGAGCGCCGCGGGCCAGTGCGATGCCGTTGCGGCGTGCCCGACGCACCCGGATCTGCGTCGCGGTGACCACACCGTCGGTGCCGACCTCCACACCGTCGCCCGTCGCGTCCTGGATTTCGGTGTCCTGGAGGCGGAGGTCGCCGTCGCCGGCCATGACCCCGGCTCCGCGGAGCAGGGCGGACTGCAGTTCCAGGCTGGAGCCGCCGCTGAGGGCCACCGCGCCGGTGAACCGGGCCTCCCGAACGGTGGCGCGGGCGGCGCCGCGCAGTTCGAGAGCGACCGCCGGGCCCACGTCGATCGCGAAGTCGGTGCCGTCCAGGGTCGCACCGTCCGTGACCACCATCCCCGAACCGGTGTCGATCGAGGCCCGTAGCCGCTGGACGACTACCGAACCGGAGCCACCGACAACCGCGAGGGACTCCGTGGTGTCCCGCACCGTGAGACCCTCGAAGCGGGGAGCGCTCGCGCCGTTCACGGTGACACCCACCGGCGCGCCCACGACGGCGCAGTCGATGAAGGTGGGTCGGGCCTTGCCGGTCACGTGCGTGGCGGTCTGCCCGACCGCTTCGAAGGTGCAGCGCTCGAACCGGGGCGCGGCACCATCGGCGACGTGCGCGGCCTGCAGCGCGGCGCCACCAAACCGGGAGTCGCTCACCACCACGTCGATGTCGCCGCGCAGGAAGAGGTCGACGTTACCGCTGTCCCGGACGGTGAGCTGCCGCATCCGTGCCCAGCCGTGTTGCTCCACCACGACTGCCGGCTTGCCGGCCCGAAGGACCTCGCCCTGCTCGACGGTCAGCCGGGCCGAACCGTTGACACAGATGCCGTTGGCGCCGGCGCCCTCGATCACACACCTGCGCAGTGTCAGCACGCCCTCGTCGGCGACCACGACACCTGAGGTCGCCACGTCGGCGATCAGCGTGTCCTCGACCGTGCTCGGCCGCGGCGAGGTGACCACCACACCGGCACCAGCCAAACTGCGCACCTCACATCCCCGCAGGGCCAACGAGCCCTGCAACCGGGCCAGCAGGGTCGTCCAGGACCCACCGGTGATCCGGCAGCGGTCGAGCGCGACCTCGCCGGAGTACACGTCGACCGCGGCGAGCGTCGAATCCCCGCTGGACAGGTTGATGCCGTGGAACTGGACGCCCCCGCCGTGCACGACGAGGACACTGCCCTCCTCGACGTGCACCTCGACCGGTCCGTCTCCGGCGGCACTGATCGTGACGTGGGTACCGACGACGAGCTTCTCCGCGTATCGGCCGGGGTGAACGGCGATGGTCGCGCCGGCCTCCGCACGCGCCAGCGCCGCCCCGATCGTCGGGTGGGCGCCGGGCTTGCCGCCGCCCACCACCAGGACCTGCCGGCTCACCGTTCGCTCACCTTCTCGCCGACCGCGCGGCGGTCCAGCCCCGGTAGGAGGCCGAACCGACCCGTCGAGCCCGCACCGACCCGTCGGGTGGGTTCAGCGGTCGACCAGCGTTCGAGGCTACGACGTAGCGACACGATGGCCAGGTCGTCGAGGGGCGCCCGGTCGGGATCCACCCGGCCGTCCCCGTCGATTTCCTTCGCGCCGATCTCCCGCATGAGGATCGCGCCACGGCCGCCGTCCGACGGCTCCTGTAGTTCCAAGATCTTGAAGTGGGTGCCGGGAAGGAAGAGCGCCCGGTCCTCGACCCGCTCGGCTCCGTCGGATTCCAGCAGCGCCGTCCGGCGCGCGGTCATCGACCACACCAGGACGTCGGTGTCGCCGTCCTGACTCTCGCACGGTCCGGTCAGCGTGTTGACGAACGCCCAGTTCGTGACCAGTCTACGGGTGCGGTAGTGCTGCCATTCCTGCTCGGTGGGCGAGGTGCGGTAGATCGTGGCGCCGCGGTACGACGGTAGCCGGGACAGGCCCGAGACCGCGCACCGGGCGAACGGCACGTGCGGGCCGTTGCTGCCAGATCGCAACCCGACGTCGACTCCCGTGCCCCGCCGTGACAGGTAGAGACGGACCGCGACCGAGTCGGCGAGGACGTCGTCTCGACCGACCGCGCCGGACGCCTGCAGTCCAGGGTGCTCGGAGATGATCCGGGCGACCGAACTGGCCATGTTGTCGAACTCCCGGCTCAGCGTGCGCCGCAGCCAGGCCCGCTCCTCTGCGAGTGGGCGGCCCGGCAGCAGCGCCGACGCCGACGCCGGGGGCACCGGCTGCACTCGCACCTCCGGCGCGTTCGTGTCGGTCACCGGTACGGACGCTGTTGGCGGCGGGATCCGTCGCTGCTCCTGGACCGGCGCTTCGTCGCCGGCGACCGCGTGCCGCCGCGTCGGCTCGGCAACGGTGGTCTCGACCGGTTCGACGGTGGCGATCGGGTCCTGCACGGTCTTGACGAAGGACTCCGCGACCGGCTTGACGAAGGACTCCGCGACCGGCGTCGCTCCGCCCAGGACCGGTGGCGGTGTCGGGCTCCCGGCTGGCCGTGGCGCGGGTGGGTCAGCCTGCCGCGGCGCCGGTTCATCAGCCGGTTGTGGTGCCGGTTCCGCAGCCCGCTGTGGTGTGGGTGCCTTGGCTGGCTGTGGTGTTGGTCTGTCGGCCGGTTGCGGTGCGGGCGTCTCGGCCGGCGGTGACGCCGGTTCCCCGGCCGGGTGCGTCTCCGGCGTGACGTCTGGACGCACCAACGCCGCGGCCGTCGCGGTGGCCACCGGGGGAACGGCCTCCGCGACCGGCTCGACCACGGGCCTGATCACGATCGTGTCCGCGGTGGGGGCGGGCAGGTCCTCCGTGGCCGGCGGCGGTGACGTGGACAGCTGCCCGGTAGCCGTCGGACGCGGCGAATCCTCCTCCCCGAGGGACGCCTGGGCGAGCCCCGCCGCGGACTGGCCCGGGACCAGTGCGGATGCCGAGAAGAGTGAGCTGTCCGCACCCACACTCGGGTCGATCCGGGCCGCGAGATCCTCGGCGAGTGCCCACATGCGCTCAGCCGACTCGCCGATGGTGTCGTCGTAGACGAGCACACTGCCCTCGGGGTCGAGTGGCATACCGCGGACCCGTTCCGCGTTCACCGGCTCCTCGGCGCTGCGGACCCACAGCCCGGACTGGATCACCTCGATCACTGCGTCCGGGGCGTACCAGTAGACCCGCGGCGCGACCTCCTCGGCCTCAGCCAGGGGCGGGCGGTGACTCAGCACGACGGGCCGGTGTGCCTTCGAGTTGGGGTGCGCGCGGGGCGCGTATCGCAGCTCCAGCGCGAACGGCGGCCAACCGAGCGCGCCGTCGGAACGTACGGTACGGACCTCGAATCGTCGCGGTGCCCCGACCGGAACCCCGGTGTAGCAGACGATCGTGGTTCCGAGCAGGTCGGCGAGGGCCTGACCGAAGGTCTCACCCTTCGGTAGGCGCAGGTCACCGTACTGGACGAAGCGGGTGCGGGCTCGGCTGTCCTCGTCCAGGTTCCGCCAGAAGCGGACCACGTCATCGAGGCAGAGGGGGGCCGTGCCGGGGCAACCCAGCAACACGGTCATCGTCTCGGGGTGGCACGGCACGTCCGCTGTGAGCCGTCGGCGGTGCTCCGCGACGACGTCCGGCTCGCGCACGTCGCGGATCCACACCCCACCGGGCAGTGGCTCGATCTCCCCGGTCGAGCTGGACGCCCGGTTGTCGGTGACGGCCCGATCCCACAGCGGAGTCGGGTAGCGCTTGGCATCCCAGGTCGGCGGCCTGCCGGGCCGGAACCGGACCCAGCCGCTGCCCGGTATCGAGTGCACGAACAAGCCACCGGCCGAGCCGCGGACCAGGTCACCGTCGGGGGCGATGACCGTGCGATGTAACCGCTCCGACAGCCACTGCCCGGCCATCGCCGCTGAGTTCGCGTGCGGACCGCACGCCATGAGCCGGATACCGCGTCGACGACGCGGCAGTACACCGGCCATGGACTCCCAGGAGCTGATCGGTACGCCGTCGCTGAGATCGAGGACGACCACGTCGTTGTCGGCGTCCTTGACGACCGACAGGGCCAGCGACTGTGCTTCGGCGCTGATCGTCTCCGCGGCGTGCAGGACCAACGCGTTACCCACGGTGTGCTGCACGATGTCACCAGGGCCGTCCTTCCTGCCGGACAGCAGGTCTCGGATCACGGATGCCATTGTGGCGATCTACCCCCTCGGCAGGCTTGTGACAGCCTCACGACTCAGCACGGGTCCCTGCGGCATCGCCGCCAACAGGTCCTTCGGAAACGGGATGGGTGCGACCGCGCCCAGCTTCAACGCGGACCTCGTGGCCTGGTCCGCGAGACGGTAGGCGATGCCATCGTCGGAGATGACGAAGGTGCGTGCGGTGCCGGTCGCCGCCGGCACGGGGGCGGCCACCACGTGCATCCCGGCCCCGGGACGGGTCAGCACGAGCGGCTTGCCGTCCGCGCTCACGGCGGCTGCCGGTCGCGGTACCAGCACCACCTCGCTGGCATACTCCTCGGCCGAGACCGGGCGTTGCCGTGCACACACGGCACGTCCGGCGGTGTCCAGCAGCCGCAGCGGCGTGAGGTCGGGCAACCGGTCCAGCAGCGAGCGGTCGGCGGAGCGCCGAGCGTCGACGATCGCCGCCGGGTTCAGCTCGACCGCGGCGTCCTCGTCCTCGGCGTCGGCCAGCAGGAACTCCGTCCGGCTCATCGGTGCGAGCCCATCCCGGCGCAGCACGAAGAACTGCTCGGAGCCGGACTCCACCCGTTGCCGAAAGAGCGTCCCGACGGGGTGGGCACGCCCACCCACCTGCGGCCCGGGAGCACCGGCGCCCTCGATCCGGGCGGGCGCCAGGGCGGGGCCGTCGTCCAGCCAATCCAGCCACAGCTGCGGGGCCGGGGCCGGGCTGACGGTGGCGGCACCCAACACCACCAGCACCGCCTCGTCGTCGACTCGGTACTTCACCCCGTTGGCGAGCAGATAGGCCACGTCACGCTGGTCACGTACGACGACGAACCGGTCCGCCGGCAACGGGTCGGCGGCTACCTCGGGATCGAGGTTGATGCCCAGCCCGGACCCGGATCGACCGGGGGCGACCGAGCCGGGCAGGCAGGCGAGCCACGGCCCCCGCACGAATCCGTCGGTCGACGGTAGCTGCCGGGGCGCGCCGGCCAACCCGAGCGGGGCACCGCGTGCCACATCCCGGAGGGAGTTCTTCGAGATCAACGTGACCTCGGCGGAGGGGCCCTGGATCAGCATCGCCGAGGTCAGGTCCGGGGTGGGGTGCAGCAGCCCGTTGAGGTAGACGTAGCGGTCGCCGGTCTCCTTCTCCACCAGGATCGCACCGGGCTGCCGATAGGCGGTGCTACCTCCGGGGACTATCCACCCGTACACGGCGAAGCCGCCGGACACCAGCAGCGCCAGGATGATCCCGATCAGCAGGCCGGTCTGCGCGCGGCGGCCGGGAATCTCGGCCCCGGCCGGATCACCCAACACCAGGGCGGAGCTCAGCCGGCCCATCATGAAGGTGTGGGCGTGGACGTGGTCGCGTTGGGTCTGCATACCGGCCTACCCGAAGAGCCCGCGGGCCCACGCGTACAGCCCGAGGATCTGAGCGAGAACCGGCAGGACGGCCACCCCGGTCACCACGTCGAAGAACGTCGCCGTGTACTCCCAGAATGGCAACATTCGGCGGGGCCAGGGACGCAGGGCCGCCAGCACCAGTGGGATCACCACCAGCACCAGACCGCCCAGCAGAGCCCACCGCCAGCCGACGGACAGCGTCTGGGAGAGGTGCATGATGACCATGAGGTAGCCGACGGTACCGGCGGCAGTGAGCGGAACCCGTTGCCACAGACCGAGAAAGGTACGTGCGCGCAGAAAGATTGCACTGGCGATCACGAACACATAGGTCCAGCCCGCCCAGCCCGGTGCCTGGAGCGTGAGATGGAACAGAAACGGCAGCACCAGCGCCGATGCCAGCATCAGCACGCTCAGGTAGGTGTCGGCGTCGTCGGTCCGCTCGCCGACCGTCTCGGACGGCACCGGCTCGATGTCGTACGACATGTCGGCGCCGGTCTTCGGTAGCTGCGGGCCCCGCAGCCGGGCGAACTTCACCGTCACCCGTGGCGCGACCACGACAGCGGCGAACACCACAGCGGCGGCCGCGGCCGCCGTCCGCTGCACCGACATCCCGGACCCGGACTGAAGCAGCAGCACCCCGAGCGCCATCAGACCGGCCACGCCGACCACCAGCATCGGAGTGACCGGCAGGTACGGACTGACCGTGCGTTGGGCCACGACCAGCACCGCGGAGACGCCGACCGCGCCGACCGCCGCTGCCAGCACCGACGACCCGTGGATCGCTATCCCCTGCGGATCCCCGTCGACCGCGCTGGACGTGGCCAGCGCCGCGAACGCCGCCGCACCAACGCCGAAGAGAAGCGAGATGGCGCCGTCGCTGTGCCGGTGCGCGAAGAGGAGCGCGGCGGCGAGGAAGGCCACGCCAACCGTTCCGGCGGCCACCACCTGGTGTGGCACCGGACGCCAATCGGCCAGGAGCACGGCGATCGCACCCATTGCGACGACCGACAGGAGGAGGAACAGCACCCGCCGGTACTCCGGCTGCCACCGGTCCACACGTCGGTTGACGACGGTCGCGATGCCCTCCGCGACGTCGTCGAAGTCCAGCTCGGGCAGCGGGTCCTCCGCCCGGCGCAGATACAGCTCCTCGCCTTCCAGCCAGTCGAGACTCTCCGGAGTGCCGGACAGCTCGAAGGGCTCCTGGCCGAGACGCTGCAGGACCCACGCGGCCTCGGGTGTGTCGCCCTCGAGGCGGTGTCCCTCCGAGGTGTGCCCCAACAACACCGGCAGCAGCGTCGCCACCGGAGTCGTCACCGGCACCGCCAAGTCGACCCGGCGATCCGGGCCGGCCACTGTGACTCGGCACAGCCGTCCATCCAGTACGGTGCTCACCCACGGTCCCCTTTCCCGAGGCAGGACCTCATGCCACGTGTCCGGTCTGCATCAACGTCACACCACGACGAGTGACGAGCTGCGCTCGCCCCGCGGGCAACCGGCGTGGCTTGGCCTCGCCGAGGAACTTTCCCTCTTCCTTCGGGTACGACAGCAGCGTCGCTGGTGTGCCCAGCTCCCACAGCCGCCGGATGACCGGGTCCATCATCGCCCGCATCGCGCCTGAGGTGCTGCGGGCGACGATGAGATGGAGCCCGATGTACGGGCCCTGGGCGAGCAACGGCAACAGCGGGTCCAACGAGGAGCCGACGCCGGTCCCCCTCGTCATCAGGTCGTAGTCGTCCACGACCACGAACAGCTCCGGGCCCTCCCACCAGTCGCGCCGACGCATCCGTTCGGACGAGATGTCCGATCCGGGAACCCGGCGGTTCATCGACACCGACGCCTGGCCGGCCAGTTCGTGTAGCTTGTCGCCGGTGAAGCCGAAGCCGACCTGGTAGTCGGGGGTGATCGCGGTGTCCAGGTCTCGCCGTGAGTCGCCGAGCACCACCTTTGCCTGATCCGGCCGGAAGCGCCGCTGAATCGCGCGCAGCACCAGCCGCAGCACGTTCGACTTGCCCGTCTCGTTGTCGCCGAAGACCAGCAGGTGCGGCGTCGTCATGAAGTCGTGCCAGACCGGGGCGAGGCGCTGCTCGTCCTGACCGAGGCAGACCCTGAATTCGGGCTCGGGCTCGGGCAACTGCTCCACCGGTAGCTGGGTGGGCAGCATCCGGACACTGGGCGCCGGCGACCCGGACCAGAACGTGCGGATCTCCTCGGTGACACCCTTGGTCGCCTCGGCCAGGTCGGTGACGTCCGAGCTGCCGTCCACCCGGGGCAACGCGCCGAGGAAGTGCAGGCCCTCCGAGGTGAGGCCACGGCCGGGCTGGTTCGGCACGGTCGCGGCTTTACGGGACCCGACCTCGGATTCCATCGCGTCGCCGAGGCGCAGCTCCAGCCGGGTGCCGAGCAGGTCACGCAGCCAGGTCCGCATCTCTGACCAGCGGGTCGCGGTGACTATCACGTGGATGCCGAAGGACAACCCCCGCGAGACGAGTTCCTGGAACCTGGTGTCCAGATCGGTGAAGTCCTGCTTCATCGTGTACCAACCATCGATGACCAGGAACACGTGACCGAACGGGTCGTCGATGTCGCCGCGCGCCCGTACCGCCAGATACGCCTGCATCGAATCCAGGCCGCGGGCGGCGAACTCGGCCTCGCGCCGCTCCATGACCTGCCCGATCTCCTGGATCGTGCGGACCACCCGGTCGCGCTCCATTCGGGTCGCGATCGATCCGACATGTGGGAGCCCAGCGATCGAGGACAACCCGCCGCCGCCGAAGTCGAGGCCGTAGAACTGCACCTCGCCGGGGGTGTTGGTGAGGGCCAGCCCCAGGATCAGACTGCGGAGCAGTGTTGACTTGCCGCTCTGCGGAGCACCGGCGATACCCACGTGACCGTCGGCGCCACCCAGGTCCGCGATCAGCAGTTCACGCAATTGATCCTGCGGCCGGTCCACGATGCCAACCGGAACCCGTAGCCGACCCTGGGCGGTGACGTCGCCGACGGTCATACCGCGTACCGGATCCGGCACCACGCTCGGCAGCAGAGCGTCCAAGCTGGGCGCGTTCGACAGCGGCGGCAGCCACACCTGACGGGCCGGTGGGCCGGACCCGGCCAGGCGATCCAACAGAACCTCGAGCAGACTTGGACCAGTGGGCGACTCCCGCTCGTCCTGCTCCTCGGCCTCGATGATCGCTTCGGCGGGGCGGAGCCGACCAGGATCGTGCCGGGCGGCGACCTGGCCAGCGGTGAACGGGACGACATCGAGCGCGGTCTCCTCCCCGCCCTCCTCCACCTCGGCAGCCGTGCTCGGTCCGGTGTACGGACCGGACACGTACGCCGACTTGAACCGCACCAGGTTTGTGGTGTCCAACTTGAGGTAGCCGTTACCCGGCTCTGGCGGCAGCTCGTACGCCCTGCCGACACCGATGACCGAACGCGACTCCATCGACGAGAAGGTGCGCAGCGCGATCCGGTACGACAGATGTCCCTCGACCCGATTGATCCGTCCCTCGTCCAGCCGCTGGGAGGCGAGCAGAAGATGCACGCCGAGGCTGCGGCCCAGGCGACCGATGGACACGAAGAGGTCCATGAACTCACTCTTGCTCGACAGCAGCTCGCTGAACTCGTCCACGACGATCAGCAGCACCGGGAACGGCACCAACGGGGCACCACCCGCCCTAGCCTTCTCGTAGTCGAACAGCGACGCGTACCCGCTGGCACGCAGCATCTCCTGGCGTCGGGTCATCTCACCGTTCAACGCGTCCTGCATCCGGTCGACCAACGGCAGTTCGTCGGCGAGGTTGGTGATCACCGCGGAGGTGTGCGGCAGCCGGTCCATGCCGAGGAACGTCGCCCCACCCTTGAAGTCGACGAGCACCAGGTTGAGGATCTCCGAGCTGTGCGTCGCGGCGAGCGCGCAGACGAGCGTACGCAGCAACTCACTCTTGCCCGAGCCGGTGGCGCCGATCAGTAGGCCGTGTGGGCCCATCCCACCCTGGGCCGACTCCTTGAGGTCGAGTTCGATGACCTCACCCTCCTCGGTGACGCCGATGGGCACCGTGAGGCGGTTGCGTTGCGGCTGCCGCGAACGCCACAGCGTCGACACGTCGAAGGTGTGGACGTCGCGGATGCCCAGCAGCGCGGTCAGCTCGAAGCTCGTCTCGAGGGGCTCCTCGACGATGTCGAACGTGCCGCTGGTCCGTTTCGGCGCGATGATCCGGGCCAGCGCCTCGCACTGGGTCGCGTCGAGGCCGTCGCGGGTCGCGGAACCGACCGTCTCCCCGGCCGGGTAGGTGATGACGTCGTTCTCGATGGTCAGGCGCAGGACCTTGGGACCGCCGGGCATGTCGCCGGTGAGGTCGAGCAGCACCACGTTGCGAATGCCGGCGCCGAGCAGCCGGGAGCTGTCGGGCAGGTCGACCAGGTGCGCGATGACCACCACGAACGGCTCGGTGGAGGACGGCCGGGCTTCGCGATCGTGGTCGCCCCGGTCGCTGATCTCCGGACCGAGCAGGTCCATCAGGTCGGCGTGGGTGTCGGCGAACAGACGCACCGGGCCCACATCGTCGAAAGCGGTCGGGTGCGCGTTGTGCGGCAGCCACTTGGCCCAGTCCCAGGCGCCACGATGCACCTCGGTGGCGAGCACCGCGATCCGTAGTTCGTCCGGGGCGTGGAAGGTCACCAGCTGGGCGACGATGGCTCGGGCCACATCGATGGCCGGGTCGGCGGCGCCCTCGAACTCGACGCTGGTGAAGCTACGAAGACCGACCGAGATCGGAATGCCGGACACACTGCGGTACGCCTCGGAGAAGCGCCGTAGTGAGATGGAGGCCAGTGGTTCCAGGTCCTCGATCGGCTTGGTCGACGGTGGTGCGAGCTGCAGCATCGCGTTCTGCCGTCCGAGCCCGATCCGGACCCGCCCGAAGTCGTCGTGGCTGGGCCGCCGCTCCCACAGGCGGCTGCTCATCGCGATCGACCACAGCCAGCCCGGCTGCGGGTTGTTCCACAGCACGAACTGTCGCTGCTGGTCCGCCGCGGTACGTGCCTGCCTGCGTAACTGGGCTATGTAGCGCAGGAAGTCGCGGCGCTCGCCGCGCATCTTGCGTTTGCGGTCGGAGGCGGCCCTGCCGATCTGCATGATGCCCATGAGCAGCATGCCCGAGGCCATCGCACCGCCCATCACATACATGATGGGCGACCTGTTGAAGAGGCCGAACATCGCCATCATGGCGCCCATGCCGAGGCCCATCGGAACGATCATCGCGAATGACCGGAAGTCGAGCGGCGCCTCCTCGGCCATCAGCGGCGGCTCCTGGAGCTCGATCTGGCCGTCCGGTGCCTCGGGGCCGGTGGCCCGCGGCGGGCGTTTGACGGTGACGGTGCTCACCCGAGTGCCCCCGGGTCCGTACCGCCGACCCACGCCGAGTTGTCCTGGTGCAGGAGCTTGACCGCGTACCGGTCGTTGCGGAACCGTTCGGCCGCCCGGTCCTCGTCCTCGTCGTCCGGGACCCGCTCCTTGGCGGCGGCGTCGCGCCCCTCGGCCTCCTCCTCCCGCAGTCGCGCCTGCTCCGCCAACTGCGACCGCCGTTTCTCCCGCATCAGGTAGAACCGCTCGTGGACGTCGAGCTCCGGACCGCCGCACCGCAGCGGCCTGTCCGACCCGGCGGTTGGCGTGGCCGCAGCAGTCGGTGTGGCGGCGGCCCGCCGCCACACCGGGCGGGAGGAGCCCTCTTCGGGCACGATGTCAGGCATCTGTCAGTCTCTCGTCCTGCTCGTCGGCGTACGCCTCGGTCAGCCACGCGGAGTCGTCGAGGTCGTCCCACTCGGACGTGTCCGCGTCGCCGCTGTCCGGCCGGATCACGGGTACGTAGTCGTCGCCGGGTGGCAGCTGCGTATCGGGCGTGTCCTCGCCCCAACTGTCGTGCTCGTCGCGCAGAAGATCGGCGGCGTCGGGTCGGTCGATCGGTTCCCGTTCATCGGTGGGCGCGGACCGGCGTGCGGGGTGTACACCGGGATACGGCCGGGGGCCAGCCACCGTCCCCGACGCCCCGACATCCGGCCCGGCGGCCTCAACCCGACGGGCGTGGCGGTTCGCCGCGGTCCCGGTGCCGACGGACGCACCGACCACTGCCACCGGCGTGCTCGGTTCCCGATCGGCGGTGGCCTCGGGTACGAGACCCGGGGGCGCGTCATCGGCAGCCGCCGCGGTGGGGGCGGTACTTCCGTCAGCGGTAGCTGAACCGCCGTCGGGTTCGGCGTCCGCCGGGGGTGCCGCAGCCCTGCGGTGCTGGTGGGGCGAGTCCGGAACGCCGGCCACCAGCGAGATGTCCTGCTGCGACCCCGGCCTGTCCAGGGCGTCCGCGGCCGGGGCCTCGAGGAACGGCACGCCGGCCGCGGGGAAGCCCGTCGGCAGGTTCACGGCCGTTGGCGGCGCGACGGGTTCCGGGGACTCTGGCCCTTCCTCCGGGGGCGTCAGCGCCGCGTCGACCGGCGTGGCCCGCGAGGTCCCCGGATACCTCGAGGCATCGTCGGCCGGGGCTCGCCCCGGGCTCGGCAGCACGCCGGGGACCGGTATCGGTGGCTCGGGGGAACCCTGGCTCACCGGCGGCACGGCCACCTCGGTGATCGGGGGAGCGGCTGGGGTCAGGCCGACGCCACCGGCGGACGCGCCGTCCGGCGCATCCGGCCCCGTACCGTCGGGTGTCGATGGTTGCCAGTTGATGTCGTCTGCCGCGACCAGCATGGATGCACCCGGATGATCAGGGGTGTTGGTGTCACCGGGGGAGGCCACGCTGCCGGGCATGCCCGGCAGAATCGGCGTGTTGGTGGCCGTTCCGCCGGCGGGCGCCACGTCCCACAGTGGGTTGGTAGAGCCTCCGTTCTGCTGCGGGATGTGGAGCCCCGCGCCACCCGCTGCCGTGCCGTGCGGAGCTCCCAGCGCGCCGATATCGCCGACGCCGGAGGGCTCCCACGCGTCCGTACCGCCTTCGATCAGTCCGTTGGCGTCGGGCTTCTCCGGTCCGCCGGGGCCGCCGGCGGAGCCTGGTGTGCCGCCTGGTCCTGGCATGCCGGGCATCATCGGTGTGCCGGGCACGGTGGGTGTGGTGGCGTCGGGGGTTGCGGGCGGTGTCGTGTCGTCTGGGCCGGTGCCTGGTGTTGTGTCGTTCAGGCCGGCGCCACCTGGTGAGGTGCCGTCGGGTGAGCCTGGTAGGTCCACGCCGGTGAAGGCTGGTGGTTGCCAGTCGTCGGGTGGGCCTTGGATCAGTCCGTTGGCGTCGGGTCTCTCCGGTCCGCCGGGGCCGCCGGCGGAGCCTGGTGTGCTGCCTGGTCCTGGCATGCCGGGCATCATCGGTGTGCCGGGCACGGTGGGTGTGGTGGCGTCGGGGGTTGCGGGCGGTGTCGTGTCGTCTGGGCCGGTGCCTGGTGTTGTGTCGTTCAGGCCGGCGCCACCTGGTGAGGTGCCGTCGGGTGAGCCTGGTAGGTCCACGCCGGTGAAGGCTGGTGGTTGCCAGTCGTCGGGTGGGCCTTGGATCAGTCCGTTGGCGTCGGGCTTCTCCGGTCCACCGGCACCGCCGGCCCCTGGAACCCCACCCGCTCCCGGCATCATCGGCGTGCCCGGCATCATCGGCGCGGTGGGGGCGTCGCCCGTCCCGCCGGCGCCGAGTGGTGGCGCGGTCGGAAGGGGGACGTCGCTGTCGGCGCCCAATGGTGGCGCGGTCGGTAGCGGGACGTCGCTGTCGGCGCCGGGCATCGTCGTGTCACCTGGTGGGTTTGGCAGGGGTACATCTCCGGCACCCCCACCGGTCCAATCGTCTTGGTCGCCGTCGACCAGATCACCGGCGCTCGGCGGTGGCGGGATGCTGGGCGTGCCACTGCCACTGCCACTGCCACTGCCACTGCCACTGCCACCGCCACCGCCGGGGCCCGGGACAGGGGCCGGGGCGAATGTCCCCGGCGGGGGTGGCACGCCGAGACCCTCGCCAGCGTCGATGCCCGGCACGCTCGGTGCCTGCGGATTCGATGAGCCGGTGTCCCCGGGCCCTCCACTGCCGTTACCTGGCCCGGGAAGAGGCGGGACGATGGGCGGCACCACCTGGTCACCGGCGCCCCCACCGCTCGGGCTGTCCAGGCCGGGCAGGCCACCAAGAGTCGGGTCCTCCAGGCCTGGACCGCCGTTGAAGAGGGAGGGGCCGTCCCCTGGCGGCGTCAGCTCGGGTGGCGGGATTTCGCCTGGCGGCGTCACACCGGGCGGCGGGATTTCGCCCGGCGGGGTCAGCTCGGGTGGCGGGATCTCGCCTGGCGGCGGCACCTCGGGTGACGGGATTTCGCCCGGCGGGGTCAGCTCGGGTGGCGGGATTTCGCCCGGCGGCGGCACCTCCGGCGGCGGCGGCATCTCCGGCGGCGGCGGCATCTCCGGCGGGGGCGGCATCTCCGGCGGGGGCGGCACGTCCGGCGTGTTGGGCTTCGGTTCTCCGTCGCCATCGGGCGGGATGACCGAGCTGTAGGTGAAGTCGTACTGGGTCGCGAGCGTGTCAACAACCTGAAGCATCTGCTCGGTCATCGGCTGCTCGAACTTGGTGCCGCTGATGGCCACCATGTCGTGGTCATTGCTGCCGACACCGTTCTGCGCAGCGATTGTCGCCCAGGATCGGTCGAGGTACTTCATGGTGCTCTGTGCCCAGGCGAAGTAGTTCGCGCTCTTGTAGAGCTGGTTAGGGACGGAGTTGACACCACCGGTGCCGTCGCCGCCGACGATTCGCTCCGCCTGCGCGCCGATGTAGTCGGCAAAATAGTTCATCTTTGCCAGGAAGGCATCGGCCGCCTCGCCCTGCCACGCCCGATCCTCTCCGGCGATGGCCTGAGACTGGTTCCGCACGAACTGTTCCAGCCAGTTCAGGGTGTCGTAGGCATGCTGGAAGGCTACGCCGGCATCCATCACCGACTGAGGACTGACCAGGCGCGCGGCCAACGCTTCTCCATCAGCTGTGGCGATAGCCGCCCCACCGTTGACCGCGGCGAGTAGCTTGCGCCACCCGCGCTCCTCCTGAGCCCACGTGCGGTAGTCGTAGAGGTCACTCGTGTTGATGGTGGGCGGGACGAACGTCGCCTCCTCCTCGGCGACATGCGACCACTCGTCTTTCTCTTCCGGCATGCCCTGACCTCTCTACCGAACGTGCTACGAACGCCGTGACGACCGGAACCGGGCCTACTCCCGTCGATCAACTGCCGGAGGTGGTACCGCTGTCCTGGCCGTGGTCGCCGACGACACCGATCTTGCTCCAGGCGCCACCCATCGCCTCCCCGAGTTCGTCGGCGGTCATTTCGTTGAACTCCTCGCTGGTGTCGTATCCCCGCACCATCAGGCGTAGGCCCGCTTTGACCTCGTACAATGCCTGGTGCACAGAGAGCATCAGATTCATGGTGTCGCCGCGTAGACCCGGACTCTCCGAGCTGCTGCCATCGATCAGTTGCCGCATCAGCTCGGCCTTGGCGAATCCGCCGGGACGCATCTGCACCTCGCCGAGCAGTGTGCGTGCGTCGAACAGGATTCCGGTGCCGTCTCCGGCGATCTGGTCAATCTGGTCCGCGAAGAATTCCAGCGCCTCGGTGCTTACGCTGAGTTGTTGGTTCGGGTTGTCGCCACCAGCCCACTCACCGGTCTCCGGTGGTGTGAATCCCGGCGGAGGCTGCTCGACGTACTGATGATCCGGGTCGTACTCATCTGGACTGACGTTGTCGGTGTCGGTGACAGTGGAATTGTGCTCCTCGGCCACCTCGTCCCAGTTGTCGACCACTTCTGCCTGGTACCAGTCCCAGGCAGCCAACTCCTCGTCGGTGTAGTCGTCGCGGTCGAAACCGTTTCTTCCCCCGAATCGACCCACCGGCGTATAAGTGTTGATGTCGGTTTTGATCTTTTCAATTACCGATCTGGTCCAGCCAGGGGGGTGGCTGTTCTCCTCATCGTATTCGTCCAGCACGCCGGTCGCGTCAACCGCCTGCGTGTTCGGGTAGCTCCAGTCGATGCCCATCGGATCCATTCCGTTCGGTCGTGTCGTGGTGCCGCGCCCGCGCTCCGAGTGGGCTAGGCGCGGCGCGTGAGGCAGGCGAGCGCACTGGGCTGCTGGTCGACCAGGAGCCGGCTACCGCGGCACAGAGACGCGGCAGCCGGCGGACGAGGGTCAGCCTCCGCGGACGTCATTCCAGATCTGCGCATGACGTTGCTCGGTCGTGCCGTAGTTGTCCGAGATCTGCAGCAGCGTACGGCGGGCCTGCTCCAGATACGCGGTCATCTGACCGGCCGACTGATTCCAGACCGCCTTGGACACGTGGTACTGGGCCTGAGCGGCACCAGTCCACTGGGCGAGGCTGGCCTCCACGGTCTGCTCCATCTGCTCCAGCGCCGACCGAATCCGCACGTTGATCTGGTTCATGTCGTGCAGCACGGCATCAGCCTGCCGGAAGTCAAACGTATAGTTGGACATTGTGGACCTTCCTAAGAAATGGCCGCCACGCAGGCGAGTAGCTACGACCTCCATGCCGGCGGTTCGTGGACGACCTGGGGGCTACGGGCTCGACGCAACCAGCGGCAAAGAGCTCACACGCCTGGAAGCGCCGCGCCGAACGAGCTGGCCGTGCTGCTCGCGGTGTCCTCCGCCTGGAGGTAACCCGTGGTGGTTGTGCCCATCACGTCGAGCATCTTGATCAGTTCGTTGATGACCCGCTGAAACGCGGCCTCCCAGCTGTCCATCGCCTGGTTGAACCCGGCTGAGGCCTGCCCGGTCCAGGATCCCTGCAGGATGGCCATCTGTCCATTAACGGCCTGCAGCGAACCAGTGAACTCGGTAGCCTTGTCGGAGAATTCTTGGGCAGCACGTCGCATGCCCTCTTCGGTCGTACTGACTCTCGGCATCGTCACAGCCGTACTCCTCACGTCGAGTCGTTGGCACGGATGAGTCTTAGCGGCCGAACCCGCCGTAGGACACGCCCGGGCAACACGCATGTCCGAATGTCTTCGAATGCTTGCACGGCTTCGCACAGATCCGGATGTGAGGACGACCATCCAGGGTATATCGGGAAGACCTGTTGCACGTCCGTACCAAGTGGCATGTGCGGGCTTCCACTGGCGGCGATCCACGATCTGTACTGAGTGGTGATGTGGAGGGAGGCGCCGGAGATGAACATCAGCGAGCGGATCGAGGGCCTCTTCGAGGAGTACCAACGGCAGCGCAACAGTCTTACCGAACTACAGCACAGGATGCGTGAGCTCACGGCCACCGCTACCTCACCCCGACGTGAGGTCAGCGTCACCGTCGGCCAGAGCGGCGTCGTTACTGATATCCGGTTCCTGACGTCGGCGTACAAACGGCTGACCCCAGCTGACCTCACCGAAGTGATCATGGCTACCTACGCTGAGGCCAAGGAGAGCGTCATGCTGCAGGCTGAGGCGGTGCTCGCGCCGATGCTGCCCGACGGCGTTGACGCCCGCTCGCTGGTGCGTGGCACCGCCGGCACGGATGCCTTTCTACCGCCCGAGCCGCGAATGACGACCAGCGTTCGAGAGATCCTCGGCATGGGACGGCAGCGCCAATGAACAGTCCCGCCGGCCGGCTCTGGGTCGACCCCGAAGGCGTCGTACTGGTCGGCGACGGGTACGCCGAGCACGCCGCGTTGTATCAGAATTACCTAAACGATCTCGACGCGATGCGCAGTCGATACGCCAACAGTTGGGGCAACGACGAGATGGGCGTCCAGTTCTCCCAGGCGTTTCTGGGTGGCATGGACAACATCGAGGGTGTGATTGGCGGGGTAAAGGGTCGTTTGGCGTTCGCCGGGGAGGGGTTGCGGGAAAACGGGCGGCTCTACGGTGTGGTTGATGACGAGGCGCAGGAAGCCAGCCATTCGATGAGGCAAGATTTCGATTCACACCTTTCCCTGGCGTATGCGGAGGAGGGGGTGGCGGGTTCGGGGGAGGGGTTCGCGAAGCCGTTGTTTCCGTCGGTTGTTCGNGCGNCGNNTNCGGANGAGGGGGTGGCGGGTTCGGGGGAGGGGTTCGCGAAGCCGTTGTTTCCGTCGGTTGTTCGTGCGACGCGTCCGGATGAGGGGGTGCCNGGTCCGGGGGAGGAGATCACGGAACCGCCGCTGCAACCGGTCTTTGTCCGCGCCACGAATCCGGATACGTCGGTATCCCTGGCGAGTTCGCCGTACCTGGTGGTGCCGGACAGCCTGTCGGTCCTGGTTGATGGTGAGCCGTTGCCGGAGGGCTCCCGGCTAGTGGCGTTTCGCCCCTTTCCGGACGGCGATGTGCGGGTTGATGTCAACCTTTACGACTCGATCATGCCGGTGGATGATGCCTTGATTACTGACGGAGACGGACAGGTGCTGGATTCGGGGGGCGGGCGTTTCTTTGTCGTTGTGGAAGACCCGGATGCCGATCCGACGGAGCCCGACTACCAGCCGTTGGTTCTCAGCTACCCGGACAATGGGTACTCACTGGATCGTTGAATCGTTAGCGCGGGCTGCTGGTCATGCCTGACTTTCATATTCCGAATGACCCTGAGTGGCAGTGGGCCTATGACGCCATCCTCTACACCACCGGCGGCGAATTCCCCGAGGCTAATCCCACGGCACTACGTGCCATGGGGGATGAGCTCTACGCCTTCACCAACAACCTGCTGAACGGGACCGCGGCGACGTCCAACCTGGGCAACGGGCTCTCCGCATATCTGGACGGACCCGCCGCGGACGCGTTCAACCAGTTCCGGGGCGGCATCGCGAACGACGTCCCGACCGCCGGGAATATCTCGTGGGCCCTCGGGAACGCGGCTTACGAGTTTGCCCTGGATTCGGAATCCACTCAATACAATATCGTCATCGCCGCGTTCACCCAGGTGGTTGAGATCGCCTTCGCCATCGCCTCTGGTTTCGGCGCGGCGGCCGTGCCCGCACTGATAAAAATTGGGCAGGAGATCGTAAAGACCCTGATCGATTTTCTTCGTATGCGGCTGCGGAACCAGCTGCTGAGGCTGGTCTGGGAAGGTATCGAGGAAGGGCTCGAGGAGCTCTGGCAGGGCATGGCTGCCCAGCTCACGCAAATGGCCGAGGGCAACCGTAAAGGTTTCGACTACCAGGACCTTGCCCTTGCTTTCGCGGGCGGACTCTTCATCGGCATGGGCGTCTCCGGCATGCATGCGATCGGCGGAAAGCTCTACCCGAAGATCAACAAGAACACCTACACCCGCGAGACGTTGTCCGCGCTTGCGGAAACCCTCTTCGAGGGCCTGTTCAACATGATGGTCGGGGGCGGCTTCAACCCATTTGCCACGATGACCTCGTCGATCATCGGCGGCCTCGCACACCAATACGCACACGACTTCGGCAATCAATTCAACGTTGACCCGAACAACCTGCCCAACCGCCCACCGCCCGACTCCAAAAAGGGCTCAAACAAGGGTGGTCCGCCCGCGACTTCGGTTGCGGGCCCTCCACCACCCGCGTACCACGACATTGGCGACAGGCCTCCCACGTACGACCAGGCTGCCGGTAGTCCCCCACGGCACAGCGAGACGCAGGGAGATCCCCCTCCCTACAACGAAGCCACCGGCCCTTCCAACGCCGCGACGGGCGCACCACCCTCCGTCGGCAGCTCCCCGGTTCCTGGCAACCCCCCGGTTCCTGGCAACCCCGTCACAAACGGTAGTCACACCACCCAACCTTCGGACGCCGAACGCGATGGCGCCCTGACCCCAGCCACCGCTCCGGCATTCGCCAATCGACCCGATCTCAGCACCGTCGACGCCCCAGCTCCCAACCGTTCAGTCGCGCCTGCTCCTGGCACTGCCTCGGCATCGGCCGGCGCACTCCGACCCGGTATCGCAGGCGTAAACCAGCTCGGACCCGCAAGCGGTCAGGGGCCCGCACAAACCACAGGCTCAGCCGGCTCGGTCGCCGCGCATCCTGCCGCGACTCCCGCCGCGCCCCCTCCAGCCACATCGCCGGCGGAGGACGTCGCACCCATCGCGGCGCCTGCTGGCACCAGCGCTACCTTGCCCGCGAATGCCGGTGGCCTACCCGGCTTCGAATCCACGAGCCCCGCGGCATCTACCCCCACCGACCCAACAGCCCCGGCCGTCTTCGAAACGACGGCACCCACGTCAACCCGGGCAGCGGATGCTGCTGCTTCGCCTGCGGCAGACCCGGCTGGACAGGCGCCCACGGTTGTGACGCCAGTGACGGCGGTTCCAGCCGTCGAGGTGCCTCGCACCGGAGGCCCCGGCGCCGAGTCCCCGGTGGTTCCGGCGCCAACGGGCCAGTCGCCGGCTCCTCAGCCGCTTACCACACAGTCGCCCGGTCAACAAACATCCAGCGGGTCAATACCGAATGCCCAGGAAAACAATACGCCGCTCTCATCCGCGTCTCCGCCCCCACAAATCACCAATCCGCTCGCTCCCGCACCGGCCACGATCGAGCAGGGTTCGACTGTGCCTGGCCCTGCTGTCGAGCAGGCGTTGGCGTCGGAGAGTGGGGTCGCGGGCCAGGCCCTTGACACGCAGCAGAACCTGGTGACGAGCAACCCGCACCACGTACCCATGACGACTACCACTACCCAACCCTCCCCCACCAGCGGGACCGTGCAGTCACCACTGTCGAGTGATGGCCCGCCTCGTAGCGACTCCACGCGCGACACCACGACACGTACTGAGGGCGCAGGGGATCGCGATTCACGTTCCCAGGCGGATGGTCCACGGAGGGCCAGCGGTCAGCACGATTCGGTAGTGACTGTGTCACCGACCGTTGAGGTCGCATCAGCTACCAGCCGCGGACATACCGATATCGTCGACATACCATCGGGTTCGTCAACCGATCCTGGCGCCGAAGACGGCCCGAGGACCACAGCCGCTTCGATCGGTCCGACAGCCGATGACACGAAGCCCTCGCCGGTCACCCCGCAAGCCGGACCCACGATCCCCACCCCGCAGGGTGCTCCCGATGCTGTGCTGCGCACTGAACCGGCTGCCGCTTCGACCTCCAACCCAGAGGCTGCGGCACCGACATCGCCATCCGCGCCGGTGCCAGCCAATGAGTCGGATCAGGGTCAGTCCACGACCGAAAGCTACGATGGTCTTGCGCTGGGCGGCACGGGCAGTCAGGGGGCGGTTTCCGGGTCAGCGTCTGCCCTACTTGCCGATGTTGTACCTCGTGATCAGTGGTGGCGGCTATATCTCGATCCAAGGCACCATGCCGCAGCGCAGGCCGCGTACCCGGATGATCCCGGCTCCTACTATGATAACGATCAATCGCCGGGCTTTCAGAGAGGTATGACCGAAGCCTACGAACAGTTCCTCAATAATCCTGGCATCAATAGCAATACCCTTAACGCTGATACCTACAAACAAATACACGAAACAGTCACTCGGCATCTCAATAGGCAGTTCGACTGGACTGGCGGCACCACACGACAAGGAGTCATTAAACCCACATCGTTCCCTGTTCGTAACCCGGATATCAGCTCCGACGTCCTCGCCGAACGTATCGGCGAACGCCCTCTCATCAAAGACTTCCACGAAGCTCTCCGGCAACGTGGCGGCCCCAAACCAGTCACCTTCACCAGCACCATCATGGGACGCGGTGGCATCAGCGCCACCACCATGCCCCGTACTATCACTACCAACTACTCCCGCACCGACGCACCCGCCCTAGTCAACACCATTTTCGACCAATACCGTCACGAACGACAGAACGCGACGACCCCCGACGAGACCCTCGCCGCGATCGCCCGCACCATTCGTAAACTGCATATCACCCACCCCTTCGAAGATGGTAATCGTCGCCTCAACGTCCACGTTATCCTCCCCAAACTACTGCTCGACAACGGCTTCCAACCCGTCATCGCTCCCGACATGGACCAACTGTTCCAAGGCGGCCGTTCTATTGACGACATCGTCAGCGTCCTGCGGAACACCCAACCCGCCACCGGCGGCATACGCCTCGGCACTGAACCAAACCCGAAAGCGGATGGCGTCCCTGTCGCGCAGATTCCGACCGTTGTCGATGTTCCCGCCATCACGAGTGTCGCGGCGCAGACAGACACCACTGCGCTGGCGACCTCGTCGGATGATCACCGGCACGACAGTTCGTCGGTCGTGCCCCTCGCCACGGTTGTCAGGGGTGCGGACGGGGTTCTGCGTGCGTCTGGCAAGCCGCTGGTCATCCGGCCGTTGACGGGTGACCGGCCTGGTATCGCGTTGCTTGACGACGGTGACTGGAACAGGGTCAGCACCCGAACTCTCCTGCCGCCGGATACATATGCCGCCGCGCAGGATGTCAAGGGAGACCCCGCGACCGCGGTCATCGTGCACGGCGTCGGTGACGTCGTGCACGCCCCGGTCCGCAACCCGGACGGCTCCACCACCACCGTCGCGCTGGGCCCGGACGGCCTCGCCCAAGTCATTGGCCGGCCCGGCGCACCCATCGTCCTGGTCTCTTGCGAGACCGGTGCTCTCACCGGTGGTTTCGCGCATCAGCTCGCCCACGCCCATGACGGTGACGTTCTGGCCCCCAAAACGGTCATCAATATTGGAGCGACCGGAGTCGAAGGAGGACTACGCACCACCGATAGCGAATCTTGGCAGCTTTACACCCCTCATTCTCTGGACGACGAGGGTTGGGACGCCGTCAACGACGTCGCCACCGGCACACCACCCCTGTTCGGCATCAACGCCAACCCAGAACCCACCACCGACCCCGGTGCAGGCACCGCGGCCGGTTCGACCACTGGCCAATCCAACCGTTCCAACGACGGCATCGTTACTGTCCGGCGTAGCACCCAATCCACCCCCGACGGCATACGCCTCGGCCCCAAGTCAGCCCCCCCATCGAACATCGCCCGCGCCGCGCAGCCTCCGAGCCTTCCCACAATTCCCGAAGAAACCGAGCAGGACCTCGACCCTCCCGGCCTGTTCGCCCCGAGCGCGGTTTCCCGTGACTGGGAAGAGCGGCGAGTGCCCCAGCCTGGCTCGAGGACATCGGGTGAGGAGCCGGGCTATACGGGTGCTGATGATCCGGCTGATCAGGTAGCCGCTGCGGTGGATAGCCGAGACGGTGGGGAGTCCTCCCGAGTCCCGGTGGCGGCTACGGAGGGTCTGGCCCACGTCGTCGTCGATACTTTGCCGTCACCCGTGGAAAATTTCGCATCCGAGCCTGGTTTCCTCGTGCAGGATGACCGGCGCCCGGGTGGTAAGTCGGCGCGTGCCAGCGCAACGGACAACGGCGGCGTGGGTCAAACCAGTAGCCTGATCAACCCCGACGGGACTTCGCAAAAACACGGTACCCGGAGCGAAGACACCGCCCCCCAGCCCACACCCATCCCACACAAAGCCACAACACATCACTCAGCTCGGCCAGCCGAAGCGGCCACAGCACAAGCTTTCCCACTCGTTTACCCCAACCCTCAGGCTGACCTCCGAATAGAGTTCAAGGTAGAAAGTGATCCCCAAGCCGATTTCAAGGTTGACTCCAACCCTGATCCGAGGGTGGAAGATAGTCTCCACGCCGGATCCAGAGCAGAGGATGATCATGGCAGGGTAAAGCGTGATGCCAAAGCGGAGCTCGAGCCCGGGCCCGAGTCGAAGGCGGAGCCCGCGCCTGAGTCCAGGTCCGAGTCAAAGGCGGAGGTGCAGCCCGAGCCCGAGTCGAAGGCGGAGCCTGGGCCCGAGTCGAAGGCGGAGGCTCAGCCTGGGCCCGAGTCAAAGGCGGAGCCTGGGCCCGAGGCTGATGCCAAGGCGGAGGTGCAGCCCGAGCCCGGGCCCGAGCCTGAGTCGAAGGCGGAGCCCGCGCCTGAGTCCAGGTCCGAGTCAAAGGCGGAGCCCGAGCCCGGGCCCGAGCCTGAGTCGAAGGCGGAGCCTGGGCCCGAGTCAAAGGCGGAGCCTGGGCCCGAGGCTGATGCCAAGGCGGAGGTGCAGCCCGAGCCCG
>NZ_AZWO01000018.1 GCF_000514775.1 Salinispora pacifica CNR114 | reverse complement strand
ACCCGTTCGCCGCTCGAGTACCCCGAAGGGCCTTTCCGCTCGACTTGCATGTGTTAAGCACGCCGCCAGCGTTCGTCCTGAGCCAGGATCAAACTCTCCAACAAAAACTTGAAGAAAACCCCAGCAACAAAAAACAATCTGCTGCCAAATTCAAGCCCAAGCCAACCCACCAAACAGCAGGCCAACCCAGACCAAAACGGCACTGGCTTTCCAAACACCCTGTTGAGTTCTCAAAGAACAACCACACACCATCAGAACCCCAAACCAGGGCCCCTCAAGAGGCAACCGCTCTAAACTAGCCGGGCCATTCCGCGCTCGTCAACCTAACGATTCAGGCAACAAACTCATCTTAGCCCACCCACAATCACGCACGCCAACTTGGCGGTCGTTACTGTTGTGAGGATCGGCAGACCGGCCGACATCCGCTTCGCGGCTATCCGCCCGGCTCCTGCCGGCTTCAGTACTCTACCCGGTCGGCTTCGTGATTGCAACTCCGTCTCCGGAGGCGCCTCACACCGCCCGCGCTCCAGCCCCGCTCGGCGATATCGCCACGGTCCTGGTGCCCGCTCTCCACCGGTCTGCCCGGCTTCCCGCGTGCAGAGAGAAAGTTACGCGGTCCCCCCGCAGAAGGCAAATCAAGATCCATCACTGACACCAACCGGCGGCGACGCCCAGCTCCGCCGCCACTACTCAACCCCGTGCAGAAGACCGGAACCGCTCATCCGTGGGAGAGTGTCTGCATGGCCGAGCTGACAGCGACCCCGGTGCTGGCCGAGGAGGTGCTGCTCGGGCTGCTCCTGCCGTTCTGGCAACTCGTCATCGGTGCCTTCGTACTCGTCGTCCTGGTCCTGTCGATCGGCCGGCTGGCTCGTCGGGGACCTTCGCGAATGACAACGGCGCTCCTGGTCACCGCCGCCGCCATCGTCGGCCTCGCAACAATCGGGGTCCTCCTCCAGGACTGAGGACGGATCCGACGAACAGCGGCTCGACGACAAGCCGTTCGCCGCCTGCAACTCAGACGGCTGGGCTCAGGGAGACTGCAGGCGACGGTTGGCCAAGCTCGGCAACTCGGCCCGGACCGTCCGCAGCCGCTCCAGGTCGAGGTCGACAATCGCGAGCCCAGCACCATCTGGCACCTGGGCGAGCACTGTCCCCCAGGGATCTATCACCATGCTGCGCCCGAAGCAGGTACGGCTCGGCTCGTGGTCCCCCGTCTGGGCCGCAGCCGCAACGAAGCACTGGTTCTCGATGGCCCGGGCACGCAACAGCACCTCCCAGTGGTCCCGCCCCGTGTGCAGCATGAACGCTGCCGGGACAAGGAGTAGCTCCGCCTCACCCTCCGTAACGAGCTGACGATAGAGCTCGGGGAAACGGAGGTCGTAACAGATCGACAGCCCAACCCGAATGCCCTCCACGTCTACGACGACCGGCTGCCCGCCAGCGGCGACCGTGGCTGACTCCAGATACGACACCCGACCGGGTATCTCCACGTCGTATAGGTGGATCTTGCGATAGGTGGCGGCGAGCGCCCCGGAGCGATCGAACACCAGACAGGTGTTGTACGAGAGCTCCGGATCCGGGCTCCGCTCGTGAATCGAACCAACCACGACCCAGATACCAAGCCGCTGCGCGGCATCGGCGAAGAAGGTCCCGACCTCCCCGTCCACCGGCTCCGCGACCGGTTGCCCGGCGGCCGGACCGAGATAGTCGACATACTCGGGGAGGATCGCCAGATCGGCGCCGCCGGCCGCCGCCCGCTCCAGCAGGGCCTCGGCGGCTGCCAGATTTGACCCTCGGTCATCCCGGGCATTCAACTGGCAGACCGCGACTCGCATGCACCCAGGTTACGGGCAGGGGAGTCAGCGGAACAGGAGCAGGACTGTGGCCGCGGCAAAGTTGACGGCAGCGAGGTGGCTGGAGGGCCTTTCGGGCTCGGCTAGCCCCCCGAACGGACCAACCCGATCACGCCGACTTATCCTCACGCTCCCGCCGCGCCCGACGGCTGGTGAACTCACGCGGAACAATCGTCGGGTTGACGTTCTCCAACACCACTTCGCGATTGATCAAGACGCGGGCCGCGTCGGGGTTGCTCGGCACCTCGTACATCACGGAGAGCAGAACCTCCTCCATGATCGCGCGAAGGCCGCGGGCGCCGGTGCCCCGGAGCATCGCCTGGTCGGCGATCGCCTCCAGGGCCGACTGCTCGAACTCCAGCTCGACGCCGTCCAACTCGAAGAGGCGCTGGTACTGCCGGACGAGCGCGTTTCGCGGCTCGGTGAGGATCTGTACCAGAGCCTCACGGTCGAGACTGCGAACGTTGGTGATCACCGGCAGCCGACCGATGAACTCGGGGATCAGACCGAACTTCAGCATGTCCTCCGGCATCACCTGGCTGAAGGTGTCATCGGTGGAACGCTCCGAGACCGCCCGCAGCCGGGCACCGAAACCCGTGCCGCCGTGACCGGTACGTGCCTCAATAATCTGGTCGAGGCCGGCGAAGGCACCGCCACAGATGAAGAGCACGTTGGTGGTGTCGATCTGAATGAACTCCTGATGCGGATGCTTGCGGCCGCCCTGGGGCGGAACGTTCGCAACCGTCCCCTCCAGCATCTTGAGGAGGGCCTGCTGCACGCCCTCGCCGGAGACATCGCGGGTGATCGACGGATTCTCCGACTTACGCGCGATCTTGTCGACCTCGTCGATGTAGATGATCCCGGTCTCGGCGCGCTTGATGTCGTAGTCGGCGGCCTGGATCAGCTTGAGGAGGATGTTCTCCACGTCCTCCCCGACGTAGCCGGCCTCGGTCAGGGCAGTGGCGTCAGCGATGGCGAACGGCACGTTGAGCATCCGAGCCAGGGTCTGCGCCAGGTGGGTCTTGCCGCACCCGGTGGGGCCAAGCAGCAGGATGTTGGACTTGGCCAGCTCAACGCTGTCCACGCTGGGCGCACCGGCCGCCTCGGCCTGAATTCGCTTGTAGTGGTTGTAGACCGCGACGGCGAGAGCCTTCTTGGCCTGAGCCTGACCCACGACGTAATTGTCGAGGAACTGGCAGATCTCCATCGGCTTGGGAAGCTCTTCCCACTTCACTTCACCCGACTCGGCCAGCTCTTCTTCGATGATCTCGTTACAGAGATCGATACACTCGTCGCAGATATAGACACCGGGACCAGCGATAAGCTTCTTGACCTGCTTCTGCGATTTCCCACAGAAGGAACACTTCAGTAGGTCGCCGCCGTCACCGATCCGTGCCACCCACAGTCTCCCTGCACTCGTCGGCCGGTGATCCGGCCATGACTCCCGGACACCACGCGCCGCCCATCTCAGCTACCACCGGATCGACCGGCGAAGCGGCACAGACCCGACGTTACCCGCTGGCGCGGATTTCTCCGACCCCTAAAACGGGTGTGTCAGAGGTCGGTCGAGTTTACCCCGGCCGACCCCTGACCCGATCCGGCTCAGTTGGCGGCGTTGGCGGCCAACAAGCCCTTCTTACGGCTGGTGAGGATGGTGTCGACCAACCCGTACTCGCGGGACTCCTCGGCCGTCATAATCTTATCCCGATCGATATCTTTGCGGACCTTCTCCACCGGCTGGTTGCAGTGCCGGGAGAGCATCTCTTCCAGCTGGGTACGCATCCGCAGAATCTCCCGGGCCTGGATCTCGATATCCGAGCCCTGCCCGTAGCCCCCCTCCGTGGCAGGCTGGTGGATGATGATCCGCGAATTCGGCAGTGCCATCCGCTTACCGGGCGTGCCGGCCGAGAGCAGCACCGCCGCTGCACTGGCCGCCTGCCCCAGGCAGACCGTCTGAATATCCGGCCGGACGTACTGCATGGTGTCGTAGATCGCCGTCATGGCCGTGAACGAGCCACCCGGCGAGTTGATGTACATGATGATGTCGCGGTCCGGGTCCGTGCCCTCCAGCGTGAGCAACTGGGCCATCACGTCGTTGGCCGACGCGTCATCCACCTGGACCCCGAGGAAGATGATCCGATCCTCGAAGAGCTTGTTGTACGGGTTGGACTCCTTCACCCCGTACGACGTGCGCTCGACGAAGGACGGCAGGACATAGCGGTTGTGCACGGCCGCGAACTGCGGCGGCAGGCTCAGGTCGGTCATCGTCAGCTCCTCGCTCAGCTCAGGGTCCCGGCGCCTTCCGGAACCTGAGCGGCCCCGGTGATCACCTTGTCGATGAAGCCGTACTCCATGGCCTCCTGGGCGGTGAACCAACGGTCCCGGTCCGAGTCTGCCTCGATCTCCGCCTGAGTCTGGCCGGTGTGGAAGGCGACCCGCTCCTGGAACATCCGCTTGGTGTAGAGCATCTGCTCCGCCTGGATAGCGATGTCCGATGCGGTGCCGCCCATGCCACCCGACGGCTGGTGCATCATGATCCGGGCATGCGGCAGGGCGTACCGCTTGCCCTTGGTGCCGGCGCAGAGCAGCAGCTGACCCATGGAGGCCGCCATGCCCATCGCCACCGTGGACACGTCGTTGTCGATGAACTGCATCGTGTCGTAGATCGCCATGCCCGAGTAGACCGAGCCGCCCGGCGAGTTGATCCAGAGGTTGATGTCGCGGTCCGGGTCCTCCGCGGCGAGCAGCAGCAGCTGCGCGCAGATGCGGTTGGCGACCTGGTCGGTCACCTCGCTGCCCAGGAAGATGATCCGCTCCTTGAGCAACCGGTTGTAGACCGAGTCGTCGAGGTTGCCAATGTTGTCGCCACCGCGGGCGTCGATCGCCCGGAGCGGCGTCGGCGGAATGTGCATGTCGGTCATGGCAGCCCTTCGCTCTCCGTACCGTCCTACCCGACACTAACGGCTCGACCGAGTGGCAGAACCCCGGTCAGGGCACTGTTCGCTCTCAGCGCAGCCCGGTCAGGCGTACCCAAAAACAGGTTTCGGCCGTCGCCCCAGCCAGCGGCGGGGACGGCGGCCGAAACCTAAGATCATTCCGCGTGAGCGTGCGCGGCCTCGTTCTCGGCGCGCAGGGCGTCGAGGCTGACCGCCTCGCCGGTGGCGTCCTTGATCGTGATGCGATCCATGATCGAGGCCAGGGCCTTGCCCCGCCGGACGTCACCGAAGACCGCGCCGGCGGCACCCGAGCGGACCAGCTGGTCGTAGAACTGCTGCGGCGCCACCCCGGCCCGCTGCGCCCGGTGCACGATCTCGTGGCCGAACTCGTCGTCGGAGACCTGAATCTCCTCCGCGTCGGCGACGGTGTCCAACAGGAGCTGAATCTTCACGCCCTGAACGGCCGCCTCGGTGAGCTCGGTGTTGATCTGCTCCTCGGTCTTCTCCTCGGCCGCGAGGTACTCCTCCATCGAGGCGCCGATCCGCTCAAGCTGATCCACCATCGCCGCCTTGCGGCTCTCGACCTCCTCGCGGACGACCCCCTCCGGCGCCGGCACCTCGACCGCCTCGACAATCTGCTCGAGGGCCTTGTCCCGGGCGGCGTAGATCTGCTCGACCTGCTTACTCCGGGTCACCCGCTCGCGGACGTCGTCGCGAAGCTCCGCCATGGTGTCGAACTCACTCGCCAGCTCGGCGAAGTCGTCGTCCAGCTCCGGCAGCTCCTTCTCCTTGACCGTGCGGACGGTCACCGAGACCTCGGCGTCGCGGCCGGCGTGGTCCCCGCCGACCAGCTGCGTGGTGAAGGTGGTGCTCGTGTCGGCCGCCAGGCCGACGACGGCCTCATCCAGGCCCGGCAGGAGCTGCTTGCTGCCGACCTCGTGCGAGAGGTTGGTCGCCGAGCCCCCCGGGACCTCCTCGCCGTCAACGGTCGCGTTCAGGTCGATCTGCACGAAGTCGCCCTCGGCGGCTGCCCGCTCGACGGTCTTCAGCGTCGCGAACCGCTCCCGCAGGCTCTGCACCTGCTCGTCAATCTCGCTGTCATCGATCTTGAGCTCATCGACGGTCACCTCGACCGTCGACAGGTCGGGGAGGTTGAGCTCCGGCCGGATGTCCACCTCGGCGGTGAAGTTGAGCGAGTCACCGTCCGCGAACTCGGTGATCTCGACCTCGGGACGACCAAGCGTCTTCAGGTCATGCTCGCGCACCGCCGAGAGGATGTTCTGCGGGATGGCCTCCTGGACCGCCTCGTTGAGCACGGTGCCCCGGCCGACCCGCTGATCGATCACGGCGGCCGGAACCTTCCCCCGGCGGAAGCCGGGAACCTGGACCTGCTGGCCGATCTCCCGGTACGCCTTCTTGAGGCTCGGCTCGAGCTCGACGAACGGCACCTCGATGGCGAGCCGCACGCGCGTCGGGCTCAGAGTCTCGACGGTGCTCTTCACAGGCGTACTCCTTGACGGATCTTGGTGGTCTGGGCGCTGTCTACAGCCCATCGAGTGTAGGCGAGCCGGTACGGCCTGCAGGCAGTGCCCGGGAACCACACGTAGAACGGCGGCACCCGGGTCGACCCGGCCGCGAACGACAGTCGGGGTGGCGGGATTTGAACCCACGGCCCCTCGCTCCCAAAGCGAGTGCGCTACCAAGCTGCGCCACACCCCGTGGCGGGATGCAGTCTATGCCGTCCACGCCACCGCATAGTTCCCCGGGGCCACATCCGATCGCGTGTTCCGCCGTAGGGTCGACCGACGGAGCCCACCAGCCGGCTTGGAGTAGCGGCAGCGGGAACCCCTCGGTCGCGCCGCACCGACCGCAGGCTGAGCTCTCCCGAGCCCGCCCGGCCTGTGCCCGAGGTTCGTTCCCGACCACAGCCATGGGCAGGCTACGCGGAGATCGGCGGCATTGGGTACGCTGTCGGCGCGCCTCCACACGGAGGCCGTCGCGGGCGTAGCTCAATGGCAGAGCTTCAGTCTTCCAAACTGACGGTGCGGGTTCGATTCCCGTCGCCCGCTCCAACAACCTCCGGCCCAGGTCAGAGGCGGCATCCCGCAATTCTGGGCTGGTCGGACACTCCCCCGCTCCGATCTTGCCGGTCAGCCGTGGGCGGAGGCTGTGGCGAGGGTGTCAGCCGGTATGGCGCAGGTCATGGAAGTGAGAGCCGGGCAGCCCGAGCGCTGCGACCGTCCGCGTCCACCTGGCCGCACGGCCGAAGTTGCCGGATTACCGCAGCATGCCCTGCCGGATCACCGCAGCATGCCCTGCCGGATCACCCCAGCATGCCCTTGAGCGCCGACAGATATCGGTGATCTGCTCAATGCGCATGCCGCCGTCAGATAGCAGGGACCCGAAGCTGTGTCGTAGCTCGCGTGCGGTTCGGTCGTACGGATCAAGGTCCGCTCTGGCAACAATCGGAGCGCACGAAGACTGGAAGGGTGTCTTGACCTCGACGGAGTTGGAACTCTTCGCGGACTACCACCAGGTCCACGTGTTCGACGACGGGTCCGTCACCGACCTTGGGGACGCCTGGACCGATGAGGCGGTGCTCGACGACCTTGCCGTTGACACGGACGCCATGGCGGTCGGCACCGCCGTCAACGTCAACGTGGCCGTGACGGTAGAGATGCTGGAGGCAGCGCCAGAAGACGACAGCGCGGAGTTCGACCACGTTCTGGAGGCAAGCCTGCACGTTCCCTCAGGCCGACTCGTCGTCATGGGCTGCACCGACCACGAGCCGGAAGCCGCACGGTTCGAGATAGCGGCGGGACCGGTTCGCGTACGAGCCGCGAGAAGCAACCTGGCCGACGCAGAACGTCTCGGCATTGATGCCGACAACGCTGGACAGTGCTCCTTTACCCAGTTTGTCAACCGCACGAGCTGATCCCGGAGTTCAGCAGGTCCACCAACCTGGACGTGGTCAACACAGCTACCCCCACGCTCCAGCCTGACGTATCCAGTCGGCCATATCTCGGCTACGCCGGACGTCTCACCCAGCCTGAGCGTCACGCTTGCCAATGGATCGATCGGGGTCAGCAACTCGTCCAGATCCGCACCCCATGCCTCATGGCTGATTCCGCCCAACTCCCAGCCTCGCTTGAGGGATCTGCACACCTCCACAATGACAGGTAGGTCGAGCGGGTCCACACCTGCATCGTACGGCGGTGGGCCGGGATGACCACGAGGGCGACCAACCGCCGCCTCTGATCATGGTCAGCGCAGTAGGGTCTCGCCGTGACCGTCAACACCATCGATCGGCTTGCCGCCGCTGTTGCCGCCCGTAGGCCGATCAACGTCATCCGCATCGTTGGCATCGACGGCCCGAGCGGCTCCGGAAAGAGCCACCTTGCCCGTGACCTCTCGGCGGCACTCCACGCGCCGATCATCGAGATCGACGACTTCGTGTCGTGGGACAACTTCGCCGGCTGGTGGCCTCGCTTTGACGCCCAGGTACTCACCCCACTGCTTCGCGGCCAGGATGCCCACTATCAAGCGCGGGACTGGACGGACTGGTACGGCAACAGGCTCGGCGAGTGGAAGACCCTACCCTGGGCCCCGGTCGTGATCTTCGAAGGACTCACCTGCACCCGCCGCGACACGATCGGTCGGCTCGCCTACGCGGTCTGGGTCGACGCACCGGCACCGTTACGGCTGACGCGCGGCCTCACCCGCGACCGCTCCTTCGCCGGCGCCGCGCAACTCTGGCAGAAGTGGATGGTCGAGGAGGAGGAATTCTTCGCCGCGGATGGCACCCGCGACCGCGCCGACCTCGTCATCGACATCGCACATCGTGGCTGACCGCTAACGCACACCCGGGCCACAACCGTCCCGGCGCGGAAGCAACTCTTCCAACGTAGCGAAGCCCACCCGCCATTGGTATGGTCCACTGCCGCATCGATGAGTCCGGCGGGAAGGGGCATTATGTCGTCCGAGGTCCTACTCTTCACCGGGGCTGTAGGTGCGCTCTTGGCGACAGCCGTCCTGCTTGGCAGGACACTGGCCAAGCGGCGGCACTGGCGAATTCTGCCCATGATGGGCTCCCTTACCGCCTCGGTAATAGTGCTGACGGTGGCCACGGGGCCGTTCGGTGCACGTTCACTGGCGGTGATGCTGGCCGCCGCGCTGTGGGGTGCGGTCCTCTTCTCCACCGCCAGCTTGGTGCGACACTCGCACTCCCTCCTTGCGACCGTTGTCAGCGTGATTGGTGGTGTCATAGCGATCAACGCGGCGCTGGTTGCCTTTGTGGTAGTGAGGTTCAGCTCGACGGACGCCCCCCGGGAGTACGCCCTGCACTGGTTGCCCGCGATGCTGACCGGTGCGGTCAAGGATCTGGGTGGGGTGCGCAGCGAGACCGAGACGCCGCTGTGGGTGCACATGTCCGAGGACGCCAGCTTGTTGCCGTTGCTGATGGTCGTGCTGACGGGCTTCGCCCTGTCCTACGTCGTGCGACGAGGGGCCCTCACCCGTACGGCCGGTGTTGCGGGCTGAGCTGGCGCTTGGACCCGGTTGGCGAGATTCGCCCAGTGAAAGCTCAACCCGGCGAACGACAGCGACCAGAGGCCGGCGCCACACCCGGCCCAGGAGCCCCGTCGCCCCCCGACCGTGCCGGCGGCGCCCTCGCTGCGTCGGTCGTCGTTGTTCGCGGTGCTCCGGCTCATGTTGCCTCCCGGTAAATCGGCCCGATTCGGTAGCGCCGTGCGGTCCAGCACGGGCTACCGCCCGCCGGGCGCTGACGGGACACCACCGAAGGGGCGAAGCGGCCGGTCAGATGGTGATGACGACCTTTCCCTGGGCGTGACCTCCCTCGAGATAGCTGATCGCCTCGGGTACCTCGCTCAGGGGATAGGTCCGGTCGAGGACCGGGGTGACCTTTCCGGATTCGAAGAGATCGGAAAGCGCCGCCAGGTCGTCCCGGTTGGGGCTCGCCACGAAGAACACCAGGCGTTGCCGTACGAACGGGGACAGGGCGAGCCCACGGAGCACGCGAGCCAGGGGGCCGAGCAGCCCGTCGCCCGAACCGCTGTTCAGGATGAATGTGCCCCGCGGGGTGAGGATGCGTCGGCAGGCGAGGAGCGGGTGGTTGCCGACGTTGTCGAGGAGCAGGTCGTAGCGCTGTCCGCTGCGGGTGAACTCCGCTGTGGTGTAGTCGATGACGTGGTCGGCGCCCAGGTCGCGGACCAGCTCGACGTTTCGGCTGCTGCAGACCCCGGTCACCTCGGCTCCCAGCGCCTTGCCGATCTGCACGGCGAAGGTGCCCACGCCACCCGCCGCGCCGTTGACCAGGAGCCGCTGACCGGGTTGCAGCCGCCCGTGGTGGCGTAGCGCCTGGTAGGCGGTGAGGGCGGCCACCGGCACGGAGGCGGCCTGTTCCGGGGTCAGGCGGGCCGGCTTCTTCAGCACTCCGGCGTCGTGGCGCATCGTGACGTACTCGGCGAACGCCCCCTGTTGCAGGGCGAACACCTCGTCTCCCACCTGGAGCGTGGTGACATTACTGCCCACCGCCTCGACCTGCCCGGCCAGGTCGTACCCGAGCGTGTTCGCCTTGGGGCGGGTCAGTCCACCCTGGGCCCGGGTGATGTACGGGCTGCCTCGCATCATGTGCCAGTCCACCGGGTTGACCGAGGCGGCCCGCACCCGGACCAGCACGTCGTCGGCACCGACGGCTGGCATGTCAAGATCTTCAAGGGTGAGGACCTCGGGCGAGCCGTACGCGTAGAAACGGATTCCTTTCATCGGTTTCCCCTCTCATTCCACGCTGCGGAGGATGTGTTCGATCGATGCCGTACGGGTTCGTAGTTCGGCGAGGTCAACGGCGCTCCGCTGCTGGGCGTCGAGAGTGTTCTCGGCGAGCTTCTCGAACCGGTGCACGAGCTGACGCAGGTCGTCTGCGCGGGCGGCTGCCCGCTTCTCTTTTCGGCCCTCGAACAGCCCGACGATGACCAGGGCGACCAGAAAGGCCGCCACGATGACCACGACCAGCAGGAAGACTGTCGTTGGCCAGGACATTTCCCCTCCAAGCGGGTCCATTACGTTGACTCCTTGGGTGCGGGACCCTTTCCTGGGTCCGGCCGGGTAAGGGTCTGGACCGCCTCGGCCACCGCCGATGCGGTCAGGTGCAGGTCGAAGTCGGTGACTTCGTAGTACTTCATGGCTTTGCCCTCGTCGGAGAGCTCGAGCCGGCCGGTGATCAGGCCTGCCGCCTCCAGCCGCCGCAGGTGCATGTGCAGGAGTGGACGACTCACTCCAAGCTCGCGGGCCAGCTGGCTCACGTAGTCACGACGGCCGGCCAAGGTCGCGACGATGCGCAGTCGAATCGGATTGGCCAGAGCCGCCAGCATCTCGACCAGGTCGTCTCCGGTCGGTCCGCCCACTGACACAAGACCCCTTCACGTGTCATTTTTTCCTTACACGTGAAACACTAGCAGTCACCACCCCCGCCGGCAATGCTCACCGCCGTTCGACCCGGAGCTGCAGCAACGAGCACCCGACCGGCCAGGGCCGCGACCCACGATCGAGGCCACTGCGGGATCCGGGCTCGTCGGCGGCGGGCTGGACGGCACACAGCTGACCGCCACCCGCGACTCAGGGGGCTCCGACGATCACCACAACCGGAGCCAGATCCGCCGCTCCTCGTCGGTGAGGGGCTGATCTGGGACCAGCCGCTCCGGGTGGCCCGGCGGCGGCTGCTCGGAGACCCGCCGCGGCCTGGAAGCGCCAGCCGGCGGCCCCCCGACGACCGGGGAAGAACTGTCGGCCAGGGCAGAATCGCCTTCCGGCCCGGCACCGCCCGCGGGCGCCGCGTCACCCCAACGGGCCCGACCGCCCCGCAGAATCTCCCGGGGATCCATTCCGACGACCGACGCCCCGAACAGGCTCAGGCCGAACGCCAGCTCGGACTTGATGCGCCGGAGCCAACCCATCAGCCCGCCACCCCCGGAACCGGAGCGGCGCAGTCGGCAACCAGCCCGGCCACTGATGCGTACGTCACGGGGCTCCTCGGGTCCGACGCCAAGCTGAGCCGACCGATTCTCCCGAGCCCCACTCAACAGCGACTCAAGTCAACGGACCGAAGACCGCCCCCGTCAGCTGTTGGTAATCCAGCTCCAGAACGACACCACCCACTCGGTCTGCTTGAGCCACCCGAAGCCGAGGCTGACGAGAAAGACAGCCGTCACCAGGTGCGCGCCGCGGGCGCCACGTCGCACCCGGCCCAGACGCTGCTCCAGTACCACCCGGCCAACGAGCCGGGCGAGGGCGAAGAGCCCGACCGCCACCAGCAGACTCAACAAGAAGATCAACAGTGGTGCGGCGAGGTTGCCGCCACCCGAAATCGCCCAGATCCCCCAACAGACGAACGCGAAGAGCGCTCCGCCGGCGCTCCACTCCCGGCCCGGGCGGAGCTGCGCGAGGTGCCAGCTCATCGGCCGACGCGAAGCCCGCGCCCCCGGCCAGCCCGCTCCGACCTCCTCCTGCTCGACCGCCGGGAACGGCGTGGTCCGACGGGCACCGGACTGCCCTACCGAAGCCACCCCCCGCTGGAAGGCATCCGGCTGCGGCGGCACCCCGGCCTCCGGCTGCGGCGGCACCCCGCCTCCCCACTGCGGCGGAACCCCGACCCCGGGCTGCGGCGGCACCCCGACCCCGGGCTGCGGCGGAACCCCGACGCCTGACTGCGGCGGCACCTCGACGGTCCGCTCGGCCCACGGTTGCGTCTGGTCGGCCATGTCGTCCCTCCCCTGGACCAGACGGGGACCGGCGGACCCCGTCTAACTATCGAGGGTAGCCAGCACACAAAGATGGGTCCGGTTGGCACCGGGCTCCCGCGGCCATGGAGGTCATCGGACAACCCGGGGTACGGTCGTTGGATGGGTGACGTGGAACGACGACGACGGCGGCACCGGAAGCCCGCTGACCGCACCACCGAGAGCCCGAGCCCGGCCCCCACAGCGGCCGGGGCAGCGAGCGGCGGCCGGCCATCCCGGGTCCGCCGGGGCGGCGCCGACGAGAGCGAACGAGGGCTGCGGGGCCTGGTCGGCTCGGGCTCGTCGCAGCTGAGCGTGACCGCGGCGATGCGGGCCCGGGACGCCACCCGCCCGACGGAGCAGGACCTGGTGGAGGCGGAGGCCCGGGTGGTCCTGGTCCGCCGGAACTGGGTTCCGCGCGAGGACCTCCCCCGTCGGTGACGACCCGGTTCAGGGCAGGTCCGGAAGCTTCCGGGTGCGCTCGTAAGCGGCCACCTGGCCGATGCGGCGGGTGTGCCGTTGCTTCTCGGAGAACGGGGTGGTCAGGAACGCCTCGACGATGGCGGTGGCCTCATCGAGGGTGTGCTGCCGCCCGCCGATCGCGACAATGTTGGCGTTGTTGTGCTCCCGGGCCAGGTGCGCGGTCTCGATATTCCAGGCCAGCGCGGCCCGAACACCGTCGATCTTGTTTGCGGCGATCTGCTCACCGTTGCCGGAGCCCCCGATGACCACGCCGAGGCTACCCCGATCGGTAACCACCCGGTCGCCGGTGTGTAGGCAGAATGCCGGATAGTCGTCGTCCGGGTCGTAGGCGCGCGGGCCGACGTCAACCACGTCGTACCCCTCCTTGGCCAGATGGTTGGCCAAGTGCGCCTTCAGCTCGAAACCGGCGTGGTCGGATCCCAGGTAGACACGCATACCGGGCAGTCTGACAGGACGTGTCTCCGACCGACGCTCGCGGGTCGGTCGGAGACACCTTCAGCACAGTCCGGGAAGAGCTCAGCACAGCCCGGGAGATGTCAGCCAGCCCGGGCGGGTGTGCCTACTTTCCGCCCGGTCCGGACAGCAACTCGGCGACGACCAGGCCGCCCCGGGCCTTCGGGGTGAACCAGGTGCTCTTGCGGGGCATCTTCTCCCGCGCCAGGTTCACCGCGACGAAGTCGTCCACGGTCACCGGTGCGACGAGAACGGCCAGCTCGGCGCGGCCGGCGTCAACCTCACCGGTGAGCCAGCTCGCCGGGTAGTCGCCGCCGACGTAGGTGATCCGCTTGTCGCCCGGGTCCAGCCCCAGCGCGTCCCGCAGCAACAACCGCTCGACCAGGGCATGATCCAGGTTCTCCAGGCGCCCCGCACCGACCTGGGGCAGGCGTACGGCGTACGCCGCATCGGGGAGCCGGAGGTGGATGGTGCCGCCGGCCGCCGGGACCTCGACCGGGCCGTCGATTGGCTCGACCTGGGCGCCGGCCGCGCGAAGCCGGTCGATCAGCTCAGCTGGGCTGACGGTGAGCTCGTCAACCAGCCGGTTGTACGGGGCGATGGCGACCGAGGCCGGCGTGGTGACCACGGCCAGGAAGCGCGACAGCCCGCCGGTCTGCGCCGCGAGACTGCGGTGGTTGCCGTCGGCGACGACCAGCTCGCCACCGCCGGCCAAAGCGGTCAACTCGTCCTGCTGCTCGCCCGGACCGACCAGCCAGATGGCGTGCGTCCGTCCGGTCTGGTCGGTGTCGGTCGCCGCCGGCACCCCGGCCCGGTCGGCCGCCGCAGCGAGGGCGGCGTGCAGCTCGTCGCCCCGGCCGGTCTGCAGCAGGAGCACCGGCGACAACAGATGCCCCAGCGCCTCGGCCAAGGCCACCCGCTCGCGCACCTTGGCGATGAAGACATCCTCGTTGCGGATGACCAAGCCCGGCTCGGCGGTGCTGGTGGAGATCTGGTCGGTGTCGACCATGACGAACAGCCCGTATCCGGGCTCCTCCTGCGGGGCGCTGATCCGGTAGAGGACCACCACCTGTTCGGCGGGCGTGTAGCTGCCCGCCGCCTTCGCCTCGGCGAGCCGGGCTACCGCCTCCGGGAGCGCTTCGAGAAAGGCCTTCCCCCGGCTCTCCGGGGCCCGATGCGGCATCTCGATGCCGAGGGCGCTGTGCGGATTCGCCGCAATGATCGAGGTGATCTCCGCGTCGTCAGCGAACTCGTCGTAGTTCTGCGCGCCGGTGCCGCCAGTGGTGATCCAGGCCCGGGCAATTGGATGGGCGACCGTCATGCCCGCTGACGCTACCGGTATCGCTCACCCCCGGTGTCCGGGCCCACCCACGGTGTGGCGGAGCACCCGCGGGCACCGGCGGAACTGCGGGCCCCAGCCATCTCCCGGCGACCCGGGGCCCGCCTCGTGGCCGGCGCGCAGCGCATCGTCGTACTCGGTGCTGTCGACGGCCCCGGCCAGCTCCGGGTCCAGTCCGGTACGCCGCTTCTCGACGCCCGCACCGATCCTCGCCGCAGGTTCCCAGGCACAACACGGAAGGAGACCGTGACCTGTCCCACCCACCGGCCTGGGTGCGTGTAAGACTCGACTCGCGTGACCGCTACGAGCGGTTGCCCGACGACGCCGCGGTCGACGTGCGGTGAGACGAGAGATGGAGACGAACAGTGCCGGGAGTGCGCAACCTGACGCAGGCGGAGGCCATCGAGCGAAGCCGGCTACTCGACGTGACCGGGTACGACATCAACCTGGACCTGTCGAGCGCCGTGCAGGCCGAAGGCGACACGTTCCGGTCCCGGACCGAGGTCCGATTCCGGTGCAGTGAGCCGGGTGCGAGTACCTTCATCGAGGTCGCCGCACATTCGGTCCGGTCGGCCACCCTGAACGGCACCTCCCTGGAGCTGGGTGGCTGGTCGGCGGAGGCGGGGCTCACCCTGCCCGACCTGGCCGCCGAGAACACCCTCGTGGTGGACGCGGACTTCGCGTACTCCAACAGTGGTCAGGGGCTACACCGCACGGTGGATCCGGTCGACGGCGAGACCTACCTCTACAGCCAGTTCGAGACGGCGGACGCGCAACGGGTCTACGCGGCCTTCGACCAGCCCGACCTGAAGAGTGTCTACACCTGGCACGCCACCGTGCCGGAGCACTGGAAGGTCGTCTCCAACATGCCGGTGGAGCGGGAGGAGCCGGCCGGCGAGGGCCGCAAGACGGTCCACTTCGTGGAGTCGGTGCGGATGAGCACCTACATCACCGCGCTCTGCGCCGGGCCCTACCACGAGGTGCGGGACAGCCACGACGGCATCGACCTGGGTGTCTTCGTTCGCGCCTCGATGGCGCAGTACCTGGACGCCGACGATCTCTTCCTGATCACGAAGCAGGGCTTCGACTTCTTCCACGACCAGTTCGACATTCGGTACCCGCTGCCCAAGTACGACCAGCTCTGGGTGCCGGACTTCAACGCGGGCGCGATGGAGAACTTCGGCTGTGTCACGCACGCCGAGTCGCTGTTCATCTTCCGGTCGCAGGTCACCGACTTCGAGTACGAGCAGCGCGCCAACACGATTCTGCACGAGCTGGCACACATGTGGTTCGGCGACCTGGTCACCATGCGCTGGTGGAACGACCTCTGGCTGAACGAGTCGTTCGCCGAGTGGGCCAGCCACTGGTGCAACACCCACGCGACCCGCTTCTCCGAGGCGTGGACCACCTTCCTCTCCGTCCGGAAGAACTGGGGCTACCGACAGGACCAGCTCTCCTCCACCCACCCGGTCTACTGCGAGATGCCGGACCTGGAGGCGGTCGAGGTCAACTTCGACGGGATCACGTACGCCAAGGGCGCGAGCGTGCTCAAGCAGCTCGTCGCGTACGTGGGCGAGGAGCCGTTCCGGGCCGGGCTCCGGTCGTACTTCCGCAAGCATGCCTGGGGTAACGCCACTTTCGACGACCTGCTCTCCGAGTTGGAGACGGCCTCCGGGCGGGAGCTGCGCAAGTTCGCCGCCCAGTGGCTGGAGACCGCCCAGGTGAACACGCTGCGCCCGGAGCTGACGATCGGCCCCGACGGCAACTACCAGCGGGTCGTGGTCCGCCAGGAGGCGCCGGCCGACCACCCGACCCTGCGTACCCACCGGATCGGGGTCGGCCTCTACGACCGCACCGATGGCCGGCTGGTCCGCCGCGAGCGGTTGGAGGTCGACGTCATCGGCGAGACGACGGAGCTGCCCGAGCTGGCCGGGGTTCCCGCCGCGGACGTGCTGCTACTCAACGACGACGACCTGACCTACACCAAGCTGCGGCTCGACGAGCGGTCGATGGCCACCGTGGTGCAGCACATCACCGGCTTCGAGTCGTCGCTGGCGCGGGCGCTGTGCTGGACTGCCGCGTGGGACATGATCCGTGACGCCGAGCTGGCCGCCCGCGACTATGTGGCGCTGGTGCTCGCCGGCCTCCCCGCCGAGACCGACATCAACCTGGTCACCGCCACCCTGCGGCAGGTCACCACCGCCCTCACCTTCTACGCCGACCCGACGTGGGCACCGAGTGGCTGGGCCGACCTGGCCCGGACCGCGAAGACCGCCCTCGCCACCGCCGAGCCGGGCAGCGGCTTCCAGCTCGCCTGGGCTCGGGCGTACGCCTCCGCCGGTCGTTCGGCTGAGGACCTGGCGACGTTGCGTGGCTGGCTGGAGGGGAACGGGGTCCCGTCCGGGCTGCGGATGGACACCGAGCTGCGGTGGACGGTGCTTACCGCGCTGGTGGCCAACGGCGCGGCCGGCCCCGACGACATCGAGGCGGAGCTGGCCACCGACCGCACCGCCAGTGGCGAGCGGGAAGCCGCGTTGGCGCACGCGCTCGTGCCCACGCCGGAGAACAAGGCAGCCGTCTGGGCCCGGTTGACCGGTCCGGAGCCGCTGCCGAACTGGCGGCACCGCGCGCTGCTGCGGGGCTTCGCCCACCCGACGCAGGTCGAGCTGGTCCGTCCCTACCGGGAGCGGTACTTCGCCACCATCGCGCAGGTCTGGGCCAGCCGGGACAGTGAGCCGGCGCAGGAATTCGCCCTGCTGGCGTACCCGGCGTACCTGGTCGAGGAGGAGACCGTGGCGGCGACCGACGGGTGGCTGGCCGGTGTGGGCCAATCGGCACCGCTGCGGCGGCTGGTCGCCGAGGGCCGCGACGGCGTCGTCCGGGCTCTCAAGGCCCGGGCGCGGGACGCCCGAAGCGGCTGACACGCAACGGCCCGGGGTCGGTGTGGAGCGTTCGCCCACACACCGACCCCGGGCCGAGTGCCTACCGCGGGTCAGCAGCCCTTACCGGCGTGACTGGCCAGCTGGTCCAGGCCGGTGACGATGCCACCGGTGAGGTCGCCGCCCCCGAAGGCTGCCACCATCGACAGCGCGGCGAGCCGCGCGTACGTGTCCGGGATGCGCCGACGGGCGTGCTGGCCGGTGACGATCTCCAGCTGCCGCTGGTTCGGTGAGATCGCGATCAGGACCGACCGGTTGGGGTCGGCGAGCTGGCGGTGCCGCCGCTCGGCGTCTTCCCGGACCGGCTCGTCGAGTCCACCGACGAAAATCGAGAAGGTCAGCCCGGTGCTCTGGTCGGCCAGGCGCATGGCCTCGTCAACGCGGAGCAGCTGACGGGTCGAGAACGGGCCGTCCAACTCCGGCGGGGCCGCCGTCTCGGACGACGACTGCAGTTCACCAACGGTCACTTGCGCCTCCGGTTCCACCGACCGGCGCCTGCTGGCCGGCCTGCTCCTGCTTACGGCCCGTCAACGCGGGCGCCTGGGCGCCGGCCGTCAGTGCGGTGCCCGCCGAGTCGGCCAGCTCCTCCGGAGTACTCAGGAACCAGACCGGAGTGAAGTCAAAGGGCCGGCCGGGCCGGTAGCGCTTGCCACCGCCACCAGCGCCGCGGCTGCTGGCGGCGTATGCCACACCAGCAATCACCAGCGCTGCTACCGCCGGGATTCCGACGAAGACCAGCAACGTATCGGTTACAGACAATCCCAACGCCCCCAGGCGAAAGAGAGACCAGGAATCCGGGTCGGGTGGACGGTCAGGTAGACGATTCCCCGACTCCGCTTGTGGTATTCACGTTAGCGGAGCCAACCGCCCGCCAGATTGCGGGGTGGCGATCCCACCCCCCACTGAGCTGCTCCAGCTGGGCGGCGGCGGCGAGCAGCCGCGCATCGTTGCCCTGCCGGCCGCTGAGGAGGACCCCGACCGGTAGTCCGTCGGCGGTGGTACCCACCGGGAGCGACACCGAGGGGTCACCCGTGACATTGAAAATTGCACAATACGGTGAGAACCGACGTTGGCGGTCAAAGTCGTCCGCCGGGTCACGAACATCGGTGAACCAGCCCACCGGCGCCTGCGGTGCGGCGAGAGTGGGACAGAGCAGCAGATCGCAGCCGGCGGTCCGGCGTATCCCGAGCCGGACCTGCGCCTGGAGCTCACCGAGCGCGGCGGTGAGGCTGGCAGCGGAGATCGCCGTCCCGCGCTCCCGCAGCAACCGGGTCAACGGCAGTAGCTGACGCTCCCGCTCGGGCGGCACCGGGGCGAGCGAGAGCACGTACCAGACGGTCTCGAACAGCGGCCACGCCGTCGGCGTCAACGGCGGCGGCACCTCGACCACCTCATGCCCAGCGGCGGTGAGTAGGTCGGCGGCCTGGTCCACGGCGGCGACACAGTCCGGGTGGACGGGCTCATCGGCGAGCATCGGGGTGGTGAAGCGACCGATCCGCAGCCGGCCCGGCGTGGCGGTCCGGGTCGCCGCGAGCCAGCCCCCGGCCGGCGGTGGCGGCGCCAGGTAGGGCTCACCGGGAACCGGCTGAGCCAACACGTCGAGCAACGCGGCCACGTCGGCCACGGTCCGCCCGATCGGGCCGCTGGTCGGCAGGCCGTACGCACCGAAGCCGACCGGACCGCCGGAGACCACCCCACGGCTGGGCTTGTAACCGACCAACCCGCACAACGAGGCCGGGATACGCAGCGAGCCGCCGCCGTCGGAGCCCTGGGCCACCGGAAGGAGACCGGCCGCCACCGCGGCCGCCGCACCACCGCTGGAGCCGCCGGCGGTGTAGGCGAGATCCCACGGGTTGCGGGCCGGCGGGGCGACCCGCCCTTCGGAGTAGAGCGAGCAGCCCAACTCGGAGGTGGTGGTCTTGCCGAGGCTGACCAGGCCAGCGGCCCGGATGAATCGGACCACGTCCGCGTCGACCGGCGGTACGAAATCGGCGAAGGCCGCGGAGCCGAAGGTCGTGCGCACGCCGGCGGTGAGGGTCAGATCCTTGATCGCTGTGGGCACGCCGTGCAATGGCCCGCGGACCGTGCGCGGAACGGCGTCCGCCGCATCAGCGGCAGCGAGGGCCGATTCCGCGGTCACGGTGACGAACGCACCCACGGTGTCCCCGAGCGCCGCCACCCGGGTCAGGTGGTGCTCGACCAGTTCCCGGCTGGTCCGATCGCCGCTGGCGATCGCGGCAGCCTGCTCCAGTGCGGTCAGATCGTGCGGCTCGGTCATGCCGTAATCCTGCCCGCTGCCCGATCGGGCCGCCGCACCGACAGGCCGTACGGGTCGGCCGCGGTGGGTTCACCCTGCCCCCCGGCGGCGAGAAAACGCAGCGCGTTGCCGCCGAGCAGGCCGGCCCGTTGGTCCGGGGTGAGGAAGTCGGAGCGGTGCACGACCGCACCGACCGGCCGCTCCCCCAGTGGATACGGATAGTCGCTGCCGAGCAGCACCTGGTCGACGCCGATCGTGTCGACCAGCAGCCGCAGCGCCGCCGGTTCGAACACCACCGAGTCGACGAAGAACCGGTCCACGTACGAGCTGGGGGGCCGGACCGAGGCGCCACGGACCAGATCGCCGCGACGGTGCCAGGCGTTGTCCGCACGGCCCAGCCAGAACGGAAAGCTGCCACCGCCGTGCGCGAAGCAGATCCGCAACGTCTCCGGCACCCGGTCGAAGACCCCGCCAAGGATCATCGCCAGCACTGACAGGTGGGTCTCGGCCGGCATCCCGGTCAGCCACCGCGCCATCCACCGATCCAGCCGTGGCCCGCCGGGCATGTCCCACGGGTGGACGAAGACCGGCGCGCCGACCTCGGCGCAGTGGGTGAGGAACTCGGCGACGCCGCTGTCGTCCAGGTCAAGATCGCCGACGTGGTTGCCGATCTCCACCCCGGCGTGCCCGGCGGCGAGACAGCGGTCCAGCTCGGCGCTGGCGGCCTCCGGGTCCTGCAACGGCACCTGGCAGAACGGAACCAGCCGGCCGTCTCCGGCGGCCGTGATCTCCAGCATGCGGTCGTTGAAGATCCGAGCCACCCTGGCCGCCTGGGCGGCCGGGCGGTCGTAGCAGAAAAAGACGGGCGTTGGCGAGACCACCTGCACGTCGACACCGTCGGCGGCCATGTCCGCCACCCGGATCGCCGGGTCCCAGCACTCCGCGCCGACCGGGCGGAACTCCATCTCGCCGACCATGATCATCGCGGCGCGCTCGGAGTCGACCCGCAGCCAGGGCCAGCCAGAGCCACCGCAGGCCGCCGCGAGGTCCGGCCAACCCCGCGGTACGGCGTGTGAGTGCACGTCAATAACGGGGATACCCATCAGCCCTTGCCCGGATGCAGCGTGCCGCACTGGTCGCAGGTCCGCGCCGCCTCGTCGGCGTAGAAGGTGGCGAAGACCGGGGGCAGGTCGGCGGCGATGTCGCGGACCTGCAACTCCACCTCGTGCACCTTGTTGGCGCACTCGGGGCAGTACCACTGGAACCGTTCCAGGGTGCCCTCCTCGCGGATCCGCTCGATCACCAAACCGATCGACCCGGCCTCCGGACGCTGCGGCGAGTGCGGAACTCCGCGCGGCAGCATCCACATCTGCCCCTCGCGAATGTGCACCGTCTGTGGCCCGTTCGGGAGCATCAGGTTGACGTGCATGTCTCCTTTGATCTGGTAGAAGAACTCCTCGTAGGGTTCGACGTGATAGTCGGTGCGCTGGTTCGGCCCGCCGACGACCATGACGATAAAGTCGGAACTGCCGGGGAGTAGTTCCTTGTTGCCCACCGGTGGCTTCAGCAGGTGCTGGTTGTCCACGACCCAGCCGGGGAAGCTGAACGGCTCAGCGATCTCGCTCACAACGGACCTCCTTCGGGGCGCAGGGCGACGGCCTGCATTTCGATCAACAGGTGCGGGTGCGGTAGCTGGTGGACCGCCACGGTGGTCCGAGTCGGCCCGCTCGCGTCGAAGAACTCCGCCCACACCTCGTTGTAGCCACCGAAGTCGTTCATGTTGACCAGGTAGCTGGTCACCTGCACCAGGTCGGCCAGCCCGGCACCGACCGGCTTGAGTAGATCCCGGATGTTCGCTATCACCGACCGGGTCTGGGCCCGGATGTCGAGGTTGGTGGTACCGAACTCGTCAACGGCGACACCCGCGAAGGTGTTGTCCGGGCGGCGGGAGGAGGTGCCGGAGACGAAGATGAAACCACCGGCCACCTTGACGTGTGGGAAGGCCCCACGCGGCACGGCCTTCCCGGCCACGACCCGGGCGGCTGCCCGCCCACCGGGGTCCAGCGCCGGTGGCGCCCCGCCGGTCACGCCGCCGCCCGCAGCGACGCGGCGCCGAGCTTCTCCACCACGGCACGGACGTGCGCGCCGGGTCGCAGCACGACGGCGGCCGTCGCGGCGCCGGCCAGAAAGACCCAGCCCGGGTGAAGCCGCACCCCATGCTGGCCGGCGAGGCGGACCCCCTCGTCGAAGGCGCGACGTGGGTCACCCAGGATCGCCGCGGTCGACCCCACCTGGGCGACCTGGCCATCGATCTCCAGCAGCACCCCAAGGTTGTCCAGACCGTCCGGAACGGGGCACCACGGCCCCACCACGAAGGCCCCCGCCGACGTGTTGTCGGCGATGACGTCCGGCAGGGAGAAGGTGAAGTCCGCGTACCGGGAGTCGATCAATTCGATGGCCGGGGCGACCGCGCGGACCGCGGTGGCGAACTCCGCGACCGGCTCGCCCGGCTCCGGCTGCCGGTCCAGCAGGAAGGCCACCTCCGGCTCCACCCGGGGATGGATGAAGTCTCCAACCGAGACGGTCCCGCCGTCGGTGACCCGCATCCGGTCAGTGAGCCGGCCCCAGATCACCTCGTCCACCCCGACCTGGGCCATCTTCGCCTTACTGGTCAGCCCCATCTTGAGGCCCACCAGCCGCTCACCCCGGTCCAGCCGGCGCCGCACCAACTCGGCCTGCACCGCGTACGCGGCATCGACGTCGAGCCCGGTCTCGGCGGCGAGCTGGCCAATCGCCGTACCCCGGTCGGCCGCCGCGACCAGTTGACCGGCGATCTCGGCGATATCTGCTCCGATCACGTCTCCTCCTTGCCGGCCAGGTCCAGCGCCACATCCACGATCATGTCCTCCTGGCCGCCGACCATCTGGCGCCGGCCCAACTCGACCAGGATCGAGCGGACGTCCACGCCGTAGCGTTCGGAAGCCCGCTCGGCGTGCCGCAGGAAACTGGAGTAGACGCCGGCGTAGCCCAGCGAGAGCGTCTCCCGGTCCACCCGTACCGGTCGGTCCTGCAACGGCCGGACCACGTCCTCGGCCGCGTCCATCAACGCGAAGACATCGCAGCCGTGCTCCCAACCGTGCAACTCGGCGACCGCGACGAAGACCTCCAGCGGCGCATTGCCCGCGCCCGCACCCTGCCCGGCGAGGGAGGCGTCGACCCGGACGGTTCGGCCGGCCGGCGCATCCAGCGGCCCATCCCCAAGGACCCGGCCGTGCTCGACCGCCACCACGCTGTTCGCCACCCCGAGCGAGAGGTTGTGGTGGGCGTGGATGCCGATCTGCGTCTCCGGTTCGAGCACCTGACGGTAGGCGTCGATTCGCTCGGCCACGTCGGACATCAGCAGCCGGCCGCCGGAGTCGGTGACGTAGACGCAGTGCGCCCCGTACGACTCCATCAGCTTGGCCTGCGCCGCCAACGCCGCCGGGTCGTTCATGTGGGCCATCATCAGGAACCCGGAGACGTCCATCCCGTTCTCCCGCGCCCAACCGATGTGCTGGGCGGAGATGTCGGCCTCGGTGCAGTGGGTGGCGATCCGAACGCTGGTGACGCCGAGCGCCCGCGCCGCCCTCAGGTCGGCGATGGTGCCGATCCCGGGCACCAGCAGCGTGGTCAGCCGCGCCGTGGTCAGCACCTCGGCCGCCGCCGCGATCCATTCCGCGTCGCTCGCCGCACCATGCCCGTAGTTGACACTCGACCCGGCCAGCCCGTCGCCGTGCGCCACCTCGATCGCCGCGACTCCGGCGACGTCTAGCGCGGCGGCGATCGTCCGAACCTGGTCAACGGTGTAGCGGTGGGCGATGGCGTGCATCCCGTCCCGCAGCGTCACATCCTGGAGGTAGAGCTGGGTCATGCCGGCACCGCCCGCCGGGCGATCAGCCGCTCCGCGGTGCGCAGCGCGGCCGAGGTCATGATGTCCAGGTTGCCCGCGTACGTGGGCAGGTAGTGCCCGGCCCCGGAGACCTCCAGGAACGTCGAGACCTGCAGGCCGGTGAGGCGCCGACCGAGCGCCGGTAGGTAGCTGTCCACCCGGTCGAACTGCACATCCTGTTTCAGGCGATAGCCGGGCACGTACTCCTGTACGGCCCGGACCATGTCGGCGATGGCGGTGGCGATCGCGGCGCGGTCCGCGTCCGGGTCCGGGCAGAGGCAGTACACGGTGTCCCGCATCAGCAACGGCGGATCAGCCGGGTTGAGCACGATGATGGCCTTGCCCAGTTCGGCGCCGCCAACCACCTCAATCGCCCGGGCGGTGGTCTCGGTGAACTCGTCGATGTTGGCCCGGGTGCCCGGCCCGGCTGACTTGGCGGAGATCGAGGCGACGATCTCCCCGTACGCGACCGGGGTGACCCGGGCGACGGCGGCGACGATCGGCACGGTCGCCTGTCCGCCGCAGGTGACCATGTTGACGTTGGCTTCCTGCAGGTGTTCGTCCAGGTTGACCGGCGGCACCACGTACGGCCCGACCGCGGCGGGGGTCAGGTCGACCACAGCCCGACCGTGGGCGCGCAACACGGCGTCGTGGTGTCGGTGCGCCCCGGCCGAGGTGGCGTCGAAGACCAGCGCCACGTCGGCGAACTCGGGCAGCGCCACGAGCCCCGCCACCCCCTCGGCGGTGGTGGTGACGCCGAGTCGCCGGGCCCGAGCCAGCCCGTCGGAGTCCGGATCGATGCCCGCCAAGGCGACCATCCGCAGACTGTCGCTGAGCCGCAAAACTTTGATCATCAAGTCGGTCCCGATATTCCCGGAACCGAGCACTGCCACCCCGACGCTCACTCCTCGACCTCCTTCGCGAAGCAGGTACGTACCGATCCGAGGCCGGAGATCCGCGCCTCATATGCGGCACCGGGCGTCACCGGCACCAACGGGCCAAGGGCCCCGGAGAGCACCACGTCGCCCGCCCGCAGCGGATCACCGGAGCGGGCGAGGGTCCGGGCCAGCCAGGCCAGCGCGTGCAGCGGGTTGCCGAGGCAGGCCGCCGCCGCACCGACCGAGACCGGTTCCCCGGCCTGCTCCAGCACCATGCCGGCGAGACGCAGATCCACATCGGCGAGCCGGCGGGGCGTGGTGCCCAGCACGAACAGCCCGCTGGAGGCGTTATCCGCGATGGTGTCCACGATGGCGATATCCCAACCGGCGATCCGGGAGTCGACGATCTCGATCGCCGGTAGCAGGTGATCTACCGCCCGGGTCAGGTCGGCGGTGGTGATCCGCTCGTCCGGCAGGTCCGCGCCGAGCACGAACGCGATCTCGGCCTCCACCCGGGGCTGGAGCAGCCGACCAGGCGGCACCTCCACCCCGTCGGGCACCGCCGTGGCCTCGGTCAGCACCCCGAAGTCCGGCTGGTAGACGCCGAGGCTCTCCTGCACGGCCGCAGAGGTCAGACCAATCTTGGCGCCGACCCGCCGGTGCCCCTGCCGCAGCCACTGGCGCACCTGCGCCTGTTGCACGAGGTACGCCGAGTCAGTGTCGCCGTCGGGGATGAGCCGCCCGCGCAGCGGAGGACAGGGTTTGCCGCTCTCCCGAGCCTCGCTGAGCTCCCGGGCGGCGGTCTCGTAGTCGACGGTCATGTCAGATCCACACAGACGTTGGTGAGCTCGGAATAGAAACCCAGCGAATGGATGCCGCCCTCGCGGCCGACGCCGGAGGCCTTCACCCCGCCGAACGGGGTACGCAGGTCACGCAGATACCAGGTGTTGACCCAGACGATCCCCGCGTCCAACCGGGCACCGGCGCGGTGGGCCCGACCCACGTCCCGGGTCCACACCGCCGCCGCCAGGCCGTACTCGGTGCCGTTGGCCAACGCGTACGCCTCCTCCTCGTCGTCGAAGGGCGCCACATGCACGACCGGGCCAAAGATCTCCTCCCGGTTGGTCCGCGCATCCGGGCCGAGCCCGGTGAGCACCGTCGGCTGGATGTACGCGCCACCGTCGCGGGCGTCGCCGAAGCGGGGCGTACTCCCGCCGGCGAGGACCTCCGCCCCGTCGGCACGGGCCAGCTCGTAGTGTCCGAGCACCTTCTTCCGGTGGGTGGGCGAGATCAGCGGCATGTTCATCGTGGCCTCGTCGACGGGCCACCCGAACGGCAGCGCGGCGGCCCGCTCGGCCAGCCGGGCGGTGAACTCCGCGAAGACCGGACGCTGCACGTAGATGCGTTCGGTGCAGAGGCAGACCTGGCCACCGTTGGTGAAGCTGGACCGCACCGAGCCATCCACCGCCGCCGACAGGTCGGCGTCGGCGAAGACCAGCCCGGCGTTCTTGCCACCCAGCTCGAAGGAGACAGCCTTCACCCCGTCGGCGGCGGCCCGCATGATCGCTCCACCGGTGGTCGACTCACCGGTGAAGGTGATCGCGTCGACGTCGGGGTGCCGGGTGAGGAACTCCCCCGCCGAGCCGGGTCCGAAGCCGTGCACCACGTTGAAGACGCCCTCGGGCACGCCGGCCGCGGCCATCACCTCGGCGAGCAGGGTCGCCGAGGCGGGTGTCTCCTCACTGGGCTTGACCACCACCGCGTTGCCACACGCCAACGCGGGCGCGACCTTCCAGGTGAGCAGGAGCAGCGGCAGGTTCCACGGGACGATCACGGCGACCACGCCGACCGGCTTGCGCAGCGCGTAGTTCAGCGCCCGGCCACCGGATGGGGTGCGGGTGCTGAACGACTCGGTCGGGGTGGTCGCGGCGATCTCGGCGAAGGCACGGAAGTTGGCCGCGCCGCGCGGGATGTCCAGCGTCCGAGCCTGTGAGATCGGCTTGCCGGTGTCGGCCACCTCGGCGGTGACCAGGTCATCGAAGCGGCGCTCCAACTCGTCGGCGACCCGGAGGAGTACCTCGGCGCGCTCTCGTTCGCCGAGCCGGCCCCAGGGTCCGCGCAGCGCCGTACGGGCGGCGGCCACCGCGTCGTCCACTCCGGCCTGATCCGCCGCCACGACCTCGAAGATCGCTTCCCCGGTGACCGGGCTGTGCTTGGTGAAGCGGCGACCAGCGGCAACGAACTCACCAGCGATGAAGTTGGGCAGCAGGGCCGGCCCGTCCGGTGCCCGACCCGTCATCTGGCGCGCATCCCACCGGGTCATCTGCGCCGCCCTCGGCGGAGCGCGGCCCCGACCACACCGGCCAGCAGGGCCGCCGCGCCACCGGCCGCCGCCCCCAGCAGCTGGTGCTGGCGACGGACTCGACGGCGTACCTGCGCGTACGGGGTGGTCGAGAAGGAGACCAACTCGTACCGGGACACATACCGGCCGGGTAGCGCCCGCTCCAGCGTCTGCTCCACCCGTCGGCTGAGCTGGAACAGCGGCGAGGCGACCCGGTCGCGCATCTCGACGAAGTTGGCGAGCGCCATCTGGGCGATCGCCTCGGCGTTGGCCTGCCGGCGGTGTTGGAACAGCGGTAGCGCGGCGGACCAGTCGTCGGCACACTCGTCGAGGCAGCGGTCCAACTCCACCACGTCCTCGAAGGCACAGTTGGCGCCCTGACCGTAGAACGGCACGATGGCGTGCGCCGCGTCGCCGAGCAACCCGACTCTCCCGTTCGCCTGCCAGGGGTCACAGCGGACGGTGCCGAGGACTCCGACCGGATTGTGCAGATAGTCGTCAACCAGGTTCGGCGCGAGGGGGAGCAGGTCCGGGTAGTGCTGCGCGAAGTGTCGCTCGATCGCCGCCGGGCTGCCCAGTGAGGCGAAGCTCGCGGTGCCGTGGGTGGGCCAGAAGAGCGTACAGGTGAAGGAGCGGTCCGGGTTCGGCAACGCGATCATCATCGAGGTGCCCCGCGGCCAGATGTGCAGTGCCTCCGGGTCGAGCGCGAAGGCCCCGCCCACCGGCGGAATGGTCAGCTCCTTGTAGCCGTAGTCGAGAAAGTCCAGGCTCTCCCGCAGCAGGCCGTGGCCGAGTAGCTGGCCACGGACCGCCGAACCGGCGCCATCGGCGCCCAGGACCACCGACGCCGCATCCGTGACCTTCCCCTGTGGAGTTTCAAAGGTCATCTCTCCGGTGGCTGGGTCAAGGTCGACCAACCGGTGGTCGAAGGCGACCCGCACGCCCGGCAACGCGGCGGCCGCGGACAGCAGGGCGTTGTTCAGCGCCCCCCGACTGATCGAGTTGATCGCCCGGTCCCCGGCCGCGCTGTAGCCCTGAAACTGCTGCTCACCGACCACCGGGTGAATCATCCGGCCCCGCATCGGCAACGCGTCGGCCAGCACCCGGGCGTCCAGGCCGATCCGGCGCAGCGCGTCCAGCCCTCGTTCGGAGAGCGCCAGGTTGATGGAGCGACCACGCTCAACCCGACCGGCCCGGGGGTCGGGGCGGCGTTCGTAGAGGGCGACCGGGTAGCCCCGCCGGGCTAGGAAGGCAGCGAGCAGGCAGCCGGAGAGTCCGGCACCGACGACGGCGACCTCAGCGCGCTCTGTGCTCATCAATGAACCTCCACCGTGGCGGCCAACGCGTCGGCCACCCGCCAACAATCGTGGTACGTCGAGTAAAGCGGCACCGGTGCGAAGCGGACAACATCTGGCTCCCGCGCATCTGCGACAACCCCGTGCTCCAACCGCAACCGCTTCGCCAGATCCGCGGCGCTCCCGGTGCCGATCCGTACCGACAGTTGCGCGCCCCGGCGGGCCGGGTCACGCGGAGTGACCACTGCCAGGGGCCGGCCCGGGGTGACCTGGTCCAGCAGCCACTCCAGGTAGCCGGTGAGCCGGACACTGCGCTCCCGCAACGCCGTCATGCCGACCGAGTCGAAGAGCTCCAGCGACGTGCGTACCGGTCCCATCGCGAAGATCGGCGGGTTGGAGACCTGCCAGGCCTCCGCCGTCGCCGGTGGTCGGGCAACCGGCGACATCTCGAACCGGGTAGCCGCCTCGGTACTCCACCAGCCCTCGAACCGGGGCAGCGTCGGATCGGCGAGGTGGCGCTCGTGGACGAACACCCCGGAGAGCCCGCCCGGCCCGGAGTTCAGGTACTTGTAGGAGCACCACGCCGCGAAGTCGACATCCCAGTCGTGCAGGGCCAGTGGCACGTTTCCCGCGGCGTGCGCCAGATCCCAGCCGACCACCGCGCCGGCAGCCCGACCGGCGGCGGTGATCTCCGGGATCTCCATCAGCTCGCCGGTCAGGTAGTTGACGCCCCCGAGCAGCAGCAACGCGATCGTGTCCCCCTCCGCCGCGAGCAGGTCAAGCACGTCGGCCGTACGCAGGGTGTCCTCACCGGGACGGGGAGCCAGGCGTAGCACCGTGGTATCCGGGTCCAGGCCGTGGAACCGGGCCTGACTCCGGACGGCGTAGCTGTCCGAAGGGAAGGCGCTGTCCTCGATGACGATCCTGGTACGGGTGCCGGTCGGCCGGTAGAAGCTCACCATCAGCAGGTGCAGATTGACGGTGAGGGAGTTCATCACCACCACCTCCGCCGGCCGGGCGCCGACCAGCCGGGCGGTCGGCCCGGTCAGCAACTCGTGGTAGGGCAGCCACGGTCGACCGGCCGTCAGGTGTCCCTCCACCCCGAGCCGGCGCCACGCCTCCAGATCGGCGAGCAACTCGTCCCTGGTTGCCCGGGGTTGCAGGCCCAGCGAGTTCCCGGCCAGATAGGCCGCCTGCTGGAAACGGCCGCCGTCGGCCGGGGGTAGGTGGAACAGGTGCCGATGGCCGGGGTCAGCGGTGTCCAGACGGTTCGCCGCCTTCTCCTCCTGGCTCAGCTCTTCCTGGTGCATACGTTCGCTCCGCTCCCGCTCACATCTCGGTCCGGGCTGACCACAGCTCCGGGAAGACCACCCGGGCCATGCTCCGCTGCAGCCAGGCCAGGCCGGCGGAGCCACCGCTGCCGACCTTGGCGCCCATCGTCCGCTGCACCGCCTTGACGTGGTGCCAGCGCCAGTCGCCGAACCCCTCGGCCACCTCGGTCAGTGCCTCGCCGAGCAGCCGGAACTGGTCGTCGGGGCGGGCGGCGTAGATTCGCACCCAGGCCGCCTCCACCGCCGGATGCGGCTGGTGCTCCTCGGCGACGTCCCGACCGAGGAGCTCCGGAGGAAGGTCGTGACCGTGCCGGGCGAGCAGCGCGAGCACGTCGTCCCAGAGGCTGGGGGCGTTCAGGGCGGCGGTCAGGTCGGCATGCACCTCGACCTGCCGACGGAACGGGCGGATCAGGGCCGGATCGCGCAGGCCGAGCAGGAGCTCGACGTGGCGATACATCGCCGACTGGAAACCGGAGCCCTCGCCGAGGAGGTTACGGAACCGGTTGAAGTCGGCGGGAGTCATCCAGCGCAGGCTCCGCCAGGCGGCGTTCAGCCCTTCCAGGTGCAGGGCGGCCCGACGCAACGGCGCCTGGGTGTCCGGAATCTGGTCCGCCCGCAGCAGCCGTTGGGCCTCGCGCAGTTCGTGACAGGTCAGATTGAAGTACAGCTCCATGATCTGGCTGGTCACGAGGAAGGACATCTCGCCCGGGTCACTACTCAGCGGAGTCTGCAGCCGGTGCAGGGTACTGGCCTGCACGTAGGCGTCGTACGGAATCTGCCCGGTGAACTCCAGGGTCGGCTCACCGCCGTTGCGGGCCGCTCGCGTGGCGCGTTGCCGCGGAGTTACCGGCCGTACCTCCGGCGGGGTGGCCGCCCGTACCTCTGTTCGTTCCACCAGTCCGCTCCCTCCGCTCGAGCTGGCCGTACTGCGGTAGCGGACATGATGTCGCGGCGGACGGCACCAGTGGAATGCCGAGACAACGGCTGTCGCAGCGGTTCACCTACCAAACCGAAGGCAATACTCCAGATCTGGTTAGAGAACGTAAGATTCCCAGTGTGGACGAGATGGACTGGGCCCTGCTGCGTGAACTGCAGGCCGACGCCCGGCTGTCGTACAGCGAGCTGTCCCGACGGGTGCACCTCTCCCCACCGGCGGTAGCCGAGCGAGTACGTCGGCTGGAGGAATCCGGCGTCATCACCGGCTACCACGCACACGTGGATCCAGCCCGAGCCGGGCGAACGGTGGTCGCGCTGATCCGGATGTCCTGCTATGGGGCCCGCTGCATCCTCAACAGCCCGGAGATCACGGGCTGGCCGGAGATCATGCAGATCCATCGGATCACCGGCGACGCGTGCAGCATGCTGACCGTCACCGCCGGCTCGATCGAGGAGTTCGAGGCGGTGATTGATCGCCTGGCTCCGTACGGCCAACCGTCCAGCACGATGGTGCTCTCCACCCCACTCGGTTGGCGTCCGGTCACACCAGCTGGCTCCGCGGACGGCGAACCGGCCCCTTCCCGCCGCCGCCGCTGAGTGCCCGCGCGGGTTGGCCCGGAAGGCCGCCGAGCGCCCACGAGGGTTTGCCCGGAAACCAGCGGGAAAGCAGGCCGCGGTACCCGGGGAGGGTCCGGTGGTCGGCACCGGGAGGGGGAATCATGCGGGGTCATCGCGTACTCGCCATGCTGGCTCTGGTAGCAGCGTTCGTCCTGTTCGGGGGCGCACCTGCCAGTGCCGGCGAGCACACCTTCATCGAGGTCACGCCGAATCCGGCGCAGGCGGGCACCCGTGTCGACCTCCGGGCCAGCTGCGACCGGGACAACAACCGTCAGGCGACGGTGCACTCAGGTGCCTTCGATGGCCAGGTCTTCCTCCGACCCGACAACGGCTTCCTCACCGGCCACGCCACCATCCCGAGCAGCAAGGAGGCCGGCGACTACCGGGTTGACCTGCGCTGCGAGAACAACAAGACCGCCAGCACGACACTGACGGTGCTGAACATGTCCCAGCCGACGAAGGGCCCGGCGACCGGTGGCGGCGGCACCGCCGTCGGTCGCACCGGCTCCTACCTGCTGGCCGGGGGCGTGGTGGCGGTGGCGCTGGCCATCGGCTTCGGCTTCTTCGGCAACCGTCGCACCGGGAACGGCGCCTGACCCGACCGCCACCATGGCCCGAGCAGACAGACGCAGGCGGCAGCAGGCGGCGGATACTGCCGGCGCGGTGGACCGTGGAAGGGTCCGCGCGGGTAGCCGGCGGGCGGTGTCGGCCGCTGCTCGGCTGGCCGCCGGGACCGCCCGCCGGCTACGCCAAGCCGCCGGGCAGGCGTCCGCGGCGAGCGTCGTCACCACCGACCCGGCCACCGAACCACTGCCCCCACGTCCGCGCCGGCGGTGGGTACGGGCCCGGCGGCAGCTGGGGTTCTCCCGCAGCCCCGGGATACCCGTACTGGCCATCGGGGCCCTGATGATGCTGATCATCGCCATGCTCGGGGTGGAACAGGTGACCGGCATCAGCGTCCTCCCGGAGCGGTTCACCGCCGGCCTGCGGCCACCGCCGAAGAAGTTCCCGGTGCTACCAGCGAGCGATCCGGTCGCCGTCGAGATCGATGCCATCGACGTCACCGCCCCGGTGCACAGCGTCGGGCTGGCACCGGACGGCACCATCGCGGCGCCGGACGCGGGTCGCGCCCAGGAGGCGGGCTGGTACGACCAGGGTCCCACGCCCGGGCAGTACGGTCCGGCGGTCCTCGTCGGGCACGTGGACACCGACACCGGGCCGGCGGTCTTCCAGGGGCTGCGTAACCTCCGCGCCGGCGACCGGGTCGAGGTGGACCGGACCGATGGGCAGGTCGCGGTCTTCGAGGTCAACTCGGTGGAGCGGTTCGCCAAGGAACGATTCCCGACCGACCAGGTGTTCGGGGACTTCGACCGACCCAACCTACGGCTGGTGACCTGCGGCGGTCGATGGGTTGGGGGCCAGACCGGTTACGCCGACAACGTGGTGGTCTTCGCCTCCCTGGTCGAGGCGCGGGGCGGCTGAGCCACCGGCGAGGCCACTCCGGCGGATCCGAGCTCGCCGGTGGCTCCGGTTTCGCATGTGACTCAGGCGGCTCCGGGCTCGCACGTGACTCAGGCGGCTTCGGGCTCGCGCAGGTCGAGCCAGTCGACCCAACGCGGGTCGGGAGGTCGGTGCCCGAGTACCCGCCAGGCGATGCCTTTCGGCGCCATTGGCGCGGCGGGGAGCCGCCAGCCCAGTTCGGCCGGCGTCTTGTCACCCTTGGTGTGGTTGCACCGGCCGCACGCCGCCACCACGTTCTCCCAGGAGTGCCGACCACCGCGGCTCCGCGGGAGGACGTGATCAATGGTCTCCGCCGGGCCCCGGCAGTAGGCGCACCGCCACCCGTCCCGCGCGAAGATTGCCCGCCGGGAGAGCCCGACGTGAGCCCGAAAAGGCACCCGGACGAAGCGGGTGAGCCGCACGACCGAGGGGACCGGCAACGAGTTGCGGGCACTGTGCAGGACACCATCACCATCGGCGACGCAGACAGCCTTGGCGGTGAGCACCAGGATGGCCGCACGTCGGACCGACACGACGCACAGGGGCTCGTAGGTGGCGTTGAGGACCAGCGCGCCGGAGCCCACTGTGGGTCGTATGTCAGGCATCGCGCTCACCCCTCCGGTTCAGCGCCCCTCGCCAGCACCACCGGACGGAAGCGGGCGCAGCGACCCACCGGTCAGACGTCGCACCAGATCATCGCCGTCCGTGCGCCAATCGTCCCTGATAAGGCTCGGGATTGCACGCGTTAATCCGGGGTACCCCGCCGGAGGCTTTCTGGGGAGGACCTGGCCCGGGCCCACCCGATAGCGGTTCCCGGTCGCCGGCGGGCCGCGCGCGGCGACCGAAGCCGACTGCGGTACGAAGGCAGAGTGGATGCCTCCCTTGTTTCGGCCGCGACCGCCGGCTTCCTTGCCACCGACGAGCCCAGCGCAGAGTGTCTCCAGGAGCCGCTCTGCGCCGCCCTACACGACCTGACCGGCGCGGTGTGGTTCGCCGAGGGCAGCTACTGGATTTTGATCAAGCCATTCCGGATCGCACTGATTCTGGTACTGGCCCTGGTAGCCCGATGGCTGATCAGCCGAGCCATCAGGCGACTCGTCCGCAGCACCAGCAGTGCGGGCATGCCCACGATGCTGCGACCGTTGCGAGAGCGGATCCCGACCTCGGACACCCAGCCGGGTGAGTTCGTACCGGAACGGCGTCGGCAGCGCACCGAGGCCATCGGCTCGGTACTGCGCAGCCTCTCCACGGCATTTATCTTCGGCATCGCATTGTTGATGGTGCTCAAGGAATTCAGCTTCGACCTGGCGCCACTGCTCGCCAGCGCCGGCATCGTCGGGGTGGCCCTGGGTTTCGGTGCGCAGAGTCTGGTGAAGGACCTGATCGCCGGATTGTTCATGCTGATCGAGGACCAGTACGGCGTCGGGGACACGGTCGATTTCGGTGAGGCGACCGGCTTTGTGGAGTCGGTCGGCCTGCGGGTGACGACGGTACGCGACGCACGCGGAGTCCTCTGGTATATCCGCAACGGAGAAATCATCCGGGTCGGCAACAAGAGTCAGGGCTGGGCGCTGGTCGTGGTGGACCTGCCGATCGGCTTCGCCAGCACCGAGGAGGCGACAACTGTGTTACGGGAGGCGGCCGCATCGGTCGCGGTGGACCCGGACCTGGCCCCGGAGGTCATCGAACCGCCTGAGGTGCTGGGTGTCGAGCAGATGACGATGGAGGGCGCGGTAATCCGGACCGTGGTGAAGACGACGGCGGACGGTCAGTTCGCCGTCGGCCGGGAACTGCGTCGCCGGCTGGCCGGCGCACTGGAGAACTCCGGCTTTACCGATAAGATCGCCGCGGCGCGGTTCCCGGGTCTGCCGGGGCAGGCGTCCCGGGTGGGCGGCGCCAGCAGCACGCCGTGACCGAAGCAGCACTTTCGGTCACGCACCCCTCCGGCTATCCCCCTTTCGTTCAGTCGGCGATCCGACGATCAACCATTTCGCCCTGGCTGGTTGCCAGTGAATCCGGCAGAATCCGATACAGCTCCCCGGCAGCGGAGGAATTCTCCTCGCTGGTCGGCAATTCGGACGATGCTTCCCGACTCGGCCAATCAGCAGTGCCTGGTCCGGGAACTATGGAGGCGATGTGCCCAACGGCCGACCTTCTCCAACCCGTCCGGCCACCTTCAGGGAGGTGTTCGCCCAGCGCGAGTACCGATTTGTTCTGACGGCCGGAGTCCTCTCCTGGGTTGGTGACTACCTCGCGAAGGCTGCGGTGACCCTCCTGGTCTATCGGGAGACCGAGTCGGTAGCCCTCTCCGCGGCGGCATTCGCCATCAGCTACCTGCCCTGGCTGGTCGGCGGTCCACTGCTCGCGGCCGTCGCCGAACGGCATCCCCACCGAGCCGTGATGGTCACCTGCGACCTGATCCGGATGGTGCTGCTGCTCGTCATCGCGGTGCCCGGGATGCCGACTCCGCTGGTCCTGGCGCTCCTCTTCGCCGCCACCCTCGCCAACCCGCCGAGTCAGGCCGCCCGGTCGGCGCTGCTGCCACGGATCCTGGCCGGTGACCGCCTCGTGGTCGGAATGTCGATCATCGCCAGCGTCGGCCAGGCCGCGCAGGTGGTTGGCTACCTGGCCGGCGCGGCGATCGCTGCGGCCAGCCCCGTCCTCGCCCTGCTGGTCACGTCGGCGACCTACGCCGTGTCCGCCACGCTGGTCCGTCTCGGGGTGGCTGCCCGACCAACGGAGATGCAGGCTGTGCACCGCAGCCACCTGCTGCGGGAGACCGGCGAGGGCTTCCGGATGGTCTTCGGCCAACCCGTGCTACGCGCCATCGCGATCCTCGTGTTCAGCGCCATGCTCTTCTCCATCGTCCCGGAAGGGCTCGCGGCGGCGTGGGCCGGCCAGCACGCCGACGACATGGACAAAGGCCTCGCCCAGGCAATCATCATGGCCGCCGTCCCGGTCGGGTACATTCTTGGCGGCCTGATCGTCGGCCGCCTGGTCGCGCCGGCCCGCCGGATCGCCCTGATGCGTCCGCTGGCAGTGCTCGCTCCGCTGCTTCTGGTTCCCACCCTGCTCGACCCGTCACCACTGGTGGTGGCGCTGCTGGCCGCCGGGTGCGGATTCGCCGTCGCCGGGCTGCTGCCAACGGCCAACGGCTTGTTCGTCCGGGTGCTGCCGGACGGCTTCCGGGCTCGCGCCTTCGGTGTCATGGCCTCCGGCATGCAGGTGATCCAGGGGCTGGCGGTTCTGGTGACCGGGGTGCTCGCCGATCGGTTCTCCATCCCGCTCGTGGTCGGGCTCTGGAGCAGCGCCGGGGTGCTACTGATGACCGTCGCGGTGCTGTCGTGGCCGAGTCGGGCGAGCGTTGACGCCGCGATCGAGGCGGCTTCGGGAGCTGACGCACGTGATCCGGCGCCGGCGCCGCCCGCCCCCCGGTCGGGATCGGACCGCCCTGGGGACCAGCCGATCGACATCCCGGGCGAGGGCCAGCAGGGCGCCCAGGAACGGCATCGCAACACGGTGTCCGCACCGGGCCGGAGGCGGGCCGGTACGTGACCCGTCCCACGTCCGGCCAGCGGCGGACGGCCACCGAAACCTGGCAGGATGGACCCGTGCATCCCGCAGGTGATTCCGGCAACCCCGCCTCCGCAACGAGTTTCTTTACTGCGGTTGGCGGCGAGCCCACCTTCCGCAAGTTGGTGGACGAGTTCTATGCGGGCGTCGCCGACGACCCGCTGCTGCGGCCGATGTATCCAGAGGAGGATCTGGGGCCCGCCGCGGAGCGGCTCACCCTGTTCCTGATGCAGTACTGGGGCGGGCCGAACACCTACTCCGCCCAGCGGGGACACCCGCGACTGCGGATGCGGCACGCACCGTTCCGGATCGGGGCGGCGGAACGGGACGCCTGGCTACGGCACATGCGGCAGGCCGTGGATCGACTGGACCTACCACCGGAGCTCACCACCGCGCTCTGGGACTACCTGGAGCGGGCCGCGTACTTCATGGTGAACGCGCTGGAGGACCCGGCCACCTCGGCGTGACCAGAAGACCCAGGCGGTCCGAGCGGGGCGGGGCAGGTCAGAGCAGGGCACCTTCGTCGTGCAGCCAGTCGACGAAGTTGGTGGCTACCGCCGCCCCGCAGTCGATCATTTCGACCAGGAGCGCGTCGTGCACGCCGGCGGCGAACGGCACCTGCAGCTCGGCATAGATCGGAAGCTGGCCGCGTTCGGACGGATCTCCGATGTACGCCTTACAGAAGCGACGGGTGTGGTTCCACTCGTTGACCACCCGGTAGGCCCGATCCTCCCAATCCGGCGGGACGGTCGCATGCGGCCGAACGCGCAGTACCAGAATCTCGTCGTCCGGGCCCTCGAGCGCGACCAGGACCGCGTGCCGCTCCCACATCGCCAGCAGGTTTCCGTCGCCGTCGGACAGGTAGCGGACGTCGAGCTGGTCGAGCACGGCACTGATCCGGCTGAGCGTGACCGGTGCGACGGTGGGGGATGCGTCCACGACCGGAGAAAGATCGACTCCGGGGTAGCTGTCGCCCGGTTGTCGGGGAGCCGGCGGACTGACCCGGACCGTGTCCTCCACTGTGGCCCTGCCCCGGCTATCCGGCTCACCGCCGTCAGCGGGACCGGGGCGCCACGACCACCACGGCATCGCTCACCCACCTCACTCCCCAGCGGATCCAGCCCTTAACGCTGCGTTGGATCCGAGGATGGACGGTACCCGGACAGCCGGGAAGAAGCACCCCCCTAATGAACTCCCTGGGACAGAAGGACGATGGGGGATCATCCAGACTGCTGACCAAGGATAGGCTGAACAGTTAGATCTGTCACCCTCTGCAACCAAACTGCCCCGTACGGGCCAACCAGGCCGACCCATTGACCAACCGCCCGCACCTGCACCACCCCACCGGCCACCCCCGGCGCACCGAGAAAGCCCATCCGCACCAAGCCCTGGACCAACCGCTGGGGCACCTCGACCGGCGTGCGGGGAGCGTCGTCCGGAGTGACGACCACCGGCACATGATCCAGGAGCGCATCGCGCAGCACCCGCTCCCCGAGCGCCCTACCCGCCACTCCGTGACCGGCGGCATCCCGAAGGGCCGTCGCCGCGGCTTCGGCCACCCGCCACAGCTCGGCCGCGGGAAGCGTCTCCACCCGCCGGCTGGTGGGCGGCGGCAACGGCCAGCGCCACTGCGCGTCCCGCCGGACGGGCAGTGCCGAGCCGCCCGCAGCCAGCTCCGCCAACAGCTCGCCGGCGGAAACGGTGGCGTCACCGGGGCCGCCGCCGGCCACCGTGTGGACCACCAGCACCCCCCATGGCAACCGGGCCCAGAGGGCGGTCCGCTCCTCCGGCCCGCCGGCGGGCCGCAACCGTACCAACGCCCCCCGATCCAGCCGGACCAGCCGGGTCAGAAAGGTGCCCGCGTCAGCGACGCCGGTCAACCCATGCCCCATCCCGCCAGGCACCGTGGGCGGATGACCGCCCCGTCCCACGGTCCCCGGGCCGGTCACGCCGACCCCTCCTGGATGAGGTAGGTACGTAGGAAGGCCCGCTCCTCGGCGGAGAGGCGACGCGGCAGCTGCCGGCTCAGATCAAACGGCACCAGCACCGACCGGGCCCGACTGACCAGCAATTCACCGTCGTACATCTCGTAGTCGACGGTAACGGAGGCAACCCGAATCTCCGACACCCAGAGCTCAATCCGGACCGTCGGCGCCGACTCCGCGGTGGCTCGGCCAAGCGCGTAGTCGACCGGCCGCAGGTAGTCCACCTCGTGCCGCCGAATCACCACACCGTCGGCGAACGAGCCGACGCCCCAGGCCCGCCCCCCGGCGAACATCAGGGCCACCCGCGCCTCCTCGTAGAGGGTAAGAAAGCGTGAGTTGTTGATGTGCCCGTACGCGTCCAGGTCGGACCAGCGGAGCGTGCAGTGGTAAAGGAACCGGTCCGCCATGAGTCAGTCGCGGGTGAGCTTGCGGTAGGTAACCCGGTGCGGCCGGGCCGCCTCGGCACCGAGACGCTCGACCTTGTTCTTCTCGTACGCTTCGAAGTTGCCCTCGAACCAGAACCACTTCGCCGGGTTCTGGTCATCCCCCTCCCAGGCCAGGATGTGCGTCGCGACCCGGTCCAGGAACATCCGGTCGTGGGAGATGACCACGGCGCAGCCGGGGAAGTCCAGCAACGCGTTCTCCAGGCTGGAGAGGGTCTCCACGTCCAGGTCGTTGGTCGGCTCGTCCAGCAGGATCACGTTTCCGCCGATCTTGAGCGTCAACGCCAGGTTGAGCCGGTTGCGCTCGCCCCCGGAGAGGACCTTGGTCGGCTTCTGCTGGTCCGGCCCCTTGAAACCGAAAGCAGCGATGTACGCCCGCGACGGCATCTCGACCTTGCCCACCATCAGGTGGTCCAGGCCGTCGGAGACGACCTCCCAGACCGTCTTGTCTCCGGCCAGACCCGCCCGGGTCTGGTCGACATACGACAGGGATACGGTGTCACCGACCTTCACGCTGCCCGCGGTCGGCTGCTCCAGCCCGACGATGGTCTTGAAGAGGGTCGTCTTCCCGACGCCGTTCGGGCCGATGATGCCGACGATACCGTTGCGCGGCAGCGAGAAACTCAGGTCGTCGATCAACACCCGGTCGCCGAAGGCCTTGGTGAGGTTCTGCGCCTCGATCACGGAGCTGCCCAGACGCGGGCCTGGCGGGATCTGGATCTCCTCGAAGTCCAGCTTGCGGGTCTTGTCCGCCTCGGCGGCCATCTCGTCGTACCGGTCGAGACGGGCCTTGGACTTGGTCTGGCGCGCCTTGGCGTTCGAGCGGACCCAGTCCAACTCGTCGGCGAGCCGCTTCTTCATCTTGGCGTCCCGCCGGCCCTCGACCGCCAGCCGGGCCGCCTTCTTCTCCAGGTAGGTGGAGTAGTTGCCCTCGTAGCCGACGGCCCGTCCCCGGTCCAACTCCAGGATCCAGCCGGCCACGTTGTCCAGGAAGTAACGGTCGTGCGTGATCGCGATGACGGTGCCGGCGTACTTGGCCAGATGCTGCTCCAGCCACTGCACGCTCTCCGCGTCGAGGTGGTTGGTGGGCTCGTCGAGCAGGAGCAGATCGGGCGTCTCCAGCAGCAGCTTGCAGAGCGCGACCCGGCGCCGCTCACCGCCGGAAAGCTGGGTCACGTCGGCGTCCGGCGGCGGGCAGCGCAACGCGTCCATGGCCAGTTCGAGCTTGGAGTCGATGTCCCAGGCGTCGGCGTGGTCCAGCTCCTCCTGGAGACGGCCCATCTCCGCCATCAACTCGTCGGAGTAGTCGGTGGCCATCTGCTCGGCGATCTTGTTGAACCGCTCCAGCTTGGCCTTGGTCTCCGCAACCGCTTCCTCGACGTTGCCGAGGACCGTCTTCGCGTCGTTGAGCGGGGGCTCCTGCGCCAGCATGCCGACGGTGTAGCCGGGCATCAGCCGGGCCTCGCCGTTACTCGGCCGGTCCTGCCCCGCCATGATCTTCAGCAGGCTGGACTTGCCGGCGCCGTTCGGGCCGACCACACCGATCTTGGCACCCGGCAGGAAGCTCAGCGTCACGTTGTCGAGCACGACCTTGTCGCCATGCGCCTTGCGCGCCTTTTCCAGGACGTAGATGTACTGGGCCACGGTGCGGGCTACCCTCCATCGATCAACGGTGTGGTCTACACGCGGGCGGGGCCGCCGCGGATGCGGAGCCGAGGTCGCCCGTCGGCGGGCCGGTCACGCCGGCCCGCCGTCAATCCTGACAGGTCACCCCGGCTGCGCCCACATCACCCCGCCGGGCCGGCGACCCGACCTGACCGCCCGGCAGAACACCAGAAAGTGTCGACAAGATCACGTTTGGGGTTGTGCGCCGACGAGCGGGTGGGTTAAGTCCGGCACGGTACACCAGACGCCGCGGCTACGCTCAGTACGCTCGACGCGGGGGATTCGTCAGCACCCGGAGGTGGCCCAACGTGACCGTCCGCAGCTCCTTTGTCGTAGTGGCCAATCGATTGCCCGTTGACGAGGTGAGCACACCCGAGGGACGGCAGTGGCGACGCAGCCCGGGTGGGCTCGTGACCGCACTGCATCCTGTCCTCGCCGAGCACCACGGGACCTGGGTGGGCTGGGCCGGCGGCAAGGGGGCCGCACCGGAGCCGTTCGACCTGGAGGGCATCCGGCTACATCCGGTGCCGTTGAGCGCGGAGGAGTTGGAGCGCTACTACGAGGGGCAGTCCAACGCCATGATCTGGCCGCTGTACCACGACGCGGTCGAGACCCCGGTTTACAAGCGCCGCTGGCGGGAGACCTACCGGCTGGTGAACGCCCGCTTCGCCGAGGCGGCATCGGAGGTCGCGGCGGAGGGTGCCACGGTCTGGGTGCAGGACTACCAACTCCAGCTGGTACCGGCGATGCTCCGCGAGCTCCGCCCCGACCTACGGATCGGCTTCTTCCTGCACATCCCGTTCCCGCCGATCGAGCTGTTCATGCAGATGCCGTTCCGCACCGAGATCCTCCGCGGGCTACTCGGCTCCGATCTGGTGGGCTTCCAGCAGCGGCTCGCGGCGCAGAACTTCGTCCGGCTGGCCCGGCACCTGCTCGGGCTGCGCTACGAGGGGCAGATGATCCAGGTCGACGGCCGCCGGGTGAAGGCGGGCGCGTTCCCCATCTCCATCGACACGCAGGAGATGGAGCGCCTCGCGGTGGATCCGACGATCCGGGCGCGGGCGGAGGAGATCCGCGCGGAACTGGGGAACCCACGCACGATCATCCTGGGCGTTGACCGGCTCGACTACACGAAGGGCATCGAGTTACGACTCAAGGCCTTCCGCGAGTTGCTCTCTGACGGAAAGTTGACAGTTCCGGACGCGGTTATGGTGCAGGTGGCGACGCCGAGTCGAGAACGGGTGGAGCACTACCAGGCACTTCGCGTCAAGGTAGAGCGCGAGGTTGGCCGGATAAATGGTGAATTTGGTCGAGTTGGGGTACCGGCAGTGCATTATCTGCACCAGTCGTACAGTCGCACCGAACTGGCCGCGATGTACGTCGCCGCCGACGTGATGATGGTGACCCCGCTGCGAGACGGAATGAATCTGGTGGCCAAGGAGTACGTAGCAGCGCGCGCCGACCGAGGCGGCGCGCTGGTGCTGAGTGAATTCGCTGGCGCCGCCACCGAGCTGCGCCAATCGTTCCTGTGTAACCCGCACGACCCGGACGCGGTCAAGGAGGCCCTGCTGCGGGCCGTGCACGTGGAGAAGCCGGAGGCGCGTCGCCGCATGCGGACAATGCAACGTCATCTGCGTACCCACGACGTGGGGCACTGGGCGAAGTCCTTCCTCACCGAACTCGGCGTACCGGGACCGGATGCCTCGTGAGCACCGGCACCACACTCGGCAACCCGGTCGGTGGCGGCCTGGAGCAGGAGCTGCGCACCGCGATCGGTCGCATCGCCCGCGTCCCCCAGTTGCTGATCGCCTGTGACTACGACGGCACCCTCGCCCCGATCGTCGAGGACCCGAGCCAGGCCGTGCCGCTGCCGGAGGCGGCGGCTGCGGTCCGGGCGCTCGCCTCGCTACCGCAGACCAATGTGGCGGTCGTCTCCGGGCGGGCGCTACGGGATCTGGCCGCCCTGTCCCGGCTGCCCAGCGAAGTCCACCTCGTCGGCAGCCACGGTTCCGAATTCGACATCGGCTTCGTCGAACGGCTCTCCCCCGAGCTGGTCGCCGTCCGCACCCGGCTTCGGGACGCGCTGCGCGAGATTGTCGCCACCCACCCCGGAGTTCGGCTGGAGCGCAAGCCGGCCAGCGTCGCCGTACACACCCGCGGGGTTGATCCACAGATCGCCGCCGCAGCCGTCGAGGCGGTCCGCAACGGCCCCGCGACCTGGGACGACGTCACCGTCACCCAAGGAAAGGAGGTCATCGAGCTGTCGGTGGTCGCCACCCACAAAGGCACCGCCGTCGACCAACTTCGTACCCAGCTCTCCGCCAGCGCGGTGCTGTTCATCGGCGATGATGTCACCGACGAGAACGCCTTCGGCAACCTGCACGGGCCAGATGTCGGCATCAAGATCGGGCCCGGCGAGACCAGGGCGCAGCATCGGGTAGCCGAGCCGATCGAGGCCGCCCGCGCCCTCGGCCTGCTGCTGGAGACCCGACGGAACTGGCTCTTCGGCGAGCGGGCGGTGCCGATCGAGCGGCACTCGATGCTGGCCAACGGCCGTACGGTCGCGCTCCTCACCCCGGAAGCCAAGGTCACCTGGCTGTGCAACCCCAAGCCCGACTCCGCCGCGATCTTCGCCGACCTGGTCGGCGGCAGCCCCGCCGGCTACTTCAGCGTCGTACCGGAGCGCGGTGGCATCCCGCTCGGCCAGCGCTATCGCTCCAACACGATGACCGTGGAGACCCGGTGGTCCGGCCTGACCGTGACCGACTGGCTGGACACGCCGGACACCGAGACCACACCGGACGGGCCGGCGATCGTCAGCGCCGACTCGGCCCTGGTCCGGGTGCTCACCGGGCGGGGCCGGGCGCAGCTGGAGTTCGCCCCCCGGCCCGAGTTCGGCCAGGTCGCCGTCCAGCTCCAACCGCTCGACGACGGGCTGCTGGTGCTCGGCTCCAACCACCCGGTCGCGCTCTACTCCCCCGGCGTCACCTGGGAGGTGGTCGGCGACGGCGTGTACGAGACAGCGACGGCCACCGTTGACCTCTCCGCCGCGGGCGGGCCGGTCGTGTTGGAGATGCGCTTCGGCACCCACAGCCTGGAACACCATCGGCAGCCGATTCACGAACGGCAGGCCGCGGCGGAGCAGCCCTGGAAGGACTGGGTGGCCACGCTGCGGTTGCCGACCACCGGTCGGGACCTGGTCGCCCGCAGCGCGCTCACCCTCCGCGGGCTGTGCCACCAGCCGAGCGGCTCGATCCTGGCCGCCGCGACCACCTCCCTTCCCGAGGAGTTGGGCGGCGTCCGCAACTGGGACTACCGCTACTGCTGGCTCCGCGACGCGGCGCTGACCGCCCGCGCTCTGGTTGACCTCGGCTCCACCGAGGAGGCCGAGGCGCTGCTGCGCTGGATCGACGGAGTCGTTGACCGGACCGGTGGGCACCCCGAACGGCTACACCCGCTCTACACGGTTGACGGTTACGAGTTGGGCGCCGAGGCGGTCATCGACACCTTGCCCGGCTACGCCGGCTCCCGGCCCGTCCGGGTCGGCAACCTCGCCAACCACCAGCTCCAACTCGACGTCTTCGGTCCGATCGCCGACCTGATCGCGGCGGTGGCCGACGCTCGCGGCTCCGTCCGGGACGACGAGTGGCGGGTGCTAGAGAACATGGTGGAGGCGGTCCGCCGCCGCTGGCACGAGCCGGATCACGGCATCTGGGAGGCGCGGCTGGCGCCCCGACACCACATCTTCTCGAAGGTGATGTGTTGGCTGACCGTCGACCGGGCACTGCACGTGGTGCGCAAGCACGGCGGTGCGGAGCAGCCCGAGTGGGTGGAGCTACGCGACCGGATCGGCGCCAACGTGCTCGAGTTCGGCTGGCACGAGCAGGCCGAGGCGTACAGCGTCGCGTACGGGCACGAGGACAGTGACGCCTCCTCGCTCTGGATCGGCCTCTCCGGCCTGCTCCCCGGGGACGACCCCCGCTTCGTCTCCACCGTCCTCAAGATCGAGGCAGATCTGCGCAGCGGCCCGGTGGTCTACCGCTACCACTGGGAGGACGGCCTACCCGGCCGGGAGGGTGGATTCCACATCTGCACCTCGTGGCTGATCGAGGCGTACCTGCGTACGGGCCGCCGGGGCGACGCGGAGGAGTTGTTCACCCAGATGATCGACACCGCCGGACCGACCGGGCTGCTACCCGAGCAGTACGACCCGCTGACCGAGCGCGGGCTGGGCAACCATCCACAGGCCTACAGCCACCTCGGCGTGATCCGCTGCGCCCTGCTGTTGGACAACATGCTCAAGCAGTGAGCTGCGGCCCCGACAGCCACCACGAGCCGCGTCGGCCGACCCGGCTCGTGGTGGCGGCCCGCGTCGGGCAGCCACCACGAGCACCGGGCGGCCACCAAAGGCGCAGGGCCGCCACCACGAGCGTCCGGCCGCTCTCAGAAGCCCAGGGTGCCGACCACGTCGCCGACGACCACGACCGCCGGGGGACGGAGGCCCGCCGCAGCCACGTCGGCCGCCACCACGCCCAGCGTTGAGCGGATCGTCCGTTGGGCGTCGGTCGTGCCCTCCTGTACGACCACGGCCGGGGTCTGGGCCGGGCGACCGTAGGCGACCAACGTCGCGGAGATCGCCGCCAGATTCTTCAGTCCCATCAGAATCACCAACGTGCCACGCAACCCGGCAAGGTGCTCCCACCGCACCATGGAGGCGGGCGAATCCGGCGGAAGGTGCCCGGAGACCACGGTGAACTCGTGCGCGACCGCCCGGTGGGTCACCGGGACACCGGCGCCGGCCGCGGCGGCGATGGCGCTGGTCACTCCGGGTACCACCGTCACCGGTACGCCCGCACCGGCGCAGGCCAGCAGCTCCTCGCCGCCGCGACCGAAGACGTACGGGTCGCCCCCCTTGAGCCGGACCACGGTCCTACCGGCCCGGGCCCGGTCCACCAAGATCCGGTTGATCTCCTCCTGGGCACGGGCCGGGCCGTAGGGAATCTTGGCGGCGTCCACCAGCTCGACCTCGGGACCCAGCTCGTCCAGGAGCAGCCCGGGCACGAGCCGGTCGGCGACCACCACCTCCGCCTCGGCGAGTAGCCGCCGCCCCTTGACAGTGATCAGCTCCGGGTCACCCGGGCCCGCGCCGACCAGGGCGACCTGTCCACCGCGGTGGGTTGGGCGCGGCGAGGCCTGCCAGCGATCGACGCGGACCGACCCCGGAGCACCGCCGGCTCCGGCACCGGCCGGCGGCGGGGCCAGCCGACCCGGCCCGGCGGCGAGCAGATCCCGGATGGCGTCCCGGACGGCCATCGACCGGCGGGGGTCACCGCCGCCGAGAACCGCCACCGTCACCGGCCCCTGCCGGGTCACCGCCGGCGTCCACGCGGTGGCGGCGGCGCGATCATCGGCCCGAACACAGAAGATCCGCCGCTCGTCGGCCACCGCGCTGATCGCGGCGGCGGCGCTCGGGTCATCCACCGCGACCTGCACCAGCCAGGCGCCGTCGAGGTCGTCCGCGGTGAACCGCCGCCGCTGCCAGCACAGCCGCCCGGCGTCGGCGTGGGCGCGCAGCGCCGGGGTCAGCTCCGGCGCGACCAGGAGGACGTCCGCGCCCGCGTCGAGCAACGCCGGCACCCGGCGGGTGGCCACGACTCCGCCACCGACCACGACCACCCGCCGGCCGGCCAGCCGCAGACCGAGCGGGTACGGATTGCCGCTCACGCCGCCGTTCCGCCCGTTCGGACGGTCGGTGCGCTCATTTCTGCGCCACCCCCGCCGAGTCGAAGGTGGCGACCTCGTGCAGCACGCGGACGGCACCCGTGACCACCGGCAGGGCCAGCAGCGCCCCGGTGCCCTCGCCGAGGCGCAGCCCGAGGTCGACCAGGGGGGTCAGCCCCAGCCGGCGCAGCGCCACCGTGGCTCCCGGCTCGACCGAGCGGTGGCCGGCCACCATCGCGCCGGTGGCAGCCGGGGCGAAGGCCGCGGCGACCAGCGCGGCCGAGTCGGCGATGACGCCGTCGAGCAGCACCGGCACCCGGCGGGCGGCAGCGCCCAGGATCAGCCCGGCCAGGGCGGCGTGTTCCAGGCCGCCGACCGCGGCCAGCACGCCCAACGGGTCCGTCGGGTCCGGCTGATGCCGGCGCAGCGCCGCCCGGACCACCTCGATCTTGCGCTGGTGCGTCGGATCATCCACTCCGGTGCCCCGGCCGGTCACCGCGGCGGGGTCAGCCTCGGCGAAGACCGCGATCAGCGCGGCGGCCGGCGTGGTGTTGCCGATACCCATATCCCCGGTGAGCAGGATGGCGGCGCCGGCATCGATGAGTTCGCCGGCGACCCGGATGCCCGTCTCCACCGCGGCCCGGGCCTCCTCCCGGGTGAGGGCGGCGGTGACGGCCAGATCCCGGGTTCCGCGCCGGACGTTCGCCTCGACCAGCCGGGGTCCGGCGCCGCCGGCCGGGCCCGATCCGGACGGTACGGCCGCAACCGGCGTTGGCGGCGTGGCGACCCCGATGTCCACGACGGTGACCGCGGCGCCGGCCTGCCGGGCGAACGCGTTGACCACCGCCCCGCCGGCGAGGAAGTTGCCGATCATCTGCCCGGTGACCTCCTGCGGCCAGGGCGTCACACCCTGGGCGTGCACACCGTGGTCTCCGGCGAAGATCGCCACCGCGGCCGGCTCGGGCAGCGGCGGCGGGCAGGTGCCGGCCAGGCCGGCGAGCCGAATGGAGAGATCTTCCAGCGCCCCGAGGGAGCCCGCGGGTTTGGTCAGCCGACGCTGCAGGTCCGTGGCGGCAGCCATCGCCTCTTCGTCGAGCGGTCCGATCGCCGCCCTCGTCGTCTCCAGCATCATCCCTCCAGAATCTCGGCCAGCACGGTGGTAAACGCGTCGGTCGTCGCCGGATCGCGGACCGCGATCCGCAGCCAGTCCGGGCCCAGCCCGGGGAAGGTGTCGCCGCGGCGCACTGCCCAGCCTCGCTCCCGCAGGGCACGGCGTACGGCGTCGGCGCCCGGGTGGTGGATGAGGACGAAGGCGCTCGCCGGCCGGCCGACGACGCGTACCCCCGGTAGGGGCGCCAGCCGGGCAAGGAGGTGGTCGCGGTCGGCGGCGAGGTCGGCGGCGATCTGGCGTTCAGCTCGCACCGCTTCGGGGCCGGCGCAGGCTGTCGCGGCGGCGAGGGCCGGGGTGGAGACCGGCCACAGCGGCTGCACGGCGGCCAGGCGGTCCAGCAGTTCCGCTGCACCGAGCAGGTAGCCGACGCGCAGCCCGGCCAACCCCCACGTCTTGGTGAGGCTCCGCACCACCAGCAGGCCGGGCAGATCGGACCGGACAGCAAGCGACTCCGGCTCGCCGGCTACTCCGGGCGCGAGGGTGGTGTCGGCGAACGCCTCGTCCACCACGAGCACCCGGCCCGGCCGGGCGAGCGCGGCCAGGTCGGCGGCCGGGTGCAGCACCGAGGTCGGGTTCGTGGGGTTGCCGATCAGGACCAGGTCGGCATCGACCGGGACCTTTGCGGGGTCGAGCCGGAATCCGTCGCCGGGGTCGAGCAGTACCCGCTCGACCCGGTGTCCGGCCGCGCGCAGGGCCGCCTCCGGCTCGGTGAACTGCGGGTGCACCACCACCGGGCGACGGATCCCACGCAGCGCCTGGGCGATCAGCACGAATCCTTCGGCCGCCCCGGCGGTGAGCAGCACCTGCGCCGGTTCTCGACCGTGCCGGGCGGCGACGGCGGCCCGCGCCGCAGCCGAGTCCGGATACCGGGCCAGGTCACCGAGGGCAGCGGTGATCGGGTCGGCCAGCCAGTCCGGCATCGAGGCCTGGCGCACGTTCACCGCGAGGTCGACCAGACCGGGTACGGCTTCGACATCTCCGTGGTGGCCAAGGTCGAGCTCCGGTGCCGCCGGGACGTCCGGTGGGTTGTCCACCGGGGCAGGCAGGTGGTCCGGCAGCGCGGCCACTCCCCCGCTCGACTGCGTAAGCATGACCGCGATCCTGCCGGGAAGGGGGCGCGTGGCACAGCGCATCGTGACGTGGGCCGCATCACGAACGACGGATTAATGAATATTTCTCTAGTACGAATCGGAAATGTCATAACTTAGCCCTGTGAGCAACCGTCCCCTTGCTGCCGCCGGTCGTCTCGTCCCACTTCTCCGCGCCGGACTCATCGCCGGCATCGTCATCGCCGCCCTGGCCTACCCGATCGCCGCCGCAGCCGGCATCGGCGCCAAGGTCACGGCGCACGCGATGGAACACAAAACCAAGATCCTCAAAACCGCCCTGCCAGCCGAGACCTCGTACCTCTACGCGCCGGACGGCAAGACCGTCCTGACGATGTTCTACGAGGAGTACCGGCAGTACACAAAGCTCGCCGACGTGTCGCCGAACATCCAGCAGGCCATCATCGCCGCTGAGGACGCCCGCTTCTACCAGCACACCGGCGTCGACCCGAAGGGCATCGCCCGCGCCTTCGTGGCCAACGCCCGCTCCAACGGCATCTCCCAGGGCGCCTCCACCATCACCATGCAGTACGTCCGGATGGCCCTGCGGGACAGCGCCACGACCCCGAAGGAGGTACAGGAGGCGACCCAGCAGACCAGCCTGCGCAAGATCCGGGAGATGCGGCTGGCCATGGACCTGGAGAAGGAGCTGACCAAGGAGCAGATCCTGGAGCGATACCTCAACTCGGCGTACTTCGGGCATCGCGCCTACGGCATCTACGCCGCCAGCGAGATCTACTTCTCCAAGACCCCAAAGGACCTCTCCGTGATCGAGGCCGCCACCCTCGCCGGACTGGTCAAGTCCCCATCCCGGTTCGACCCGGCCAGCTCCGACCAGAAGGAGGCGACCGCCCGCCGCAACTACATCCTCGACCGGATGACCGACCTCGGATACCTCTCACCGGACGCCACCGCCAGCGCCAGGTCCGAACCGATCGAGCTGACCCTGAGCTACCCGTCCAACGACTGCGCATCGGTGCCGCAGGAGTGGAACAGCTGGGGATTCATCTGCGACTACGTGAAGAACTGGTGGAGTGCGCAACCCGCGTTCGGCGAGAACCGCCTGGAACGGATGGACAAGCTGCGTCGGGGCGGGTACCGGATCGTGCTCAGCGTGGACCCGAAGACTCAGGAGGCGGCGGAGAAGAACGTCGGCACGAAGGGGAGAACCGGCAGCCCGTACGCCAACGGCATCGTGGTCACGGAGCCCGGGACCGGGCGGCTCAAGGCCATGGCGGTGAACCGGACCTACTCCCTGAACCTGGACGGGAATCCGCTCAGCTCCAACCCGGAGGTCGGCCCGAAGGTCAAGGCCAGCTACCCGAACACGGTCGCACCCCTGCTCGGCGGCGGTGACCTCCCCGGCTACCAGGCAGGATCAACCTTCAAGATGTTCCCGCTGCTCGCCGCCCTCGATTCGGGCATGACCCTGAACACCAGCTTCAACGCGCCGTACCGGTACCGGTCGGAGGTCTACAACGGCTGGGCCCCGTCGAACGCGAGCGGCGCCATGTCCGGTATGCAGACCATGTGGTCCGGCTTCGGAAAATCGGTCAACACGTACTTCGTATGGCTTGAGGAGCAGGTCGGGGCAGACCGGGCGGTACGCCTCGCCGAGCAGCTGGGGCTGCGCTGGCGCACCGATGTGGACCGACACCACGCCGCGCCGGCGAACGCGAAGACCTGGGGTGCCTTCACCCTGGGGGTCTCCGACGCCACCCCGCTGGAGATGGCGAACGCCTACGGTGCCGTCGCCGCCGAGGGCCGGTACTGCGAAGCGATCCCGGTGCAGGCGATCTATAACCGGGACGGCACCCCGACAATCTTCCGGACCGCCGGCGGGATCGAACGGGAGGTCGCCAAGCCCCGCTGTCGCCAGGTGGTCAGCGCCGACGCCGCCCGGGCCGCCACCGACGCCGCCCGGTGCCCCACCGGCGACTCACCGGCCCGGGGTGGCTGCGGCGGTTGGTCAACGGCGGACAGCGTCCGCGGCACCGTGGGCCGCCCGGTGGCCGGCAAGACCGGTACCACCGACAGCACCCGGTCGGCCTGGTTCGTCGGGTTCACTCCCGAACTGGCCGCGGCCAGCTTCATCTCCGACCCGGACAACCCCTTCAACGCCGTCGGTGATGGTCAGTCGCAGATTCCCATCCACGCGGTCGCGAACACCCTGCGCGACGCGCTGGAGGACAAACCGACCCGCGACTTCACACCCCCCTCGGACGCGATCGTCGGCTGACCTGGGTGCCCTGCCTGGGCAGCGGGCAACGGCCACCGACGGTCGCACCGATCGACCCGCCACACCTACGGGTAACCTCATGGCCGTGTACCGGTTCCTGCTGACGCCACGCTGGCTGGGCGCGCTCGCGCTGACCCTGGTAGCGGCGGTGATCATGGTGTTGCTCGCCGACTGGCAACTGGCCCGTTACCGCGATCGCACCGCGATCAACGAACAGATCGATGCCGGCCAGCGAATGGACCCGGTGCCGCTGGCCGAGGCGGTAGCCGCCCCGACCGGGGAAGCGGGCACCGTCGGGCCTGCCCCCACCACCGAGCGAACCTGGACGAAGGTCAACGTCACCGGACGGTACGACGCCGCGAACGTGATCCTGGTCCGGGGGCGCTCACTGGACCGCACGGTCGGCTTCGAGGTACTGACCCCGCTGCTGCTGACCGACGGCACGGCCGTGCTGGTCAACCGGGGCTGGATCCCGCCCACACCGGGCGGGGACGCCACCGTCCAGCCGACCGTGCCCACGGCCCCCGCCGGCACGGTCACCGTGACCGGCCGAATCCGCGCCGGTGAGGGCGGTTCGCTCCCGGTCACAAGCCGTGACGGCAAACTGGAGACCCGCCGCGTCAGCCTGCCCAAGCTGGCCGGGGAGTTGCCGTACCCGATCTACGGCGGATATGTGCTACTCGATCAGCAGACCCCAGCCGCCGACCCGACCTTCCAGACGGTCCCGGTCGGCTACACGAACAGCTGGCAGAACTACGGGTACGTCGTACAGTGGTGGATCTTCGCCGGGATGACGCTGCTCGGCTTCGGCTACTTCGCCCGGCGGGAGGCCCAGCGACGGGCCGGCGTGGTGCGCGAACGTCCCACCGACCGGACGGCCGAAGCAACCTTGGCCTGACCATCGGGTGCGACGTCCACGCCGCCACACCGGCATCGCCGGCGAGCGGCACCGGTGTGGCGGGCAGGCGGGCAGGCGGGCATCAGAACGAAACGGGCTCCTCGATGCGCAGGCCCCGGGCGCGCACCCCGTCAGCGACCCGGGCGAGCGTCGAATCGAGTGCGACCAGCGCGACAGAGAGCTGACCGAGCCGCTCCTTGAGTGACTCATCGGACCACGCGGAGACGTCAACGTCTCCCAAAGCACTGACGGCGGCCTCCAGGCGGGCCATCACCTCGTTCGTACTCATGTACGAAGGCTATACCAACCGGGTGACCGACACGCCGGAAACGCCCCGCCAGAACAGGACGTTATGGTTCCGACACCCGGGACGGCTGGGACGCGCCGGCGGGGGGATCCACCCACCGCCGACGCGTCCGCCCGCAGACCCGCTCCGCAACGCTGAGGCCAACCCGCCCGGCTCAGCCGTGCCGGGTCAGCCCCTGCCCAGAGGTCAGCCCTGCCCAGGGGTCAAACCTGCCGTTGGAGACCCCCGCTGCGGCTCAGTCCCGCCCAGCGGCGGCGACGTTCCGCAGCAACAGCGCCTCGGCCAGGCACACCCGGGCGAACTCCCCCAGGTGCAGGCTCTCGTTCGGGCCGTGCGCCTGGGCGTATGGATCCTCCACACCGGTCACCAGGATCGCGGCCTGCGGGAACATCTCCTGGAACGTGGCGATGAACGGGATCGAACCGCCGACCCCGATGTCCACCGGGTCGGTGCCGTCCCAGGCGGTACGGAACGCCGAGCGAGCCGCATCGAACATCGGGCCGGAGGCGTCGATGCGGCTCGGGTCGCCGTCGTGTTCCAGGGTGACCGACACCTGCGCGCCCCACGGAGCGTGCCTACTCAGGTGCGCGCGAAGCGCCGCGTACGCCCGCTTGGGGTCATCACCCGGCGCCAACCGCAGGCTGAGCTTGGCCTTCGCGGCCGGGACCAGGGCGTTCGGCGCCTCCCCAGTGGCCGGCGCGTCGATGCCGAGTACCGCGAGGGCCGGCTTGGTCCAGAGCCGGTCAGTGATCTGATCGGTGCCGATGAACTGCACGCCCTCCGCCAGCCCCGCCTCGGCGCGGAAGCGGTCCTCCGGATAGTCCACCGCCGCACCGCCCCGGCTGACCAGCCCGTCCACGGCCACGTTCCCGGCGTCGTCGTGCAGGGTGGCGAGCAGCCGGGCCAGCGCGGTCAGCCCGTCCGGCACCGGGCCGCCGTACATACCGCTGTGTACGGCGTGCTCCAGCGTGCGGACCTCGACGAAGCAGTTCACGATTCCGCGCAGCGACGTGGTCAGCGCTGGCACGCCAATGTCCCAGTTGGTGGAATCGGCGATCACGATGACGTCCGAGGCGATCTCGTCCCGGTACTCGGTGAGCAGCCCGGCCAACGAGTCGGAGCCGTACTCCTCCTCGCCCTCGATGAACAGCACGACGCCCACCGGCAGCGAGTCACCGAATGCCCGCAGCGCCGCGATGTGCGCCATGATGCCCGCCTTGTCGTCGGCGGCGCCGCGGCCGTAGAGGCGGCCGTCCCGCTCCACCGGCTCGAACGGGTCCGACTCCCACAGCGACCGGTCACCGACCGGCTGCACGTCGTGGTGGGCGTAGAGCAGCACGGTCGGGGCACCGGGCGGCGCCGCCTTCGTCCCAATCACGGCCGGCTGCCCACCAGCGCGGGCCAGCCGCACCTCAAGGCCGCAGTCCCGCAGCAGCTCCGCGACCGCTGCCGCGGAACGCTCCACGTGGGTGTGGTCGAAGCCGTCGAACGCGATACTCGGGATCCGGACGAGGCGCTCGAGGTCCGCCCGGACGCCGGGCAGCTCCCGCTCAAGCGCGGCCCGCAGGTCAGACTCGGACATGATCGGTGTTGTCATGACCGGCATCGTATGCCGGCCTTACCGACCAGCCTCGCCGCAGGTAGTACCGGGCGCGGTCGTGGGGCAACACCGGCGCACCGTCCACCACCAGGTCCGCCCGGCCGCAGGTGCCGTCGGCCGCGAAGTGGGCCCGCTCACCCGCGTGCCAGCGACGCAGCTCCGGCAGAATCCCGGGGCCGTCCCGGGTCACCGCCCGGGTGAGCCGCAGCTGCTCCGGGGCGGTCACGAACACGGCGAGGCTCAACTCCGGCGCCACCGCGGCACGCGCCGCGCTCACCCCTTCCAGCAGCAGGACCGGTGACACCGGCACCGGCACCGGGCGGGGCAGGAACGAATGCCGGACCCAACTGAACCGCCGGTACTCCCCCACCCGTCCCGCCCGCACCGGCGCCAGCACCCACTCCTCCAGCCGGGACCAGAAGGTGAGCTGGTCAGCCCAGCCGTCGAGCAGGTCGTCGGTGTGAATCACCACCGGGCGGGCCCGGCCCGGCCCGGCGGCGAGCGCATCGGCGAGCTGCGCCGTGAACCAGCTCTTGCCCGCGCCGCTCGGTCCGTCCACCGCCACCAGCCGGGTCTTTCCCAACCGCGCCGGCGCCGCACACACCCGCTCTGCCAGCCGGGCGTACGACTCCATCACCGCTACCGCCACGGCCTGACCGTATCCGGCGGCGGAGCCGCGCCACCTCGGTCCGTCGCCCGTTCGGGCGGTCGTGCCGCTGGCCGACGCCGTTCGACCGCGCGTCGCCGGGCGCGGGCGGCATGATCGGCTGGTGTCCCACAGCGTGATGAGCCCAGGCGTTGATGCCCTGTTGGAGCAGGCCCGCGCCGGAGTGCGCCGGCTGACCCCACACCAGGCCGTCGAGACGATCCGCGCCGGGGCGTTGCTGATCGACACCCGCACCGAACGGCAGCGGGCGGAGCAGGGTGAGCTGCCCGGTGCGATCGTCATCGAGCGGGCGGTGCTGGAGTGGCGGCTCGACCCGGCCAGTACCTGGCGGATCCCGGAGGCCACCCGGTACGACCGGGAGGTCGTGGTGGTGTGCCGGGAGGGTTACAGCTCCAGCCTGGCCGTGGCGGGCCTACGCGCGCTGGGCCTACGTCGCGCCACCGACGTCATCGGCGGGGTGCAGGCCTGGCGGGAGGCGGGACTCCCACTCTCCGACCACCCCGCCGACGTCCGCGACTGACACTGGGCCCAACTCCCGTCAGACGGCCGGCTCCCCGTCAGACGGCCGCCTCCCGTCAGGCTGACCCCCATCGGCTGGCTGCCGGGTCAGACGGCCGGGCCCCCGTCGGGTGCGCCCGGCGGGATGAACGGCAGGCCCGGTGGCGGTCCGGTTTCGATCAGCCGCCACAGGGCGGCGGTGTCCAGGTGCTCCTCGACCAGATCCCCGAGCAGGTCCAGGGAACGCTCGCGGGCGCCGGCGAAGGAGGTGTCCGGGGCCGCCCGGAACCCGTGTCGGCCCGCCTGCCGGGCCACCTCGGTCAGGAAGCGGCGACGGAACCCGTCCGACTCGAACGCGCCGTGCCAGTGGGTGCCGTACACCGCCCCGGCGATCGCGCCCTCACCGGTGCCGTCGGCGTACGCGAAGAGCGCGTCGAGGTCGGGGGCGGCGGCCGAGACGTACCCGTGGTGGATCTCGTAGCCGTGGACCGGGACGCCATCCCACCCGGTGCCGGTCGACTGCCGGACCGTCTTACTTCGGTCGAAGGTGACCTCGACCGGCAGCAACCCCAAGCCGGGTACGCTGCCCTGCCCGCTCTCCACCGGATCGTGGATGTGGCGGCCGAGCATCTGGAAGCCTCCGCAGATGCCGAGCAGGGGCCGCCCGGTGGCGGCGTGGGCGAGCACGGCATCCGCGAGGCCGGTCTGGCGCAGCCAGGCCAGGTCCGCCACCGTCGCCTTGGAGCCGGGCAGCACGACCAGGTCGGCGGCGGCGAGTTCGGCGGGCTCGACGGTGAGGCGCACCCGCACACCCGGTTCGGTGGCGAGCGCCTCGACGTCGGTGGCGTTGCTGATCCGGGGCAGCCGGACCACGGCCACGTCCAGCCAGTCCTGGCCGTGGGGCGCGGCCGGACGGCCGAGTACCCGCCCGTACGCCAGCGAGTCCTCGGCGTCGAGCCAGAGGTCAAGTGACCAGGGCAGCACCCCGTAGGTGGGCCTTCCGGTGACCTGGCGCAGCATGTCCAGGCCCGGGGCCAACAGGCCCGGGTCGCCGCGAAACTTGTTGATGACGAATCCGGCTACCAACGCCTGGTCGGCGGGCTCCAGCAGGGCCACCGTGCCGAACATGGAGGCGAACACCCCGCCCCGGTCGATGTCCCCGACCACGATCGCGGGCAGGCCGGCGTGCCGCGCCAGCCCCATGTTGACGTAGTCCCCGGCCCGTAGGTTGATCTCCGCCGGGCTACCCGCGCCCTCACAGATCACCACGTCGTAGGCGGCCCTCAGGTCGGCCAGGGCCGCGTACGCGGTTTCGGCGAGGCGGGGGCGAAGCTGCCGGAACGACCCGGCGGTGAGGGTGTCGACCGCCGCACCGAGCAGCACCACCTGGCTGCTCCGGTCGCTGCCCGGCTTGAGCAGCACCGGGTTGAACCGCAGCTCCGGGGCGAGGCCGCAGGCCGCTGCCTGCATCGCCTGCGCCCGTCCGATCTCACCGCCGCGCCCGTCCGGGCCGACCACCACCGCCGAGTTGTTGGACATGTTCTGCGCCTTGAACGGCGCCACCCGCACGCCCTGCCGGTGCAGCCAGCGGCAGATCCCGGCGGTGAGGACGCTCTTGCCGGCGTCCGAGGTGGTCCCGGTGACCAGCAGTCCGCCGCTCACCGCCGCCGCCCGCCTACGACCTGTTTCCCGCCGCTGATCGCCCGGCGGCCCACGGCGGAGAGCAGCCGCCCCACGGTCAACGGGTACGCCGTCGCGAGCCCGAGCGTGGCGAGCCCAACGGCGGCGGAGATCCGGGCCACGCGAGGAAGGTGGCTCGCGTCTGGACGGGGGCCGTCGCCGAGGAATGGACGCACCTCGACCCGGCCGGCGTAGACGTTGCGCCCGCCGAGCCGGACGCCGAGCGCCCCGGCGACCGCCGCTTCGCACTGCCCGGCGTTGGGGCTGGGGTGGTCGTTCCGGTCCCGGCGCCAGACCCGCCAGGCCCGCTCCCGGTCCCCTTGGGCCAGCGGCGCCACGGCGACCGTCAACAGTCCGGTCAGCCGGGATGGAGCGAGGTTGAGCAGGTCATCGAGGCGGGCCGCGGGGGCGCCGAAACGCGCGTACCGGGAGGAGCGGTGGCCAACCATCGCGTCGAGGGTGTTCGCCGCCCGGTAGCCCAGCAGCCCGGGCAGGCCAGCGACCGCGCCCCAGAGCAACGGGGCGACGACGGCGTCGGAGGTGTTCTCGGCCACCGACTCGACGGCGGCGCGGGCCAGCTCCGGCTCGTCCAGCGTTGACGGGTCCCGCCCGCAGAGGTGTCCCAGGCGTTGCCGGGCCGACGGCAGGTCACCATCGCCCAGCGCCGCACCGAGCACCGCCGCTTCCCGGTGCAACGTGCGCCCGCCGAGCACAGCCCAGGTGCCAGCAGCCACGACCGCGCCTCGCGCAAAGGGGCGCCCTCGGGTGGCGACCGTCGCCGCGGCACCGAGCACCACCGGCACCCCCACCGCCAGCGCGGTGTAGGCCGCGCCGGCCGCCCGGTCCGGCCGGTAGATCCGCCGCTCCAGGGCACTCGCCGCGCGGCCGAACCCGGCCACCGGATGCCAGCGGCGAGGGTCGCCGACCAGCGCATCCACCGCGTACCCCGCGACGAGCCCCGCCACTGTCGCCTGCCGCACCGGCCATCACCTCCGGCCGGTCAGCGTAGCCGAGCCCCACGTCCGGCCTGCCCGACCGTCTCGCTTGCTCCCTCGGCGGCGGACGGAGCCGGGCGGCGACATGGACGCGCGGGGTGACGGCCCACGGCGGCCGGCACCCCACCCCGCCCCCGTCGCGCCCTTCCCACCAGACCCCCGCGGGCCGGCACCAACCAACGCCCGAGACTGGTCGCCGTCAGACGGACACCCGGCCCCGGCCCCTTCGGGCTCGGCTACCGCTGGGTGCCGGCTCTGCGCTCTGGCTGGCACCGTCGGTCACCTCCACTGGCGGGTGCGGGATCCCGGCGGCGGCGGACCCGTCGGTCTGACCAGAACCAGCGTCTTCCCGGTCCGCCTCAGCAGTCGGGGCGTCCAGGAGATCCATGTCAGCACTGGCGACGGGCGGGGGATCGGGCAAGGCGGGCCGCTCGACCTCCTCGTCGACTGGCTGGTCAACTTGCTGGTTGGCGGGAGCAACCGATGCCGACTCGGTCGGCGCACCGGGCACCCGCAGTTGCGCTGTGGCATCCACCGGGAGCTCGGCCGTGGGGTCCACCGTGGGATCAGCTGTGGTATCTGCCGTTGCGCCGGTCGTGGCCACCGGTCGGTTACGCAGAAACCGACCCCGACCGCGGGAGAGGTCGTGCCCGACCGCGACGGCTTCCAGTTCGTAGTGGGTCCGATGGCTGCCGGCATCGTCGGTCCAGTCCCGGGTGTGGAGCCGCCCCGAGACGATCACCGGGTCGCCGACCATCACCGAGGTCACGACCCCCTCGGCGAGCCGACGCCAGCAGTTGACCCGAAGGCGGAGGCTGTTGCCGTCAACCCAGCGACCGCTCTCGCGGTCGAGACGGCGCGCGGTGGAGGCCACCTTGAAGTTGGCCACCAGGGTCTGGCTCTGGTTGGTGCGCCGCCACTCGGGCGCGGTCACCGCGGTGCCAATCACCGTGACGTGGGTGTCGAACATCGTCCCTCCCGGATCAGGTTGTCATCGCGAGTTGCTCGGCCTGAGCCTGTCCGGCCCCGTCGGGCACTGCCATCGCGCTGGGGTGAGCTGTGGACAACGGAGCAGGGTGTGGACAACAACCTGTTCAAAGGCCCGTCTGCTAGGGGCCTCTGGCCCTGGGACAGCAGTGGAGCAAGCAGCAGAATTGACCATGTTCCGGAACGGAAAAAACTGGGTACACCTGGATCAGAAAGAAAGTAACCGGACGAAGGGGTCAGTGATCATGATGACGATCACCACCGGCACCGGCCAGGCGCGGTCATGAGCGGGGTCACCAACCCGGCCACCGTCAACGAGTGCCTCCGGGTGGGGGCCGGCTTCGCGCAGGGCGATCGGGCCTGGATCGCCGACCATTTCGGCATGCTCGACGCCCGGCTCGCCAGCTTCCACGCCGACGCCACCGAGCTGGAGGTATCGGTCAAGAACCGGGAGACGAAGGGGCAGAAGGTCACCCTGGAGTGCTGGATCGCCGGCCGGCAGAAGATCGTCACCACCTCGGCGGAGGAGGACCTGCAGGCGGCGCTCAACGACGTCCGGGACGACCTGCGCCGCCGCCTCAACGACGCGAAGACCCGCCAGGAGCCCCGGCACAACAAGCACCTACGCGACACCAGCCCGCCACCCGGGGGAGCACAGGACCCCGACGACTGACGGCCGCACCACCACCAGCTCGGACGTACCCGGCCCTCCTCCAGCACCACGCCGGGAGGAGGGCTACCGTCCGGTAGCTCGCCGGCGTACCGTCAGAGTCGTGGAACCAGACGTGCTGGGGCCGCCCTACGAGCGGCACACAATCGACCTGGGCACCGATGACGAGGGGCCGGTGGTGGCGACCCTGGTACGCCGTCGTGCCGACCGACCCACCAACCGTGCGGTGCTCTACGTGCACGGATTTGTCGACTACTTCTTCCAGACCCACGTCGCCGACCACTTCGCCGCCCAGGGCTGGGACTTCTACGCCCTGGACCTGCGCAAGTACGGTCGCAGCCTGCTCCCGCACCAGACGGCGAACTTCTGCCTGGACCTCGGTGACTACTTCACGGAGTTGGACGCCGCCGTAGAGATCATCAAATCGGAAGACGGGCACGACACCCTGCTCGGCATGGGCCACTCCACCGGCGGCCTGATCGTCTCGCTCTGGGCGCACGCCCGGCGGGACGCCGGTGTGGTTGACGGGCTCTTCCTCAACAGTCCCTTCTTCGACCTGAACCTCCCCTGGGTGCTGCGGCGCCCCGCAGCGGCGGCCGTCGCCCGCCTGGCGCACCGGTCGCCCAAGCGCACCCTCGCCAACGGCCTCAGCACCGTCTACGGCGAAAGCCTGCACGCCAACCACCGCGGCGAGTGGAACTACGACCTCGCCTGGAAACCGCTCGGCGGCTTCCCGATCCGGGCGGGCTGGCTGGCCGCGATCCGGCGGGGCCAGCAACAGCTCCGTGCCGGGCTGGACATCCCGGCACCGATGCTCGTGGCCGCCTCGACGCGCAGCTTCAAGGGGCTAAAGTGGCGGGAGGCGGCCGCCAGCGCTGACTCGGTGCTGGATGTGGAGCACATGGTGCGCTGGGCGCCCCTGCTCGGCCAGCACGTCACCCTGCTCCGGGTCGACGGTGGGCTGCACGACCTCACGCTCTCCGCGCCCACCGTCCGCGACAGAGTCCTGACGGAGGTCGGACGATGGGTCGACGGATTCCTCGGCACCGGGAGCATCGACAGCGGACGACGCCCGCCAGCGCAGGCGGCACCACCGACGACCCGCCAGGCCGCCGAGGCGAAGTCGACGGCACCGCCGGCCTGATTGCCGCCGGACGCGGTCACCACCACCCGCTCCCCCGTCGACCGGGCCCCCGGCGGTACCCTTCTCGGGCGACATTCCGCGGCACGCGCCCGTAGCTCAGCGGATAGAGCAGGGGACTTCTAATCCCAAGGCCGCAGGTTCGAATCCTGCCGGGCGCACCATCAGAAATAGCCCCTGACCTGGGGTTTCTGGAACATTGGCCGATCTTCTTATTCCATGGCCATCGATCAGTGGGCCATTGTGAGCCCGATGTGAGCCCGGGAGTGTATTGTCATGCCATCGAGCGGTGGAAGCTTCCACCGCCTCAGGCGGCGCATCCATCGGTACCGGTCGAACTGTTGGGCTCGTGTGAGCCCGGGTGAGCCCGGGAGCGCTTCTGCCTGGGCACCAGACGCGCGGCAGCCTCCGCCGCATCGTGCGCCACCTCCGGCAGGACCGAGGTGTAGGTGTCCGAGGTGAGCCCGATGGACGCGTGGCCCAGCATCTCCTGTACCACCTTCCGGTCGACTCCCGCCGCGAGCGCGATCGTTGCCGCACCGTGACGAAGGTCATGCAACCGGATCGGCGGAAGCCCAGCCCTTCGGGCTAGCCGCTCAAACCGATCTGTGAGCCAGTCTGGCTCGAACCACGCCCCGGTCGCCCGGGTGAATAGCCGGCCGCTGTCCACCCATGCCGCTCCGGCCTTCTCGCGTGCCTTGCGTTGCCGCTTGAGGTGGCGTTTGAGCGCACGCACGCTGTCCCGGTCCAATGCCACGACGCGATCCCCGGCGTCGCTTTTCGGCGCGTTCTCCTCAATCCCCACACCACCAACCGCCACAAGTTGAGTAGCGATGGTGAGGGTTTGTGCCTTGAGGTCTAGGTCTTCTGGCCGTAGCCCACACGCTTCGCCCCGGCGTAGCCCCCGGAACGCGATCAGGTGGAAGAGCGCGTACAGGTCGTCACCACTGACCGAATCGAGGAACGCGCCGGTTTGCGAGGGTGTCCACACCATGACCGGTGACAGTTTCACGCCGGTAGCCTGCCATTGCGCCACCCGGTCATCAGTCCACACAAGCGCCTTCGGGCGCTTTACCGAATCAAGTTCGACGTGTGCGGCAGGGTTAAACGTGATCAGCTCCTGACTGATCGCATCGTTGAGGGCTGCGCGGAGCGTCGCCCTGATGTGTCGCTGCGTTGTTGGCCCCGCTGGGCGACGGAACGGGGGCATCTCCGCAATAGCGGCACGCGCTATACGGCGACGCTGCCGCCCCTTGAGTGTCTTAAGCTCATCGACAGCGGCGTGCCGTAGCGCGTTCGACTCTTCAATCTCGATGTTTTGCTCAGCGACACCAGCGAACATCTCTTTTAGGTGAGACACCCTAAGCCGGTCTAACGACCTCGTGCGCGATTGGCAGGGGACGGCCTCGTCATCTCATCGGTGGTGAGGTGTGGTTGGGAGGGCCTTGAGTGGCCTGGTGGTGATCTCAGTGTGATCGGTGTGCTGGTGGTCGGACAGCAGGCTCGCGACGGCGCGGATGGTGGCGTCGAAGTGTTCGCGTCGGCCGTGGTAGCGGGCCAGGATCCGCCAGTTCTTGAGGTGTCCGATGGCGTGCTCGACGCGGATCCGCTGGGAGGAGTGTCGCTTGCGGGCCGCGTGATGGGCGGCGATGACGCTCGGCGGTAGCGACTTCTGCCCTTTTCGCGGTGTGGGTCTGGGGGTGATCACCGCGCCGGCGGTGTCGGCGCCCAGTCCTTGGTAGCCGGCGTCGGCGAGGACCTGAACCCCGAGCGGCGCCTGGAGCAGAAGGTCGACGAGCCCGGCGGTTCGGGCCTGGGTGAGGTCGTGCATCGAGCCCGGACGGGTCTCGCCACAGAACAACAGCCGACCAGCTGGATCGCAGAGCACCAGAGCTTTCATCGTGTTCAGTCGGGATTTTCGGACACGAACCGGTCCCTACCCGCCCGGCCCTCGACCGGTCGGCGGACCCGCACCTCGGTCGCGTCCATCAACGCCCTGGGGTGATGGCCCAGGTATGCCACCACGTCGGCGATGGTGCGCAACCGGACGCCGTCGTTCACCTGGCAGCCACGCTCGGACAGCAGCGGCCGCACCTCGGCGACGCTGCGCGTGATCGTCGAGCGGTGTACCCCGAACCACGCGGCCACCACGTCATGGGTCAACCCATGTCGCAAGTGCACCAGCGTGGCCAACAAGCGGTCGGCGAACCCGAACCGATGCTTCGCGCCAGCACCGATGCGGCGACTACGTGCGCGCGCGGCGAGCCGATCCCGGTGACGAGCCTGCCACCGCGGTGCCAGTTCAGCGACCAGGCCCGCAATCGCTTCCCGGGACAGGCCTGTCATCCGACGGTTCATCATGATCGAAGCACCAACCATGATCGAAATAACGACCATCGATACTCAAGGACTCGCAACCACGCACGAGGTCGTTAGTGTCATTGTCCGTAGTGGTGTTCAGGTCATCCGCACCAGCGGTGACAGCGTGGTGATTCCTCACATGACCAGTGACGGGGTTGCTGGTGCTGTGGGGGAGGCGGCTAATGTGCCGCTGAGCGACCCGAACGCGGAGTCGTTGACGGCGGTGCCCCGGAAGTTCATGCAGGGCACCCGGGTACCCAATGAGGTTGCCAGCGACGCTAAGCCGTCCGTTCTTGAGCAGCTCTCGAAGCCCCTGATCCGTTCTGTGGGTTTAGCCTACGACCTGAGCTGTTTCGAGGGCGACGGTACCGCCCCGAACGTGCGGGGACTGAAGCATGTTGCTGGTATCCAGACGCTTTCGGCGGGTACTAACGGTGCCGCGTTGGCGAACCTGGATGTTGTCGCTGACGCCCTGGGCTTGCTCGCGGAGGCGAACGCCGATGAGGAATCCGCTGTCATCGTTTTGCCGCCTCGGACATGGCGGCAGATTCTGAAGCTGAAGGAAGCGAACGGTTCCAACAAGTCGCTTATTCAGGACAGCGCCGGCAGCGCGTCGGGTGGTGTGTCTCGTCGCCTGTTCGGTCGTGCCGTGTACCTGTCCGGGAACCTGTCTCTTACCGAGGCTGAGGGCACGTCAGGGAACGTGTGCAACAGCATCTACGTGTATGTGCCCTCCGAGGTGTACGCGGTGGTTCGGGAGGACACCGTTTTCGATGTCAACCCGTACGTCTATGGTGCGACTGACGAAACGCTGGTGACGGCGAAGATGCGCGCTGATCTGCTGGTGCCGAACCCGGCGGCTGTCGTCCGGGTGACCGGCGTCAAATAGCCCACGAACCGTCCTAGCCCGCCCCCAACCGGGGCGGGCAGTTTCGTCTTTGGAGGTGGCCTGTTGGGTTTGTGGGACCGGATCAGGGAACGTCGGGCGGCACCGGCACCTTCTAGTGGTGTTCTTGCCGCTCTCGGCGGCTAGGGCCCGACGTGGGCCGGAGTGACCGTCAGCCAGGACACAGCCCTCAACCTGTCGGCGATGTACACGTGCGTGTCGTTGATCGCTGATGCCGTAGCGGCCCTACCTGTTGATGTGGTGCGGACTGTCGGGAAGGTGAGGGAGCCGGTCCCGGGCCCGGCGTGGCTGAGTCAGCCGAACCCGTTCGACACGGCGTTTGACTTTTGGCACAAGGTGATGACGAGTCTACTCACCGACGGGAACGCTATTATCCGTGTCTCCAGCGGCGGAGACGCCATGGTGTCGCCGCGTACGCGATTAGGCCTATCGCAAGCAGTGTGGCGCTTAGGATGAGGCTGGGTAGATCGTCGTGTGGTCGAGCGCTGAACTCCCACCACTGGTATTGCTGGTTCCCAGTGTATCCCCAGTAGAACAGCACGATGGCCACTAGCGATGGCAGTGTCCAGGCGAGCCGCCATCCCATGGTTACTCCTGCGGTCAGGGCCAGCCCGACCCAGGCGATCCACGACCGCGCGATAACTCCGATTATCTCCGGCTGCATCACGAACGTGCAGATGCCCAAGAAGATCCCTGCAGAGCCGATACCTAGGCCGGCGAGGTAGAGCCGCTGCATGGAACGAAGCCGTCGGGTGGCTACCATTTCCAGACTGGCAAGCGGACTATGCAACGAGAGCACCGGCATTACGGCAACGCCCATGGTGAGCATGCGCCACAGGGGGATCTTCGCCTTGCCCTCGTCAACTGCTGTAGGTATTGGCGTTTCGATCAGACCGAACCAGGCGGTGAGTGCGCCCAGGAGAACCGTGACCGCCAGCACGGTCCGGACCGGCCTGACCGTGAGAAACAACCGGACTGGAAGCGTCTGTCCGGACACCTCAGCGTCCCGACTGGCAGTAACGCCCACGAAGATCGTTCACCTCGCCTTCAGCCCATCGAAGCTGATCGACGCGAGACCGGTTGCCGGCGATCGCCCGCCCCTTGGCCCATGCCTGCTGCATCTGTGTGGGAGCGTTGGTGTGATAGTCGGGGCTATCCTCACCGGCCAGGAATGCCTCCAGCCACGCGCCGACGGCCCAGAGTCGAGGCTCGTCCGATGAGGTGATCTTCTGCCAGTCGCAGGCCTGAAAGTCCTGGAATCCGAAGGTCGATGCGGTTACCGCGGTCCCTATGTCACCGGCATAGGACCACGGACTGCCCTCAAGGATCTGGAAGATCGGCGGCCCTCCCTCATAGCCGAGGTACTCCTTCCCGTCCGGCCCGATGTATCGGGTCTTCAGGAGGCCGACCTCATTGATCCGTGGCGGCCGGACGAAGGCGTCGGGCAGCAGGTCGATACGCGCACTGAGGGCGCGTAGCTGGGGTAGGTACTTCTCTTGTTCGGGCCAGATGCATAAGACCGTCGACCCCCGGACACAGGTCACTTTGTTCCCCGGCTGCTTCCGGTCGGCCACCGCGTTGGTGCTGAACATGACCACGACGAGCGGCAGAATCGCAGGGACCAGCACCCACGCCCTCCGCCTAGCCTGTCCTGAGACACCTGCGGCGGACAGCCACAGCAGGACCAACAACAGGGCCACGACCGACCCCAGCCGCAACGCCAAAGGCATCGGATCAACCGCCACCTCAGGCCGACCAGAGACTACGACGAACCCCACCCGGTCAAGCAAGGCAGTTAGGAACAGGAACCCTAACGCCGCCACGAGAGCTGCGAACACGGGCCCGAACAGGTGGCCGCATGCCCATCCCAGTGCAACTGAGAGCAGGATCGCGAATAGACCAAGCAGGAGGTAGCCCAGCCAGAGGTGCACGCCCGGCGGGAACGTCCGGGCGGTGACGGCGAAGGCCACCGTCTGACCGATCAGATAGGGGATCAGCAGGATGATAACGGTCGCGTGGAGTCGGTGAGCCTCCGAAACCATCGGCTGGACCCGCGCGGCCCTGAGTTGTTCCTCTAGCCCGTGCCGCTGTGGCGTGCCCGCCGACCAGGCCGCCGCACCCGCTCCGACAATTCCCAGCAGATACGCGGGCACCTGTGCTGCGGCACCAGTCTCTGGCCAGACGCCGATCCAGTATCGGTTCCGCAGGAACAACACCGCCAAGTCGACGACGACGAGCACCGGCAGTGCCCAGCGGATCGGGGAGTTTCGCAGGTGTAGCCATACCGTACTCACAGTTCCTGCTCTCCCTCGGGCAGCAGGTGCATGTACGCCCGTTCCAGTGGAGAGTGACCGGGGAGGCCATCGTGGTCCAGGGCCTCCAACTCATCGACCCTGCCGTCGAACCTGGCCGCTCCACCGTGCATCACGATCACCCGATCGCAGACCGCCCCGACGTCGTCGATAAGGTGGGTGCTGAGCACCACGACCGTTTCACCGAGCCCTGAGATGATCTTCCGAAATTGTAGCCGCTGGCGCGGGTCCAGACCGACCGTTGGCTCATCCAGCAGCACCAGTCGCGGTCGCCCCACAATCGCCCAGGCGATGCCGGCGCGCCTGCGCATGCCGCCGGACAGGCTGCGCATCCGTGACTTCCGCCGATCGGTCAGATCAACCATCTCTAACGCCTCATCGACCGCTCGTCGCCACTGCTTGGCCGGCACACCGCGCATCCAGGCCGCATATGTCACGAAGTCGGCAACATTCATCTGCGGGTCGACGCCGAAGTCCTGCGGCAGATAGCCGATCCGGTCACGAACCCGGCGAGCGGTCCGCTCGCTGTCTATCTCGACCTCGTCGATGCGGATTACGCCGTTCCGCGGTGGCATCACGGTTGCCAACGTACGCAGCAGGGTCGTCTTACCCGCCCCGTTGGGACCCAGCAACGCGGTTATCCCCGGCCGCAACGTCGAACTAAAGTTGTCGATGACGGTGGACCTTCCGTAGCCTTGGGCCAGTGCGTCGAGCACGACACTCATGGAGAGACTCTCATTTCACGAACATGAGGTAAAGGAGTGCGGGCCAACGGCCCACACTCCTTTACCTCACCACTGGCGTTGATCAGTTGTAGTCGTAGGTCATCTTACCGTTACCGACGCTGAAGGTGCAGTCGCCGCCACTGTAGGTGGTGGTGCTGTTCTGGACACGGAACTTTTTCAGGAGGCGCGAACCTTGAGCTGAGCAATCGACGGTTGAGTAGTAGTGACCAGCCCACTTCGCGCCCGGTGAAAAGCACTTTTGCGCCCAAGCCGTGTTCCACCACTGGGTGTAGCAGTTGAAGACGACATTGGACGTACCGGAAGCAGTCGCAGGAGCGGCGGCAGTGAGCCCGATTGCGCCGCTGGCAAGCAAGCCCAGAACTGCTGCTTGAACGACGCGCTTTCCTGCCAGTCGTGACCGCAACGAACCTTGAGATGTGTACACAAGCCCTCCTTGAATCAACACTGAGGGGTATGCTGTGAACAGCTTCACGGCACAGTCCCCCGTCCTGTGTGCACTCATACTAGAGATCGGTGATCGCCGTGACAACCCATAGTCAGCGTTCAGTTACCTTCTAACCCCAAGACCGCAGGTTCGAATCCTGCCAGGCGTACCATCAGAAATGGCCCCTGACCTGGGGTTTCTGGAGACCGCACCGCCGTTGAGGCCGGTTTCCTGTCCGTGGACGAAGTGCGGGCCCTGGAGGACCGGAAACCACTACCAGACGGAAAAGGGAAGGCGTTCCTCGTGTTCGGGTCGGAGGCGTGGCGCTCGTTCGTCGCGTTCACCAGCAGCGGGCACGTAGAACGCTGAGGCACCACACACACAACGAAACCCCCGGCCCTTCCTCTAAGGGGTAGTCGGGGGTTTCGCGTCTACAGGGCCCGTACTGCCGGCCCCGCAGTGACGGTGTGATGCGGGGGTCTTCTATGTGGCTTCTTGCTCCCCGCCTCACCCCTGGATGGTGAGCCCGGTGTGAGCCCGGATGTCTCTGGACCGGCCGTCAGCCGGTGGGACCGGCCGGCATGAAGAAGGGTGCCCACCTGGATTGATAGGCACCCTTCACTATCCAGCGGGACCGGCTAACACGAAACCGCTCTAACTTCTAATCCCAAGGCCGCAGGTTCGAATCCTGCCGGGCGCACAGGCGCCTCTTCAGTCTGAGTGGCGTGGTCAGGCTGTTCGTGGCGTACCGCTGGTCCTGGTGCCGCACTTCGGGCCAAGGCCGCACCGTCCACGCGCCGTCAGCTCTGGGAATGATCAGCTCACGGCCGCGCGCGATGCCGACAGTCAGCGGCGGGCGCGGTGGGTCACCGTGCGCTTCACCGTGCCGTCCGGGTTGAAGGTCGTCCACTCACCGACCTTCTTGTCGCTGCCATAGTCACCCCGGTCGATCATCTCGCCGGCGGCGTTCCACCTCGTCCACGTGCCATGCTTGCATCCGTGGTCAAATCCGCCCCGCTGCATGATTCCGCCAGACGAGCGGTACCACACCCACTCACCGTGCACGGTCCCGTTGTCGAAGCCGCCCTCCGCACGCAACCTGCCATCGGCGAAGAAGTGCCGCCAGGTGCCCTGCCGCTCACCCTCGACATACTCGCCCACCATCACACCGCCGTGCGGGTCCGGGTCGGTCCAGCGGCCGGTCTTGCGGCCCTGCGCGTCCTTCTCGTCCAAAGTCGGTGGGGTACTCACGTGCGTTCTCCTGTTCGCTCAGTGGCCACCGCTCAATGATCGAGCGCGCAGTGGTGCGGCACCGAGATGATGGACCTCGGCACGGCCCGCCGACCCCTTCGGAACAGGCCCAGCCCCGCCCCTGCCAGTACGGTCAGCACCTACACCCGTCAACCATAGGCAACCCGACGCTTGCCTATCAAGGCCTTCCGGCTCACGTCCTGCGCCATCACGGGCGCGCTCCGTCGAACGGGTCCAGCAAGCCACGCCGAGACTTCGGCGCACAAGGCCAGCAACTCTCCCAAACCCACCACCCCAGCAAGCGTGCCGCGGGTCGTGCCGCCGCAGCTGGTCGAGGCCGGCCGGCAATCGGCGAAGCCAGGTAGCACGGTCGGGCGAAGCGTCACCCTCGCCGGAAGAGGAGATCTGCCCTCAGGGCCTCGTTGAGCTTGGGGTCCGTGGCCGTTCCCACCGACCAACCCTGTCGTTCGAAGGGAACTCCGGCACGCCAGAGAAGTAGGAACGCGCCGGCCAGCATGACCAACGAAAGCCAAGCGTAGGAGAAGACCGCATCCGCCAAGCTGATGTCATCAGCAAGCGCAACGACGGCGAACGGCACCAACTGTGGCACGACGGCCAGCCGCCCCAGCCACAAGGCCGATTGGTACGCCGGTCGCCGGCGGATGACGGCCAAGTCCTCGTCGCTCATCGTCACAGGTCGACGGTAGGCGACTGCCGCAACGAGCGACCGGGCCGGGGCAGATACCTGACCAGCCCATCCGCGACCTGCTCTACTTCCCCGATGGCGGACATCGACAGGCTGCTGGCCGGCGAGTTCGACCAGTGGGAACGCAACAACTTCCTCCGGCTCGTCGCGCAACACCCACATGCGGACCGAGGGGTTCTGCTCAGGGCCCTACAGGAGACCGAGGTCCTGCTCCGTCAGCCCGACGTGCGACCGTACGCCGCGGCGATCGCCCTGGCCGGTCGACAAGAGTTGGAAATTCATGAGGTCCGCCGCCTACCTGGCCTACCGGGCGCGTCGAAACGGACGCGCCGAGGCGTAGCGCGGGCACTCCTTCGACGGGGAGCCCGATGAGAGCGCATTCAGCTTGGCCATTCTGACGTTTGCCGGCCGGGTGGCCACATGCGGCCAACAGTGCGGCAAAGGGGGCGCGAAGTTGAGCCCTCCTCCGGAGCTAGCCGGGAGTTCTTCCCACCTCGTCACCGGAGCACGCCGATTATGACAGCGACGACAACGATCATCACCACCAGCACTGCCGTCAGTTTCTGCCGGGTGGTGAGCGGGTTCGGGTCCGGGGGGCGACTCGCTCGCACCCAGTGGCCATCGGGCAGTGGGGGCGTCCCGGACGGGTCGCGGTTGGGGTGCAGCTCGGACGGTCTTCGGTCGTCGGTCATCACAGCCTCCGCAGCCCAGCAAGCACAGCTCGAAGCACGTCCTCGCGGACGTGAGAGACGCGCGCTCTCCCCACCGCCCGCCCACCAGCCCCCACGCTCAGCAAACGCGCGGAATCGACTTCAGACACGGCCGGTTCAGTCGGGTTCAGGCTGATCGAGCCGGCGGATGCGGCCCAGCCTTTCGCTGCGACCAATCTTGGTGTCGGCTCCGCCTGAAAACTGGCTCTGGCACACATTCTGTGATTGATCTTCTCAGCGACGGCTCATGGGGAGGCCAGGACGCATTTGCGGAGGAGGTCGAGGTTCGCTCGGCCATACATCTGGCGCTTGATCGTCTTGATGCGGTTGACCTGGCCTTCGACCGGGCCTGAGCTCCATGGCTGGGTGAGGCCGGCGACGACGGCGTCGCGGTCGCTGGCCAGGCCGGCGGCGAAGCCGCGGATTTCGGGGTAGCCGGCGTGGCGGGCTCGGTTGATCCAGGCGTCGAGGTGCTGGCCGGTGCCCTGGTGGCGGACCAGGGCGGCGAACCCGCGGGCGAGGTCGGCGACGGTGTCGAGATCCGGGCAGAGTCTGCGGGCGTCGGCGAGATCAGCGCGGTCGTCGTCGGTGAGTTTGTGGCCGGGTCGCATGATCCAGGCGGTGATCCGCCGGGCCGACGGCACCTGGATTGCGGCGGCAGGGGCGGGTCGGGTGCGGTTGATGGTGAGCCAGTCCCGCAGCACCCGCAAGCTGCCGTGGTAGCCGCGGGCCAGGATCTCGGCGTGCAGGTCAGCGGTCTGGTGAATGCCGTCGGTGAGGCGTTGCCGTAGGTAGGAGTGGAATGGGGCGAGGACGCTGGGTCGGCTGCTGGCGTTCGGGCCGATCAACGCCTCAGCGGTGGCGGCGTGGGCGTACTTGCGGGCGGTTCTGACGTTCATGTCGAGGCGGCGGGCGGTTGCTTTGATCGACAGTCCTTCGGCTCGTAGGGCGTGCACGGCGGCGTGGCGTTGGCGGGTGTTCGCCGCCCGTCGTCCCGCTGCGACGGGCTCGTCGGGCGGTGCGGCCAGGGCAGATGGTGGTTCGGTGTGGGTGCGTAGGCATCGGCGGTGCCCGCGGATGACTTTCTCGACGGTGTCGCTGAGGTTCTTCAGTAGGTGCCACCGGTCGGCGACCTGGATCGCGTCAGGTGCCCCTTTGCGGGCGCCGTCGGCATAGCTGCCGCCTCGATCGCGGCAGATGATCTGAACACCGGGATGGTCGCGCAGCCAGGCGGCGAGGGTGTCTGCGGTGCGGTCGGGCAGAATGTCGATCGGCCGGCGGGTGTGCATGTCGAGCAGCACGGTCGCGTAGCGGTGGCCTCGACGGCGGGCGAAGTCGTCCACGCCGAGCACNGTCGGTGTCACCGGCGGCGGGTTGGGCATCCGGCGGATCATCCGGATCAATGTCGAGCGCGACACCGATGCCGCTAACCGATGCGCCAGCCGGCTGCCCGGTCGACCGCCCAGCGCCACCGCGACGGCTTCCAGGTCNCCCGCGNCCACGACGGTGTGACGGGCATGCCGCCGCGTCAGCCCGGGCACCTGCTCGACGAACGTTCNCCGCCAGCATTCGGNGTTGGCGCAGGTGAATCGGCGGACCGTCAACGCGACCAGCACCTCATGACCACCCAACCTGACATCGGCCAGCCTCCGCACATAGCGGCCATGCACAGTGGTCGACCACACGCTACAGGCGCCACACCGTGCCCGCACCGTCTGCGTCGCCGCAGTGATCCTGACCCCGACGGCCCGGACCACCACCGCCTCCAACCGCAAGCCCATCAGGTGCGGCAGCAACGCCGGAATGATCTCCATCCCGGCAACCCAACCCGAACTACCGACGAGCGCGACTCACAAAATGTGTGCCAGAGCCATCATGCGCCGCAGGACCGACGGCCAAAACTGAGTTCCCCTACCGGTCCCCTACAACGAATCAGGCCCCCTCGCTGGAGGGGGCCTGACCTGCAGTGCAGGAGATCATATTTGAGTGTCCGAGGGGCGATCGATACCGCCGCCCCACCGTCACAGTGCATGAACGATGACGTGGTAGTCAGCTATGGATGGTAGCTGCCCGGCATTCGCCCCGTGCCGCAATGGAGACCGACCGCTACGGGCCGGTGAAGGCACCCCCACCGCGGCCCAGCGCTCCACAAGACTGCCTGAGGCCGCAATGGAGACCGACCGCTGCGGGCCGGTGAAGGGGTGCTGGCGCAGCCCGCTGCCGGGCGGGGTGCGCAGTTGCCGCAATGGAGACCGACCGCTACGGGCCGGTAAAGGGACCAGGATCACCCGCAGGCGGGCTGTCTTACCGGTGGCCGCTATGGAGACCGACCGCTACGGGCCGGTGAAGGGCCGACGCCGACGTGCTACGGGATCTAGCCGACCAAGCGCCGCAATGGAGACCGACCACTACGGGCCGGTGAAGGCCGGACTCACCCAGACCGTGGCCCTGTCCGCGCGGGCCGTGCCGCAATGGAGACCGACCACTACGGGCCGGTGAAGGCCTCCGTGCCGTCGGGCATCTCCTCCACCAGGGCGTCACGCCGCAATGGAGACCGACCACTACGGGCCGGTGAAGGGAGCAAGCGCAGCATCAGGTGACTGCGCAGCAAGCGCGCCGCAATGGAGACCGACCACTACGGGCCGGTGAAGGCCTCCGTGCCGTCGGGCATCTCCTCCACCAGGGCGTCACGCCGCAATGGAGACCGACCACTACGGGCCGGTGAAGGCGGCCCAGACGCCCACAGCGCGAGGTGGCCTACAGGGCCGCAATGGAGACCGACCACTACGGGCCGGTGAAGGCCTGCGGGCACAAGCTAGAGCTGTTGGTGTGTGCGTAGCCGCAATGGAGACCGACCACTACGGGCCGGTGAAGGCGACCAGTGCCCCCGGCACCAGGGCTCATCCGCCCGGCCGCAATGGAGACCGACCACTACGGGCCGGTGAAGGGGCTCGCGAGCAGCGAGGATAGCCACCCATCATTGGCTAAACACTGACCGCCTGCCTGAATTGCTACTTTGGCCCCCATTCCGAAGCTCGGAACCTACGGCGTATGGGGCACCAACTTCAGGTTCCTAGATCAACTGCAAGGTGCTCACAGAAAGCGAGCGCGCGTTTGTGAAGTTGTCAAGGTTCGAGCCCCGGGCCAGGCCGATTGTGATTCACGAGCTGCCATTGAACTGATCCCAGCAAGAAACGGACGCTGAGTCCATAGCCCCGACACCGCGTCAGGCCTGCACGGGAGGTCGCGACACAGAGCTTCTGGGCTGGCCGCCGCAACCGCCTTCTTCGCCCCGCCCTTGGACGCCACCCTCGCCCCTTCTCCCGGTTGCCGTCCGAAAAATTCTATGGTGGGCCGGGTGGGCGACAGGCTATGCCCCGCCTGGCTCGTGGACCTGACGTAGCTGGTCGGTGCGCTCGGCGTCCCACTCGGCGAGGGCCTTCATGACGAAATAGTCGATGACAGGCCGGAGCACATCATCCGGAATGTCACCGCTGTGGAGCCGAGCGATCAGGTCCTCGTACATCGCCCGTACACTCGCCTCCCATTCATCCGGCGCGTCGTCACGTCCGACGCGAGACAGGTATGCGCACATCTCCTTGACCTGCTTTAAGATGCTCACGAGGTCGGCAAGGCACAGTCTTCGCACCATCCGCTTACCGATGGTGACCAGCAACGGCGGAAGTCGGTCCTCGACATCACGACCGACTAGCGTCGTTAATTGATCAAGCGGGCCCGCTACCGTGCGCTGGCACCCGCTTCCGGCCGCCCTCTCGACCCAACGCCCAGTTGGGACCTCCGGCGAGTGCTGGGGGCCACAGTCATAGGCGACTCATTCGAAGTGTTCACGGCTGGCTCCACGGCCCGGCTCCCCCTGTCCGAAGGCGGACCAGGCCAACTGTCACTGCGGCCTGTCCCATCCGATCTTCGTCCCGATGGTTGACCGCAGAATGTGGTTGGGCCCCGCCAGCTCCCCAGGAATTCGTAGGACAGCCAATGGCAGGTGTCCGGACGAGTAGCTGCGGGCAGTCGCCGTAGCCGTAGCCATTGAGTATGTGCGCCGGCACGGAACGCGGCAGGGCGGACTGTCATGGTTGGTCGTTGCGATCGTCGGGGACGAAGATTCCGTATCCGAAGTGGCTGAGTTGTCCGAGCAGCAGCGGCCCGGTGACCTCGTCGGGGAACTCCAGCCGCAGGCCGAGCCCCCTGCGTGCTTTGCCGAGATTCTCGGTCATGCGGTAGCGCCGGAACTCCAGCGCCCATCGGTTGGACAGTCCCTCGTCCGGGTTGGTCTGGGTGACCTCGGCCGCGCCGAGTCCTCGGTAGCCCAGCTCCCGATGCACATCGGTGGTGAGGTACGCGTCGAGTGCCTCCCGTTTGCGGTACCGCACTGGCAGGTATGGGGTGAGGCTGCGCCACCGTCGCGCCGGCCCGCACAGCTCTGGCGCGACCTGTGCTACCGGTCCGGCGGCTTGCAGCAGCAGATCTGTGGTGGGGAAGCCCTTGACCTCGTACTCGTTCTCGGTGCGGCGGCTGCGCCGCCCGGAGACACTGCGCACCCCGAGGATCGTCGCCACCTCGGTCGGTGTCAGCCCCGCGGGTACCCAGACGAGCAGGGCGCCGACGGTGGCACCCCGGTGATGGCCATCAGGGATCGGCAGCCAGTGGGCGTGCTGGTGATCGGTGGCGGCTCCGCCGTGGCCGAGCACGGCCTCACGGCCACCGTCCAGTCTGCGTGTGACCTGACGGTGTACTTCGTCGGCGAGCAACACTGCGCGGGTGGCCTTGAACGGGGCCCGTGGCAGTACGGCGAACCGAAGCGCGTGCACGCCGCCGATCGGCTGTCGTGGTGGGGCCGTTGCCGTGCGGGTGGAGGTACGGGCGTAGCTCAGCCACGTCGTCTCCGGTGGCATGGTACGCCGCTGTTTGCGGATGCCTACGGTGGTCAGTTCGAGGATCGGCCGGCGGATCGGACGAGCGGGGGCGAGCAGGCGTATCTGTTGCAGGCCGTTGGCTGTCGGGCGCCACCACGTGTCGTCTGGCGTCGGGGCGCTTTCGAGCAGCCGGGCCTCGCAAACCGAGTCGGCCCGGCCGAGGTATGGCAGCAGTTCGGACAGCTTGGCCAGCACTTGGCGCTGCTCGCCGGTCAGGTCCGTATCCCAGTGCACCAGCAGATCCTCGTCTGGCGACACTGACAAGTACGGATCGAGTGTCAGGTCCGTACCGCCTGTCTCACCCTTCTTGTGGTCAAGGTCAGGCAGGTAGTGGCGGGTGTGTGCAGCGCGCGTGGGTGGCGTCCAGTACGACGGAGGGTCACCGAGGGCTTCGAGTAGCCCGTCCAGTACCGGAGCCGGTAGGTCCGGCCAGCGTGTGTACCAGGTCGCGACCAGGGCACGCATGAGCCGCCATGGGGACGGCGGCCACTCCACTGCACCTTCGTTGACGCTCCGGTCCCATGGTGTGGCGTGGTATCGGCCCAGCGGGAAGCGGACCGCGAGGGTGATGCTCATCCCTTGGCCCGTCCGGTCCAGGTGACCGTGGTGACCGGGGCAAGTTCGTCACCGCACTCCCCGAGGAACTTGGCGACCCGACCGGCGGCGTCAGCGGTGTCCGGGCGCTCGCCCAACACCGCGACGATGTCAAGGTCGCAGGCGGTGCGCAGCCGCAACCCGCCGTCCAGCAGGCTGCCGATCTCGTAGTCGATCAACGCCGTCAGCAGGGCGGTGCCCGCCTTCGACAACCCGTACGAGCGCACCTGGGAGTGGTCGATGGCGAAGTAGGCGGTGATCCGGCCCGCGGTGTACTCGACCCGGTGGTGCGGCACGGTTCCGTAGCCCTCGGCGGTCGCACCGTCCTTGGCCTCGTTGATGACGACGTCGCGTTTGACGCCGCCGCTGACGGCTGGGCGCACGTCGTACGCCTCGATGAAACTGGTCACCGCACGGGCGATTTTCGGCTGCCAGGGCCACGCCTTGCGGGCGAAGAAGACACCGTGCACTAGCGATACCGGGTCGAGCGCGAAGCAGGCACGCGCCACCGCGCGGTGGTCCAGTGGCCGTCCGGCCTGCAGGCCCAGGCGGTCACGCATCCAGTCCTCGCCCTTGACACCGTCTATCGCGCCGGACATGACGTACGCGGAGGCGAGTCGGTGGGCTTCCAGACGACTCGACGACAGAAACGCGCCGGATCCGTCGACGACCTTGACGTATGGCAGGCCGGCCAGCGCCTCGGCTTGGTCCACGCGGGCGTCGTCCCAGGTGGCGGCTTCCAGGCGGTTGGCCATCGACTGGGCCGACTCGACGAGTAACGCGCGACCGTCGCCCGAGTCGAACTCGGCGGCCCCGAGGTCGGGAAAGCCGGTCGGCTGGAATCGGGAGCCGACCAGCGGGCGCAGTTCGACCTTGAGCACGGTACGGGCGTTGGTGGTCACGAACTCTCCTCTACCAGTTGCGGGACGCTGTCGTCCGGGTTGTCGGGCATATGGGTGTCGGCGGCTTCTTCGGCGCGGATCGGTGTGGCGAGGTGGCATGCCAGGACCCGTTGCGGCTGCCGGCACCGGGGTACGAGCGCGGCGGCGATGGCGACGCCGTCGGCGTGGATCTGCTCCGGTCGGGGTACGGCCCGCCAGCCGGCCTGCCGTAGCCGGCGGACCGCGTCGTCGTGCACGGTGGTGAGCTGACCGGCGGCCAGCCGCGCCGCCCAGTCGGGGCCAAGCCCCAATCGAGGTGTGTCCCGTTCTCGGTCCAGCTTGGGGGCAAGACCGGCGGCGAACGGATGAAACAGGCCGAGGGTGGGCATGGGCACCGGGGGCCGACCGGGGTCTGCCCATTCGTGGCGGACACCGTCCCAGCGCAGGGCGAGGCAGGCGCGCAGCCACAGGTCGAGCAGGTCATCGTTGAGTTGACCCGGCGTGGCGAAGGCGTGCAGATCCGCGTCGGGGACCGCGATCCCGGTGCGGAAGGTCGGCGTGCCCCGAAACGCGTCACTGTGGTGCCTTTCCTGGGTGGCGGTACGGCTGCGCCAGATCAGCACGTCGGCCAACACCGTGCGCAGCGGCCGCAGGCCGTAGCCGGCGATGACCGGGGTGTCCCGCCACCGCAGATCCGGGTCGATGGGCAACAGGATCTGTCGCATGCTCCGGGCCGGCTGGCGATCCGCGTCCGGGCCGGGACGGGTGGTGCAGGAGGCGATACCGACGGCGACCCGCAGTTCCGGGCATTCGGCCTCGCCGAGCACGGGAAGGAAATCGTGCGCCCACGGCGGCTTGCGTACCCTGGCGTTGTCCCGTGCCCGTCCGCTGCGCCCAACGGCCAGTTCCAGGTTGGTCACTGCCGCCAGCAGGCGAGCCAGCGACAGCGGACCGCCGTCACGGGCGAAGGACAGGTGCGCAGCGTCGAAGCCGCGCACGGCCCGGCCGACCACCGTGGATGCCACATCCCGGCGTAGCCAGGACGCCCAGTCCTCCAGCCGCGCGGCGAGCCGCACCTCGGGACTGCTACGCACGGTGAGATGCTCTACCGGTACGGCCACGTAGGCCAGGCCGTTGCGCTGGTGCAGGCCGTATCGGACGAAGCCGGTCACCCCTCGGGCGACGCCCAGGGTTCGGGTGGCCGCGTAGAACTCGACGGCCTGCCGGGCTGGCCGTCCGCGCCAGGACGCCCGCGCCTCGGCGAAGAGCTGGCGGACCTCCGCAAGGGTGAATGGTTCCTCCCACACCGGCGCCCACACCTCGCCGCGAGATGTCTCCCCTGCGGCGCCGCTGGCCGAGCCGTCCGGCGCCGCGAACACCGTGAACGGCATCGCCGCCCGCCCGGCCGCGTGCTGGTGGCGACGAGTGGCGCTGGAGGCGAAGAGCAAGGCACCCTCGACCAGCAGGATGAACTGCCACGGGTTCACGACCGAATCGGCTCCGCCGAACGGCGAGGAGCTGCGGCCGCCCGCCGCCGCTGGGTCGAACTGTCCCACCGGTGCGCGGTGCAACCGTTGCGTCTGTGTCCCGGCGACCAGGTCACGGGCCTGGCCGAGGGAACGCGCACGATCCCTGATCGCCGGATCGAGCACGTCCAGCAGGCGTTGGTGGAAGGTGGTGGAGAAGTCCAACCGGCCGTCGTTGCCCCCCGTGCCAAGCAGCGGCGGGAAGTGCACCTGGTCAGCGGCGAGTACCACGGCGGCATCGATCCACGGCAGCAACTCATCGGGGCAGCGGTTGCGGAACTCGCGGACGGCCCGTGCTTTCGTCCAGCCCGCCGACGATCGGTACTTCTCGCCGACAGAGGTGGCCGCCGGCAACGCGCGGCGAAACGCGTCCAGCCGCGGCGAGGGATGCGCGGCGAGCGCGGCGAGGGTCTGCTTCGGGGTTCTGTCTTTGGCACCGAATCCGCTGCCCTCGTTCCAAGGGCTGAGCACCGGCGTGGGCACGTACTGGTCAACCAACCACGCCGCGGTGTCCTCCACCGTCGTGGTCAGGACCAGCCCGCCGTCGGTCCACCGGGCGGTGAGATTCGGGTCGGCCTGCTCACCAAGCATGCGGATCAGGCCCAGCCCGGCGAGGTAGGAGGCCAGCGGAGCCGGACGCAACCCGGGTAGGACGTGGCGGGCCATCAAGCTGCCTCCCCCATACCGGCGCTGGCCCGCCAGTCAGCGACCCTGACCAGAGTCTCCAAATACGCGAGGATGAACGGGCCGTACCGGTCGCGCAGCCCGAGGGCCGTGCGGGTCCAGGAACTGTCGCCGCCGAAGCTGAACTGGTCGAGGTCGACGGTCAACTCCCCGGCCGGCTGGCCGAGCAGGTCGGGGAACTGTACGGTTTCGCCGTTCTTGAGACCGAGCAGCGTCTCGGCGTCGGTGTCATCCGGTCCACGTACCTGAAGTCGCAGCTTGCCGTGGTGCGCAAGCACGAGGTAGCGAACCAGGTCCGGGGCGTCGGTGCTCTCCAGCAGAGCGCGCAGCGGCCCGTCCAGCAGGAGCAGGGAGACCAGTTCATGTCGGAAACTGCCGTCACGGGGAAAGTTCAGCCGCCCGTTGACGGCCGATTTCGCCCACGGCCGACCCAACTCGACCCGTTCCCGCTCCTCCCTCGGCGCGAGCGCGCACAACGCCTCCTGCCAGGCGTCGTGGCACTTGCCGGCATCGTGCGCGTACCCGGCGGTCACCACCGCCCGCTTCACCGCGGCTGGCAGTGACGGCTGGAGCACGGCGAGCAGCGCCTCGCACTGCCCACGCACGTCGTCGCTGTGCTGATCCAGCGGCAGCCACTCCCGCTGGGCGACACTCGCGTCGTCCTGCTGGTAGGCGTCCTCGCCGCCCGAGGCAGGATCGGTGCCGGCGGCGGGATCCGGCCTGGCGTCCAGCGACGGGCAGTCGACCACCGGCTTCTTGACCGACGAGTCGAGGCCGACCTGCGGGTCGTACCCGCCGTACTTGGCCGACACGACCAGCACCTCGCCTGGCCTGGCCGGCTGGCCTTCGGTGACCTGCGCCCACTGGCCGGCAGCCTGGTCGAAGCGCCACACGACCGCGCCCCGGTTGCGCAGCGCCTTCAGCTCGCCGAGCGGCACCCGGCAACGCCACTCGGCCGGTGGCGCTTTCGCCTCAGCCGGCGGCCGGCCGCTGGTGTCGGTCGGCGTCCAGTCCCCCCAGGCGAGCTGCACATCCAGGTCGTCGGCGTCACGCACGTACGGTGCGACGTCCAGATCGGCACCGGCGAGGTCGGGGGCCGTGTCGAATAAACTGAGCAGGTCCCCTCGGCGGATAACCGAGATCTCCGGTTCAGTGACCGCCACCTGTCGGGCCAGCAGCTCCTCCCCCGTGACACCGACCCCCTCCAGCCCGGCCAACTCGTCAACCGCCGCCTCAATGTCAGCCCGTTCATACGGGCTATGCTTCGCCGGCGGCAGCCACCACAGCTCGGCGTCAGCCACCCGCCCCGTCCGGTTACACCGCCCAGCGCGCTGCACCACAGACGGCCACGGCGCCGCCTCAGTGACCAGCACCGCCGCGCTGATGTCCACACCCGCTTCGACAACCTGCGTGGAGACGACGATTCGGCCGAGCTCGCCAGGCTCGGCGACTACCTGCCCAACCAGCCGCTCACGCTCGACACCACGGAACCGGGAATGCAGTAACGTACGGGGCGCTGCGCTATCGCGAAGCGCGGTGTAAACGCCTCTGGCGGTGGCCACCGTGTTGACCACGACGAGGGTCAACGTGCCCGGCCGGTGTCGATCCCGCACCGCCCCAGCAATCGCCTTGTGATCACCTGGCTCGGCCGGCAACCGGCGGATCGTCCGCTTAGCGTTCAGCCTCGTCGCCAACTCACCAACCCGTTCCTCCGGAACGATACGCAAAACGTCGCCGATGCCGGGCAGCGGATTATCCACCGTGTCCAACAGCGATTCGGAAACTGTGGCCGACATGCACGTCAACGCCAACGGCTCCGCCGTCGGCCATCCACTCCCCGCTGCCGCCACAAACCCAGCGAGCTGACGCAACGTCGTCGTCGACTCCCGGCAAAGCTGAACCTCATCGACGATCCACTGCGCACCGTTGGTCACCAACGCGAAGTCGATCGGATACACGGCCCGACTGACGCCATAGCCCCGGTTGAGCGCCTTACTGACCAACGAGTCGACCGTACCCACCACAATCGCGGGATGGTGCATATCCAACCGCCACTGACGCTGTGTGCGCCCTTCACCCCCCATCACCACATGCAGGGCAACCTCATCGGAAAGATCGAGACTGGTTAACCATCTGCGAACCTCAGCAGCCACCTGCTCGACCAACGTGCGCTGAGGCAAAGCGAAGACCAGCCGTCGCGGCGTGCCTTCCCGCACAGGGCCGTGCAGCCGCCGCCACAACCACGCCAAAATGACAGCCGTCTTACCCGAACCGGTCGGCGCCTGAACCACCGCCGGTAGACCATCGCGCGCCAGCCGAGCCTGATACCCGTACGGAGGCACACCGGTCGCTTGCTCGAAAAAGGCCTCAAAAGAGGACATCGACACTCCCTGCAAGGGGGGCGGAGTTCGGTGAAGGTCACCCGCATCGCTACTTACCCGAGGACCTTGGCGTACGGTCAACCTACTCTGAACCTCCTGCATGCCTGTCGCACGACCTGCATCTAATCTACGTCCGATTCCCGACAGAAAGATCGGAGCCCTGACCTAGGGCCAGGGACATGCATCCGATCCACAAAAGGTCGCACGACCTGCATCGCCACAACGGAGCACGGTGCCGTCACAAACAGAGCCGGGACTGAGCGACACCGGAAGAAGATAACAGCACTGGACCGACCTTCGCTTGACGCGCGACTCTACTCGCCCACACCTCCCCGCGAGTACGAGCGGCGGCAACACACAGACCAACAGCTACCCATCCGCTCCTCGACAGAACCTGCCATAATGGACACCGATCGCTACTGACCGGTAAAGGCATGGCATGTCGGGGAGGACGCAGACCACATCGCCCGTCGCCGCAATGGAGAGCAACCACTATGGGCCGATGGAGAGACCTGGACGCCCACACCCACCGGCTGGGACACGGCAAGGCCGCAATGGAGACCGACCGCTACGGGCCGGTGAAGGTCGGGCGGTCANGGTGTTCAGCAGGTACGTCCGCCTGCCGCAATGGAGACCGACCGCTACGGGCCGGTGAAGGTGGGCCGGTACTCATGGGTCACAGCGTAAACCTTTGCCGCAATGGAGACCGACCGCTACGGGCCGGTGAAGGCGGTGACCACGATGAGGACCATGCGGGTAACGAGGCTGCCGCAATGGAGACCGACCGCTACGGGCCGGTGAAGGGTGCACTACAACGGCAAAGCTTTCGACATCCCCCACCTGCCGCAATGGAGACCGACCGCTACGGGCCGGTGAAGGCCAGCTGCGACCGGGCGCGGACGTGGCCTGGCTACGGGCCGCAATGGAGACCGACCGCTACGGGCCGGTGAAGGAGCTCGCGAGCAGCGAGGATAGCCACCCATCATTGGCTAAACACTGACCGCCTGCCTGAATTGCTACTTTGGCCCCCATTCCGAAGCTCGGAACCTACAGCGCATGGGACACCCACTTCAGGTTCCTAGATCAACTGCAAGGTGCTCACAGAAAGCGAGCGCGCGTTTGTGAAGTTGTCAAAGTTCGAGCCCCGGGCCAGGCCAATTGTGATTCACGAGCTGCCATTGAACTGTGATCCCAGCAAGGAACGGACGCCGAGTCCATAGCCCCGACACCGCGTCAGGCCTGCACGGGAGGTCGCGACACAGAACTTCTGGGCTGGCCGCCGCAACCACCTTCTCCACCCCGCCCTTGAACGCCACCCTCGCCCCTTCTCCCGGTTGCCGTCCGAAAAATTCTATGGTGAGCCGGGTAGGCGACAGACTATGCCCCGCCTGGCTCGTGGACCTGACGTAGCTGGTCGGTACGCTCGGCGTCCCACTCGGCGAGGACCTTCCTGACGAAATAGTCGATGACAGGCTGCAACGGAGGTTCTCAACTCCAGGAGGGATTGCGGCTCGGCAGCCACGGCCCAAACAGCGACTCGTACTCCTCACCAGTCTCGACGGTGAGGAGGAAATCAGGTGCGGTCCCCGCCACCGCATCATGCAAGCGGGCCAGCAGCAGCGGGACAGTCGCCAGGTCCAACGACAGTGCTGTCGCGAGTTGGACTCGCTTAGCTCCAACCTCCGGCTGGTCTCTGAGCTCGTCGCGCTGCAGGTGCTCCGCAGCCGCCTGCATGGTCACCAGATCCCCGCTGGCGGAAAACTTCAGGCAGTCCCACCAGGACGGTAGCCCGATCATGACCTCCAAGGCTTCGGCAAGGCTATGGCCGATAAGGCCGGCCTGCCCTTCGGAGCTGGCATACAAGACCGGACGGATCGAGCGGCGTTCACCGCAGAGGAAGAATGTGCCGCCAGTGAAGTCACCTGCTGTGCCTTCCAGTGCCTGCCCGGACGACAGTAGGACAGTCTCCCCGTGATCACCGCGCGTGAGGTCAAACTCGCAGACCTCCCACAGCAACTCGGCGAGATTCAGGTCATGGCGAACCAATTCCAGGAGCTCGTCATCGCTCTTCACGCGGCGGACGATAACAGTCAGCCTGGTCCGTAAATCCCGTCGGACTGCCCCCTCGACATCCGCTCATCGGCTAGAAGCGGACACCGCATCGATGTCGTAGAGGCGCCGGTAGCAAATCACCGTGGTCTCGATCGAGCCGCGTGGGTCGGCATGGTCAGGTTGACTGCGCGGCGGCGTCTCACCCCTGAGACACCTCGAAGTCTCTGGAGAACCGTCCCACTTCGGCTCGTGCACCAGGCCCGGGCCCTCGGGCATGATGTCGACCGGCGCCGCGAGCATCGGCGCGACTGGCCGACGCAACACCGGTCCCGGCCCGGCGCTCGACCATACGTGCCTTGACGTCACCCCAGCCCCCGTCACACCGACCGCCGGTGCCGCTCATGTCCGCACCCCCACACCCATCCTGGGACAGATGTGGGCTCTCTCGGGCGAAGATCCGCAACAACGCATGCCAGCGAAGGCTCGCAACACCCTCGACGCTGGTCGGGCAGGGAGGAAGAACGCGATCACCCCCCGACGACGTGTAATCCCCTCTACAGCCCGCCCCTGCATCCGCGCTGCTGGTGACACGAGAGCAAACAGATCCGGCCATGATCAGGAGATCATCCACAAACATCGGAGTTATCCACAGCGCAGGGACCGGCGCTGGCGAGCGGTCGGGCCGGCGGCGAACCTGAACAGGTCGACGAGGTCACCGCTCGGCTGCTGGCCACCGCCACGCGCAGGTGGAGCAGCCTTGGCCGCAGGCCACCGACAAGCTGGTCCCCGCAGCGATACGCCAGTTGCGGGGACCAGCCCGCGCAAGGATAAGCCCGGTCAGGCGCCGCACTGTCGACCTCGCGGGGTATTAGTGGTAGCGGGGGCATCCCGGTGTCACTTCAGTGACCGATCCCCCACCAGTCGTGCAAGGAGAAGGGTTGTTTCTCTTGGTGGAGGCGGATCACCTCGGCGGTGTAGGGCATGGTCGGGTCGGGTAGCTCGTCTGGTGGGAACCAGGCGAGTTGGGAGCATTTGTCGGGCTCGACGTTGCGGGGTTCGCTGGTCCAGGCGGTGGCGAGGAAGCCGAACCCGATGCGGGAGTCGTGGTGTGGGGGGCGGTGGTGTGTGACTCCGATGAATGTGAGCTGGTCGTGGGTGACCGTTACTCCTGTTTCTTCATGGAGCTCTCGGATGGCGGCGGTGATTACGTCTTCGTCGGCGTCGACTTTGCCTCCGGGGACAGCCCAGGAGCCGGCGAGGTAGATGGAGCCGGCGCGTTTGGTGAGTAGGATCCGTCCGTCGGGTCGTTGAAGGAGTATGAGGACGTCGACGGGAAAGCGGTGGGGTTCGGTCATCTCTGCACTCCAGTCATGGTCGGGTCCGGTTGTGGGGAAACCTGGTCAAGGCTTGTGCGAATTCGGGCGCCTGTCGCGGCCAGGTCCGCGACCTCTGGCGGTGTCAGGGCGGGGCCGGGGGTAGTGATCGTGGTGATCTGGTTGGCAGTGCGGAAGCCGAGCATCGCAACGGCGGTCGGGGCTGTTGTCAGTGCGAAGCGTATGGCTACGTTGGCCAGTGCGGCAGGTGTGTGACCGTAGCGGTCCCGGACCGGCTGTAGACCGTCCCAGATCAGACGTCGGCCCAGGGGGCTAAACCAGTTGTGCTGTCGGCGGTGGTCACCCGGGCCGAACAGCGATGCTGTCGCTGGGAGTCCGGGGTGGCGGATAAGAAGACCCTGTCCGAGGACCTGCTTGATGAGCAGGTCCATTCCGCGTTGTCGCGCCAGGTCGATCACGGTGGTCTCGTCGGTCCGGTAGGCAGGGCTGAGCAGGTTGTGACGGACAGCGATCAGATCTGGTTGGCAGCGGTCGAGCAGGTGCAGGAATCGTCGTGCTTGTTTCCCGCGGGGATTGCTCTCGTCCGCCCACTGCGTGGCGAATTCATGGGGAGCACGAATCGCGATAGCGCGGATCAGGCCCTCGCGTTTGAACTCGTGCATTTGTACGATCGCCTCGGCGAGGTATTGGTCATTTGAGCCGAAGTCTGTGCTGTGGTAGGCGTAGATGTCGACGTAGTCGGTGCCTAGTCGGGTCAGTGACCGTCGTAGGTGCCGCGTCATCTGAAGCGCCTGGTAAGGGTGTCCACTGCGCCGGTCGTAGCCGGTCTTGGTGCTGACGATCACCTGGTCGCGGGGTACCTCGGCCAGCAGGTAGCCGAGACGTTCCTCGCCTCGGCCGTGGCCGTATACGTCGGCGGTATCGAACAGTCGCAGACCCCTTTCCCAGGCGGCGCGTAGCGCGTCCAATGCCATGATGTCGTGGGTGGGTGCCCAGCCGACATCCGCGCCATCGTTGACGCAGGGACCGGCGAGGGGCCAGCAGCCGGCGGCCAGTGCCGGGGAGGTCCGGCCGAGCCGAGTGAGTTGTCGCGGCGGCAGCTCGGGCGCGGTCACGTGCCGCATGGGTCTGCCGTGTTGATCAGCGCCCAGCCGGTCGGGGTGGTCCAGTGAGTGTGGGCAGTGGTGAGGATGTCCGCTCGGTCGGCGGGAAGCACGGCGAGGACCGTGGCGATGGTCGGTGTCATGGCCGCCTGTACCTCGCCAAGCCCTCGGTTCAGCAGGTCAATCAACGCGGGGTTGAGAGCTTCCGGGGCGGGGGTGTGGAGTGGGTGCCGGTCGATGAGGTCGAGCATACGGCCGAGCAGTGTCGCTGCGGCGTTCTTGAGGACCACCCGCGCGGCGCGGACCTGGCGTCGCGCCTGGCCGTCGAGGATTTTCTCCAGGCTTTTGAGGGTGTAGTCGAACGCGAAGTTCCGGTCGATCCATAGCTGCGCGTGGTGGGAGGCGCTGCCGATGCGCCAGTCGGCGTAGTCGGCGTCAACGCGGCCCATTGACGGGCGGACTGTGCGGGTCAGGCCAGCCTGTTCAGCGCGACGGGTGTACGCAGCTCCGATCAGGCACTCCATGGACACGAGCATGTAGGAGATGCCGGTGTGCAGCGGCCGACCGGTGGTATGCGCGGCGACGAACGTCTCATCGCGGACCCCGTCCACGATGGTCGCGACCGGAAGGTGGGGCAGCGGCCGTAGGAGGAGGTCGGTGCGGGCCTGGAACGCGTGGCTCTCGGCAAGTTCGTCGCGGGTCATGAGCGGGTCGAAGGTGATATAGGTGAACCGGGTTGGTACCCCCAGTGCGGTCAGGGTCCGGATAGCCAGAGCGTTCTGCTCGGCTGTGGTCTCCTTGTTGAATCGCTCAAGGATCGACGTGACCCCGGACTCGACCCCGAACAGCATGCGACGTAGTCCCCGCTGCAGCAGCCCGTGCCACATGTGGGCGCGGTCGAGGTGCCACTGTCGGTCGCGGTGCGGGTCCACTACCTGGTCAACCCGGCATGACGACTCCCAGCGAAAGCCCGCCGAATGAACAGTGTCGGCGACGGCCAAGGCCCGGGGCGCGGCATCCGGGTCGCCGCCGATGAACTCTTCGTCTACCAGGTACAGCGTGCGCGAGGTTTCGGGATGGCGGTCAAACACCTTCGACATCGCTGCCAGGACCGCCGGCATTCCGTCGGCGCGTGCCCCGGACCACGTGCCCTTATGTCCGCGTGGGCAGAACGAGCAGTAGTTGGTGCATCCTCGCGACGTTTCAAGTTGCGCGACGCCGCGGTGGGTGAAGGTGGCATCGAGCAGGTCCAGCTCCGGCAAGTTGTCTGTCTGTGCGCGGTTGGCGATCGTCCGGGTCCGGCGGTACCGGCCCACCTGCAGTAGGCCCTTCTGTGCACGGCTGTTGCCGGAGTAGCCGATGCCTCGAATGTCGGGCAGTGAGAGGTCGCCGTGCCAGTAGCTGATCGCGTCCTGGATCGTCGGCTCGCCGGCCCCACGGGCTATGAGTAGCTGCGGGTATCGGTCCAGCAGTAGGCGCTCGTTGCGCGCGGTGAGGCTGCCGCCGGCAAGCGCCAGCGGGGCTACGGCCATGCCGTACACCTGATCCAGCAGCCGGAGCATCAGGTCGTGCTGTCCAAACGTCGCGGACACTCCGAGGATGTCGGGGGGATTCTCCTCAAGAGCGGCGATGAGGTCGTCGAGGGTGACCCCCAACTGCATATCCAACAGGTCCACCTGGCCGGTCAGGGTGCTTCGCGCTGCTCGTGCAAGATCAGAAATCGCCAACGGAAACCGCGGCAATGGAAAAATCTCCGGCCGGTACAGAGCTGTCAGCAGGACACGCGGGCGGAGTAGGCGCTGCATTCCCTGTTCATCGATAGCCGCTGGCGACAGCCACGAGTTCGGTGTTTCTAGCATGAGGTGATCCGCTGTCCAACCGGGCCAACGCCGAGTGGCGTGCGCCTCGCCAGACAGGTCCACGGCCATCCATCGCTCCCCGTGCCCGTGTTCGATGAGCAGCAGCCGGCGCTCGATTGTGCCGGTGACTACAACTCGCCCCGGCAGTAGGTCCTCCAGCGCTCGGCGTAACACGTGTGGTTGTTCCAGCGGCAGTCGTCGTAGTTCGTTCGAGGAAACAGCTTTATCTGTGCAGCGTTCGACGGCATCCATAAGGCGGTCACGCGGAGTTACATCCTGAGCGTTGAGAGTTTGATTAGACATCTCCGGAGCGTCCTTTCAGTCGATTGATTGGTTCAGCCGTGGCAAGTCAGCACACCTCAGTGGCCTCCTTGGTGATCGCGTTAGCCTGCGATGGAACGCCACATTGACCTCGTATCAGTGGAGTTTGCTCGCGGCCTCGGCGGCGAATCTCCGACCCTGCTGGCAAATAGCCTGGGCGAACCTGGCTCCAGCGTCATCGATCTTTTCGGGTGTGCCTGCTAATGGGAGTTAGGCGGTGCAGGACCACGGTTTGGCCGAGGCACTCGCCGGCCAGGGTGCAGCCCGGGGCGCCCGGTAAGTGCCGCCGTCCGTCGCGGATCGAGCGGCCCCACCCATGGCCAGACATCGTCGGCCGAGTCCCGTCGTGCCGGATGAACAGTTGTCGCCGCCGCAACGCATCACCGGACGCGTCAAGCTCGTAGCCCCTCCACCCACACCCACCCGGGATAGGTAGGCCGATCATGAACTCGAATCACCCGAACCACAACGGGGCGAACGAACTGCGGGGAACAAGTTCGGTCCAGGCGAACGGACTTCCCGGCCCGCAACCCACAGCCCCGGGCGACCTGGCCCATCACCGCAACGCCCCGATCACAACCCCAACAACAACGATCATCACAACGAGCGCCGCGACCAGCTTCTGCCTGGTTGTCGGCGGACCAGGCTCCCTCGGCACCACTGGAACCCCCTCGCCATCCGGCAGCGGAGGCGATCCGTGTGGATCACGGTTGCCATGTAGCGGGCGCCTGCTGCCGTCGACCATCACAGCCTCCTCAGCCCGTCCAGCACGGACTGAAGAACGTCCAAGCCAGGATGGGAGGTGTAGTACACCCGCGCCCGGCCCACAGCACGACCAGTCGAAAGCAAGCGCTCAGAATCCAGCTCTGACGCGGTAATCCGAGTGCTGGCTGAATTGGACGACGTGGCCAGGAAAGTTCCGCTACCTCGCTGGGACAGGCAGTCTTTGTGTTCATTCGTGACTGTCGGCATGGCGAGCCTCCCGGTAAATAGGTGTTAATTGACCACAGCGAGTGAAGGTATCAATGCGCGCCGCTTATCCTTGTTGTAGCAGTGGCGGGTTACCAAATATGTCCTTGTCTCAACCGGTCTGGACGACGTGCGCGGCTTGGGCGACCACGTAGTGTTGCTCATGCGCTAAACCCGTTCGCCACCCACCAAAGTAGTCCTAAGTGCCCGTCGGTAGAGACTGCTACCTCGAGTAGATAGGTCGTCGGACCGAGCTGGGAGTCGGCTGAAGCTGCCAGCCCTTACCGTATGCCTAACAGCATGTGGTCAGCGCGCGTCGCATTTCGACTGCATGCCACTAGCTGTAGGGGAGTTTCGGTCGCGTATCTGTCGCGTCTATGTGTCGCATGACGTTCGGACGCCATCACCAACAGCCAATCCACGATCCCGGCGCTACGATGTGGACGCCGGGCGTAGCCAACCGGACAGGGATGGGTGACGTGGCCAAGGCATCGACTTTGCTAAAGGCGCTGCTTCGCGAGCGTCACTGGCAGAAGTACTCGACGTTCTGTAAGGAGTGGGATCGGGTTGCCGAGCGGGTTGACCCTGATCTTGTGGGTGGCTACCCAAGCCGGTCCCAACTTGCCCGGTGGCTAGCATGCGACCTGAAGGGTCTGCCGCACCCGGATTCGTGTCGCATCCTTGAAGGTCTCTTCCCAGGGCTGACCACCACGCAACTGTTTACCGTTGGCGCGGACGCGCCGGCCACGCTCGCGCACCCTGCGGGGGCGCTGCCGATCGCTGAGATCGCGCTGGGCCTGTCGACAACCTCCGGCCACNGGTCGTCGTCGGTGAGTTTGTGGCCGGGTCGCATGATCCAGGCGGTGATCCGCCGGGCCGACGGCACCTGGATTGCGGCGGCAGGGGCGGGTCGGGTGCGGTTGATGGTGAGCCAGTCCCGCAGTACCCGCAAGCTGCCCTGATAGCCGCGGGCCAGGAGCTCAGCATGCAGCACGGCTGTCTGGTGGACGCCGTCGGTGAGGCGTTGCCGCAGGTAGGAGTGGAACGGGGCGAGGACGCTGGGTCGGCTGCTGGCGTTCGGGCCGATCAACGCCTCGGCGGTGGCGGCGTGGGCGTATTTGCGGGCGGTTCTGACGTTCATGTCGAGGCGGCGGGCGGTCGCGCTGATCGATAGCCCTTCGGCTCGCAGGGCGTGCACGGCCGCGTGGCGTTGGCGGGTGTTCGCCGCCCGGCGCCCCGCCTCGCTCGGCTCGTCGGCCGGTGCGGCCAGGGCAGATGTCGGTTCGGCGTGGGTGCGTAGGCATCGGCGGTGCCCGCGCATGACTTTCTCGACGGTGTCGCTGAGGTTCTTCAGCAGGTGCCACCGGTCGGCGACCTGGACCGCGTCAGGTGCTCCCTTGCGCGCACCGTCGGCGTAACTGCCGCCTCGATCGCGGCAGATGATCTGAACGCCAGGATGGTCGCGCAGCCAGGCGGCGAGGGTGTCGGCGGTGCGGTCGGGCAGAATGTCGATCGGCCGGCGGGTGTGCATGTCGAGCAGCACGGTCGCGTAGCGGTGGCCCCGACGGCGGGCGAAGCCGTCCACGCCCAGCGCTGTCGGTGTCACCGGCGGCGGGTCGGGCATCCGGCGGATCATCCGGATCAANGTCNNNCGCGACACCGNNNCNGCTAACCGATGCGCCAGCCGGCTGCCCGGTCGACCGCCCAGCGCCACCGCGACGGCTTCCAGGTCGCCCGCGGCCACGACGGTGTGACGGGCATGCCGCCGCGTCAGCCCGGGCACCTGCGCGACGAACGTCCGCCGCCCGCATCCGGCGTTCACGCAGGCGAATCGGCGGACCGTCAATGCGACCAGCACCTCACGGCTACCTAACCTGACATCGGCCAGCCGCCGCACATAGCGGCCATGCACAGTGGTCGACCAGGTGCCGCAGGCGCCACACCGTGCCCGCACCGTCTGCGTCGCCGCGTTGATCCGGACCCCGACAGCCCGGATCACCACCGCATCCAGCCGCAGGCCCGTCAGGTGCGGCAGTAACGCCGGAATGATCTCCATCCCGGCACCCAACCCCAACTACCAACGAGCACGACTCACAAAATGTGTGCCAGAGCCAAGTTTGGGGCGGTGTTGACACTTGGCTAACTACTGTCGGCACGACGACACTCCCACATCTGAATGGACATTGGTAACGTCCCACTCGGCTGAGCCCCTTAACCGAAGGGCGACCCCGACTGCGCCTCCGGTGGACTCGGATACCTCCACCAACTAAGGCGCTAACTCCAGGTTGCACGCCACAGCCCCGGGATTACCAGGCATGTGGGTCCGCTGGGCCGTGGGCTGACGCCAGTCCGCCAGGTAGCGCGATGGGTGGTCGATTACCAGATTGAGGAGTGCTGAATGACCGATGGGCCAGGGCCAATCGCCGACTTCATCGTGAGCGAGATTCGCCGCGCCAGAGGTGCGGCGGGCTTGACGCAGGAAGCCTTCGGGCGGGCGGCGGGATACACTGCCTCACACGTCAACGCCGTGGAGAACGGCAGCCGCGCGCTCACTATCGACTTCATCCAGGGCACCGACCGCGCGCTCAGGACCGGCGGCCTGTTCGAGCGGCTGGCCGCCAAGCTGGGTGCCCCGTCCTGGTTCCTGCCGTGGCTGGACGCGGAGCGCACCGCGACCCAACATCGCTACTTCGAGCCGATCCTGATTCCCGGTCTGCTCCAGACGGAGCACTATGCCCGGACGGTTCTGCGCACCGACGACAGCCTCAGCGGCGGTGAGGTTGACCAGTTGACCGCCGCTCGGATGGAGCGACAGAAAATCCTGACGAACGATCACCCGCCGCAACTCGTCGCGGTACTGGACGAGGGCACCCTTCGGCGCACCGGCGACAGCTTCAGCGGAATCATGGCACAACAGATCGCCCACTTGATCTCCATGACCGAGTTGCCGCACGTAAACGTACTGATCGTCCCCGCCGCCACCGGTATCCACATCGGGCTGTCGCGGCCGTTCGCGCTGGCCCGATCGACCGAGGGGCGGTGGATCGGCCACCTGGAAAATCAGCTTGGTGGCGAGGTGGTCGACGAAGACGATGGAGTGGCTAAGCTGCACATGATGTGGGAGAGCGTTCGCAACGAGGCTCTGCCGCGCCACCCGTCCGTCGACCTGTTGAGGGAAGTAGAGACCTACTATGGACCTCAATAGCGCCCGCTGGAAGAAGTCCACCCGCAGCGGGGCGAGCGGCGGCAACTGCTCCGAGGTCGCCGACAACCTGCCGGGAGTCGTCGGCGTCCGGGATTCCAAGGACCCGAGCGGCCCGGCGCTGGTGTTCGGGCCCACGGCCTGGCGCGCGTTTGTCGCGCAGCTCCCCGAGCAGCCCTGACCCACCTCGCCCAGGGCAGACCCCCAACGCGCCGAGATTCCTCAGTCGAGGTCCGACCGGGCTGGGGATTCTCGGCGCGTTGATGGGCGGCTAACAGGAAAGCGCGGCCCGAGCAATTGCGTCCGCATTCGCAAGAATCGCGGACCCGACGCCGGGCCGGATTGTTTCGTTCAGCGACCAGGAAACCGACTCGATCGGTGGCCCGTAGGCGAAACGGTACGGATGAGGCTCACCGGCGGCATCAATCAGGCGAAACGGTCGTGGGGTGACGTCGAGCCCACCGCTCTCGTAGGCACCGCTGGCGTCCGGAATGCGATACGGTCGACACTCGCCAGCATCGAGCAGGAAACGTAGCAGCGGGTTGGCGCTGTGCGGTAGGTCTGGTTTGGGAATACGCGCCTCAATCAGTGCCGTGGCCCGGGTTGGCCGCCCCGGAATCATGGTGGACCGCACCGTGAAACAGCCACCTTGCGGATCTGTTCGCACCTCCGGCTCGGGGCCCACAACCTGCAGCAAGCCACACTCGATGAGCGCCACCATCTGCTCGACCCGCAACGGCGGCGGACCGGCGGAAAAAAGAGTGCTCAGCGGCGTGAACCAGTGGACCACCTCGTCGCGATACGAGGACCCGGTGACTCCGGACAGGTCGATGGCCATTCGGATCTCCCCGTGCAGGTCGCGTATGACGTCCAGCGCGGTTTTTATGGGGTCGTCAATATTACCGACCTTGGCACGGTCAATATCTTTGCGGAGGTGGTCGAGCAGCCATTGATTGAAGTTACCTCGTTCGGGGAACTCGCGCGAACGCCAGGGCCGGCCGACGCTCTCCCAACTCCACTCGTCCGACTCGGTTACGCCGTGCCGTCGAAGAATCTCGGAGTCATCCGGCGCAGAAAGGTACTCTTCCTGGAATTCGCTGGCGGCATCTGGTCCGTGGCGTTGCGTAACGAGAGCCGCATAATAGACCATGCGGACCTCGGCATCCAGTAGGGGCCACACGTCTCGCCGGAACGTTGACTCTGGATTTTCACGAATACGACGGGCAGCGCTGCCGGTCAGAAACCGGGGGCTGTGCTTGCCCGCGGCGCCCTTCTGGTTCCGCCCCCGGGCATAGTCCGGAATGCCGTGATGCGCCCCGGCGTAGAGAACTGGTTCCCGACCGGAGGGCTCATACCGTAACCCCTGATCCAGCGGTGTGAACCGGCCACCGCGCCCCTCCGTGACCAGGGCGAGGATGTCGAAGAAGGCAAGCCCGAGCCCCCGGACGGCGACCGCCTCCCCAGCATCGATTCCATCCAGGTCGAAATCCGCTGGATTTCCGGGCGGGAAGTAGCGCAGCCCGTGATGCTCGGCGAAATCCGCCAGCTCACGCTCGTCACCCGTGAGTTCCGTGTCGAGGTGGCCAAGCGACAGCACCACGGCGTCCATGTCCGGCAGTCGATCCCCGTTGTCCAGAGTGACGCACTGACCGTCACTCCCGTCCTCCAACGCCACTGCGGTGGCGCGGTGGACATTGACGTGGACGGTTTCGGGCGCGCCCGAAACCACGCGTTCAAAGACCCATCTCAGATAGCGGCCGTACAATCTCCGCGAGGAGTATTCGTCCGGCCCCCGGTGCCCCTGGTCCGCCCCGGCAGCACGGCTCTCCATCCAACCGTGCAGACTCGGACCCGGCCTGATCGGACCCGCGCAGTCGACACTCTCATCGGTAAACTGGCTCACCTGGGCGGTAACCGTATTCATCAACAGATGTGGCGACTGCTGCTCCCGCCATATCCTTCCTGACCCCGGCGGAAAGGGATCCACCAGGTGGAGCACCAACTCGTTCTCACCATCGTGGTTGGCGCACAGTCGCTCCAGGACCGCGAGCCCCCGCGGACCCATTCCCACCAGGCAGATCTTTCTGGTACGCACCGCGCGAAACCTTTCACATTTCTGACCTACCCCGGGGGGCGGGAGCGAGCTCGCAGCGCCTCTCAACTTACCGCCCCTTCCTCGTGTGGCGGCCCAAACCTGCGAATCGGAGATATTCGTGGTCTCGTCGTCAGGATCGTGATTGACAGCCGGCCCGTAGGGCTTGGTCGACAACTCGGACCGGTGTCGTTTCAGCGATTTCCAGCTGGTCCACAGGCCGCGCACAGTCCGCACCCGAGATCAGCGACCACAGTAGTGGCATGACTTCTCCTCGAAACGGCTCTGGTCGACCCACCCGCCGTGTCCTCCTGCTCGGTGGGCTCGCCGCCGCCCTCGGGGTATCGGCGTGTGGCCGGACGACGGTCACCGGGGTCAACGACCCCTCGACGTCAGCCACCCCCGTCGACGCACCGACCACCCCGGTGTCGACCGAGTTGACGGGCAGCTACTCGATCGCCGACAGCGCCACCGGCACCCAGATCGACGTGACGGTCACCGGGGACAGTCGAATCATCCGTGCCAACGGAGTGCCGAACCACCCGAGGGGCAGCTTCCCGAACGCCAACAACCCCCACACCGTCTCGGCCCAGGCGTACGAGTTCCAGCTGCCACGCAACGGCACCCAGGCCAGCCGCGCCACCCCACTCGTCCTGCCGCAACCCTTCGGCATCGCGATCAACGGGGTCCCCTTCGACCCGCTCGCCGCCGAGTGGTACCGACGAGACCCGGCCTCCGGCTGGACAGTCGAGGCGATCAGCCCCAAGACGAATCTCGGTTTGGACGACAACAACGCGCATGTCCAGCCGACTGGGGCTTACCACTACCACGGCCTACCCACGGCAGTGGCCGGCCAGCGGGACGCGAGCCGCCACTCTCCGCTGCTCGGCTGGGCCGGCGACGGCTTCCCCATCTACGCGGGACTCGGTTACGCCGAGGCGATGGACCCGGCCTCCGGCATCACCGAGTTGACCTCCTCGTACCGACTCCGCTCCGGTGTCCGACCGGACGGCCCGGGCGGAGCCTACGACGGCACCTACACCGAGGACTTCGAGTTCGTGGCGGGCCACGGTGTGCTGGACGCGGCCAACGGCCGACACGGAGTCACGCCCGAGTACCCCGACGGCACCTACTACTACGTCCTCACCGACACGTTCCCGTTCATCCCGCGACAGTTCGTCGGCACCCTCGCGGAGAGCTTCCGCCACTCCGGACGCGGCGGTAGGCCCCGGTAGCCGCACTACCAGGGATGCCTGCCGCATTCATTGAACTCAGGGGTTCAGTATCATAAGGTGAACTGCATGGTTCACCAAGATGTCCTGGACCGGGTGTTCGCGTCGCTGGCCGATCCGACCCGCCGCGGCATTCTGATCCGGCTCGGCGATGGCCCGGCCACCATCGGCGAGCTCGCCGAGCCCACCGGGATGAGCCTGACCGGCATGAAGAAGCACGTCCAAGTGCTCGAAGACGCCGGGCTCGTGGTCACCGAGAAAGTCGGTCGGTCACGCCAGTGCCGCCTCGGTGCCGCGCCGCTAAACGAGGCGATGGCCTGGATCGGCTTCTACCAACGGCTCTGGGCCCGCCGCCTCGACGGGCTCGACGCCTACCTCACTCTCCAGCCCGACCCGAAGGGACAGAACTCATGACGCTCGACCTGCGGATAACGCGGCACCTGCCCGCGACACCCGAGGAGGTCTTCGACGCGTACACGGACGCCGAGAAGCAGAAGATCTGGTTCACCATCCTCGACGAACAGCCCGGCGCCGTCGAAATCGAGGTCGATCTTCGGGTTGGTGGGCAGCAGACCGCGGTGTGGGGACCCAGCCCCGACCAGCTGTTCCGGGAGACGCAGACCTTCGTCGAGATCGACCGCCCGCACCGGCTCGTCACCGACTCCACCGGCGCCAGCCCGGACGGCACGACCATGACGACCCGCATCGAGGTTACGTTCGAAGAGAAAGACGGCGGCACCCTGATGACCGTCGTCCAGAGCGGCTTCCCGACTCCCGAGGTTCGGAACTTCTTCGTCGACGAGGGGTGGGACGGTGTACTCGCCCGGATCGAGGAGTTCCTGGCCCGTCAGCGTGGCACCGAGCCTGCTGATGCCTAGGCTCTCCCGGGTGGCGGTCGTCGCTCTCCGCGGCGTTACTGCCGCGGCTGCGAGCGCTTGCTCGTCGCGGGGTTACGCACGAGTGCTTCGGCAAGTTGTAGGTATGCGCCGGCCGCGACCGTCGGCTACCGGCCCGGCCTCCGCCACCCCGCGCGGCCCGGAGCCGTTTGTCATACCAGGGCTCGACAATCAGCTATCCCGTACGACGACCGAGGGAGATCTGCATGCGTAAGCTCGTGCTCTACACGCTGATGTCACTGGACGGGGTGGTGGAGGCACCCGACCGCTACATTTTCGACTTCGACGAGGTGATGTACGCCAACCTCGCCCGCACGATCAAGGCCCAGGATACCGTGCTGCTCGGCCGACGGACCTACGACGAGTGGGCGCTGTACTGGCCGACGGCGGCGGAACAGCCCTTCGCCGACTTCATCAACGAGGTGGAGAAGTTCCTGATCAGCTCGGCGGCTCCGACCGTACCGTGGACCAACACCACGGCCGTCTCAAGCCCGGTCGCCGATCTCGTTCGCCGGCTCAAGGAGCGTCCGGGTGGCGACATCGGCGTCCACGGCAGCATCCGCCTCGCCCAGTCCCTCCTGGCGGAGAATCTGGTTGACGAGCTCCGACTCGTCATCGCCCCGACGGTGCTGGGCTCCGGGCGACGACTGCTCGGCGAGGGTGACGAGCAGCTACGACAGTGGAATCTGCTGCGGCTGGAGGGAACCCCCTCCGGCGCCGTGCTCGCCGACTACGAGCTCAACCGAACCCGCTGACGACCCACTTCCACCCGCCCAGACCGAGCTTGGTCATCTGCTCGCCGCAGCCACGGAGGCGGGCGGGTGATCGCCTCCGCTCCGAAGTAATCCAGACCCGTGGGCGACTCAGGAGCGATCCAGGGTGCCCGCCTCGGCGGGGGTTGGTGCGCTGCCGCCCAGGTGCGCCGGGAGCCACCAGGTGTCGTCGGGGCCAGCGGGGCGCTCCGGGTACTCCCGTTGGTTCCGGTCGACCAGGGCGCTCAGCCGCTCGGCCAGGTCGGTGGTCATCGCGTTCGCATCCGGGTAGGCGGCCGGTTTCATCGGCTCCCCGATCAGGATGGTGATCGGGGTGTGCCGCCGGGCAAGGGTGCGGGGCCGTCCCTTGGTCCACAGCCGCTGGGTTCCCCAGACCGCCACCGGCAGCACCGGCACCTCGGCTTCCCGGGCCATCCGGGTCGCACCGCTCTTTAGCTGCTTGACGGTGAAGGACCGGCTGATCGTCGCCTCGGGGAAGACTCCGACCACCTCGCCCCGCCGCAGCGCGGCGACCGCCTCGACGAAGGAGCCGGTTCCGGCCCGGCGGTCGACCGGAATGTGCCGCATGCCCCGCATCAACGGCCCGGAGATCCGGTGCGTGAACACGGACTTCTTGGCCATGAACCGAACCAGCCGCTTCGACTCGCGCGCGCCCAGACCGCAGAAGATGAAGTCGAGGTAGCTGACGTGGTTGCTGGCGAGGACCGCGCCGCCGGTCCGCGGTATGTGGTGGGCACCCTCAATGGTGATCTTCAGGTCGAGTACCCGGAACATTGTCTTGGCGGCGGCGATCACGGGCGGATACACGAGTTCCGGCATCCGCCGACCTTACCCCGGTTTCGGTAACCGCTCGGTAGGTGGAAGCCCCCATTGTTGGGGCCGTCCGCCTGCCCAGGGCCGGGCCGGGGCCGGGGCCGGGGCCGGGGCCGGGGCCGGGGCCGGGGCCGGGGCCGGGGCCGGGGCCGGGGCCGGGGCCGGGGCCGGGGCCGGGGCCGGGGCCGGGGCCGGGGCCGGGGCCGGGGCCGGGGCCGGGGCCGGGGCCGGGGCCGGGGCCGGGGCCGGGCCGGCTCACCTCACTCGCCGCGCTGGCGCAGGTCGAGCCGGCCGCGGGCGAACGCGTCCACTCGACCCCACCGGCCCGGGATGTCCAGTACCTCGATCCGCCCCATCCCCGCTGGCAGTCGCGGCTCGACAACCAGGTGGCCCTGGTGCGGCTCCAGCCCGAGCATGGTCCGCAGCAGCAACAGCGGGGCGCCGGTGGACCAGGCCTGGGGCGTACACGCGGTCGGGTATTCGACCGGGAACTTGGTCAGCTCCCGTGGGTAGCCGCCGAACGCCTCCGGCAGCCGACCGTCGAAGTAGCGGGCGGCGTCGAGGATGCCGTTGGCGACTGTCGCCGCCTCCTCCGCGAAGCCGTACCTGCGCAGACCCCAGGCGACGAACGAGTTGTCGAACGGCCAGATGGTGCCGTTGTGATAGCCGATTGGGTTGTATCGGGCCTCCCCCCTGGCCAGCGTCCGCACCCCCCAGCCGGAGAAGAGCCGTGGCCCCACCAGGTGCTCAGCGATCGTCGGGGCTCGCTCGTCGTCGACGATGCCGCTCCAGAGCAGATGCCCGATGTTGGAGCTGAGCACGTCGCACTGCCGGCCGTCCGGGTCCAGAGCGAGTGCGTAGTACCCGCTGTCCTCCACCCACCACTCCCGGTTGAACCGTTCCTTGAGGTCGGCCGCCTCCCGCTCCAGTTGCTCGGCGTAGGCCGGGTCGTCCCAGAACTCACGGGCCAGCCGAGCCGCCCGCACCTTGGCGTCGTACGCGTATCCCTGCACCTCGCAGGTGGCGCGGGGGAACGGCGGCAGGGTGCCGTCGCGGTAGGAAATGGAGTCCCAGGAGTCCTTCCAGCACTGGTTTTCCAGCCCGGTGTCGGTATTGCGCCGTTCGTACCAGATGTAACCGTTGCCCACCAGGTCGGCACAGCTGTCAATCCACTTCAACGCGGCCCGACACTCGACCTGCAACGCCCGCACCAGTTCGGCGTCCCCACTCCACCGCTCGTACTCGTCGAGGAGCACAATGAACAGCGGGGTCGCGTCCACCGAGCCGTAGTACGGCGAGTGTGGCTGCTCCTCGAAGGCCGCCGTCTCGCCGTACCGCATCTCGTGCAGTATCCGGCCCGGGTCCTCCTCCCGGAAGTCGTCGAACCGAGTGCCCTGAAGGGCGGCGAGGATCTGCAGCGTCGTCTTGGACAACTCCGGGGTGAACGGCAGTACCTGCAGGCAGGTCAGGATGCTGTCCCGGCCGAACATGGTCATGAACCACGGCAGGCCGGCGGCCGGTAGCGCCGCCCCACCCAGCGAGAAGGGAACGAAGCGCAGCGCCGCCAGGTCGACCAGGCAACGGCGGTAGGTCTTGGTCAGATCCTTGCGTTCACTGTTGACCTTGGGGGCGTTCGCGATCCACTCCTTGAGGTCCTGTTCCAGGGCGAGCCGCTCGTCGCCGTGCGCACGCAGACCCCTGCGCAGGTCCCGGCCGCCGGGGCCGAGGGTCAGGGTCCGGACGTCGATCTCCGCCACCCACTGCTCATTCGCCGCCAGGTCGATGGTGTACGTGAAGCCGCCCTGGTCGAACCGGGCCGGCACCGACGAGGTGATCATGGTTTCGCGCCGGAAGTTGCCACGCCGGTAGCCCAACCGCAGCCGGTCCGACTCGGCCTCGGTGTAGCGCTCGCCCTTCTTGGTCAGCTGGTCATCCTTGATCTCGAACAGATCGGCGAAGTCGGCTGCCGCCGCCATCCGGACCTCCAGCTGCACTGGATTCTCGTCGTGATTGAGAATGGTGAGCGTCTCCCGGAAGCTCCCCCCCACCGCCCGCTCCCGGATGACCGAGAGCTTGGCGTCCACGTAGTGCGTCGCCGCCCCCGGCACCAGGAAGAACCGCGCCTCGTAGTACTGCAGGTCGTCATAGGAGAGCGGGTTGAGCCGTTCGCCGTTGATCGTCAGCACCCAGGTGGACAGGAAGCGGGTGTCGAGGGAGAAGAGACCGGTCGGCTCGGTCGGTGTCGCCTCGATGTCCCCACTCTCCGCGGAGACCACGAAGGTGTTGCCGTCGAGGATGCGCACCGTGTTGCCCGGCATCAACGAACCTCCCGCTCGAAGGCTCGGCGCGGGCCACGTGCGCGTGGATTGCCCGGGAAGAGCCGCTCCACCTGAACGAAGAGCCGTGGATCACCGCTGACCCTCAGGTCTCCCCGCAGGCTGGCCGCGATGCCGTGCTCCCGACCGGCGGCCAACTCCTCGAAGAGCCCCGGGCTGAGCCCGATGACCGCGTCGGCCTCCAGGTCCTCCCGACTCACCCGCAACTGCCCCCGGTCGATCCGGAGGAGCCAGTGCGTCGTGTGCGCCCCCTCGTGCAGGTCGAACCGGACCGTCCCGGTGGTCTTGATCAGCAACGGCTCGCAGCCCCGCCGGTCGAGATCCTTGAAGAAGGCCGTGGTCGCTTCCGACATTGGTCCCCACCTCCCCGCCGGCCCGTCCGCACGCGCGACTGGGCTGCCCATGGCACCTCCCACCGTGGTGCCATCGGCCTCCGCGCACGGGTCCCCCGATCCGGAGCGGTCAACCTCGCCCGGATCGGGTGAGACCTGGCCGGGCCGCGCTAGTTGTTCGGGTCGTCCGCGCTGATGTCCGCGAGCACCGACTGCGGTTCACGCTCCACCGCCAGGTCCCCCATGGACACCAGGCCGATCAGCTGCCCATCCTCGACCACCGGCAGCCGACGCACCGCGTAGGTCCGCATCAGGTCGGCGGCGGCCACGGCGTCGTCGTGCTGGCTGACCGTGATCACGTCCCGGGTGGTGATCTCGTTCAGCCGGGTCGAGGCCGGGTTCATGTTCTCCGCCACCGCTCGCACGGTAATGTCACGGTCCGTCACAATACCGACGACATCGTCACCATCCGTGACCACGACGTCCCCAATGGCGCAGTCCCGCATCTCCTGGGCGGCCGCGATGAGTGTGTCGTTGCCGTCCATCGTCACCAACCGGGTCGTCATGAACTCTTCGACCGTTGTCATGGTGCTCCCCCTCTCGCTGTCGGCACCGCGGACTACCCCCACCAGGGCGGCAGATAACGAGCCCAGACGCGATGGGGTGGCCGCTCAGCCGCGCGGGGGCAGGCCGTAGACCCGCTCGACGTGCAGCCGCAACACCAGCCGGCGCTGCGCCACCATCTCCCGGCGGAAGTCGTCCCAGTCCGGGTGTTCCCCCTGCATCGCCCGGTAGAGAGAAACCAGCTCCTCGACCGTGGGGTCGTCCGCGCGCTCGGCGACCGGCGTCAGCTCGGCCCGCCCCTCGACGACCGCGTACGCCCAGCCGGCACCGCTGCTGACGTGGAAGCTGGCCCGCGGATCCCGGCGCAGGTTGGCGACCTTGGCCCGGTTGTCGGTGACCGAGATCCGGATCAGCCCGGCCGCCGGGTCGTACTGGTAGAGCACGGTGGAGAGCTGCGCCGGCCCGTCCCGCCGCAGCGTCGCCAACACACCCATCCGGTGCTCCGTGAGGAGCTCGAGCAGCGGCGCCTGGCTCTGGTCGGTCACGGTTGCCTCCCTCGTCTGGTCACCCACAATCCAAACACGTCGGCGCCGCCCGGGGGTATGAGCGGCGCCGACGGTGTGGCTCAGGCGCGTTCGGCGGCGACCAGTTCGGCGATCTGCACGGCGTTGAGCGCCGCCCCCTTCCGCAGGTTGTCGTTGGCGCAGAAGAAGGCGAGACCGTGTTCGACGGTCTGGTCGGCGCGAATTCGGCCCACATAGGTCGGGTCCTGACCGGCGGCCTGCAGCGGCGTGGGCACCTCGGAGAGGGCGACGCCGGGCGCGTCAGCGAGCAACTCCCGGGCCCGCTGCGGGGTGATCGGCCGGGCGAAGCGCGCGTTGACCTGAAGTGAGTGACCGGTGAAGACCGGTACCCGGACGCAGGTGCCGGAGACCTTGAGCTCCGGAATCTCGAGGATTTTGCGGCTCTCGTTCCGCAGCTTCTGCTCCTCGTCGGTCTCCTCGGACCCGTCGTCCACGATCGAACCGGCGAGCGGGAGCACGTTGAACGCGATCGACTGGGCGAACGACCGGGGCACCGGGAAGTCCACCGCCGCGCCGTCGAAGGTGAGGCCGCTCGCGTGCTCGGCCACCTTCCGGACCTGCTCGTCCAGCTCAGCCACGCCGGCGAGGCCGGCCCCGGAGACCGCCTGGTAGGTCGAGACGACGAGACTCACCAGCTCCGCCTCGGCGTGTAGTGGACGCAGCACCGGCATCGCGGCCATCGTGGTGCAGTTCGGGTTGGCGATGATCCCTCGGGGCCGGTGCCGCGCGGCGTGTGGATTCACCTCGGCGACGACGAGCGGCACCGCCGGGTCCATTCGAAAAGCCGACGAGTTGTCGATCACCACGGCTCCGGCTTCGGCAACCCGGGGGGCCAGATCCCGGGCGGAATCCTTGCCGGCCGAGAAGAGAACGACGTCCAGCCCCGAGTAGTCGGCGGCGGCGGCGTCCTCCACCGTCAACTCGCCGCCGCGCCAGGGCAGGGTCCGCCCCGCCGACCGCGCGGAGGCGAACAGCCGAACCTGTTCCGCGGGGAACTCCCGCTCCGCCAACACCTGCCGCATTACCCCACCGACCTGGCCGGTGGCCCCCACAATGCCGATCCTCATACCCGCGAGGCTACCCAGCGGAGCCCGCCAACCAAGAATCCTTTCCCACCGCCCGGACCTGGCGATCCGGGCGGTGGGCGGTCAGCGCGTGCTGGTGATGACCTCCCCCAGGTCGGTCGCCGCCAACTCGGCCCGGATCAGGGCGGCGTCCCCCTCGACCACCAGGGTCAACTCCTCCGGGTGCAGGTGCGCGGCGGCGGCCGCCGAGACCTCATCGACCTCGGCGGCGAGCAGCGCCGCACGCAGCCGGGCATGGTAGTCGTCAGGTAGGTCGTGGACGACCAGCGTGGTTAGCGCCGTGGCGATCGCCCGCGGGGTCTGCAGCTCGACCGAGAGCTGGCCGGCCAGCCAGGAGCGGGCCACCGCCAGCTCCGCTTCGGTCACCCCGGTCTGCTGGGTACGGGTGATCTCGCCAACCGCCTCGACCAACGCGGGCGCGGTCACCGCGGTCTGCACGCCGGAGCTGACCGCGAACCGCCCGAACCGACGCGACGACACGAAGTCACCCCGGATCCCGTACGTGTAGCCCCGCACCTCACGGATCAGATGGTTGAGCCGGGAGGTGAAGGCGCCGCCGAGAACGGTGCCGGCGAGCCGCATCGGCACATGGTCGGGGTGCGCGCGGTGCGGCGACGGATGCCCGAGCCGCAGCGTCGACTGCACCGAACCCGGCCGGTCCACCAAGATGATCTTTCGTCCCTGGCGCGGGGTGACCTCGACCGGGCCGCCCCGGTCCGCCGCACCACCACCGGCGCCGGCGAACGCCGTCGCCGCGAGCGCGTCCAGGTCGAGACGCTCCAGGTCCCCGACGACGATCAAGGTGCCCGGCCGGAGGAACCACTCCGAGTGAAAGATCCGGACGTCCTCGACCTCCAGCGCGGCGACCGTCTCCGGATCGCCGTACAGCGGCCGGCCCCAGCGGTTCTCGGCGCCGAACAGGTCGGCCCGCAGCGCCGCATCGGCCCGCGGGCCCGGATTCGCCCAATCCATGCGCTGCGCGGTCGCCTCGTCGTCGCGTACCCGCCGAACATCGTCCGGCTCCAGCCGCGGCGTGCGCACCGCCTCCGCCAACAGCTCCACGGCGGCGGGCAGCCGATCCACCGGCACCTGCACGCTCACCTGGAAGGAGTCCCAGTCAAGGCCGGCCACCAGCTCGGTACCGAGCGCCTCGATGGCCAGCGCGTACGCCGTCGCGTCCCGCTGCGCTGTCCCCTCTTCCAGGGCCTTGGCGAGCACCGCGCCCAGCCCCTCCCGCCCCTGTGGCTCGCGGCCGGCGCCCGCATCGAGCAGCAACAGCGCCACCGCCAGCGACTGCCCCGGCAGGTGCGCGGCGACCAGTTGCCCACCTGCGACACCACGGCGAACGACCTGCGGAAACCGGTACGGTCGGGCGGCCCCCGGAGCGGGCCGGGTGCTGATCAGCGTCATGAGTTCTCCTCGGGCAGGTAGGTCAGGGTCACCCGGTCGGCGGGGGCGAGCACCTCGGCGGCCACCGCCGCGATCTGGTCGGCGGTCACCGCCAGCCACGCCGGCAGCCGCTCGGCTGCCCGGCGCGGGTCACCGAACTGTGTCGCGTACCGGCCGAGGGTGTCGGCTCGGCCCTCCACCGTTGACATCTGCCGCCACCAGGCGGTGCTGAGCAGCGCCTTGGCCCGGTCCAGCTCCGCGGCGGTAACCGGCACGGTGGCCAACTCGTCAACCACCTCGCCCAACCCGGCGGCCAACCGCTTCGCCGCCACCCCGGGGCGGGCGGTGGCGGTGACGATCAACGGCGCCGGCGCGTATGCCAGGTCCACCCCGTACGCCCCGACCAGGTCCGGCTGCGCGATCCGCTCCCCGTCGACAAGCCGTTGGTAGAGCCGGCTGCCCCGCCCGCTGCCGAGGACGGTGGCGAGCACGCTGGTCACGTCGTACCCGGCGGTGCCGAACGGGTGGGTACGGTGCGCGACGTACACCCGGGGCGCGGGTACCTCGGTGACGACCGTCTCCGTCGTCGCCACGCCGGCGCCGGAAACGTGCTGGCCGTCCGGCGCGGCAGGGATCTCCGCTCGGGGTGGGATCGCGCCGAAGTACTTCTCGGCCAGGGCGAACACCTCGTCGGCGGAGGTGTCGCCGACAACCGTCAGAACAGCGTTGTTCGGCGCGTAGTACGCGGCGTGGAACGCCTGGAAGGCGGGGAGGTCGGCGGCGTTCAGGTCGGCCATCGAGCCAATCGTCGCGTGGTGGTACGGGTGGCCGGGTGGGTAGAGCAGCGGCAGCAGCCGCAGCCAGGCGTCGCCGTACGGGACGTTCTCGTAGCGCTGCCGTCGCTCGTTCTTGACCACGTCCCGCTGGTTGTCCAGCGTCTCCTGGGTCAACGCCGGCACCAACCCGCCCATCCGGTCGGCCTCGAGCCAGAGCGTCAGCTCAAGGTGCTCGGCGGGGACCGTCTCGAAGTAGTTGGTGCGGTCCGGGTTGGTGGTGGCGTTGAGGGACCCACCACATCCCTGGACCAGCTTCATGTGTTCGGTCTTCGCCACGTTTGTCGAGCCCTCGAACATCAGGTGCTCGAAGAGGTGGGCGAAGCCGGTCTGCCCCTCCGGTTCGTGCCGGGAGCCGATGTCGTACCAGAGGTTCACGGCCACGGCTGGGGCGGTGCGGTCCTCACTCACCACCACGCGCAGGCCGTTATCCAGTCGGGTCGTCTCGATGGGCCAGGGAAAACCGCTGTCGGGCATGGGAGGACGCTATCCGATCTCCGAGGCGCGGGGGCGGTGCGCCGCGGGACGGGCCCGACGCGGGGAGGGCGCGCGCCACGAAACGGGGCCCAGCGCCGACGGTGTGCCGCGGGACGGGGCCCAACACGCTGGCTCAGCCGCGGGCCCCGCCGCTCGCTCAGCGGAACGGGCCGCGTACCTCGTAGGTGATGCCGCCGGAGGACCATCCGGAGGTGCCGCGCTGGGACGAGAAGTAGAACCGGGTGCCGTCGGGCGAGAACGCTGGACCGCAGATCTCCGACCGGGACTGACCGGTGATCCGCAGGAACGGGGCGACGACCTCGTCCGGGGTGATGATGTTGATCTCCATGTTCCCGCCGTCCTCGGCGACGTAGAGGTCACCGCCAGCGCTACCGGTGATGTTGTCCACCCCGGTTAGCGGGGCGGTACCGGAGACCAACGAGTCGTCGTACGCGAGGTCGATCCGCTCGTTGACCGCGTCGTACGCCCAAACCCGGTTGTCCCCCTTCGTGGTGAACCAACAGGTCCCGTCGGCGTACCAACAGCCCTCGCCGCCGTTGAATCGCTTCGCCCCGGAGACCTGGTCTCGGGTGTGCCTCGGCCAGCCGTCCGGGTCGGGCACCGGGGCCCAGGACACCGGGCCGCTGGTGGCGGTGCCAGCCACCAGCACCTCCAGGGTCCCGGCCGAGAGGTCACCCCAGGTCGTCGGCCGGAACCGGTAGAGGCAGCCGTCGCGCTCGTCCTCGGTGAGGTAGATCACCTGTCGAGTTGGATCGCAGGCGGCGGCCTCGTGCTTGAACCGACCCATCGCGTCCCGCCGTAGGGCGTCCGCGCCACCGGTCGGGTCGGTCTCATAGACGTAGCCCCGACTGACCTCCTCGCAGGAGAGCCAGGTCTCCCACGGCGTCGCCCCACCCGCGCAGTTCTGCCGGGTGCCCGACAGGATCTGGTAGGCCGAGGCGACACTGCCGTCGGCGTCGAACCGGATCGCCGACGCGCCCCCGCCGGGGGTGATCTCCGAGTTGGAGACGTAGATCCAGCCGGCACCGGCGGCGAAGCAGGCGCCGCCGTCGGGCGCGTCGTGCCAGGTGTGGGCGGTACCGGTGACGGCCTGCCGGGAGCGGGCCACGATCCGACTGGTGAATCCCACGGGCAGCTGGATACCCAGGGCGTCGGCCGACTGCAGGGGCCCGTAGGGGCTCTCCCCGGGCTGGGCGGGGTCGGCCAGCGCGGCGCCAGCCCAGAGGCTGCCGGAGAAGGCCGCGGCGCCACCGGCGACGCCAACGCGGAGCAGAGTACGACGATCCATCGAAAACCTCCGGGAGGGGGAGTGGTCGGTCGTTGGCACCACAAACCTATCGAAATCTCCATCGAAGCTGGTAAAAATCAAATGAGTATTTCTGGACGGGCGGGTGGCCGTTTCCGTCGAGTCAGGTAGACTCACTGACGTGACACGCTCGTATCGATGGTTTAGGCAGCCGGCTCCCGCCGGTGACCTCATCGTGAGCTGAAGTCACCCGCACGAGCCGGCAAGGCAGGAGCTTCCGCTCCTGCCTTTTTGCGTACGAGCAGCCGGCTCTCCCGGGCACCGGCCCCGGGCACGGTCCGGCGAAGGGATGCCCACCGTGACCACCTCCGAGACGAACCGGATCAGCGACCAGCGGATCGACCGCGTGGTGCCGCTGACCACCCCGGCCCTGCTACACCACGAACTCCCCCTGGACACTCCGCTCACCTCGGCCGTGCTGACTGGCAGACGGGCCGTCGGCCGGGTGTTGGACCGCACCGACGACCGCCTCCTGGTAGTGGTCGGCCCCTGTTCGGTACATGACCCGGTCGCCGCCCTCGCCTACGCGCACCGACTCCGCGAGCTCGCCGATCGACTCGCCGACGACCTGCTCGTGGTGATGCGGGTCTACTTCGAGAAGCCGCGCTCGACCGTCGGCTGGAAGGGGCTTATCAACGACCCCGGCCTGGACGGCTCCGGTGATGTGAACACCGGCCTGCGCCGAGCCCGGGCGCTCCTGATCGACGTGCTGCGCCTGGGTCTTCCGGTCGGCTGCGAGTTCCTCGACCCGATCACCCCGCAGTACATCGCCGACACGGTGGCCTGGGGCGCGATCGGCGCCCGGACGGTGGAGAGTCAGGTGCACCGCCAGCTCGCCTCCGGCCTGTCGATGCCGATCGGAATGAAGAACCGTCCCGACGGCAGCATCTCCACCGCGGTGGACGCCATCCGGGCGGCCGGCGTGCCGCACGTCTTCCCCGGCATCGACGCCTCCGGCACCCCGGCGATCATGCATACCCGCGGCAACACCGACGGCCACCTGGTGCTCCGCGGCGGCGGTAATCAGCCGAACTACGACGCCGAGTCGGTGAACGACGCGCTGGCGCTGCTGCGCGCCGCCGGGCTTCCCGAACGGCTGGTCATCGACGCCAGCCACGCCAACAGCGGCAAGGACCACCGAAACCAACCGCTCGTCGCCGCCGACGTGGCCGCCCAGCTCGCCGGCGGCCAGCACGGCATCGTCGGCGTCATGCTGGAGAGCTTCCTGGTCGCGGGTCGGCAGGACCTGGACCCGACCCGTGAGCTGACGTACGGACAGTCGATCACCGATGCCTGCATCGGCTGGGACACCACGGAGCAGGTCCTGGCCAACCTGGCGGCCGCCGTACGCACCCGGCGGCGGGCTCCGGCCGTCACCCCGGTCTGATCTCCGGGCGGGTGGTTTACCGGTTACGGCCCCGGGTAGTTGGGCGCCGTGACCGACAACCCACCCGTAACCGCGGTGCCCGAGACCGAGTCGGACCTGCGCCGTCTCGACGACCTCCTCGAGGATCTCTACCGGGGCCAGGAACGGATCAGCCAGGGCGACATCTACCGGCGGGCGGTCGCCGCACAGATGCCGGCGGAGCTGCTCACCCGCATCTGCGGGCTGCCCGAGGGCGAGTACTCGGTAGACGAGGCGGCCGACCTGCTGGGCGGGTCGGCCACCTGACTGGGCCGCGGCCGACGAGCCGGGCCGCCGGTCCGGCGATGCCCGGCGACGGGTGTGCAGCCCGGTGATCCGACGCGAAGGAGAGTGACATGTCCCAGCCCGCCCGGCGGCATTCGGAGCAGCAGGAACAGCTCGCGGCTCTCGGCCAGCCGCCGGAGGGCCGGGACACCCTGCCGGAGCCGGACTTCGCCCGGGAGCACGATGTCACGGCGGTTGATCGAGACATCATCACCGGCGCGGACGCCGACGAGCGGGAGGAGGAGTCTCCCCGAGGTTGGTCGGGCGAGGAGAGCTGAGCGCCTGCTCCGCTCGGCGCAGGCCGAGAGGTCGCACGATCGCGGCGGTCCGGTTGCCCGGACCGTCGCGATCGTGCGACGGAGGTCAGCCGGCTGACTGACCCTAGCTCCGCTCGGCCGCCTGCTGCGCCATCGCGTGCGCCAACTGGAGGAAGTCCGACGCCGTCATAGCGGTGAGAGCGGTGGCGACGAGCCGGGTCAGCCGCGGCGTCAGCACCAGTCCTCCGGTGAGCCCGGTAGCTACCCAGACGGCCAGGCAGAACGGGCAACTGAGCAGCTCACCGACAGCGTGTCGGGTGGAGCTGCCCGAGTCGCGCACCTCCTCCATCACCTCGCCGCTGCCGATCGGGCGGGCGTAGCGGGTGAACGGGGCCCGCAGCGGACTGGTCACGGCCTCTTTGGTGAGCAGCCGGCTGAGTTTGTAGGTCGCGATGGCCAGCAGGACCACGTCGGCCGTCGCGGGCCGCTCCGGCAGCGGCCGTCGAGTGGCCTTCACCAGCCCGGCGATCGCGGACGTCACCCCAGCGTAGGCTCCCATGGCCACCAGATAGCCGCCGAGCGGCCGGTACTCGTGTGGCGCGTAGGCCCGACGCAGACGGGTCACCTTCGCCTTCAACTCGGTCACCGCTTCCTCGGTCTGGTCGCCGAGCCGAACGGCTCGACGGTTGCCCCCGGCTCAGCCCGCCTGCAGGTTGTCGGCCACCGCTTGGGCGAGGTCTTCCAACGCCTCGTCCACCAGCCGCTCGGCGGTGCCACCGGTCAGGTCGAGCCGGATCCACGCCCCACCGGCGTCGGCCGGGTCAACCCGGATCTCGGCGGTCCAGTCCCCGGTGGCCCGCCAGCGGGCCGTAAGCTCCGTCGGACGGATGTCAGTGGCCGGTCGGCCGTCGGCGCGAAGCGGCTCGGGGAGCCACGCCGACATCCGGTTCGGGTCGATCGCCGTGTTGAACACGACCTCCGGGGGGGCCGAGATACCCCGCTCGGCTGACGCCATCACGACTCCCGTAGTCGGCTCGGGTCGACCTCCCGCCCCGGACGCCGGGCGAGATACTCGGTCTCGAGCTCGGCGGTCCGCCGCAGGTGGGTGGCGAGCGCCGCGTCGGCGGCGTGCCGCAGGGTGTCCAGCCGCGTTCGGTGCAGGCTGTGCAACTCACGGATCAGGTCGGCATCGCCGAGTTCGGCAGGGTCGACGCCGAGCACCTCGCCGTCGGAGTCCGCGGTGCCGGAGGCCCGGTCGTGCAGGTGGTCCCCGTCCCATTCGGGCATCCGCTGCTCCGGGCTCGGGTACTCATCCCGCCGCACGGATCCGGTCATCATCGCCCCCTTCACTGTTCTGGGCTGGCGTCTGGCCGGATGCCCACCCGAGGGTGCCGGCAAACCAGCCCGCCGCGAGGACACGGCTGTCGGAACGCGCCCGCGCCCCCGGTACCCTCGAGGCCATGAAGCGGCTCTGGACCCCGGCGTGGATCGTGCGCCACGTGGCCCTGGTCGTGCTCGTCGTGGGCTTCCTCGGGCTCGGCTGGTGGCAGCTCAGCCGTGCGGCCGGCGGCAATCCGATCAGCTGGGGATACGCCGTTGAATGGCCGGTTTTCGCCGGCTTCGTCGTCTTCGTCTGGTGGCGGGAGGTCCGCCAGGAACTCCGCGGGCCCGAGGCGCCGGGGCCAGCGGCGGAGACCACCGAGTCGTCCACGACCGCCGAGCCGACCCGGCTGGCGGTGCGCCGGCCGGTACGGGCCAGCCGTACCGCGGCCACCGTGCCGGACAGTGACGATCCGGAGCTCACCGCCTACAACCGCTACCTGCGGTGGTTGACCGACAATCCGGGTGCTCGACCCGGCGACTACCCCGGCTAGGCCGGGTCGGAAGGACGGACGACGGTGGGCGCAGCCCTGACCCGGTACCGCGTGATCGCCTGGATCGTCGGCGTGGTGCTGATCCTGCTCATGGTGATCGGAATGCCGCTCAAATACGGCTTCGACTACCCGCTCGTGGTGGAGACGGTGGGCCAGGCCCACGGCTTCCTCTACATGGTCTATCTGGTGGCCGCCTTCGACCTGTCCCGGCGAGCGGGCTGGCCGTTGTCCCGCATGATTCTAGTGATGTTGGCGGGAACCGTTCCGTTCGTCTCCTTCTTCGCTGAGCGGCGGGTGAGCAGGTGGGTGACCGCGCAGGCCGCGATTCCGGAGCCGGTTGCCAACACCCCCGTCCGATAGAGGTTCACGTACTTCCGTCTGGCAACAATCGCCTCAACTTCCCCTGCGGTTCACTCCTGCCCCGGGTTACCTTGTCCGGGTCGGCCCGCTCGACGCCGTCCGTCCGGAGGGCACGGGTCCGGCGCCGCTGGGGCCTCCGCCCCTACCCGGTGGCTGGTGGGAGAAGGAGCCGTCGCACTTGCCGTCCGTCCGGAAACGACTTCCCGCCCTCGCCGTCGCGGCGATCTCGGCCACGCTGGTCGCACCGGTCGCGCCCGCCCAGGCCGAGCCCTCCCCCGCCGAGCTGACCCGGCGGATCGAGAAAGCCTCCACCGAGCTGGAGCAGGTCGTGGAGGCACACAACACCCTCGCCGAAGACCTCAAGACAACCAAAGCCACCCTGGCCCGGTTGACTGCCCGGCTGGGCCCGCTGGAGCAACAGGTCGCGCGGGGCCGGGCCGAGGTCCACCAGCTGGCGGTGGCCGCGTACAAGACCGGTGAGCTCGGCACCGCCACCGCATTACTACGCCCAGACGACGCCACGACCCTGGTCAACCGGTTCACCACCGTCGACCGACTCGCCCAGGAGCGGCAGCAGCGCATCACCACCTTCACCGACGACCAGCGTCAGCTCCTCGCGCAGCGGACCCGGCTGGAGGAAACCGTGGCGAAGGTGACAGCGCAGGCCCGAGGGCTGGCCAGCACCCGCGAGCGGATCGAGCGCGACCTGGCCGACCTGTACGAGCTGCGCCGGCAGGCGTACGGCCGGGCAACCGAACCCGCCGGAGCCGACCCGGACCAGGTCCGAGCGGCACCACCGGTCTCCGGCGCGGCCGGGGTGGCGGTGCGGTACGCGTACGGGGCGCTGGGCAAGCCCTACCGGTGGGGCGGGGACGACGGCGCCGGGTACGACTGCTCCGGCCTGACCTCGGCGGCGTGGCGAGCGGCCGGGAAGTCGCTGCCGCACAGCACCCGCCGGCAGTGGAAGGTGGTGGCGCACCTCAAACGCCACGACCTGCGCCCCGGCGACCTGGTCTTCTACCGTGGGCTCGGGCATGTCGCCCTCTACGTGGGCAGTGGTCAGATTATCGACGCCCCCACCGCGGGGCGCAATGTACTCAAGCGCGACATGAACATCATGCCGATCGTGGGGTACGGCCGGGTCCGCTGACCAGCACCCGCATGAGTAGGGTCGGGCCGGCGCCCCGACGGACGCCGGCCCGGTACCGCTCAGGCTGCTGTCTGTAGCCCTTCGGCGCGGGCCAGCTCACGCAGCCGGCCGAGCGCCTGAATCTCCAACTGCCGGATCCGCTCCCGCGAGAGCGAAAACCGGGAGGCCACCTCGGTCAGCGAGTGCTCCCGACCGTCCTCGAGGCCGTAGCGGGCGCGCATGATGCCCGCCGACCGGTCGTCCAGGTGACTGAGGAGGCCCTCGATGCGCTGCCGCTCCAAGCCAGTGAGGACGATCTCCTCCGGTGACGGCGCGTCGGTGTCGGCGACCAGGTCACCGAGGTTGGTGTCGCCGTCGTCACCGACCGGCGTATCCAACGACACGGTGTCCTGCGACCAGCGAACCAGCTCGTTGACCCGCTCGACGGTGACGCCGAGCGCCGTCGCGATCTGCTCCGGCTCCGGGTCGCTACCGAGCTCACGGGTGAGCTGCCGGGCCATGTTCCGCATCCGGTTGACATCTTCCACCAGGTGCACCGGCAGCCGCACGGTGCGCTCCTGCTGGGCGATCGCCCGGCTGATCGCCTGACGGATCCACCAGGTCGCGTAGGTGGAGAACTTGAAGCCACGCTCGTAGTCGAACTTCTCCACCGCCCGGACCAGGCCGGTGTTGCCCTCCTGGATCAGGTCCAACATCGGCATCCCGGAGCGGACATACCGTCGGGCGATCGACACGACCAGTCGCAGGTTGGCCCGGATGAACAGGTCCTTGGCCCGCGCCCCGTCAGTGACCAGTCGTTGGAGTTCGGTCTTCTCGACGCCGGCCGGGACGCGGTCCTCGTCGAGCAGATGCTCGGCGTAGAGGCCGGCCTCGATCGCCTTGGAGAGATCGACCTCCGTGGCGGCGTCCAGCAACGGCGTCCGGGAAATCTCGTGAAGGTAGACGCCGACCAGGTCGCGCTCCTCGGCGACCTCGTCGGTCCGCATGCCGATATTCTTGTCCACGTTGCTCACGGTCCCCTCGCTCGCGCCGGTTGCCCGGTTCCTTGCCATCCCCACGTCCGCCAGCTCCCTCCCCGTACCTTCCGCTGCTGCTCGTCGGCGCTGACACCTGCACAACAGTTGAGACGCGTCAGGGATTCCATTCCGTGAGTCGAACGTGTCACGAATGCCTGATAATTAGCTGAGAGCAGGGTCCATATTTGCTGTCAGCACCTCAGCTGGCGGCCCTGAGCCGAGCACGACGTCCGATAGCTGGATCGACGGCCGCCGGCCAGGCCAGGTCCAGGCCAGGTCCAGGTATGAGGCAACACCACCCCGACCAAGGGCACAGCGACCCGGGTCACCACCGAGCTGCGATCCTGGTCACGCCCGGATCTGCCACGGCGGCCCGGTCGGTTCATCCACACCCGTGGTGATACCCCACGCCCGGGTGAACAATCCGCGGGCGGGTTCCCGGCCGGGCCGGGGCCAGCCGGCGGCCACCCCACCACTCGTGCCGATCACCGCGGCACCGGAACCCGAGCCGGCTCCGGCGCCGCGCCCAACCAACTGTGCAGGTGCTCCCTGATCTGCCGGGTCACTTCGTCCGCCGGACGGTCCGCATCCACCAGCACGAAGGTGGGGTGCTCTGGCAGACTCCGGTACGCGCGATCCGCCGCGACCAGGTATCGCATGCTCTCGTGGTCAGTGCCGCGCCGCTCGATCCGCCGGTACGCCTCGACGGGGTCAACAACCAGCAGAAACGTCACCTGCGGTCGGGGGAAGACGCGGTAGCCGAGCCGGGCCAGCCGCTCCCACCGGTGACCGCCGTGCGCCCGGATGCTCGCGTACTGGCAGGCGGAGTAGCGGTCCATCACCGCGACCCGGCCGGTCAGCCGGCGCCCCAGCAGGGCGGCGGCGATGGCAAGCCAACGCAGAACGGACTCTGCGGCCAGGAGGCCAGCCCGCCCGAGGAGCCGCTGCGCGTCCCGCCGACCCAGCCGCCGCGCCACCCGGCCGAGGAAACGCCGACCACCGGCGTTGCGATGATAGGTGGCGGGAAGCCCGATCGCGGTCAGTCCCGCGGCCAGCCGGTGGGCCTGCGTCGTCTTACCCGAACCGTCGATGCCGATCAGGGCGACGGCACGCAGTCGGGCCCTGCCGCGCCGCAATCGGGCCCTGCCGCGTCGCGCCACCTTGGAATCGGCCACCCTGCACACGCTATCCGACCCATGCTCACGCTCTTTCGACCTATCCACCACCTTTGGCGGCAGGTGACGCTTTCCCGCGCGCTGCGCCAGGTGTGGCAGACCACGATGCCGGGTACCGACCTAACACCTCCTCCCGACCACCAGGAACGGAGAGCCAGATGGCCGAGCGCGGGGCCGAGACCCTGGTGCACACGCTGAAAAAGGTCGCCGCCGTGCTCAAGCAGGAAGACATCCCCTTCGCGCTCGGCGGCAGCTTCGCGGTCTACGCGCACGGCGGCCACTCCAGCGAACACGACGTCGACTTCCTGATCCGGGAGGCAGACGTTGACCAGGCCCTGGGCGCCCTGGTCGCGGCTGGCTTCCTCGCCGAGCGCCCGCCCGAGGACTGGCTGGTCAAGGTCTTTGACGACGACCGCGCGGTGGACCTGATCCACCGACCCATCGAAACACCGGTGACGGACAGCACCTTCGTCGAGACCATCATCCGGCCGGTGGACGCGATCCACATGCCGGTGCTCTCGGCGACCCAGCTGATGGTGCACAAACTGCTCAGCTTCTCGCAGCACTACTGCGACTTCACCCGGGGCCTGCCCCTGGCTCGCTCCCTGCGCGAGCAGATCGACTGGGAACGGGTATGCCGGGACACACGCCACTCGCCGTACGCCGAGGCGTTCCTGGTGCTGCTGGACCGACTCGAGGTGGTGGCGTACGCCGGCACCCCGGAACGAAGGGAGACACCGTGACCGAACACCACGACGTTGCCACGCGACGGGCGACCGACGAGTACGTCGCAGCCGAAATTCACCGGCTCCTCGCCGAGGACCCCGACGTGGCCGAGCAGGGCATCACCGTGGTCCGCCGGGAACTCGGCCTGGTGTTGCACGGCGAGGTGGAGAGCGTGCAGCGCCGGGACGAGATTCTCCGGCGGGTCGCCGAGCACTTTCCGGAGCTGGCGGTCACCAGTGACATCGGGGTGATCCGCGCGCACCCGCCCACGGAGATCGAACAACTGCCCTGAGGGAGACCCGATGGTGATCCGAATCGCCGCCGTGGGCGACGTGCATCTGGACGAGGACGTGGTTGGCCGCTTCCGGCCGGCTCTAGAGGAGATGCCGAATTACGCCGATGTGCTGCTGCTCGCCGGTGATCTGACCCGCCACGGCACCGAGGCGGAGGCGCGGTGTGTGGCACGCGAGTTCGGTGGCCTGGGGGTGCCGGTGGTGGCCGTACTCGGCAACCACGACTACCAGTGCAACGAGGTACCGCAGGTGGTGGAGGTGCTTGAGGCCGCTGGCATCACCGTGCTGGAGGGGAACGGGACGGTGTTGGACTGCGGCGGCAGCCGGCTCGGCGTCGCCGGGGCGAAGGGGTTCGGTGGTGGCTTCGCCGGGCGGTGCGCCGCGGACTTCGGCGAACCGGAGATGAAGGCGTTCGTGAAGGCCAGCACCGACAGCGCGGACGCGCTCGGGGCCGCCCTGCACTCCCTCGACTGCGACCTGCTGGTGGCCCTGACCCACTACGCCCCGGTGCCCGACACGCTGGCCGGCGAGCCGCCGGAGATCTATGCCTTCCTCGGCTGCTACCAGCTGGGCCAGGCGATCGACTCCGCCCCCACCGCACTCGCCCTACACGGACATGCTCACCACGGGACCGAACGCGGCACCACACCCGGAGGAGTACGGGTGCGGAACGTGGCACACCCGGTGATCAAACAGGCGTACAGCGTCTTCCACCTGGGTGAGCACCTCGAACCGGGCGAGGTTTCCCGGATGGGCAGCCTGGGTACTAGGCCGGCGTGGAGCTGATTCTCTGGCTGATCTCGGTCGTCCTGGTGGTGGCCGGGATTCTCGCCCTGTTCCGACAGCGGATCCTGTGGGGAGTCGTCCTCATCGTCGGTGGCCTGCTGGTCGGACCGGGTGGGGTCAACGTCATCAGCTGACGGTGGAGCGAAAGCACTCCCGGGTGCACCAGAGCGCGGGTAGGTCCGAGGCGGCCGGTGATCGACGCCGGTGGTGGGCCCCACTTGGTTTCGGCGCGGCCGTCTGCTGCGCTGCCGCGATCGGCGGACTGGCGGTCCGCGACAGCAGCACCGACTACGCCGGCCTGGAGCAGCCTGCCTGGGCGCCCCCGGCGGGAGTGTTCGGCCCGGTCTGGACGGTGCTCTACGCGATGATCGCGGTCTCCGGCTGGCTGCTCTGGCGGCGCGGTGGCTTCGGTTCCGCGCTCTGGGCGTGGAGCACCCAGCTGGCGCTCAACGCGGTGTGGAGCCCGCTCTTCTTCGGAGCCGGTCAGTACGGGCTGGCGTTCGCCGACATTATTCTCTTGTGGTCGGCGATCGGCGGGACCGTCCTGCTCTCCTCCCGGATCTCCCGGGTCGCCGCGATTCTGCTGCTGCCGTACTGGGTCTGGGTCTCCTACGCCGCCCTGCTCAACCTGGCCATCTGGCGGCTCAACGCCTGACCGACCCGGCCATCGCATCGACGTTTTCAGATCGTTACCCGCTCGTGTCGTCTTCGGGGTAGACCACACCAGCCGCAAACGCTTTTGTGTGGAGCACGCCCATCGGACCGGCGCCAGGTCTGTCGTACCGACCCGCGCCGGCCAGGAAGGAGGACGGCATGGCGGTCTTCGTCAGACCACGCAAAGCCTTCGTATTAGCTGGCGTACTCAGCCTGGCCGTCGGCGCCACCGCCTGCGGTAGCGACGACGGCGACAGTGGCAGGGCCGATTCCCCAGAATGCGCGGTATACGAGCAGTACCAGGGCAACAGCGACACCGAGGTCTCCATCTACGCATCTATCCGTGATGCCGAGGCGGACCTGCTCGAGCAGTCCTGGGAGCAGTTCGCCGACTGCACCGGCATTGAGATCGACTACGAGGGCAGCGGCGAGTTCGAGGCACAGCTCCAGGTCCGGGTGGACGGCGGCAACGCGCCAGACATCGCCTTCATCCCACAGCCGGGCCTGCTGAACCGCTTCGCGCAGGCCGGCAAGCTCAAGCCGGCATCGGCCGAGACCAAGGCGATGGCCGAGGAGAACTACGCCGCCGACTGGCTGCAGTACAGCACCGTCAACGGCGAGTTCTACGGTGCTCCGCTGGGCTCGAACGTCAAGTCATTCGTCTGGTACTCCCCGAAGATGTTCCAGGAGCAGGGCTGGTCGGTGCCGACCAGCTGGGACGATCTGATCAAACTCAGTGACCGGGCCGCTGCCGACGGCATCACGCCGTGGTGCGTCGGCATCGAGTCCGGTGACGCCACCGGTTGGCCAGCCACCGACTGGATCGAGGACGTGCTGCTGCGGACGCAGACCCCCGAGGTCTACGACCAGTGGACCACCCACGCCATTCCCTTCAACGACCAGCGCGTCGTGGACGCCGTCGATCGCGCCGGCACCATCCTGCGAAACGACACGTACGTCAACGGCGGCTACGGCGGAGTGAAGAGCATCGCCACCACCTCGTTCCAGGAGGCCGGACTGCCGATCCTCCAGGGCGAGTGCGCCCTGCACCGACAGGCGTCGTTCTACGCCAATCAGTGGCCCGAGGAGAGCGAGGTCGCCGAGGACGGCGACATCTTCGCGTTCTACTTCCCGCCCATCGACCCGGCGAAGGGCAACCCGGTGTTGGGGGGCGGCGAGTTCACCGTCGCCTTCGACGACCGCCCGGAGGTCCAGGCGGTGCAGACGTACCTCGCCTCCGGTGAGTACGCCAACAGCCGGGCCAAGCTGGGCAACTGGGTATCGGCGAACACGAAGCTCGACCTCGCGAACGTGACCAACCCGATCGACCGGCTCTCGGTCGAGCTCCTTCAGGACGAGCGGACGGTCTTCCGCTTCGACGGTTCCGACCTGATGCCCGCCGCCGTCGGCGCCGGAACGTTCTGGAAGGAGATGGTGTCCTGGATCAGCGGCAAGGACACCGCGGCGGCCCTGGCCGCCATCGAGAGTTCCTGGCCCAGCTGATCAACCGCCCCGGTGGCCCGGCCGCGGGGCCGGGCCACCGGCAGCCCACGCACCCCCGGAGGGTGGATGAACTTCGACTTCGCCGACGAGGCGCCGAAACTCGCCATGTTGCTGTATGGGGTGGTCGCCTTCGTGGTGGTGGTCGGTGGCCTGCTGCTGCTACTCGACGTCGTCCCCACCCGGCTCGCCCGCCGTCGGCAGGCCCGGCTCGCCGCGACCGTCCCCGCCGGGACGCCGCTCGGGCCGGGCCGACGCCGCTCCCGCGAGGGCCTGTTCGCCCTCTTCTTTCTGCTACCCACGGTCCTGATGCTCGGCGTCGGGCTGGTCATCCCCGCGATCCGCACCCTCGTGCTGTCGCTCAAGAACGGCGACAGCACGCAGTGGGTCGGGCTGCGCAACTACGGCTGGATGGTCGACCGGCCCGAGATAGTCGACATCCTGCGAAACACCGCGCTCTGGGTACTCCTGGTGCCGCTGCTCGCCACCTCGGTCGGCCTGATCTACGCAGTGCTCGTTGACCGCGCCCGCCTCGAGGCCCTGGCCAAGTCCCTGATCTTCCTGCCGATGGCGATCTCGTTCGTCGGCGCCGGCATCATCTGGAAGTTCGTCTACGCGTTCCGGCCCGCGGAGGCAGACCAGATCGGCCTGTTGAACCAGATCTGGGTGTGGCTCGGCGGCGAGCCCCAACAGTGGTTGGCGAACCCGCCGCTGAACACCCTGCTGCTGATCGTGGTGATGATCTGGATCCAGGCCGGTTTCGCCATGGTGGTGCTCTCGGCCGCCATCAAGGCCATCCCCACCGACATGATCGAGGCGGCTCGCCTCGATGGCGTGAACGCCTGGCAGCAGTTCTGGCGGATCACCCTGCCGGGTATCCGGCCCGCCCTGGTCGTGGTGGTGGTGACCATCTCGATCGCCACGCTGAAACTCTTCGACATCGTCCGCACGATGACGAACGGCAACTTCGACACCAACGTGATCGCGACCGAGATGTACAACCAGGCGTTCCGGTACGGGCAGACCGGCCAGGGCTCGGCCCTCGCTGTCGTCCTGTTCATCCTGGTCATCCCCATCGTCATCTACCAGGTACGCAGCCTGCGCCGGCAGCGGGAGGTATGACCTCGTGACCACCACCCCGACCCGGGCCGGAACCGACGCACCGGCGACCATCGCCGGCCGCGTCCGCCGGCGGCTCAACACCCGCTGGGCCACCGCTGCCTCAATCGTGATCGCGATTGTCTGGACCATCCCGACCTTCGGGCTCCTCATCTCGTCCTTCCGACCCGAGGACCAGATCAAGACGACCGGCTGGTGGACGTTCTTCGCTGATCCACAGCTGACACTGGAGAACTACGAGCAGGTACTCTTCGGCCGCTCCTCGTCGACCGGCCAGCTGGCCAGCTACTTCCTCAACTCGATCGTCATCACGCTGCCGTCGGTGTTGTTCCCGTTGGCCTTCGCGGCGCTGGCCGCGTACGCGCTGGCATGGATCAACTTCCGGGGCCGGGACTGGATCTATATCGGAATCTTCGCGTTGCAGATCGTCCCGCTCCAGATGGCCCTGGTCCCACTGCTCAGCTTCTTCTCCCAGGGCGTCGGTATCGGCGGCATCGACCTCCTGCCCGCCTGGAACCTCGACGACGAACAGCGGTTCATCCAGGTCTGGTTCGCCCACACCTGCTTCGCGCTGCCCCTGGGTGTCTTTCTGCTGCACAACTTCGTGTCCCAGCTGCCCCGGGACCTGATGGAAGCAGCCCGGGTCGACGGTGCCACCCACCCGAAGATCTTCCGTACGATCGTGCTGCCGCTGATCACCCCAGCGCTCGCCGCGTACGGCATCTTCCAGTTCCTCTGGGTCTGGAACGACCTGCTGGTCGCGTTGATCTTCGCGGGCGGCGGGGACGAAACCGCACCGCTCACCGTCCGCCTCGCCGAGCTCGCCGGCACCCGGGGCAACGAGTGGCAACGCCTCACCTCCGGCGCGTTCGTCGCCATCGTCGTACCGCTGCTCGTCTTCCTGTCGTTGCAGCGCTACTTCGTCCGCGGGCTCCTCGCCGGCAGCGTCAAGGGATGACCACGCCCCGTACTACATCCGCCTGGCACGGGCCCGGAGCAGTAGTCGCACCGCAGCGATGTCCCGTGGGGAACTGCGGGCGGCGAGCCAGTACATGATCCCGGTCGGCACGAAGAACAGCTGGAACGCGGCGAGCCCGACCGCGTAGTTCAACGGCGGCGGGAAGGCCGCCCGCAGCCCATGGAACACCACCCCGACCAGTCCGTTCCCGGTCGCCCGGCCGACCCCGTTGACCAGGTTGCCGAGACTGTACACAGTGCCGCGATGCTCCGGCGGGTTGACGTCCGCGATCAGGGCGAACCAGTTCGGTGAGTTGGCCGAGGTCAGGGCAAGCGCCAGCAACGCCGTGAGCAGACTCAGCCCGACCGTCGGCTCGGTCAGCACACTCGCCAGCACCGCCCGGACGATGGTGCCCGAGCCGGCCCCGTCGGGCACATCAATCCGAATCGGCACGAAGAAGAGCACCAGATAGAACGGCAACGCCGCGAGGATCCCGACCGCGGCGACCATCGCCCGGCCGGACGGGGTACGGCGTTGCAGCGCGTCGCCGACCAGTCCGCCGACGATGGAGAAGACCCCACCGAGCTGGAACAGGGTGGCGAAGACACTGCCGACCACGACCGCCGTCGCGGCCGAGTAGCCCTGCGCCTCGGCCCGTTCGGCGAAGAGCACCGGCAGCCAGACCAGCGAGCCGAACGCGGCCTGCGCGGTGAGCCCCTGCAGGATCAGCCAGCGATTCGTCGGGCGGCCCAGAATCCGCGGCAGGTCGGCCCGGCTGATCCGGTGGTCGTACTCGGCGCCACCGGCCAACCGGTCGGCCAACTCCGGTTCGTTCTGACCACGCTGGATGTCGAAGGTGAACAGGTAGGCCGCGGTGGCACCGAGCCCCACCACGGTGAGCACCAGGAACGGACGTCGCCAGTCCGCCGCCCCGAGCAGGCCGCCCACCAGGGTGCCGGCCAGCGTGCCGACCCCCTGGGACAGCCCCCAGAAGCTCATCACCAGACCCCGCCGGCGGGGTGAGATCAAGTCGGTGACCACCGAGAAGCCAACCGACCCCACGGCGCCGAGCCCCACCGCACCGACCACCTGGGCGGCCAGAAACGTCGGATAGCTGCCCGCCACCGCACTGCCACCGGTGCCGAACGCCCAGATCAGCGTGCCGACCATGAGCAGCGGCTTACGGTTGGTGCGGTCCCCGACGTAGGCCCAACCCACCGCCGCCACCGCGCTGACCAGAAAGTTGGCCGCGGTGACCAGGCCGAGTAGGCGCCGGGACACATCGAGCGCGTCGGCGATCGAACCATACAGCGGAGGCACCAGGCCGATCGCCACATTGTCCAAAGAAGCGAGCAGCACAAACACCACGACGCTGTAGAACCGGTGCGCCGGGCTGCCACCCCACGCCCGCACCGGGCCACCGGTGACCAAGGCCATACCGGCAGCCAACCAGGGCCGGCCCACCGCCCCGTCACCGGGGTGATCGCGGTGCGCCCCCGTGGTCGAGGACATGCTCCCGCGCCTCCGCATACCGGGCCCGAATCGCCGGCACCGAGTCCGCCTCGTAGCTTCGCGACCCGGCCACGGTCCACCTCGGCGGCTGCACCGCACCCAGGACAGCCCAGGCGGCCTGGCGGGCGGCGCCGTCGGCGACGTACTCGCCCGGGGGCGGAACCACCACCGGCACACCGAAGACCTGCGGAGCGACCCGTCGTACCGCGGCGGAGCGGGCGCCACCACCAACCAGAATCACCCGCCCGACGGCGACGCCCTGCGCGACGAGGGCGTCCAGTCCGTCGGCGAGCGCGCAGAGCATTCCCTCGACTGCCGCCCGCGCCAGGTGCGCCGGGGTGGCGGTACGCAGCGTCAGCCCGTGCACCGCACCGCTGGCGTCCGGCCGGTTCGGCGTCCGCTCCCCCGCCAGGTAGGGCACCAGGACCAGACCGTCCGCCCCGGGTGGCGCGGACAACGCCAGGTCGGCCAGCTCAGCGAGGCCGACCCCGAGCAGCGCGGCGGCGGCGTCGAGCACCCGGGCCGCGTTGAGCGTACAGACCAACGGCAGGTATCGGCCGGTGCTGTCGGCGAAGCCGGCGACGACACCCGTCGGGTCCGCGGTCGGCTGCTCCGCGACGCCGCACACGGTTCCGGAGGTGCCGATTGAGACGACCACGTCGCCGGGGCCAGCGCCGACCGCGAACGCGGCGGCGGCGTTGTCACCCGCGCCGGGGCCGAGCGAGACCTCCCCCCGCTCCGGTGCTCCGGCGAGCACGGCCGGGTCAAGTCGGCCGGCCGACTCCACCGGACCGAGTACCCGGGGCACGGTCACCATCCGGCCGAACGCCTGCTCGAACAGGTCCCGTCGGTACGTGGCGCGGGCCGGGGACCAGTAGCCGGTGCCACTGGCGTCGCTGCGGTCGGTGCTCAGCGCCGCCAGGCCGGGGGCGCCGGCGAGCCGCCAGGTAAGCCAGTCGTGCGGCAGGCAGACAGCAGCCACCCGGGCGGCGTTGCCCGGCTCGTGCCGGGCCAGCCAACGCAGCTTGGTAACGGTGAGACTGGCGACCGGCACCACGCCCACCGCGTCCGCCCAGAACCGCCGCCCGGTGTCGCCCGCGCCCGCCTCGGCCACCAGGTCGGCGGCGGCGCCGGCGGAGCGGGTGTCGTTCCAGAGCAGCGCCGGGCGGACCACCGCGCCGGCATCGTCAAGGCAGACCATGCCGTGCTGTTGCCCGGCGACCGAGACCGCCGCGACGTCGGCGAGCCCGCCGGCGGCCGACACCGCCTCGCCCAGGGCGGACCACCAGGCCGCCGGGTCGACCTCGGTGCCATCCGGGTGCGGCGCCCGACCCTGGCGGACCAGGACGCCGCTCTCCGCATCCCGAATAACGATTTTGCAGGACTGGGTCGACGAGTCGACTCCGGCGACCAGCGGCATCCGGCCGCCTTCAGCGCGCGCCGAGCAGATGCTCGACGGCGAGTTGGTTGAGCCGAACAAAGTGGTAGCCACGGGCGCCGGCAGCGGTCACGTCGTACTCCTCGAAGGCAGTACGGTCGGCGCGAAGCCCGGCGTGGGTCTCGCCCGGGGCCAGGGTTGGTGTTGTCAGCTCATCCACCCGGCTCATGGCCAGCGCCGCGGTCACCTCCGGGTCCGCCCGGAACGCCGCAGCCCGCTCCTTGAGGAGCAGATAGGTGCGCATGTTCGCCTCGGCCGAGGCCCACACCCCGGTCCGGTCCTCGGTGCGCGACGGCTTGTAGTCGAAGTGCCGGGGGCCGTCGTAGGCTGGCCCGCCGCCCGGACCGCCGTTCTCCAGGAGGTCGACCAGGGCGAAGGCATTGAGCAGATCACCGTGGCCGAAGACCAGATCCTGGTCGTACTTCACCCCACGCTGGCCATTGAGGTCGAGGTGGAACAGCTTGCCCTGCCAAAGCGCCTGCGCGATGCCGTGGACGAAGTTGAGCCCGGCCATCTGCTCATGCCCGACCTCCGGGTTGAGACCGACCAACTCCGGGCGGGCCAGGGTGGCGATGAAGGCGAGCGCGTGCCCGACGGTGGGCAGCAGAATGTCGCCGCGCGGCTCGTTGGGCTTCGGCTCGATCGCGAACCGCAGCTCGTATCCCTGCGCCACCACGTACTGGCAGAGCAGGTCAACCGCCTCGCGGTAGCGGTCCAGCGCGGCGCGGACATCCTTGGCGAGGTCGTACTCGGCGCCCTCCCGACCGCCCCACAGGACGAAGGTGCCCGCGCCCAGCTCCGCGGCGAGGTCCACGGCGCGCAGCGCCTTGCGGAGCGCGTACCGCCGGGCATCCCGGTCGTTGCTGGTGAAGCCGCCGTCCTTGAACACGGGATGGGTGAAGAGGTTGCTGGTGACCATCGGGACCACCATGCCGGTCTCGTCGAGGGCCCGGCGAAACCGGGTGAGGTGAGCGTCGCGAGTGGCAGCGTTCGCCCCGAAGGGGAGCAGGTCGTCATCGTGGAAGGTGATGCCGTACGCCCCCAACTCGGCGAGGCGATGCACCGCCTCGACGGCGTCCAGCTCCGGCCGGGTGGCATCGCCGAACGGGTCCCGGGCCTGCCAGCCCACCGTCCAGAGACCGAAGGAGAACTTGTCGGCAGGGGTGGGACGGGGCGCCATGCCAGCCTCCGGGTGTCGTCCGCCAGGTTCTGTGGTTGGTTTACCAGACCGAGGCCAACAGTCCCACCACGCACGCCATCCCGAAGCCGCGGGGGGAGCGCCGCCGGAACGCTCCACGCACCCGCACTAGTACGCCCCGCGGCGGTTCACCACTGCGCCGAAGGTCTTCCACAGGATGGTCAGGTCGGCGGCGAGGGACCAGTTCTCCACGTAGTAGAGGTCGAGCCGAACACCGTCCTCCCAGCTCAGGTCAGATCGGCCACTGATCTGCCAGAGGCCGGTCATGCCGGGCTTGACCAACAGCCGCCGGGCGACATCGCCGTCGTACCGGGCGACCTCCGAGGGCAGCGGTGGGCGGGGGCCGACCAGGCTCATCTGCCCGAACAGGACGTTGACCAGCTGTGGCAGTTCGTCCAGTGACCAGTTGCGCAGCAGTCGACCGACCCGGGTCACCCGGGGGTCGTCCCGCAGTTTGAACAGCAGGCCGTCGGTCTCGTTCCGCGGCGCCAGCTCCACCAGCCGGGCGTCGGCGTTGACTTCCATCGTGCGGAACTTCCACACCCCGAACTCCCGGCCTCCCTGCCCGACCCGGGTCTGCCGAAACAACACCGGCCCCCGGCTGTCGACCAGCACGGTCAACGCAATCACGATCAGCAGCGGCAGCAGCAGGGTCAGTGCGAAGATCGCGAACGCCTTGTCGACCAGCCCTTTCACCAGTTTACGGGCGCCCCGGAACTCCGGGGCCTCGACGTGGATCAGCGGTAGCCCGGCCACCGGACGGGTGTGGATCCGGGGTCCCGCGACATCGGTCAGTGCCGGCGCGACCACGAGATCAACCCCGGTGCTCTCCAGCTGCCAGCCGAGCCGACGCAGCCGGGTGGCGGTCAGTTCTCCGGAGGCGGTCACCGCCACGGTGTCGGCGCCGATGGCGGTGGCAGCCTCGGGGATGCCTCGAAACGAGCCCACCACGGGCACGTCCCCCAACTGCTGCGGGACCGGCGCGAGCAACACGTCCGGGATGCACGCCCCGATGACCTGGTAGCCCGCGTACAGCTCGCGCCGCAGGGTGTGCACCAACTCCAGGACATGCGCGGCGTCCCCGACCACGAGAACCTTCCGGGACCAACCGCGGCCCCGTGCGCGGGACCGGTGCAACCTCTTGCGGGCGACGAAGCGGGCCAGCTCGAGCCCGACCACACCGGCGGCGAAGGAGGTGACGAGGAACCCCCGGGGCACGCCGACATCCAGGATCCAGCCCACGATCACGACCCCACTGGCCAGGCGCAGGCTGGCCACACCCACCCGCCGATACTCGTCGGCGCCATAGCCGACTACCCGATCGTCGTAGCAGCGAAGAGCCTTGAGCGAGACCAGCCACGCCAGCACCAGGCCGGGCGCGAAGACGGCGTAGGGCAGCACAGCGCCGCCGGGGGGCCCGATGCCGAAGCGGGTGAGGTACCCGAGGAGAACGGCGAGACTCAGCGCCGCGGTGTCGAGTACCACCAGAGCCCGAAGGTAGGACCGCAGCGCAGCGCGAGTCCTCGGCGGGGTCAGACCGCCCGCCATTGACCGTCCGGAGGTCAGCAGCGTGGCTGAGTTCACCGACCCTCCCCACCTCACCTCGCCCCCGGTGGTCACGGCCGGAGGCGGCCCGGTGGTCCGAGCCGAGGATGGCCTGGTTCCCGCCGGAACAACGACATCCTGCCCTGCGCATTGTGGACGCCGATTCTTTCCGACATATTACCGTCACTTTGCGCGGCCGCCGCCCTGCCGAGAGTCCCGCCGCATCGTTCTCGACGCTGCTGGCGCCGCGCCGCTGATCCTCGGGTCAGGTCAGGAACCCGTCTCGCGCAGCGCGATGGCGTTCAGGAAGATGTCACCAATCTTGGTCGGGTCCTCGGTGATGAAGGAGCCGCCGCCGGTAACCTTCGTGATCGACTCCAGCTCTGCCTTGCTGACGTCCGCGCCGATCCCGATCAGAACCACCTGCACCGGCCGCTCCGGGTCCTTGATCCGCTCCAGTTCGGTGATCAGTTGCTGCTGGCTGATGCCGTTGTCGTCGTCATTCTTACCGTCGGTGAAGAGCACGATCGAATTGACCTGCCCCTGGTCCCAGCCCTCCTGGACCGCCTCGTACGCGGCGAGCACCGTGTCGAACAGACCAGTGTCACCCCGGGTCGGCTGGATCTGGGTCAACGCCGCCTCAAGCTCGCTCCGCTGACTACTCAGCGGGCCGATCTCAACCAGCCGCCGATAGTCCCGTCCGCTGCCCAGGTTCGTCGAGAACTCCCACAGCCCGATCTGCCAACTGTCGTCGAAAAGGTGGAGCCCACGCCCTGCCGCAGCGAGGGTGACCTGCTGACGGCTCATGCCGTTGGCGCTCGCCACGGGTTCCCGCATCGAGCCAGAGACGTCGATGACACAGAGCATCCGGCCGGACTGGGTGGCGATTGACCAGCTGGAGACCACCCGCTCGACCGCCAGTAGATCCAGGTCGCCGGTGGCGCTGTCGCCATCGGCCGCCGGGCTCGGCGCCCCTTCGGGCACGCTGAAGCCGGCACCCCAGGTACCGTCCGGCCCCCGCAGCGACAACGACGCCAACCGGTCCTTGAAGCTGGCCGTGGTGAGCACATCGAAGAGCATCCGGGCGGCCGCCGTCTTGGCCGACCCGATCCCCGGCAGCACCGCATACGGATAGTCCAACGGTGTCGCCGCCGGCTTCGGATAGAGCGCGGCCAGCGGCACCACCGGATCCCCGGCGTTGTAGGAGAGCAGATCCTCCTCCGACAACGCTGCCGCGCCGAGACTACGGGCCATCGTGGTCGGGTCGACAGAGGTGGGGAACTTCGCGAGCAGTTCCTGACGCCGATCCGCACTGCTGGCTGACAACGCACGTAACGCACCGACGGTTGCTGCCTGGCCGTCCTCCCCGGCCGCGGCGGCGGCGCTCAACGCGAGTAGCCCGGAGAGGCCGGCGGCATCCTGGGTCGGGTTCACGGTGCCGGCCTTGAGCGGCTCCGTGTCGTTGACCTGGCTGACCAGCGCGGACCAGGTGAACTCCTGCTCCGGCCAGCCAAGCTGGGAGGCGATCGGCTCGGGTACGCCCACGACCACCGGGCTCCGGGCGATCGATGCTCCGTTACCCGGGTTGAACTCGGACGCTCCACCGCTTTTGAGCCGCAGCAGCCACGCCGACGAATCCGGCACCCAGACATCGGGGCTTACCACTGCGCCGCTGACCTGACCCACCCCGGGCAGGATGGCACCGTGTTTGGCGGCGACGGTGGCAGCTATCCCGACCGGCTCGGACGCGGTCACGCTCACCTCAACGCAGGTGCCGCCAACCGCCGCACCCCCGTTCTCCCACTCGGTCGCCGCGGAATCGACCGCCGGTGCCAGCTCAGCCGCGACCGCTACCGCCAGCTGGACCGAGCCGGAACAGTCCGGCGCCGCGAGCTGCCGGTAGCCGAAGTATCCACCAGCAGTAACCACCAACACGCCGACGGCTGCGGCGACGCTGGCGAGGTGGATGTTCGTTCGGTTGCGATGGCGGCCTGCAGACACGGGGTCATTTTCCGGCTGCCGGCGAGCAACGGCCACCTCCGGTCAACTTTAGTTACGCAGCAGCAACAAGTACCCGCACATCTACTACGCTACGTGAACACCAGAACCCCGTGTGCCGTACTCCTCCGTCCAGGGCAGGACGCAGGTGGGGCTCCGGACACCAACCGCCTCGTTGACCAGCGACGGCACGCCGGTCTCCGGGTTGACCCGGAACACGCCGATCAGGTCGGCCCGCTCGTCCGCGACGTACAGGTCGGCGCCGATCCGCGCGAAGTGCCGGGGCCACTCACCGCCGGAGTCCACCTCGGCGACCAGCACCGGCAACTCGCCGTCGAGCGCGAAGACAGCGATCGTGCCGACACCCCGGTTCGCGACGTAGAGGAAGTGCCCCTCCGGCCCGACCGCGACCTCCGAAGGCTGCACCTGCCCCGGCCGCCCGCTGGCCGGAACCCGGCCCCGGAACCGCAGCGAAGCGTCAGTGGTGACCTCGTAGGCCAGGACCGACCCGTCCAGTTCCCCGACCAGCCAGCAGCGTCTTCCGTCCGGGTGCCGGGCCAGGTGCCGGGGACCGACACCAGCGGCGATGCGCACCCGCGGAGCCCGTACCACCAACCGCCCCGGCCCGGCGTCGAGCTCATACCGGTAGATCGAGTCGGTGCCGAGGTCAACCACGAGCAGCGGCCCTCCGTTTCGGCCCGGAGCGACCATGTGGGTGTGCGCCCGCTCCTGCCGCTGTGGGTCCAGGCCATGCCCCTCGTGCCGGACCAGGTCGGTGCGCTCCCCGGGCACCCCCTGCCGGTCGAGCGGGAATACCGTCACGCTCCCGCCGCCGTAGTTGGCCACGAAGAGGTGCCGGCCATCGTCGGCGACAGCGAGATGGCATGGTTCGGCGCCACCGGTGGGCCGGCTACCCAACACGGTGAGACCCCCATCCGCGGCGACTCGGAACGCGCTGACCCCGCCATCGGCCACCTCATTGACCGCGTACAGGACTGGCAGGTCCGGATGCCGAGCGAGGAACGACGGCGCCGGGGTGACCGCGACCGTGCCGAGCGGCGTGAGCGCACCCGAATCCGGCTCCCGCTGAGCGACGACGATCCCCTCGCCGCGCCCCCCGGCGGCCGCCGTGTAGCAACCGAGGTAGACGAACACGCCCTGAACCGCCACCGGACCCCCTCCGCGCCGACTCCTCCGATCCAACCAGAGCTTCGTCCAAGCCGCGGCGCGTCACGCTGGAACGCCACCGCGCGGCTCCACGTCCGGAGCGAGCTACCGCCCGGGCCGACAGCGCACCGCGGCGAGGCGGACGCCTCGCACCGGCCGGCACCGGATCAGACCGGCACCGGTTCCCCATGCTGCCGGGCCACATGTTCGACGAGTGCGATCAACACCTGCTTGCCGGACTGCCGCTCCCGGGCGTCACAGAGCAGCATCGGCACGTCGGGGTCCAGGTCCAACGCCTCACGTACGGTCTCCAGGTTGAACCGGCGCGCCCCATCGAAACAGTTGACACCGACCACGAACGGAATCCCCCGCTGTTCGAAGTAGCCGATGGATGGGAAACAGTCGGCCAGTCGTCGGGTGTCGGCGAGCACCACCGCGCCCAGCGCCCCGAACGCCAACTCGTCCCAGAGGAACCAGAACCGGTCCTGTCCCGGCGCACCGAAGAGGTAGACCAGAAGATCTTCGTTGATGGTGATTCGACCGAAGTCCATCGCCACCGTGGTGGTGGACTTCGCCTCCACCCCCGCAAGATCGTCGGTGCCGACCCCGGCATCGGTCAACATCTCCTCGGTCTGGAGCGGGCGAACCTCACTCAACGCGCTCACCAGCGTCGTCTTCCCGGCGCCGAAGCCCCCGGCGATGAGGATCTTGAGTGCGATCGGGATGCGGGCCCCGGTTTGTGGAAGTTCAGAGCGCACGGAGTCCACTGACCACCGCCTTGAGAATATTGTTGTCGGGCAGGTACGGGCCGGCCGAGGGCTGGTGGACCGTCACCAGACCCCGGTCCACCAAATCGCCGAGCAGCACCCGGACGACGCCAACCGCCAGGTCGAGGCCGGCCGCCAACTCGGCCACCGGGACCGGCCGGGCGGCCAACGCCACCAGCCGTAGGTGCTCGGGATGCAGGTCGAGGTGTACGGCGGGCTGCGCGTTCCGGTCGGCGAGGACGTACGCGACCAGGTCGAACCCGCCCGCCGCCCGAACACGTCCCCCGGTCAGGGTGTAGGGGCGCACCACCGGAACCGCATCGGCATCCAGCCAGTCATGCGGCATTCCGGGCTCAGCCCACATCGCGTGGGCCCACCGCTGGCCGAGCCGGGATGCTCATCGTCTCCCCCACCTGGGTCACCAGCATCGCCATCTCGTACGCCACCAGCCCGATGTCGGCGTCTGCGTCACTGACCACAGCGAGGCAGGCGCCCTGCCCGGCCGTGGTCACGAACAGAAATGCCGATTCCATCTCGACGACAGTCTGCCGAACGGGACCACCGGCCACCTGCCGGCTCGTGCCCCGGGCCAGGCTGGATAGGCCAGAGGCAAGAGCGCACAGGTGCTCCGCATCGTCCCGTTCCTGCCCGGCGGAGGCCCCCAGCAGCAGCCCATCGGCGGAGAGCACCACCGCCTGCCGGGCGGGCGGCACCCGCTCCACCAGTTCGTCGAGCAACCAGTCGAGATCAACATTCTGCCTGGCAGATTGCAGCATCACGCATCCCTCTCAGCTGCGGTCGGGGGTTCGAGATCGTTCGAGGGGTCGACCGGCTGAGCGCCGGGTCCGACCTCGGACATTGATACTCGGGCGGCGGCGACCCGACGCCCCCTCGTCGTGCCGGCTTGTAGCGCCGCCATTATCCGGCGGGCTTCCTCCGGGGAGCGGGGGGTTGGGTCCGACGACAGGGACTGCCGACCGTCCCCGGCCGGCTGCCGCGCCATCGGCTCTGCCACGGTCGGCCGCAGCCGCCGGGTCTCGGTGGTTGCCCCGTCGGGCACCGCCGCGCCCATCCGGCTCCGCGGCGCCCCGGCCGGACGACGGCGAACCCGCCGCGGCAGCCCGTCGATCTCGCCGGCCACCTCGACGGGCACCGGGCCGGCATCGGTCCCGGCCGACTCGCCGGCAGTCGGGACCGACGTACTGTCGGCGAGCGCCAACGGCTCCGGCTCGGCGGACGAGCGACGCGGCGGCTCCCGCCGAACTGCCCGGGACTCCGGACGCTCTCGCTCGCCGCCGGCCAAGCCCGCCGGCAGCGGCTCCTCGGTGATCAACTCGTCCGGGATGAGAACGACCGCGGTCAGACCAGCCGACTCGGACGGACGCAGCCGAACCCGTACCCCGTGTCGGGCGGCCAACCGGGCCACCACGAAGAGCCCGAGCCGGTCGGTCCGGGTTGGGTCGAACTCGGGCGACGAGGACAACAGCGAGTTGGCGTCCGCCAACGCCTCCGCGCTCATACCAAGGCCATGGTCAGTGATCTCGAAGAGGTAGCCGTCAGCCCTGCACACCCCGGCGACCTGGACCCGGGTCCCCGGCGGTGAGAACCTGGTGGCGTTCTCGATCAGCTCGGAGAGCAGGTGGATCAGGTCACCCACGGTCCGGCCGATGAGCCCAGCCGACTGCACGCCGCCGATATCAACCCGCTTGTACGCCTCGACCTCGGACAGCGCCCCCCGAATCAGATCGACCATGGCGACTGGGTTGCGCCAGCCCCGGCTCGGAGCTGAGCCAGCCAGGATCACCAGGTCCTCCGCGTGCCGTCGCAGCCGGGCGGCCAGGTGGTCGACCTGGAAGAGGTCAGCTAGTTCGTCCGGTTTCTCGGCGCGCCGCTCCATCCGGTCAAGCAGCGCGAGTTGGCGATGCACGAGCCCCTGGCTACGGCGGGCGATGTTGAGGAAGACCTCGTTGAGACCACGGCGCAGGTTCACCTCACCCTCGGCAGACCGGATGGCGGTCCGCCGCACCGCGGTGAAGGCGCGCCCCACCCGGCCGATCTCGTCCGTGCCGAAATCGACGGACGGCGCTTCCCGTTCCACGTCCACCGTCTCACCCTGGCGCATCCGCGCCACCAGCTCGGGCAACTGGCGTTCCGCCCGTTCGAGTACGGTGTGCAACCCGGCCAGCCGGCTGGCCAGGGAACGGCCGACCCGAACCGCCACCACCAGGGAGACCACGACCGCGACGAGGCCCAGCAACCCGGCGGAGGCAAGCAGTAGCAAGACGCGTATGGCCAGAGGCTTCGACCGATCGGCCAAGCCGTCGGCCTGGTTCAGCTCATAGTCCCGCATCGCCTGCTGGACCGCGTCGTAGTCGGCCTGCCAGCTCGCAGCCACTATCGGCAGCCGATCGGCGGAGTTCTCGAGCAGAAGTTCCTGCATCTGACCCAGTCGGCGGAACTCCGCCTGCTGGGTCAACCGCTGATACTCGCTACGTTCCGCCGCCGGTAGGTCGGCCACCGCCGAATCAGCGAGGAACCGCTGGTTGGCGATTGTCTGCACGAGCTTGCGGTGCTCGCCCTCGGCGAAGCTGCCCGAGACGAATGCCCCGGCCAACACGGCATCGGCCTGACCGAGCAGTTCGCGGGAGTGGCCGAGCGCGGCTATCGCCAACGCCTCCCGGTGTAGTTCGGGGTCCGGCAACGCTGACAGCGCCGCGAAGGCCTGGAAAGCCGACGAGATCATTCCGCTGTAGAGATCAACGATGTCGGACGTGTCCGCCTCTCCCCGGTCGATCTGACCACGCCCGGCTGACAACGCATCTAGGGCGATGAGGAACTGGTCCAACCGCACATCCAACAGGTCGTTGGTGGCGTCCCGAAGGTCGTCGCCGGCAGCTCGAAGACGCAGTTCGGCGATCGCCTCGTCCGTATGCCTCCGCTGTTCATCGAGGCCAACCTCAGCAGACTCGGCAGCCAGGTACACGACCGAGAGCCGACGCTCGCGTTGCAGCTCGGCGACGACCGCCTCGCCGGGCCGCCCAAACTCATTGAGGCGGGTCCGGGCGGAGAGCAGGCTCTGTGCGGGTCCAAAGGCGAGCGTGGTGGCGAAGATCCACAGTGCGAGGAGCGCGGCTATCGGCGCCACGACCAGTGCGGTCAGCTTGGAGCGGATCGGCCAGTCGCGAATGTTCAATCAGGACCTCGCCCAGATCGTGGGGGGCTGCGGGGCGCGGCACACGCCGGACAGCACCCGCCGGAACGCGCCCCAAATCGTACCGGGGCGCCATTGGCGGTCGCCTTGGGCAGGATACGGAATTTGCTCCAGTTGCACTACCGTCTGCCTGGGCATGGACGGGACAGCCGGATGCCGCCAGCCCGGGCAACGGGACGCCCAACACGTACTCCGCCCCCAACCAGACGGCCACGGAACCCCGCACGGCGGCTACCCACGACGCCACGACCTCAGCGTACCGTCCATCCACTAGCTACCTGATTACGCGATTTTAGCCGGCAAAACCCGAATGGGGGATTCCCTCCGGCCACCGAAAAGTGCGCCGGACCGGGATTGATGCGCTGCATCAGGTGGGATACCCAAGGCAGCGGAGGAGCCAGGTTGAGGAGTCGAGAATGCGCCAGGACGAGCAGCAGGCCGACACTGAGCACCCAGAGGGAGCACCCGTCGCAGCCGCACCAGCACGACCGAAGGGTGGTCGACCGACGACCGGCGACGAAAACGACCAGCGCGTCACGCCGGACGGCGACAGGGACGACCGGCCCGAATTTCACCGACCCGCCCCGGTCCCGAGCGCCCTCGGTGCACCCTCAGTCGGCGGGGCGGTCGCCGCGTCCGCGCTGGCCGGCGGGGCAGAAGCTCCGGACGCGCGGGCCGAGTCAACCCCCCGACCCGGCGACGGTGCCGTTGACGTGGCGCGAGAAGGCTGGCGGGCAGACCCGACGGCCGAATTCCGCGGAGGCCCGGGATGGGTGCAGCGGCGGGCCGAACGCGCTTCGGAAACTGCCGAGCCTTCCGCCGCCGAGAGCCACCGCGAGCAGCGGGAGGACGACGCGACGCGGACCGCCGACTCCACCGCTGAGCCACGGCGCGATGCAGGTGGCATGGCACCCAGTGCACGGGGTACGCGGAGAGGTAGCGCACGTACGGACGGGAGGGCGACACCATGACCGATCGGGACCGGTACCGACCGTTGGAGGAGAGCGCTGAGGCAGCCGCGGCGGTCGAGGATGACACCGGCGTCCCCCAGCTGATGACCGACGGGGGTGGCGACCGGAACACCCCCACCTTCGCGGCCGCTGGGGAGCAGGCCGAAAGCGGCCCGTCGACCGAGGACCTCCTTGGCGACCCGTACGACGCCGGGGCCGGTGGGGGCGGCATCCGCACCGGCGCGGAGCAGCCGTGGGAGCCGGAGGATCTGGTGGCGGCCCGCGGTCAGGACCTGACCCCGGAGAATGTTGAGCGGGCCCGCCGAGACCTGGTCGAGAAGGGCCGGGCGGCGATCGAACGTACGGTCCCCTGACCCGTAGCCGCCGGCGCCCCGGACCCGATCGAACTGATCGGGTCCGGGACTCGGGAAACCCGCCGCCCAAGCGCCTCACAACCCCAGCGGCTGAGTTCCAAATCAGGGCAGCGGCGGATGGGCGTTCTGCATGAGCTGCTGGAACTGCGCCGGGAACCAGGCACCGGAGATCGGCGCATCGGGCAGGGCCCCGGTGGGGTTGAAGCCGTTCCGGGCGTTGCCCTCGTACGTCGGGTCGCACATCCGGTCAAAGCCCTTGCCGTCGTCGTTCGGGATCTCCTCGCTGGAGCCGTCCGACTCACCCGGTGGCTTCACCCAGACGTAGGCATCGATCCCCGGCTCCGGTCCGGCCTGCGGCCGCTCGCCCAGGCCCGCGCCAGACTGGTTGCACCAGTTGCCGGCATGGATCCGTCGATCAACTCGACCACCGTCGACGTAGCTGTCGACATCGGTCATCGGCCCGGGGCCGGCTGGTCGGGCGCTGCCACCCCAGCCGTTGCGGGAGGTGTCGATCAACATTCCCACTTCCGCGTCGAAGCCCTGGCCAACCAGTTCGTCCCGGAACGCCTGCGCGAACGTCAGCTCGTCCACGTACTGATTCCAGTCCACCCACGTGGACTGGCGGATCGTCTGACCGTTGACCGTGTCGTTGATCTGGAAGTAGGGCTCACGTAGTGCCGAGTAGTTGGCGGTGTTGACGATGAAGCCGTGCACGTTGTCGACCGTGCTGCCCGAGGCGGTGGCGGCATCCTTTAGGAGCAGGGCGACCGGGCTGAAGTTGGAGTCCCAACCGATCCAGCCATGGTGGGCGGCGTCCACATAGTTGTAGACGTTGCCGATCGCACCCAACGTGGCCAGCGCATAGCCGATGCCGTTGACGTAGGCGCCGTTCTGCTTGACCAGGTCACAGGTCGGAGTGGCGCCTGGGTTGCTGCCGGTGTTGGCGTGCAGGTTCGGCAGCGAGTCAATTTCGATGATGTTGATGATCCGGAGGTCCTGATACGCCGGGTCACTCTGGATTGCCGCGATCGGATCGATGAACTCGGACTTGTAGCGGGGCAACTCGTCTGGCGCCAGTTCACCGTTCGAGGCGAGCGCGGCGCAGTCCCGACCCGGCAGGTTGTAGACGACGAACTGGATGTAGTCCGCCCCCTGACTCAACGCCTCGTCCAGGTGATCCCGCACGCCCATCGGTCCGTTGGACTGGCTGTCGTCAGTGCCCTCGATGGCAGCGATCCGGTCGATCCAGACGGCGGTCGACGTATCCGAAACCCGATCGCCACCGGGCACCGACTCGGCCTTGGCCTTCCACTCCGGGTTCACGTACCCCACCGCGTTCAGGTACGGGTTATCGACCCGGCTTCCGGGTGGGGAGGTGGTGGGGGGTGGGGTGGTCGGCGGTGCCGTGGTGGGTCCGCCGCCGCCGCTGCAGGCCACCTCGTTGAGGGTGAACGACGCCGGTTTGGGGTTGCTACCACTCCACGAGCCGTTGAAGCCGATATCGATCGTGGCACCGCTTGCTACTGAACCGTTGTACGACTCGTTCTGTGCGGTGACGTTCTGCCCGGACTGGCTGTACCGAGCCGACCAGCCGTGCACAACCTGCTGACTGCTGCTCGGGAAGGTAAAGCGGAGCGTCCAGCCGTCGAGCGCCTCCCCGGTGTTCTTGATACTGACGGAGGCGGTGAAACCGCCAGGCCAGTCATTCGTGGTATACGACACCTCACACTGGGTCGCGGCGTGGGCCATGGTGACCGGCAGGGTCACCAACCCGCCCACGACCAGGACGCCCGCGCCGGCCAACGCGAGGGACGGGCGCGGGCCGGCGAGTCTTCTCCACACATTCATGCCACAGATCTCCTTGGGCGAGACCGTTCCGTGGACGGCCGGGCCGATCGGCCCGGTGGATGCCGACGTGGACAGCCACCGATGCCAGCGGATATTTTCCGAGGCCGTCCTGGACCGGGTGGTGGTGGTCTTTGCAGACCTGCGATGCAGGTCGGTCGGACCGGCAGGATGATCGTCCGGCGAACCGGTTGCCCTCGATGCCCCTGCCGCTGCTGGTGTGGCTCCCTAGGTACGCCGATTCTCCCATGGGAGCGCTTCCATCGCAATCCTTCGACGGAAGCGACTCTGACCGTCAACCCTCGCCGGAATAAAGGTGCACAACGCGGGAAGAGCACACCAGCCCATCGAGACCGAAGGTCATCAAACCCTACATAGCTCCTAAAGTCGGAAAAGACGAAATTTCTCCTTCATAGGTTGTGAAACGGACTAACGTCTGCCCTAGCTCGGTTGTCACCGAGTTCAGGACAACAGGGGATGGAGTGACGCACGTTATGGCAAAGAAGCTGCTCGGGAAGGTCGTGGCAGGTGCGGCCCTCGGTGGCGCCTCCCTGCTCGTGTGCGCGCCGGGTATCGCGGTCGCGGACGATCATCACCGGGATGATGAAGGCAAGGTCCTAGCGAAGCCGCATGCGGTCAGGGCCGGCCAGGAGGTCAAGCTGATCCAGTTCTGCCCGACGCCGCAGGAGCACGCCTATGTCTGGTCGAAGGTGACCGGCAAGGTCCCGCTCCGGCCAGCTGAGGACCGACGGGACGGCAAGGACCACCGGGGCAAGGGCGGTCACGACTGGAAAGACAAGGGCCACGACTACAAGGGCCACGACTACAAGCGCCACGGCTACCAGGGCTACGGATCCGAGGGCGGCTGGGGCAGCGAGTCCGAAGGCGGCTGGGGCAGCGAAGCCCGCCACGGCTACCAGGGCTA
>NZ_AZWO01000017.1 GCF_000514775.1 Salinispora pacifica CNR114 | reverse complement strand
GAAGCCGACCAGGACCACGTCGGTGAGGTCCAGGGTCTCCAGGACCGCGTTCAGGTCGCCGGCGAAGGTGTCGTAGTCGTAGCCGACGGTGGGTTGGCTGGACTGACCGAAGCCCCGCCGGTCGTAGGTGATCACCCGGTAGCCGGCCTTGAGTAGGGCCGCGGACTGCTTCTCCCACGAGTGCCCGTCCAGGGGGTAGCCGTGGATGAGTACCACCGGCTGTCCCTGACCGTGGTCCTCGTAGTACACGTCGATGTTGGTGCTGTTCTCGGTTCCCACGGTGATGAATGGCACGGTAACCCCTCAGTTAAGGAGAACGACCGTTCGCAGCCGCTCTGGATGTCACTCTAGAGAACGAACGTTCTCAGCGCCAGCTTTTGCTGAAATACCCGCGGTGACGAGCGTCATGCGATCAAACCACCGGGAGTCCTACCTGCTGGCGAGGGCTCGAGGTCGATCCACCCCCGCCGTCGCCGACCGACGAGGTGGTCCACGGGCACTTGCGGAACGCCCGCCGGCTCTACCGCAGCCGTGGCGTCCACGCCGTGGGTGTGCCGTCGTCGTTGCGGCCGGGGCACCTGCGTAGACGCCTCTTGTCTCCGTTTCGCCAGTACTCTCTTGTGGTTACTGAGGATCTGATGGAGAGTGAACGGATGGGCAACCGACACGAGGCGAGCGAGCTGCTGCCAGACGCCGATCTGGCGCGTGCCGATTCGCTGGCACGGGAGATCTTCTCCGACGTGGCCAACAAGTGGGCATTCCTGATCATCGAGTTCATCGGACAACGCACCATGCGCTTCGGTGAACTACGCGACGAGGTCGGCGGCATCAGCCACAAGATGCTCACCCAGAACCTGCGGATGCTGGAACGCAACGGCCTGGTCGAGCGAACCGTGTATCCCACCATCCCGCCCCGGGTCGAGTACACCCTCACCGAGGCGGGTGAGGCGCTACGCAGCGTCGTCGACGGCATGTGCGGCTGGACTCAACGCCACTTCAGCCACATCGAGTCGTCGCGGCGCCGCTTCGACACCTCGCAGGTGTGATCAGTCGAGGACGGCGGTCGCCTCAACCTCGACCAGGTGTTCGGGAGTATCCAACGCCGCGGCTCCGTACAGTGAGGCCGGAGCAATGGGTGTGGTGCCCAGCTTGGCCGACGCCCGCTCGATGCCCTCGAGCAACTCCGGCATCCGCTCCGGGGTCCAGTCGACGACATGCACCGTCAACTTCACCACATCGGCGAAGGACGCCCCGACGCCAGCCAGTGCGGTACCGACGTTGAGGTAGCACTGCTCGACCTGGGCGGCCAGGTCGCCTTCGCCGATCGTCTTACCGTCGGCGTCCCAGGAGACCTGCCCGGCGACGTGGATCAGCTTGGAACCGGTCGCCACCGACACCTGCCGGTACACGTCGACCACGGGAAGTCCGCTCGGGTTGACCAGGGTTACGGCCATGATGACCGCCTCCTTTCGCTCTCTTTCGGTTACTAGAACACCATAGGAAACCGATCGTATGCAGGGAAGAAGGCACTTTTTCGAACCCCAGGAACCTTTCGGTAACCAGTTAGCTCGGCCGCGTCCAGCTCCAGGAAGGAGTTACTAAGTAAGTAGTTACCTGGTAAGTTCCCCTGCCATGCAGCGAAACGCGGTGCGGTGGGGGCTGTTGGCCCTCTTCGTGGACGGTCCGAAATACGGGTACCAGCTCCGAACGGAGCTCGACACACGTACCGGTGGCAGCTGGGCGGTGAACGTCGGTCAGATCTACACCACCCTGGACCGCCTGGTCCGCGACGGCCTCGTCGCCACCGAAGGTGCGGACGCCGAGGGGCGAGAGCTGTACATGCTCACCGAGCCCGGGCGGGTGGCGCTCGCCGAGTGGTACCTCACCCCCGTCACCGAGACGGAGCGCCCCCGCAACGAGTTGGCGATCAAGTTGGCGATGGCCGCGCGGGACCCGAGTGTGGACATCACGATCGTGGTGCAGCATCAGCGCACCGAGTCGATGCGGCAGCTGCGGGACTACACCGACCTGCGCCGACAGGCCAACGAGGATGTTGACCTCACCTGGTCGCTGTTCCTCGACCACCTGATTTTCGCCCTGGAGGGTGAGCTCCGGTGGCTGGACCATGTGGAGGCGACGGTGCTGCGGCGGCGGTACACCCGGCCCGCGCCCGCGTCCACGTATGCGCCGACCCCGCCCGAGGCTGCCGAAATCGCTGAGTCGGGGCGGGCCCGGCGGTGAGCGACGTGGTGTTGCGGCTGGCCGAGGTGGAACGGGTCTACCGGGCCGGCGAGGGCTCGGTGTGGGCGTTGGCCGGGGTCAGCCTGACCGTTCGGGCCGGTGAACTGGTCGCGGTGATGGGGCCGTCCGGTTCGGGGAAGTCCACCCTGCTCTCCATCGCCGGTGGGCTGGAGGTGCCCACCTCCGGGTCGGTGGAGGTGGCGGGGGTTCGGCTCGGCGGGCTCGATTCGACGGCGGTGGCCCACCTGCGCCGGGACCGCATCGGCTATGTGTTCCAGGACTTCAACCTGGTGACCGACCTGACCGCGGCGGAGAACGTCGCCCTGCCGTTGGAACTCGGCGGCAGCAGTGCGCGGGCGGCCCGCGCCTCGGCTATCACCGCGCTGGACGAGGTGGGCCTGCCCGAGGTTGCCGACCGGTTTCCCGATCAGCTCTCCGGTGGGCAGCAGCAGCGGGTGGCGATCGCCCGCGCCCTGGTCGGCGAGCGCCGGTTGGTGCTGGCGGACGAGCCGACCGGTGCCCTCGACTCGCAGACCAGCCTCGCGGTGTTGCAGGTCCTGCGGGCGCGGATCGACGGCGGGGCGGCTGGTGTGCTGGTCACGCACGAGGCGCGGTACGCCGGCTGGGCGGACCGCACGGTCTTTCTCCGAGATGGGCGACTGGTGGACACCACCCCGGAGCGCGACGATGCCCGGCGGCTGCTGGCGGAGCCGTCGTGAGCGCCGCCGGCCGGTTCGGTTCGTGGCGGGTCGCGCTGCGCATCACTCGTCGCTCCGCGCTGCGGCATCGGGTCCGGAGCGCGCTGATCCTGCTGATGCTCTTCGTCCCCGCCTACGCCGGCACCGTCCTGCTGGCGAGTTGGAGCAACCTCAGCGGCACCTCGGCGCAGAACGCCACCTTCACGTTTGGCCAGGCCGATCTGATCGTTGACTCCGACAGCCCGATCGTGGCCACCCTGCCGTCGGGCAGCCACACCCTCGGGTTGACGCAGGCCCGCACGGTGGTCCGCGGCCCGGAGGACCTGCGCGTGTCGGACTACGAGGCGACCGACCCGGAGCACCCGCTGAACCAGGGTCGGTATGTGCTCCGGTCCGGGCGGGCCCCCGACGGGCCGGCCGAGGTGGCGCTGACCCGGGCGATGGCCAACGAACTGGGCCTGGAGTTGGGGGGCCGGCTGACCGCCGGGATGCCGCAGCGGGAGCTCACCGTGGTGGGGCTGATCGACTGGAGTCGGTCGTTGCGCGCCGCTGGGCTGCTCGTTCCCAATGACGCGCCGCTCTCCTCGGCGGGCGGCAGGTTGATGGTGCAACTGCCGCCGGGCAGTGGGTGGTCGCCCCCGGAGCCCAGCTCCTATGGGAAACGGAGTGCCCCTGGCGCCGCGGAACGTCGGATCGAGGCGGCGGCGACGGTGCTCGTGGTCAGCTTCGCCGGCACCCAGGTTGTGCTCCTGGTTGGTGCGGCATTCACCGTCGGCGCCGCCCGGCAACGTCGGGAGTTGGCGTTGGTGGCCGCCGCCGGTGCCACCGCTGCGCAGGTCCGCAGGGTGGTCGTCGCCGGTGGGATGCTGCTGGGCGCCATCTCCGCGACCGCCGGAGTGTTCCTGGGGCTGGTGACCTTCGCCCTGGCCGGTCCGCTCATCGAACGCATCGCCGACCACCCGTTGACCGAGGTGTCGATCCCCGGTGGGCAGGTGGCGGGGGCCGCGGCGCTCACCCTGCTCCTGGCGGTCCTGGCGGCGGTGCTGCCGGCGCGCGCCCTCCGGGGGCGACCCCTGCGCGGTGCCCTGGGCGGCCAGCGGGACCAGTCCCGGTTGGACCAGGTCGCGCTGGCGGTCGGAGTGGGGCTGATCGCTGTCGCCGCGGTCGCGTTGCTGGTCTCCGGCAACCCGGAGGGTCAACCGGCCGTGCTCGCCGCCGGCGGCGTCGCCCTGTTGCTCGGGGTCGTCATGTGCACGCCCGCGCTGGTACGGGTGAGCGCGCCCCTGGCGCGGGTGCTGCCCATGCCGGCCCGGTTGGCGCTGCGCCACGCCGGACGGCATCGGCTCCGCACCGCTGCGGCGATAGCCGCGGTGCTCGCCGCCGTCGCCGGTAGCGTCGCGCTCGCGCTGGCCGGCGGGGCCCGTGGTGTCGCCGCCCCCACCCAGGTGGAGGCACGGCCCGGCCAGGTCCTGGTGCCAGCGGACCTCGCCGACCTGCTGGGGCCAGCCGGGTTGGCGCGACTGGCCGCGCCCCTGCCGGCCCGCGCCGTAGTACCACTAAGGACAGTCGATAGCCTCTATCCCACCGTGTTCCGGGACCTCTCCGACAGCACCACCGATCCCACCGTCTTTCGCGCCCACGAGCAGCGCGACATCGCCGTCGGCGGGGCGGAGGTCGTGCGGCTGGTGACCGGTCGGGCCGCCACCGCCGCCGAGGTGGCTGCCCTGGATCAGGGAGACGCGGTGGTCTTCAACGACGCCCTGGCCGCGGGCGGTCAGGTCACCCTGCTGCCTCGCGGGTCGGAGCCCAGCTCGGCGGCGCCCACCTCGCTGCCGGCCGTCGTGGCCGCCCAACAGGAGTACTTCCCCAAGCTTCCCGGCCTGGTGATCTCACCCGCGACCGCGCAGCGCCTCGGGCTGGACACCCAGCCCCGGCAGGTGGTCATCGACCCGAGCCGCACACCCTCCGATGCGGAGCTGGAGCAGGCGAACGCGGTGCTGCTGCAGGCGCAGCTCGCCGCCGGTAGGTCGCACTCGCCGGCCACCGTCGCGGCCGCCGAGCCCGGCCAGGACACCCGCCGCAGCACCACCATGTTCTACCTGCTGGCCGGGGTGAGCGTCCTGGTCACCCTGGTTGCCAGCACCGTGGCGGTCGGCCTGGCGGCGACCGACCTCCGCCCCGACCTAGCCACCATGGCGGCGGTCGGCGCCACCGGGCGTACCCGACGGCGCATCGCCGCGGCCCAGGCCGGGTTCATCGTCGGCGCCGGAACCCTGCTCGGCCTGGTCTCCGGCATCGGGACGGCTGCGGCCTACGTCGGCTACCACATCGAGCTGCGCTGGCACGTAGCCTGGCCCGCCCTGCTGGCGGTCGTGCTGGTCCCACCCGTGCTGGCGATCGTCGCGGCCCGCGGGTCGGCCCGCGGCGGGCTTCCCCGCCCGCGGAGGCAGGAGCGAAGTCGGTAGCGACGCCGGCAGTACCCGCTCGGGGGCGGCGAAGGTCACCGGAGCGCCGAAGGCGGCCTTGCGGGCGGCGCGGCGCAGCGCGGCGAGCACCGCCGGGCCGGCGAGGGCGATCATCACGGCGGTGGTGATCGCCCGTCCGGTGTCCCAGCCGAAGGTGGAGGTCACCGCGGTGAAGATGACGAAGCGGTGCAGGTTCTCCAGGACCGGCGCGCCGGCCACGTAGGAGAGTTGGGTCTCCGCGCCGGCGCTGAACGGCCAGAACCAGAGGTTCATCAGCAGCCCGTAGCCGTAGGCGGCGAGCGCGCCGTACCCGACCAGGAGAGCGACCTCGGCGCGACCGCGGGGCCGGCGGGGGAGCAGGCCGGCGCCGAGCCCCACCCAGGAGGCGGCGAGCATCTGGAACGGCAGCCAGGGGCCGACGCCGGCGGTGAGCAACGCGGAGGCGAACAGCGACGTGGCGCCGAGCAGGAAGCCGAACCCCGGTCCGAAGACCCGGCCGGCGAGGACGAGTAGGAAGAACACCGTCTCGATCCCGGCGGTACCGGCACCGAGCGGGCGCAGCGCGGCGTTGACCGCGGCGAGCACCCCGAGCAGCGCCAGGGCCTTGCTGTCGATCCCGCCCGAGGTGAGTTCCGCCAGCACCAGCGCCACCAGCACCGGCAACATGACGACGAAGACCAGCGGCGCCTCGCCGGCGCGGGCGGTGCTCTCCGGCTGCACCGGGACGAAGAGCGGCCAGGCGAAGGTGGCCAGCGCGGCTACCGACGCGAGCACCAGCACCACGGCGGTGCGCGGAGCGACCCGCAGCACACTCACGCCGGCTCCCGCTCCGCCACCAGCGTCGCGGCGACCTGATCCACGGTCAGCCACGGCGCCGGGGCGAGCACCTTGGCGACCTGCGGGGCGAAGGCGGGCGAGGCGAGCATGACCTCCGCGGTGCTGCCGTCGGCCACGATCTCACCGTCGGCCAGCACGATCACCCGGTCGGCCAGCGCCGCGACCAGCTCCACGTCGTGCGTCGCCACCACCACGCCGCGCCCGGAGTCGGCCAACCCGCGCACCAGCGCGACGAACTGCCGCTTGGCGAGGTAGTCCAGGCCGCGGGTCGGCTCGTCCAGCAGCACCACCGGCGGGGCGGCGGTGAGCTGCACCGCGAGCGCGAGCGCCAGCCGCTGCCCCTCGGAGAGGTCCCGCGGGTGCTGGTCACCGGGCAGACCGGGGGTGAGCTGGTCCAGCAGGGCGCGACAGGTGCCGGCCGCGGCCCCGGTCTCCTGGTCGGCCTGGTGGCACTCACCGTCGACCGTCTCCAGGTAGAGCAGGTCGCCCGGGGTCTGCGGAACCAGCCCGACCTGCCGGCGGGCCTGGTGGGCCGGCAGGCTCTTCGGGTCGACGGCCCCCGCCGCGCCGGTGACGGTCACCGCGCCGCCGTGCCGGGGGCCGCTGCCCTGCACAGCCCAGAGCAGGCTGGACTTTCCGGAACCGTTGCGCCCCATCAAGGCGACGACCTGGCCAACCTGGAGGTCGAGATCGACGCCGGCCACGGCCACGGTGCCCGGATACCGTACGACGATCTTCCGCGCGCTCAGCACCGTCGTCGACTCCGGGGCGGAAGCCGGCGCGGGTGGCGCCCCCTCGCCGAGCCGCCCACGCAGCTCGGCGGCGCGGCGTCGGGCGTCGCGGACCGACAGCGGCAGCGGGTCCCAGCCGGCCAGGCGACCCAGCTCGACCAGGGGTGGGGCCAGCTCCACGCCGGCCAGTACCACCGCCGGCGGACCGTCGACCACCCGTCCGTCGCCGGGCAGGTAGAGCAGGCGGTCGGCGTACTGCATGACCCGTTCGAGGCGGTGCTCGGCCAGCACCACGGTGACGCCGAGATCGTGGACCAGCCGGGTGACCGCGGCGAGGACGTCCTCGGCGGCCGTGGGGTCCAGCGCGGAGGTGGGCTCGTCGAGCACCAGGACCCGGGGGTGGCTGGTGAGGACGGCACCGATGGCCACCCGTTGCTGTTGCCCACCGGAGAGGGTCCGGAGTGGCCGGTCGCGTAGCTCGGCGATGCCGAGCAGGTCCAGCGTCTCCTCCACCCGCTTGCGCATCGCCGCCGGCGGCAGGGAGAGCTGCTCCATCCCGTATGCCAGCTCCTCCTCGACGGTGTCGGTGACGAACCCGGAGAGCGGGTCCTGGCCGACCACGCCGACCACGTCGGCGAGGTCGCGGGGTGGGTGCCGGCGGGTGTCCCGGCCGTCCACGGTGACCGAGCCGTACAGGGTGCCACCGGTGAAGTGCGGCACCAGCCCGTTGATCGCCCGCAGCAGGGTCGACTTGCCGGCCCCGGTACGCCCGGCGACCAGGCACAGCTCGCCCTCCTCGACGGTCAGCGTCACGTCCCGCAGCGGTGGCGGCCTGTCCTCGGTGTAGCGGACGGTCACCCGGTCAAATGTGATCATATGTGATCTTTCGGGACAGGTGTCGGCGGCGGGGCGAGCCAGGCCGGTACGGCCGCGACGGCGACGGCGAGCAGCAGCAGCGGGGTCAGCTCGGGCCAGGTGGGCGGGCTGACCGGCGGGTAGAGCAACTCCGGGTCGGCCGTGCCGGCCAGCATCATGAGGCCGGCCGTGACGACCCCACAACCGGCGACGAGCAGCTCGGCCAGCTGCCAGCGGTCCGGCCGGTAGCGGCTGCGGCGGACCCGACGGCCGGCCAGCAGCATGCCGCCCACGGCGGTGGCCAGCCCGGCGAGGAGCAGCGGTAGCCCCAGGTAGCCGGGCCCGACGGTGTCGAGCAGCCCGTAGGTGCCGGCGCAGACGCCGAGCAGGCCGCCGAGCACCAGCGTGCCGGTGACCGCCCGCTGCCCGGCGGGGACCGCTTCGGTCCGGCCGTAGCCACGCGAGTCCATCGCCGCGGCCAGGGCCAGCGACCGGTCCAACGCGTCGGCCAACACCGGCAGCGCGACGCCCCGAAACGCCCGCGTCCCCCGCCCGGACGCACCCCGCAGCCGGCGGGCCCGCCGGACCCGCAGCACACTCTCCACCAGCTGCGGAGCGACCGACAGGGCGACCACCACCGCCGTCCCCACCGCGTACAACGCTCCCGGTACGGCCTTGAGGAGCCGCTTCGGGTTCGCCAGAGCGTTCGCCGCGCCCAAACAGATCAGCATCGTCGCCAACCGGAGCCCGTCGTAGAACCCACCGAGGACCTGCTCGGCGGCGACCGGCCCGAGCAGGCGGATACCCGTCGCCCACTCCGGCAGTGGGATCTCCGGCAACCGGACCAGCACGTGTCCGCCCTGCCCGCCACCGAAGACGATCCGGAACACCACCCGCATCGCGACGATCACCACGCCGAGCCAGACGTACATCCGGAATGCCAGCGCCCAGGGGGCGTGCCCACGTCGCCGCACGACCACCAACGCGGCGACCGCGACCAGCAGGGTGAGCCCCAGCGGGTTGGTGGTGTGGCTGGCCGCGGTGGCCAGCCCGAGCGCCCACAGCCACCAGGCGCCCGGGTGCAGCCCGCGGGGCAGGCGCCAGGCGGACCAGCGGGCCGACCATCGATCGAGGGTCGCGGGGCGGTCCGCCGGGGCGTCAGTCATCTGGTTCGGCGACCCGCCGTCGTCGGGCGGCGACCAGACCCCCGGCGGTGAGTGCGGCCAGCAGCAGCACCCCGGCCAGCGTGCCCAGCGGCACGCCCCCCTCCTCGCGGGCGGCGACGGCGTCGGTCAGCACGGGCTCGTCGGCGGAGCCCGACCGCGTCAAGGCGGTGGCAGTCACCGGGGACGGGCGGTCCGCCGCGCTGGCCGACGGCGCGGCGGCGGCCGAGGTCGACGGGCCAACGGTGGTCGGCCCGCCGGTTGCCCCGGGCTGACCACCGTCGGCGGGCGGCGGCGCGACGGGTCCGCCTGCCGGCGGCGGTGCCACCGGTACGTCGCTCGCCGGCGGTGCTGCCGGCAGTGCCGGTGGCGAGGCGGACGGCGGCGGTGCGGGGCGGCTCGGGGTGACCCCCGGGCGGGGTGCGTCGGCGGGGTCGCGGTTGAGGGAGAACGACCAGCCGTCGAAGCTGCCCGCCGGGGGCGTACGGTTCAGCACCCCCTTGTTGCTGTAGGTCCAGCTGCCCCCGTTCGGGGCGTGCCAGTATGACCAGTAGGCGCTGCCCGGCGGCGTGTCGACGCACTTCTCCGCGTCCGCCGACGGTCTGCCCTCGATCCGGCAGATGAATCCCTCGCCCCAGCGCATCGTGCCGGTGATCTGGAAGCCGGCGCTCTTCAGCGCCGCCAGCCCGGTGGCCTGGCTGCCCGGGGCGCAGCGGACCACGGTCCCGCCCCCCAGTTCGTTGAAGTCGACCACGACGGTGACGCCGGAGGCGTCCGGGCAGTAGCCGGCGGACCCGGCGGCCGCCGCCGGGCTCCCCGGCCCGATCACCGAGCCGGCGGCGACCAGGGCGACGGCCACCGAGCCGCGGAGCGTCCGGCGGCTCAATTCGCCCGCCGGCGGCCGAGGATGAGCAGCCCGACGCCGCCACCGAGCAGCAGCACCGCGAGCAGTACGTAGCTGGTGATCGCGGCGCCGGTGGTCGGCAGCCCACCCGGGCTGGAGGTGGTCGGCGTGGGAGTCACCGGAGCGCTGCCGGTCGGTGACGCGGCGGGCGGCTCCGACGGGGCGGTCCCGGTGGCGCTCGGTGTCGGGCTGGCGGTGGCTGTGCCGGTCGGCGTCGGCGATCCGGTGGCGGTCGGCGAGGCGGTGCCGGTCGGGGTGGGCTGCCCGGTCGGTGTCGGGTCGAGGCCGATCCGACCCAGCGGCACCTGGGCGAGCCCGAGCAGGGCCTGGGCGGTGGCCCGACGCCACTCGTCCCGGCTGTTGTCGCCGAGTCCTTTCTCGACGGCGCCGGCGAGCCCGTCGGCGTCGTAGGCGATGGCGCCCGCCTCCGCGGTGGCCGCCCCGCCGTTGGCGGCGGTCAGCTGGAGCGCGGCCAGCGCCACCGCCGCCTCGGTGGCCTCCGGGTCACGGCCGGCGGCGGCGAGGGCCTGTCCGGCCAGGCCGGTGCTGTTGGAGTTCTTTCCGGTGGTCGGTCCGGAGCCGCCGAACGATCCGTCGGTGTGCTGCTGGGACACCAGCCAGTCCGCGCCGGCGGCGGCCGCGGCGGCGGCGCCGGCGGCACCGTTCTCGGCGGCGCTCAGCAGCGCCTGCACGGCCATCGCGGTCGAGTCGACGTCGAGGGTGGCGTCGGGTTGGTCGTCGCAGGACGGTGAGGGCCCGTCCGCGGTGTCCGGGTAGAGGCGGAAGCCGCCCGCCGCGCACTGCTGCCGGATGAGGAAGTCCACCACGTCCTGCGGTACGCCACCGCTGCGGGTCAGGCCCAGCACGGCGAAGGACTGGTCGAAGGTGTTACTGGGGGCCAGGCCGGCCTGCGCGGCGGGTCGGTTGGTGAGCCGTCCCCGCTGGTGGTCGGCGTCCGCCCCGGCGATCATCGACAGGGTCTCGGCCCGCAGGTCGTAGCCGCCGAAGTCGGTGGGGTCGGCGCTGGAGGCGGAGGCGGCGTAGAGCAGCTTCGCGGTCGCCCCGCCGTCGGTGACGTCCTTGGGGCTCCAGTTGTCCCAGCTGTTGTAGGCGCGCACGTTCGCCGCGATTTGGGCGGTCGCCGCCTGCCGGGTCGACGGGTCGACCCCGGTGGCGGAGAGGGCGAGGAGACCGTCGATGGTCAGCCCCCAGTCCTCCGCCTCCGGGTTGAACGGGCTGGGCAGGACGCCGTCGGTGAATTCGTCGGCCAGCCAGGACGCGGCCGCGCGGGCCGCGGCGGCGTGGGCCGGGTCGGGTGCCGCCCCCACGGTTGGGGGAGCGGCAGCTACCGCGGCGAGGGTGGTTGCCGCGGCCACGCCGAGACCGGTGGCGAGGCGCCGGGACAGGGCCATGAGGGGTGCCTTTCATAGCGGAGGGTGAGCTCCGGCAAGCACCCCGGGGTACGAAAACCCCGCTCCGCGTGCTGCGGTGAGCGGGGTGGACGGACCTCGGCGGACCGGACTTCACCCGGTGAACCTCGACAGTGGAGCCGCTCGTCCCGGGCGGGGCATTCCGGCTCGCGAGAGGGTTTCTCTCGCTCGCGGCTGCGGGTCAGCGCCGGCATCGCACCGGCTTCCCCCACGCGGGACCTATGTGGTTGTGCCCGGTGTGCACCGAGCGCCCGTCACCGTTTCGCCCGGGCGTGCGACGGCGCCAAAGCCCGAGACGGGCACCCGGATGCGGCCACTGGTCACACCGTCGGTGCGGTGGCTCAGGGGGCGGGGATGCTCGGCGGCTCGCTGGCGCCGTAGGACCAACCCTCGACGCTGCCCGGGGCCGGGTCGTAGTTGAGTACGCCCTTGTCGCTGTATTCCCAGTCACCGCCCCGGGGCGCGTGCCAGTACGACCAGTACCCGCTGGCCTGCGGGGTGTCGATGCAGGGCTCGACGTCCGGGGTGGGCAGGCCGCCGAGTCGGCAGACGAAGGCCAGCCCCCAGCGGAGGGTGCCCTCGACGGCGAAGCCGGCGTCCTGGATGGCGGCCAGCCCGGTGTCCGGGTCGCCGGGGGCGCAGGCGACCTCGACGTCGCCGCCGAAGGCGGTGAAGTCGATCACCACGGTAACGCCCGAGGTGCCGTCACAGGCGTCAGCGCGCGCGGCCTGGGGGGCGGGCTCGACAGCGGTCAGGGCGATCCCGGCGACGGCGGCGGCCAACAGGCCGGCGACGCGGGTGCGGACGGTGGTTCGGAGGTGGGACACGACCATCAGGAGTGCCTTTCCGCCCTGCGGTCGTCAGAACCCACCGATCGCTACTGGTCAGCGTCGGGTCGGGGCCTCCGACCCGTGGGCCACGACGGGTGGATAGCGGTGCGCGAGTGTGGCGGGTGATCGGGCTCGCCGTCGGGATGCACCTCGACGGCCTACCGTTGCGGGCCAGCGCCGGATTTTGACCGGACTTCCCCCGCACAGACGCGGTGGTGGAGTTGTCGCGACAGTCTGGGCCGGCGCGAGGAGCACTGTCAAATGCCCCGAGGCGGGCGCATGTCTGGAAGACCGCGCATCGGGTGAATCCGACCGAGCCCCGCCACGCGGTGTCATTGACGCGGTGGACGTCGCGTGGTGTGCTCAGCACGTAACGGTAATGGAAACCATGATCATTGTCAGCTGAGGAGGATCATGTCTCTCACCGTGCCACCGGACCTGCTGCGGTCGGCCGAGTCGGGCCCTGTTGCCGACGACGCCTTCGTCTCCTGCGTCCGCGACTCCCTGCCGTACGCCTGGCAGACCGTCAGCCGGGTAGCGGCGGAGCTGGCGTCCTCCGACGCCGAGTTCGCCGACAACGTCATCCCGCCGCCGACCGAGGAGGAGCGAGGTCAGCTCCTGCGCGCGCTGGCCAGCGATGCCATCCGGGCCAGCCTTGAGCGCCACTTCGGCGTCAAGCTGGCCTTCCAGAACTGCCACCGGGTGGCGGCGTTCCGGCACTCCGCAGTGGACTCGGAAGCCTACCGCCGCTTCATCTCGGTCCGGGGTCAGCTGCTCAACCAGTCTCCCGAGCTGCGCAACTGTTGATCCGGCTACCGCCCGGCGGGCCGGCTGAGTGATTCGCTTCCGCTGGCCCGCCGCGCACCCCCGATCAGCCGCTGCCGCGCTCCTGCCTCAAGCTGGTTCCGCGCCCAGGTGCCGGCTACCGCACCACGCGCCAGCAACTTCTCGGGATCGATAGATAGATCGACGGCTGCCGTGTTCGGCGGCATGTTCGTGAGCATCGTCCGCTCCGGAGTCACACCGATGATCGGTAAGTCGACGAGTGACTCGCGAAGCAGTCCGTCACCTCGTTCGTACTGTGGGATCCAGATCTCCCGCTCGGCGCGCCGTCGGCAGTTCCGCCGAATGTGTAGCGGTGAGGAACTGCGCTCCGTGTGTATGACCACCTTCTGTTTAAAAGTCATACTTCACCCGTATTGACTGGTAGGCGCCATAGGGAAAGCGCCGTAAATGTCGCGCCAGTTTGACCATGGACAGCAAAAATCTGGTTGCACGAGGAATGGCCGGGTGCTAGCTGCTGCCATTGAGAAGCGGGCCCTGCTTTCGGGGCAGGTTGAAAAGCGGAGATGAATGTCGCCCCTTGAGATGTGGGCTGATTGTGTGAAACTATGTGGACATTAACTACGACGACGGGGGTCGAGTGGGCTCGAGTCGCCCCCGATTGGGGAATTTCACGTGAAGAGTATGACCAGACCGCCGGGGCGTATGCTGCTGGCGGCCATTGCGGGTTTCGCTGTCGCTCTGGGCTTCCCGGGCGTCGCCCAAGCTGATGTCGCTGCCCGGCAGATTCAGGGCGATGCCAGCTCCCAGCCGCAGGACGTGTGGACGGAGTACTGGGAAGGCGCTAACCTGGTTGGCATCGGTAAATTCAATGCCGACCGGGATGGTTCGATTCCGGAAGATTCGATCCAGGCATGCGACTATTACGGCGACGGCTGGTGGGTCGAAGTTCGGATGGACGTCGATCCCACCGAAACCTGGGAGACTGATCGGTTTGCTACGACCCAGGGCAATGCACCCCCGTACTGCAGCCCGTGGGAGTCGGGAAGCTTGGTGGAGGGGACACCGGTCGCGGTGAAGGTATGTAAGGTTAAGGACGCCGAGGAGTATTGCGAGGATCCTGTACTCGGCCGGGCGTAGAAGCCCACCGAAGGTCTTCTCCTTCATCTGGTAGGAAATACTGCGGCGACCTTTGCACCCTGGTCGCCGCAGTATTGGCCTGCGTCCCTTGGATGGGGAGCTGTTGGATATATCGGCTAGCTGGGGGGCTTCGGCGGGGCGATCTTGTGGAACCGCTCGTGCGCGGACTGACGGCTGATGCCGAGCGCGTTGCCGATCTCGGCCCAGGAGAGCCCGGTCGCCCGCGCCTGGGTCACGGCCTGTTCGATGAGGGGCCGTTGCCAGCGCTCCACCTGGGCGAGGAGGCCGAGCGCCTGTAGTGGCCAGGTGGTGGTCAGTTCGGCGACGCCGTCCCGCAGCGTGTCGGAGCGGTTGCGCAGCCAGCCGGGCGGCGTGGCAGCCAGGAGTGGCCGGATGTGCCCGCCCCACTCGGCGGTGGCCATCCAGCGTCCCTCGTCGGCGGCCGGATAGTCCCGGCTGCCGCCCCAGCCGCAGCTACATCCGGCCCGGTAGCCGACGGCGTCGGCCGGCGCTGCGGCATCGGTCTTCAGCGCCCCGTCCGGTAGTCGGAATCCGACGAGCTCAGCATGCCCCGGAACCATCTCCTCCGTCATCCGGCCAGCATATGTCTGTCAGGGTTGCCTGACGTTGCCAGTAAGGCTAACTTGACATAGTTGCTTCGGGTGGTCGGCACCCGGAGCCGGCACCCCGGAGGAATCCATGCCCGTGGCACATGGCACCGTCGCGCCGGGATACGAACCGGTTCGAGCGGCTTTCCAGGCGAGCTTCGACGCCGGCTCCGAGATCGGCGCCGCCGTCAGCATCTACCGGCACGGCCGGGAGGTGGTCCGACTCTGGGGTGGGGTCGCCGATCCCGCCACCGAGCGCGCGTGGCGGGAGGACACCCTCCAACTTGTCTACTCGGCCACCAAGAGCGCACCTGCCGCCTGCGCGCACCTGCTGGCCCAGCGCGGGCAGCTCGACCTGGCCGCCCCCGTGGCCGCGTACTGGCCGGAGTTCGCGGCGGCGGGCAAGGGCGGCATCCCGGTCCGCTGGCTCCTGTCCCACCAGGCAGGGCTGCCGGTGCTCGACCGCCCGGTCCCGCTGACGGCGGCGCTCACCGGGGAGCCGGTCGTCGCGGCGCTGGCCGCCCAGGCACCTGCCTGGCCGCCGGGAACGGCGCACGGCTACCACGGGCTCACCTACGGCTGGCTGGTTGGCGAGGTGGTACGCCGCGTCTCCGGCCGCAGCCTCGGCACCTACTTCGCCGACGAGATCGCCACCCCACTTGGCCTGGACTTCTGGATCGGCCTGCCCGCCACCGAGGCGCACCGGGTCGCCCGGATCACCGAGCAGCCGGTCGCCCCGCCCGCCGCCCCCGAGAAGCTGCCGGCGACGCTCCGGGAAGCGCTGGCCGCGTACACCGATCCGACCTCGCTGGCAGTCCGGTCGATGATGGTGACCGACCCGCCGCTGGACCTCGCCGACCCCCGTACCTGGGCGGCGGAGATCCCCGCGGCGAACGGCATCTGCACCGCCTCGTCCCTGGCCCGCTTCTACGCGGGCCTCATCGGCGAGGTTGACGGCGTCCGGATCCTCGACCCGGCCACCCTCGCCGCCGCCACCCGGGAACAGGCCAACGGCGTTGACCAGGTGCTGCGGGTGCCGACCCGGCCGGCGCTCGGCTTCGGCCTGCCCCTGCCGGAGCAGCCCTGGTGGTCACCGACCGCCTTCGGCTTCCCCGGGCACGGCGGCTCACTCGGCTACGCCGACCCGGCCAGCGGGATCGCCTTCGGATACGTGACGAACGGGCTGCGCGTCACCATGGCCCCGGACGCCAGGACGGTGGGCCTGATCGAGGCCCTCCGGTCCGTGCTCTCCCGCCAGTCGGTCTGACTCCGAGGGCGGCTTCCCCGCTTCCGGGTAGGAAACCCATCGCCCGGGTGATCGGTGCAGCCCATCGTGGCCACAGTGCAGGGCGCTAACCCGCGTAGCGGCTCGGCCGGAAGGCGCAGCGAGCATGCGCATCGCGACCGGCGGGTTCCGGCTCCGGACCGGTGGGCCCGAAGGTTGTGGGCACTGGCGGAGCTGTACGGCGAGGTCGCAGCGGTGCGGCGGTCGGTGACGTAACGTCATCAGTCCACCGGGGTTTCCCGGAGGTACTGGCGGGAATTGTCGTGGGTGTTCACCCGAACGCACCACGACGGATACCTGGTCAGCACCGAGCGTGAGCGTCTCGACCTCGACCGGGTGCACCACTGGCTTGCCACCGACACGCACTGGGCCCGTGGATGGGACCGGGCGACGGTGGAGCGTGCCTTCGCGAACTCCATCGGCTTCGGTGTCTATCGCCCCGGAGACGGACGCCAGGTGGCGGTCGCCCGGGCGGTCACCGACCGGGCCACCTGCGCCTGGGTCTGCGACGTGTACGTCGACCGAGCCGAGCGCGGTCGTGGCTTGGGCACCTGGCTCGCCCGCGAGGTCCGGGGCCACCTCCAGAACCTCGGCATCCACAATATTCTGTTGGAAACGGATCACGCGCACGGCGTCTACGCCAAGGTGGGCTTCGTTCCGCTCCGGGGGCCGGACAGGTGGATGCAGCTCGATTAGCGAGATGAGTGTCAGGTCCTGAATCGTGCACCGCAGAGGCGGGTGACGCCGCTGCTGGCCACGTCTTCGCATAACCTGGCCTGCATGCTATGCGCCGTCTCCAGCGCGTGGGTAGCGAAGTGCAAAATCGGTGGCGATGTCGTCGAAGGTGGCCCACCTTGTTCCCTCATGCTGGTTGATGTGTTCGATCATGCGCTCCAGCATCAGGAGAACCTGCGGACGTCCCGACACATCCGGATGGATGGTGAAGGGGAATACGCCGTAGTCCAGCTCCCGGTAGACCCAGTCGAACTGGTCACGCCATATCTCCTCGAGTTGTCGCGGGTTGACGAAGCCGTGGCTGCTCGCGCTGGTCTTGATGAACATCATCGGCGGCAGGTCATCGAGGTACCAGTTCGCCGGAATCTCGATGAGGTCGGTCTCCTCGCCGCGGACCAACGGCTTCATCCAGTCCGCGGCATCAGCGGAATAGTCAATTTTGGTCCAGGTGTCACCCACGCGAACCCGGTGTACGGTAAAGTCGTCGCGCATCAGCGAGTGGTCGTATCGGACACCCCGTTCGAGTAGCAGCTTGTGCGTGACCGGCGAGAATTCCCACCATGGCGCGACGTAGCCCCTGGGGGGTTGTTTGGTTACCGACTCGATCAGGTCTATACACCGGTCCAGGACGGCGGCCTCCTGCGTTTGACTCATCGCGATCGGATTTTCGTGGCTGTAACCGTGGAGACCTACCTCATGACCGGCATCCACAATTTGCCGGAACTGGTCGGGGAACGTCTCGATGGAGTGTCCAGGAACGAACCAGGTGCTCGGAAGGGCGTATTTTTCGAACAGCTTGAGAAGGCGCGGCGTGCCGACTTCGCCAGCGAAAATGCCACGGGAAATATCGACGGGCGAATTTTCGCCACCGTACGAGCCCAACCAGCCGGCGACCGCGTCCATGTCGACACCAAACGCGCACAGAATTTCTTTCGACATCCCATCGGTCCCTTACCGTCTGCCTCGGTGATGGCAGCCGAGGATGAGCTCGATTCTTCACGAGTCTTCGACTGCTGGTAGGAGCTTTGACGGCACATCTGCTGAGTAGGGTGGGCGGCGAACTGGCGGCCGGCGCGGGGATGATCGTGCTATCCGATCGAGAGTGTCCTATCTGTCGATCGCAGATCAGGCGTTGGCGATCGAGTGCGGCGTGGTGGGAGCGATGGTCGTTCGCTCCCACCACGGGTCGGCGCTGACCGGCACCGGCGACAGTGGGCGGATGTGGCTGGTTGACCCCTTGCGTGGGACCTTGCTTCGCCGCGCGGACCATCCTGGTCGCGGTCAACGTGGAGCTGCGGAGCGGCACGCAGCCCACCGTTGCCACCGCCGCTGACCCGTTCAGTGACGGGGTGTTCTGGAGCGGACGTACCACGCCCTGCTCAAGTCGATTGAGAACCAAAATCCGGCCTGAGTAGGGTTGCGGCGGTTTCCGGGTCGCCAGGGGTGAGGGAGTTCGTACGGTGCAGCGGGTGACGATCCATCGGGACGGGGTGGCGCTGTCCTGCCTCGTGGGCGGCTCCGGCGACGATGTGATCGTACTGTTGCACGGGCTGGCCGGCAGCGCGGCGGAGTTGGTGCCGACGGCGGAGGCGCTGCTACCGGAGCACCGCGTGATCGTGGTGGATCAGCGCGGGCACGGCCACTCGACCCGATGGCCGCCGGACCTCTCCCGCCGGGCGTACGTCGAGGATGTGCTCGCCGTCGTCGCGGAGCTCGCCGGTGGTGCACCGGTGACGGTCGTGGGTCAGTCGATGGGTGGGCACACCGCGCTGCTCTTCGCCGCGACGTATCCCGAGTTGGTGCGTCGGCTGGTGCTGCTGGAGGGCGGGGTCGGTGGCCGCGAGGAGCGGGGGGACTACCCGGCCGAGTTGGGTGCCTTCTTCGCCTCGTGGCCGGTGCCGTTCGCCGATGTTCGCCAGGCCGCCGAGTTTCTGGGCGACACCCCGGTGGCCCAGGCCTGGCTGCGAGATCTGGACCGGCGCCCGGACGGGCTCTGGCCGCGATTCGAACCGGCGGTGCTGCGGGACACCATCGCGGCCGTTGCTGACCGGGCCTGCTGGGACGAGTGGCAGCAGGTGCAGGCCCCCACCCTGCTGGTGTTTGGCGAGCACGGGATCATCCCTGTCGCCGAGGTGCGGCGCATGGTGTCCCTACGTCCAGATGTCGAGCGGGTCGTCGTTGCCAGCGCTGGGCACGACGTCCACCTGGAAGACCGGGACGGCTGGCTGCGTGCCCTGGGGCAGTTTCTCAGCCGCTGACACGCCGCCACGACATCTGGTGTTGCATCCCGGATGGGGGAGGCATATATGGTGTCTCCCGCAGCTGGTTCGGCGCTCCCACCGGGAGTGGTCGAGGCAAGAGGGAACCCGGTGGAAGTCCGGGGCTGCCGCGCAGCGGTGAGTGGGAACGACCGCCGTCATCACGCACTGGGCTGATCGAAGCCTGGGAAGCGACGGCCAGTAGGCGACCGGGACCCCGGGCGTGCCCGCGAGTCCGAAGACCTGCCAGCGCGCCGCACGCGACGCGTGCGGCGGTTGGCGGCCGCGCGGGACGGCCGACACCCGCAGCCGCCCGGTGTGGTTACCCACCGGGCGACTGATTGTGGTGTCCCTCCGCGCGTTCGTCGACCTTGTCGGCAGGCGGAGGAGGGGGAGATGACGGCGACGCGGGAACGCGCCACGGACGGTCCGGCCGGGCAGACGACGGCGACGCGGCAGGGCGCCACGGATGGTCCGGGCGGTGCGGCTCAGCAGCAGCGGCGGCAGGTGATGGAGGTCCGTAAGCGCAACGGCGACACCGAGCCGGTGGACGTAAACAAGATTGTCCGTGCGGTGGAGCGGTGGGTCGGCGACCTGAATGAGGTGGACCCGCTGCGGGTGGCGACCAAGACGATCAGTGGCCTGTACGACGGGGCGACAACGGCCGAGCTGGACCGGCTGTCGATCCAGACGGCGGCGGAGCTGATCGGCGAGGAGCCGCAGTATTCGAGGCTGGCGGCGCGGCTGCTGGCCGCGTACGTGGACAAGGAGGTCCGGGGGCAGCAGGTCGCGAGCTTCAGCCAGTCCATCCGGTACGCCCACGGCCTCGGGCTGATCAGCGACGACACCGCCGCCTTCGTGTCCCGCAACGCCCGCAAGCTGGACGATGCGGTGGACCCCGCCGGAGACCTGCGGTTCGAGTACTTCGGGCTGCGTACGGTCGCGGACCGCTACCTGCTGCGGCACCCGCAGTCGCGGCTGGTGGTGGAGACCCCGCAGTACTGGCTGCTGCGGGTGGCCTGCGGGCTGTCGCGGACGCCGGCCGAGGCGATCGGGTTCTACCGGCTGATGTCGTCGCTGGCGTACCTGCCCAGCTCGCCGACGCTGTTCAACTCCGGCACCCGGCACACCCAGATGTCGTCGTGTTTCCTGGTCGACTCGCCCCGCGACGAGCTGGATTCCATCTACCAGCGGTACCACCAGGTCGCGAAGCTGTCGAAGTTCTCCGGCGGCATCGGCATCGCCTGGTCGCGGGTGCGGGGCCGGGGCGCGCTGATCCGGGGAACGAACGGCCGGTCGAACGGCATCGTGCCGTTCCTGAAGACCCTCGACGCCGGGGTCGCCGCGGTCAACCAGGGCGGCCGGCGTAAGGGCGCGGCCTGCGTCTACCTGGAGCCCTGGCACCCCGACATCGAGGAGTTCCTGGAGCTGCGGGACAACACCGGCGAGGACGCCCGGCGTACGCACAACCTGAACCTGGCCAACTGGCTCCCGGACGAGTTCATGCGCCGGGTCGAGGCGGACGGGGACTGGTCGCTGGTTGACCCGTCCGACGCCCCGGAGCTGCCCGACCTGTACGGCGCGGAGTTCGACGCCGCCTACCGGGTCGCGGAGAAGAAGGCGGTCCGTACGGTCAAGGCGCGGGACCTGTATGGGCGGATGATGCGCACCCTGGCGCAGACCGGCAACGGGTGGATGACCTTCAAGGACCGCGCGAACGCGCTGTCCAACCAGACCGGGGAGCCCGGTAACACGATTCACCTGTCGAATCTCTGCACCGAGATCCTTGAGGTCAACAACGACGCCGAGACCGCGGTGTGCAACCTGGGCTCGGTCAACCTGGGCGCCCACGTCAGCGCCGACGGGGTGGACTGGGCGAAGCTGCGGGAGACCGTCCGTACCGCGATGGTCTTCCTCGACCGCGTGATCGACATCAACTACTACCCGGCCGAGCAGGCGGCCGCCTCCAACCCGCGTTGGCGGCCGGTCGGGCTCGGGCTGATGGGGCTGCAGGACGCCTTCTTCACGCTGCGGCTGCCGTTCGACTCGGCCGAGGCGCGGGAGCTGTCCACCCGGGTGCAGGAGGAGATCTTCCTGACCGCGTTGGAGACCTCCGCCGGGCTCGCCGAGCGGTTCGGCCCACATCCCGCGTACGCCGAGACCCGCGCCGCCCGGGGCGAGCTGCACCCGGAGCTGTGGGGGGCCGAGCCGACGCAGCCGACGCGGTGGGCCGAGCTGAAGGCGCGGGTCGCGGAGCACGGCCTGCGGAACTCGCTGCTGGTCGCGATCGCCCCGACCGCGACGATCGCCTCGATCGCCGGCTGCTACGAGTGCATCGAGCCGCAGGTGTCCAACCTGTTCAAGCGCGAAACCATGTCCGGTGAGTTCCTCCAGGTCAACACCTACCTGGTTGGTGAGCTGAAGGCGCGCGGGTTGTGGACGGCCCCGATCCGGGACGAGATCAAGCGGGCGGAGGGGTCGGTGCAGGGCATCGCCGAGCTCCCCGCCGAGGTGCGGGAACTGTTCCGTACGGCGTGGGAGCTGCCGCAGCGGGCACTGATCGACCTGGCTGCGGCCCGCGCCCCGTACATCGACCAGTCCCAGTCGCTGAACCTGTTTCTGGCCGCGCCGACGATCGGCAAGCTCTCCTCGATGTACCTGTACGCCTGGAAGTCCGGGCTGAAGACCACCTACTACCTGCGGTCCCGTCCCGCGACGCGGATCCAGCAGGCCACCGTCGCCGTCACCCCGTCGAGTTCCGCCGGCGCTGATGCCGCGGCGCTGGCCTGCTCCCTGGAAAACCCCGAAAGCTGCGAGGCCTGCCAATGACCACCGATGCCGAGACCCGTACCGCGACCGTCGAGACCCGTACCGCGACCGCCGGGACCGTTGGCGAGCGGCAGCTGCTGCTCGACCCCGGTATGGACCTGACCCTGCGCCCGATGCGGTACCCGCACTTCTTCGACCGGTTCAAGGAGGCGATCAAGAACACCTGGACGGTTGAGGAGGTGGACCTGCACTCCGACCTCGCCGACCTGGCGAAGCTCTCCCCGGCCGAGCGGCACCTGGTGTCCCGGCTGGTCGCGTTCTTCGCCACCGGCGACACGATCGTCGCCAACAACCTGGTGCTCAACCTCTACCAGCACGTCAACTCTCCGGAGGGCCGGCTCTACCTGTCCCGGCAGCTCTTCGAGGAGGCGGTGCACGTCCAGTTCTACCTGAACCTGCTGGACACCTACGTGCCGGAGGAGAAGGAGCGGTTCGCGGCGTTCGCGGCGGTGGAGAACATCCCCTCGATCGCCCGCAAGGCCGAGTTCTGCTTCCGGTGGATCGACTCGATCTTCGAGCTGCGGGAGCTGCGGACCCGGGCGGACCGGCGGGCGTTTCTGCTCAACCTGATCTGCTTCGCCGCCTGCATCGAGGGCCTGTTCTTCTACGGCGCCTTCGCCTACGTCTACTTCCTCCGCTCCCGGGGTCTGCTCAACGGTCTCGCGTCCGGCACCAACTGGGTGTTCCGCGACGAGTCCATGCACATGGCCTTCGCCTTCGACGTGGTGGAGACCGCCCGCGCCGAGGAGCCGGACCTCTTCGACGCCGACCTGGAGCAGCAGGTCAGGGAGATGATGGCGGAGGCGGTCGACTGCGAGGTCCAGTTCGCCGCGGACCTGCTTGAGCAGGGAGTGTCCGGGCTCTCCCTGACCGACATGCGGGAATACCTCCAGCACGTCGCGGACCGGCGGCTGGTCACGCTGGGAATCGCCCCGATGTACGGCAGCCAGAACCCGTTCGCCTTCATGGAGTTGCAGGACGTACAGGAGCTGTCGAACTTCTTCGAGCGGCGGGTGTCGGCGTACCAGATGGGCGTCAGCGGGAGCGTCACCTTCGACGACGACTTCTGATCCGAAGCTGGGGGAGTGGTCCCGGTTGGCGCCGCGTCTGCGGTATCGACACGTCGCCTGGGACCGGATCCGAGCGCCGGGCTGCGGGCCGACCGTGGGCCGACGGCCTTGTTGAGCCGGCTGGGGCTGGTCGACGTGGCCCGGCGCCTCGTCCACCCGTGGGCGCCGACCGGTGGCTACCTCGATGCGGTGCCGCGGCGCATCGCCGCCTTCCGCGGCTCCGCCCCGGTGCTACCGGCCCTGATCGGCTATCGGGTGATCGATTCCGCTGCCGTACGCAAACTTAGTGATCATCTTTCGATTGTGCTCCCGCTCGATCCGGCGCGCCCGTAGGCAGGCAGCGTGGACACCCCAACCCCGCTTAGCTTCGATGGGCTGCCGTGGTTGATATCTGTTGGGTTTTGCTGTTCAAAAAAACCGGAAGTAGCGAAAGTGACATCACTATGGAACCCGTAGCTAGTGCTGGCGAGGAGTAAGTATCGATCAAGAGTACGGCCAGTGTGATCGTCAGCGTGGCGCCTAATGCGAAATGCCCTATCAGTTTACCCGCTTTGGCTAGCATCGCTGATGCGTGAGCCCGTTCGGTGTCGACTGATTCTCCATGGACTGCGGTTCGTCCGGTAATCAGGGCAATGATAGAAATGACGAACGACGAAAGGATCATCAATAGGCTGAACCCAAGCCCGAGCCCGAAGGCCCAGCTGATTTCGACTCGGGCGCCGGATCGCAGCGCGAGATAGCATAGGAAAGCTGGGATGACCAGGGCGGCCAGGGTGATCCCCAGTAGGTTTAGATAAGCTCTGCGAAGCCGGGAGCCACCGCCACTTGGCAGTGCGCGAGTGTCGGCGTTGTTGTGCTTGTTGGTGTGGTCGCTATAGCTTTTAGCCATCGGGCTGGAGCCGCCAATCGGTGGTGTCACCGTCCTGGAGACTGCCATCATCAAAGTCAGTGGTGGTCGAACCTGGCCACCTACCATCAGGAAATGCGGCGTTGGAGTGCAACGTCTGCTGGAGGGCCGTCAGGCTGTCGACTGCGGTTCCTACGTAGGCTCCAAAAGCGGCGGTTACTGCGATCACCAGGCCAACTACTTTGGCCGTCGAAGCGCCGGCGGCCGCGGCCGCCGGCGGTGCGCCAACTACTGTAGCTGCAGCGCCTGCTTCTGCACCTAGTTCGATGCAGTAGGATACCACCGCAGCAAGCACTCCGCCCCACATGGCTATAATGCCAAAGGCGGTTTGGGTTAGCTGGCTGCCTATTGCGTCTGTGGTTGCCTTGATTTCCTCAAGAGCTTTCTGCTGGGCTGGTAATATGCTGGCGTAGGCTTCGGCTGCCGGCCCTTTCCAGTAATTGTCGATACGCAGCTGGTCCGCACCTAGCTTGGGTGCCAGTCCGCTGGCCGGACCGCCGATCTTGGTTGTCCACTCCTGGGCAGCCGACCAGAGGCTGAAGGGCCATCCTGGATTTAGGTAGATCTTCGTGACCTCCTCAAAAAACTTTCTGAGGAGGTTGTTGAGCTCTTCAAGAGATCTTCTGAGCTGTTGGGAAATAAATTCTGGGAGCTTGCTGAGAAATTGATTACAATGACCAAAGAGCTTTCCGCAGTGCCTTTCAACCTCTGCGAGTAGCTCGCCCATTTTTGCGAGCTTTTCCCGGAACTCCGACTCCGACAGGGTCATTGGGATGGAGCTCACCACTGAATCTGTCTCCCTAGTAGATGTTGTTCATTCGATGAACGGTTTCTTGCTCCTCGCGAGCGTAGTTGTCGGCGGCGAAACGCAGTGCGTTGGCGATGTTGTCAAAGTTGGTGCTGCCCTGATGGAGCAGTGAGGTCATGCGGTCTTGGAGGTCGTTGTAGATGTCATCGAGACCGATTAGGTGACCAAGTGAGCTGAAGTCATACGCACCTAGGGCCAGGCTTCGGGCAACCTGTCTCATCTCGTCGAACTGTTGTGACATTTCGATCCACGTCCGCGCGTCGGAATAGACGGCGTCGATCGAGGCATCTATCTGGTCCTTGCTTGGGTTTTCCATCGAGGCTCTTCCTGGGCCGTGGTTATTAGCGAATGAGACCGACTTCCCTAAGTAGTAACTCGGGCGAGGCGGTCAGCTGTCGTAGTCGTTCTATCTCAGGTGTTGCCTTTCGCTTGCGCTGCTGCTCTTCGTTGGCGGCGCGGCAAGCTTGGGCCAACGCCTCTTCGAGGGCGGCGGCGATGCGTTCGTGAGTGGCTGCACGCAGCCACTCACGATCGAACTCGACGGATTGAACAGCTCCGGTACCCATGGTCACCCGTACCGTCTTTGCCTGGTTGTGAGATGTTATGAACCGCTGGGCGGCGGCCTCGGCCTCCTGCTCCATGCGTTTCATTGTGTCGAGCGCGTCGTCCAGAAGATTAAACAGGTCGCGAATGGCGTACATGGACTGTCGAGAGGAGGGGTCACCGACCTCGGGGTGCTCTGTCTGTCCTACATCCAAGTTCTCAACGACTTGTTCCTCGGCCCCGCCAGCCGCCCACGCAGTCATTCGGGTGACTACTGCTGCCTGCATCGCCTCGATCACGGCAGGTCCCAGGCCGGCTACTCCGACCAGCTGAGCCCAGCCTCGATTGACCTGGACAGCCAGCACGTCTCCGGCACCGTCCAGGGTTACCTCGACCGCACCGGAGTGGTCACTTCCTACGACCTCGGCTCCAGCCGCGTTGGCCGCAGCTGACAGCTGCGCTGCAAGTGCTTCGGCTTGGCGCTGAAGATCTCGGAGTCCGGCAAGGTTGATTTCTCCGCCACTCAATGTGCTTTCACTCTCCCCGATCGACGGTGCGCAGTCACGATAGCGCTCGGCGAGGGGTCAAGCAGTCCCCCGCATCGCCGGCAGCGCTTTCAGCTGGCCGGTGGGGTAGCGCCGTCGGTAGCAGAACTCGGTGGTGTGCCCACGGAGAGCGGGCCTGGCCCGACACACGCCTTCGCCGAGAACCAGCCAGCCACCTCCATCGTCGACATGGTCCGCGGTCTGTTAGCGCAGCAGCAGGCCTGAGCTGGGGCCGAGGGGAGGTGCTGATGCATCCGGGATTCGCGGTTGATGTGGATGCCCTGGAGAGGGTGGGGGCGCAGGTGGAGGCAGTCATCCCGCCCGCCTCCGGTGCGTGGTCGGAGACCGATGTTTTGCCGATTCTTTCCGAGTTTTGGGATCGGAGAGGTTGCCGGGTTACGACTGACGGCCACATTGGAGACGAACATCGCTATTTTGTTCGTACTGATGACGAATACAAGGTTTTCGTCGAAACTTACGATCGGGGTGGGCATTACGACGTTCGCCTGGGTGCTAGCTCGCCTTGTGTGTGGGAGTTCGGGACGCCTGGGCCGCAGTAGTGGCCGGGGGCGCATCCAGTTGATCGGAGAGGTGGTGCGGCGGGTGGCGAAACGCGGCCGGTTTCGGGCTTGACCTTGACGCAGCGTCAACCCTGCACGCTGGGGTCATGTCGATAGATCTTCAGCGGACGCCGGGGCAAGGCCGGGAGCCGGCGATCCAGGTACGCGGCCTGCACAAGTCCTTCCAGGAGCTGCAGGTGCTACGCGGCGTCGACTTCGACGTCGCACCGGGCAGCGTCTTCGCCCTGCTCGGCTCGAACGGGGCGGGCAAGACCACGGTGGTACGCATCCTCTCCACGCTGCTGCGCTCGGATGCCGGCGCGGCCACCGTGAACGGCTTCGACGTTGCCGCGCAGGCGGGAAAGGTGCGTGCGTCGATCAGCCTGACCGGGCAGTTCGCCGCGGTCGACGAGGTCCTCAGCGGGCGGGAAAACCTGGTGCTGGTCGCCCGGTTGCGACGGCAGCGGGAGCCGGGACGGGTGGCGGATGACCTGCTGGCCCGCTTCGCCCTCACCGACGCGGCGAACCGCCGGGTGGCGACGTACTCGGGTGGGATGCGTCGTCGCCTTGACCTCGCGATGAGTCTGGTGGGGAAACCACCGGTGATCTTCCTCGATGAGCCGACGATCGGGCTGGACCCGCAGGCGCGGCTGGAGGTGTGGCAGGCCGTCCGGGAACTCGCCGGCCAGGGTACGACGGTGCTGCTCACCACCCAGTATCTGGACGAGGCCGAGCAGCTCGCGGACCGGATCGCGGTCCTGCACGAGGGGCGCATCATCGCCAACGGCACGCTCGCTGAGCTCCGGCGGCTGTTCCCGCCCGCGACCGTGGAGTACGTCGAGAAGCAGCCGTCCCTGGAGGACATCTTCCTGGCCATCGTCGGCGGCGGGGACACCGCCGTGCCGACCGCATCCACCGCACCGGTACGAGCAGCTAAGGACCCCCGATGACCGGCAACTTCCTCAGCGACACCACCGCCCTGACCCAGCGTTCCCTGCGCCACATCGGCCGCAGCCCGGACACCATCATCACGACCGCGATCACGCCGATCGCCCTCATGCTGCTCTTCGTCTACGTCTTCGGCGGTGCGGTCGAGGCCGGGTCGGATAACTATGTGAACTACCTGCTTCCCGGCATCCTGCTGATCACCGTGGCGTCGGGCATCTCCTACACCGCGTACCGGCTCTTCCTGGACATGAAGGGCGGCATCTTCGAACGGTTCCAGTCCATGCCGATCGCCCGCTCGGCCGTACTGTGGGCGCACGTGCTGACCTCGCTGGTCGCCAACCTGATCTCGCTGGTGGTGGTGGTGCTGGTCGCCCTCGCGATGGGATTCCGCTCCGGGGCGGGCGTGCTGGCCTGGTTGGCGGTAGCTGGGATCATGCTGCTCTTCACCCTGGCTCTGACCTGGCTCGCCGTCATCCCCGGGCTGACTGCGACGTCCGTGGAGGGGGCGAGCGCCTTCTCCTATCCGCTCATCTTCCTGCCGTTCATCAGCTCGGCGTTCGTGCCCACCGAGAGCATGCCCGGCCCGGTACGCGCCTTCGCCGAGAACCAGCCGGCCACCTCCATCGTCGACACGGTCCGCGGTCTGTTGGCGCAGCAGCAGGTCGGCGTCGACCTGTGGATCGCCCTCGCCTGGTGCGTCGGGCTGCTCACCGTCGCGTACGTCGTAGCCAGGTCCGTCTACCATCGCAAGGTCAGGTGACGTTGTGCCCGGCGTGGAGGTAGCCATGCTGACGATCGGGCGGCTGGCCTCCTACGCTGGGGTTTCCATCCGCGCGGTGCGGCACTACCACCAGATCGGGCTCCTGCCGGAGCCGGAACGCGACGCCTCCGGCTACCGGAGCTACGACGCCGCCGCGGTGCTGCGCCTGATCCGGATCCGGACCCTCGCCGAGGCCGGCGTCCCGCTGGCCCGGGTCCGGGAGCTGCTCGATGCCGACCCGGAGACGTTCGCCGCCGCGACGATCGAGGTCGACCGGGAGCTGCGGGCGCGGATCCGCACCCTCCAGGAGCACCGGCGGCGGGTCGCGCAGCTGGGCTCCGTCGAGTCGCTGGCGGTCCCCGAGGAGGTGGCCGACTACCTGGAGCGGCTCCGGGGCATCGGAGTACCGCGGATGCTCGTCGAGGCGGAGCGGGACGCGTGGATCCTGCTGGCGGCGCGCTTCCCGGAGACGATCTCGGCGATCATCGCCGACAAGGTGGCCCAGCTCGCCGACCCGCGGATCCGCCGGCTCTACCAGCTCCTCGGCCGGCTCACGGTGGAGCCGGAAGACGACGATCTGCTGCGCGCAATCGCCGACCTGCTGAGCGACTTGTACGAGGAGGCGGCGGCGAACGGGGTGCTGGACCAGCAGGACGAGGTCATTCCGGACCAGGCATTCGTCCGGTTGCTGGATGCGTTCTCCTTTGCTGCCCACCCCGTCGTCGCCCGGCTGGGGGAGCTGCTCGCCGAACGTGGCTGGACCGGATGGACCCGGGCGGAAAAGCGCAAGCCCTGAGCTGGGGGCCGAACTCTTGCACTCATGGTCACTCTGGATGATCCATCACGACGTGTGCTGTTACATCCAAGGTGGTGAAGCTTCGGTATTGTGCGGGTCGCACGAGGGGGGAGGTGCTGATGCATCCGGGATTCGCGGTTGATGTGGACGCCCTGGAGAGTGTGGGGGCGCAGGTAGAGGCGACGGCGGCGATGTTGCGGGAGTCGGTACGGGTGGCTGGTGCCGGGTTGGCGCCGTCGTCGCCGCCGGGTTCGGCTGCGGTGGTCGCGGCGCGGGGTGCGGAGAAGGCGTGGCTGGTGGAGCTGCGTCGGTTGGTGGAGGAGTTGGAGGGCTTCGGTGCGGATTTGAGCGCTTCGGCGCGGGAGTATCGGGCCGCGGATGAGGTGAACGCTGACGGGCTGCGGCGGATGGGGGTGCTACCGCGGTGAGTGGTCTGACGTTGCGGGATGTGCTCGATTTTCGGCCGGATCCGTGGCATGAGTCGGCGCAGGTGTGGGGTCGGCTTGCGCAGGGGATCGACGATGCCGCTGAGCAGCTGATCCGGGGGAGCCGGGATCTTGTTCATGTGTGGCCGGACGGTCGGGCTTCGGCGGCTGCGGTAGGCAAGGGCGAGACGTTGCGGGCTGAGGTGAGTAACGCGTACAACCCGGCGAGGCGGGTCGCGGATGCGCTGGAGCAGCATGCGTACGCGATGGTGGGGTTGCGGCGGCAGGCGGAGGAGATTGTCGCCGCGGCGCGGGTAGCTGGTTATCAGGTGGACATGGTGACTGGGGCGACGGCGCCGCCGCCGTCGGCGGACATGGCTGGTGGCTTGGATCGTTCCAGTCGGGCTACCGAGTCGGTGCTTCGGTATTTGCCGACGGTGGTGGAGTATGCGCGGGCGCAGGATGATGCGACTGCTAATGCCATCGCGGTTAATGTGCCGTCGCCGCGGGTGGGGTTCGGGTCGGGCCAGCTTGGTGGGGTTTCTCGTGGGGTGTTGGAGGCGCAGGCGGGGCGGAGTCCGGCGGAGGTTCATGCGTGGTGGGAGTCGTTGACTCCGTTGCAGCAGGAGCAGGCGTTGCGGGAGTTCCCGGACCTGGTCGGGCAGCTGGACGGCATTCCGATCTCTGATCGGGATGTGGCCAACCGCAGCGTGCTGGAGCGCGACCGCGGTCTGATCCAGCAGCAGTTGAGCGAGATTGAGGCCAGAGAAGAATTTCTGTGGAAAGCTCTTCAACAGGGTCAGGTTTTAGATGTCTATCCGGAAGCCGAGGATCCGAGGGCTGCGCTGGAAGACGAGTTGAGGAGACTTGCGTCCGAGCGTGCTGAGTTGCCCGGCAAGCTGCGGGGCATCGACGCGATTACCACCCGGTTGAACGATCCAGGTCGGCCGGACGCCTACCTGATCGGGTTCTCCAGCGACGGGGACGGTCGGGCGATCGTCTCGGTCGGCAATCCGGACACTGCCGAGAATGTGCTCACCTACGTGCCAGGCACTGGCGAGCAACTGTCCAGTGCTGGTGCCGGTTTGGTGCGCACGGGCATCATGGCCGATGACGCCGCTTGGGCGGCGGGGGGTGAGAAGACGTCGGTGGTCTACTGGTATGGCTACGACGCGCCGGACTCGATTTCTGATGCTGGTGGAGAAGCTTATGCCGAGGGCGGCGGTCCGGTCCTCGACAGGTTCCAGACTGGGCTGAGGGCTACTCACGATGGGGAGGTCCCATCGCGCAACACGGTGCTTGGTCATAGTTATGGTTCTACGGTTATCGGTCACGCCGCTCGGGGCTCTGACTTCGATGCCGATGCTGTGGTGTTCGTCGGTTCGCCTGGTGTTGGCGTTGATCACGTTTCCGATTTGGCGGGCCTGCGCCCCGATCAGGTCTGGGCTACCACGGCGAAGCACGACGTTATTGGTCTGGTGCCGGACTGGGACTTCACACATGGCAAGGATCCCAGTGAGGCCGACTTCGGGGCGCGGGTTTTCCGCAGTGACCCGGGTAGCTTCCTTGATATGACCGGCGCCCACTCCGCCTACTGGGACGACGATAATCCTGCGCGTGAAAATATCGCAGACATTGTCACCGGTCAAGCTAGATAAAGGTGAACTGACATGGCGTATCGGCGGGTAGGTACCGTGCTGGCCGCGGCTGTCTTGATTGCATTTACCACGGCTGGTTGTTTGGGAAAGGATAGCGCTATGCAACCTACCGAGACGCTTGCGCAAGCGGCTGAACGAGTTGAGGAGCTTCTGCAGGAGGCGATCGCCCAGTTACCTTCCGACGCTACTATCGATAGACGCCCAAACTTTGATGGTGCCCCGTGTGATCTTTCCACCGGGCCGGTGTTCTCGGAGCGAAGCGCTCAGGTTATTCCGCCCGTCTCCGGCACGTGGTCGGAGACTGATGTTTTGTCGATCCTTTCCGAGTTCTGGGAGCGCAAGGGCTACACGGCATTTATTGATGAGAATTCCAGCACCCGGCATCGCTATTTCGTCCGAACCGACGATGGCTACAAGCTTTCGGTTCGCACTTATGATCGGGGTGGGCATTTCGATGTTCGCCTGGGTGCTAGTTCGCCTTGCGTGTGGGAGTTCGGGACGCCTGGTCCGCAGTAGTGGCGGGGGCACATCCAGCTGATCGGTTAGGTGGTGCGGCCGCTAGTGGCGATCCCGTTGTCGGCGCCCCGGGTGCCAGCTCGAACGGCGCGAACCGGATCTCGATGACGCCGCCCTGCTTTCGCCATCGGGCCACGGCGCGCTCCAGCCTGGTAAAGCCGATGTACGAGTGCACGCAAATCAAGTCCAGCACCATGTCCACGTGTAGCTTGCCGTCCACGTTGTTCATGGGGCCCATTTTTTAACCTCAACCTGGATTGAGGTCAAGCAGTTCCCCGCTGGAATTCAGTAAGGGCTTTGCCCACGCGCGAGGCGCGGATCGCTGACCGGGTTGGGGTCCGTCGTTAACGTCAGTAGACCCGGAAAAGGCCCGGTCTCCGTAGGGGGAGCCGGGCCTTCCGTGGTGCTGGTCAGTGTCGCTTGGCGAAGTCGACGAAGGTCTGCCACACCGTCGGGTGGAACTGGAGGGTGCCGCCATCCCGGTCCTTGGTGTCGCGCACGAGCACGACGCTGGGCAGGTTGTCGGCCACCTCGACGCACGACCCGCCGTTGGATCCGGACCGCGTTGATTTGTGCCATCGGGCACCAGTCATGTCCATGTCTGCGCCGCCTTTTTGATCAGGTCGAGGGACTGCCTGCGGGGGAGGGCCTCACCCCGGACCGCCTCCCACGTGCGCTGGAGGGTAGCAAGGTCATCGGCTCCGTTCACCACCTGCGCGCGCACTTGGTGGTCCAGGTGGGTCACCATCGAGCCGTCGCCGAGAGTGGCCAGGATGAAGCCGCCCTGCAAACCAGGGTAGATCCCGGCCTCGTCGGGCACCACGAGGATCTGCACGTGCGGTAGCTCCCCCATCTTCACCAGGTGAGCGATCTGCTCGGCCATCACGCCCGGCTGGCCGACCACCGGCCGGCGGAGCACCATCACGTCGATGACCGCCACGAGTTGGACGGGCTGGTCACCGGAGAGAATCGCTTGCCGCCCGAGTCGGGAAAACACCCGCTGCTCAAGGTCATCGGTGTAGAGCAGGTTGTGCGACAGAGTTGCCCGCGCGTATGCCTCCGTCTGCAGCAAGCCGGGTACCCAGGCCGGCTCGTACCAGCGGAGTAGTGTCGCCTCCTGCTCGCACTCGATCCACTCGCGTAGCCAGTCCGGGTCGGCTTTGGCGAGTTCTCGGAGCATTCGGCTGAATCGGCCGTCCTGGCCCTCGCGGAACGCGGGGTCGTGGGCCCGGTCGACCGCGACCGCGTAGTCCGGCGTGAGTGGACGCCCGCCGGTCTCGACGGCGCTCACGTGCGACGCCGAGTAGCCGATGCTGCGGCCGAAGTCCTCCTGGCTGAGGGCCAGGTTTTGGCGAAGTAAGCGAAGCTCCATCAGCACGTAGTCCATGACACTGCCCATCGCTGCCCACTTTCTGCTCGGTTTTTCGCGCGTCTCCTCACGACTGCCCAACGCTGCCCAATCAGGCCCAAGATCTGCTCGATCAGCGTGAGCAGGTATCGAAACCAGGCCGGTCCTATCGAGACTGTCACTCATGCGGACCTGTTCTTCGCCGAGCGTAGCTGGGATGGGTCCTGCCCAGGGCCCCGCCCGTATCCGGCAGGTGTGGGTGGGGCCCTGTCCAAGGACACAAGGAGGTAGTAGTGAAGATCCGTTGGTTCAGCCGGCACCGGAGGAACAAGCCGCCAACCGGGGCGCACCGATCGAACGCCCCGTACCGCCCCGCAGCACCACCACCAAACCGGCCAGTGAACCGGCCACCAACCCGGCCAGCGAACCTGCCGGTCAACCTGCCGGCGTGGATGACCCAACCCACCCTCGCCGAACCCCAACCCGGACGCGTCGGCCGGCTCACCCCCGCCCAACAATGGCGCGCCAACGGAGGCCGCTGGTGAACCCCCACCACCTCCCCACACCACGACTCGGCCCCCACCCCCAACACCCACACCCACACCCACACCCACACCCACACCCACACCCACACCCACACCACCACACCAGAAACCAACCACCCCACACATCCCAACGACACACCTGGACCTGCCGCGCCTGCGGCCACCCCTGGCCCTGCGCCGAAGCCCGCCTCCTCCTCACCACCCAATACAACACCCGACAATCAAGCCTATCGATCTACCTAGCCGGACTCTGCTACGAAGCCATGCACGACCTCTACCACCTCAACCCCCACGACGCACCACACCCCCGCGACCTATTCGAACGCTTCGTCGCCTGGGGGCCGTTCCGGCGGTCGGCGCGGAAGCTCCCGGATTGATGCTCCGACGCCGGGCGAGTCGTAGGGACCGTGGTCGGGCTGCCAGCAGCAGCAGCAGCAGCAGCAGCAGCAGCAGCAGCGATCAACCGGCCCGGACCAGCTGTCGGTACTCCGTGGAGCCCAGGAAGCGCGGCACGATCGCCGCGTAAGCCCGCCCGAACTCCAGGGTGAGCACGTCGGCCCGGTCGACGAATCGCATCGCCGCCCCCTCCCCACACACCACATCCGCATCGTTGGCGTTGGTCGGCGCGTAGAAAATTGAAAACTCACCGACCGTGCCGGGGAATCGCCCTGCCGGAGCCAGGCCCCGCCAGAACAGGCGCAGCTCATCGACTTTGAGACCGGTCTCCTCGTGGAGCTCTCGATGGGCAGCCACCAGCGGATCCTCACCCGGATCCAGGTGACCACCAGGTAGCGACCATCGGTGCGGATCCACTTTGGTGTTACCGTCCCGAAGCTGCAGCAACAACCGACCTTGAGGATCAGTCAAGATCACGCCCGCGATTCGTACGTCCACTCGCGCCACCATCCGCGCAGCCTAATCGAGCTGGGCTATCCGCATGACCACTGTGATCAGCCCTCCGAACGGAATGAACCCTCGTCACACCCGGCGCCTACCGCGAAGCGCACCTCAACCTGTCGTCCCTCGGTCCAGATCATCAGCGGTACGCACTCCGGACTCGCCACTCAGGTGCGGCCGGTGAACACTGACCATTCTGCCGAAGTGCTCGTAGCGGGGCAGGCGTCCACCTGCACGCTAGTCACCGGTGTGGCGGCGTTGCCCCAGCCAATGCGGACGCGGTCCTCCCATCCCGATGCCACCTGTACCACCACGGCCGCCCCGGCCCGCACGTACCGGCCCCACCTGGCGAAGAGACGAGTCGACCGCCCTTCCATACGAGGACTGCCGATCCAACCCTTCACCACGGTCGGAGCGAAAGCTGATGTCCGAACACGACACAAGGCTTGAGGAGACACGAATATCTTTCTACGTTTATATCCGCGCTGAACACGACGGTGACCGTCTTGAATGCACCGCGCGGCAAGGCCGCCGTCGGCTCCAGGACAGATGGGGAGGCAGAGCACATGCGGAGGTCTAACTACGCGGTGATGAGGTGAGTCGCCTCCTCCCGTTCATCGCGGGCGGCGCACTGCTCGGTGCCGTCGCCGGACTCTCCTTCGGGCTGGGTAATTACACGGCCACATGGATCGTCTGGCTCCTGTACTTCGGCGTGGTCGAAGTGACGGCGGTGCTCAACAGTCGCGACGGTGACACCCTGTCCGAGCACGTCTGGTTGTGGTTCGGCATGCAGCGCCGCAAGCCCGGTGAGCCTGCCCGAAAGGTCACGGGCTGGGTGTGGCTGCGGCGCTTCGCACTGCTGGCGTTCGTGACCTGGCTCGCCCTTCACTTCCTCACCGGGGGCCTCGTCTGACCGCCTGATTCCGCCAAGTCCAGGATCCCGACGGAAGCACCCTCGCACTGGAAGCCGACAACTGACGGCTAATCCAAGATCCAGCTCCGCAGGTCCGAAAACACCTCGGCACTGCCGAGAACAGCGATGACAGCAGACACGCAGAGCGCCACGAAACGCCGTGAATGCCTCGCTGAGTCCGCTCGCACTCGCCGAGCGGAAAAGGTCGGCGTACGGGTCGCTGCCGTGCCAGGGGTAGCCGTGCCGCCGGAACGCGGCGGCGACCGGTCTCGGGGTGGCGGGGAGCTGCTGGCCGCCCGATCAGCGCGGCGTCTTGTCGATGGGGAACTGGACTTCGGTGAGCAGCTCAGCGGGACTGACCGTTTGCGGGTCGTTGAGGTAGACCTCGCGCGGTGGGCCCGCTGGATGAATACCCTCCTGCTCGATCCAGCCGGTGACGACGTGGTAAGCGGGGCTGATCTCCTGGTATGGCCCTCGGTGGACGGTGGTGGCGACCGGGCCGCCGGGGAGCTCACGGTAGCGGACCGGGTCGCCGGGTAGGACGGTGCCGGCCGGGACCGGGATGCAGATCTCGATGTCGCCGTTGGTCTGTTCGTCGATGACGTCGTGGTAGATGACGAACGGCTTCCCGTTGGACTCGGCGCCGGCGTTGCCGATGGCGTCGACGACCGTGCCGAAGCCACGGCCCATGTCGGCACCGATCGCATTGAGGCTGGTGTGCAGGGTGAGGCTGGCCACCGGAATGGTGGCGGCTTCCTTCACGATGACGTCATAGGGCATGACACGTCCTCCTCGATCGATGAGTGCTTGGAGGAAGCGCAGCATCTGCTCCTGCTCGGCGAGCCGGGCCCGCAACCGCTCCCGATGCGCGACGAGGCGTTTGCCGGTCAGTTCCGGGTCGTCGTCGGCGAGTAGGTCACGGATGTCCGCGATCGGCATGTCGATTGCGCGTAGCATCCGGATCGCCTCGGCCCGCTCGGCCTGGGCCCGCCGGTAGTAGCGGTAGCCAGAGGACGGGTCGACCCAAGCGGGTGCGAGCAGGCCCTGCTCGTTGTAGAAGCGCAGGGCCTTGACTGACAGCCGGCTCATCCGGGAGAAACGCCCAATCGGGATCAGGTCGTCCATGCTCGGTTCCTCCGTTCCGCACCGATGCTGGAGTCTCCCCTGGCGGGAGAGTCAAGCCTGGGACGGCGGTTCGGCGGGTCGCGGGCCAATTCCAGAACGGCCCGGCTGTACAGACGTCAACGGTCGGCCCGATCCGCTGCGACGGGACCTGGCGCAGGAGTTGGTCGACGTTGGCCAGGAGCCGCCCGCACTGGGCGCGGACCGAACATCAGGCCCGGCGCCGTTCTAGGCCCCGGCGGAAGCCTATACGCAATTATTTCGTAATCTGGCCGTTGAAGGGTCAGTCGTTGAGTCCGTTGCATCGCGCTTTCCACAGCTCTCGCCGTGCCTGTTTGGTGTTGAGGCGCTTCAGTCCAATGACAGCCCAAGACCGGAATGACTCGTCGTCGCTGTATAGTTGTTCGGTGAGTAATGGCAGCGCTTGGGATGAGCGGGCTTCGCCGATGAGTTCGAGCAGCCAGCAGCGCAAGCCGTGGCCGTTTCGTTCCTGAGCGAACTCAGCGATGAGTTCGTCAAGGTGGTCGGCGGCGTGAGGAAGTAGGAGGCCGAAGCCGTCTTCCATGGCTTGTGGATCATGACGGCGCATGAGCCACATGGCCCGTTCGAACCGCTTAGTCATGGCGGTGAGGCTAGCTGACCAGTAGCATGCGGCAACCCCGAGCGAGACTGATTCGATTTTCCTAGCCTCGCCCCTAGCCGGCGTGTTCGCTGGCCAGGGGGCGTTTTGCTGTCCAGGTGGGCGGAGGGTGTGGGATTCGAACCCACGAAGACATCACTGCCTTACCGGTTTTCAAGACCAGCGCCATCGGCCACTAGGCGAACCCTCCCGGCGTACCACCCCGTGGGGCGGCGACCGTGCCCAGTCTGCCACGCCGGCCCCACCGGTGGGCAGGCGCGCCCACCGACACGCCGTCCACAGTGGGTGTGAGCGGGATGGGCTCCCGGGCGGGTGCCGGCGTCGGGTAGACAGAGACCATGCAGGCGATCACGATCCAGGAGTTCGGTGGACCCGACGCGTTGGTCTGGACTGAGGTGCCCGATCCGGTGCCCGGCCCCGGCGAGGTGATCGTCGACGTACGGGCCAGCGCGGTCAACCGGGCCGACGTGCTGCAACGGCAGGGCTTCTATCCGCCGCCCCCGGGCGCGCCCCCGTACCCCGGTCTGGAGTGCTCCGGGGTGATCAGCGCGGTCGGCGACGACGTCTCCGGTTGGGCGGTCGGTCAGCCGGTCTGCGCGCTGCTGGCCGGCGGCGGGTACGCGGAGCGGGTGGCGGTGCCGGCCGGTCAGCTGCTGCCGGTGCCGGACGGCATGGACCTGGTGGAGGCGGCGGCGCTGCCGGAGGTGGCCTGCACGGTCTGGTCGAACGTGGTGCAGCGGGCGCAGTTGGCCGCCGGGGAGACGCTGCTGGTGCACGGCGGCGGCAGTGGGATCGGCACCTTCGCGATCCAGCTCGGCGCGGCCCTCGGGGCGACGGTGCTGGTGACCGCGCGGTTGGCCAAGCACGACCGGCTGCGGGCACTCGGCGTCGCCCACACGATCGACTATCGGGAGCAGGACTTCGCCGCGGAGGTTCGCCAGCTCACCGGTGGCCGGGGTGCGGACGTGATTCTCGACATCATGGGCGCGGCCTACCTGGGGCAGAACGTGGCCGCGCTCGCCACCGGCGGCCGGCTGATGGTGATCGGCCTGCTGGGCGGCCGGAAGGGGGAGCTGGATCTCGGTGCGCTGCTGGTGAAGCGGGCGACGGTGATCGCGACCACCCTGCGTTCCCTCCCACTGGGCCAGAAGGCGGAGATCGTCGAGGGGGTACGCGAGCAGGTGTGGCCGCTGATCGTGGCCGGCCAGGTTCACCCGGTCGTGGACCGCCGGCTGCCGATAACCGACGTGGCCGAGGCCCACCGGCTCGTCGAGTCGAACCAGCACGTCGGCAAGGTGCTGCTGACCGTCGGCTAGCGCGGCGGACCCTCGTCGGCTAGCGCGGCACGGCCAGGCACGCACCGGGACCCTCGCGTCGCTAGCGCGGCATCGCCAGGCGCGCACCGGGACCCTCGTCGGCGACCTGGTCGCCCGGGTTGCTGAGAATGCAGCGGCGCAACGACAGGCACCCGCAGCCGATACACCCGTCGAGGTCGTCCCGGATCCGGGTCAGGAGCGTGATCTTCTCGTCCAGCCGGTTCCGCCACAGTTGGGAGAGTTGGGTCCAGTCCTCCGGGGTCGGGGTCCGGGCGGCCGGCAGGGATTCGAGCGCCTCGCGGATCTCCTCCAGCGAGATGCCGACCTGTTGGGAGATCCGGATGAACGCCACCCGGCGCAGTTCACTGCGCGCGTACCGGCGTTGGTTGCCGCCGGTGCGGTCGGCTCGGAGCAGCCCGATCCGCTCGTAGTAGCGCAGGGCGGATGACGCCACGCCGCTGCGTGCGGAGAGCTGGCCGATGGTCAATAACTCCTGCATCACGTCACCTTGAGCTGAAGTGGGCTTCAAGTTGCAGGCTAGCCACATGACAGCCACCACGACCACCGCAGCGATCGCCGAGGCCGCCGCGCCGCTCGACGGCCAACCGCCGGTCGCGCCCCTGCTGGAGCGGATCCGAGCCGGCCGGGAGTTCGGCACGAACGTCTACTCCACCATCGACGTGCTCCAGGTGCTCTACCACCGCGTCCTGCGGGTCCACCCGACGACCGTTGACGACCCGGACCGGGACCGGTTCCTGCTCTCCAAGGGGCATGCGGTCGCCGGCTACTACGCGGTACTCGCCGCTGCGCAGTTCATCCCCGCCGACTGGCTCGACGACCAGGGTGGGCCGGCGAGTCGGCTCGGCGAGCACCCCGACCGGATGCTCGTGCCCGGCGTGGAGATCGGCTCCGGATCGCTCGGCCACGGCCTCGGCCTCAGCGTCGGAACCGCGCTCGGGCTACTCGCCCAGGGCCGGCTCGAACCCCGGGTGTACGTGCTGCTCGGCGACGCCGAACTGGATGAGGGTTCCAACCACGAGGCGATCACCTACGCCGGTACGAACGGCCTGGCCAACCTCACCGCGATCGTGATCGACAACGCATCCGCCACCCACGGCTGGCCGGGCGGACCGGCAGCCCGGTTCACCGTGGACGGCTGGACCGCGGCGACCGTCGACGGACGCGACCACGACGCCCTGCACGCCGCCCTGACCGGGCATGACGGCAACCGGCCCCACGTTGTCGTGGCGGTCGTCAACCCCAAGGAGGACTAGTGCGCGACACCTTCGTCGACACCACCACCGCGCTGCTCGCCGACGACCCGCGTACCGCGCTGGTGCTGGCCGACATCTCCGCCGCCCTCTTCGCCCCGGCGGCGGACCGGCACCCGGACCGGGTGCTGAACGTCGGAATCCGGGAACAGTTGATGGTCGGGGTGGCCGGCGGGCTCGCGTTGACCGGCCTGCGGCCGATCGTGCACACCTACGCGCCGTTCCTGGTCGAGCGGGCGTACGAGCAGCTCAAGCTCGACCTGGACCACCAGAATGCGAGCGCGGTGCTGGTCAGCGTGGGTGCCTCGTACGACCGCCCCGAGGCGGGCCGGACCCACCTGTCGCCGGCGGATGTCTCGTTGATCGACACCCTGCACGGCTGGACGGTGCACGTGCCCGGCCACCCCGGTGAGGTGGCGCCGCTGCTGCGGACGGCGGTAGCCGCGGAGACCTCGGCGTACCTGCGGCTGTCGGTGCTGAGCAACGAGCGGCCGTTGGGCGGCGACGGAGCGTTGCGGGTGGTGCGGGACGCCGGGCCGGGAGCACCCCTGGTGGTGGCCGTCGGACCGACCCTGGACGCGGCCACCGCGGGGCTGGCCGACCTGCCCGTCACCGTGGCGTACACCAACCGGCCGCGGCCGTTCGACACCGCCGGGCTGCGCGACCGGGCCGGCACCGACGTGATCCTGGTCGAGCCCTACCTCGCCGGGACCTCCAGCCGGGTGGTCTCGGCGGCGCTGGCGGACCGCCCACACCGGCTTCTGGCACTCGGCGTCGGGCGCGAAGAACTCCGGCGGTACGGGTCGACCGACGACCACACCCACTGGCATGGCCTGGACGCGTCTGGGCTGCGGCGATCGGTGCTGGACTTCGTCTCACCAGCGCGGCGCTGACCTTCCGTCTCGGCGGTCAACGGGGGCTCGGCCGGGTCAACGGGGGCTCGGCCAGGACAACGGGGGCTCGGCGGAGCAGCGGGGCTCAGCGGAGCGCTCGGCCGGGACAGCGGCGGCTCGGCGGTCAGCGCGCCGAGCCGCCGCCGGCGGGTGAACTACTCGCTCTTGGGCAGCACGATCAATCGGGCCGCACCGTTCTCCCCGTCCTTCGTGCCGGCCACGCCGAGCACCCGGCCAACCTCAACCGCCTCCGGCTGAACCGTTTGGCGGCGCTCCACCACCCGCAGCTCCGGCCCGAAGGTCCAGGTCATCTCGAAGCCATCCGACGACCGAACGGTCATCTCCTGCCCATCGACAGCGACCACCTCGCCACGTTGGACCGCCACCGTCCTCGGACCGTCCTCTTTCGTCTGCACCACGACCTCGCCGTGCATGGCGTTCTTCCGCAGCAGCACCCGGGCCGGCCGCCGCTTGCGCCACTCTTCGGCCCGTTCCTTCCGGCCCGGCTCCACGTCCGAAGACGGTGAGTTTGACGCGGCGGCGGGCACCACCTCCAGCTCGACGGGATCCAGGCCCAGCGCGGCCAGCGCCTGACCCTCCACGCCCAACGCCGCGGCGACCTCGACGGCCTGCTCTCCGCCCGGCCCGGTCACCTGGGCCGCGCCGCAGCCGCTGAGCCCGAGCGTGACTGCCGCGAACAGCGTGGTGGCGGCGACTCCCCAACGTGCCATGACTCTCCCTCTCATCCCTGTGGGTGGGAGCCCAGCCTGGTCGGTCTCGGCGAGCGCCGGGTCAGGCCGATGTTCGGGTCTGGTAAGGATCCGGCGGCAGCGAGACGACAAACGCGGCCCCGCCCTCGGCCGCGTGCCCCGCGCTGATCTCACCACCGAGCCGCCGGACCAGGCCGGCGGCGAGGGCCAGGCCCAGCCCACTACCGACCTTGCGCACCCCCCGGTACCGCTGGTGCAGCGCACCCCGCTGGAAGACCACCGCCAGGTCGTCGTCGGTCAGGCCGGGGCCGCCGTCCCGCACCTCGATCACTCCGCCGGCGGCCGGGTCCGGGCCGGCCCACCGGGTCGCGAGCACCACCGGCGCCCCCGGCGGCACCACCCGCAACGCGTTCTCCAGGAGCCCATCCACCACCTGCCGAATCCGCCCCGGATCGGTGTGCACCGGCACCGCCGGATCCGGCGCCTCGACCCGGAACGCCACCGGGACGGCCGCGCACCGCGCCGCCCACGTCCGCTCCGCCTCCGCGGCCAGCCGAACCAGGTCGACCCGGACCGGCTCCAGCGGGAAGTCCACGGCCTCCAGCCGGGCCAGGGCCAGCAGGTCCCGTACCAGCCGATCCAGGTGCTCCGCCTCGACCAGCACCGTGCGCCCGGTGCCGGCCACCTCCGCCGAGTCGATCACCCCATCCGCCAACGCCTCCGCGTACCCGCGAATGGCGGTCAGCGGGGTCCGCAGCTCATGTGAGACGGAGAGCAGGAACTCTCGCTGCCGTCCCTCACTGGTGGTGAGCGCGGCAGCCAAGCCGTTGAGGGCCTCCGCCAGGTCCGCCACCTCGTGCGGGGGCTCCACCGGTACGCGAACCGCGCGCTCGCCCGCCCGCAGCCGCGCGGCAGCGTCTGCCGCCCGCCGGATCGGCCGGGCCAGGCGACGGGCGAGCAGCAGACCGGCGACCGCCCCGGCCGCCAGCCCGGCCAGCAGGGGCAGCCAGAGGCTCTGGGCGACCTGCCGCCAGATGCCGCCGAGCGAGCCGGCCCGCGCGAGCACCACCCCGTCGCCGCCGGGCAGCGCTCGCCCCTGCACCAGCGCCGGTCGTCCGGCGACCAACCGCCGGTCGGCGACGTGCCGACCCGCGGCGATCCGCTCCACCACCTGGGCCGGCAGTCCCGGCCGGTCCACCACCCCGTCTCGCACCAGGTACGCCTCGATGCCCCGCGCCCGCAGTTGGCGCAGCAACCGGTCCTCGTCCACGGTGCGCGGGGTGTCCAGCCGACTGCGTAACGCCTCGGCGGCGAGTCGGGACTGGGCGGCCAGCGCCTGCTGCTCGCGGTGTTCCACGCCACGGACCGCGAGCGGCACCGCGACGATCGCGGTAACCAGGACCGAGACCAGGGCAACCGCGCAGGTGACCAGCACCGCCCGGACGGTCAGGGTCGGCCCACGGCGGGTGCAGTCACGCCGGGCGGATCCGGGCCGGGCGGGCGCGGGCTGGGTGCCGGTGGGCCGGGCAGATCCGGGCCGGGCGGATCGGGGCCGGGCGCGGGTGGGCCGCGGGGCGCCGGACGTCGGCACGGTCGAAGGGTCGACCCGGTGCTCACCCATCGGCGGCGTACCCCACCCCCCGATGGGTACGGATCACACTCGCCGAGCCGAGCTTCGCCCGGACCTGCGCCACGTGCACGTCAACGGTTCGGGTACCCGCGGGAACGGCGTACCCCCACACCCCGGCGAGCAGTTCCTCCCGGGTGAACACCCGGCCGGGGCGGGCCATCAGGTGGGCGAGCAGGTCAAACTCGGTGGAGGTCAACTGCACCGGATTCCCCGCGGCGGTCACCGTACGGCGGTCGAGGTCCAGCGTGACCGTGCCGACGATCCGCGGCTGGCCCGGCGGCGGCCCGGCGACCCGGCGCAGCACCGCCCGCACCCGGGCCACCAGTTCCCGCGGGCTGAACGGCTTGGTGACGTAGTCGTCGGCGCCGAGTTCCAGCCCGACGATGCGGTCCACCTCGTCGTCGCGCGCGGTGAGGAAGATGACCGGTGTCCAGTCCCCGGACTCGCGCAACCGGCGGCAGATCTCGGTGCCGGGCAGACCGGGCAGTGCGATGTCGAGAACGCAGGTCACCGGCCGGAGCCGGCGGGCGGCGGCGAGGCCGGCGTCGCCGTCCTGCTCCAGGTGTACGCCGAACCCGTCCCGGGCCAGATAGAGCCGGACCAGATCGGCGATGGCCGGTTCGTCCTCGACGAGGAGGACGAGCCCGCGATGCGGCGCGTCAACGGTCACCGGCTCATGATGGCCGACTGGGAGGGCGCGGCGTTGCTCGGGACATGTTCGGGTTCGGTAAGGAGACGGTCAGCGGACGGTGGCGGGTCGGAAGGCGGCCGGCCGGGCCAGGGCCGGACCGGGGTCGCCAATCGTGGCGACGAGCCGCTCGCGCGCGGTCCGGACGCGGGTGCGGAAAGCGTGGTTGAGCAGCTCGTCGAGCTGCCACACCTGCTTCGGGTGCCGCGTGCGGATGACGAACCGCTCCCGGACGCCGTCGATGGCGGTAGCGGCCAGCTCCAGGCAGTGCAGCCGCGGGTCCGGCCCCCAGGTGACGTCGCTCAGCTCGCGCAGCTCGGTGTTGAGATGCAGGCGGAGCCGGTGCAGCACCCGGGTCTGCCGGGTGACGACCAGCCGTCGGTGGGTCAACAGCAGGAGGTACTCGCCGGCGGTGGCCGACCGGTTCGGGCGACTGCACCGGGTGACCAGGATGGGGGCGTCACCCGAGCCGACACAGCGCCGGAAGACGGGCATGTGTCGGCTGGCGGTCTGGGTCGCGATACCAGCCTCGGCCGCAGCGGGAAGGAACGTTCGGGAGAAGACGTCCATACCCTGCCCAACGACGCCCCGGCGCGGGGTGATATGGGCGGGACGGCCGAACCTTGCATCTTCCACGCCCCCCGGTGGTCATGACCACCGAACGGGTCATGGCCACCCGGGCGGTGGGTGGTTCAGAGCAACTCGACGATGGTCGCGTTGGCCATGCCGCCGCCCTCGCACATGGTTTGCAGGCCGTACCGGAGGTTCTCGTCTCGCATGTGCGCCAACATGGTGGTCATGATCCGGGCCCCGGATCCGCCGAGCGGATGCCCGAGGGCGATGGCGCCGCCGCGCGGGTTGAGCCGGTGCGGGTCGGCCTCGGTCTCCGCGAGCCAGGCCAGCGGCACCGGGGCGAACGCCTCGTTGACCTCGTACACCCCGATCTCCTCGATGCCCAGCCCCGCCCGGCGCAGCGCCTTGGCGGTAGCCGGAATAGGCGCGGTCAACATGGCGACCGGGTCGTCGGCGCAGACCACCGCGGTGTGGATGCGGGCGAGCGGGCGCAGGCCGTGCCGGCCGGCCCACTCGGCGGTGGTGACCGCGAGCGCCGCCGCGCCGTCGGAGATCTGGGACGCGGATCCGGCAGTCACCACGCCGTCGGCCCGGAACGGGGTGGCGAGCTCGGCCAGCTTCGCCAGGGACGTGTCCCGACGGATGCCCTCGTCGGCGGAGGCCGTGCCCCCGTCGGCGAGGCGGACCGGTGCCAGCTCGGCGTCGAATGCGCCGGCATCCTGCGCCGCGCCCGCCTTCTCATGGCTGGCGAGGGCGAACTCGTCGAGCTGGCTGCGGGTCAGTCGCCACCGGCGGGCGATCAGCTCCGCGCCGACGCCCTGGCTGAACGGGAGCGGGTCGTCCTCCGCCACCCCCTCCACACCCCGGTAGCGGTCCAGGATCGCCGCGCTGAACGGCACGCCCCCGGCCACGCTGGAGCCCATCGGCACCCGGGTCATCGACTCGACCCCGCCCGCCACCACCAGGTCGGCCTGCCCGGAGAGCACAGTCGCGGCGGCGAAGTGCAGCGCCTGCTGACTGGACCCGCACTGTCGGTCGAGGGTGGTGCCGGGAACCGTCTCGGGCCAGCCGGCCGCGAGGACGGCGTTACGGGCGACGTTCCAGGACTGCTCGCCGACCTGCGAGACGCAGCCCCAGAAGACGTCATCCACCTGGCCCGGGTCGATGCCGGTCCGTTCGGTGAGGGCGCGCAGCACGTGCGCCGACAGGTCGACCGGGTGTACGTCGGCGAGGCTTCCCTTGCGCCGCCCGACGGGGGTGCGTACCGCGCCGACGATGACTGCGTCACTCATGACTACTCCCCGGTAACTTGGATTGCGTCGATGGTACGCGGCCCGCCGGGCAACCCGCTGCCCTGGCATGCTGGGCAATATGGATACGACTTCGTCCGAGACCCGGCAGTGGCGGGTCTCGGCCGCCCTACCAGCGGTCAAGGCCGGTGGGGCCGGGGCGCTAGTCGCGCTCGGTCTCCTGCTCGCCGACGGCGACCCGGTCCGGCTCACGTTGGCCGCGCTGGCTGCCGCCGCGCTCCTGGTCTGGGCCGCGCGGGACCTGCTGGTGCCGGTCCGCCTCGCGGTCGATCCGGAAGGACTGACGGTGGTCAGCGGCTTCGCCGGCCGGCGGCGGCTGCCGTGGTCGCAGGTGGCGGCGATCCGGGTGGACCAGCGGGCCCGGCTCGGCCGGTCGAACGCCGCCCTGGAGGTGGATGCCGGGGAGACACTGCACCTGTTCGGCCGGTTCGACCTGGACGCCGACCCGACTGATGTCGCGGCGCAGCTACGGGCGGCTCGCCCTACCTGATCGTCAGGCGAGCAGGGTCGCGGTCCGGAACAGGGCCAGGCCGAGCAGGGCCACCACGAGCACCGTCCCGCCGCCCACCTGCACCAACGTACGCTGCGACCGTGGGGCGTGGGCGAGGACGAAGGCCATCAGACCGCCGACCACGAGACCGCCCAGGTGACCCGGGATCGAGATCCCCGGCACAGTTATCGTGAAGACCAGGTTGATCACCAGGATCGGGAGCACCTGGGAGACGTCCCGCCCCAACCGCCGGCCGACGACGAACAGGGCCGCGAAGAGCCCGAAGACGGCTGTGGACGCGCCCGCGGTGGCCGCGTTCGGCGCGCTGAACAGGTAGGCCGCGACGTTCCCGCCGAGGCCGGCGATCAGATAGAGGGCCAAGAACCGGGCCGGGCCGAGACTCGCCTCCAGGGTTCGGCCGAGGATCCACAACGCGTACATGTTCAGCAGCAGGTGGATCACGCCGTAGTGCAGGAACATCGCGGTGACCAGGCGGTACCACTCGCCATCGGCGACGCCACCCACGGTGCCGTTGGGAAAGACCGCGAGCCCGATCACGGCTCCCCACTCGGTCAACGGGGTGCTGCCGCCGAGCAGACCGCCGAAGCCGGAGCCCCCCACCACCGCGTCGCCACCCCGGTCGGTGCCGATGGAGAGCAGCATCACCAGGGCGTTGAACGCGATCAACGCCTTGGTGACGTAGCCGTGTTGGCCGGCGAGACCACCACCGAAGGCGGTACGCGCCGGCCGCACACTGCGGCGCCCTTCGTTGACGCACTCCGGGCACTGGAAGCCCACCGACGCCTCGCGCATGCAGTCCGGGCAGATGACCCGGTCGCAGCGGTTGCACCGGATGTAGGCCTCCCGACCGGGGTGGCGGTAGCAGACCGGGGTGGTCGGTGGTGATTCACTCACCGGACAGCCCAGGTACCCGAGCGCTCAGTCATGCGAGCAAAGGTACCCTGTCCGCCTTCAGGAGCCGGTGCGCTCGATCTCGACCCGCTCGATAACGACGTCGCGCAGCGGGCGGTCAGCCGGGTTCGTCGGGGTGTTGGCGATCGCGTCAACGACCTTCACCGACTCCTCGTCGGCGACCTGCCCGAAGATGGTGTGCCGGTTGTTCAGGTGCGGGGTCGGCGCCACCGTGATGAAGAACTGCGAACCGTTGGTGCCCGGCCCGGCGTTCGCCATCGCCAGCAGGTACGGCCGGTCGAACCGCAGCTCGGGGTGGAACTCGTCGGCGAAGGTGTAACCCGGTCCGCCCCGGCCGGTGCCGGTCGGGTCACCCATCTGGATCATGAAACCGCTGATCACGCGGTGCGAGATCGTGCCGTCGAAGTACGGGCCGCTGCCCGGCTGGCCGGTCCGCGGGTCGGTGTACTGCTTGGTGCCGTCGGCCAACTCCACGAAGTTGCGAACGGTCTTCGGCGCGTGATTCGGAAAGAGCTGCAGCCGAATCGGGCCGGCGTTGGTGTGCAGGGTGGCGTAGAGATCCTCGGCCACGGGTACTCCTCACTAGGTGTTCAGTTCCATGCGGATCCTCCCATGTGCCCGATCTGGCCATGCGGAGGCATCCGAAGGTGGAGGATGACGAAGGGACAACTCCGAGGAGGTGGGACCGTGTTTGGAAACGGGCGGCGTAGGACCCAGAGCCAGCTTGCCAAGATCGAGCTTGGTCGAAGCTTCGGTCATCTGAAGCGGGCGGCGGGGCACGCAACGAACGGCACCGGCGCCACGGTCGGCCCACGGGTGCGGGCGGCCCGCAGCGTTGTTGCCCCGACCGCGCTGGTCATGCGAGACCGGGCGGCGAGCGGCTACGTGTCGACCGTGGCGGCCCTTACCCCGCTGGCCATCGCCGTCCGCGCCGCCCAGGCGGAGGCAGCCAGCCGGGCCGCCGCCGGCCGGCGGGCCGGCGCGGGCAATTCGACCGCCACCAGCAGGAAGGTGCAGGAGAAGAGGATGCGGGCGACACGCGCGAAGAAGCGGTCCGGTCGGGGCAGGATGACCGGCCTGCTGGCGGCCAGCGTCGTGGTTGGGCTGGTCGGCGCGATGGCGTTGCGACGCCGCTACGAGCGGCGGGAGTGGGTCGAGTACGACCCGGTTCCCAGCCTGGACCCGATGCAGGCCGAGATGGACATGATCGAGGTCACCACCCGGACCCCGGCCGAGCAGACCGCCCCGACGCCGACCGAGAAGGTGGCGCCACCGGCCGCCGGCAGGGCCCCCGCGACACCGACCGAGAAGGTCCGCGCGGCGACCGCCGAGAAGGCCCCCGCGACACCAACCAAGCAGGTCCCCGCGGCGACCGCCGAGAAGGCCCCCGCGACACCAACCGAGAAGGCCCCCGCGACGACCGAGGGCAAGAGCTCCACCAGCCGGACCACCAACGACCTCCCCAAAGCCATGAAGAACGGTCGCCGCTGACCCCGGGTCAGAGCCAGCCGTGCCGGCGGAACCAGCGGTAGAGCGCCAGGCTGACCCCGAGCATCAGGGCCAGCACCGTGGGATAGCCGTAGGTCCACCCCAGCTCCGGCATGAACTCGAAGTTCATGCCGTAGATGCCGGCGATGGCGGTCCAGACCGCCGCGATGGCCGCCCAAGCCGCGATCTTGCGCATGTCGTCGTTCTGGTCCACGGTGACCTGGGCCAACCGCACCTGAAGGATTGAGTTGAGCAGGTCATCGGCGGCGTTGACCTGCTCAACGGTACGGCTGAGGTGGTCCTGCACGTCCCCGAAGTACCGGCGGATCTCCAACGGCACCTCGCGGTTGCGCTCAGCGGTGATCCGCAGAAGCGGACGCTGGAGCGGCATCACCGCCCGCTTGAACTCGACCAGCTCCCGCTTCACCTGGTAGATCCGCTGGATCCGATCGCCGCCCGGCCGACGGTCGAAGACGTCGGCCTCCAGCGTGTCCAGGTCGTCCTCCAGCCGGTCGGCGACCTCCAGGTACTGGTCGACCACCCGGTCGGTCACCGCGTACGCCACCGCCCACGGGCCGTGCGGCAGCAGATCCCCCTTCGCTTCCAGGTCGGCGCGCACCGGCGCCAGCCGGCGGGCGTCCCCGTGCCGGACACTGACCAGGAAATCCGGGCCGATGAAGAGCAGTACCTGGCCGGTCTCGACGACCTCGGAGTGCTCGGTCAACTCGGCCTGGTCGCGGTAGCGGGCGGTGCGCAGCACCAGGAAGCTGACCGCGCCGAACTGCTCCAGCTTGGGCCGCTGCTGGGCTTTGACCGCGTCCTCCACGGCCAGTTCATGCAGGCCGTAGGTGGCCGCGATCTCGGTCATCTGGGCCAGGTCGGGCTCGTGTAGGCCGAGCCAGACGAAGCCATTGCCCGCCTCGCGCGCCGCCGCCAGCGCCTCGGCGTGGCGCTGGTGGCCGGGTTGCCGCTCCCCGTCCAGGTAGAGCGCGCAGTCAACGACCGCATCGTGGGGCACGGCCGGCGCCGGTGGCCCGGCCGCGCTCTCGAAGCTGAGCCGGCGGGTCATCGCCCGCACCGGGGCTGCCCAGTCCCGCGGTCGGATCACCCGGCCACCCGACCGGGCGCCCCTGGGCCCACGCCGCAACCGGTCCGTCATCGCACCCTCCCCGCTCGACGACGCGTTGCAGCGTACGCCGCCAGCCGGGTCGACATCGGTGCCGCGGGGGCGGGGCGAGCGCCGGGCCGGCCGAGTCGAACCAGCCCGACGCCGATGGCGGAGGTCAGCCGCGTACGGCCGCCACCGCCGCCGCGAGTCGACGCGCACCCTCGTCGATCTGGTCCACGGTCACCGCCGAGTACGCCAGCCGCAGCGCGTGCTGCCCGCCGTCGAGTACGAAGTCACTGCCCTTCACAACGGCGACCCCGCGCTCCGCCGCCGCCGGAGCCAGCCGGTCCACCTCGACGTCCGCCGGCAACTCCACCCAGAGGAAGTAGCCGCCGTCCGGCTCGACGAACCGGGCCTCCGGTAGGTGCCGCCGCAGCGCCTCGGCCAGCGCCTGGGCCCGCTCGCCGAGGGCCCGGCGCACCGTCGCGATCGAGCGGTCGATGTCCCCGGAGACGCAGAACTGGTGCACCATCGCCTCGGAGACCATGCCCGGCGAGATGTAGAGGTTGGTCGCCTTCTTCGCGATATCGGCGATCAGGTCCGCCGGCCCGACCAGGTAGCCGACCCGAACGCCCGGGCAGACCGTCTTGGTGAAGCTGGAGGCGTGCACCACCCGGTTGTGGGTGTCCAACGAAAGCATCGAGGGCAGCGCCTCGCCGCGGAACCGGACGTCGGCGTACGGGTCGTCCTCAAAGATCGTGAAATCGAACTCGACGGCGAGGTCGAGCAGCTCCCGCCGCTTGTCGAGGCTCAGCGTCACCCCGGCCGGGTTCTGGTAGTTCGGAATGATGTGCGCCAGCCGTGGCCGCACCCCGGACTCCAGCAGCTTACGCAGCTCGGAGGTGTCCAGACCGTCCGGCTGGATGGTGATCCCGTGCAGCTCGCTGCCCATCCGCCGCAGGTTCAGCAGGGTCCGGTCGTAGGTCGGACGCTCCACCACCACCGCGTCACCGGGTCGGACGAGGTGGTCGAAGAGGAACGCGTCGGCCTGCAACGAACCGTTGGTCACCAGGACCTGGTCCGCCCCCACTCCGTGTTTCTGCGCGATCCACTGACGCAACGGAAGGTAACCGGCGGAGGGGCCGTACGTCGTCACGCCGGTGGGATCGGCGTCGAACGCACGGATGGCGGCGGTCTTCAGCCCCTCGACATCGACGATGTCCAACGAGGGAGCGCCACGGGCGAAGGAGATCAACTGCTCGGCGGTCATGGCTGTTCAGCGTACGGAAGGCGGCAGCGGATCCGCCGACGGCACGACGAGTGCCGTTGCGGAGCCACCGGATGGGTGACCGGTCTCACCCGGGGACGACCCGCTCGGTCGCCCAGACCCGGACGACGTCGCGGAGCGAGATCACCCCGGCCACCTCCCGCCCGTCGAGCACCACCAGGTGCCGAAACCCGCCGCGGGCCATCGCGGTCGCCGCTTCCTCGACCGTCCACTCCGGCCCCGCGTACACCACGTCCCAGGTGAGGTGGGCTCCGGTCGGCTCGTTGTCGCAGTCCAGCCCACGCCCGATCGCGTTGAGCAGGTCCCGCTCGGTAATGATCCCGACCCCCTCGGAATCTGGATCGATCACGACGGCCGACCCGATGCCCCGCTCCGACATCATTCGCGCCGCCTGCCGGAGCGTGTGCTCCGGGCCGACTACCAAAACCTGACTGGACATCACTTCCCGAACCTGCATCACACATCAACCCCTGCGAAATGGTCGCACTCGGTAAAAACATGGTGCACCTAGTGTGTTACCGGGACAAGGCTGCCGCATGCGATCTGACCAGCCCGATTCAGCCGAGCGGCGCCGGTAGCCCCGCGCTACCGCCGGTCCGGTTGCCGCAGCTCCCGTTCGACAGCGTTATCCTCCTCCGGTGACAGCCGAACGAACGCAAAAAGACGCCGGAATGGTCGGAATGGTGCTAGCGGCTGGCGCGGGACGCCGCCTGCGCCCGCACACCGACACGCTGCCGAAGGCGCTGGTACCGGTTGATGGCACGACCACCATCCTCGATATCGCGCTGCGCAACCTGGCCGAGGTCGGTCTCACCGAGATCGTCGTCGTGGTCGGCTACGCCGCCGACGCGGTTCGGGAACGCCAGGCGGACCTGGAGCAGAAGTACGGCGTCACGCTCACCCTGGTACCCAACGACCGGGCCGAGGAGTGGAACAACGCATACTCGCTCTGGCTGGCCCGCAGCTGGTTCGCCCGCGGGGTCCTGCTGGTCAACGGAGACACCGTCCACCCGGTGAGCGTGGAGAAGACCCTGCTCGCCGAGCGCGGGCCGGGGATCCTGCTGGCGATCGACACGATCAAGACGCTGGCCGAGGAGGAGATGAAGACCACCTTCGACGCCGACGGCCAGCTCACCCGGATCACCAAGCTGATGGACCCGCACGAGGCCCGCGGGGAGTACATCGGTGCGACACTGATCGAGCCGCGCGTCGCCGAGGCGCTCGCCGACGCGCTGGAGGCGACCTGGCGACGCGACCCGAACCGCTACTACGAGGACGGCTACCAGGAGTTCGCCGACCGAGGTGGCGAAGTACGCGGGGCACCGATCGGCGACGTCGACTGGGTCGAGGTCGACAACCACGACGACCTGGCGCGGGCTCGGGAGATCGCGTGCCGCTACTAGCCCGTACCGTCGCCACGCCGCTGGCCATCGAGGTCCGCCGGGGCGCGGTCGCCAACCTCGGCGAGCTCCTCGCCGACCGACGGATCTCCGCCGGCGGCGACGTGGCCGTGGTGGTCGGACCGGGGCAGGGAGAGAAGATCGCCGAGCTGTGCCGGCCGACGCTGGGCTCAGCCGACGTCTTCACGGTCACCGGCGGCAGTGTCGACGCCGCCAACGAGTTGGGCGACCGAATCCGCCGCCGGCACTACGACGCGGTGGTCGGGATCGGCGGCGGCAGGACGATCGACACCGCGAAGTACGCCGCCACCCGCTACGGCATCCCGATGGTCACGGTCGCCACCAGCCTCGCCAACGACGGCATCGCCTCCCCGGTGGCGTCGCTGACCCACGACGGCGGCAAGGGCTCGTACGGGGTCCACATCCCGATCGCCGTCCTGGTCGACCTCGACTTCGTGGAGAACGGCCCAGACCGGCAGACCCAGGCCGGGATCGGTGACGCGGTGAGCAACCTCAACGCCTGCGCCGACTGGGAGCTCGCCCACAAGCTACGCGGCGAGCCGATCGACGGGCTCGCCGTGACGCTGGCCCGGACCGGCGCCGAGGCGCTGCTGAACCACCCCGGCAAGATCACCGACGACGCCTTCCTCACCACGCTGGCAGAGGCGTTGATCCTCGGCGGCATCGCCATGTCGATCTCCGGTTCGAGCCGGCCGGCCAGCGGCGGTGACCACGAGATCTCACACGCCATCGACCACCTCTGGCCCGGCACCAGCGCCCACGGCGAGCAGGCCGGGCTCGGGGCCCTCTTCTGCACCTGGCTGCACGGCGACCGGGACCGGTTCGGCCAGCTCGCCCGCTGCCTGCACCGGCACGGCCTGGCTACCCGCCCGGCCGAACTGGGCCTCACCAACGAGCAGTTCGTCGAGGCGGTGCACTTCGCGCCCCGGACCCGGCCGGACCGCCACACGATCCTCGAACACCTCGCCCTGTCCCCCGACGAGCTCCGGTCTCGGTTGGCAGACTGCCTCGACGCCCTCGGTGAACACCTTGCCTGAACCGTCCCAGCCGACCCCGGCCGACTTCTATCGGACCAACCGGGGCGGCGGGCTGTTCAGCGAGGCGATCAGCCAGCGGATCGGGGCCACCTTCGCCAGCGGCGCACACCGGCTCGGGCTGCGGCCCACCACACTGAGCATCACCAACCTGACCCTCGGCCTGATCACCTCGGTGATCGTGGCGACGCTGGCCGAGCCGGTCGCCACGGGCCGCGTACCGGCCTGGCTGGTCGGGCTGGTGGCGTTGGTCGGCTGGCAGGTGGCGTACGCACTGGACTGCGCGGACGGGCAACTCGCCCGGGTCACCGGCCAGGGTAGCCCGGCCGGGGCGCGGGTGGATGTGCTCAGCGACGTGGCGGCCCAGATCGCCCTGGTCGCCGCGCTCAGCGCGACCGCGGTTGCGCAGTCACCGTCGATTCCCGCCTGGCTGATCGCGACCTTCGCCGGCACCTGGATGGTGAACCTGGTCACCTCGGTGCTGCAGGCCGGGCCGCACGCGACCAGCATGGTCACCTCGACCTCGCCACTGGTGCGGCTGGTGAAGCTGATCCGCGACTACGGCGCGGTGATCTTCGTTGCCGCGCTGGTGTTGCTCTTCGCGCCCAGCCTGACCAGCTGGGTGATCGTCGCCTTCACCGTGATCAACGGCGGCTTTCTACTCGCCAGCATCGCCTTCGCCGCTCGGGCCTCACTGCGCTGACCCTCGGCCCGACTCGGCCATCCGGGCGGTTTCGGTGTAGATGTCGAGCAGCCGCCGGGTGACCACGTCCGGGTGGAAGGTGCGCTCATAGCGGGCCCGAGCGGCCGGTGCCCGGCCGGCGGCGTCGGTGGCTGCCGCTGGCAGCGCGTCGGCCAGCGCGGCCGGATCCGGCGGCACCACCCAGCCGGCGGGTTCCGGGGTGCCGGCGCCGACCAAAAACGGGATACCACCGAGGGCCGTGCCGAGCACCGGCCGACCGGCGGCCAGCGCCTCGATGATCACGGTCGGCAGCACGTCGTGCCAGGTGGAGGTGGCCAACACCACCGCGCTCGCCGCCAGGGCGGCGTGCACCCCGCCCCGGTCCAGCGGACCGAGGAAGGTCACATCTGCCCGCTGGGCCGCCGCCTCCGCCACCAGCGGTCGCAGCTCACCGTCACCGGCGACGCGGAGCGGGCCGAGCGCACCGTCCGGATGCCGACGCCAGGCCTCCAGCAGCAGGTCCAGCCCCTTCTCCGGGCTGAGCCGGCCGAGGAAGAGGAAGCCGGTGCCCAGCGGCGCCGGGGCACCCGGGTCGGGGATCGCGTTCGGCTTCACCACGATCCGTTGCTCCGGGATGCCGTAGTCCCGGAGGTGCTCTGCGATCGAGGTGGTCAGCGCGATGAACCGGTCCACCGAGCGCCAGGTGCCCCGGTGCACGGCGAGCGTCGTCGCCATCAACGCGCTCTGCGCCCGCGACCCCCGGTAGCAGCGGTGCACGATCGCCGGTACGCCCAGCACTCGCCCCCGGCAGTCCTGGCAGATCGCCCCGTCCCGGAAGTACAGCCCGGACGAGCAGACCTGCCGGTAGTTGTGCACCGTCTGCACCACCGGCACGCCGTGCTGGTGCGCGGTCCGCACCACCCAGGGCGAGAGCAGGGGGTACGGGTTGTGCAGGTGCAGCACGTCCGGCCGCTGCTCGGCGAGCAGGCGACCCAGCTCCCGCTGGGCCCGTGGGGCGTAGATCGGGGAGATCGGCAGCAGCGCCTTCGCGGGCCGGGACATCGACGCGATCTCGTCGGAGCTGCGCAGGAACGGCAGCACCTCGACCCCGGCCGCGGTCAGCTGGGCGATCTCCGCGTCGACGATGGTGTTCTCGCCAGACGGCTGAGCCTCCCGGTACCGGTTGTGCGCCACCACGATTTTCATGGAACCCGAGGCTACCGTTGGTGGGTGCCCGAGCTACCAGAGGTGGAGGCGCTCGCCGACTACCTGCGCCAACGCGCCGTCGGCCGGCAGGTTGACCGGCTGGAGGTCTCCGCCATCAACGCCCTGAAGACGTACGACCCGGCGATCACGGCCGCGGCCGGCCAGCCGGTCACCGACGCCCAGCGCCACGGCAAGTTCCTCGACCTGGTCTTCGGTGCTGACCTGCACCTGGTCGTTCACCTGGCCCGCGCTGGCTGGCTGCACTTCCGGGAGAAGTTCCCCACCCGCGTCCCATTGCGCCCGGGTAAGGGCCCGGTGGCGCTGCGGGCCCGCCTCGACGACGGCTCCGGGTTCGACCTGACCGAGGCCAGCACCCAGAAGAGCCTCGCCATCTACCTGGTGACCGATCCGACGGTGGTGCCGGGGGTGGCCCGGCTTGGTCCGGACGCGCTCGCCGTGGACCCGGTCACCTTCGCCGAGCGGCTCCGCAGCCGAAAAGGCCAGGTCAAGGGGGTACTCACCGACCAGACGGTGCTCGCCGGAGTGGGTAACGCGTACTCCGATGAGATCCTGCACACGGCGCGGCTGTCCCCGTTCGCGCTGACCACCCGGCTGACCGACGACCAGCTCGCCACCCTGCACGCGGCGACCCGGGACGTGCTCGGCGACGCGGTGTCCCGGTCGGTGGGGCAACGGGCCGCCGAACTCAAGAGCGAGAAGCGCTCCGGTCTGCGGGTACACGCCCGCACCGGGTTGCCCTGCCCCGTCTGCGGCGACACCGTACGGGAGGTCTCGTTCGCTGACTCCAGCCTCCAGTACTGCCCCGGTTGCCAGACCGGCGGGAAGCCGCTCGCGGACCGACGGTTGTCGCGAATTGTACGTTGAGTGAGGACGCTCGCCGCTGACCGTGAATATTCCACCCGGCTGCGACGAAGGTCGGGATTAGGGTTCTACTCGAACGGCCATCCATCGGTATAGTGGCCCGGTCCCGGCTTCCGTAAAGGTCCGGAGCCGGCCAGCTGCCAACCGCCACCCCCAGAAGCGAGGTCCTACCGGTCCGCGCTCGGGCCCGGGTGACGCATGGGAGACTGAAGTGGTGGGCGACACGGTCCCTCACTCCGAGTGAGCGGTCCGCGTCCTGCGGGAGGACATGAATGAGGTGACGACAAGCCTCCAGCACCCGGTAACCAACGGAGGCCAAAGCAGAACGGTGCGGCACGTCGACAGCTTCGAGATCCAGCCGCCGACACCGCCGTCTCACAACGGCGTACCTCGGTCGGCCTGGGCCCGCAGCCATCGTCGGGTCTCCCGTTGGCACCGCCCCTACACCGCGGCCCTGGTGCTACTGGACTTCGCCGCCGCCGCCTTCGCGAGTTTCACCGCCATCCGCGCCTTCGACCAGGCACAGGCCGGGTTCTACAACGACGACCCGACCTGGTTCTACACCGTGGCGTGCCTGTTGCTACCGCTCGGCTGGGTGGCGATCCTCTGGTTCAACGGGTCCTACGACCGGCGTTACCTGGGCCTCGGTCCGGACGAGTTCAAGCGGGTACTCCGGGCCGGCGTGGCGGTCTGCGCGACGGTCTCCTTCCTGGCCTTCGCCACCAAGACACATCTGTCCCGATATTCGGTCGGCACCGCGCTACTCCTCGCCCTGCTGCTGATTCTGCTGGTCCGGATCCTGGCCCGATTCGTGCTGCACGTGCTCCGGCGCAACGCCGGCCGGGCCGCGCACCGGATGGTCCTGGTGGGCACGCTGCCCGAGTGCCTGGAGGTCCATCGCCAGGTCACGCGGAGCCCCGCCGCCGGATTGGTGCCGGTCGCCATCCACCTCACCGACGGCTACGCGGCTGCCCGCGGCGTGGAGACCCCGGTCCCGGTCTACGCGGGGCGGGACCTCCTCGCCCTGGTGCGCGAGGTCGGCGGGGACACGATCGCGGTCTGTGGGTCGGCCAGCGCCGAGCCAGGTGAGCTGCGCCGGATGGCCTGGCAGCTCGAAGGCTCCGGGGTCGATCTGGCGGTGGTGCCGCAGCTGACCGACATCGCCGGGCCCCGGGTGCACATCCGCCCGATCGAGGGCCTGCCGCTGCTGCACGTGGAGGAACCGACCCTCTCCGGTCCGGCACTGCTGGCGAAGAACATGCTCGACCGGGTGGCGGCCGGCCTCGGCCTGTTGGTTCTGCTGCCGGCCTTCCTCGCGATCGCGGTAGCGATCCGGATCTCCGACCCGGGCCCGGTCTTCTTCCGGCAGCCCCGGGTGGGCCACGAAGGGCGGACCTTCCAGGTCTGGAAGTTCCGCACCATGTACGTGGACGCCGAGGAGCGGCTGGCCAGCCTCGTTGACCAGAACGAGACCGACGGCATGCTGTTCAAGATGAAGCGGGACCCGCGGGTCTTCCCGGTGGGCCGCTTCCTGCGCGCCTCGTCCCTGGACGAGCTGCCCCAGCTGATCAACGTGTTGAAGGGGGAGATGTCGTTGGTCGGGCCCCGCCCGCTGCCCGCCGACGACGGCGACTTCCTCGGCGACGTACGCCGCCGGCTGCTGGTCAAACCGGGCATCACCGGTCTCTGGCAGGTCTCCGGCCGCTCCGACCTCTCCTGGGACGAGGCGGTCCGCCTCGACCTCTACTACGTCGACAACTGGTCGCTGGCGTACGACCTGAGCATCCTGTGGCGCACGGTCGGAGTGGTGCTCGCCCGGAAGGGCGCATACTAGCCCCAATGCCGTGTTTGGTCCGCGAGCCGGGTACTTGCCGTGCGCGCGTTTGATCATGTGGGTTCTCACCGGTTCGCCGGTGGGGGGTAACAGGTGGGACACCGGGCTGGCTGTCGGTGGCGTCGGTCAGGGCGGCGGCCGCCGCTACCGTCACCGTCCGAGTTATGGCAGCCTGGGCGGCCAGCGGAGCTCCCGATGTTCAGGTCGCCTTGGAATGACCACCCGCTATACCGGAGCTCCGCTGCTTCGCGTCTCAGACACGCTTTGACACGCCGACCCCCGCCCTGACTGAACGGCGTTGGGCCCAGACCGGGAGGAAGCCTAGACCGTGACTCAGCCCGTCGCACCGCCGCTGATCTTGGAGCCGATGGCGCGGTCCATCACGTCCAGGCCCACGGCGTTGAACGGCTTGTTGAGGCTGCGCATCAGGGAGTCCTGCGACGGCCGGTAGACGCCGTACTGGTGGTAGTGACCGCCCTCATAGGCGCCGATAACACCGCCATCGGGAGTAGCGCGGCCAAGGTAGGAGGCCCATTTGCGGCCGGTGGAGTCGGTGGTGACGTTGGGTGCCAGCAGCTCGCCGCTGCTGTAGGTGGTGCCGGGGGTGTAGTACTCGTCGGCGAGGCCGCCGACCGAGTGGCCGAGTTCGTGGAGCGCGATCTGGCCGGACAGGATGTTGGCGCCGGAAACCGTGGACAGGTCGCGGTACCCGGCGCCACCGTACTTGGCGGTGTTGCCGACAGCGACGATCGCGTCGACGCCAGGGGCCTGGTTGGCGTACTGCCGGGCCTTGGCCTCGTTCAGGCAGAGCAGGCGTTCGGTGTTGTTACACCAGAGGTGCATGTCCAGCGCAGTGTCGCGGTTGACGCCCGGGGAGGGGTCGTTGTCGACGCCGGACTCGTTGGAGATGATGTTGACCAACCACACATTGATGAAGCTCTTGTACTTGTTCCACGGGGCGCTGGCGGCGATCTCGTCCCATTTCGCCTGCGCGTGCTTGCGCAAAGTGCCCATTTCGGCGGCGGTGTAGCCATCGCCGATGAACACCATGTCGAAGCGCTGGCTGGACGGTCCACTGTACTGGATCGTGACCACGTCCGCCTGGGCGACGACATCGGCTGGGGCGAGCTGGGTCGCGGTTTTCTCCTGGGGCAGATACGTCTTGGTGATCGTGCCGTCGGGCGAGAAGACCTCTCGCCACTGCATCGGCGTGCCCGGGTCGGGCATGGCGGCTGTCGGGGTGGACAGGGTGAGGCTCACCGCGGTGACGAGCAGGGCCAAGCCGATCCGCTGGATCGATCGTCGGCGCATGGGGGGTCCTTTCGGGGGGGTCGGCGCCGTTGCAGGACGATCCCGCCCGGTTCGCCTGTTGAGGGAATCCCGTCCGGGCATAGTAGAGGTACGGACAAGGTCAGACCAAAGACCGCCATGGATTAATTTTGTGGGATGTTTCCGCTACGTGTGTTCACCCAGATGAGTGGCCGATCAGTCACTCGCCGACGCCGCGGGTGCGGCGGACCGTAGCCTTCCAGGGCGCGGTCGCGAATGTACTCGAATTCCATCCTGGACAGTGTGGCCAGCACGGTGCGCACCGTCCCGGACGGTCGTCGCCGAGCCCACGCCGGCAAGAATGGACAGCCACCGAGCCCGACTCGACCATCCAGGAGCACGGCGCTACCGTCACCTTGTGCGGCTCCGGGCGGTCCACCTACGGCACCGTGGCGGTGGGACGCGACGAGCCGCCGACTACCTGGTGGCGCCGCCAGCAACGAGGTCCTCACCTCACTCCGGCGAGGAAAGTGCCCAACTCGTCAAAGATCCACAGTGGAATCAGACGAAGTGGCCGTGTTCTAATTTGGCAGGTTCATCCGTATCCGGCCGGAGCCTCCGGCCGGAGTGGCAAAGGAGTGCGCATGCCCGTCACCGCCGACCTCGGCAAGCTGGTTGACAAGGCCTACCAGGACAAGACCCTCACCGAGATCGTCGACGCCCCGGTGTCCGCCCTCTCCGGCGTCAGCGACGGCGACGCCAAGCTGCTCAAGGAAGCCTTCAACATCACCACCGTCGGCGACCTCGGCCGCAACCCGTACTTCCGGACCGCGAACGCCCTGGTCGCCCTTACCGGCGCGAAGTAACACCATCGTCGATTTCCAGTGGCACGTCGTGCCAGGCGGGCACTGATCAGACGCGGGGTGACCACCGTCCGCTTCCGACCCGTCACCAGACGGTGGTCACCCCGCGGCCAGCCCGCCTACACCGCACGACCTCGCGGTACGCAAAGAAACCGTGCTGTTCACCCGCGCTGACCCCGATACGTGTTCGGCCCCCGCTCGGCTGGAATCACCGTCCAGCCGGTCGAACAGGGCCGAGCCTCGTCGCGAACCATCGACAGCGCATCCGACGCTCACGCAGCGTAGTCCGGTAGCAGAGCTGGCCTCAACCATCCAGCGGTCTACGCCGGAGCCCTTGGCACTCCGGCCGGCACCGGCCAGGATGCACTCCGTGAGTGGCAGCCTCTCCGCCGTCCTCGGTGTCGTCGCACTGGCGACCGCGCTGACGGCGACCCTCGTCGCGGTGCTGCGCCCGCGCGGCCACCGCACCATCGCCACCGCCACCCAGCGGGCCACCTACGAGGTGCTGCACACCGCCGGCCTCGCCGCCGAGCCGCTCCGCGCCGGGCTGACCGCCACGAACGCCGCCAAGGCCGTACGTCACCTCCGGGCCCTGGTTGGGGCGGCCGGGCTGGCGCTGACCGACACCGCGGCGTTGCTCGCCCTCGACGGGCGCGGCGCACACCACCAGGCCCAGCTCGTCGCGGCGGCCCGCCGGGTCGCGGCGGCCGGCCGGTCGACCGTGCTCGGGGAGGCGGAGCTGCCCTGCGACCGGGTGGACTGCCCGGTCCGGGGTGCCGTGGTCGCACCGTTGACCGGCGCGGACCGGCGGATTGTCGGGGCACTGTTGGCCATCGCGGACGGGGCACCCGCGCCCGGCCTGGTGCAGGCGACGCTGGAGACCGCGCACTGGGCCGGTAGCCAGCTCGCCCTCGCCGAGCTGGACTCCTCCCGAGAGCGGCTGGCCCGCGCCGAGGTCCGCGCGCTGCGGGCACAGATCAGCCCACACTTCATCTACAACGCGCTGACGGCGATCGGGTCCTTCGTCCGCACCGACCCGGACCGAGCCCGGGAGTTGATCCTCGAGTTCGCCGAGTTCACCCGCTACTCGTTCCGGGCGCACGGCGACTTCACCACCCTGGCCGAGGAACTCCGGTCGATCAATCACTACCTGGCCATCGAACGGGCCCGATTCGGCGAGCGGCTCCAGGTGCGACTCCAGGTCGCCCCCGAGGTACTGCCGGTGACCCTGCCGTTCCTCTGTCTGCAACCACTGGTGGAGAACGCGGTACGGCACGGGTTGTCCGGCAAGCCCGGCACAGGCATGGTGAGCATCGAGGCCCGGGACGCGGGCACCGAGTGCCACATCACGGTGGAGGACGACGGGGTGGGGATGGATCCGGCCACGCTGGCCGCCGGCATCGCCGAACTGGCCGCCGCCGGAAGCGCCCCGACGGGGACGCCGGGCGGGCAGGTGGGTTTGTCCAATGTTGACGAACGGCTCCGGGCGGTTTTCGGGGACGAGTTCGGCCTGGTGGTGGAGACCGGCCTCGGCTTGGGTACGCGGGTGAGCATGCGGGTGCCGAAGTTCCATCCCGGCGTACGGGCGGGGTCGTGACCGGGTTCCTCCGGGTCCTGGCGGTTGACGACGAACCACCGGCCCTCGACGAGCTGGCGTACCACCTGCGGGGCGACCCACGGGTCGCCCGACTACACACCGCCGGTGACGCCACCGAGGCGCTACGGGTGCTTCGCGACGGCGATGTGGACGTGGTCTTCCTGGACATCCGGATGCCGGGGCTGGACGGGATGGAGCTGGCCCGGGTCCTCCGCCGCTTCGCCCGGCCGCCGGCCATCGTCTTCGTCACCGCCTACGACGACGGCGCGGTGGACGCGTTCGACCTGGGTGCGACGGACTACGTCCGCAAACCGGTCCGGGCGCAACGGTTGGCCGAGTCGCTGCGCCGGGTGGTCGGAGCGCGGCGGGTGCCCCCGCAGCCGGCGGCGCCGGCACCGGATGAGGACCCGACCATCCCGGTCGAGCTGGCCGGGACGACCCGGATGCTGCCCCGGTCGGCGGTGCGCTGGGTGGAGGCGCAGGGTGACTACGTGCGACTGCACACCACCGACGGTTCCCACCTGGTCCGGGTCTCCTTGGCGACCCTCGCCGAGCGGTGGGCTGACGCCGGCTTCGTCCGAATCCACCGCTCCTACCTGGTCCAGCTACGGCTCATCGCCGAGCTACGGCTGGTGAACTCCGGCTACGTGGTGGTGGTCGACGTGACCGAGTTGCCAGTCAGCCGACGGCACACCCGCGAGCTGAAGGAGAAGCTGATCCGGGCGGCCAAGCAGGACTGGGCCCGCTGATCCGGCTAGCGCACCACGGCGACGATCGCCGCCCCGAGCATCGCCGGCCCGTACGGGATGGGGGTTCGCCGGCCCGCACGACCAGTCACCAGCAGGACGCCGACCAGCGGAAGGTTGACCAGCGGGGCGAGTAGAACCCCGGTGACCACGGTCGGCCACCCCAGCCAGCCGAGGTAGAGCCCGAGCGCCGCACCGAGCTTCACGTCGCCGAAACCGAGTTGGGACCGGGGCAGCAGCGTGAGCGACAGGTAGCCGACCCCGCAGAGTGCGGCGGCGAGCAGGGCCCGGCCCAGCGCCGGGAACGCCGGGTCGGCCACCGCGGCGAGCAGCAGTAGCGCCAGCCCACCGCCGGCGACGGCCCCCACCAACGGGTCGGGTAGCCGCAGCACCCGCAGGTCGACCGCGGCCAGTGGCACCCCGAGGGCGGCGAGCAGCAGAAACGCCGGCAGCACCCAGGTGGCTCCGACGCCGCCCCCCCACGATGCCGGTGACGGCGGCGGTGAGGGGCACGGTGACCGCCCATCCCGGGGTCAGTGGGCGCCGACAGTCCGGGCACCGCCGGGGTGCCCGCCACCAGGGTGACCGTGCACCGGCGCAGTCCGGGCAGGCGCTCCGCCAGGCCGGCCGGGGCCGACCGCTCGGCCAGTAGACCGCGTATCGGTCAATCAGCCCGGGCAGCAGCAGCCCCCAGCCGGCACCGGCGACGGCGGCAACGAGGGGGAGCAGCACGGCGGGAGCGTAGCGTCCACCCGCCTCGCCCCGGCGTCTTCGCCCGTCCCGCCCCGGCGTCTCGCCCGCGCCGGTCCACAGCTCCCACCGCAGGTCAGCGCGGCCGCGGGTCGAAGTTATCCACAAGAAGGAACGCTTATGCACAAGTTATCCACAGGGCGGTGCGATGCGCTACCGGCAGCTGGGCAGCGCTTGACTTTCCCCGGAATCGAGCGAGACTGCCGGGGTGGTCGCCGCCGATGACCGCGTTTCCGCGCGGACCCGCATCGTGCTGGCCGATGTGGTCCGGCGCGAGTCCGACAGCGAGCACCCCCGCACCGAGCTCGCCGAGCAGACCCGGGTCGGTGCGGCTCTGGTCCGCGGCCTGGTCCGGGCGCAACTCTCCCTGGCGTTGCGGCTCTGGCTGGTGGTGGCCGTCGGGCTCGGCGGCCTGCCGTGGCTGTTCGCCATCGCGCCATCGGTCAGCCGGGTCACCGTGCTCGGGGTGCACCTGCCGTGGGTGCTACTCGGAGTGCTTCCCTTCCCGTTCCTGGTCCTGGTCGGCTGGGCGTACGTGCGCCTGGCCGAACGCAACGAGCAGGACTTCACCGACCTGATCCAGCGGCCGGAGCGCTGAGTGTGGGCAACGGTTACGTCGCTTCGGCGATCGTCGCGGTCACCCTGATCACCGTCGGCATCGGCTTCTACGGTCTGCGCCTAGCCCGCACCACCTCGGACTTCCTGGTGGCGTCCCGGGCGGTCAGCCCGACCTGGAACGCCGCCGCGATCGGCGGGGAGTACCTGTCAGCGGCGAGCTTCCTCGGCGTCGCCGGTCTAATCCTCAAGCACGGCGTGGACGTGCTCTGGTATCCGGTCGGCTTCGCCGCCGGGTACCTGGCGCTGCTGCTCTTCGTCGCCGCGCCGCTGCGCCGCTCCGGGGCGTTCACCCTGCCCGACTTCTGTGAGCTCCGGCTGGGCTCCCGGCGGCTGCGCACCCTCGCCACCGCCTTCGTGATCTTCATTGGTTGGCTCTACCTCGTCCCCCAACTGCAGGGCGCCGGGCTGACCATGGCCACGTTGACCGGCTCGCCCTACCCGCTGGGCGCCCTCCTGGTCGCGGCGGTGGTCACCGCGAACGTGGCGCTCGGCGGCATGCGGGCGATCACCTTCGTCCAGGCGTTCCAGTACTGGCTCAAGCTGACCGCTCTCGCCATACCGGCGATCTTCCTGGTGTTGCAGTGGCAGGCCGACGCCCGCCCGGCGGTGACCCCACCGGAGGGTCCGACCTTCCGCACCGCGACCACCGTCGTGGTCGAACATCCCGCCACCCTCGCCCTCCCCGACGGCCAGCTGCGGCAGGTACGCCCCGGTGACGAGCTGACCTTCGCCGCCGGGCAACCGGTGCCCGACGTGGCCGGGGTCGCCACCGACCCAGCCGACTGGTTGCTACCCGGCACCGAAGCCGACGACCAGGGCCTGTTCACCACCTACTCGCTGATCCTCGCCACCTTCCTCGGGACGATGGGCCTACCGCACGTGCTGGCGCGCTTCTACACCAACCCGGATGGCGCCGCCGCCCGCCGCACCACCCTGGTGGTCCTGGCCCTGGTCGGCGCCTTCTACCTGCTGCCGACCGTCTATGGGGCACTCGGCCGGATCTACACCCCGCACCTGCTGCTCACGGGGGAGACCGACGCGGTGGTGCTGCTCCTGCCCGGCGCGGCACTGGGTACGGGGACCACCGGCCGGCTCCTCGCCGCGCTGGTCGCCGCCGGCGCGTTCGCGGCGTTCCTCTCCACCTCCTCCGGCCTGCTCACCAGCGTCGCCGGAGTGATCTCCACGGATGTGCTGGGCCGCGGCTCGGTGCGCGGGTTCCGACTCGCCACCGTGCTCGCCGGCAGCGTGCCCACGGTGTTCGCGCTCAACGTCTCCGGGCTGGAGGTGTCACAGGTGGTGGGGCTGGCGTTCGCGGTGGCCGCGTCGAGCTTCTGCCCGCTGCTGGTCCTGGGCATCTGGTGGCGGGGGCTGACCGCCCGTGGCGCCGCCGTCGGGGTGCTCGTCGGTGGGGGCGCCGCGGCCGGGGCGGTACTGGTGACCGTGCTCGGCCCGCCGCTGGCCGGGTGGCCGGCCGCACTCCTCGCGCAACCGGCCGCCTGGACGGTCCCGCTCGCCTTCACCGTCATGGTGGCGGTGTCGACGGCCACCCGCCGCAGCGTCCCAACCGATGTCGGCGCCACGATGCTCCGCCTGCACACCCCCGAAGCCCTGCGACCGTGATCAGGAACAGCCGGCTGGGTCAGGGCTACTACGGTCGTACCCATGACAGCAGAGCAGCCCCCCGCCCTCGCGCTGCGTGGTCTGGTGAAGCGCTTCGACGCGAAGACGGCGGTGGCCGGCGTTGACCTGACCGTGCCGGCCGGCTCGTTCTACGGGCTCCTCGGACCCAACGGCGCCGGCAAGACGACCACGCTGTCAATGGCCGTGGGGCTGCTCCGACCAGATGCCGGCGGTGCCTGGGTGCTCGGCCACGACGTCTGGGCCGACCCGGTACGGGCGAAGCAACTCCTCGGCGTCATGCCCGACGGCATACGCCTCTTCGACCGGCTCAGCGGCGCCGAGCTACTCGCGTACCACGGCCTGTTGCGTGGCATGGACCCGGCGGTGGTCGACCAACGCGCGGCGGAGCTGCTGGACGTGCTCGCGCTCGCCGACGCCGGGCGGACCCTGGTGGTGGACTATTCGGCCGGGATGAAAAAAAAGATCGGCCTGGCCTGCGCACTGCTGCACGGCCCCCGGCTGCTCGTGTTGGACGAGCCGTTCGAGGCGGTCGACCCGGTGTCGGCGGCGCTGATCCGCGACATCCTCGCACGGTACGTCACCGGCGGCGGCACGGTCGTCTTCTCCAGTCACGTGATGGAGGTCGTGGAACGGCTCTGCTCGCACGTGGCGATCCTCGCCGACGGCGCCATCAAGCGGGTCGGCACCCTGGACGAGGTCCGCGGGGAGCAGACGCTGGAGCAGGTCTTCGTGACGGTCGTCGGTGGACGCACCGCGACCGGTGAGGAGCTGGCGTGGCTGTCGCGGTGACCGACGCGGGATCCGACGTGGGGGCGGGTCGGCGGGTCTCGGCCTGGCACTTCGTCCGGCTCAAGCTGCGGGTGCTGGGCAACAACTTCCGGGGACAGGGTTGGCGAGTCGGCCTCTTCGCGGTCGGCGCGGCCGTTGGGCTCTGGTCCGCTGTCTTCGGCTTCTCCCTCTTCGCCGCCCCGGGCCTCGCCGGCAACGACCAGTACGCGACGCTGCTGGCGGCCCTGGGCGGCGGTCTGCTGGTGCTGGGCTGGCTCCTGCTGCCGCTGATCTTCTTCGGGGTCGACGAGACGCTGGACCCGGCCCGCTTCGCGCTGCTTCCGCTGCCCCGCCGGACCTTGGTCACCGGTCTCTTCGCGGCGGCGCTGGTCAGCGTCCCGGCGGTCGCCGGGCTGCTGGCCTCCAGCGGTTTGATCTTCACCGCGGGTATCTTCGGCGGATGGCCGGCCGCCCTCACGCAGGCGGTCGGGGTGCTGGCCGGCCTACTGCTCTGCGTCGCCGCTGCCCGCGCCATCACCAGCGCCTTCGCCACCATGCTGCGTTCGCGTCGGGTTCGCGACCTGGCCGCGGTCCTGCTGGCCGGGGCTGCCGCCCTGATCGCGCCGGTGCAGCTGGCCGCCGTCGCCGCGCTGCGGGACACGGACTGGGACCGGCTGGCCGCGGTGGCGGCGGTGGTCGGCTGGACACCGTTCGGCGCGCCGTGGACGATCGGCATCGAGGTCGCGCAGGGGCGGGTCTGGGCCGCACCGGTGAAGCTGCTGATCACGGCGGTGACCGTGGTGGCGCTGCTGGTCTGGTGGTCCCGCTCGCTGGAGTCGGCGATGATCGGCACCGCGAGCAGCGGCCGGACGTCAACCCGGTCACCGGCGACCGGCACCGCTGTCACGCAGCTCTTCCCCCGGCTGCTGGACTGGCTTCCCCGGGGCCGCTTCGGCGCGTTGGTGGCGCGGGAGGCGCGGTACTGGTGGCGGGACGCCCGCCGACGGGCGAACCTGATCACGCTGGCCGTGGTCGGCCTCTTCGTCCCGGTCATGCTCAACCTCGGCAGCGCCAGCCTCACCAGGGGCGGCGGCACCCCGGAAAGCTCGTCCCCGGTCCTGGTCACTCTCTCCATGGTCTTCGTCGGGGTGCTCGCCGCCGCGACCCTGGCCAACCAGTTCGGCTTCGACGGCAGCGCGTACGCGGCGCACGTGGTGGTGGGGGTGCCCGGCGCGGTGGAGCTGCGGGCCCGGATGGCGGCGTTCTCGCTCTACCTGCTGCCGCTGGTTCTGGTCATCTCCGGGGTGCTCGCCCTCCTGGTGCTGGGGCAGCCGGGGTGGATCGGCCTGACGGCGGGGAGCCTGCTCGCCACCTTCGGCGCCGGGCTCGCGGTCAACACCCTGCTGTCGGTACTCGGGGCGTACTCCTTGCCGGAGACGAGCAACCCGTTCGCGATGAACAGCGGCGCCGGGGTGGCCCGCAGCTTCCTGGCCATTCTGTCCATGCTCGCCTCGGCGGTCGCGGTGATCCCGATGGTGGTGGCCGCCGCGCTCCTCGGCGACGTCTGGCTCTGGCTGGCCCTGCCGGTCGGCGCGGCGTACGGGCTGGGGGCGGCGCTGCTCGGCGCCTACCTGGCCGGCGACGTGCTGGACCGGCGTCAGCCCGAACTACTCGCGACCATCACTGCCCGCCGTTGAGTAAGTTCCCGGCCCCGGCTAGCCGCAACCATCGATCGGGGCAAGGAGTCTGCTGAATAGAGCCGCGCGATCAGCGGCCAGCCAGCAGGGGGGACGCCAACGTGACGGTAAGCATGCCCGGCCCAGGAGACACCCGGGAGGAACCGCCGCCCACAGTCGCCGAGGACACCGGCAGCGTGGTCGACAGTTTCGAGGAGTTCTACGCCGCCACCTTTCAACCATTGCTGCTCCAGCTCTACGCCTACACAGCCGACATCGACCACGCCCACGACGCAGTCCAGGAGGCATTCAGCCGAGCCTGGCCCCGCTGGAACAAACTCGTCCACTACGACCACCCAGCAGCCTGGATCCGCACCGTCGCCATGAACGTCACCCGCAGCCGCTGGCGCCGGCTGCGCGCCGCCCGCGCCCACGCCCGGTTCCGCCACGACGACACCACCGAAGGACCCAGCCCAGACCGGGTAGCACTAGCCCACGCACTCGCCACCCTGCCCGAAAAACAACGGCGAGCAATCGTGCTCTTCCACATAGCCGACCTCAGCATCACCGAGATCGCCACCCAAGAAGCAACCACCACCGGCACCGTCAAGTCCTGGCTACACCGAGGCCGCGCCGCACTCGCCACCGCACTCTCCGACCCGGGGACGGAGGAAACCAATGCCTGAAAACAACAACACCCCACACCTCGACAACATCTTCACCGCATACACCTCCGGCGGACCACTGGCAACCCCAGCCGGCGCCGCCGCCGCACAACACGTCGCCCGCCGCCGCCGCACCACCCGCATCGTCGCCGCCGGCGTCCTAGCCATAGCCGTACTCGCCGCAACCCCAGCAATCGCCGCAACCTGGACCACCCCAAACCCACCCGCACCACCCGCAGACACACCAACACCAACCACACCGACCCCATCGAACTCCACCACCCCAACCGCCACCCCCAGCCCATCAGTCACGACCCCCACCGCTGCGGCACCCCCTGATGGCCGGATCAGCAAAGAACAACTGGGCAACACCACCCTCGACCTACCCGAGTGGCCCGAGTACCTGAAAGAACACTGCCCCGCCGGGCGGGTGAAGTTCTCCGACGGCACCGCGCAGCTGGCGCCCGAGTCGGAACTCCGGATCACCATCTCCGAGGTCGTCCACGCTGACCTCGATCAAGACGGGGCGAAGGAGACGGCCGCACTGATCAACTGCAGCGGGATTGAGCTGGGTGAGTCGCGGGTCCTCGCTTTTGACCGATACGCCTCCGACACCATTGTGACGATGGGTCTGGTGACCGGGCACACCGGCGACATCGCTTGGATCAGGGGGATCCGCGCGAAAGGCACCGCCGTCGAGGTGGAGGTTCTGGACGCGGCCGGCGAAGGAGTCGTGGCCGGGTTCGCGCAGTCGCAGTGGCGGGCCTACTCCTGGTCAGGCAAGGGCTTCGTCCAGTCGGGCGGGCCGAGCGCCTTCCCACCGAACCCGCGAGTCACCGACCTCTCCATCAGCGGGGGTGACGTTCAGTTCGTCCCGGACGGCGCGGACACGGCGACTGGGACGCTGCGCCTGACCATCAGCAACCAGGGGCCGCAGCGAGCCACCGACCCCTATCTGAGGGTGGATCTGCCGGCGAAGGTCACGATCACCTCGCTACCCGCGAAGTGCGAAACATCGAAAACCCCGAGCGGTACGCGCTATCGATGCTGGCTGCCAGCACTGGCGGCGGGTGCCGACTCCGTCGTCAACCTTCCGCTGTCCGCACCGCAGTCCGTACTCGGAGGGGCGCAGCCCAGTCAGTGGTACGCCACCATCGTCTGGGGTTTCACCGGGACAGAAACCGGAGACGGCGAAGGCTGGCCCTACCCCGAGCCCGACGGCGCCGAGGGCGACAACTCAGCGAAGGGAAACCTTCTCCCAGCCCCGTGATCAACGCACGAAGCCGCCCAGCGATCGCCACCTCGGTCACTGGGCAGGCGGTGCGTCCTCCGACCGCCGCCACGTCAGACGCAGCCGGGCGGGCCCACTGCCGGTCAGCGGAGGCGGGTAGCGGCGACGAACCTGCGCCAGGACTCGGGACCAAACGTCAACGCAGGGCCGAGCCGGTCCTTGCTGTCCCGCACCAACACCACCCCGGCCAGATTGTCCGCCACCTCAACACAGTTGCCCCCGGTGTCCCCAGAGCGGGTTGACGTGCGCCAGCGCGGTTCAACAGCAGTCATGACGTCACCTTCAGCTTTCGAATCATGTCCAGCGAAGTGCTTGTGGACAACGCCTCGCCCAGCACGCTATCCCATTTGCGGTTGATGAAGCGGACTGTCTCAGGGTCGTTGACCACATGCCCGCGCGCAGCGTTTTCTAGATAGATCGCTTGCTCGCCGTCGGCCAGCTCAACCAACACGAAACCTCCGGATAGGCCGACGTGCTCGCCAACGCTGAGTGGCACAACGTGCAGCCGGAGTTGCGGCAGCTCGGCCACCTCCAGCAACTGGTCAAGCTGAGCATCAAACACAGCCGGTCCACCGACTGGTCGACGAATTGCCATCTCGTCCATCAGGAAGACCGCCTGCGACAGTGGGGGATCCCGGTACAGCAGTCGCTGTCGCTCCATGCGGACAGTGACCAGCTCGTCTACTGCGGGAGCTTGCTGTAGCCCGCCAGCCGAGATCACCGCCCGGGCGTACTCCTCGGTCTGGAGCAGGCCCGGCACCAGACACGGTTCAAAGGCGCGCAACCGGGTCGACTGCTGCTCGTAGCCCCGCCACGCCACGAACCAGGAGGGTCCTCGCTCCTGGTCAGCCTCCTTGAGTAACTCGGCGAGGAGGCCACCAGTGTCCAGCGCCTCATCCGCGGCGACCGCCAGCTCCATGGTCGGGCGCCGTCGACCAGTCTCGATGGCGGCGATCAGGGATGGGCTCCACCTGATCATCGCTGCCAAGCCCTCTTGAGAAACGTTGGCAGCGGCACGGGCCGCCTTGAGCGCTCGGATCCACATCTCGAACTTCATCGCTCACCTACCTGGTAAGTACGTGACCGCGTTCTGTAGTAAGCACTGGCATCCTCCCCTGCCCGGGCCACCGAGTCCAGGGTGGAAGCTGCGCGGCCCGGCTGGTGGAGGCGACGCCCGGCAGCTGGTCCTGCGTCGGGTCGCCCTGAGCACTCCCGGGTCGGGGCGACCCACCACCTGGAGGAGGCAGCGATGCTCAGACTGTTCCGACGAAACGGCGCTCTGCGGTGGTACCGGCGCAGGGGCCGGCCGGCGGCGGCCAGCACGTGGGGGGCGACGGCGGTGGGGCGGGCGACGGCTCCGCCGCAGCAGCCGCCCGCGTGGGCCAGCTGGCCGACGGTGGCGTCACCCCAACCGGGCCGAGTTGGTTGGCTGACCCCAGCGCAGACCTGGCGGGCCAACGGTGGCCGCTGGTGAGCGGAGCACGACCGCCAAGGGGCCGCCCGGCGGCGGGCCGAGGGGTGCCACACGTACCGATGCGCCCGCTCTGGCGGTGTCGGGCGTGTGGCGCCCCCTGGCCCTGCCAACCGGCGCGACTCGCGTTGTTGGTGGAGTACCGGCACGATCGACCGGCGCTCCTCGTCTACCTGGGAACGCTGCTCGCGGAGGCGGCGACACAGCTGGCGCCGCTGCGCCGGAGTGAACTGTCGGACGGGCTGCGGGAACGCTTCGTCGGCTGGGCGCGGGCCGGGGACGGCAGAATGTTCCACGTGAATCATGAGCCGGGCGCTGACATCCACCACACCGACCCGTTCGCCGTTCCCGCCGGCCAGCGGTCCCCCGTACGCCGGTTGCGGGGTCGGCTGGCGACGCCGGTGACGCTCTGGACAGCGCCCGGCCCGGCCGGGCTGACGGTGTCGTCAACGCTGGTGGCGGAGGGTGAGCCGGACCGGCTACTCGGGTTGGTCGACCCGGAGTCGGAGCTGTGGGCGGCGGCCGAGGCGGCTGGGCGCTTCGCGGTGGCGCCACTCGGCCCGGCACACCGGCAGCTCGCCGACCGCTTCGCCGGGCTCTTCCCGTCGCCGGGCGGCCTCTTCGCCACCGGCGACTGGACCGACACCGCGTACGGCCCGGTGCCGTCGGACGCCGGCGGCTGGACCGGCTGCCGCCTCGACACCGCCCGGGAGTACGGCTGGGCGCTGCTGGTGGAGGCCACGATCGTCGCCGTCGAGCTGGTCGAGGAGGCGGAGCCGCTGCTGCATTACCGGGGCCGGTACCGCGAGATCACCGGAAGCGGTCGCCGGTCGTCGGAGTGAGCCAGGTCACTGGGCGCAGCCACGGTGCCGTTCGGCGCAGCTGACGACCGGCGACGATCGCCGCCTTCCGGGACCGGTAGCGGATTCCCTACCGTGCGCGAAACCCCGGATACCTGTGAAGGTGGTGAGCCACGGATGTCCACAGACACACCCGCGTCCGACCCGGCCGAGTCGACGGCGGAACGCTATCTGGCCGTGCAACGGTCGGCTGAGTTCGCCGGGTTGCGGCGCGCCTTGCGCGGCTTCGTCTTCCCGATGACCGTCGCGTTCTTCCTCTGGTACGCGCTCTACGTGATCCTGTCCGCGTACGCGCGGGACCTCATGGGCACGAAGATCGTCGGCAATATCAATGTGGCACTGGTCTTCGGTCTGCTCCAGTTCGCCTCCACCTTCCTGATCGCCTGGCTCTACTCCTGGTACGCCGCCCGCCGGATCGATCCGGTGGCGGACCGGATCCGCGCGGAGATCGGGGAGGTGCCCCATGACCACGGTCCTCGCGGCTGAGGCGGGTGACAGCACCGCCCGGAACCTGACCCTCACGCTCTTTCTCGTCTTCGTGGCGGTGACGCTGGCGATCACGGTGTGGGCCAGCCGGCAGACCAAGACCGCCACCGACTTCTACGCGGGTGGCCGCTCCTTCTCCGGCTTCCAGAACGGCATGGCGATCGGCGGCGACTACATGTCGGCGGCGTCGTTCCTCGGCATCGCCGGCCTGATCGCCCTCTACGGCTACGACGGCTTCCTCTACTCGATCGGCTTCCTGGTCGCCTGGCTGGTGGCGCTGCTGCTCGTCGCCGAGCTGCTGCGCAACTCCGGCCGCTACACGATGGCCGACGTGCTCGCCTTCCGGATGCGGCAGCGTCCGGTACGGACGGCCGCAGCGGCCTCCACCATCACGGTCTCGATCTTCTATCTGCTCGCCCAGATGGTCGGTGCGGGGGCGCTGGTCGCGCTGCTGCTCGGCATCAAGCCGGGCACGACCTTCCTCGGCCTGGACGCAGACGCCGCCAAGATCGCCACGATCATCATGGTCGGCGCGCTGATGGTCACCTACGTGACGGTGGGCGGCATGAAGGGCACCACCTATGTGCAGATCGTGAAGGCGTTCCTCCTGATGGGCGGCGCCGTCGTGATGACACTGCTGGTGTTGGCGAAGTACAAGTTCAACCTCTCCGACCTGCTCGGGGACGCGGCGGACGCCTCCGGCCAGGGCGCCGCCTTCCTCGAACCGGGGCTGCGGTACGGCGTCGAAACCCCCGGCGACGCCCTGAAAACTATCTACAGCAAGCTGGATCTGCTCTCCCTCGGCGTCGCGCTGGTGCTCGGCACGGCCGGCCTGCCGCACATCCTCATCCGCTTCTACACCGTGCCGACGGCGAAGGCCGCCCGGAAGAGCGTCCTCTGGGCGATCGGCATCATCGGCACCTTCTACCTGCTCACGCTCGCTCTCGGCTTCGGTGCCGCGGCGCTGGTGGGAAGCGAGGCGATCACCGCGCAGGACCGGGCCGGGAACACCGCCGCGCCGCAGCTGGCCGAGGTGTTGGGGGTGGACTTCCTCGGCGGGGAACTGGGCGGGGCGACCCTGCTGGCGGTCATCGCGGCGGTCGCCTTCGCGACGATCCTGGCGGTCGTCGCCGGCCTGACCCTGGCCTCCTCGTCCAGCCTGGCGCACGACTTCTACGCCAACGTGGTCAAGAACGGCACCGCCTCCGAGCGGCAGGAGGTGGCCGTGGCGCGGATCTCCGCCCTGGTAATCGGCGCGATCTCGATCGTTCTCTCCATCTTCGCGCAGAACCTGAACGTCGCCTTCCTGGTCGCCCTCGCCTTCGCGGTGGCTGCGTCGGGCAACCTGCCGGCGATCCTCTACAGCCTCTTCTGGCGGCGGTTCAACACCAACGGCGCGGTCTGGGCCATCTACGGTGGCCTCTTCGCCGCGGTCTTCCTGGTCTTCTTCTCCCCGGTCGTCTCCGGTTCACCGACCGCGATGTTCCCCGACCAGGACTGGCAGTGGTTCCCCCTGTCCAACCCGGGCCTGCTCTCCATCCCGTTCGGTTTCCTCTGCGGCTGGTTCGGGACGGTGATCTCCAAGGAACGCGACGATCAGCGCTACGCCGAGTTGGAGGTTCGCTCGCTCACCGGCGCGGGCGCGCACTGACCGTCCCGGGGCGGCGACATCGCGGTCCGGGCGGCGACACCCCTGGGCCGAGCCGGCGACACCCGGGCGGGCCGGGCGGGGCGACGATGCCCCGGCCCGGCCCTTCCGCGCCGGGCGGGAACCGACTGCTCGGTAGGGTGGCCGCCATGAAGGTTGTGCAACGCTTCGGCCCCGGTCATCGCATCCTCGTCACCGGCGGGGCGGGTTTCGTCCCCTCCCACCTGGTGGACGCCCTCCTCGCCCGTGGCTGCACGGTCGTGGCGGTGGACAACTTCGTGACCGGGTCCAAGGAGAACGTCGCCCATCTGGCGGAGACGTCGACCTTCACGCTCGTCGAGGCGGATATCTCCGACGGGCTTCCCGAGCACCACCCCGCCCTCGCCGAACGGTTCGACGCCATCCTGCACATGGCGTCGCCGGCCAGCCCCACCGACTTCGAAAAGCTGCCGGTGGAGATCCTCCGGGTCGGCTCGGTCGCCACCCTGCACCTGCTGGACCGGGCGGTCGCCGACGGTGCCCGGTTCCTGCTGGCCTCCACCTCCGAGGCGTACGGGGACCCGTTGGAGCACCCCCAGCGGGAGACGTACTGGGGCAACGTCAACCCGATCGGGATCCGGAGCGTCTACGACGAGTCGAAGCGGTTCGGCGAGGCGGCGACGATGGCGTACCACCGGAGCCGGGGAGCCGATGTCGCCATTGTCCGGATCTTCAACACCTATGGTCCACGGATGCGGCCAGACGACGGCCGGGCGATCCCGACGTTCATCGCCCAGTCCCTGCGCGGCGAGCCGATCACCGTGCACGGCACCGGGGACCAGACCCGCTCCATCTGCTACGTCGATGATCTGGTGCGGGGCATCCTGTTACTGCTGAACTCGACCGAGACCGGGCCGGTCAACTGCGGGACCGAGCACGAGCTGAGCATGCGTCGACTGGCAGAGTCGATCGTGTCACTCTGCGGGAGCAACTCCGAGGTGACCTACGTCACCCGGGCCGCGGATGATCCGAAGATGCGTCGACCGGATCTCACCCTGGCCCGGGAACTCCTCGACTTCGAGCCGGAGGTTACGCCCGAGGAGGGCCTGCGCCGCACGATTGCATACTTTCGCGACCGGCTCGGGTAGCCGCCCACGGCGGCCCATCGCCAATTCGGGTGCCACCGGCTTACAGCATCCCGACGTACCCTGACTCGCATGTCAGCGACCACCGCCGCCGCTTACCCGCTCCCGCACCTGAGCCGCAGCTCCGGGCGGGCGCGGGTGGCCGGCCCCAGCGCCACCGGACGTGCCCGCCCCGCGCCGACCGGTTGGCACCCCGCGCCGACCGGACCGACCGGACCGACCGGTGGCGGGCCCCTCGGCCCTGGCGGTCCCGGTGGCCCCGGCGGCCCGGGTGGCCCGGGTGGCCCGGGGCGGCCGGGTGGTCGCCCCAGGCCGGGGCGGCGTGGCCCGCGTCCTCGCTGGGGCCGGATCGCGCTGGTGGCCGGAGTCGCGGTGCTGGTGTGCGCGCTGCTCGCCGGCACCGGGGCCTGGTTCTACGCTCGCGGCCTCGACAACGACCTCGACCGGACCAATCCGTTCCCGCCCGGGGAAACCGAGGACCGACCGGTCAAGACGGTTGATGGTGCGCTGAACATCCTCCTCGTCGGCACGGACTCCCGGGATCCGGACGCGCCGATGGACCAACGCGGCGAGTGGCGCGCCGACACGATCATCGTGCTGCACATTCCCAGCGACCACCAGGAGGCATACCTGGTGTCGATCCCCCGTGACCTGTACGTGCCGGTCCCGGAGAGCGCGAGCGCCGACTGCGACTCGGGGCAGCGGAGGAAGATCAACGCCGCTTTCGCGTTCGGCGGCCTCCCCTTGGCGGTCCGCACCGTAGAGTGTTTCACCGATGTCCGCCTCGACCATGTCATGGCGATCGACTTCGGCGGGTTCGAAGAGGTCACGGATGCGCTCGGCGGCGTTGATCTCACCGTGGAGAAGACGATCACCTCAATCCACAAGCCCTACCGAACCTTCACCGAGGGTGTCAACCACATGGACGGCGCCGAGGCGCTGGACTGGGTCCGGCAGCGCAAGCAGTTCCCCCGGGGCGACTTCGACCGAATGCGGCACCAGCAGGAGTTCCTGCGCGCGCTGATGGGCAAGGCGGCCAGCACCGGAACGCTCACCAACCCAGTCAAGATGAACGACTTCCTCAAGGCCGTAACCGCCGCGGTCACCGTTGACGAAGACTTCTCCCTGATCGACATAGCCCTCCAGTTCCGCAGCCTGCGGGGGGAGAATCTGACCTTCGTGACCAGCCCGCACAACGGCAGCCAGACCATCAACGGCGAATCAGTCGTGATCTCCGACCGGGAGCAGGCGCTCGCGATGTACCAGGCCATCTCCGCGGACAGCATGGCCGACTGGGTCGCGACGAACGAGAGCGACGCCGACAGCTGACCCCGCACGCCGGGGCAGCGCCGCCAGCGTCGACCCGACCGGGTTGGGATCCAGCGAACGGACCCGCCGGTGGCGTGCCGAACCGTAGCCTGATGCGAGGATTACTCACAGACGGTGGCGGGGAGGAACCACGTCCAGGTCGAGGGGCGGACGGGAGCGGGCCGACGCGGGCGTCCGGCGCGGACGGCCACGTTGGCCCCGCCTCCTACTCGGCGTCGGCCTCGCGCTGGTGATCCTGGCCAGCGTCGCCGCGGTCGGCCTCTACCGGCTCGCCCATCGGTACGACCAGACGGTGACCCGGGAGGAGCTGCTCGACCCGGACGCCCGGCGGAGCCGGACCGACCTGGACGGTCCGCTGAACTTCCTGCTCATCGGGACCGACCGGTGGCGAAGCAGCAGCGCCACCGCCGACCGAAGGTCGGACACCATCCTCATCGTGCACGTGCCGGCCGGCGGGCGGGAGGCGTTCCTGATGTCGGTGCCCCGGGACCTTCGGGTCATCATCCCCCCGGCCCCCGGCTTCAGCGGCGGGGTAGACAAGATCAACGCCGCGTACCAACACGGCGGTGGCGGAGCATCCGGCACCCAACTCCTCTCCGCGACTCTCGCCCAGCTCACCGGCATCCGCTTCGACGGCGCAGTCAAGGTCGACTTCTCCGGCTTCCGCGACGTCATCGACCATCTCGGCGGCGTACGCATCTGCGTCGACACCGAGTTCCGCTCCATCCACACCGACCGGGTGTTCACCCCCGGGTGCCAGGAGATGGACGGCGGCACCGCGCTGGACTTCGCTCGCCAGCGCTACGACCTGCCCAACGGCGACTACGACCGGCAGACCCACCAGCAACAGCTCCTCCGGGCGATACTGCAGCGCACCTCCGAGACCTCGATCCGAACCAACCCGGTCCGCCTGGACCAGGTGATCCGAGCGGTCGGCAACTCGCTGACGGTGGACACCAACGGCGTACTCCTGGCGGATCTGCTTCTCGCGCTGCGGGACCTGCCGGCGGACGCCCTACGGGGGATCCGGCTGCCGTCCTACCCGCAGACCATCGACGAGGTCTCCTACGTCGTCCTGGAGGAGGGCGGCGCCGGGATTTTCACCGCGATCCAGAACCAGCGGGTGCCGCAGTGGGCCCGGGCCAACCCCCGGTGGGTCACCCAGCTCTGACCAACCGGCAACACCCACCCGAAGCGCCCGGCCCCTAAGCTGGAGGCCGTGTTCGGACCCCGCGTACCCACCGTGACCGTGACCGAAATCAACGACGATGCGTACCTGCTCGATGTCCGCGAGGACGACGAGTGGCTCGCCGGCCACGCACCCGGCGCCCATCACCTGCCGATGACCCAGCTCGCCACCCGGTTGTCCGAAGTGCCCGACAACCGCGAGGTGGCCGTCATCTGTCGATCCGGCGGGCGCTCCGCACAGGTCGTCACCTACCTTCTGCGCAACGGCTGGGAGCAGGTAAGCAACGTCGAGGGCGGGATGGGCGAATGGGCCGCCACCGGCCGGCCGGTGGTCGGCGGCGACGGACAGCCCGGCCGAGTCCTGTAGCCGCGCCTCATGGCCCACCCCCTGGTCTTCGCCCACCGCGGCTCGTCATACGACCTACCGGAACACACGCTGGCCGCGTACCTGCGCGCCCTCGACGAGGGCGCCGACGGGTTGGAGTGCGATGTTCGGCTGACCCGCGACGGGCACCTCGTCTGCGTACACGACCGTCGCCTGGACCGCACCAGCAACGGGCACGGCCCGGTCAGCACCCGCACGCTCGCCGAGTTGGAAGGGCTCGACTTCGGGTCCTGGCACCCGGGACCCGCACGAGCCAACGGCGACGAGGTGCTGGACGAGTCGTACCTACGGCTGCTCACCCTGGATCGACTCCTGGAAGCGACTCGCGCCGCCGGCCGGCCGGTCCGGCTGCTGATCGAGACCAAACACCCGTCCCGGTACGGGCGACACGTCGAGCGCCGGCTGGTCGCGCTGCTCGAACGGCACGGACTGACCGTGCCAAGACCCGACCACCCGCTCCAGGTCACCGTCATGTCGTTCTCGCTGCTGGCGGTGCGGCGGCTCCGTGCGCTGGCCCCCGCGCTACCCGCCGTGCTGCTGTTGGACAGGCTGCCGCGCGGGTTTCGGCTGAATCGGTTGCCGTTCGGCATCCAGATCGCCGGTCCCGGCCTCGCGCTGATGCGTGCCCACCCCACCCTGGTCCCCGCGCTGCAGGCAGCCGGCAACCAGGTGTACGTCTGGACCGTCAACAAACCCCGCGACCTGGAGCTGGTGCTGGACGCCGGGGTGGACGGCATCATCACCGATCGGCCGGCTCCCACGCTCACCCGACTCCATGGCTGAGCGTGGGACCAACGGACCTGTCCCGGATCCGGCCGGCGGTGCACACTCGGGGGCATGCCGAGACGCACGGACTTCTCTGCTCTGATCAACGGCCACGCCGCGGTGATCGAACTGATCAACTCCGGCGAGGCCGGCGCACCGGCACTCCGCCAACTCCTCCGGGTGACCCAGCAGGCACTGGGGGCCGCCGGGATGGCCTTCGTCGAGTTCACCTCCACCGGTGGACGGGTGATCGCCGCCACCGGCACCGCCGAACGGACCCTCGGCCAACCCCTGCCGGCAGACGACCCGAACGTCATCTGTCTGCTCTCCGGACCCCGAGTCCACCAGCTCGACACGGACCGCCTATGCGGCCGGCTCGGGACGAACTTCACCGGCCCGGCCAGGTCCCAGATGGTGGTGTCCCGCGCCGAGATCAGCGGGCACACCGTGGGCAGCCTGCACGCCCTCTACCCCGCCGCTGAGGATCAACCGGGCCCGGACCACCAGTGCGTAATCGCCTACGTCGCCTCCTGCATCGCCCATCTCTACGGCGACCAGCGCGGTCTGCCGGTGCACGTTGACGGACCGATCGTGGCCGCGCTCGCCGATGGCCTGGCGGTGGTCGACCGCGAGGCCCGCGTCCAGCTCTGGAATCCCGCCGCCGTCCAGATCACCGGCCACGCGGTCACCGACGTACTCAGTCGGCCCGCGCCGTTCCCCCTTCCCCCACCGGGGCAGGCACTCGACCATCGGCTGCCGGACGGTCGCTGGCTGCGGATCGCCTCGGAAGAGCTGCCGGGGCCCGGAACGCTCCGCGTGGTCACCTTCCGCGACATCACCGACGAGCAGCAGAGCATCGCCGACCACGACCTCTTCGTCGCGGTGACCAGCCACGAGCTGCGTACACCCGTGACTGTCATCAAGGGGTACGCGGACACCCTCACCGATCACTGGGAGGCACTCAGTGACGCCGACCGGCAGCTGGCCGCCCAGAAGATCGGGCAGCGCGCCAACGAACTGGCCCGCCTCGTCGACCGGCTCCTCTCCTCCACCGCCGAGGCGGGCGCCGGCGGAACGCCGCCCGCCCCGTACGACCTGGGCGACGCCCTGCGGGCGGCGGTGACCGAACTCCCCGCCGAGCTACGGCGCCGGATCACCCTCACCGCACCGGTCGGCCTGCCCTGGGCGCTCGGTCACCGGGCCAGTCTGGCGACGGTCCTCACCGAACTGTGTACGAACGCCGGCAAGTACTCACCCCCCACCAGTCCGATCACGGTCACCGCCGGTACCGACGGAGAGACCATCTCCGTCCGCGTCGCCGACCAGGGCATCGGCATCCGTCCAGAGCACGTGGAGCGCGCGTTCGACCAGTACTGGCAGGGCGATTCCGGCGACGGCCAGCGCCTTCCCGGAGCCGGGCTCGGCCTCTTTCTCGTCCGTCGCATCGTGGAGCAACAGAATGGACGGGTATGTCTCCGGCCGAAGGCCGGTGGCGGTACGGTCGCAGAGGTACGACTACCCCATGGGTGACCAAAAGCGGTGGGGGTGAAGGGCGACGGTGTTGACGGAGAGTCCCGAACGGACGTGGTGCGTGGTGGTTCCCCACGACGGGGTGGGAGCCCGGCAGGCGCGGCACTGGCTCGCCGGCGAGCTGGGCACCGCCGTACCGCCAGCGCTGCTCGCGGATCTCGTGGCGGTCCTCGCGGAGCTGGTGGGCAACGCCGTACGGCACGCCGACCCACTTCCGGGCGGGGTGATCCGGGTGGGTTGGCGGCTGCGCCCCACCCCGATCGGCCCGCGGATCTTCTTGCGGGTGACTGACGGTGGTGCCCCTGTCGAGCCGCGGATCCGGGCTATCGATCCCGACGCACCCGACGGCCGTGGCCTGCACATCGTCGCCGGTTTGTCCAGCCGCTGGGGTGTTGACCAGGATGGCCTCGGGCAGAGCGTCTGGGCTGAGTTCGAGCCGGCCGGAAGTCCGACCGAGCCGGTCGGACCGCAGGCCGAGCCGGTCGGCGGCAACGCTTTCGACGGACCGGATCTGGTGATCGCCTGACCGGCGAGGCCGGGTGGGTCCGACCCCCGTCCGCCCACGCGGCCCTCTAGGCTGTCCGACCGTGAGCAAGCGTCGAAAGAGCCAGCGGGCCGCGGACACCACCGGGAAACGGGAGAAGGTGCGGGACATCTTCGTGCCCCGCCCCTTCGAGGGCCTGACCGACGAGCCGGAGTGGATCGCCCTACGCGAGCTCGTGCCGGCCGCCACCGCACCACTGCGCCTCGCCCCCGACCTGGTGACCGAGTTCGGCGAGCGGGAGGTCCTGCTGGCCACCGTCCTGCCGGTGGCGGCACCGGCGATGGTGCAGCCAACCGGCCGGGTCCTGCTCGGCCTCCAGCGGCATCAACAGTCCGGTGACGTCTCCCGGGACCTGGCCGAGGCGTTGCTCTGCGCGCTGCGTACCGAGCCGGGCCGCCAGGTCGGCGTGCCGCCGCTGCCCGGCCCGGGGCCCCGACTGCCGGACGTGCTGGTTGATGCTCCCCTGGAGATCACCCTGCACAAGAGCTTCCAGTTCTGGCTCGACCCGGACTCGGCCGCCGATCCGACCGTGCAGGCGTCGCTGGAGCGGGCCGACGCCGCGATCTACCCGACTGTGCGGCTCACCGCGGCCCGCGCCGCCTACTGGTGCCAGGTCTCGGAGAAGGCACACGTCCGGTGGGTGCTCCCCGACGACGAGGACGCCGCCCTGGATGCGCTGGCCCGCCTCAGCGTGGCCGGCACCCTGACCCTGGGCGAGGAGACGAAGTTCGCCGGAATGTTCCGCGCGCACGGACGCCTCGTGCCGGTCTGGGACCTTCCGGAGGAGACCCCGGCCGGCCACTGGGAGCAGCCGGTGGCCGAGTTCGCCGAACGCTACGCTGCGGCCTTGGCAGCCGCCACCCCCCTGGATGCGGCGGCCCGGCGGGCGCGGCACGGGCTCCTCGGCCGCCAGCTCGCCCTCCGCTGAGTCCGCGCGGCCGGCGGAGGCGCGCGGCCGGCTCAGTCTCCCCGGCCGAGGGGGGCGCGGAGTAGCGGGCAGGACATGCACCGGGGGCCGCCCCGCCCGGAGCCCAGCTCCGAGCCGGCGATCGGGACGACCTCGATACCGGCTCGCTCAAGCTGCGCGTTGGTCTCTGTGTTCCGCTCGTAGCTGACGCAGAGCCGGGGCGCCAGGGCGAGGGTGTTGTTGCCGTCGTCCCACTGTTCCCGCTCGGCGGTCACCGGATCCAGGCCAGTGTCGATCACCCGAAGCTGGTCCAGTTTCATCGCGTCCGCTGCGGCCCGCAGGAACGGCGCTGGTCCTTGCACCCGCGGATCGTCGCCGCCCGTCCCGGCGATCACCGTGTACGCGACGAGCGTGCTGGCGATGTTCGGGTACATCAGCACCGCATCGGTGTCCACCATCGTGCAGACGGTGTCGAGATGCATGGTGGCCCGCTCCTGGGCGATCGGTACGACCAGGATGGTGTGCGCCAGCTCCGCGGCGAAGACCTGGCGGGAAAGCCGCTCGGCACCCGCTGGCGTGGTCCGCTCGCCCACCCCGACCGCCAGCACTCCGGGGGCGAGCAGCAGCACGTCCCCACCCTCCAGATGTTCCATCCCCGGGTGGTACGCGAACTCGGTGCCGGCGAAACGTGGATGGTGGCGGTAGATGATGTCAGTCAGCGTGCTCTCCCGCCGGCGGGCGGGCATGGCCAGGCTGGTGACGGCGGCCCGACCGCCGATCCAGACCGAGGAGTCGCGGGTGAAGAGCAGGTTTGGCAACGGGTCGATGACGAAGTCGTGCCGGTCCATCAGCTGGTAGACCAGGCCGCCGGGGCGCTCCCGGGTGATCCGCAGTTCCTCGTGGGCCAGACCGGCGATGAGGACACCGGCCAACGTGGCCGGGTCGAGGTAGGCGAGGTGGGCGGCGACCCGGGCGCGTAGCTGGTCGCCGAGCCGGGGCGAGCGCAGCACCTGCTCGGTCAGCTCGGCCCGCGCGTCGTCGCCGGCGAGGGTCTCGGTGAGCAGCTCCGCCAGGTGCAGCACCTCCACGTCGCGCTCGCGCAGCACGGCGGCGAACGCGTCGTGCTCCTCCTGCGCCCGGCTGACCCAGGGGATCGCGTCGAAGAGCAGCGAACCACTGTTGCGGGGGGTGAGCCGGGCGAGCTCGGGACCGGGGCGGTGCAGCAGGACCGTACCCAGGCGGCCCACCTCACTGTCCACGTAGTGGCTCACCATCGCAGCCTAGAGCCTGAGTTCTTGGTATCCGGCGAAACAACGATGGATGAACACGGCATTCATCCGCACTCACTCCGGCGCTCCAACTTGCCCTCTCAGGGGAGTAGCGACGTAGGGTAGCGGGGACATAACTTCGAGGGACCTTTTGCCGGAGGTCGCGATGACTGTCTACCCTGCTCGCCGAGCCGCACCCTCCGCCCAGGCGTTGCCGCCCATGGCGGTGCCGCATCCTCGGGTGGATAGCCCGGGCGCTCTCGCCCCACCCCGCTCCTCCCCCCTCGAGTGGGCCCGCCGCCGACGGGCCGAGCGGGGCGCACGGCGGCTGGAGGCAGCCGGAGCACGGGCTCTGGGTCGACTCGACCAACTCGGTCCGGCCTGGCACGTGATCGAATGGCCGCGTACCGACTCGCTCGATCTGCTCCACGACGCCGCCGAGGACGAACGCGCCGGCTTTCTCGTGATCGGCCCGAGCGGGCTCCACGCGGTCACCATCGTTGATCACGGTCGGGCCCGGGTGTTGGTGGCCGGGGAGGTCGTACAGATCAACGGCAAGCGCCCGGCCTACGTGGCCGAGGCCCGCAAGGATGCCAAGCGGGCGAGCAAGGCCCTCAGCAACGCGGTTGGGCTACCCATCCCGGTGACGCCGGTGCTGACGTTCGTCGGCTCCGGCGTCATCAGCGTGTACGGCCTCCCGGAGGACTGTCTGATGGCCACCCACCGGGAACTGGACCGGCTCCTCGTCGCCGCGGGGAACCGAATCAGCCCGGAAACCGCGGCCAAGCTGTCCCGGGTCGCGCAGCACCCGGGCACCTGGCGCAACGGCAGCTACCGTCCGGCGGCCGACTACCGGTGGTATGGCGACGGCAGCTGACAAGCCGGGGCACCGGCGGTACCGTCGGTGGGTCACGGTCCAAATCACCACCAGTGAGCTGACGGTTGCCGGCACGGTCAGCGAAAATGCGTCGGGTCACGCTAGCGTGGGCAGACCGTCTGGGTTTAGGTAGGAGGTGCGGTGGCCCACGTCGAACTCTCGCTCTCAGAAGTCCGCGTGCCGACGGTGGTGGCACCGACAGAGCAGGAGTACGACAACGTCACCTCCTGGTCGGTAGCCGTCTCCCAGGCAGACGAGCCCTGCCTGCTCATCGCTGCCGACACTCGTGTGGTCGCCGTATCCGCCGCCGGGTCTCAACTCCTCTTTCTCGGTGACTGTCGGGACGTGATCGGGCAACCACTACTCGACGGTAGCCTGCGGTTACTCGATTTCACCGCCAACCGGGGCGAGCTGACCGAGCCGGAACTCGACAAGATCCCACCGCTCCTCGCCATCACCTCCGGCCGCCTGGCCCGCGGGCTGCTCCGGATCAAAGGGGTGTCGGCGGGGGCGCCGGACGCCACCGTTGACGCCATCTCCACCCCGGTGCACCACGCCGGTGTAGCCGTCGGCTCCCTCACATTCTTCTCCGAGGTCTAACCCGGAGCACTGCATGTGGCGTGCGCCGCACGCGGTGTGCTGGGTAGGAACCGCCCGAGGCCGTAAGGTGCCCTCATGCTGGATCTCGCTCTGCTGCCGGGTGATTACGCCGTCTGCCGTCTGGCGGCCGGCTCTGCCCTGCCGCCCGGCCTGTCGGGCGGGCTGAGCGACGATGACGTGGTCACGGTGAGCTGGACCACCGATGGCGTGTCGGTGATCTGTCCCGCGACGCGCGCACCGGCACAGACCGAGACCACCTGGCGCTGCCTACGCCTGGTCGGCCCCTCCGACCTCGCACTCTCCACCGGCTTGGCCGCTCTCATCGACCCGCTGGCCGACGCCCGCGTCTCCGTGGTTGCCTTCTCCACCCACGACACCGACTACCTGCTGGTCCCGGCGGTCCGCCTCGATCAGGCCGTCACCGCGCTCGAGCGAGCCGGGCACCGGGTCCGCACCTAGCCAGGGCTGGGTCGCGTTGGCCTCGCGGGTCCGCACCTAGCCAGGGGCTGGTCGCGTTGGCCTCGGTCGAGAAGAGGCCCGGTTGAGGCTTCACCGGACCAGCGGACCCTCCTACGATGGGTCTCCCATCCGCTGCACTTATTCATGTCGATTTGAGGATCGTCCGTGCCGTCCGGACTCCGCCCCGCTGCTCCCGCTCCGCCCACCGACCGGCCCCGGACCGGACCACCGACCCGGCGTGGCCGGTCGCAGATCCCGGCCGCGACCGTGGGTGGGCTGGTGGCGCTCCTGGCGGTACTGCTCACCTCGGGCTGCGGCACCCCGCCCGAGCTGCGCGACCCCCAGCCGAGCCAGTCAGCCCGGTCCACCTCACCCAGCCCGACCGACGCCGCGACCACCACTGCGGCACCGTCGCCGACGGGGGCGTCCACCCCGACGGCCAGCAGCACGCCGGTCGCCGTCCGGTGCCCCGCCGGACCGTCCAGCCAGCAGGTGACCGACCTGGTGCGCGGGCAGGACCTGCTCCCCGCCGACGCCCGGGTACGGTTGCTGACCGGGCCGCTCTGCGCCGACGACTGGCACTACACCGTCCTCGCCGTCACCGGCTACGAACCGCTCCAGGTCGTCAGCCGCGGTTCCGGCACCGCACCACGCCTGGTCACCGCCGGCACCGACGTCTGCACAGCGGAGGTACGGGTAACCTCCCCAACCGGCATCCGGACCCTGGCCTGCGACGCCAGCTCGGGTACGTAGGCTGTCGCCATGCCGGGAACACCGCCGACCCGCTTTGTCTACCTCGGGCCCGAGGGCACCTTCGCCGAGCAGGCGCTGCGGACCATCCCCGCCGCCGAGCGGGCCAACCGAACGCCCGCCCGCAGCGTCGGCGAGGCGCTGGAGAGCGTACGGGTCGGTGCCGCGGATGCGGCGCTGGTACCGCTGGAGAACTCCATCGGTGGCGCGGTCGGGGTGACGCTGGACGAGTTGGCCGAGGGCGAGCCGTTGGTGATCACGCGGGAGGTGATCCTGCCGGTGGAGTTCGTGCTCGCCACCCGCACCGGCGGGCACCTCGGTGCGGTGCGCAGCGTGGCCGCCCATCCCCAGGCGTCAACGCAGTGCCGGGCATGGCTGCACGCCCATCTGCCCGACGCGGCGGTGGTTGACGTGCTCTCCAACGGTGCGGCGGCGGTCGGGGCCGCCGCTGGCGACTTCGACGCGGCGATCTGCGCTCCGATCGGCGCAGCCCGACACCGGCTCGCGGTACTGGCCGAAAAGATCGCCGACCACCCGGACGCGGTGACCCGGTTCGCGCTCTTCTCGCGGCCGGGGCCGCCCCCGCCGCCCACGGGGGACGACGTGACGTCGCTGGCGGTGTACATCGCCCACGACCGGGTGGGCGCGCTGCTCTCCGTGCTGATGGAGTTGGCCGTGCGCGGAGTCAACCTGACCCGGATCGAGTCCCGGCCAACCGGCGAGGCACTCGGCCGGTACGTGTTCTTCCTCGACTGCACCGGTCATCTGGCCGATGCCCGGCTCGGCGAGGCGCTACAGGGATTACGTCGGGTCTGCGCCCAGGTGCGCTTCCTCGGGTCGTACCCCCGGCACCGCTGGACCGGCGGCGGAGGTGAACGGCCAGCCCCGGCGGGGCCCGTTGACGCCGACTATGTCGACGCCGCCGCCTGGCTGGCCCGGCTGCGTAGCGGGGATCTCAGCTGAGACCGGTCGCACAGTTTCTGGCCACCCCCGCCCGGCGCCGGGCCGTGGCCGACCTGTTCCGGGCGACCCGACGGCTCAACCCCAGCCCAACTCGTGCAGGCGCTCGTCGTCGATGCCGAAGTGGTGGGCGATCTCGTGCACAACCGTGACCGCCACCTCCTCCACCACGTCCTCCTCGGTGTCGCAGATGCGCAGAATCGGGTTGCGGTAGATCAGGATGCGGTCGGGCAGCACGCCCGAGTAGTCCCAGCCGCGGTCGGTCAGGGCGTGCCCCTCGTACAGGCCGAGTAGCTCCTCGCCGGGGGGTGGGGCGTCCTCGACCAGGATGACCACGTTGCTCATCAGACTGAGCAACTCCTCGGGTACCTCGTCGAGCGCGTCGCCGACCAACTCCTCGAACCGCTCCCGGTTCATCTCCATGGCCACCGCCCCATTCTGCCGGTACCCGAGCTTCTGCCGGGAAGCCCCGCCCCGGCGGGGAAGGCAGACAGGCGGCGAGGGAGGCGGACAGGCGGCGGGGAGGCGGACAGCCGCCGGGGGAGGCGATTCGGTCCGAACCGGCGCTGGCTGGTTGTGCCATGATGCGGATCAATCTCATCGATGAGAAGGGCCTCCGATGGATCCGAAGCAACCCATCCCCCGGCAGGAAGACCGCTCCGATGAGATCGCCGGTGGGCAGTGGGGCGGGGACGCTCCTCGACTATCGGGCCACCGGCGCTCGATCACCCAGCTCCTCCGTAACCGAGGCCTGCCACTCGTTCTCGCCGGGCTCGGGGCCGTCGCCGGGCTGGCCTCGCTGACGCAAACGTGGGTGGTGCAGCACCTGCCCGGTATCACTCCCGGCGGGGATGCGTTCCAGATTCGGGAGACGGTTGACCGGACGGGTGGTCTCGGCCTCGCCTACCTGGTCGGCATCCTCGGTCTGGCGGTGGCGGTCGCCCTCGCCCTGTACGGCACCGGAGCCACCCGGCCGAACGCCCGCATCGCCGGCCTGGCCCTGGCGGCTGCTCTGCTCGCGGTGCTGGTCGCTGGGATGACCACGATCGGCGACCGAGACGAAAACGCCGGCTACTTCCCCGGCCAGGTGGGTGTCGACACCGAATACGGGCGGGGGATGGTCGCCGCCTTACTGACCTGCGCACTACTCGGGGCTGCCGTGCTGCTCGCCCCGGCCGCCGGCAGGTCCGAGCCGGAGGCCGGTGCGGCAACACCGGAGGCCGGGGCGACAACACCGGAGGCCGGGGCGACAGCGCCGGCCCGACGACCGCGTGCTCCCCGCCGCGCCGCAGCGGACGACCTGCCGCCCCCCGCCGACCTCACCGTCCGCCCGACCGCCCCGTTCATCCGCCCGGATTGATCGAGCCACGCCACCGGGCACCACCCGCGCCACGGGCCTACCCGACCACCGGTTCGGCCCTGCCGCCCCGCCACCCGTTGGCGCCGGATTCGCCGATTGGCCATGGTTGGCGCCGCCTCCGCGAGGTACGGTTGCTGCCCGCCGTAACGCCGGGTCACACAACCGTGACGACTGGCCGTAGCGGTGGCGGGCGAAGGAGGAGCCATGGTCCGCCCGGGATTACCGAAGTTGATCGCCACCGATCTGGACGGGACGCTGGTCCGCAGCAACAACACCGTCTCCGCGTACACGCACGAGGTGCTCGACCGGATGCGCGCCGCCGGCATCCCGATGGTCGGCGCGACCGGTCGCGGACCACGGCTGACCGAGCTGACCCGTAACGACATCCGCGCCGCCGACTTCCTGGTGATGGCGAACGGCGGCTGGGTGGTGGACCAGAGCGACCCGGACGGGCCGTTGGTGCTCCGCGACGAGTGGTTCTCCGGTGCGGTGCTGGCGGAGTTGCTGACCGAGTTGGAGGCAGCGGTCGGCCCGCTGACCGTCATGGTGGAGTCGTCCGGCGAGTCCAACGCACCGCTCTGGGGGGACTACCACGCGAGTTGGCCGTACCCAGAGCTGTTCGAGGCGCGCAGCCGCGCCGAGTGCCTCGCCGGCAACGTGATCAAGGCTTTCGCCCGGACCGCCGACCACCACACCGATGAGCTCCTAGCGATGGCCCGGCGAATCATCCCACCGCACGCTGCCTCGCTCACCCAGGCGGGCCTGGGCTTCATCGAAATCTGCCCGCCCGGTGTGGACAAGGCGACCGGGCTCCAGGTGGTCGCCGAACGGCTCGGCGTGGACCCAGCGGAGGTGCTGGTCTTCGGCGACCAGCCGAACGACCTGCCGATGTTCTCCTGGGCGGGGTGGGCCCGGGTGGCGGTGGCGAACGCGCACCCGGCCGTGCACGCGGCCGCCGACGAAGCCACCCTCCGAAACGACGACGACGGAGTCGCCGTCTACCTTGACCGGCTCCTGACCCGCTGACAGCCCCCGGGCCGCACCGATCAGAGGTACTGGCCGGTGCTGTGCCCCTCACCGCCCGCCGGCTGCCCCATCCCGGGCATGCCGGGCGCGATTCCGCCCGGCCCGCTGGGGAGGGCCTGCCGGCCGGAGCGCATCTGCTCCAGCTGCACCCGGGCCGCCATCTGTTGGGCGACCAAGGCCGCCTGGATGCCGTGGAAAAGCCCTTCCAGCCAGCCGACGAGCTGCGCGTGGGCGATCCGCAACTCGCTCTCGCTGGGCGCCTTCTCCTCGGTGAAGGGCAGGGCGAGACGCTCCAGTTCCTCCCGCAGCTCGACGGCGAGCCCCTCCTTGAGCTCGACGATGGACCGTTCGTGGATCTCCCGCATCCGGTGCCGGCTGGCGTCGTCGAGCGGGGCGGCCTTGACCTCCTCCAGCAGCTGCTTGATCATGCTGCCAATCCGCATCACCTTGGCCGGCTGCTCGACCAGTCGGGCCGGGTCCTCCTGGCTATCGTCGGTCTGCACCGTGCCCACCGGACGGCCGTCCGGTCCCACCACCACCACGGTGCCGGACCGGGCAGCATCGTCCTGGCCCTGCTCGTCAGCCTGGTCCTGCACGTCGTTCTGTCCTGCGGACTGCGCTTCGGTCATGGCACCCATCTTTCCCCAGCCGCCGGCGGCGGTGCCCTCCGGGAGCAACGATCAGCGCCGATCGGGGCAACCCGCTACCGTCACCGGTATGTCCAGCGACCCGCGTGCCGTGCTCACCCGTCCCGCGCCGGCCCCGGAGGTCACCGTCGCCTACGGCCCCCATCCGGACCAGGTCGCGGATCTGCGCCGGCCAACCGGTGCCGGGCCGGCCGAGCGGCTCGTGATCGTTGTGCACGGCGGCTTCTGGCGAGCTGAGTACGACCGCCGGCACACCGCGCCGCTGGCGACCGCGCTGGCCGGGCTCGGCTTTCCGGTGGCGCAGGTCGAGTACCGCCGGACCGGGCAGCCCGGCGGTGGCTGGCCAGGAACCATGGTCGACGTCCTGACCGGGGTGTCCGAGCTACCCCGACTGACAGCCGAGGCCTTCCCCGGTGCGGTGGCGACCGGCCCGCCGATCCTCATCGGTCACTCGGCCGGTGGGCAGCTGGCACTCTACGCCGCCGCCACCCGGCCCGCCGTGGTCGGCGGGACCCTCGCCCTGGCCCCGGTGGCGAACCTGGCCGAGGCCTACCGGCTGGACCTGGACACGGGTGCGGTGGCCGCACTGCTCGGCGGCGGTCCGACCGAGGTACCGGGCCGCTACGCGGCCTGTGATCCGCGTTCACTGCCGCCCCCTAAATCACGGACAGTAGTCATACATGGCACCCTCGACGAGCAGGTGCCGGTCCCGATGAGCCGAGAATTCGTTGCCGCCGGGCACGCCGCTGGCGGCAACGTCCAGCTTATAGAGCTGCCCGAGTGCGAACATTTCGGCCTCATCGACCCAGAGTCAGCGGCCTGGCCGGAGGTCGTCCTCGCATTACGTTCCCTCACCAAAATCTAGGAGCTGGTTGACGCAGCGTGGCCAAGCGGGTAAAACGCCGGATGGGCCGGATACGCCCGGCAAAGACTCTGGAGAGGGACCGGTGACACAGGTGAACCGCAGGCGTGCCCTACAGCTGTTGGCAGCGCTGGGCACGGTCGGACTCGGGGCAGGATGCGCCGGCCGTGGTACGTCCGACGCTCCGCTGAGCCCCATCAAGATCGGCATGCTCATTCCGCAGACCGGTGACCTCACCGACGTCGGAACCGAAGTGGCCAACGGCTTCCAACTCTTCCTGGATCTCAACGAGGAGCAGCTCGGCGGGCACCCGACCGAGCTGGTCACCGCCGATGAGGGCAACGACGCGAAATCCGGCCAGGCCGCGGTGGAGAAGTTGCTCAAGCAGGGAGTGCTGGCCCTCACCGGCGTGGTCAGCTCGGCCGTCATGCTCGGCATCCGAGACACCGTGGAGCAGGCCCAGGTGCCGCTGGTCGGCTCCAACGCCTCCCCCAGCAGTCTGCAGAGCGTCGTCTACATCTGGCGCACGTCGTACGTGCTGGACGAGGCCGGTCGGGCCCTCGGCCGCCACCTGAAGGATGCGCTCGACCCGTCGGCACGGCTGGCGATCATCATGCCGGACTCGCCAGCCGGCGAGGACGTACTCCGGGGCTTCCAGGAGGAATTCGGGCAGTCCGACCCCCGGATCGCGGCTCCCGTCACCTGGACGGAGGATATCTCCGGCGTCCCGGGCAAGAATGCCTACCAGCGGGATATCGCCACGGCGCTGACCCGCGCTCCGGACGGCGTCTTCTGCTTCTTTGCCGGCGCCGCTGCCGTGGAGTTCCTCAAGCAACTCCGCGCGGAGGGATACACCGGCCCCGTCTACGCCCCGGGCTTCCTGACCGAGGGCAACGTCCTGGCGAGCTTCAAGGACAAGACGGATGTTCTCGGCATCCAGACCACCCTGAACTACTCGCCCGATGTCTACAACGCGGCCAACCGACTCTTCGCCTCCGCGTACCGCAAGAAGCACGGCACCTCGCCGACGGCCTACGCGACGGCGTCGTACGATGCGGCGCACGTCCTCAACCAGGCGATCCGGCGTGCTGGCGAGTCACCCACCCCGGCGGAGGTGAACCTCGCGCTCGGCAAGATCGGCCGTATTGACAGCCCCCGTGGCGTGTGGCAGTTCAACCAGTCGCGCACCCCACAGCAGCGGTGGTACCTCCGGGAGGTCCAGTTCGACGGCCAGCTCCTCTCCAACGTGCTCTTGACCGAGCTGGCCACGCTCGGCTGAGCGGGGGCGGCGCGGATCCGCCCCCGGCCGCCTGCCGGCGCTGCGCCGCCCGGCAGCGAGCGCTAGGGGCGCAGTTCAGCGATGCAACACTTCACGCTGCCGCCGCCCTTGCGTAACTCGGCCAGCGCCACCGGCACCGGCTGGTAGCCGGCGGCTGCCAGCTTGTCGGCGAGGCCGGTCGCCTCGCTGTTCAGGACGACGTTGCGTCCATCGCTGACCAGGTTCAGTCCGAACGCGAGGGCATCGGCGTCATCGGCGACCACGGCCGCGGGAAAGAGCTGCGCCAGCACCTTCTGGCTGGTGGTGGAGAAGGCACCCGGATAGTAGGCGATGTTACTGTCATCGATCGACGTCAGCGCCACGTCCAGGTGGTAGAAGCGAGGGTCGACCAACCGCACCGAGACCACCGGTCGGCCCAGCGCCTCCTGGGCCTCGGCGTGGGCGGCGGGCTCGGTCCGAAAGCCGTAGCCAGCCAGGACGAGGCCACCGTGCGCCGCCGGCAGGTACGCGAAGTCACCCTCGCCCTCGTTGGTGGCGGTCGGGGCGATGAAGTGCCAACCGTGTGACTGGTAGAAGGCGCGGTGGGCCGCGGCCTCGGCGCTGCGCTGGGCATGCTTGAACCGCGCGCCGTAGACGGTGCCATCGACGACGAGGGCGCCGTTGGCCGCGTAGACCATGTCGGGTAGCCCCGGCTCGGGGGTGAGCAGGTGCACGTCGTGGCCGAGCTCGACCAGCGTCTCGCGCAGCCGGTCCCACTGCTTGACCGCCAACTCCACGTCAACCGCGGCGGTGACGTCCATCCACGGGTTGATCGCGTACTCAACCGCGAAGTGTTTCGGCGAGCACATGAGATATGTCCGCCTTCGCGGCACTCGCTGCTGGTTCACGATTACCAAGGTAGGTATCGTCGAACAACGGTAACAGCCACAAATATTGCTTCCAGGAGGCAGAACATTGCAGATCGACGCAGTAGATCAGCGAATCATTGCGTTGCTGGTCGCCGACGCCCGTGCGTCGTACGCCGACATCGGACAGCGAGTTTCCCTCTCCGCCCCGGCCGTGAAACGGCGCGTCGATCGGCTTCGCGCGACCGGAGTCATCCGCGGATTTACCGCTGTCGTTGACCCGGCCGCGGTCGGCTGGACCACCGAGGCCTTCGTCGAGCTGTTCTGCGCCGGTCGAACCACGCCACCGCAGATCGGTGTCGCCGCCCGCCGACACCCCGAGGTCGTCGGGGCCTACACCGTCTCGGGTGAGGCGGACGCCCTCGTCCACCTACGCGCCGCCGACATCGCCCACCTCGAGGTCGCACTGGAACGCCTGCGAGCGGAGTCCTTTGTGACCTCCACCCGCAGCACCATCGTGCTCTCCCGGCTCGTCGAGTCCCCCGGCGTCGGCCCATCCGACTAATCACCGATCGCCGCTGCTCCCAGCCGTCCCGGGACCACCACCCCGCCGCGTCGCTGGCGCGGGCTCCGCCGCGCCGTACGGCAACGAGCCGCACGGGAACCGCGGGTCGGCCGGCGGCGTCAGAGCGAACATGACATCGCGCCGTCCCACCCTTGTCGCGGGTACGCTACTCGCGCTCCTCCTGCTCGCGGGTAGCGTCGCCGCGGCCCGGTCACCGGCGCCGAAGACGCCACCGGCCGGACCCGAGTCACCTCTACAGCTGGTCTCCTTCGACTCCTGCGCCGATGCGCTGGCCGAACTGCGCGCCGCGACGGCAGCCGAGGTCGGCCCGTGGGGCCTCGCCAACGGCGTGCCCCAGCAACGGTCCGTATCGGCATCGGAGTCCGCACTCAGCGACAGCGCCGCGTTGAAGCCGGCCGGGGAACACTCGCTCACCAACGGGTACGAGCCCGGCGTTGACGAGCCGGACCTGGTCAAGACCGACGGGCAGCGGATCGTCACCATCAGCCAGGGCGTGCTCCGGGTCGTCGACGCCACCACCAACCGGTTCACCGGGCGGCTGGACCTCAACGATGGCCCCGACCTGCGCCCCTGGGGCCAGCAAGACCTGCTCCTGTTCGGCGATCACGCGGTGGTCCTCACCAACGCGGCACTGATGGTCTTCCCCGCGGCCAGGCTCGGTCGCGAGGACATTGCCGCGCCGTCACCCGAATCGAGCCCGCCCGCCGCGACCCGGCTCCACCTGGTCGACCTGAGCGGCCCACCCCGGGTGCTCAGCACGTACGAGATCCACGGTCGCACCCTTGACGCCCGCCAGACCGGTAGCACGGTCCGGGTGGTGGTCCAGTCCCACCCCCAACTGACCTTCCCGGAGTTGCCCGCCAGCGCCGACGAGGCGGCCCGAAAGGCGGCCTACCGGGCAACGGTGATCGCCGCGGGTATCGACGCGTGGCTACCGGCCTACGAGTGGACAGCCGGAGCGGAGCGCGGGAGCGGCCGGGTTGGCTGCGACCGACTCAGCCGCCCGCAGACCGGCACCGGCTCCACCGTGTTGACCGTACTCAGCTTCGACCTCAACGCTGATCGGCTCACCGACGGCGACCCGGTCAGCGTGGCCGCCGCCGCGGACACCGTCTACAGCACCGGCGACAGCCTCTACCTGGCGGGCCAGCGATATCTGACGGCTTCGTCCACTCCGGGGCGGTGGCCCGGCCAGATCGGTACCTCGGTCACCGACATCTACCAGTTCGACACCGCCGCCGCCGGCCGTCCCCGGTACGTCGCCGCCGGCACGGTGCCCGGCCGGCTGATCAACCAGTACGCCCTGTCGCAGTGGCAGGGCCACCTACGCGTCGCCACCACCATGGTCCAGCTCGCCACCACGGGCCAGGACGCCATCACGGACCAGAACGCCATCATGAGCCAGGACGAACGCAGCTCGGAGTCCGGCGTTCACGTGCTGCGTCGACAGGGCGGGGTACTGACCCGAACCGGTGCGGTCACCGGCCTGGGCCCCGGGGAGCAAATCTATTCGGTGCGCTACCTCGGTGACACCGCGTACGTGGTGACGTTCCAGCAGACCGACCCGCTCTACGCGCTCGACCTGAGCGACCACGCCGCCCCCCGGGTCACCGGGGAGCTGAAGATCACCGGCTACTCGGCGTACCTACACCCGGTCTCGGACGGCCGGCTGCTCGGTATCGGGCAGGAGGCCGACCTCGACGGACGCACCCAGGGGGTCCAGGTCTCGCTCTTCGATGTCCGGGACCCGGCCCAACCGCTCCGGTTGGACCGCTGGCACCGCCCGTACACCTGGTCCGCCGCCGAGCACGACCCGCATGCCTTCCGGTATGACCCGAGCACCGGGTTACTCGCTGTCCCGGTCAACGCCGGTCTGCGTCTGTTGCGGGTCGCCGGGGACACCCTCACCGACCAGGGCGAGGTGACCCACCCGGCTGGTGGGCACATCACCCGTTCGCTGCTCGTCGATGGCACCCTCTGGACGGTGTCGGACGCGGGCCTGCGGGCCTCCGACCCGACGACCGTTGAGAGTGTGGCCTGGCTTCCCAATAGCTGACGGGCCTGGCTTCCCTGCAGCTGATCAGCCCCGCTCTGGTGGTGGGCCCCGGCCCCTCGGATTTCCGGGCCCACCACCGTCACCGGCTCGGAGTGTCGTCGGAGCCCTCGGAGCCCAGCTCGACGGGCCAGTTGGCGGCCAACTGATTGATCCGGGCCGCGGCGGCGGCCGGTTCCGCGCCCCCGCCCACCGCGACCCCCACCAGGTAGGCGGCGACCGGCGCGCCGGGTCGCAACACCTGATGCGCCACCTCCCGCGTCAGGTCAAGCACCGCTGGCACCGGCACCCGAGCCGGGTCGAGGCCGAGCTCGGCGCAGACCGCCGTCACCCATTCGTCCATCGTTGTCATCGCACCCACTCCTCTGCCCGGCGTAGATCCTCGTCGGTGTCACAGTCGAACCACGGTGGGGGGCCGCCCCCACGCCACGGCACCTCGCGTACGGCCAGCCCATGCAGCAGGGCCCGCAGGGACGCCCCGGCCAGGGGGCGCTGGGTGACCAGCCGGGTGAACGCGGCCCGCAGCGGGGCGACCCGCCACACCCCGCAGAGCGGCTGCCGCCGCCCGGCGTCGTCCACGAAACACACCCCGGCAATCCCACTGGGACCGGCCGCCGGTTGGCCCCCGTCCTGCTCGTCTTCGAGCTGGCCCAGCAACTCCCGAACCGCATCCCCCGTGAGCAGCGGCAGGTCGGCGGCGAGGAGGGCAAGGAGGTCCACATCGGCGGGTAGCCGGGCCAGCCCGGCCGCGGCAGCGGCGACCGGCCCCCCGCCCGGCGGCGACTCTCGGGTGATCACCACGTCGGCCGGCACGCCGGCCGCGGGGCCCACCAGGATTCGCGGTGCGGCGTCGGCGACCGCGGCCAGCACCCGGTCCCGCATCGGACGCCCACCGACCGGCTGGGCTGGCTTGTCCACACCGTCCATCCGTCGGGCCGCACCCCCGGCCAGCACCACCGCCGCGTACCTGCGCACCCGGCTACGGTACCGGCCGAGCCCGGTTGGCCCCGCGCCCACCTGCACGAAGAGCGGCCCGCCGCGGGCCGAGACCTGCCGGTTGGTCAACGGGTACCCCGCCGGCCCCGCCGGGGGCGGGGACGAACCACGCCGGTCAGCGCGATGGCTGGCCACCCGGCCAGCTGGGTCGGGGGCACCCCATGCCGAAGCAGGTCGTCCACCAGCAGCGCGAACGAATAGTCGGGATGTGGGGCGAGCACCCGTTCCAACGCCACCGCCGCCAGCGCCCCCTCCCCGGCCCGCCAGGCCGCGAAGGCCAGCAGCGAACCGGGGGCGGCGATCAGCTCCGGCTCGGCGCGGCGGAGCAGGTCGGCCCAGAGCGCGATGTCGGTCTCCCGCCCGTCGGTTCGCTCCCAGGCCAGGTCTCGCACCGTCTGGTCGGTCAGCAGCCAACTGAGCCAGGCCACCTCGTCGTCGTCGAGTCGTTCGCCCCGTCGGTGCCGACGCTGAGCGGCCCGGATCGCGATGCGCCCCGCCGCCCGCACCGACCGTCCACCCGACCGGTCGACCGACCGCCCGCCGGACCGGTCGGCCCCGGCTGCCCGGGCCACCAGGTCGGCGAAGCGCCGCTCCGCCCGCTGCGCGGCCCGCCGCAGCCGAGCTCGCTCGTCGTCCTCGACCGGCGCCACCTGGGCGACGAGCGCCGCCCGGTCGGGCAGAGCGACCTGACCGGCGAGGACCGCGGCGGCGGCCACCTGACTCGTGCTCGAGTCGTACGCAGTGCCGTCGGGCGGACAGCACTCCGGCTCCGGGCACAGGTACGACCAGTAGCGGCCATCGGTGACTCGGAGCGCGTCGAGCACCGCGATCCCGACCTCGGCCAGGGCCTGCCGGATGGCGTCAACCGCGGGGGTGACCTTGGACGCGGGCCCGTAGCCGAGCACCGTCGCGCGGTCGGTGGGCTGCTGTGCGACCACTGCCGCCAGATGTCGGGCCGCAGCGGCGGAGTCGGCCAAGCCCGCAAGGTCCGCCCGAGCGGCGAAGGTGACCCGTGGACCACGCATCCCCACCACGACCACGCTGTCCGCCGGATGAAACCCGAGCAGGTAGGGCACGGCGGCGATCAGGTCCGCGCCGGAGCGAACGGAGAACCGGGGGAGGTCAGTCGAGGCCATTCCGGCAGCCTGTACGCCGCCCCCGACCGCCGTCCGCCCCTGTGGACGACACGCGGTCTATCCACAGCTACGTTCGGTAATTACGCTGGTAACGGCGACTTCTCGGCCGCCGCCGCCCTCAGCCCGCCCCTACCCACTACCGTCCGACCCATGGATCTGGCGTACCTGCGGGCCCACCCGGAGCACCTGCCGACCTTCCGGACCCACCAGCGGATCCGGGAGACGCCGGTCGCCGGCGGCAGTAGCTGCACCGCCACCCGGCTCACCCTCGACGACGGGCATTCGATCTTCGCGAAGACCTGGCCCGAGACGGCCACCGGAGACCAGCCGGGGCGCTTCTTCGCCAGCGAGGCGGCCGGGCTGCGCTGGCTACGGGAGGCGGACGCGGTCGCCGTACCGGAGGTGATCGTGGCACTGCCCGACCTGCTGGCGCTGGCGTGGGTCGAGCCCGGCGAGCCCGACCCGGGGGCGGCCGAGCGGTTCGGCCGGGAACTGGCGGCCCTGCACCGGGCCGGTGCCCCGGCCTTCGGCGCCGACTGGCCGGGCTTCATCGGCACACTACCGGCGGACAACACCCGGGACGACGGCCCGTGGTCGCGGTGGTTCGTCGAGCGCCGGCTCCTGCCATACCTGCGGATGTCGGTCGACAACGGCGCGCTCGGCCCGGCGGAGCGGAAGCTGGTCGAGCAGGTCGCCGCCCGGGCCGCCACCCTCGGCGGCGACGAACCGCCGGCCCGGCTGCACGGCGACCTCTGGCCGGGCAACCTGCTCTGGGGCCGCGACGACCGGGCCTGGCTGGTGGATCCGGCAGCACACGGTGGCCACCGGGAGACCGACCTCGCGCAGCTCGCGCTCTTCGGTGGCGCACCGCACCTGGAGCGGATCCGCGCCGCCTACGACGAGGCGTGGCCGCTGGCCGATGGCTGGCCGGAGCGGATCCCACTACACCAGCTGCACCTGCTGCTGGTGCACACCGCGCTCTTCGGTGCGACCTACCGCGAAGCGGTTGCCCACACCGCCCGAAGCGCCCTGCTCGGCTCGGGCGCGCTACCGTCGTGAGGTGAGCGCCGCCCGACCGACCGCTGGGATCCTCGTGGACCGGCATGGCCGCGTCGCCCGAAGCCTGCGCGTCTCCCTGACCGACAAGTGCAACCTGCGTTGCACCTACTGCATGCCGGCCGAGGGGCTGCCCTGGCTCGCCGGGCCGCAGCTCCTCGACGACGACGAGGTGGTCCGGCTGATCCGGATCGCGGTGCAGCGGCTCGGGGTGACCGAGGTGCGGTTCACCGGTGGTGAGCCGCTGATCCGGCCCGGCCTGGTCGGCATCGTCGCGGCGGTCGCGGCGCTGGCCCCCCGGCCGCGCATCTCGCTGACCACCAACGGCATCGGGCTGGACCGGCTGGCACCGGCCCTGCGCACCGCCGGCCTGGACCGGGTGAACGTCTCGCTGGACACCCTCGACCGGGAGCGGTTTGTCCGGCTGACCCGACGGGACCGACTGGATGCCGTGTTGGCCGGGTTGACCGGCGCGGCCAAGGCCGGACTGACCCCAGTCAAGATCAATACTGTCCTGATTCGCGGCATCAACCAGGACGAGGCGCCCGCGCTGCTGCGCTTCGCCCTCGACAACCACTACGAACTGCGCTTCATCGAGCAGATGCCGCTGGATGCCCAGCACGGCTGGGACCGGTCGACCATGGTGACCGCCGACGAGATCCTCGCCCTGCTCCGGGCCGAGCACACCCTGGTGCCGGACCCAGCCCACCGGGGCGCGGCACCGGCCGAGACCTGGCTGGTCAACGGTGGCCCGGCGCGCGTCGGCGTGATCGCCAGCGTCACCCGCCCCTTCTGCGGAGAGTGCGACCGTACCCGGCTCACCACCGACGGTCAGGTCCGTGACTGCCTCTTCGCCACCACCGAGTCCGACCTGCGCGGAGCGCTCCGGGCCGGGGCCGACGACGACGAGCTCGCCCGCCGCTGGCAGGCCGCGATGTGGGGCAAACGGGCTGGCCACGGCATCGACGACCCGGGGTTCCTGCAACCCGACCGCTCGATGTCCGCGATAGGAGGCTGACATGTCCGACCTGCGGGGACCAGCGAACGACGCCGGACCCGACCGGAGGACCGCGACCCTCACGATCCGCTACTTCGCCGGGGCCCGGGCCGCGGCCGGATGCGCCGAGGAGCACCTGCCCGCCGGCCGGTCGCTGGACGCGGTCCTGACCGACATCGCCGACCGACACGGCGAACGGCTCGGCGCGGTACTGGGCGTCGCCAGTTTCCTGGTTGACGGGGTGAACTGGCACGATCGGCGGGCACCGCTGCCCGCGGGCGCCACGATCGACGTTCTGCCCCCCTTCGCGGGTGGCTGAGGGAGGCACAGCCTTGTTCGCGGTACTGGGGTTCGTCGCCGCTCTGGCCCTCTTCACCGGCTTGGTCCACCTCTACCTCTGGAAGCGGCTGGTACGCGACACCACCCGGCCGGGGCTGCCGCGACGCATCGGCAGTGTCACCATGCTGGTGCTCGCGGCGCTCGCCCCGGCCACGCTGGTCGGCACCCGAGCCGGGATGCACTGGCTCGCCTGGCCGGGCTACCTCTGGCTCGCGATCCTGTTCTACCTGCTGGTCCTGCTGGTGGCCCTGGAGCTACCGATGGCGGTCGCCCGGCTGGTGCTGCGCCGCCGGAGGGCCGCCGCCACGCCCACCGCCCCGGCACCAGAACCCGCCCTGGTGGTGGCCGGCGGGTCGGCCGAGCCGCCGGCCACCACCCCGCCTGCCGACGGGCAGCCGGACCACGATCCGTCCCGCCGGTTACTCCTCGCGCGCGGGGCGGCGATCTTCGCCGGGCTCACCGCCACCGGCCTGACCGGCTACGGCGTGCGCACCGCCCTCGGCCCACCCCAGCTGGACCGGGTACAGGTCCCCCTGGCCCGGTTGCCCCGGAGCATGGACGGCCTCCGCATCGCCACCGTCTCCGACATCCACATCGGCCCGCTGCTCGGGCGGGCCCACACCGAACGGATCGTGGCCACCATCAACCGGCTGGACGCCGACCTCGTCGCGGTCGTCGGCGATCTGGTGGACGGCTCCGTCGCCGAGCTGGGCGAGGCGGCGGCGCCACTACGCGACCTGCGATCCCGACACGGCAGCTTCTTCGTCACCGGCAACCACGAGTACTACTCCGGCGTGGAGGAGTGGGTGCAGGAGGTGGACCGTCTGGGCCTGCGGGTCCTGCAGAACCACCGGGTGGAGATCCAGGCCCGGGGCGGGGCACTCGACCTGGCCGGGGTCAACGACGCCGATGCCGCCGGCACCGGGGTGGCCGGCCCGCCGGACTACGCCGCCGCCCTCGGCGATCGGGACCCGAGCCGGCCGGTGGTACTCCTCGCCCATCAGCCGGTCGCGGCCTTCGAGGCCGCCAAACACGGTGTTGACCTGCAGCTCTCCGGGCACACCCACGGTGGGCAGATGGCGCCCTTCAACTATCTGGTGCAGCTCGAGCAGCCGGTGGTCTCCGGCCTCGGCAAGGTCAACGGCACCCAGGTGTACGTGACCAACGGCGCCGGCTTCTGGGGACCTCCGGTCCGGGTCGGCGCCGAGCCACAGGTCACCCTCGTCGAGCTGCGTTCGGCATAGTGCAGCTCACGTGAGCGCGTGGCGGCGAGCGTAGGACGTGGGCTTTGTGGCAGGATGCCTCGTGCCTCCGATCAACGCCGCACCCCCCGGTGGCCTCCCGTCCTTCGTCGCGGACCTGCACATCCACTCGAAGTACTCGCGGGCGTGCAGCCGTGATCTCACCCTGCCGAACCTCGCCTGGTGGGCTCGGCGCAAGGGCGTCGCCGTCCTCGGCACCGGCGACTTCACCCACCCCGCCTGGTATGACCACCTGCGGGAGACCCTGCAGCCGGCGGAGCCGGGCCTGTACCGACTCGCTCCGGAGGCCGAACGGGAGATCGCTCGCCAGCTACCGCCGCGCCTCGCCGACGAGGCGGAGCACACCCCGGTACGGTTCATGCTCAGCGTCGAGATCTCCACGATCTACAAACGCGGCGACCGGACGCGCAAGGTGCACCACCTGGTCTACCTACCGGACCTGGCGGCGGTGGCCCGGTTCAACACGGCGCTCGGGCGGATCGGCAACCTCGGCTCGGACGGACGGCCGATCCTCGGCCTGGACTCCCGCGACCTGCTGGAGATCACCCTCGCGGCGAGCCCGGACGGCTACCTCGTACCGGCGCACATCTGGACGCCGTGGTTCTCCGCCCTCGGCTCCAAGTCCGGCTTCGACGCGATCGCCGACTGCTACGCCGACCTGGCCGAGCACATCTTCGCGGTGGAGACCGGCCTCTCCTCCGATCCGGAGATGAACTGGCGGGTCGGCAGCCTCGACCGCTACCAGCTGGTGTCGAACTCCGACGCCCACTCGCCGCCCGCGCTGGCCCGAGAGGCGACGGTCTTCAGCTCCGCCCGCGACTACTTCGCCATCCGGGAGGCGCTGCGGACCGGCGACGGCCTGGCCGGGACGATCGAGTTCTTCCCGGAAGAGGGGAAGTACCACGCGGACGGCCACCGACTCTGCGGGGTCAACTGGGCGCCGGAGCAGACCCGGGCGGCGGGCGGCCGCTGCCCGGAGTGCGGCAAGCCGCTGACCGTCGGGGTCCTCAACCGGGTGGAGGAGTTGGCCGACCGACCCGTGGGGCACCGGCCGGCGCACGCCCGGGACGTCACCCACCTGGTGCCACTGGCCGAACTCCTCGGTGAGATCAACACGGTGGGGGCGCGTTCCAAGAAGGTCGCGGGCAAGCTCAACGACCTGATCGCCGCGCTCGGCCCGGAGCTGGAGATCCTCACTCGGACGCCGCTCGCGGAGATCGACCGGGTCGGCGGCGAACTCCTCGCCGAGGGCATCCGCCGGCTTCGTCGGGGGGAGGTCCGCCGGGTCTCGGGCTTCGATGGCGAGTACGGCGTGATCACCCTCTTCGACCCGACCGAAATCCGCCCCGGCGGGGGCTCGGCAGCGCAGGAGACCCTCTTCGACGTACCCGCCGTGCCGGCGCCGCGCCGTCCCGCGGAACCGACCCCGACCCCGAAGCCGAAGGCCCGCCGCCCGGCGACGAAGCCGGAGCCGAGGCGGGTCAGCCCACCCTCGCCGCCGATCGCACCACCCCCCTCGCCGCACGAGCCCTTCGAGCCGATGCTGTCCGGGATGGAGGAGGTCGGCACCGGCCTGCTCGACCGGTTGGACGCGATGCAGCGAGTGGCCGCGGCCGCGCCCGGCGGGCCGCTGCTGATCGTGGCCGGTCCGGGCACCGGCAAGACCCGTACGCTGACGCACCGGATCGCGTACCTCTGCGCGGAGCTGAACGTCTTCCCGGAGCGCTGCCTGGCGATCACCTTCACCCGACGCGCCGCCGAGGAGCTGCGGCACCGACTCGACGGGCTACTCGGGCCGGTCGCCGAGGACGTCACCGTCGGCACGTTCCACTCCGTCGGCCTACAGCTCCTGCGGGAGAACCATGCGGCCGCTGGCCTGCCGGCGAACTTCCGGATCGCCGACGACGCGGACCGTGCCGCCGCCCGGGCCGAGGCCGGCGACGACGACGGCACCTATCTGGCGCTGCTCCGCAAGCAGGACCTGGTCGACCTGGACGAGCTGCTCACCCTGCCGCTGACCCTGCTGCGAGCCGATCGGCGGTTGGCCGACTCCTATCGCGAACGATGGCAGTGGATCTTCGTTGACGAGTACCAGGACGTTGACGAGGTGCAGTACGAGCTCCTCCGGTTGCTCAGCCCCGCCGACGGGAACCTCTGCGCGATCGGCGACCCGGACCAGGCGATCTACTCCTTCCGGGGCGCCGATGTCCGCTACTTCCTGCGCTTCTCGCAGGACTTCACCGATGCCCGGCTGGTCCGGCTGAACCGCAACTACCGTTCGTCGGCACCGATCCTGGCCGCCGCGGTGCAGGCGATCGCCCCGACGTCGTTGGTCCGGGGCCGCCGGCTGGACCCGGCCCGACTCGACCCGGAGGCCCCGCTGCTCGGGCGGTACGCGGCCATCTCCGTCGCCGACGAGGCCACCTTCGTCGCCCGTACGGTGGACGAGTTGGTCGGTGGGCTGTCGCACCGCTCGCTGGATTCGGGGCGGATCGACGGCGCCGCGAGCACGCTCTCGTTCTCCGACATCGCGGTGCTCTACCGCACCGACGCGCAGGCCGCACCGATCGTGGACGCGCTGTCCCGGGCGAACATCCCGGTACAGAAGCGCTCTCATGACCGGCTCCGTGACCGCCCCGGCGTCGCCGAGATCGCCCGGGAGTTGCGGCACACCGGCGGCGTCGACGGTGGCCTGCCGGCTCGGGTTCGGCTCGCCGGCCAGGTGGTCGCGCAACGGTTCGCCACCCCCACCCTCGACGGTTCGGGCACCGCCGGGCCGACCGACGTACGGGTGGCGGTCGACCTGCTCACCCCGCTGGCCCGGCGCTGCGGCGATGACCTGGACCTGTTCCTGTCCCAGCTGGCGACGGGGGCGGAGGTGGACGCGCTCGATCCACGCGCGCAGGCGGTCACCCTGCTCACTCTGCATGCCGCCAAGGGGCTGGAGTTCCCGGTGGTCTTCCTGGTCGGCGCCGAGGACGGGCTGTTGCCGCTGCGCTGGCCCGGTAGCGAGCCGGACGACGACGCGGTCGCCGAAGAGCGACGGCTCTTCTTCGTGGGGGTGACCCGGGCGCAGGATCGGCTCTACCTCAGCCACGCCGCCCGGCGATTTCGGCACGGCGCCGAGTACGACTGTCGACCCTCGCCATTCTTGTCCGCAATAGATCCGGGGCTCTTCGAACGCCTCGGGGAACCGGAGTCCCGCCGCCCCAAGGATCGTCAGCTCCGCCTGGTCTGAATCGCGGCCGCCACACACTACGGTGGCGAAGGCGGCGATACCCCGAGTGTCCAGCCGCTCACACTCCCGCTGGAGGACGCGCATGCCGGACTACGAACCACCGGCCGGCCACGGTGCCGAGCCGATTCCCCCTCGGCGCCGCGGACCGCTGGTCGCGGTACTCGGCATCGTCGTGTTCCTGACCCTCGGGGTCGGGGCGGGTGGCCTCTGGTTCCGCGCCGGGGGCGACGAGACGCCGGCGGCGTCCGACCCGACCCCCAACGTCACGGCCTCGGTCTCCTCCGCCGGGCCAGCCACGTCGGCGGGGCCCGGTCTCGCGGCCCCAGACCCTTCGGCCAACCCCCGCTTCGTCGAGGTCGGCCAGTGCGTCCGCAACAACGGGCCAGCCGGCGGTAAACCCGAGCTGCTGATCACCGAGTGCGGCCCACAGACGTACGAGGTGCTGCTCCGTGTTGACGGCCCGACCACGGGCAAGAAGGACGCCGCGGCGAAATGCGCCTCCGTCGGCGGCTACACCAACTGGTTCTTCTTCGACAGTGACCTGGACACTCTCGACTTCGTGCTCTGCCTGAAACAGCGCTGAGCACCGCCGCTCGGGGGCGACCACCAACGAGGCACCGGACCACGCGCTTATCTCCACACCTAGGGCTGTCTAGCGTGGAGGCTATACAGCACTAGAATTGACTCGACACCGGACTTCCCGACACGCCGGTAGCTCCATCTACCGAGGTCTAGCCCCACTGCTAGACAGCCCGATACTCTCCGATGCGTGGATCCGATCCGCAATCCCTACGCTCCGGGCGCCGGGCAACGCCCGCCCGAGCTGGCCGGGCGCGGGCGGGAGCTGGACGTCTTCGACATCGTGCTGGAGCGGATCGCGCGCGGCCGACCAGAGCGCAGCCTGATGCTCACCGGGCTACGCGGCGTGGGCAAGACGGTGCTGCTCAACACGCTCCGGTCGCAGGCCATCAACCGACTCTGGGGCAGCGGCAAGATCGAAATCCGGCCAGATCAGTCGCTGCGCCGACCGATCTCGGCCGCCCTCCACATGGCCGTGCGCGAGCTGGCCCCCCGGCACCGCGCTCCAGACCGGATCGACGCCTTCCTCGGTGTCCTGAAGGCCTTCGCACAACGATCCGCCCCGAGCGGGCGGGGCGGGACCTCCCCCCGGCTACGGGACCGGTGGCAACCCGGCATCGATGTCCCCGCCGCGAGCGGGCGGGCCGACTCCGGCGACATCGAGATCGACCTGGTGGAGCTGCTGACCGACGCCGCCGCGGTGGCCGCCGACGTCGGTACCGGCGTCGCCGTCTTCATCGACGAGATGCAGGACCTCGCCCCGGAGGAGGTCTCCGCGCTCTGTGCCGCCTGCCACGAGCTGTCCCAACTCGGCGCGCCACTGATCGTGGTCGGTGCCGGGCTGCCGCACCTTCCGGCTGTGCTCAGCGCGGCGAAATCGTACTCCGAACGGCTCTTCCGCTACCAGCGCATCGATCGACTCGACCGGGTCGCCGCCGACCAGGCGCTCTGCGCGCCTGCTGCGCGCGAGGAGATCGAGTACGAGCAGAAGGCGCTCGACCTGCTCTACGAGAAGTCCGGCGGCTATCCCTACTTCGTCCAGGCGTACGGAAAGACGACCTGGGACCACGCTCCCCGCTCACCGATCACCGCCGCCGACGTCCGGGTGGCGGCGCCGGACGCCGAGGCCGAACTGGCGGTGGGCTTCTTCGGCTCCCGGTTCGAGCGAGCCACTCCGGCCGAACGCGAGTACATGCGGGCGATGGCGACCCTCTCCCTGGTTGACGGTACGGACGTGGGCACCCCGGATGACATGGACGCGGCCGTGCCGACCGCCGAGATCGCCCGCGCGCTGGGGCGCAAGCCCGCAAGCCTCTCCCCGGCTCGGGACGCACTGATCAAAAAGGGTCTCATCTACTCCGGTGAACGCGGTACGGTGGCGTTCACGGTGCCCCACTTCGGCCGTTACCTCCGCACCCAGCCGGCATAGCTGGGTCGAGCCAGCCGACGGCTCGGTGACTCACACCTTCGACCACGGCGGCGGAAAGATCACCTCGCCGGGAGCGGGCGGCCCGGTGCCACCGCCGACCGAGGGCAACACCCGGGCCTGCCAGGGCTCACCGAGCCCGGACCAGGGGCTGGTGAGGCCGAGCCGGTCGGCCCGACCGAACCCGAACCGCCGGTAGAAGGCCGGATCACCCAACACCACCACGAGGCGCTCACCCAGCTCGGCGGCGGCGTCCAGGGCTGCCTGCACCACCGCGCTGCCCAGCCCGATGCGCTGCCGGTGCGGGGCGACCGCCACCGGCCCGAGGGCGAGCGCGGGCACGTCGTCGCGGTCGGAGCGAACCCGCACCCGGGTGAGCAGCGCGTAGCCGACGACCTCACCCCCGTACTCGGCCACCATGGCCAGCGCCGGCAGCCACTCCGCGCTGCCGCGCAGCTCGTCGACGAGGCCGACCTCCGGCGGGGTGGTGACATCGGGACGGGCGAACGCGCCAGCGAGGACCCGCCGAACCGCACCGGTATCTGCCGGATCCTCGGGCCGTAGTCGCATGGTGGTCACGCCGGGGACGTTACCCCTCCGGCGCCGGCCCGTCCGGGACAGTACCGCGATTCGGCGTGGCAGGCCGGGTCGACCGATCCAGATCGGTCGGTTGCCGGGGTGGCGGCGGATCCGACAGGGTATGACTGACCCATGACACCCGTGCGCTCCCTCGCCCGAGTAATGCTCAGTGGCATCCTCGTGGTCGAGGGGGCCCGCAGCCTCGCCGCCCCGGCTCGGCTGGCCCCGGCCGCCACGCCGATGGCAGACCGGGTCGCGCCCCTGCTGCGACGAGCCGTTCCCGGCGTCCCCACCGATACCGAGACCCTGATCCGCGCCAATGGAGCCGTACAGTTCGGGGCCGGCCTACTGCTCGCCACCGGACGACTCACCCGACCGGCGGCCTTGGTTCTGGCCGGCACTCTGGTGCCGGGTACTATCGCCGGACATCCCTTCTGGACTGACGTGGATCCGGGACAGCGGGTCAACAACCAACTCCATTTCCTGAAAAACCTTGGCCTATTCGGTGGGCTCCTGCTGGCCGCCGCGGACACCGCCGGGAAGCCGGGGCTGCGCTGGCGGGCCGGTCAGCGGCTCGGCCACTCCCAGCGTTGGGCGACGCGAGCTGTTCGTACCGCCCGCCGACAGGCTCGGACCGCCGTACGATCGGCAGCGACGGCTCGACGCTTCCCTGGCTGACCAGCGTCGATCCTCCTCCCGTCGCACTCCGTCGGACCAAACAGTGAATCCGACGTACCGACCGCCCGGTGTTAACCCGGTAGAAATGTCAAAAACCAGTGTGGGATCGGACACGGTCATATAACGCGGGAGGCAAACACGTGAGGGACCGTTCTAGGCTCCGTACCGGACCAGGACGGCGAGGACGATATTGGTACGGGGGTGGGCACTCAATGCCGACGACTCTCCGTCGGCGGGGACGCCGCCTCACCCCGGTTCGCCGTGTCCTGCAGGGGCTCGATCGTAGGACCGTCATCCGGATCGGAGTCGTGGCCGTCGTCGCGTACGCCGCCTGGCTCGCGGTCGGCGCGTTCGGGCGGCCGTACAACTTCTTCGACATGAAGATCTACCACGGTGCGGCGGTGTGGTGGGCGAACGGCCACGAGCTGTACGAGTTCATCGCGCCCGACACGACCCTCGGGTTCACCTACCCGCCCTTCGCCGGGCTCGCCATGCTCCCAATGGCGCATCTACCGGTCGGGCTGGCCGGGCTGGTAAACGCGGTGGCGAGTGTCGCCGCGCTGGCCGTGGTTCTCACCGCGCTGCTCCGCCCGATCGCCGACCGGCTCAACTATCCCCTGTGGTACGCGGTGGCGCTCGCGACGGTGCTCGCCACCGCCCTTGAGCCGTCCCGGGAGACCCTCGGCTACGGGCAGGTCAATCTGCTGCTGTTCGCACTGGTCATGGCCGACCTGGTCGGTCTGCGCTGGCGATCCCGTCGAGGCGCCCACGGCGCCCCCACCGACGGGCCGCTGCTGCGCTTCGTCTACAGCGGCGCCTGGGCGGGCGTCGGGATCGGCCTCGCCACCGCGGTGAAGCTGACCCCCGCTCTCTTCATCGCCTACCTCATGATCACCCGCCAGTGGCGGGTGGCTACCACCGCCGTCGGCACGGTACTGACCGTGACGATCGGGTCGTTCGCCGTTGTCGGCCCCGAGTCCCGGGCCTACTTCGGTGGGGTGCTCTGGCAGACCGAGCGGGTCGGTGCCGCCGACATGACCCCCAACCAGTCGCTCGCCGGCCTGCTCGCCCGCCTCCACGACTCGATCGAGACCCCGGGGCTGCTCTGGTTCACGTTCGCGATCCTGCTGCTCGCGCTCGGTCTGTCCCGGGCCGCCAACGCCCGGGCAGACGGCGACGAGCTGACGGCATTCACCCTGGTCGGGCTCACCACCAGTGTGATCAGCCCGATCTCCTGGACGCACCACCTGGTCTGGGTGATCCCCGCGATCATCGTGCTCGCCGACGCCGCCGTCCGCCGCCGGGACGCCAGCCGGGCGCTCGCCGCCCGGGCCGGCTCGGAGGCACTACCCGGAGTGAACGGTCTACGCCCCCCGATCTGGTACCCGACGCTGACCGGGCTCCGGCATGGAGCCGCTGCCGTGGTCCTCTATCTCCTCTTCCTCGTCTCACCGATCTGGCCGTACGAGCACCAGCTGCCCGAGGTGTCGCACTATCAGGACGGTCTCTTCGGTGCCCTGATGGAGAATTCGCTGGCCCTGGCGCTGATCGTGCTGGTCGCCGCGCTGCCCTGGCGCCCCGGGGCCGAGCCGGCCTTCTACGGCGAGCGTCCAAGCCGGCCGGTCCCGCTGGCCAGCCGCCGCTGACCGTTGACCACGGACGGCGTCAGGGACAGTTCACCCACTCCTCGGTGCCGTCCGCGAACACCTGCCGCTTCCAGATCGGCAGCCGCGCCTTCACCTCGTCAACCAATCGGGCACAGGCGGCGAACGCGGCGGCTCGGTGGGCGGTGCTGACCGCCGCCACCAGTGCCGCGTCGCCGATCTCCAGTGGCCCGACCCGATGCGAGACGGCCACCGCGTACACCTCGGGGTCGGCGGCGATCTCGGCAGCGACCTCGCGCAGCACCCGCTCGGCGCTCGGGTGCCCCTCGTAGGTCAGCGCGACCACCGCTCGGCCATGGTCGTGATCCCGGACGACGCCCTGGAACGACACGACCGCGCCAGCGGCCCGGTCCGCCACCGCACCCTCGTGTGCGGCGAGATCCAACGGTCGCTCGGTAACCTCGCCGAACGCCACGGTCGGGGCGGTCACGACCCGCGCTCCCCGGGCAGCAACGGCAGCGGCACGACCGACACCCGGTCACCCGGCTCGCCGGACGCGCCGGGGCGGATCACCGCGAACCCGTCGGCTTCGGCCAGGCCGCGCAGCATCGCCGAGCCGACGTGCCGGAGCGGATGGGCGGTGCCGGTGACTCGATCCAACCGGACCAACGCGAGGTGGGTGAAGGCGCCCCGCCCGGGAATCGGCTCGGCGAGCACCGCCTGCGGCAACTCCGGCATCAGCCGGCCGGCGAGACCGGCCAGCAGCGGTGCGACCAGCGACGCCAGGGCGATAATCGCGGACTGCGGGTTACCGGGCAGCCCGGCCACGAAGCGTACCCGGCCGTCGGTGCCGACCACCCGGGCCAGCAGCATCGGGAAGCCGGGCCGAACGGCGACGGTGTTGACCACGTACTCCGCCCCCAACGCCGCAAGTGCGGGATGCAGGTGGTCCACCGGTCCGTGCATGGTGCCGCCGGTCGTGCAGACCAGGTCGGCCTGGGTGAGCGCATCCCTGAGCGCCGCCACGTGCGCCGAGAGGGTGTCCGCCACCGGCCCGACCACGTCGGAGGGGCGCACCGCACACCCGTACCGGCGCAGCCACGCCGGCACGGCGGGACCGAGTGCGTCCCGGACCCGCCCCGCCCCGGGCGGCCCGGCCGTCAACAGTTCGTCCCCGAAGACCAGCAACGCCGCGCGCGGCTGCCGCCGTACGCGCAGGGTGTCGTGTCCGCAGGAGGCGGCCAACCCGATCACCGCCGGGTCCACGGGCGTGCCGACCGGGCACAGCTCCTCTCCGGCGGCGGCCTCCTCACCCGGCAGCCGCCACTCGGGCGACGGCCGGGGAGTGCCGGCCACCAACCCGTCCGGGGTACGGCTCGACTCCTCCACCCGCAGCACGGCGGCGGCGCCGTCGGGAACCATCGCACCGGTGGCGATCTCGACGGTGGTGCCGTCCTCGGTCAGCGGCGCCGGAACCCCGCCGGCCAGGACCCGACCCACGATCCGCCACGGACCGGCGCCACGCACCGCCCAGCCATCCACGCTGGTCGTGCGGAACGCCGGTAGGGGGGTCCGGGTGGCCAACGGCTCGGCCAGGGTATGCCCGTCGAGGTCAACGAGCGGCCGACCCACCACCGGCAGCGCGGCAGCTCGACCCACCGCGTACGCCCGGGAACGCGCCTCCTCCCAGCCCGCGGGTGGGGGCGGAGCGACGGGGGCGGCGGCTGCGGCTTCCATGCTCACCCGACGAGAGTATCGGGGCGTGCACGTGCCCGTTGGTCCGCGAACCGATCAGTGGTCCCCGCCACGAAGCTGGTCAACAGCGTGGGCGAGGATCGGCCCGAGCACGGCCAGCCCGTCGCGGGCGCCACCGGTCGAGCCGGGGAGGTTCACCACCAGCGTCCGCCCCAGCACACCGGCGACTCCCCGGGACAACACTGCGGTGGGCACGCGGTCCCGGCTGTACGCGCGGATGGCCTCCGCGATGCCCGGGATCTCGTGGTCGAGCAGCGCCCGGGTCACCTCCGGGGTACGGTCCGTCGGGTTGATGCCGGTGCCACCACTGGTCACCACGACATCCACCCCCTCGGCGGCGGCGGCGCCCAGCGCCGCACCGACCGGGTCACCGTCCGGGACCACGATGACCGGCTCGTCCACCACACAGCCCAGCTCCCGCAGGCCGGCGGCGAGCAGCGGGCCGCTGGTGTCCGGGTAGACACCGGCGAAGGCCCGGTTGGAGGCGACAACCACCCGCGCCCGGATCACGGGCGGTCCTCGGGGCGGACCCACTCACCGGTCGCTCCGCCCTCCTTGCGCAGGACACGGACCGCGTCCACCGTGGCCGCCGGGTCGACGGCCTTGACCATGTCGACGAGGGCCAGGCCGGCGACCGCGACGGCGGTGAGCGCCTCCATCTCGACGCCGGTGCGGTCGGCCGTCCGGGCGGTCGCGGTGATCTCAACGGTGTCGTCGGTGAGGGTCAGGTCAACGGCGACGCCGTGTAGGGCGATCGGGTGGCAGAGCGGAATCAGGTCCGGGGTCCGTTTCGCGCCCATGATCCCGGCGAGCCGGCCGACGGCGAGCGCATCTCCCTTGGGTAGCCCATCGCGGCGCAGGAGGTCAACGACCGCACGGGTGGTGCGGAGCCGGCCGGCGGCGACGGCCAGCCGCCCGGTCACCGCCTTGGCGGAGACGTCAACCATGCGGGCTGCGCCTGCCGCGTCAACGTGGGTGAGCTGCGCGGAGTCCGTCACGACGGCGAGTCTAGTCACCGCTCTGCCGGGCTCGGCCGCCGGTTGGAACGGCCACCGGCCGGCTACCACCGCGGTCCTTCCCAGCTCGCCTGACCCGGCGCCGCCGATCTGCAAAACTGACCGCGTGACCAGCGCCGTTCCGGGCGTACGCCGCGGGTGGTCCGCCGTTGACAACGCCGCCGGTGGCCTCGCCGTCGACCTGGCCCTCTACGCCGCCTCAGCCGGATTCGCCGCAGTCACCACCCTGACCTCCGCCCTCGCCCCGCACCGCGCGTGGGGCAGTGTCGCCACCGCCGGCTACCTCGTCGCCGCCGTCGTCGCCACCGCCCAGCTGCTGAGCTGGCGGCGCCGCCGCGGCTCCCCGCTGACCGGGCTCGCCACCCGCTGGGCGGTCGCCGGGCTCGCCGCCAGCACCACCGTGCTGCTGCCGGTGCTCTGGCAGAGCACCGAACGGGCCTTCGGGCGTCCCGACCGGGCGCAGGAGGAGGTCATCGTCATTGAGGACTCCGGGCGGCGGCTGATCGAGACCGGTACGCCCTATCTCAGCCGCGAGGCGATCGCCGCGCTCCCCACCAGCGAGCAGCTCTTCGGCTACACCCCGTACCAACCGGCAATGGCCCTGTTCGGGCTGCCCCGCGCCCTCGTCGACACCGCGTTGACCGACGCCCGGGTGTGGTTCGCGCTCGCCACCGTCGCCATCCTCGCACTCGCCGGGCGCACGCTCTGGCGGTCCGGCGCCCGCGAGGCACACCGGCCCGGCAGCGGCATTCTGCGCGGCGTACAGGCCGCCGCGATCCTGCCGGTCAGCGCGCTCACCCTCGCCACCGGCGGCGACGACCTACCCGTTCTCGCGCTCTGCCTGTTCGCGCTCACCCTCGCCGCCGCCGGTAAACCGGGCCGGGCCGGGGCTGCCGTGGGGTTGGCCGCTGCCCTGAAACTCTTCGCCTGGCCGGTCGCGGTGGTCTTGGCCGTCTGGGGTGCCACCCGACGGTCCGGCCGGCGGGTCCTCGCCGGCGCCCTGGGGCTGCCGGCCCTCGCCCTGCTGCCCGTCCTGCTGATCGACCCCGACGCGTTGGTCGAGAACGTGCTCCGCTTCCCGCTCGGCCAAGGCCTGGTCACCAGCCCGGCCCAGTCCCCGCTCCCGGGCCACCTGATCTCCACCGCGCTGCCCGCCGGGCGGCTACTCACCGGCGGGCTGCTGCTTGCCGTGGGGCTGGCCTTCGCCCTGCGGCTCACCCGCCGCCCGCCGCGTACGGCCGCCGCCGCGTCGCTCATCTGCGGGTACGGGCTCCTCGTCGCGCTCCTACTCATGCCTGCCAGCCGGTTCGGCTACCTGCTCTACCCGCTGGCCTTTCTGATCTGGACCCCCGCACTCGCCTGTCGGAATCCAGCAACCCGCCACGAAACCGACTAACCCGGCGTACACCTGAGAGGTGACCACCTTTCGTGACCGCGGCGACGCGGGTCGGGCACTCGCCGATCGGCTCACCGCGCTCGTCGGCGAACCCGATGTCATCGTGCTTGCCCTGGTTCGCGGCGGAGTGCCGGTGGCCGAGGTGATCGCCCGTCGACTCGAGGCCCCACTCGATGTGATCACCGTCCGTAAGCTCGGCCTTCCCGGTGCGCCCGAGGTCGCGTTCGGCGCGATCGGTCCCGGCGGGGCCCAGGTGCTCAACGAGCGGATCGCCAGCCGGCTCAGCCCGGCGGAGATCGCCGAGGTCGATCGCCAGGAGCGGGCCGAGTTGGATCGCCGGGAGCGGCTCTACCGGGCCGACCGTCCGCCGCTGGATCTCACCGACCGCACCGCCCTGATCGTCGATGACGGCCTCGCCACCGGCGCCACCGCCCGCGCCGCGGTCCAGGTCGCCCGCCACCTCGGTGCCCGACGGGTGGTGGCGGCTGCCCCGGTCGGCTCGCAGGAGGCGTACGAGTTGCTCTCCGCCGAGGCCGACCAGGTTGTCTGTCCGCAGCACCCGGCCGAGTTCACCGCGGTCAGCGCCTACTACGACGACTTCCACGAGGTCTCCGACGACGAAGTCACCGCCACGTTGACCGCGACCGCTTAGGTCAACCAGGTACGGTCAGATGATGAGCCTCACCTGTCCCAAGTGTCACGGCGAGATGCGCCAGTACGAGCGCAGTGGCGTCGTCATCGATCAGTGCAGCGAGTGCCGGGGGATCTTCCTCGACCGCGGCGAGTTGGAGAAGCTGTTCGAGGCGGAGGCTAACTGGAACCGGCAGCAGGCCGCTCCGGCACCCGCCCAGCCCAGCCAGCCCGGCGGGTACCCGCCGCCACCGCCGCAGCAGCCCGGCTACGGCACCGTGCCGCCCCCGCCGCCCGCGCACGGCTACCCCCCGGCTCCGGCCCCGGCCTACGGGAGCCACGGTCAGCACTACGGTTACCACGGGCACTACCGGCGGAAGCGGCACAAGGGCTTCCTGGGCGACCTGCTCGGCTGACACCGTACGGCGCGTCCGGAGGGACCCCGCCGCGGCAGCGCGGGCCGGGATCCTTCCGGACGCTGCCCGTTCCTTCCGCAGGCTGCGCGGTGATTCGGACGCTGCGCGGTCAGCTGACTTCGCGCACCTGATCGCTGGGTCCACTCACACGATCGCCATGTCCACGAAGCGCGACAGGTGGAGCTGCGCTGCCACCGTCACCGTGTCGGTCGGCCCGTTCCGGTGCTTGGCCACCACGAAGTCCGCCTCCCCGGCCCGCGGCGACTCCTTGTCGTAGTAGTCGTCACGGTGCAGCAGGATGACGACGTCGGCGTCCTGCTCGATGGAGCCGGACTCCCGCAGGTCGGAGAGCTGGGGCCGTTTGTCGGTCCGCTGTTCGGGGCCACGGTTCAGCTGGCTGACCGCGATAACCGGGCACTCGACCTCCTTCGCGAGGAGCTTGAGGCCACGGGACAGGTCGGCGACCTCCTGCTGCCGGCTCTCCGTACGCTTCGGCGAGGTCATCAGCTGGAGGTAGTCGACGACGATGAGCTTCAGATCGTGTCGCTGTTTGAGACGTCGCGCCTTGGCCCGGATCTCCATCAGGTTCATGCTCGGCGTGTCGTCCACGAAGAGCGGCGCCTCACTGATCTCACCCATGCAGCGGGCGAGCTTCGTCCAGTCGTCGTCGGAGAGCTGACCGCTGCGCAGCACGTGCAGGGGCACCCGGGCCTCGGCCGAGAGAAGTCGCATGACGATCTCGACCTTGCTCATCTCCAGCGAGAAGATCGCCGCGGCCTGGTTGGCGCGAATCGCTGCATTCCGCGCGAAGTCCATGCTCGCCGTGGACTTCCCCAGGCCGGGCCGCCCGGCGACGATGATGAGCTGGCCGGCCTGCAGACCGTTGAGGAGTCGGTCGAGGTCGGTGAAGCCGGTGGGAACGCCGGTCATCATGCCGTGCTGGGCGCCGACCGCCTCGATCTCGTCGAGCGTGGGCTGGAGCATGTCGGCGAGGATGGCGAAGTCCTCGCTGACCCGCCGCTCCGTGACGTCGTAGACGGCCTGCTGGGCGAGGTCAACGACGTCATCCACGTCCCGGCTGCCGCTGGCGGCGGTACCGAACCCGAGTTGCACGATCCGGGTGCCGGCCTCGACCAGCCGCCGGAGCACGGCCCGTTCGCTGACAATCCGGGCGTAGTAGGCGGCGTTGGCCGCGGTGGGCACACTGGCGATCAGGGTGTGCAGGTACGGTGCGCCCCCGATCCGGACCAGGTCGCCGGAGTCGGCCAGGGCCGCCGCGACCGTGATCGAATCAGCGGGCTCGCCCCGGCCGTAAATCTCGAGAATCGTGTCGAAGACGGTGGCGTGGACGGGTCGGTAGAAGTCGTTGCTCTTGAGAATCTCGACCACGTCGGCGATCGCGTCCTTGGACAGGAGCATCCCGCCCAGCACACACTGCTCGGCGGCGATGTCCTGCGGTGGGGTCTTCTCGAACTGGCCGTCCCGCTGCACCGGCACCGATGTCGGCCCACCAGCACGCGGTTCGGCTGCCATCTCGTCGGCGACCGACACGGCTCCCCCTTCACACCGTCAGCTCATCGGCCTGGCTCCACCGCGGAGTCACGGCCTTCTCGACCCGCAGGGCGATCGGGGGCCATCGTGCGGCGGGTCGGTTGGCAACCATACGGAAGACGAGCAGGACGCCTCAACAGCAGCGGTGGACGAGTCTCGGGACAACCTGTGGATAGCAGGGGGAAGGCATGTGTGCAGCTTGTGCACAGCCTGTGGATAACTGTGGAAGAGTCTCCCTCAACACCACTCTGAGCTGGAAAAACAGCATCCACACCCTGTGGATAAAAGAAAATCAGTCAGCCGCCGGGCTGGGATACCGGCGCCAGTTCGGCCCGAGGCACGATACCGATCGAGCCGGGACGGGATACGGATCGGGCCCGCGCCGAGTACGGCGCGGGCCCGATCGGTGGTGCGGGTGGGTGTCAGCTCTGAACGACGTTCAGGTCGAACGCGGCGGTCACCTCGGGGTGCAGCTTGATCCGCACCGGGTAGGAGCCGAGCGACTTGATGTGCCTGGGCAGCTCAAGCCGACGACGGTCCAGCGTCGGGCCGCCAGCGGCCTTGACGGCCGCGACGATCTCGGCCGCGGTGACCGAACCGAAGAGCCGACCTCCCTCGCCGGCGCGGGCCTTCAGGGCTACCTTCAGCCCTTCGAGCTGGCCCTTGACCTCGTTGGCGTGGCCGAGGTCACGAATCTCGCGGGCCGACCGGGCCCGCTTGATCAGCGTGACCTGCTTCTCCGCGCCCTTGGTCCAGGCGATCGCGAAGCCCTGGGGCAGCAGGTAGTTACGGCCGTAGCCGTTCTTGACCTCCACGATGTCCCCTGGGGCACCGAGGCCGGATACCTCCTGAGTCAGGATGATCTTCATGTCGGCGCCTCCCCTCAGCGAGCCGTCGCCGTGTACGGCAAGAGCGCCATCTCGCGGGCGTTCTTGACCGCACGGGCGATCTGCCGCTGCTGCTGCGAGGTCACGCCAGTCACTCGCCGGGCACGGATCTTGCCCCGGTCGGAGATGAACTTGCGCAGCAGCGCAGTGTCCTTGTAATCGATATAGGTGATCCCGTCCTTGTCTAGCGGGTTCACCTTCTTCTTCGGCTTGCGAAGTGCCGCAGCCTTGGCCATTGACCTTGCTCCTGGTTTGCGATTGCGGGCGCTCGGCGCCATCAGAACGGAGGCTCCTCGTCGAAGTTGCCACCACCGGACCCGCCGCGCGAGGGCGCGGGAGCAGGAGCAGGAGCGGCCGAGGCCCACGGGTCGTCGAAGTTGCCTCCGCCGCCCTGGCCACCACCGCCGCCAAAACCACCACCGCCCGAGCGGGACATCTTCTGCACCTTCGCCGTGGCGTAGCGCAGCGACGGGCCGATCTCGTCGACCTCCAGCTCGATTACCGTGCGCTTCTCACCCTCGCGGGTCTCGTACGACCGCTGCCGCAGCCGACCGGACACGATCACGCGGGTGCCGCGCTGCAGCGACTCCGCGACGTGCTCGGCGGCCTGCCGCCACACGGTGCACGAGAGGAACAACGGCTCGCCGTCCTTCCACTCGCTGGACGACTTGTCGAAGAACCGGGGCGTCGAGGCGACCCGGAACTTGGCGACCGCCGCCCCGGAGGGGGTGAATCGCAACTCGGGGTCATCGGTCAGATTGCCGATGACCGTGATGATGGTTTCTCCTGCCATGACCATCTCCTCGCGCACTCATCGTCTCGCCGTACAGGCTGACAGAGCCGTCCGACAATGCCGACGAGGCTGATCCGGGGGTGTCGGGGTTGGGGGTCGGGGTGCGCCTCAGCGCACTTCCGGCCGAATAACCTTGGTACGCAGCACCGACTCGTTGAGCCGCAGCTGACGGTCCAGCTCGGCCACCGCTGCTGGCGTTGCCTGCAGGTCGATGACGGCGTAGATCCCCTCGGTCTTCTTGTTGATCTCGTACGCGAGGCGCCGGCGGCCCCACACATCGGTCTTCTCGACCGAGCCACCCGCGGTCCGAATCACGTTCAGGTACGTGTCGAGCGACGGAGCGACGGTGCGCTCCTCAAGGCTGGAGTCGAGGATCACCATGATCTCGTAATGACGCAAGACGTGCTCACCTCCTATGGGCTAGGACGGCCACGGTCCTTCCGTGGCAGGAGGTCGTGCGTCGTGGCCCACCCGGAACCGGGGGGACCCGGCCGGACGTGGACAACCGAACCAGGATACCCGGCCCGAACGATCATGCCCGGGGTGGTGGAAGTGCCCCCGAACATGGTTCACGGGGGGCCCGGCCAAGACGTCGATGTCGAGGCGAGCCCCCCGTGAACCAGAGACCGCGGGGTGTCGTGTCCGCATTCCTTGGGTGGGACCTGGGGAGGAACGACCACACCGATGAGGTTGGACCGGCGACACCCCGCGGGGCTTCATCATGTTGTTTCCCGACCATATCCTTAATGTGCAGGACTTGTCGGAGAATTCGGTAAATCTCAGACAATCTACTAGTCCAAGCTCACAGAACCGTCCATCCCACCTCGTTCAACGACGACTGATCACTGCGGTGACGCACCTCTGACCACGCCGGTTACGCGCGTCGCCGCACTGCGGTCGCCGTCGGTCGGTGAACTCGACGTAGGCTCCCCAGCATGCGTATCGGAGCCCACGTCGATTCGTCCGACCCACTGGCGGAGGCGACCGCCAGAGCCGCCGACACCGCGCAGTTCTTCCTCTCCGACCCGCAGGGTTGGAAGACGCCGAAGCCGCGGGCGGACGCCGACCGGCTGCGCAGCGCCGAGGTGGACCTCTACGTGCACGCACCGTATGTGATCAACCTGGCCACGTTGAACAATCGCATCCGGATCCCCAGCCGCAAGCTCCTGCTCGCGCACGCCCGAGCCGCCGCCGCTGTCGGAGCCCGTGGCCTGATCGTGCACGGGGGCCACGTCAACGCCGGCGACGACCTCGCCACCGGGTTCGACAACTGGCGCAAAGCCTTCGCGTACGCGGCGGAATCCGGCGGCTTCGGCGTACCGGTGCTGATCGAGAACACCGCCGGCGGGACGAACGCCTGCGCCCGCCGACTGGACGCGCTCGCCCGGCTCTGGGACACGATCGGCGATCACGAGGTGGGCTTCTGCCTGGACACCTGCCACGCGTACGCGGGCGGTGAGGAGTTGCTCGGGCTGGTCGACCGGGTCAAGGCGATCACCGGGCGGATCGACCTGATCCACGCCAACAACTCCAAGGGCGCCTTCAACTCGGGCCAGGACCGACACGACAACCTGACCGGCGGCACGATCGACCCGGAGCAGCTGGTGGCGGTGATCCGCGCGGCGGGCGCCCCGGTGGTGGTCGAGACACCCGGCGGGGCGGACGGCCAAGCAGCCGACATCACCTTCCTCCGGGAGCAGCTCGGCGTGCCGGGTACGACCGGATGACCATCGGACGCCCTGGCGGCCCACCGCCACCGAATCCCAAGGCGGCCAGCACCGCCGGTGACCGAAAGCCCAAGACCATCATGGACAAGCTCGAAGCTGGCCCGGGTAACGCCGGATCACCCAAGGACGACGCCACGGCCGCCGACACCGCCAAACCCACCAGCACCGCCACCGCGGAGAGCACCACCGCGGGCAGCGCGGACACCGCCACCAAGAGCACCACCGCGGACACCACTGCTGGCGGCAGCGCCGCCGGGCGCGGCGACGCCTCCTCTTCGGACGGCACCGCTACTTCTGCTGACAGCACCGCCGAGGGCACCGCAGAAAAGGATGCGAAGGGTGCTAACGGCGACAAGGAGAAACAGGACCCGTTCGCGTCCTTCGGCCCCGCTCCGACCCCGGTACCGACCCGGATCGGCCGGGCAACCCGCTCCGTTGGCCGGTTCCTGACCCACGAGTGGATGCTCGCAGCGCTCGGCTCGCTGGCCCTGGCCGTCGCGATGACCTGGCCGACACTGCGCTACCCGCGCTACACCCTGCCCCAGGACTACTGGGATCCGAGCCTGCAGGCATGGCAGATGGCCTGGTCCGGGCACGCACTGTTGACCGACCCGGGCCGGCTGTTGCACGCCAACGCGTTCTTCCCGGAACGGTGGAGCTTCGTCTTCTCCGACACCCTGCTGGGGTACGCCCCAGCGGGGATGATCGGCACCGGCCCCGAAGCCGCCCTGCTCCGATACAACATCATGTTCGTGCTGGCCCACGCCCTCGCCACGTTCGGGGCGTACGTGCTGGCCCGGCAGTTGGGGTCGGGCCGGATCGGCGCCGCGGTCGCCGGAGTTACCTACACGTACGCACCCTGGTTGCTGGCCCAGGCCGGGCACCTGAACGTCATCTCCAACGGTGGCATCCCGCTGGCGCTGGCGATGCTCGCTCGGGGGCATGGCTGGTCGCTGCGGCACGGCTACCGACCGGAGAAGCGACGGGTCGGTTGGGTGTACGCCGGCTGGCTGGTCGCCGCCTGGCAGCTCAGCCTCGGCTTCGGCATCGGGCTGCCGTTCGCGTACGTCCTCGCCGGGACCGGGCTGGTCGCCACGGTGACCTGGTTCCTGCGACGCTGGGTCGTCCGCCCGGTGCGACGCCCCTTCGGTCGGCGGCTGTTCGCCGCCAACGTGGTCGGCGGGCTGATCTTCGCTGCGGTTGGCGCGTTGCTCGCACTCCCCTACTTCACCGTCGTCGAGCTGCATCCGCAGGCGGAGCGGACCGTCGCCGACCTCGCCTGGTTCTCTCCACCCGCGACGGGCTTCCTCACCGCGCCGGCCGAGTCGCGAATCTGGGGTGACCTGCACGAGGGGGCTCGGTCGACACTGCCCTGGCAACCGGAGATGACCTTGCTGCCCGGGTACGTGCTCTACGCGCTCGCCCTGGGCGGCCTCTTCTTCTCGGTGTGGCGGGTCCGGCACCGGCTCCTGCTGCTGGCGGGGGTCGTGGTCAGCATGGTGCTGGCGATGGGCACCGAACTATTCGACGGGCGGTACACCTACGTGCCGCTCTTCGATTACCTGCCCGGGTGGAACGGCCTGCGTACGCCGGGTCGGCTGATGCTCTGGACGACCCTGCTGCTCGGACTCCTCGCGGCCGGCGCGGTAAGCGCCTTCGCCGGCCGGGTCCGGAAGATCTCCGCCGCCCGGATCCCGTCCTGGCCGAACCCGTGGCTGCGGTTGGCCACGCTGCTGCCACTGCTGTTGGTGACCGCCGAGGGGCTGAACCGCACCCCGCACCCGGTCGTCCCGGTGCAGCCCGCGGCGATGCGCACGGTGGACGGCCCGCTGCTGGTGCTGCCGAGCGACCCGAATCGTGACCAGCCGGTCATGCTCTGGTCAACCACCCACTTCCAGGACCTCGTCAACGGGGGGAGTGGCTTCACCCCGGCCCTGGTCGAGGAGGTGCGTCAGGCGACGATCACATTCCCCGACCAGGCCAGCGTCGACTACCTGCGCACCCTGGGCGTTCGCAACGTCCTGATCCCTCGGGATCAGGTGGCCGGCACGCCCTGGGAGTTCACCATCGACGCACCGGTTGACGCGCTCGGCATCACCCGGGAGGAGATCGGCGACGTGGTCGTCTACCGCCTGTGACCGGATCCCGAGTCGGTCAGGTCGCCACCGGCACGGACGCTCGCTGTCTGGCCACCCAGGGAGCGTCCGGTGCGCCGTCGATGACCCCGCCGTCCGGGTCGTCGGGGTAGCTGGCCCGTACCGCGTCCTGCTCCGGCCGGAGGATCTCCTGGATGACCAGCACGCAGAGCACGACGACGGTGGTCAGCCGGAACGCGGCGGCCAGCACGAAGACGCCCTCGGGAAAGACCGGCGTGCCGGTGGAGGTGCCCAGCAGCTCGCCGTAGAAGGCCAGGAAGTAGCCGACCTCGGCGAGCTGCCAGGCCAGGAAGGCACCCCACTTGGGGCGGGCGAGTACGGCGAGGGGCAGCAGCCAGAGCACGAACTGCTGCGACCAGACCTTGCTGAAGATCAGGAAGGCGGCGACCACGAGGAAGGCGAGCTGGGCGAGGCGCGGGCGGCGCGGGGCCCGCAGGGCCAGCACGGCGATGCCGACGCAGGCCAGGAAGAACAGCGCGTACGCCAGGTTGTTCAGCACCGGAATGTTGTTGCTCAGCCACTCGAACGGGCCGGCGCCGGGCTCGCCGATCCTGCCGTCGAGGTAGCGGCCGATGTACCAGAGGGTGCCCCAGTCGATCGCCCGCTCCGTGTTGAGCTCCAGGAAGCGTCCCCAGTTGGTGGGGTTGGCCAGCGCGGCGGGGAGGTTCACCAGGACCAGCGCCACCGCGCCCGTGCCGATCGCGGTGAGCGCGGCCCGCAGCCGGCTACTCCGAATGGCCAGCAGCAGGATCGGCCAGAAGAGGAAGAGCGGCCAGAGCTTCGCCGCCCCGCCCAGGCCGAGTAGCAGGCCGGCCAGCGCGGGTTTGCGGCGCGCCCAGGCGAACAGGCCGAAGGCGGCCAGTCCGATGGCGAGAAAGTCCCAGTTGACGGTGGCGGTGAGCAGCAGCGCGGGGGCGAGTGCGAAGAGTGCCGCGTCCCAGGGTCGTCGGCGCCGCAGCGCCAGGATCACCGCGACGGTGGCCACCGCCAGCGCCCCGAGCACCAGTACGTTCAGGTTGTAGAACCACATGGCCTGGTTCAGGCCGGGGTCCGCGCTGCCGAGCGCGTGCACCGGCAGGCCGAGGGCACCCATGAAGTAGCCGGTGAGCACCGGATACTCCACCGGGTGGTCCAGGTAGGGAACCTTCCCCTCGTTGAGCCCTTCGGCGTAGTAGAGCGCGAGCACGTCGGTGTAGCAGAAGCGGGTGTACTGGACGTTGTTCGTCCAGGCGCCATCCTGGCAGGGCGACTTCTGCACCCAGTGCAGGGCCATCGTCAGGCAGACCAGGGCCAGAACGATCCGCACCGCGGTCCAGAACCGACGCTCCCCGCCGACCGGCCGGTCCAAGGCGGTGGCGTGGTCACCCAACGGGCCACCGATCAGGCCGGAGACGCCACGAACGAAGCCGTCGGAACGGGACGGGTGGTCCGGTGCGGCGGAGTTGTCGGCGCCGCCCGTCGTCTGCGTGCTCATGACGTGCATCCTGCACTAGATCGGCGTCGCCGTCGTGCACCTGGATGGCGTTGGCGCTACCGCACCGCAGGTCTGGGCATCGCCGCTACCGCACCGCCGCGCCCCACCCCAAGAGGTGGGACGCGTGACGGTGCGGCACGGCGCTGGCCCAGCCCGGCTAGTCCCGCCCAGGTCGTTGGGGGCCTCCGTTCGGCGGCGGTGGGAATCCGGTATCCCCACCGTTGTCGCCACCGCCGTTGTTGCCCCCGCCGCCGTTGTTACCGCCGCCGCCGTTATTGTCACCGCCGCCGTTGTCACCGCCGCCGTTGTCACCGCCGCCGTTGTTGCCGCCGCCGTTGTTGTTGTCGCCGCCGTTGTTGCCCCTATCGGGGCAGAACAGGTCGAGCAGCCCACAGTCCGGCTCCGGCGGGGGCGGCAACGCGCCGTTACCGGCCTTGTCGTCCCCGACTCCGGTGATATTCGGCAGCTCAGACCTGGGCGCGTCCTTCAGCGCCTCGTTCATGAACTTTTTCCACACATCCGCCGGCATGGTGCTGCCGCCGATGTCGGCACCGTTCTTGTTTTTGATCGCCGGGTTCTCATTGGGGTCGTGGCTACCGATCCAGATCGCGGTCGCCAGGTTGTCGTCGTAGCCAACCATCCAGGCGTTCGAGTTGTTAGGGGTCCCGTCCAACTCCCAGGTGCCGGTCTTCCCGGCCGCCTCCCGCCCCCCGGAGAGGGCGTCCTTGTTCTCCACCGGGATTTGCTTCAGCACCGCGGTCACCTCATCGGTGACCTGCTTGCGGATCCGTTGCTGCCCGTCCAGCTTCTCCCCGGTCCCACGGACGACCTTCCACTCGCCGGTGTCCTCGTCCTTCTGCTCTACCTTGAGCACAAAGTGGGCCTGGTGGAAGACGCCGTCGTTCGCCAGCGTCGCGAGACCGTTGGCGTGGTCGAGGACGGTGATCGGATACTGGCCATAGCCCACCACCCGGTCGAAATACTCCGGCGCCAGGTCCTCCGGCTTTTCCGCCAACAGGTTGAACGGCTTGAGACTGTCGTCCCACATGGTGGTGATACCCGCCTGCCGGGCCATGCTGACCACCTTGTCTGGTCCGATCTGATCCGCCACGTGGAAGAACGGAACGTTGTATGACTTCACCGCCGAATAGTCGAGAGTGCAGGACTTGCCGCAAGTCTTACTGACGTCTCGGCCCGCGTTATAGACGCGGTACCCGGCGCCCTCCGGCGTGAAGGGCGTGGCGTCCCACCGCGAGTTGACGGAGATGCCGGCCTCGATGGCGGCCGCCAGGGTGTAGACCTTGAAGGACGAGGCGGGCGGATGGCCGCCGTAGAGGTTGCCGCCCTTATCGGTGTTCATACCGGCCCAGTCGGTGCCGGCGCCACTCTCCCCACCGTAGTAGGCGAGCACCCGACCGGTCTTGGGGTCCACGGCGACTCCGGCGGCCTGCAGGTTATCCGGCTGGCCCTTGAGAGGCGAGCCCTTCGCCTCCGCTCGGGCCGCGTTCTCCATCGCGGTCTGCATCTTGTCGTCGATCGTCGTGGTGATCTTGTAACCGCCGTTGCGCAGCGCGTTCGTACAGGAGGGCGTGCTCTCGTCCCCCGCCCCCGTGTTGGTGCAGAGCCCCCACTGCTCCATCTCCGCCCGCACGTAGTTGATGACGTTGCCGCGGGGGGTGCCCACACCGAAGCCGCTGCCCTCCTCGGCCAGCGGCTTCACCTCCGGAAATTCGGTCGGCCGCTCCGCCGCGTCGAGCCAGCCCTCGGCCACCATCCCGTCAAGGACGTAGTCCCAGCGCGACTTCGCGTCCTCCGGGCTGACCGCCGGGTCGTACCCGTTGTGGGTGGCGGTCTTCTCCGGCTGCTTGATGAGCCCGGCCAGCACCGCGCCCTCACCGACGGTCAACTTGCTGGTGGGCTTGCCAAAGAAGGTCTGCGCCGCGGCCTCGACCCCGTAGGCGCCGCGGCCGAAGTAGATCACGTTGAGATAGTTCTCCATGATCTTGTCCTTGCTGAACCTGTCGTTCAGCTTGGAGGCGAAGATCGCCTCCCGCACCTTTCGGGCGTAGGTATCGTCCTCAAGGCTCTCGTAAGCGTTACGCGCGTACTGCTGCGTAATCGTGGACGCGCCCTGCCGGTCACCACCGGTGAAGTTGTTCCAGGCGGCCCGGGCGATGCCCTTGTAGTCGACGCCCGAGTGCCGGTAGAAGTTCCGGTCCTCGGCCGCGGCGACCGCGTCCCGCACGTGCTGCGGCATCTGGCTTTTGGTGATCAGCGTCCGGTTCTCGTTACCGAGCTTCGCGACCAGACCCTTGCCGTCACTCGTGTAGACCGTCGTCGACTGCGGAAGTGGAATCTGGTCGGGCAGGACGACGTTGGTGTTCAAGTAGGTGAAGCCGACGACGCCCAGGCCGGCGAGCATGATGAAGACCGCGAACGAGGCGATCAACATGTTCGCCCGCTTCCGCTTCTTCGCCCGCGCGGCGTTCGGGTCACGGCCACTATTACGGGATCGGCCCGATCCGCCGGGGCCACCCGGGCCGCCGGGACCACCGGCGGCCGAGGCGACGCTGGCCCGCGCCACCGAGGCCCGGCCTCCGGCCGCTGCGGCACCGGCTCGGGCCCGCCCCACGGACGCCGACCCAACGGACGCCGACCCAACGGAGGCCGACCCAACGGAGGCCGACCCAACGGAGGCCGACCCAACGGAGGCCGAACCGCTCGCGGCACCGACGCTCGCGCGCCCGGCGGAGCCACCCGGCGCGGGGGATACCGGCACGGAGGCGCGTCCGGGCGCGGATGGCGCCGGCACCGAGGCACGGCCCGGCCCGGCCGGCGCCGGCACCGAAGCACGGCCCGGCCCGGCCGGCGCCGGCACCGAAGCACGGCCCGATCCGGCCGGGGTCGGCACCGAAGCGCGGCCTGACCGGCCAACCGAGGCCGAGCCGGCGGCACCCTGGATGGGGACGGAGGCCGAGCCGCCAACCGAAGCCCGGCCGCTGGAAGCGCCGCCCCGGGGTGTCACCGAGGCGCGGCCCGCTGTTCCCTCCGGTCCGGCCGACTGGGAACGTGCCGCACCATCGGGGGCACGGTACGCGTCGTCGGCCCGCCCGGGGACGCCGTGCTGGCCCGGTATCTGGGCCCGCCCACGCGAGGAGCTGGGGTCGCCGTACGAGTTCATTCTTCACACCCTGCCGGTCGCGGTGGAGCGCTGCCGCGCCACCACCGGTTTGCCGTGAGTTGCGGCACCCAGTGATACAACGCGACCAAGCCGCGCAAAGGTGCCTATCTGCCAATCAAGCGGGCTAATCGGACTATCAGAACGTCGATCGAGCTGGGCGGTGGCCCGTCGGGCCGAAGCGACCGATCGTGCTGACGTCACCGTTGCGCCTCTCGCCTCCGTCGCCTGCCTGGGGCGTCCGTTGAGGGCGCCCCGCCCACCACGACCTGCTCCGGCCTGTTCTCCGCCAGCCCGTCCCGGCCGAGCAGATACTGCTCGATGAGGTGGTTCCAGGCGCAGCCGAGGCACACTTCTACCACGAAGACCTGAAACTCACGCAGTGTCATCGCCAACGCGGGCAGCTCCGCCAGTCTCCGGGCCTGACCGGCGGACTGCCGGAGTTCGTCGCCGTAAATGTAGTGCACGCGCGTCAGGTTCTCACTCCGACAGATCGGGCACCGCTCGTCGGTCGGCTCGCCGTGGAACCGGGCCGCGTTCTTCAGGTAGGGCGAGGCATCGCAGAGGTCATCCGGGCCGACCCGGTTGGTCAGGAGATCCCGCAGCGCCGCCCGCTTCCGGAGCGAGTAGTCGACCACCTGGCGCTGCGTACGCATGAGCACGAGAGTACGCGGTGCCGCCCCACCCGGCGACCGAGTGACTATCTGTAATCGAGACACGGCGGTGCGAGGTTTGCCCCACCCGCGGCAATCCGCTAGCGTGACGATGTATCGGCCCGATACATCGTCGCGGTTAGTGCTCGGGTGAGCAGGGTAAGGAGGATGGCAGTGCTCGAATTCGCCATCCTCGGTCTCCTGCAGGAGGCTCCGATGCACGGTTACGAGCTACGCAAGGAGCTCACCGCGAAACTCGGCGCCATCCGGGCGGCCATCAGCTACGGAAGCCTCTACCCGACCCTGCGCCGCCTACAGGCGGCAGGGTGGATCACCGAGGCCAACGAGACACCCACCGTCTCGGACGTTCCCGCGCTGACCAGCCGACGAGGCCGCGTGGTTTACAAAATCACCGCGGAGGGCAAGGAACGGTTCGCCCAACTCATCGCCCAAGCCGGGCCCGAGACGTATGACGACACCGGTTTCGGCGTGCACTTCGCGTTCTTCGCCCGCACCGACCAGGCAACCCGACTTCGCATCCTGGAGGGTCGCCGCCGCAAAATCGAGGAGCGCCGCGAAGGGCTCCGCGACGTGCTCGGTCGCGCCGCCGAACGGCTCGACGCGTACACCCTGGAACTGCAACGCCACGGCCTGGACGCCTGTGAGCGTGAGGTTCGCTGGCTGGAGGAGCTCATCGCCAACGAGCGCTCCGGCCGTGCCCCGACAGCCCCGATCACCGGGGCGGCCGGCGGTCGACCAGAAGACAACAGCCCGCCTCCGCCTGGAGAGTCCAGGGAAGAGCGGCCGTGATGAAGGAGAAGGAGGCAGACGCTATGGGCTCCGTCCGCGTCGCCATCGTCGGTGTGGGTAACTGCGCCTCGTCCCTCGTACAGGGCGTGGAGTACTACCGGAACGCCGACCCGAACGACCGCGTCCCGGGTCTCATGCACGTCACCTTCGGCGACTACCACGTCTCGGACGTGGAGTTCGTCGCGGCGTTCGATGTGGACGCCAAGAAGGTGGGCATGGACCTCGCCGAGGCGATCGTCGCCAGCGAGAACAACACCATCAAGCTGTGCGACGTGCCCCCGACCGGGGTGACCGTGCAGCGCGGCCCGACGTTCGACGGTCTCGGCCAGTACTACCGCGAGATCATCGAGGAGTCGGACACCCAGCCGGTGAACGTGGCCGAGACGCTGCGCGCGGCCAAGGTCGACGTGGTCGTGGCCTACCTGCCGGTGGGCTCCGAGGAGGCCGGCAAGTTCTACGCCCAGGCCGCGATCGAGGCCGGCTGCGCCTTCGTCAACGCCCTCCCCGTCTTCATCGCCTCCGACCCGGTCTGGGCGAAGAAGTTCGAGGACGCGGGCCTGCCGATCGTCGGTGACGACATCAAGAGCCAGGTCGGCGCCACCATCGTGCACCGCGCCCTCGCGAAGCTGTTCGAGGACCGTGGCGTCGAGTTGCTGCGCACCTACCAGCTCAACTTCGGCGGCAACATGGACTTCATGAACATGTTGGAGCGCAACCGCCTGGTCTCCAAGAAGATCTCGAAGACCCAGTCGGTCACCTCCCAGGTGCCGCACGAGATGGCCAAGAGCGACGTGCACATCGGCCCGTCGGACCACGTGCCGTGGCTGGACGACCGCAAGTGGGCCTACATCCGCCTGGAGGGCCGCTCCTTCGGCGACACCCCGCTCAACGCGGAGCTGAAGCTTGAGGTGTGGGACTCGCCGAACTCGGCCGGCGTCATCATCGACGCGGTCCGGGCCGCGAAGATCGCCCTGGACCGGAAGATCGGCGGCCCGATCCTGTCGGCGTCGTCGTACTTCATGAAGTCCCCGCCGGTGCAGTACGCCGACTCCGACGCGCACGCCGCCGTCGAGGAGTTCATCGCCGGCGAGATCGCACGCTGACGTTCTGACAGGTGCGGGCCGGGCCCGGGTGGCTCCGGCCCGCACCGCCGTCGCGGGCGAGCGCACCGTGCCGCGTCCGGCGTGGGGCAGCACACCACCAACACTCGTGGCAGCATGACGGCGGTGCGCCTACGACCGCTGCTGCTCGGCACGGCGGCCGTACTGGCCACCACCCACGTCCTCGGCGTCCTGTTCGACGATCCCCCACTGCGCCACGCGGAGATCTTGGCTCTGCTGGCGCTTGGGGGCTACGCGCTCCTCGGTGAGCTGCCGAAGCCCCGCTGGGTCGTACCGGCCACACTCCTCGTGCTCGTCGTGGAGGCGTACCGCACCGCTCCGGCCGCCATCAACCATGACCGCGACCTGCGGCTGCTGCTCCCCGCGCCCGAAGGCCCCTCTCCGTCGCCGGTCCTGCTCACCGACGGTCTCGCCCTGACCTGGGCGCCCCTGACTGCTTCCCTGCTGCTGCTCGGAGCCGGACGTCGCTGGCCGATCGCCCACCAGCCGGCCGCGCGTCGGAGGCCGGTCGTTGTGGGCACCGTACTCGCCACTCTGCTGTTCGTGGCATATCCAGCCGTCCGGCTCAGTGAGTTGGCCCTCGACCTGTCCGCGCGAGAGCAATCGAACTCCACTTCGACCGATCCGGTCTCAACGACCGTGCTCAGCGCCGGTTCGGTGCTGCTGGCGCCACTCGTACTCGGGCTGGTCGCGATCTGCCTCACCGCCGTACTGTTCCGGCGGGGTCGGGCGATCGCCGCCGTAGGTGCCGCGCTCCTCGCTGTCGCCGCCCTGCCGCAGGTGGACCTGGCGCTTGCCACGATGGACCTGCTGCTCGCCGTCAGGTGGAACCCCGCCGTGGTCAGCTCGTTCGTCCTCGCGCCGCCGTCGCTGAGGTTGGCACCGCTTCCCGCGCTGGCCGCCGCCATCGAATTGATCGCGTACGCACTGCTCGCCGTCGGCCTGACTCGCGCCGGACGCCGCGGGCAGACCGTCACCAACAGTCCGCGGTGACAGCCCGACAACCAGCGCTTCCCAGCGGCAGCCGTTGGCCGACACCCGAACCGGGTGCCGGCCCACACCGTGTTCCCGCCGGCGGGTGAGATATGTGGTGGCGGGTATCAGAGCTCCTGGTACATCACGTGCAGACCGACCCGACCAAACGTCGGGTGAGCGAACGCACCCGGCACCGTACCGACGATACGGAAGCCGAGCCGCTCGTACACCGACACCGCAGTCCGGTTCGACGCGGCAACGGCGTTGAACTGCATGCCGGCGTACCCGCGCTGGTGAGCCCAGTCCAGCGCGAAGCGGCACAACGCGGTGCCGACCCCCTGCCCGCGGGCGCCGGCGGCCACGATGAAGCTGGCCGTGCAGACATGCGACCCGGGTCCCGCCCGATTCGTACCCATTTTCGCGCTGCCCAGGACCCGCTCACTCCTAACCGCGACGACGGTCAACCCGGGTGCTGGCTCGATCCACACCTCACGCGCCTCGTCAGGGGAGAGGTTCGGATCGTACGTGAACGTCTCCTGAGCCCGTACGACTTCCCGGAGGATCGGCCAGACCTGCGGCCAGTCGGCTTCCTGGAACTCACGAATCGTCATCGGGCGTTGGTCACCTCCTCCTAAAACCGGCAGCGCGCTCCAGAGAGAGCTGTTGGCCGACACCCGAACCGGGTGCCGGCCAACAGTGTCTTTCTCCTTGTGGGTTAGGTCTACGGGTTTGGGTCAGCTGGTCCAGTGCTCGGCCACCAGGTCAGCGGCCTGGGTCTCCCACTGGGCGTAGTGGAACGGGAACGCCGACACCTGCACCTTCTGCGCGGCCTCGGTCAACGGCATGTCCTGCCAGCCCTCGACCTGCCGCAGACCCTCCAGGAAAGCGGTGGTGGAGTAGGCGGGGTCGGTGATCTGCTCCACCGTGCCCCAACCAGACGACGGACGCTGCTGGAACAGGCCCTGCGAGTCGTGGTCGTTACGCGCACCCAGGTGACCCAGGTTCTCCAGCTTCGACTCCTGCAGACTGGTGGCGATCGCCACCACGGCGGCCCGCTCGTCCATGCCAGCGGCCTTCGTGGCCTCGATGATGGCTCTCACGTTGCCGGTCTGCTCGCCACCCAGGTCGATCCGCGACTGCTCACCCTGCGTACCGTGCGGGATCAGCGTGCCCATGTCCGGCTTCTCCGCCGGCACCGCGGCCGCCGCGGTGGTCGAGGCCGCCGACGCGCTCGGGGTGGGGGTGGGGGTGGAATCGGTGCTGGTGTCGAAGGCCTGGGGACCAGCGACCACACCGGCACCGAAGGCCAGACCAGCAATACCAAGCGCACTACGCAACATGATCGTGTTCATGAGTGTTGCTCCATTCGGGGGTCGACACCCACACGCACCCGAAGGGGGTCGGGAGCGGGGTACAAGCACCGTCCGGCGCTCAAAGAACCAAGGGATAGGTCGGCGACCGCGGGTCTCGTCGGGACACGCACGGCGCCGGTCCGGAGATAACGACCGGCCGGCCACCGCCATTCCCGGCGGCCGTCCCCGCTTACGGCGGGGCACTTCCTCGGTCGTACGCATGGTGTAACGCCCCGGCGCCCGCCACGATTCCGTCCCCCACCGCGACCCCGGTCACCCCTCAAACAGGCATCTATCAGACAGACCGCTCCCGAGCTCAGGGCATCGACCTCAATGGTGGCCTTTCGGCACACCCCTCGACGGCCAGCGTTCGGGCAGGGGAGATTTGGCCGATTCGGGCATTGCCGGGCGTTTCTCAGCCGGTCCGGGAGATCGGTAGTCGATGATACGCACGTTTGGTTTGCGCAGCACTGTCCGCTCGGAGGTACAAATGATGCCGGAAACTCCCCGATGGGTAGTCCGGGACACCGACGCGCGCCGAGCGGGACGCACCGTGACCGGCTGGTTCTTCCTCGCGCTGGCGGTGACCGTGACACAGGTGACCGGCGGGTGGCCAGCCCTCGCGCAGCGGCCTGCCGCGTCCAACGCGATGTCGGAGACCGTCCTCGCCTGGGGAGGAAACGGCGAGGGCGAGCTCGGCAACGGCACCACCACCGACAGCCCCGTCCCCGTGGAAGCGGAGTTACCGGCCAACACCACGATCACCGCCATCGCCGCCGGCAACGGCCACAGCCTCGCGTTGACCTCCGATGGTGCCGTCCTCGCCTGGGGCGAAAACATCTCCGGCGAACTGGGCGACGGCACCACCGACAACAGAAACACCCCGGTGGCGGTCAACCTCCCCCCGAGCACCACGATCACCGCCATCGCCGCCGGCCACAACCACAGCCTCGCGTTGACCTCCGATGGTGTCGTCCTCGCCTGGGGCTACAACTTCTTCAGCCAGTTGGGCGACGGCACCACCACCAACCGCAACACCCCGGTGGAGGTGGACCTACCGACCGGCACCACCGTCACCTCCATCGCCGCCGGCGCCGTCCACAGCCTGGCGATAACCACGGCCGGCACCGCCCTCGCCTGGGGCGGCAACTACGCCGGCCAACTGGGCGACGGCACCACCGACAACAGAAACACCCCGGTGGAGGTGGACCTGCCGACCGGCACCACCGTCACCTCCATCGCCGCCGGCGGCGTCCACAGCCTGGCGGCAACCTCCACCGGCACCGCCTTCGCCTGGGGCAGTAACAACTACGGCGAGCTGGGCGATGGCACCAACACCGACCGTCTTGTTCCGGTGGCCGTCAATCTCCCCCCGAACACCACCGTCACCACCATCGCCGCCGGCGGCGGCGTCCACAGCCTGGCGATGACCTCCACCGGCAGCGCCCTCGCCTGGGGCTACAACTACTACGGCCAGTTGGGCGACGGCACCACCACCAACCGCAACACCCCGGTGGAGGTAGACCTACCGACCGGCACCACGCTCACCACCATCGCCGCCGGCGGCGGCCACAGCCTGGCGATGACCTCCACCGGCGCCGCCCTCGCCTGGGGCGGCAACTACGCCGGCCAACTGGGCGACGGCACCACCAACCAGAGCAACACCCCGGTGAAGGTCAACCTGCCGACCGGCGCCGCCATCGCCACCATCGCCGCCGGCAACGACCACGGCATGGCCCTCATCGAACGACCGAGTTCCACCACCACGCTGGAGGTCGCACCGCGGAACCCGGAACCGGATCAGGACGTCACTCTCACCGCCGCCGTCACCTGCACCACCGACGCCCCCACCGGAACCATCACCTTCCGAAACGGCAGCAGTGACCTCCACACCGTGCCCCTGGATGGCGCCAACACCGCCGCCCACACGACCAGGCTCCCGGCCGGCAGCCACACCCTCACCGCCCACTACACCAGCACCAACACCTGCCCCAGCGGTCAGTCGGAGGCCACCACCATCACCATCGACACACCCACCAGCCCCAGCCCCGACACCCCCGACGACCCCGGGCTCCCCATCACCGGCCCAAGCCTGCCCACCACCGTCGGCGCCGCCGCCCTGCTCCTCCTCATCGGCACCGCCCTGATCCACCTCGCCCGCCGATACCGACCAACCCACCACCCGCGCTGAGCGAGCCGTCGTTGGTCGGCACCTCAGCGCTACCTCTCCTCCTGGGTGAGTCGGTCCAGCAGATCGCCCGCACGACCTACTTCGGTGTTCACGCCGAGCGCTGCCAAAAAGCCGCGCTCCACGAGCCGGCGAGAAGAGCACGGAAACGGGTCGCCACAGGTGCAACGGCCGGCATCGGTGAGTTGGTGGCTGCGGTGCAGCCGATAGCTCAACCGCCAAACGGTCGGCGACACGCACTCGGCCGGCGGGTCCTCCGGTGGCTCCTCCGGATCGAAGCTGAGTCGCATCAGTCCACCACCAACCCGAACCGCCTACGCCAGGCCCAGGTGAGCAGCGGTGCCGAACGTGGTCGAACTCGCCGATGTGGCGCGAACCAGCGCCGCAGCGCGTCGCGGCGTTGCGACGGCAGTACTGGTTCGAGAACCGGGAGGCCCAGCTCGACCAGCCGGTTTGCCGCCGCGTTGGCCGGTGAGCATGGTGCGACAGCCAGACAGACCCGGCAGAGTTGGCTTTCCGGATCGAGGACATGCGCGGCGAGCATCTCGTGCGCGGCCAGCGTTTCCGCTCGCGCGCTGCTCTGATGGACAGCCATGCCGTTGGCACCCTTCCGTTGGGGCGCGCACAGGTCGCAACGGAGTTGGCAGCCACGACCAATCGCGACGGCGTAGGACCAAATGCACGCCCGGCCTGGTCCGGCATCGAGAAGCACCGGACGGTCGGAAGCCGGGGGAGGCACGCATCGGCCTGGGACCGGCGGGCTGCCGGCACAGGGGTACGGCATGGTAGACAGTCTCTGAGTCGGTCTTCGGGACGCGATCTATCGCGATGTCTCCCACGGCTCGTTTCCGGGTCGGGGTGGGCCGGCCGCCAAACCAGAGCCCACCCCGACCCGCTCCTCAACTTTCGGTAGTTAGTTCAGCACAGCCAGCATGGACCATCATCACGGAAACCACAATATTGTGCTGGCCATGCTTTTATACGAAGCTGGCTACGTCGAGAGGAGCAACAATGGCGGGCGGGCAGACAGCGACGCTGCGAGCGCAATGGATCGGCCAGCAACTCCGGGTGATGCGGGAGACGGCGGGGCTGACCCTGAAAGAGGTCGGCGACTACGTAAATCGCAACCCTGGCACGTTGAGCCGGATGGAGTCTGGATTCGTCGCTGCCCGCCTACCCGAGGTGCTGGCATACCTCGACGTATGCGGCATCGACGACCCAAAGCGCAGGGAAGATCTCAAGACGATGGCGCAAGACGTCTGGCAGAAAGGCTGGTGGGACGGGTTCACTGCGAACGTCGCCGGCGCACTGATCGACTGGGTCTGGCTGGAGAGCAGGGCTACCCACATCTACTCGTTCGAGGTCGCTGTGCTGCCCGGCCTGTTACAGACCCACGAGTACGCCGAGGCTGTGATCCGCGCCTGGGACCACAGCGCCTCCAACACCGAAATTGACCGCTTTGTCGAAGTCAGAATGGGCCGCCAACGCAGACTGACTGACGCCGAGCCCGTCCAGCTCTCCACCGTCATTGACGAGTGCGCCCTTCGCCGGCTGGTGGGCAGCACGGAAGTCATGCGTGCACAACTCGCTCACCTGCGTTCTGTGGCCACCTGGCCGAATGTTGAAATCATGATCTTACCGGGCGAGGCGGGCGCACATGCCAGCCCGAACGGTTCCTTCGACGCCTTCCGAATGCGCCGGCCGTACCCGCCAGCCGGCTGCATCGCCACTGCCGCCGGCAGCATCGTGGTCGAGGGAGACAAGGCACACTCACTCTTCCGGCGCTACGATCGACTGCGCAGCGCGGCCCTACACAATGGGGCCGTGCAGCGGTTCCTCTTTGATCTGGAAGCACGTCTGGAGTGAGCATGGCGGCGAAGACCTGGGTCCACCCGATCGAGCCGAGCAGGGTCGCCTGGCACGTCAGCACCCGCAGTGGCAGTGGTGGCGGTGACTGTGTCGAGGCGGGGCCGGTGCTCGATGGGAGCAGGCGAGTCGCCGTACGCGACAGCAAGGACCGCTCCGGCCCGGTCCTCGGCTTCTCCGCCACCAGCTGGACCGACTTCCTCACCGGCCTACGGTCCGGCACCCTGACCGGCTAATCCGCCGCCGACCAGCTTCGCCGAAGGGCCACGCCGGCCTCCAACTCCAACAGCTTCACCCTCCGGTCGAGCCCGCCACCGAAGCCGACAGCTCCAGATAACGCACGATCAGCCGGTTACTTCTCGACAAGGTCGATTGACTACGGCGACGATCGTCTTCGCACCATGGCACTGCGCAACGGTGCCGTGCAGCGACTTCTCTTCGATCTCGAGGCGCGTCTGGAGTGAGTTGGCAATGGTGGCGACAGACACGACCAGACCGGTGAACCTGGCACCGGTTGATTGGCGAGTCAGCACCCGCAGTGGCAACGGTGGCGGCAACTGCGTGGAGGCGGGGCCGGTGCTCGATGGGAGCAGGCGAGTCGCCGTACGCGACAGCAAGGACCGCTCCGGTCCGGTCCTCGGCTTCTCCGCCACCAGCTGGACCGACTTCCTCACCGGCCTACGGTCCGGCACCCTGACCGGCTAGCCCGCCGCCGACCAGCTTCGCCGAAGGGCCACGCCGGCCTCCAACTCCAACAGCTTCACCTTCCGGTCGAGCCCGCCACCGAAGCCGACCAGCTTCCCGCCGGAACCGACGATCCGGTGGCAGGGCACGATCACCGGCACCGGGTTCCGGTTGCATGCCACGCCGACCGCGCGCGCCGCCGAGGCGTCGCCGAGCCGCCGGGCCACCTCGCCGTAGGTGAGCGTCTCCCCGTAGGGGATGGCGGTCATCTCCCGCCACACCGCCCGCTCGAACTCCGAACCCCGGGGGATCCGCACCGGCACGGTGAAGGCGGTCAGCTCACCGGCGAAGTAGGCCCGTAGCTCGGCCACGGCGCGGGCCGAGAGGTCGTCGGCTGGTTCGTCGGCCGCCTCGGTGACCCGCGCGAAGTGCGCTCCGCACACGGTCTCACCGTCGGTGGCCAGGGAGAACTCGCCGATCGGCGAGGCGAGCACGGTCCAGCGCATCCGCCCATTCTCCTTCGCCGGTACGACAAACCGGGGGTGGGCCGGCCCGTTGTGGCCGGCCCACCCCCGGTTTGTGGTGGTCTGGGTGGTCAGAGGCTGTTGACGAAGGTGAGTAGGTCGTTGTTGAGCTGCTGCTTGTGGGTGTCGGTGATGCCGTGGGGGCCGTCGGGGTAGATCTTGAGGGTGGAGTCGGTGACGATTTCGTGGGCTTCCTTGGCGGAGTTCTCGATCGGTACGACCTGGTCGTCGCCGCCGTGGATGATGAGGGTGGGTACGTCGAAGCGTGTGAGGTCTTCGGTGAGGTCGGTTTCGGAGAAGGCTTTGATCGAGTCGTAGGCGGCCTTGTGGCCGGCCTGCATGCTCTGGAGCCAGAAGGTGTCCTTCATGCCCTGCGATACCTGGGCGTCGGGGCGGTTGGCGCCGAAGAAGGGTCCGTTGGCGAGGTCGCGGTAGAGCTGGGAGCGGTCGGCGAGGGAGCCTTCGCGGAGGCCGTCGAAGACGTCGATGGGTACGCCGTTGGGGTTGTCGGGGGTTTTGAGCATCAGTGGGGTGACGGCGCCGACGAGGGCGACCTGGGCGATGCGGTCGGTGCCGTGTCGGCCGACGTAGCGGGCGACTTCTCCGCCGCCGGTGGAGAATCCGACGAGGGTGGCGTCTTTGAGCTTGAGCTTTTTGATGACGGTGGCGAGGTCGTCGGCGTAGTGGTTCATGTCGTTGCCCTCCCAGGTTTGGGAGGAGCGGCCGTGGCCTCGGCGGTCGTGGGCGATGACGCGGTAGCCGTTGTCGGCCAGGTGCATCATCTGGGATTCCCAGCTGTCGGAGTTCAGGGGCCAGCCGTGGCTGAAGATGACGGGTCGTCCGTCGCGGGGGCCCCAGTCTTTGTAGAAGATGTCGACGCCGTCGCGGGTGGTGACGAAGCCCTCGTTGCGGTCTGATCGTTTTCCGGCGGCGGCGGGGTCGGCTTGGGCCTCGCTGGCGCTGTTGGTGGCGATGGCGGTGCCGCCGGCGGCGATACTGAGCACGGCCACACCGGCCAGCAGCGCGGCCCACACGGGACGACGGCGG
>NZ_AZWO01000016.1 GCF_000514775.1 Salinispora pacifica CNR114 | reverse complement strand
GTCACCTGGGCAACCACCAACCTGCCAGACCGTCGGATCATCGCTCGCGTCCGCCCGGACAACATCGCTTCCGCCACAGTCGCCGGCCGAACAGGACTGCGCCGCGCCGAACATCTCGACACCGCCGGAGAGGACGGCCTCGACTGGATCTTCACCAAAAACTGGACACCGACCCGGACGCAGTCGCCCGGCTCGCCCATCAGGGCGCGAGACTGACCGCAGCAGCGATCCAAACCCATCCCACAAGCACACCCAGAGAAGGCAGTATGAAGCGCCCGTCGGCATCCGCGCCCGGTCCACCACATCCACCTCATCGTTGATCATCATGTGACCTTTCTGATGGCCCGAAGGCCAGGAATACTGCGGGACAGTTGCTGGACGACGACTACGCGTACGACAGCGCCGAGGAAGTTCGTAGCGCCGCGTCCGCCCTGACTTACCCATCGGCCGGCCCACCCGGGGATCTTCACGGTCGTCCAGAGCAGGACAATGACGATGATCAGGTTCAGCACGCCGCCCGGCTCCCCCGGCAGGCCCAGCACGGGCAACATGTGGGACGCGTCGAGCAGCATCCACTGGCCGGCGGTCAGAGTGAACGCCTGAGCGGTGGGAATCGCCAGACAGGCACCGTAGGCGCGCCACCACATCCGTGCGACGCCGTCCAAAACGGGCAGCGCGTGGCAGGCCAGGGGCAGCGGTGCGATCGCGGTCATGATCAGCAGCACGACGAAACGGCCGATAAGCTGGAACGCCGCCGTCACCATCAACACGGCGATGACCAGGGCAAGGATCAAAAACAGCAGTGGAGCCACAGGACTCCGCGCGGTCTGGATGTGGTTCTCGACAGCGGCCAAGGCGCTGTCGCCGTCATAGTTGTCCGCACTGATGGCGCCAGTCACCGCATTGGCGAACGTGATGAGTTCGCCGCAGAACAGCTGGGAGAAATGCGCGGCAATGAAGCCGACGACCAGCCGTGGCACGAGGTCCTTAACGGTGTAGCGGGACCGCTCATCGCCGCCAGAAAACATCATCATTGATCCGGCCGCCACGAACACCAGGACGAACACAGTGTCGACAATCCAGATCGACCGGCCCGTCAGGGCCTGCACCTGGGGCAGTGCCGTGACCTCGGGTGTCACGAGAAGAATCTCGGTGATCACATCGAAGATCGCGTTGAGGCAGGCGAGAACCGCCTCGATCAGCCATTCGAGGACCTCATCGAGGATCACGCTCATCATCCAGTTCATGGCGCTAACCCCCGACGATGCCCTGCACCAACTGCAGCAGGATCGGGGCGAGCACGGCCAAGCCGTAGCCGATCAACGCGTTACGCAGGGCTGCCTTGGCCCTGTCAACCTGACCGGGATCACCGCCCGCCGTGGCCCAGTAGACCCCCGCGAGAACCAGAAACAGGGTGGCGATCCCGGCCAGCAGCAGCATGATCTGGGTCTGCAGGTTGGCGATGACGACCGGCAGGCTGTTCGCCGCCAGGTAGGCCACCCCACCCGGATCGGCCTGTGCTGCACTCGGGACCGCAAGGATGAGCACGCCGGCACCCACCGCCGCGCCGACTCGTGCGGCGAGGCGAACCGGGTAGAGGCGGACAGGTTCGTTGGTGTGGATGGAAAACATGGGTGATTACCTCCCGCCCCGCCGCCGATCACCGAGTGGGTGCCGGGGCGGGGCGATAGCCAGAGACGGTCAAGGAAGCCGCCGCCGAGCGCGAGGTCGGCATGCCGCACCGCGTCCGGGAGGAGCTCGTCCTCCCTTACCTGGGTGGTTGCGGTAATCGATGAGGTGTCAGCGCATGCGATGGCGCGGCACCCGGGGCGACACGGCTGGCGTCACCCGCTGCTCGGCGGCGGACGGGACCGGAGCAGCGCTGGATGGCTGCTCTTGACTGTCCCGCACCTACCAATCGGCGTTTGTCAGACGTGACGCACACTTGCCGATCTGACAGTGCTCTGACAGGACGGCCGGGAATCTGACACTGCGGGCAGGCCATCGGATTCGTGCAGGTCCAGGGCCCCGCCACCTCGCAGCATCCACCTCAAACGGAACCAGAACGACTGTGGGCCCCGCGCACCGGCGCCGGGCCCACAGTCGTCACATCGAGCGTGGGGTGTCGGTCAAGCGGCGATCGCAACCCCGCGGGTACCTGCCGCGCGTGCGCTGGCCCGGCCTGCGCGGATGCTCGTCCCACGGATCGCCTGCGCTGTGGTCGCCGCTACGGAACCGGTCGAGGCGACCCTGGTCAAACCGCCCTCGGCGACGGCCCGTGCGAGCCGTTCGTCGGCGCGGGCTAGCCGCATCCGCAGTGCGTCCACCGTGATACCGAGCCGGGCGGCGATCGGCTCTGGCGCCCGCCGGCCCAGCCGAACCTCGATCCACGGCTGCACGTCTGCCTCGTCGATGATCCGCAAGGTGCCGGCACGCCGGACCAGCAGATCTGGGTGCCCGTACGGCACCTTCGGCGTGCGGGGTCCAGCCGCCACGTGCTCGATATCCTCGACCGGCATTGCCTGCTCGTCGGCCAGTCGTAGCTGCCGCCCGGCCCGCCACGCGGCCATGGTCAGCGACGCGTACAACGCCGGCCGGGTCACGTCAAGGTGGTCGCGTAGGGCCTCCAGGAACCCGGTCAGCACCTCGCAGTCGATGTCGGCCGGATCACCCCGGTAGCCGGCGGACAACTGCCCGGCAATCCGCACCAGCGCGGGCATCGCCATCCCGACCGCGGCGATCGTCCACTCAACACCCCGTAACCGGGCCCGGGCAACCAGTTCCCGCCACACCACATCACGGCCGCCGTAATTACCCGAACGCGTAAGTAGCCAATCCCGCAGCACCGGCAAACAAACAACACCGGAAGGCAAATCCACCTTGCCGCCCATGTTGCGAGCCAAGCTGTCACAATCGAGTGCCATCGGCGCCCAATCGGATGTCAGCGCCTTGAACGCGTGGTCGACAGCGAGCAGATGAGACGTTGACCAGTCCGGTGTATCGGACACAGACATGTCAAACTCCAAAACAGAGTGCCATCAGAAAGGAATCAACACCGACATCGGCGAATCCCCATGCGGGCAGTACGCCACTGGCATCTGACACGGCAATGACAAGCAACTGGACGAACTCCTCACCCCGCGCTCACCGTGATCTGACAACCGCCGAGCCGATGCCTCGCCAACCTCGGACTGGCACAACGCCTCCGACAACGCCAACGATTACCGCTGATGTAAGCGTCGTTGGTCACGTGTCCTCGTCAACGACAATCGCGGATGTCGCGCTCGGGCATCCGAGACGCGAAACCCCGGGGCCACGGGCGCGGAGACAGGCTGGCGGGCATGGCCGCTCTCAGGGTGACGGCTCATCGCTGTCTCAGGCCCGCTACGGAAGTCTCTGACAAAGCGATCCGGCTTTGCTGCTGCCGGCAGCACGGCCCCACCCTGATCTGACAACCGATCCGCTGACAGGTGCCGATCGCGTCTGTCAACGCGCGTTCGGTACCCGGCCAGGCGGGAGTAACTACCGGACAAACCAGGTAGAAAGCGGACTGTCAGACGAGATGACGGCGCTGTCAGATCGCCAAGTGTTCGCTACGACTGACAAACACCGATTGGTAGACGTCAGCGCATCACGGCGCGGCACGGAGCCAACACCATATGAGCGAGCACTCCACGCCGCCGCCTGCCCGTCAGGGCGACACCACTCACACCCCTTCGATGGATCTGGTCGCCGGTGACCCGCCGGTACCGATCACCGTCTGGCGCACCGCCCGCAGCGGCGACGACCAGAGCACGACCATCTCCAACCGACTGGCCTACCGACTCATCGCCGCCTACAGCCGGTCCGGCGAGGCGGTCGTCGACCTCACCGACGAGCACGTGCTGGACACCGCTTGCCTACGCGGCGGTCGCCGGCACCACCCGGCCTGGTTCACCGGCGCCTCCACGCTGGTCGTCGGGCCGCAGACGCCACAGCCCGACGAACCCGCCGATGACCTGGACCCCGATGATCCGGATGATCTGCGGACCTGGTTCGGCGACGACCTCCGCGACCCCGATCCGTTCCCCGGCGATGACCCGGCCGTCGTGCCCGGCGACGGCGACGACCTGCAGGGCCGCACCAGCCTCGTCGTGGCCACCTGGCCGCTCGAGGCCAGCAGCGACGCGGACAACCGGGTCCGCCTGGCCTGGCTGCTTGCCGTCTGCACCAAACTGCTACACCCCGGTGGATGCCTAGTCCTCGTCGTCGGCGTCCCGGCCGGCACGCTCGCAGCCCCGGAGGACTTCACACCCGTCGTCAACGCCGCCGCAGGTGCCGGACTCGGCTACCTACAACACATCGTCGCGGTCGCCGCCGACACCGACGGCGACCGGTTCACCTACGGCGCACCCGATGAGGAACTACTGTCGTTGGCCCGCGCCACCGAAGCACAGGAGTTCGTACTCCACATCAAGGTCCACGCCGACCTGCTCGTCTTCACCCACAAGCAACTCCCCGCGGGTTCAGCGAAATCGACGGACTCTCAGCAGGAACCCACGGGTTCCTCATCACGATCACGCTATCGCGCGCCCAGGAAGTCGAGGAACTCACGGAATGCCGCACAGGACGGTGACCGGCATGCCTGACCCCTCGACCCACTCCCCCAGCGGCACAGCGAGCCCGAACCAGACGACCACGTGGCCGCAGGCCCTGTCGGTCTGGGCAACCGCCCAGTCGAACGGCCCCGTCCAGCGACGCGGCCGATACGTGCCCCAGTCGGTCAAGCACCCGGCCAGGATGCTGCCCGCGATCGCCGCCCACGCCGTGCGCTCCTACACCCAACCCGGCGACCTGGTATTCGACCCCATGTGCGGGATCGGCACCACCATCGTCGAGGCCATCCACGCCGGCCGTGACGCGATCGGCGTGGAGTACGAGTCCCAATGGTCCGACATCGCCGACCTCAACATCGCCCACGCCCACCGACACGGCGCGACCGGCCGCGGCTCGGTGATCCGCGGTGACGCCACCCGGCTGACCGCGCTACTACCCGCCGTCCTACAGGAACAGGTCGCCCTCGTGGTGACCTCGCCACCGTACGGGCCGACCGTGCACGGCCTCGTCCGCCCCGGCAGCGACGGAGTCGCCAAGTTCGACAACCGCTACGGCGAGGACAAGGGCAATCTCGCCTACCGCTCATCCCTGGCCGGGCTTGTTGAGGGGTTCACCGGAATCCTGCGCGGCTGCCACACCCTGCTGCGCCCCGGCGGGGTGGTCGTCATAACCGCCCGACCCTGGCGCAAACGCGGCGAACTGGTCGACCTACCCTCGGCGGTCCTGACCGCTGGCACCGCCGCCGGCTTCGTGCCGCTCGAGCGGTGCGTCGCCCTACTCGCCGCCGTCCGCGGCGGACGGCTCGTCGCCCGACCGTCGTTCTTCCAGCTTCAGCAAGTTCGCAAGGCAAGGGCCGCCGGAGTGCCGATGCACCTGATCGCACACGAGGACCTGCTGGTACTCGGCAAGCCGCTGAATCCGGGAAGCAGGGTGGGGACATGACCACAGGCACCCACCACACTCCCTCCCTCAACTCCGAGTCAACGGTCACCCATCTCAAGGACTATCAACCGATCTGACAACCACAGAGACGTAAAGCCGCACTACTTGACGAGCGGCCGGTTCCTAACGGCACCGGCCGCTTCTTCATGCTCACCGCAGCAACCGGCACGCGACTACCCGAAGGGCAAATCCGATGGCACCCCATTCATTCGCCATGACGCGAGTCACGAGCGCAATGAGCTGCAGCGCCACAATCCCGCCCAGCCACGAAGACAATGCTGTCATCGCCCTCCAACCCGCACGCTCTCGCAGTGAGGCGACGGCGACCGAGGAGCGAATGAGGCTCGCCCAATGCCGCGCTTCCCAGCCGGGGCGCCCGCCGGACGGAGGCACATGACGCTGCCGCCCGGCCACCATTCGCCACAACGCAACGAGCCGGATTCGATCACGCCCCCCGACAAGCGACTTGACCAGCCCAGCGAAGACGATGGTCCATGGACCGTTGAGACCGTCGACGGCCGCGAAACATCCGGGACTACCCGCGTGGTGGTACCCGGTCAGCCACCCGAGCTGCACCCCGCCGCAGCTGCCGCACTTCTCAAGCTACTCAGACACACCAACCCCCACCGCACCGACAACTCGCAACAGGAGCACTGATGCCCACCCCTCAACCGAAACCCTTCGCCTTCTACGGACGCGTGTCGACCGAGGACAACCAGGACCCCGAGTCGTCCCGGAACTGGCAACTCACCCGGGCGACCACCATCATCCGCCCGCACAGTGGACAAATCGTCACGGAGTACTTCGACGTCGGCCAGAGCCGCTCCCTCCCCTGGCAACGCCGGATCCAGGCCAGCCGTCTTCTCGCGGCGCTCCGCGATCCACGTCGCGGGTTCTCTGCCGTCGTGGTCGGCGAACCCCACCGCGCGTTCTACGGCAACCAGTTCGGTCTCACGGTGCCGCTGTTCACCCACTACGGCGTCGAACTGTGGGTGCCCGAAATCGGCGGTCCGATCGACCCTGACAACGAAGCCCACGAACTGGTCATGTCCGTCTTCGGCGGCATGAGCAAGGGCGAACGTAACCGGATCAAACTGCGCGTCCGCACCGCCATGGCCGCCCAGACCCTCCTCGAGGGCCGCTACCTCGGCGGACGCCCGCCATACGGCTACACACTCCGCGAACTCGGACCCCACCCCAACCCGGCCAAAGCCGCCAACGGCAAACAACTCAAAGGCCTCATCCCAGACGAACAGACCGCCCCGATCGTCCGGCAGATCTTCACCGAATTCCTCGCCGGTATCGGCCTGTTCGCCATCGCTGAAGGACTCACCGCCAATCACGTGCCCTGCCCCTCAGCGCATGACCGCGCCCGCAACCGGCACCGCAGCGGCATCGCCTGGTCCAAAAGCGCCGTACGGGTCATCCTCACCAACCCCCGCTACACCGGCCGGCAGGTCTGGAACAAACAACGCACCGACGAGGTACTGCTCGACGTCGACGACGTGGCAATGGGCCACACCGGCGTCATGCGCTGGAACCCCCGCGACAAATGGGTGGTCTCCAAGGAGATCACCCACGAACCACTCATCGACGACACGACCTTCGAGCAAGCCCAAGCGATACTGCGACATCGCGGACGGGGAACCGGCGGCCAACACCTCCAGCAGCGCACTCGTAACCCGTACGTCTTCCGCGGCATCATCTACTGCGCTGCCTGCGACCGCCGCATGCAGGGCCAGTACAACCACGGCGACGCCTACTACCGCTGCCGATTCCCACAGGAGTACGCCCTCGCCAACCACGTCCCACACCCCCGCAACGTGTACCTACGCGAGGACGCCCTCACCGACCCACTCGACACCTGGCTCGCCTCCGCCTTCGCCCCCCAACGCCTCGAACACACCATCACCGCGCTGGCCGACGCCCAACCAGTAGCCCATCCGCCCGCAACCGGCATACCAGCCCAGGCCATCATCACCGAGTGCGACGCCAAGCTAGAGCGCTACCGCGCCGCCCTCGACGCTGGCGCAGACCCGACGGTAGTTACCGCCTGGATCACTCAGACCCAGGCCGACCGCGCCCGCGCCGAAGCAGAACTACACGCACTAGCGAGCACCACCCCACACCGGCTGACCCGAGCAGAAATCACCGCCCTGGTGACCGCACTCGGGGACATCGCCGCCGTCCTCCGCGACGCCGACCCAGCCGACAAGGCCAAGGTCTACCGGCAACTCGGCCTCCGGCTGAACTACCAGCCCGAAACGCAAACGGTGCGCGCTGAAGTGGATCTCAGCGCGCACCGTGGGGAAATGGTTTGTGTCCGAGGGGGGACTTGAACCCCCACGCCCTATACGGGCACTAGCACCTCAAGCTAGCGCGTCTGCCATTCCGCCACCCGGACTTGCTCTTTCCAGCCTACCGCGACGACCGAAGTGATCTTCTCACCTGTCGGCTACCCAGCGGGCCGCACGAGGAGTTACTGTACACCGCCCGGATGGATCATGCACATCGGCTCTCGGCGGGCGAGAATACGGACAGGAGTGCTGTCGCAGTAGCGTCGGGGCACGTCGGGCCGGCAGCATGACCACGTGTCGTATCCCTCGCCCTCCCCCTTGGCCGCGGTGCAGCATCGGGCTCTCGCCCTGCGTCACGCCGGCGACCTGGCCGGCGCGCGTCAACTCCTCACCGACACGGTGGAGTCGGCCCATCCGCCGCCGTACGGCTCGGATCATCCCGAGGTGCTGGGCACCGCGCACCTCCTGGCACGACTGCACCGGGAGGCTGGCGACCCGAGCGCCGCCCGCCGGGTGCTGGAGGAGGCGCTCGCGGCGGGTCAGCGCCTCCGGTCGGACGCCGATCCCCTGTTACTGGCGCTCGTCTTCGAGTTGGCGACCGTGGCGGACGAGCTCGGCAACCGACACGAGGCCCGCCGCAACTTTCATCGGATCCTGATCGCCGGTCCGGCCGTGCTCGGGGCCGACCATTCGTCGGTCCGGGCGGCTCGGGCCTACTTCGACGAGGCCGGAATGGCTGACGGCTCGTCCGGCCCGCCGCGTCCAGTGCAGCACAATCCGGGGCGCCCGGGGGCTGAGACGGTCGCGGCGCTGCCCTCGAACGTTCGACGGGTGCAGCCGCCGGTTCCGCCGGAGGCCGCGCCGGCTCCATCGGGTCCATCTCCCGGCCATACGACATTACGGCGTCCGACGGTCGGACCGAGCCCGGGCGGGGACGGCGGCAGGCGACGGCCCCGACCAGATCAGCCCTTGGGGCCGCGATCCACCCACGGCTCTTTCGACGCCCGCCCCGCACCTGGGGTTTTAGCCGGTGAACCCGCGGCGGGCCCATCCCGGATAACGGACGATACCGTTGTCGGTCTGCTGCCGGCCGCGCATCCGGCCCGGGCGCAGCGGCGGCGCGACCGGAACTGGACCGCGGTGGTCGCGGTACTCGCTGCGGCGGGGGTGGCCGCGGTGGCGATTGTCGGCACGGGCTTGGTGGTGCTTCTTCGGAGCGATCCGGCGGCCGCTCCGCTGCCGGAGACACCCCGGGCGTCGGCGGCGGGATCGCCGAGCGGGGTACCGAGTGCGCCGCCTCCGACGGACCTGAGTCTGCGGGACGACCTGACCACAGTCACTCTCACGTGGACGGACCCGTCCGACGGCAGCGTGCCGTTCGTGGTGGCCGCTGGCCAGGCGGGGCAGCAACTGGGGATGAACGGCCGGGTGGAGCCGGGGCGGACCAGCTACACGATCAACGGCTTGAGTGCCGAGGTGGACTACTGCTTCACGGTGCTGGCGGTGTATTCGACGGAGACGTTCACCACGTCCGGGCAGGTGTGCACCGATCGCGAGCGGTAAATAGCCGGGCAGTACGCTGCGTGTACGCCGGTGGACGGTACGGGTTCCCTTACCGCTGCAGAGCCAAATATGATGGCAGCCGACTTCTGGGGGGGCCGCCGTCTTCGGACCCGTAACCTGCTCGAACGATACGGGGAGGCAACTGGTTGTGGCCACCATCGATGATGGCGTGACTCCGCGTCGCCGCTTTCGTGGTGGGCTGGTCACCATCGCCACTGTGATGGCACTGCTGGCCGCGATGGGGCTGACTGTGCTCGGGGTGGGCGCCGCCGACAACGCGGTGGCCACCTTCGACGCCAGTTCCTGGTTGTGGAGCAGTGCTCGGGGTGAGTTGGCTCGGGTCAACGGGGTGACGGCGCGGGTGGACACCCGGCTGGAGGTTCCGGGCGCGCAGCAGCATCCGGTGCAGGTCACCCAGACCGACCGGCTACTCGTCCTGCGGGATCTGAGCACGGGCCAGGTCAGCTCGCTGGACCTGGCCACGTTGCGGATCCTCGCGACCTCCCCCACCACGCCCGGTCTCGGGGTGAACGTCGCGTTGCACGAGGAGGCGGCGTTCGTGGTGGACGCGGTGCAGGGCATCGTCCGGCAGCTCGATCCGCGGTCGCTGTCGCCGGTCGGCGAGTCGGTCCGCTTTCCGCCGGGCATCACCGGTGGTTCTTTTGACGGTGCGGGCCGGCTATGGATCGCCGTGCCGAGCGAGGGGACCGTCTCGGCGATCAGCGCCGCGCCGCTGCCGTCATCGTCGGCGGGCGCCGAGGGGGGTCTGGGTCCGGAGCTGATCGAGACGTACGACGTGACCGAACCCCATCACGAGCTGATGGTGTCCACTCTCGATGAGGGTGTGGCGGTGCTCGACCGGACGGCGGGTTCATTGATCATGGTGCGTGCGGGGGATGTGACGCGGACCCCGCTGGTGACCTCCGCGCCGGCGGTGCTACCCGCCCGGACCAACGGGTCGGCGGTGCCGGTTACGGTGCCGTCGCAACGGCAGGTGCACGTGGTCGCGGACGGGGTGGTCACCAACTTCACGGTGCCCGGTGAAGGGGGCGACCTCAGCCCGGCGGTGTCATGGGCGGGCCGGTTCTACTGCGCCGACGAGGCCACCGGCACCGTGTACGTGCTCGACGAGGCCGGCCGGCTGGTCGATTCGATGTCCGGCGCACCGGCTGGTCCGCTTGAACTGGAGGTTCGGGAGAACCACCTGTTCATCAACGCTCCGGACGCGTCGATCGCCCGGGTGGTGGACGACCGGCACCGGATGCGGGAGGTCGACAAGTACGCCAACGACGTGCTGGGCGGTGACCCGCCGCCCACTCCCCCACCGCCGCCCCCGCCGCCGAAGCCGAAGGAGAGCCGGCCGGGTCCACCGCAGGCGGTCACCGCGGCGGCCGGGGACGCCCGGGCCCGGGTGAGCTGGCGGGCCGCCGCCGCCAATGGCGCCGAGATCATCAAGTATGTGGTGTCCGGCGGTGGGCAGCGCGTCGAGGTCGGCGCCAGCCAGCGGGCGGTGGAGATCAAGGGGCTGACCAACGGGGAGACGTACGCCTTCTCGGTGTTCGCGGTCAACGCCAAGGGGGACGGCCCGGCGCGGACCAGTAACCCGGTGACGCCGACGGCGGAGGTGCCGGACCCGCCGGCGAGCGCGACCGCCGAGGCGCGCCCGGACGGGACGGTCGCGGTGCGCTGGCCGGCGGCGGACGGGCAGGGCAACACGATCGACCGGTATGTGGTGACGGCCACCTCGGCCGGCACGAACTCGCTGGCCGGGGAGGCGACCGGGACGGAGCTGGTGGTGCCGGCGGGCGAGTTGGAGTTCGGCCGGCAGTACGCGTTCTCGGTCGTCGCGGTCAATGACAGGGGTGCGGGTTCGGCGGCCTCGCCGGTGAGTAACACGGTGGTGCCGTACGCGCCGCCGGGGGAGCCGGTGGAGCTACAGGCCACGACGGTGGCGGAGCAGCCGGGGACGGTCGCGGTGCGGTGGGGGCCGGCGGCGGCGAATGGCCGGCCGGTAGCGGCGTACCTGGTGGACGTGGGTGGTCAGCGGAGCGAGGTGACCGACACTCGGACGACGGTCAGCGGGCTGGGTGACGGCAAGCAGGTCACGGTCAAGGTGCGGGCGGTCAACGAAGCCGGGCCGGGGCCGGAGGCCACGGTTCTCGCGCGGACTGTGGCCGCGCCGAAGGTGACGGTGACCGGTTCGTCGGCGACCGCCACGTCGGTGACGGTGAGCTTCACTGTGGATGCCGGCGGTGGTGAGGCGACCTGCACGTTGAGCACCAGTGGCAAGCCGGCGAAGTCCGGCCCATGTTCCCGGATCACGTTGTCCGAGTTGACGGCCAGCACGGCGTACACGTTCACGGTGACGGCGACGAACGTGGCCGGCCCGGGCAGCGCGACCCGCGCGCAGTCGACGGGGGTGCTGTCCGGGACGGCAACCTGCGAAAACGGCGACTCCGGGGACCAGCGGACATACTGTGACGCCGACGTGGACGGCCGCAACGGTAACGAGATCTTCTCGGCGCCGCGGCAGGATGACCCCCGGCAGGTCGGGTGGGCCAGGCCGGGCACGCGGTTGAGGGCGTACTGCCGGCAGGCGGGCGAGGAGGTGTACGCCTTCGTCTACAACGGGCGCAAGAGGAGCACCTGGTGGGTGCAGGTCGAATTCCAGGGGCGCAACTACATTCCGTGGGCCTGGCTGAACCTCGACGGTGGTGACGACATCAACGCCCTGCCGACCTGCTGACCGACGCCAGGCAAGGAGCACCAGCGTGAGTTCCCCCGGGTTACTCAATGAGTCGGAGGTGCAGGGCTTCGCTGCCCTCGCCGCCCGGCTGGCCGAGAACATCAACGCGGTCGTCCTGGGCAAGCCGGAGGTGGTCCGGTTGGCTCTGACCGCGCTCTTCGCGCAAGGGCATGTGCTGCTGGAGGATGTACCGGGGGTCGGCAAGACGACGCTGGCCCGGGCTGTCGCCGCCACGGTGCAGGGTCGGTGGCGGCGGATCCAGTTCACCCCGGACCTGCTGCCGTCGGACGTATCGGGGGTGACGATCTACAACCAGGCCAGTCGGGAGTTCGAGTTTCATCCGGGGCCGGTCTTCGCCAACATCGTCATCGCCGACGAGATCAACCGGGCCTCGCCGAAGACCCAGTCGGCGCTGCTGGAGGTGATGGAGGAGCGCACGGTGACGGTGGACGGGGTGGGCCATCCGGTTCCGCAGCCGTTCCTGGTGGTGGCGACGCAGAACCCGGTGGAGATGGATGGCACGTACCGGCTGCCGGAGGCGCAGTTGGACCGGTTCCTGGTGAGGTTGTCGGTCGGCTATCCGGACGAGGCGGTTGAGGTGGAGGTGCTGCGGGGCGCGACAGCGCGTTCTCCCGAGGCGCTGACCCCGGTCACCGACACCGCGACGGTCGAGGAGATGGTGCGGATGGCGCGCCGGGTGCACATCGCCGAGCCGTTGTACGGGTACGCGGTGCGGATCGCGGCGGCGACCCGGGACCATCGGCAGGTCCGGGTGGGGGTGAGCCCACGTGGGGTGATCGCGTTGACCCGGGCGGCCTGCGCGTACGCGCTGATCGACGGCCGGGGTTGGATCATGCCGGAGGATCTGAAGCTGCTCGCTGAGCCGGTGTTCGCGCATCGGCTGCTCCTCACCCCGGAGGCGCAGGTGCGGGGGGTGACCCCGACGGAGGTGCTGCGTCAGGCCATCGCCTCGGTGCCGGTGCCGCTGCCGTCCGGGCAGGCCGCCACGGTCCGCGGTTGAGCTGTGGGGGTTACTGCCCGGGGGGTCGGGTTGTTTGTCGCTGCCGCTGCCCTGCTGGCGGCGGGCTTCCGCTTCGCGTACCCGGAGTTGGCGTTGCTGGGCGCGGCGGGGGCGACCGCGGGCGGCTACGCGTTGGCCGTGGCCGTGTGGCGGCCCCGGTTGGCGGTGGTCCGCCGGGCCGAGCCGGACCGGGTGGGGCGCGGTGAGCCGGCGACGATGACGGTGACCGTCCAGAACAGTGGCCGGCTCCGGTCGGCGAACCTGGTCGCCGAGGACCGCTGTGGTGGGGTCTCGGTGCCGGTGCCGGTGTTGCGGCTGCGGCCGAGAAAGGACACCACGGCCCGGTACGACGTGCCGACGACCCGCCGGGGCGTGGTGCCGGTGGGGCCGCTGCGGGTGACCCGGCGGGACCCGCTGGGTCTGGTGTCGTTGTCGCGCCCGTACGGCGAGACGGTGCCGGTGTGGGTGCACCCGCGGGTCCATCCACTGAACGTGATGCCCACCGGCGCGGGGCGCAGCCTGGACGGCCAGGTGGATTCCGTCCCGCACGGTTCGATCACCTTCGACTCGCTGCGGGAGTACGTGGTCGGGGACGAACTGCGTCGGGTGCACTGGCGGACCAGTGCGCGGGTGGGTGAGCTGATGGTTCGGGAGAACGTGGACACCAGCCTGCCTCGCCTGGTGGTGTTGCTGGACAACCGGGCGGTGGCTCATCCGCAGCGGTCGGCCGGTCTGGCGGAGTCGTTCGAGGCGGCGTGTGAGGCGGCGGCGTCGGTGCTGACCGCCGCGTACCGGGCCGATCTGCCGGTGGTGCTGGTGCTGGTGGCCCCGGCGGAGGAGGTCAACGCGGCGGGTGTGCCGGATGCCGGGGTGGTGGGCCCGCTGGATCGGCTGGCGGCGGCGGGACTCGGTGCCGACACCCTGGACGCCACCCTGACCCGGCTGCGGGGGGATCGCCTCGGCGACACGCTGATCGCGCTCACCGGCCCGGGCGGGCGGGCGACGCTCGGCCGGTTCGGTGCGCTCCGCGGCGCGTACCCGTCGGTGGTCGTCGGGGTTTTCGGGGCGGCGGAGCAGGCGCAGCCGCCGACGGCCGGCCTGGTGGTGATCGACGCGGTGGACGGGGCGGCCTTCGCCGCCGAGTGGGATCGGGTGCGACGGTGGTGAGGATGGCCGAACGCGGTGCCGGTCTCCCCGCGGGGAGGAGGTCGCTCCTGACCTCGGAGTTGCCGTTGGCGGTGGTGTTGGTCGTGCTGGTGACGCTGGCCGGGGTTGTCCTCGGGCGGATGTACGCCGGGGATCTGCTCCCGCTGCTGGTTGCTGGTGCCGCGGCCGGCTCGGTGCTGGTGGGGGTGCTCTGTCGACGGCTGCCCTCGTGGCTGGTGGCGCCGCTGTCGGTTCTCGGGCTGGCGGCGTGGACACTGTGGTCGTTGCGGCTCACCGCCGATCGTGCCGACCTGCCCGGCCCGCTGGTGGAGGTCGCTGGCGAGGCCGCCCGCAACGGCATTCCCCGGCTGTTGACCGCCATGATCCCGGTGGAGCCGACGCCGGACACGGTCCTCGTTCCGGTGGTCGCCGCCTGGTTGGCCGGGCTGGCCGCCAGTGAGGTGACGTTGCGGGCGGGTCGGGTGTTGCTCGGGTACCTGCCGCCGGTGCTGCTCTTCGCCGGCGCCGTCTACCTGGTCGGGCCGAACGCCGAACCGGCGGTCGGGCCGACGCTGGTCTTCGTGGCGGTGGCGGTGCTCGGGCTCGCGTTGCCGGGACGGGACCGGCCGGCCGCTGCGGACCGGCTGGCGGGGCTGCCGCCGAGGGCCGGCGCGGCAGCGCGGATCCGGCTCGTCGGGGCGTCCACGGCCGGTACGGCGGTCGTGGTGGCACTGGCGGTCCTGCTCGGTCCCGCGCTCGTCGGCATGGTCGGCGGCCGGCCGGTTGACCCGCGCCGGTACGTGGAGCCGCCCCGCGTGGACTCGCTGGACGAGAATCCGTTGATCCGTATCTCGGGTTGGGCACTGCAACCGGAGCAGAAGCTGCTGGACGTGACGACCCTCGCCACCGACGGGGCAGACCCGGCCGGTGCTGGGGCAGACCCGGCCGGTGCTGGGGCAGGCCCGGCCGGTACCGGGGCACGGATCCGGCTGGCGGTGCTCAGTGACTACGACGGGGTTACCTGGCAGGTCGGCGCGACGTACCGCAACGCGGGCCGGATCCTCCCGGCGACGGATACCGCGCCGGGGAGCATCGTCGAGACGGTCCGTCAGGAGTTCACCGTCGCCGAGTTGACCGGGCGGTTGTTGCCGGCGGTCGCCACCCCGCGGGAGGTGACCGGGGCGCGGGTGGCGTACGACCCGGCGACCGGGACCCTGATTCACCCGGAAGGGCTGGCCCCCGGGCTGCGGTACACGGTGACGTCCGCCCAGGAGCGGCCAGAGGTCAACCTGCTGGCCACGGCGGAGGTGCCGGCCGGGGCGGAGGTGGCGCGGGTGCTGCGGGTCGCCGACGGGGTGCCGGAGTCGCTGCGCCGGTTGGCGGAGCAGCTCAGCGAGTCGACCGGCGCCCCGTACCAACGGGCGGCCGCGGTGGAGCAGTTCCTCGCCGAGCACTACCGGCTGGTTCCGGACGCCCCGAGTGGGCACGCGTACCCGAATCTGGAGTTCTTCCTGTTCGGCCCGCGTAACGCGGGCGGGCAGCGGGGAACGTCGGAGCAGTTCGCGGCGGCGTTCGCGGTGCTGGGTCGGCTGGTGGGGTTGCCGACCCGGGTGGTGGTCGGGTTCCGGCCGTCGGGCGACGGGCCGGTGCGGGCCGGGGACGCGTACGCCTGGCCGGAGGTGTTGTTCGACGGGCTGGGCTGGGTACCGTTCGATCCGCTACCCCAGCCGGACACCGAGCCCCAGCCGGTTGAGGAGGGGTTGCGTCCCCCGCCGGAGGAGCCGCCGACGCCGGAGCCGGAGCCGAGCACGGAGCCGCCGGTCACTCCGCAGGCCTCCGGCGCGCCGGTGGGGCCGGCAGACGCCGTCCGCGGGTCACCGTCGGTGTTGCTGGTCGGCGGTGTTGCGGTCGGGGGTGGGCTGGCCCTGGCGGCACTGCTGCTGCTGACGCTGCTGTGGCTACGCCGGGCGCTGAGTCGGGGCCGGCTGGAGCGCGGCTTCCCTGGCGAACGGGTGGGCGGCGCCTGGCGGGAGGTGACCGACGCGCTGCGGCTCGCCGGGCAGCCGGCCACCGGTGATCTGGCCGCCACCGAGGTCGCCGTGGTGGCGCGGGAGGTGTTGGCGCGGGCCGACGCGGAGCCGACGCCGGCCGCGGCGGTGGGGGTCACCGAGTTGGCGGACCTGCTCAACCGGGTCGCCTTCGCCCCGGGCACGCTCACCGAGCAGCAGGCCGAGCGGGCCGCGGCGATCGCCCGGGCGTATGTCACGGCGCTGCGGGTGGCCCGTCCCTGGTGGCGCCGTCTGCTGTGGCCGGTCCACCCTGGCCCGCTGCGTCGGGACCGCGCGGATCGGCGCCGGCGGAGCCCCCGGCCCTGACTGTCGACCCGGTCAGCCGACGAATGAGTTTACGCAGTCCGGCCTGCCAGCCGTCGGGATCCTCCGCGCGGCGGCGGGCGTATTCGGCGACCTCCGGGTGCGGCAAGATCAGGAACCGTTCCTCGGCGAGCCCGGTGATCACCGCGTCGGCCACCTGGTCCGGAGTGAGTACCGTGCCGGAGGCGGCGACGACCCGCGCGGCCAGGTGCCCCGCGGCCAGTCCTCCGGTGAGCATCGGGGTGGCGACGCCCTGCGGGCACAACGCGCTGACCCGGATGCCCTGGTCGCGGTAGGTGATGGCGAGCCACTCGGCGAAGGCGACCGCGGCATGCTTCGTGGCCGCGTAGGGAGCGTCCCCCACCGCGGTCAGCACACCCGCGGCCGAACAGGTCATGAGCAGGTGCCCACCGCCGCGGGCGAGCATCGCCGGCAGCACCGCCCGGGCGGTGTAGACGTGGGAGAGCACGTTGACCCGCCAGGCCCGATCCCAGTCGGCGTCCGGGGCGGCCTCGCCCCCACCGGTAGCCACGCCAGCGTTGGCGCAGAACAGGTCGATCCGCCCGTGGCGTCGCTCGGTCTCGGTGACCAGCGCGTGGACCTGCTCCTCGTCGGTGACGTCCACCTCGACGGGCCGGGCGACGGGCCCGACCGTGTCGGCGACCGCGCGGGCGGCCGTGGGGTCCAGATCCGCTACCACCACGGCCGCCGCTCCCTCCGCCGCGAACCGCCGGGCCAGTGCGGACCCGATGCCCCCGGCCCCGCCGGTGATCACCGCCACTCGGTCGGTGAGGTTCATCGGGGCTCACCCCCGCCCAGTCTGGCGAGCACGTCGAGGAGTACCGCTACGTCGCCGGTTGCCAGCTCGGGCGTTGGCAGCAGCGCCAGTACGGGGACGTCCACACCGGCCGAGGCGTACCGCTGCACCTGGGCCCGGCACTCCTGCGGACCGCCGTGCAGGACGAGCGCGTCCACCACCTCGTCCGGCACCGCCGCCCCGGCGCCCCGTCGGTCTCCCGCGGCCCAGGCCGTCCACATCGGGTCGAGGACCTCGGCGCGCCCCAGCCAGCGGTGGAACTCCGCGTACGCCGGGACGGTCAGGTAGCTGGTGATGAGCCGGCGGCCCAGTGCGCGGGCGTACTCGGCGTCGGTGGTGGGGCAGACGAAGATCCGCGCGACGACCTCGAAGCCGGGGCGAGCCCGGCCGAGCGCGCCCAGCACCTGCGGCAGGTCGGTGGCGGCGAGCCAGTTGAGGATCACGCCGTCGGCTTCGGCGGCGGCGAGCCGCAGCATGCCCGGGCGCAGCGCGGCGAGCAGCAGCGACGGTGGTACGGCCGGCGGGCGTTCCAGGGTGAAGCGCCGGACGGCGAAGGTGTCGTACGCTCCGTCGACTGTCTTTCCGGCCAGGGCGGCGCGCAGGAAGCGGAGCACATCGCGGGTGCGCCGGTACGGCTCGCTGAACTCGCCGGCGTTCCAGTCCCGGACGATCACCGGCGACGAGGCGCCGATGCCGAGGGCGAACCGATCGGGGGCGGTCTCAGCGAGAGCGGCGGCGCTCATCGCGAGCAGCCCCGGTCCGCGGGTGAAGACCGGTGTCACCGCGGTGCCCAGCCGCAGCCGCGGCGCCCAGGCGGCGGCCAGCGCCAGCGGCGTGAAGGCGTCCGCCCCGGTCACCTCGGCCGACCAGACGTCGGTGAATCCGACCTGGTCGAGTACGCGGTAGACCGTGGCGTGGTCGGCCAGCGGAATGCCGCTCAACGGTACCGTCATGCCCCATCGCGTCGTCATCGGTCGATGATGTCCGGCCGACGGGCGGTGGGCAAGATCTGGCCGGGCCTCCCAGCCCGGTCACCGCGCTACGCTGCGGCTCGTGACTTTCTCCCTCGTCGCCCGCTCCGCCGACGGCAAGCTGCACGGAGTGGTCGTGGCCAGCAGATTCCTCGCCGCCGGGGCGCTGGTGCCGGCCGCGGAGGCCGAGGTGGGCGCGATCGCCACCCAGGCACACGTGAACCTGGCCTACCGGCCGCAGGGCCTGGCGTTGCTGCGAACCGGGGTTGGCGCGGCGGGCGTGGTCGCCGGGCTGGTAGCCGCCGACGACGAGCGCGACCACCGCCAGCTCGGTGTCGTGGGTGCGACCGGCCCGGGTGCCGGTTGGACCGGGCCGGCCTGCCGCCCCTGGGCGGGCGGGCAGTCGGGAAATGGCTGGGCTGCGCAGGGCAATATCCTCGCCGGTCCGCAGGTGATCGACGAGGTCCGCGACGGCTGGCTGGGTGGCGGGGGGCTGCCGTTCCCGCAGCGCCTTCTGGCCGCGTTGCGCGCCGGGGACGAGGCGGGCGGGGACCGGCGCGGACGGCAGAGCGCCGGGCTGCTGGTCGTCGAGCGCGGCGCCGGGTACGCCGGCACCGGCGACGTCCTGATCGATCTGCGGGTTGATGACCACCCGGATCCGGTCACCGAGCTGGCCCGGCTTCTCGCCGCACACACTCGACTGTTCAGCCGTCCGGACCCGGGCACCCTGCTGGATCTCACCGGGCCGCTCGCGGTCGAGGTGGCCGGCCTGCTCACCGCCCTCGGGCACCCCGCCGATCCGGAGGCTCCGCAGGAGGCGCTGGTCACCTGGGCGGGTCTGGAGAACTTGGAGCGGCGGCTGGTGCCGGGCCGGATCGACCCGGTCGTGCTGGAGCAGCTACGCCGGACCGCCCCGCTGGTTCCCGCGCCCCGTGCTGCCCGCGCCCGGCCCGCGTCCTGAGCGAGCTGGCGCCGGTCCCAGCAGCACGGCGGTCTCGGGCTGGCCCGGGCGCAGCTCCACCAGCGGGAGGTCTCGGAGCCGCACCCGCAGCGCTCAGGGCGCGAAGCTCAGCCAGCGGAAGTCGACGGCGGCAGCGGTTGCCTGCTCGGCGGGGGTCAACGGCAACCGGCCGGTCGTCTTGCGAATCAGGGTCAGCCGGTCCCAGCCCAGGGCGGCCGGCACCGGCTGTCCACCGGTGAACAGGTCGGCCAGCACGGCGGCGGCGGCCGGCGTCAGCCAGGGTCGCCGTTCGAGCGCCGCGGCCACGTCCAGGCCGTGCACCCCCACCTCGACCACGCGGGTGCGCAAAAACTCCAGCATTGTCATCGCATCGCCGTGCCGGGTGCGGACCAGCCGGCCGGGGGGCTGCGCGTCGATCGCGTCGAGGGTGGCCCGCCGGGCCCGGTCCAGGTCGTCGGCGAGCGTCGCGGCGTCCAGGCACCGTCCCGCTCGGTGGCCGCCGTTGATGCGGTCGGCGTCTACCGACGGGGTGAACTTGGCCGCGCTGAAGTAGCCGGCGGCGTCGACCTGCGCCCGGGGCGGGGCGGGGGCGGCGAGCATCCCGGCGAGCCGGCCGACACCGGTGTGCACGTGGGCGAGCAGCTCGCGGACGGTCCACGGCGGGCAGTTGGTGGCCCGGTCCAGGTCGGTCTCGGTCAGGTCCCGCAGTTCGGCAGCGAGGCGGACGCATTCGTCCCGAAACGCCGCTCGCACCGGGGTGAGCTCCGGCGGGTCTCCGACGGCCGGTTCCCTCATGGCCGGTTCTATCATGGCTCAGCCCGCGTTTCGGGGGATGAGGCGGTGCGCACTGACCAGGACCAGGGCCATCACGATGGCCATCGTACCGGCGATCCCGGCGGCACCGCCCGCGTAGCCGGCGAGGAGGGGCCGGCGGGCCAACGCGCTCGGGACGATTCGGGGGCCGTCGGCGAGCCAGGCCAGGGCGAGACCGCCGGCGACGACCGCGAGCAGGCCGCCCGTGCCGAGTAGCACGGCGGCGAGCCGGTGCGCGTCGCCGGGGTCGACCTTCGCCCGCTCGCGCTGCATGGTCAACAACGCCAGCCCACCGAGCGCCGCCCAGACCCCGACCACCAGGTACGCGGCGATGGCATCGCTGGGTCGGTGCCATCCGGCGGAGAGGGTGGCCACTCCGACGGCGGCGGCGTAGCCGGTGCCGAGCAACGCGCCCAGGACTCGGACCGTCGGTGGCAGGACGAGGACCAGCGCCACCGCGAACGAGGCGGCGACGGTGGCGTGACCGCTCGGCAGGCTGTTGCCGGCGAAGATCCGTTGCGGGTCGATGCCGAAGTCAGGCCGGGCGAGGCCGTACTTGAGCGCCTGGGTGGTGAGGTTGGCGCCGACGACGAGCAGGGTTGCGGTGACCGCGAGCGCGACCCGGCCACGGATCAGCGCGATGAACCCGATCACGGCGGTCGCGGCCAGCAGCGCCGCCAGCGACATGGCGTTGAGGATGTGGTTGACCGGTCCGTCGATGCGGTCCTGGCCGATCCGGTTACCGGTGAGGGCGACCGTGTCGAGCCACTGGCCGAGCTCGGTGTGCACGGCGGTGCGCCACACCACGATGAGGGCGACGGTCTGTGCCAGCGCCAGCACGGCCAACCAGACCGCCGTCTCGCGCCTTGCCGTGTCATGCACCCGCACAACCTAACGGCAGGTGACATCGGCTGACCGGGTGACCCACACCGTTACGATTTCACCTGTTCAGCGGAGAACGGCGGGAAGTCGGAGTGTCAGCAGCCGACACCCCAGATAGTTGACCCATGTCAGATCCGGCCGTGCGCTCGCGCCCGAGTAAACGGAGGGCACTGCTGCCGGGGCCAGACCCGCTGCTGGTCGCGGGGCCGCACGGCGGGCCGGGCCACCGGTACCAGCAAGCCGAACGTTGACGGGGGCCGCGATGCCCACGCGCCACGTCGGCACCCTGATCGCGGTGGTGGTGACCGTCGGATGGCTCGTGATCGGCGGTGTGGCCCACTCGTTCCCCAGCCGCCTGGACCAGGTCGAGATCGATAACTTCCAGACATTTCTTCCCGCTGATGCGGAGTCGCAGCAGGCGCAGCAGGACAGCCGTGACATCACCGGTGCGGATTCCACACCCGCCCTGGTGGTCTACGAGCGTTCGACCGGGATAACCGCGACCGACCAGGAACGGGCGGAATCCGACCTGACCCGCTTCGGTCAGGTGCGCTGGGTTGTCGGCCCCATCGCGCCCCCCGTCCAGAGCCAGGACGGGCAGGCCCTGCTGGTGGTCGTGCCGATCGACAACGCCGTGGGGCAGGCGGAGAACGACGTCATCGATCAGCTGCGTGCGATCACCGGCGGCGACCAGGGCGGACTGACCATCGAGGTCACCGGCCCGGCCGCCTTACGGGGCGACCTGATCACGGTGTTGGCCGGGGTGGGCGGCGAGTTGCTGGTCGTCACCCTGGGCGCGGTGCTGGTGGTCCTGCTGATCATCTACCGTAGTCCGATCCTGTGGGCGCTTCCGCTGATCGCCGCCGGGCTCTCGTACGTGTTGGCCACGGTCTTCATCTACTGGCTGGCCGACGCGGATGTGATCAAGCTGAGTGGGGAGTCGCGGGGAATTCTCACCGTGCTCGTCTTCGGTGCGGGCACCGACTACGCGCTGCTGCTCATAGCGCGCTATCGGGAGGAGTTGACCCGGAGGGAACGCCCTGTTGACGCGATGAGGGTGGCGTGGCGCGGTGCCGCTCCGGCGATCATCGCCTCCGGCTCGACGGTCATCCTCGGCCTACTCGCCCTGCTGTTGTCGGTGCTCAGTTCCACCCGCTCCCTCGGACCGGTCTCCGCCATCGGCATCGCCTGCACGCTGCTGGTGCTGCTCACCTTCCTTCCCGCCCTGCTCGTCCTGGGTGGGCGGCGGGTGTTCTGGCCGCGGACCCCGCGCCCGGAGCAGCGGGCCGCAACCACCTCCCACCGCTTCTGGACCCCGGTCGCCCGCCTCATCGGCCGGCGGGACCGACTCGTGTGGGTGATCGCCGCCATCGGCCTCGGCGTGGCCGCGATCGGGGTCACCCAGCTCGGAAAGCAGGCGATCAACCAGGATGACCTGCTCTTCTCCGGGAACCGGTCGTCGGTCAGCGGGCAGCGTCTGCTTGACCAGCACTATCCCGGCGGTACCGGCAGCCCGGCCATCATCGTGACCAACGCGGAGACCGTTGACCAGGTCACCGCCGCGGCCCGTCAGGTGTCGGGAATCGCCTCCGTGGCACCGGTCACCGCGGCGGGCGGGGCCTCGACCACGGCTGAGCAACCAGGGGCCGCACCGAAGGTCGTCAACGGACGGGCCCAGCTGAACGCGACCATGAGCGACGCACCGGACGGTGACAGCGCCGAGCGGACGCTGCGGCGGCTCCGCACCGCCGTTCACGCGGTGCCCGGCTCCGATGCAGTGGTCGGTGGCTTCACGGCAACAAATGTGGACACGGCCAACGCCGCCGACCGGGATCAGCAGGTCATCTTTCCGGTCGTCCTGGCCGTGATCCTGCTCTGCCTGGCGGTGTTGTTGCGCGCCCTGCTCGCACCGGTACTCCTGGTCCTGACCGTGGTGCTCTCCTTTACCGCCACCGTGGGAATCTGCGTGCTGATCTTCCGGTATCTGCTCAACGTCCCCAAGGTGGACCCGGAGTTCCTCCTGTTCGCATTCGTCTTTCTGGTCGCCCTCGGGGTGGACTACAACGTCTTTCTGATGAGCCGGGTTCGGCAGGAGTCAGAGCGGCTGGGCACCCGACGCGGAGTGCTATCCGCACTCACCGTAACCGGCGGGGTGATCACCTCAGCCGGTGTCGTGCTCGCGGCGACCTTCGCGGCACTGACCGTGCTCCCGGTTCGGCTCCTGGTGGAGCTGGGCATCGCCCTTCCGGTCGGGCTTCTCATCGACACCATCGTCGTGCGTTCCCTGCTGGTGCCGGCCCTCACCCATGACGTTGGTCGCCGAATCTGGTGGCCGAGCCGCCTTGAGCGAAGCGACGGCGGTCCGCCGGGCACCGGATGACCGGAGTGGCAGCCGACCCAACTGTCGCCCGGGTCGCGGACGGGAAGGGGCGGCGCCGACCTTCGGAGCAGCCGGACGACAGAGGCCACGGACTGATCCGTGGGAAAGGGCCGTCACCGTGATCGGGAACGAGTGACCAAGTCGATCAGAACAGCGGCAAACGCGATGACGAAGAAGCAGATAATGACCGCCAGCGGTATTCGGAAGGCGAGGAGCCAGTCACCGGTTCGGTCCAGGCTGGTGAAGAGGGCGGTGCCGACGACGGCGACCCCGAACCCACCCCCGAAGCGCTGCCCCGTCTGCAGCATCCCCGCGGCACTGCCGCCCTGGGCCGGTGGCACGTGTGCCAGGGCCAGGGTCTGGTTCGGAGCAATGACCAGCCCGCCCCCGACGCCCGCGGTGACGAGTCCACCGCCCAAGCCCGCCAAGAGCAGGGGCAGGGTGGCTGCGTGCGGGGAGCGTGGATCCGGTAGGAACAGGTCTGCGATCAACAGCATGGCGAGCCCGACTGCTCCACAGGCCAGCCCCGCGGCGATCAATGGCCGCCCGATCCGGCCGGCCCTGGCGCCGGCGGCCACCGAGCCAAGGGCCGTGCCCAGAGCCAGCGGCATGAGGGCGATGCCCGCCACCAACTCGTCGTGTCCGAGCCCTTGCTGCAGATACTCCGACACCAGATAGTAGATGGCCTCGTAGCCGGCGAAGTAGAACGTGGCGATGAATGCGCCCAGGGCGAATGACCGGATCCGGAACAGGCCCAGGTTGAATATCGGCTCGCCGTGGCGGGCATAGGACCGTTCCCAGTAGAAGAAGGCGACCAGCATCGCCAGGCCGGCCGGGAGGAGCAGCCAGCGGAGCAGCCCCGGCCACTGCTCTCCCTGCATCAGCCACAGCAGCCCCAACCCGCATATCAGCAGGAGCGCCCCGACCAGGTCCAGGTCGGGGCGCTGTCCCCGCTCGGCGATGGGGAACAACCGCCACCCGAAGCCGGCGACGACGATCCCCAGCGGAACATTGATCAAAAAGATCCACCGCCAGCCCTGCTCGCCACCGAGGGTGACCAGGGCACCGCCGAGTATCGGACCGGCCAGTCGGGAGCTACTGACTCCGACGGCCAGCAGCCCGAGCGGACGTCCGCGGTCTCGGGGCGAAAACATTCGCTGGACCGCCCCGAACACCTGGGGTAACGCGACGCCGACGCCAACTCCCTGCACCAACCGAGCGATGATCAGCCATTTTCCGGAGGGGGCGAACCCGGCAACCATGCTCGCCACGACGAACAACATGATGCCGGCCACGAATATGTTGCGCCGGCCACGCTGATCGCCGAACCGGCCCGCCGGCACCAGTGCCAGTCCGAGCGTAAGAAAGTACCCGGAAACCAGCCATTGCTGACCACTCGAGCTCAGGTCGAACACACTCCTGATCGTCGGCAGGGCGATCACGACCAGGGAGATGTTCAACCCGACCAGAAACACCGTCAACAGCCCGACAGTCGTCACCGGCCATGGTCGGATCGGCCGCCCCGACCCGGTCCGGGGCGCCTCCCCCGCACCCAGCTCACCCTCGTTCATCCGGCTGTCCGGCACCAGAAAGAACCATCGTGGCCACACTCTCCGGATGGGCGACGGAGAGTGCGGTCACTCCAATCCCCACGCCGACCCCACTCACCCGTACCGAAGGTCAGCCTCCGACCGAACAACATCGACTCGGCGGCGCAGCACCGGCGCTCCAACTCGAAGTCATAACCCGAACCCACCCTATGGGCGACGCCACCAGGCGGACCGATCACCGGAACCGACTCACCCCAACGTGCCGACCTTCCGGGCGCCGTTGCCGGCTACCTTCCGGGCAGCCGACGGGTGCACCACGCCAAACGTTCGGGCGCCCCGACAAGGACATGCACGGGTACGGTCCCACCATGGTCGAGTTATCAACGCGGGCAGCGCGAAGCTTCGCGGGCCGGCATCGCGCCCGCCGGCTCGCGCCCCGGGTGGCGGGAGTTACCCGATCCGCTCGCCCGCTCCGCAGAGCCTCGCCGCTGACCTGCACCGCTGCGGCTGTTTGGCTGGCACTGAGTGGATGCTCGGACTACCAGGAGGGCGATTCGCTGGCGCGGACCATCGCCGAGGACGAAGCCGCGCTCCTCAGCAAGGACCTCGGTTACCACGATCACATACGGGGCGCCGAGCACCTCGCCGCGACCTGGGTCCGCAGGGAGGGGGTGGGCGCCGGGTCCACCGTACGGCGGGAAGCGGTGGGTTGGTCCGATCGGACCGTCGGATCGGATCAGGTCACGATCGATGTCCGGTTCGTTGTGACGGCCGCACCGTCGAAGAACCCCTTCGAACCCCGCGCCGATCAGACGGTCCCGGCGGCCCGATGCTACCGCTACCTGCTTAAGGTAGATCGCCACCCGACGTATCACGAGATCGACTGTCCTTCCGGACCCGCTCCAGCGCTGCCCTCCGCCTCGCCGGCCCCGAGGCTGCCGGACGACGGGCGTCAGCGGCTGGCCGCGGCGCTACGCACGGCCACGCCCGACACCTTGGCGAAGGCGGTGCGAGCAGCTTTTCCCGAGCCACACATCCGGGTCGATACCGTCACCCACGAGGGTGTCCTCGTCGCCGCGGTCGGCGTACCCGCCGAACGGGACTGTCTCCTCCTGATCCGCACTCCGAGCGGGGACATCGAGTCGCCCGGATTCAACAGGATCTGGTTGGAGCCCGGCGAACTGGGGTGTAGCACCGGGCTGTATCTCTCACCGCCCAGATAGCAGGCATCGACGCACCCGACCGGCGGCGACCACGGCCGGTCGATTGGCACTCGGCTGTGGATGGGCTCCGCCCCTAGGATCGCGACCATGGAGATCCTACGGTTCGCCGCGTTCACCACTGACCCCGCCGGCGGCAACCCGGCTGGGGTGGTGTTGGACGCCACCGGTGCGGACGACGCGGAGATGCAGCAGGTCGCGGCCGAGGTCGGGTATTCCGAAACGGCGTTTCTCGTGCCCGGCGACGCGGGGCATTTCGCGGTTCGCTACTTCAGTCCGAAAGCGGAGGTCCCGTTCTGTGGCCACGCGACCATCGCGTCGGCCGCGGCGTACGCCGAGCGACACGGCCCTGGGGTGTTGCATCTGAGCACCCCCGCCGGCCCGGTCGAGGTCTCCACCACCGTACGGGCGGACGGCACCATCACCGCGACGCTGGTCAGCGTCGAGCCGCGCACCCAGCCGATCGCCACGGACGACTTCACGGCCCTACTCGAAGCGTTGCGCTGGAAGTCGGCGGACCTGGCGCCGACACTGCCACCACGGGTCGCCTTCGCCGGGGCATGGCACCCGATCATCGCCGCTGGAAGCCGAGCCCGCCTGGCCGATCTGGACTACGACATGGCCGCACTGTCCAGCCTGATGGCCGAGCGTGACTGGACCACCATCAACCTGGTGTACCGAGAGTCCGCACAGGTCATTCATGCACGAAACCCGTTTCCCCCCGGCGGCGTCGTGGAGGACCCCGCCACTGGTGCGGCCGCCGCGGCGCTCGGTGGCTACCTGCGGGAGCTCGGCCTGGTCGCGCCGCCCACGACGGTCACCGTGCACCAGGGTCAGGAGATGGGCCGCCCGAGCCTACTCACCATCGACATCCCGGCCCGGTCCGGAACCGGGATCGCGGTGAGTGGCGCCGCGGTTGCCCTCGCCCCACGCCGCGATCCGGACCGTGGCGCGCAGACGGCCACAATGTGAGCCCCCGAACAGCACACCGATCTGACCGAGGCTGAGCCCGCGGTCGAAGGGGAGCAGGGCCAGCACGGGCAGGGCCAGGCCAACCGGCAGCCACCGAAGGAAGTGGCACGTCCGGTTGCCCTCGACGGCCGGGTGGCTCGACACGGTAGCCGCTGGGGCCGGCCAGCTGGCGTCCCGCCTCCTGGCTGGCCCCAGCACCTCCGGTCCGACGGTGTCGGGCCACTGGCCCTGACACCGGGTGCGTGCCGGCCGAGCCGGGCAGCGAGTGCTGCGGGATACATCCCCCCGTTGCGCTCCAAATGGAGCTGATCCATCCCGCTGGCAATCCCCATCCGGGTCAGCGACCCGTCGCCCGACGCCACTGAAACATGCGTTCCGTGTGCGGCGCTGCCGCTAAACACACGTTTCTCAGCGCAGAGTCGATCTTACGCTCACGTTCGGTACTCCTGTCAACAGCTATGTCGCGGCGCCCGTGGCCGCGACGCTGTCATCTATGTCACCCTCCGGCCAGGGACGACAACCTCCGGCCGCGCTACCGACCTGTTGCCGAAAGCCGCTACGGAGCCAGGAGCAGCGCTTCGGAGCCCACCGGTCGGAACCCCGCCGCCTGGAACGCACGCACACTGCGGGCGTTGCCCGCGGCCTGCTGCGCCCAGACCGGCTGCCCGGTCGGCGCCAGGTGCCGAGCGGCCCTCGCCAACGCCCGCCCGAGGCCCGCCTCGCACCGCCCCTCGTCAACCTCGATCGCCGCTTCCCACCGGCCGGCCACACCCCGGCCAAGGATGACCACTCCCCCATCAGCCACCCAGACCCGGACGTCGTCCCGTCGCTGGCGCGCTCGGGCTTCCCGGGGATGGGCGAGGTCGGTGAGCTCGGTGAGCCGCAGCGGGGGTGCACCAGCCAGCGGGCTCGCGACCGTCAGTAGGTCGATCGTGTCCATGGAACGTCCGGTGCGCTCGAGCAGCGCGCCCAGGAAGCGTGGATGCATTGTGGCTGCCAGACGGTCACAGTCGAGAGCGGCCAGAATTCCCCGGACCCAACGCGGATCCTCGTCGGTGAAGACCACGGAGTGAGCGGTGAACGCGATCACCCCGGCGTCGCGGTCGCCGGGCTGCGGCAGCACGGTCGTCCCACCATCCGGCGACGGGAAGCGCCCGACGGCCGCCGCTTCCAGGAGCTCGGCCAATTCGCTTCCCATGGTCATTTCCTCTCGGCGCTACGGAAGCCCGGGGCTGGACCGGTGGCGGACCACGCCTCCCCGCGCCGACGGCCAGCATGTCCCAGCCGGAGCTGCCAACCGAGGGTAGGCCTCCTCCGGGGAACCAGCTTCGCATTCCGGGCGAACGCGGGGCGGGACACAGCGAAGGGCCCCGGCCCGGGGCCCTTCGTGCTGCGTCGGGCTAGCTCGGACCGTGGCCATTGCTGGCGGACCGACTGCCAGCCATTCACTGCTTGTCGTATGCCTCCATCACGCCGACCGGGATGCGTCCACGGTCCGACACCTGATATCCGTTGGCCCGCGCCCACTCCCGGATCTCCTCGTTACGGGCGCGGGTGGAACGCTGCGCGGTCGCGGCTGCCCCCCGCACCGCCCTCGTGATCCCACCGTGGCCGCTGGCCCTACCGACGCGCTGACCAACGGCGATATAGGGGGCGAGCGCCTGCCGGAGCGTGGATGCGTTCTCGTCCGAGAGTTCGATGGTGTAGGCCCTGCCGTCGAGACCGAACTCAATCGTCTGGTCGGCCTCACCACCGGTTAGGTCATCAATCAGTTGGGTGATTACCTGTCGCGCCATGCTCGGGTTAACTCCATTTCACGAGTGCGAAGAGGAGGACATTAGCATCCAGACAGGGTGGTTGCTAAAGGACCCACAGTCGGGTTTCGCTCCACCACCAAATCTCCCTCATGGGTAGCGGTTACCACACCCGCCGTGGCTGTTCCTCCGGCCACCAATTGCGAGCCACGACCGCTTGTCATCGAGGCGGCTGAGCTCGCATTCCCACCGACCGCGCTGCCGCCGCCAGATCCCGACCGCAGCGGTTCGGCGTCCAGCGGCGCCACCCGCGCCGACCACCCCGAGGCAGCCCGCCGTCCCGACCGATCCAGCCACCCGTAGCTTCGGACCACATATCAGCAAATTTTCCTATATCGTCCGGTTATGCACTCCCGGTCCCGCGGGTCGCCTCCGTCCCGACGGGTCGCCCTGATCAGCCTCTGCGGCGCCGCCACGCTGGTGTGGCTCGCGTTCTCCAACCTCGGGGTGGCGTTACCGACCATCGCCAACGAGCTGAGCGTCAACCTGACCGACATGCAGTGGGCAAACAACGCCCTGAGCATCGCCTGTGGAACCCTCCTGCTGGCCGGCGGTCGTCTCGCCGACCTACACGGTCATCGAAAGATGCTGCTACTCGGCCTGCTGATCTTCGGTCTCGCCGCCCTGGGGACCGCCTTCACGCCCAACCTCGCCGGTCTCATCGCCGGCCGCGCGTTGATGGGCGCCGGTGGCGCGCTCATCCTGCCCGCCACGCTGGCGATGATCCCGACGCACTTCACGCGGACCGAGCAGCCCCCGGCCTTCGCCGCGTGGGCCGCGGCGAGCTGGGCCGGGCAGGCCGTCGGGCCCGCCGTCGGCGGAGCCCTGACCACGCTGCTGGGCTGGCGGTCACTGTTCTGGTTGACCGCGCCGGTGGTACTCGTCCTGTACGTCCTGACCACACGAAGCGCACCCGAGGCGCAGAAGGCCCGGGGCAGGGTCGACCTGATCGGGCTGGTCACCGGGGCCGGAGCCGCCCTGTGCCTGCTCTTCGCGCTGACCGAGGGGCAACAGGTCGGCTTCGACGATCCGCTGATCATCGCGCTCTTCGGCGCCGCCGCGGCGCTCACCCTGACGTTCGTGTTCGTCGAGCTGAGGATCACCGACCCGCTGGTGGATCTACGGCTGTTCCGCACCCGCAGCTTTGACGGCGCTCTTCTCGTCAACCTGACGATGAACCTGTCCTTCGCCGGCGCCCTCTTCGTGCTGTCCCTCTACCTGCAGGACGTCCGGGGCTACAGCGCGATCGCGGCCGGTCTACTCCTGGTTCCGGCCGCCGGAACGATCCTGATCTTCAACGCCGTCGGCGCACGGATCGTCAGCCGACACGACGCCCGCTCCCCCTCGATCTGGGGCCTCGTCCTGGTCGGCGTCGGCAGCTTCGCCGTCAGCGCCCTGCTGCCCTCCATCTCGGTGCTCGCGGTGATCCTGGGCCTGCTCATCATCGGTGTCGGGCTGGGTCTACTCTCCGTGCCCGTGGCCGACACCATCGTCGGCGGCCCACCGGTCGCCCTCGCCGGCGCCGCGTCCGGCCTCTACAAGACCAGCAGCATGCTGGGGGGCGCGCTCGGCGTCGTCCTGCTGACCGCCGCGACCACCCGCTTCGGTCGGGCCGACGCCGCCCCGGTGAGCACCGCGGCCGGGCTCACCGAAGCCGAGTCGAGCCAGGTCGTCAATGCGCTGACCAACTCCCAGACGGCGATCGCCATCCTCGACAAGCTGCCAGCGAACGAGCGGAGCCTCGTGATCGCGGTCTATCACCAGGCATTCTCGGACGGAGTGTCGACAGCCCTCGTGCTCGGTGGAGTGATCGCGGTGGTCGGCGCGATCCTGGCCGCCTGGATCTGGCCCCGCCAGCGAAAGAGCGGTAGCCCGCGGCAAACCCAGCAGACCTGACCGCTCAGCCGGGGTCGTGTCGTCGCACGTCAGCCCAGGTCCTGTCGTCGGACGCTGAGCCCCTTGCCCCCGAACTCCGTACAGACGAAAGCGGGCTGGCGGGGCTTACTGAGAGCCGGTTCGTGGCGGTAGCCGATCTCGGCGAAGTCAACGATATCCGCCGGGTCCTCAACCTGGGCGGTCAGTAGCCATCGGGCGAAGGCGCCCCGGGCGATCTTGGCGTGTACGACAACGAACCGCGGCTCACCCGTCTTCGGATTGATCGTCAGAAAGCGGGGGCTGACGAACCGGTCGCGGGGCAGGAATCGGGTGACGATCCGGTTGTACTCGATGGCGGCCAGATCAATGATGACGCCGGTCGGCGGTAGGCACCGGGCAACGGCATCGCCCCAGAACTGGTAGAGGTTGGCATACGGCGGGTCCGGCAGGCGGTACCCCATCTCCAGCCGGTACGGCTGGATGCCATCATCCGGGCGCAGAATGCCGTACAGCCCGGATAAGATCCGCAACCGCCCTTCGGCGTACGCCCGGTCGGCGGGGGTGAGGTCGGCGGCGCGGAGCCCGCTGTAGATGTCACCGGCGAAGCTGTCGATCGCCGGTGACTGCCGCCCCGGATCGGTGCCCCAATCGGCGAAGAGTCCGTGTGTTCGGACGGCCAGTTCCGGAGAGAGCTCCATGACGGCGGCGAGTTGCTCCACCGAGAGCGTCCGGAGGTATGCCGCCAGCTCCTCGGCCCGGTCCCGTAGGGCAGGCACGGTAAGGGTCGCGCCGCCCTGGGGCGCCGGTCGCATCGCCTTGGAGGTGTGAATCAGAATGATCATTTTCGCCTCGTGCCGAGATCAAGATCCCCTGAGCATAGCGGCCCGACCGGTGGCTCCGCGGCGGCGAACCGAGAGCGCCAAGCCGACCAACGTGCCCCCACCGGCCGCCTCGCCCGCACCCACCTCGACCTCAGCCCCGGCACCCGACGACGGAGATTCGCTACCGACAATCCAGGCGACCCCGGGGCACGACTGCGGGACATTACCGCCAGTGCACCCGGGTCACCTCCAGGTGATGTCAAGCCCCTCGGCGAGATCGTCTTCGCTGCTCGGGTTGTAATGTGGTTCCGCCACCTGCCACATTCGGCGGTAGCCTTCACCTCCTGGAGGAAGCTGTATGCCGGGAACGAACCTTCAGGAGCGTACGACGCCGACGACCGCCGCGCCGCCGCGGATCGTGCAGGCCGCCAATACCGTGACAGCGGTACGTACGATCGGCGCGGTCGCGGTCGCGATCGGCGCGATCGTCACCCAGGACCCGGTCCTGGCGGTAACCGCCTATCTAATCTACTGGGTCGGCGACACTCTGGATGGCTGGACAGCCCGCCGACTGAACCAGGAGACCCGCTTCGGTGCGGTCTTCGACATCCTGGCCGACCGGCTCTGCTGCATCCTCTGTATCATCCCGCTGCTTCAGGCACGACCACAGATGGTGGCTCCCATCGCGGTCTTTCTGCTGCAGTTCGTCGTCGTCGATCTGGTGCTCAGCCTGTCGTTTCTCCGTTTCGGGCTACTCAGCCCAAACTATTTCTTCCACGTGCACCGTGGTGTCTTCCGGTGGAACTGGTCCCCGCCGGCGAAGGCTGCCAACACCAGCGCGCTGGTGCTGCTCGCGCTCTTCGTTCCGAGCCCCTGGCCAGCGCTCGCGCTGGCCCTGGCGGTGACCGTGATCAAGGTCGTCTCCCTGGTGGTGGTACGGCGACTACCCAGCAGCCGTCCACCGCAGCGCGGCCAAGCCCCCGACCCCGGCTGGCCCCCGTCCGCATGAGCGGGGACGCGTCATGATCGAGGCCGGGATCGCGACCTTCCTGATGGCGTTCGCCTCGGCCTTCATCCCGGCGGTGCCGGTGGAGCCGTACCTCATCGGCGCGGCCACCGTGACCGGGCAGGGCGCCCTCCTGCTGGGTGTCACCGCCGGCGCCGGGCAGACCACCGGCAAGGCGCTGATGCTCCTGGGCCTACGCGGCACCCTCCGCTCCACGAGGCTGCGCCGCTGGTTGGAGCGGCACACCGCCCGCTTCGCGCCGGAGCCGGAGCCGGCGGCGGCGGCGGCGACAACCGTGGCGGTGGCGCCGAGCGGTCCGGCACCGAGCGCGACGGCGCCGAGCGGTCCGGGTCTCGGCGCTGCGGAGCCGGCGGCCGTGCCGCCCCGAGTGACCGTCCGGACGATCCTCCGCCGGTCGATCACCGCCGTCGTCGCGGTGACCCGCCGCTGGAACAACCGACTCATCACCCTGCTCGACCGGCCTTTCGTGGCGGTACCGGTGGTGTTGCTGAGCGCGGCGGTCGGCCTGCCCCCGCTCCTGCTGGTCGTCTTCTGCATCAGCTCGACCCGGATGTCGGTGACCATGTTCGCGGTCACGTGTTTCGTCGGCCGCACGACTCGATTCGCCGCGGTCAGCGTGTTGCCGGACCTCGCGCACCTCCTCGGATAACGCGTGGGGGTATCCGCCGTCCGGCGGATACCCCCAAGGCCGCGCTGGTCAGCACCGACGCCACGCCCGAGCCGCAGCTGCCCACCCGGCCGTGGGAGCTGGCGGCAACGCTCAGTCCCGGGCCATCATGGCGGCCGCCTCCCGCTCGACGTCAACGTAGGCCTCACCGGAGACATCCGCGATGACCTGCTTGATCGTGGCACCGGTCAGCTTCCAGGGACGGGCGCCGGAGTAGTCATAGGTGACGGGCGCGCCGCGGTCCTGGCCGACGTTGAAGCCTTCCCCGGCGAGCGCGAACTTGCCGAGTTGGGTCTGCATTCCCTTGCACTCACCCACCTTCTTCTTGCCGATGAACAGCGAGGCGTTCCCGATGCAGGCACTGGGCTGGTCGGAGCCGGGTGGAGAAATCAACTTGTCTTTCTCGAACGCGACGCCGAGTACCACCTTCCCCTTCGGCACATCGATGTTCGAGGAGATAACCTGCTCCTTCTCCCCCAGGTAGTTGTAGACGTACTTCAGTTTGCCGTCCTTGAGGTAGAGGGCGTGCCCGCCGAAGTTGGAGCCCTGTGCGAAGAGAACGCCTTCCGCGTCGGGACCATCGATGACAACGTCGGCTGCCAGGATGTAGGACCGCCCCCGGATGTTGACCGCGACCGCCTCGGGGACCTCCAGCGTGTTCGGATAGTAGACGTAGTGGTCTCGCGGTGGCGCCACCTGCGGTCGCGGCGTGCTGAGCAACTCGGCAATGGGCCGGTCGTCCACCGGGAGACCGAAGAACATGCCGGCCTGGTGATACCAGAGTGCCGCCAACTCCGCGGCCAGCTCGGGGTGTTGGTCGGCCACGTTATGGATCTCGGCACGGTCGACATCGGTGTGGTAGAGCGCCCACTGATCCAGACCGAAATGACCCCAGTCCGCCGGTGAGCTCGGGTGCAGAGCGTCGACCTTCCAGCCGTCCCGCCACAGCGCCCGGGTACCCAGCATCTGGTAGAACTGGCTTTGCTTCGCGGTCTTGGCCTTCGGCTTCTCGAAGGTGTGTTTGAAGCTGGAGCCCTCCAGTGGCCACTGTTTGAAGCCCTTGACCGTCTCCGGCAACTCGATGCCGAGGCAGTCATACACCGTGGGCACGATGTCGGTCACGTGCGCGTACTGGTCGCGTAGCTCGCCTTTGGCCTTGATCCCGGCCGGCCAGTGCACGATCATCGGGTCACAGATTCCACCCTCCCACGCGTCCTGCTTGAACAGCTTGAACGGGGTGTTGAAGGCGAAGGCCCAACCGGTCGAATAGTGGTTGTAGGTGCCGGGCGAACCGAGAATATCGAGCATCTTGATATTCTCGTCGATATTGCTCGGGACACCGTTGAAGAACGTGTTCTCATTAACGGCGCCGTCCGCCCCACCCTCACCTGACGCTCCGTTGTCTGAGATCACGAAGATGAGGGTGTTGTCCAGCTCTCCGGTGTCCTCGAGGTAGGCGATCAGCCGACCGATCTCATGGTCGGCATAGCTGGAGAAGCCGGCGAAGACCTCCGCCATCCGCGTCTGCAGCTTCTTCTCATCGTCGCTGAGCGAGTCCCACGGCCGTACGTCGCTCATGGCGGGCGAGGGTTTGCCGTCCGCGCTGCGCACGTCGCTGAGCGGGTTGATCGGCGAGAGCTCGGTCCCCTTCGGCAGGATCCCCATCTTGATCTGCTTTGCCAGGATCTTCTCGCGGATCGCCTCGTACCCCATGTCGAACTTGCCCTTGTACTTGTCCGCCCAGGCCTTCGGTACGTGGTGCGGGGCGTGGTTCGCCCCGGGGCAGAAGTACATGAAGAAGGGGCGGTCCGGAGCGACCTGCTTGGCGTCGCCGATCATGCCGATCGCCCGGTCGACAAGGTCGGCGGTGAGCAGATACCCGTCCTTGCCCTCCTTCCACTCGTCAATACTTACCGGGTCGGTGGGCTGGTCGACGAACTGCTGGTCCTGGACGAGGTTCGGGTAGTACTGGTTGGCCTCTCCACCAAGGAAGCCGTAGAAGCGTTCGAAGCCACGGTGGGTGGGCCAGTTCCGCCTGGAGGAGGCCATGTTGGTCTCGTCTTCGGCGACACAGTGCCACTTGCCCAGCGCGTAGGTGTTGTAGCCCCGGTCGCCGAGGATCTCCCCGATAAGAGCCGCCTCCCCGGGAATGTGCCCATTCATCCCCGGGAATCCCTGGGTCGCCTCGGCGACGCAGGACATGCCGACGGTGGTGTGGTTGCGCCCGCTCAGCAGCGCGGCCCGGGTGGGCGAGCAGAGCGCGGTGGTGTGAAACTGGGTGTACTTCAGTCCGTTGTTGGCGAGCTTGCTCATGTTCGGCATCTCGATGGGCCCACCGAAGAAGTCCCAGGAGCCGAAACCCGTGTCGTCCCAGACCAGGAACAACACGTTCGGCGCACCTTTCGGCGCCTGGGGTTGGGCGTAGGGGTCCCAATCCGGCGTCGAGTCCTTGGCGCCCAGGTTGATAACGCCCTTGAATGCTTTACTCATGAACGGCTTCTCCTTCTCCCGCTCCCACGGCGAGACCCGCGGCCTGCCCGTACTTTGCCAATCAACTCTTCGCGGTGTCGGATGGCGCCACCTGGCCGGTGACCAACATTCGGATGCTCACCAGCAGAACCCAGGCCGGGAAGATGAGCGTGAACCAGAGATTCTGGTTGGTGAAGATCAAGAGCAGCACGGCCAGAATGTAGGTCAGGATCCAGAGCCACTTCGGCATCAGGCGGGTCTTCATCCCCACCGTTCCGAGCGCGAACATGAACACCGCTGCCATACGTACCGCGTAGATCCCACTCGCCTCAAGCATGATCGAGCGACCGAACCCCACCGTCTCGGTACCCAAGGACTGGGACCCACCTTCGGGAACACCATCCACAATGGCTCCCGCCACCACGACGGCGACAAATATCATGGCCAGGAAAAGAACCCCGCTCCCGATGAGCAGAGTGGAGAAGAACCAGTCTCCCAAGTTGCCCATGTACTCGCGCACCACGCCCATGAACCAGAGGAAGAAGATTCCGGCGAACGGGATGAGGAACAACGCCACCCGCATCCGGCCAGCTTCTTGCCGTACCCACTCCACATCGGCAAAAGGCTCCTTCGGGAGCGCCGACCGAAGCAGGATGATACTGATGGCGAAGACCACGGCGAAAAGTATGCCCGCGATCGCGACCCCGCGCGGATTTCGGAGCGCCCGCAACGTTTCTTGATCAGAACTCTTGCCCATCGGCAACACCCTTCACCAGCCGTTTCAACGGTCCCATGGAATGCACGCCCCTCCTTTTCTCGTTCTACCAGAGAACGGGGCACCCAGTGGCCGGAATGCCTCCGGCCACGAGCCGGGCTCGGAGCCGGAGCCTCACCCCCGGCCCGGACCGCCGATTCCCTGCCGGTCCGGCACCACGGCCCGGTCGTGGTCGACCTTGCCCCCGAAGCTCGCGGCCAGGGTCTGGTCCAGCCGGTCAAGCTCGGCGTCCACCGCCGGTCGCCGGTCGGCCGGAAGTACCTCGCGGAGATCCTCGAGCATGGCGCGGAGCCGCCGCAGCACCTGGACGGAGCTGGCCCCGTACTCGCGGATCTCGGTGACCGCCAGCGTGAGGTAGTCCTCCCACGTCCGGCCGGGCACAGTCAGCCGCGGCTGGCCGGACTCGTCGCAGTACCGCATCGTGCCGAGGGGCCGCGCCCCGATCATCCGCAGCAGCTCCTCCAGGTAGTCCATCATCTGCACCGCTGTTGTCGGATCGTTGATGGCCGAGGAGAGCGCCCGGGCCGCGCTGTCCACCAGAATCCGTACCGGAAAGGCCGGATCACGCTCGATGGTCCGCTCGATCCCCAGGGCCACCATGGCGTGGATCTGCTTGGTGGAGTCACCCGACGGCCTCGTCCCGAATATCTCCATCACTGGTTGGCCGGCGATGATGTAGTCGCCGGCCGCCACCTTTGACCGGAGCTGACAGTCGTGCTGGCTGGCCCAACGGACCAGGGCTGCCTCATTCAACGCCTGCACCGACCCGGACCGTTGGGACTGAATCACCAGAGTTGGATCCCCGGCCGGCTCCTCCTTGGTCACCACCGACCCGCCCGACTGGTCGCGCGCCGCCATCAGCTTCCGGGCGGTCTTGGTCACGTCGGCCGCGACCGCCACCGGTCGAAGTTGATGCACCAGATGGTTGAGGAAAACCACGAAGAGCACGAAGCTGACGATGAGGAAAATCCCCGAGATGCCGACACCGAGCGGCGGGATCTCCGCTGACCCACCAAGAGCCAGGAGCGTGAAAGCGAAGGCGACCGTCCCGAGGATAAACGTCACGACGGCCAGGTGGAATCGGTCCCGGTACAACAACCGCAGGTAGCGCGGAAAACTGTCGGCGTGGAGTTCGAGTACGACCACGCTCACGGCCACCACAAATCCGGCCAGCACCCCGGCGACCTCGACCACGATCGTGAGGAGCTCCTGTGCCGCGGACGGCTCGAACTCCCACGCCGACGGCAGGGTGATGACAGCGTCGACCTCGCGGACCACCAGGGCGAGCAGCCCTCCCACCACCAGGCCCAGCAGCGGGAAGAACCACATGCTCCCCACCAGGTTCTGGCGGATTCGGAAGAACTTCGCCCACAGCATCATCGAACTCCTCACCGCTTCGGGTAGGGACCCGACCGGAGCGTGTTGACGACCCGCCGCCGAAATTGCGTTGGGCAACCCATGTCTGCGGTTTTCCGCTGCGGGCCGAAACCAGCCCGGGCCAAGCGGCTGTCGCCTGCGAGCCTTCCACACGTTCTGGTTCGGATTGGGCGGAACCGTCAATCCGGGCTGCGGTGGACCGATCGGTCCCGCGCTACCTCGCGTGGGCGTAGCGGACGGTGGCCAGCCGGTGACCGCTGATCTCGTAGCTGCCGGTCGCCCCGTCCAGGACGAATCCCCGGCGCTCGTAGAACCTTCGGGAGCTGTTGTTCGCCGCGGCACACCAGAGCCGGACAACCGCTGCGTCGAGTTGGGCGATGGCGGCGTCCAGCAGGGCCGCACCGACCCCCTGGCCCTGGAACTCCGGTAGCACGTAGATCGCGTAGACCTCGGCGGATCGCGGATCCTGCCGGTCCGGCCCGGCCATCACCACACCAACGACGCGACCCGGGGTGAACGCCAGCAGTGTGCTCCGGGCCGGGTCCCGCCGACTGCGGAAACGCCGAGCCCAATCCGCCTCGTCCAGGGATGCCAGCACCTCGGTGGGCAGGAGTTCCGCGTAGGCGGCACGCCAGCTCCGCACGTAGACCGCCGCGACCGTCGCCGCGTCCTCGACGGTGGCCGGCCGGATGGCGGCGCCGCCAGCCGCTAGCGAGCCGTTCATGATCACGATTGTGCCCCATCCGGGATCACAGCCGGGTCGGGCCCCGCGCCACCGGTGTCGGTGCGTTGGCCGATTCCCACGGCGAGAGATCGCATCGGTGCCAGACTGTGAGGCACGGAGGAAGGAGGGTCCCTCCCTCCCGGCCCGGACCACACCGATTGCGGAGGCAGGGTGGCGGAGGAGACGGAGACCCGCTGGCGGCGCCGGTACGCCGAGCTGTTGCAGGAGCTGCGGATCGCGCAGACGGGGGTGCAGATCCTCTTCGCCTTCCTGCTCGCCCTCCCGTTCAGCTCCGCGTTCGGCGAGACCAACGCCTTCCAACGGACGCTCTACATCATCTCCTTCCTCGCCACCGCCGCCGCGGCGGTGGCGACCATCGCCCCGGTGGCGTTCCACCGGGCGCTGTTCCGGCAGGGGCGTGATCCGGAACTGGCGCGCTTCACCCACTGGATGACCACCACCGGCTTGTTGCTGATGATCCTGGCCGTGATCGTCGCGGTGCTCCTCGTCACGGACTTCATCCTCGAGCTGCCGCTCGCGCTCGCGCTGACCGGCCTGACCCTGATCTGGCTGCTGCTGCTCTGGGTGCTCGTGCCGATCGGTCGCAGCCGGACCGGCAGCGACTCCGGTACTACCGGATGACGCACCGGAAGCCGAGGTGGCAGGTCGAGGTGTCGATCGCTTCGCCCTGCCGGGCCGCCGGCCGATACCGCATGCAGTAGTTGGGGGCGCACAGGTGGGACCCGCCCTTGATGACGTGGCGGGGAATGCCCGCGCCCGGTCCGTCGGCGGTGACCGGCGTCGTACAGCACGCCTTCGCCGACGGGTCAGCGGGGTACGTGAAGACGTCCCGGGTCCACTCCCAGACGTTGCCGGCCATGTCGTAGAGGCGGTGACCGTTGGGCGGGAAGGCTCCCACCGGCGAGGTTCCCGCGTACCCGTCGAGGAGCAGGTTCTGCCAGGGAAACGCGCCCTGCCAGGTGTTGGCCATCATCTTGCCCTGGGGGGCGAACTCGTTGCCCCAGGTGAAGGCGGCACCGTCGAGCCCGCCACGGGCGGCGAGCTCCCACTCGGACTCGGTGGGGAGTTCCTTGCCGGCCCAGGTCGCGAAGGCCACCGCGTCGGCGTACGCGACGTGGGTGACCGGGTGCAGGTCTCTGCCGTCGATGGTGCTGCCCGGCCCCTCGGGATGACGCCAGGTCGCGCCCGGCGTCCACGACCACCAGTTGCGGTAGTCGGCGAGGCTGACCGGCCCGGAGGCCTTGCGAAACACGAGGGAGCCGGGGACGAGCAGCTCCGGGTCGGCGTCGGGGTAGTCCGCCGCCGTCGGTGCCACCTCGGCCATTGTCACGTGGCCGGTCTCCCGGACAAATCGCTCGAAATCTCGGACGGTCACCAGGTACTGATCGATCCAGAACCCATCGACCTCGACCCATCGCACGGGCCCTTCTTCAGGATAGAAATCCGTTGATCCCATCCGAAACCGACCACCCGGGATCCAGACCATCTCCGGCCCCGGACGGGTCGTCGCCGGGGAGCTGAGCGCCTCGTGCACCACGCCCCTCACCCTAAGCCACCCAAAGCACTGCAACTTGCCAATTATCGGATCACCTGGGTGCGCAGGGTGTTGCCGGGCGGAAAGTTCACCAGCGCCACCGAGATAGGCGATCGCGCCGATTTAGACCCGCTTTGTCTGGCTATCTGCGCCAAGCTGGGGACGAGTCATCCCATCGGGTGTTCTCGCGGTCACCGGTGAGGAATGAGGCGAATGACGGGCACGACGGAGCATGCGAGCCGGGCGTTGCTGGCCGTGGGCGGCCTGGTTCGCCGGGCCGAGGTCGCCCCCGACGGCCGGGCCCTCTACCAGGTCGGTGGGCGCCAGGCGGATGCCTTCTACCGAGACCGTTGGTCGTACGACAAGGTGGTGCGCTCCACCCACGGGGTGAACTGCACCGGTTCCTGTTCCTGGAAGGTGTACGTCCGCGACGGCATCATCACCTGGGAACAGCAGCAGACCGACTACCCGAGCGTCGGCCCGGATCGGCCGGAGTACGAGCCGCGGGGCTGCCCACGCGGGGCGGCGTTCTCCTGGTACACCTACTCGCCGACGCGGGTGCGCTACCCGTACGCCCGGGGTGTGCTGATGGAGATGTACCGCGAGGCCCGGCAGCGGCTGGGTGATCCACTGGCGGCGTGGGCCGAGATTCAGGCCGATCCGCAGCGGCGACGCCGCTACCAGCAGGCACGGGGCAAGGGCGGCCTGGTCCGCGTCTCCTGGGACGAGGCGCTGGAACTGGTCGCCGCGGCGCATGTGCACACCATCGCCGAGTACGGGCCGGATCGGATCGCCGGCTTCTCCCCCATCCCGGCGATGTCGATGGTGTCGCACGCGGTGGGGGCACGGTTCCTGTCGCTGATCGGCGGATCGATGCTGTCGTTCTACGACTGGTACGCGGACCTGCCGGTGGCGTCCCCGCAGATGTTCGGCGACCAGACCGACGTGCCGGAGTCCGGGGATTGGTGGGACGCCTCCTACTTCATCATGTGGGGCTCCAACGTGCCGGTGACCCGCACCCCGGATGCGCACTGGATGGCCGAGGCACGATACCGGGGCCAGAAGGTCGTGGTGGTCAGCCCGGACTTCGCCGACAACGTCAAGTTCGCCGACGAGTGGATGCCCGCCCAGCCCGGCACCGACGGGGCACTGGCGATGGCGATGGGGCACGTCATTCTCAAGGAGTTCTTCGTCGACTGGAACACGCCCCGGTTCTTCGACTACGTGCGCCGCTTCACGGACCTGCCGTACCTGGTCAGCTTGGAGCCGGCAGCCGACGGCGGCTACCGCCCGGGGAAGTTCGTCACCGCCGCCGACCTGGGGGAAGGCGACAAGGAGGCGGCCTTCCGGCCGGTGCTGTGGGATTCCGTCGCGGACGGGCCAGCGGTGCCGAACGGGTCGCTCGGGGACCGCTACAGCGAGACCGGCGTCGGCCGGTGGAACCTGGAGCTGGGCGAGATCGTGCCCCGGCTGAGCTGTACCGGCGGCGAGGCGGTGGAGGTGCTGCTGCCCCGGTTCGACACCGACCAGCCGGCGGTGCTGCGGCGCGGCGTGCCCACCAGCCGGGTCGGCGACCGGTTGGTCACCACCGTGTTCGATCTGATGCTCGCCCAGTACGGCGTCGCCCGTCCCGGCCTACCCGGTAGCTGGCCGACCGGGTACGACGATACGGCCGAGCCGTACACGCCGGCGTGGCAGGAGCCGCTCACGGGCGTACCGGCGGCGCAGGTGGCCCGGGTGGCCCGGGAGTTCGCGGACAACGCCGAGCGCTCCGGTGGCCGCTCAATGATCGTGATGGGGGCCGGTACGAACCACTGGTTCCACTCCGACACCACCTACCGGGCGATGCTGGCGCTGACCACGCTGACCGGCTGCCAGGGGGTCAACGGCGGCGGGTGGGCACACTACGTGGGGCAGGAGAAGTGCCGGCCGGTGACCGGCTGGCAGCAGCTCGCGTTCGCGCTGGACTGGGTCCGCCCGCCCCGGCAGATGATCGGCACCGCCTTCTGGTACGTCCACACCGACCAGTGGCGCTACGACACGTACGCCGCCGACGCCCTCGCCGCTCCCACCGGCGCCGGCGCCTTCGCCGGCAAGCACACCGTCGACCTGTTGGCTCAGTCGACCCGGCTGGGCTGGATGCCGTCGATGCCCACCTTCGACCGTAACCCCCTTGATCTGGCCGACGAGGCACTGGCCGCGAACCCGGACGACCCGGCGCGTTACGTCGCGGACGCACTGGTCGATGGCCGACTCGGTTTCGCCGGCACCGACCCGGACGCCCCGGAGAACTGGCCCCGGGTGTTGACGGTGTGGCGGGCCAACCTGCTCGGCTCCTCCAGCAAGGGCAACGAGTACTTCCTGCGTCACCTGCTCGGCACCGAGTCGAACCTACGGGCGGAGCAGGCTCCGGCCGGCAACCGCCCGGCCGATGTCGTGTGGCGCGACGAGGCCCCGGAGGGCAAGCTCGACCTGCTGCTGAGCCTCGACTTCCGGATGACCTCGACCACGCTCTTCTCCGACGTGGTGCTACCGGCGGCCACCTGGTACGAGAAGCATGATCTCAGCACCACCGACATGCACCCGTTCGTGAACGCCTTCACCCCGGCGATCAACCCGCCGTGGCAGACCCGCACCGACTTCACCGCCTTCCACGGGATCGCCAAGGCCTTCTCCGCCCTGGCCCGCCGGCATCTCGGTGTACGCAGGGACCTGGTGGCGACGGCACTGCTGCACGACACCCCGGATGCGATGGCTACTCCGGGCGGGGTGGTGCGCGACTGGATGACCGGCGACGCTCCCGCGGTGCCGGGCCGCACGATGCCGAAGTTCGTGGTCGTGGAGCGGGACTACGGCGCGGTCGCCGACCAGATGGCCGCTCTCGGCCCCCTACTGGACCGGCTGGGCACCACGAACAAGGCGGTCACCGTCGATGTGCACCGGGAGGTCGACTACCTGCGGCGGGTCAACGGCGTGGTGCGGGGTGGCGCCGCCGACGGCCGGCCCCGGCTGGACACCGATATTCGAGCCTGTGAGGCCATCCTGGCGCTGTCGGGCACCACGAACGGCCGCGTCGCCACCGAGGGCTTCCGGTTCCTGGAGCGGCGGACCGGTCAACGCCTGGCGGACCTCGCCGCCGAGGCGGAGGGGAAACAGACCACCTTCGCGGACACCCAGTCCCGTCCGGTTCCGGTGATCACGAGTCCGGAGTGGTCGGGCAGTGAACACGGCGGTCGCCGGTACTCGGCGTTCACGATCAACACGGAGCGGCTGAAGCCATGGCACACGTTGACCGGGCGGCAGCACTTCTTCCTGGACCACGACTGGATCCACGAGACGGGCGAGGCGCTGCCGATCTTCCGGCCGCCGCTGGACCTCCACCGACTCTTCGGCGAACCGCGGCTCGGCGCCAACGGAGAGTTGGAGATCACCGTTCGGTATCTGACTCCACACTCGAAGTGGGCTATTCACTCGGAGTACCAGGACAACCTGCTCATGCTGACGCTGTCCCGCGGTGGGCCGACGATGTGGATGAGTGAGGCAGACGCGGCGAAGATCGGGGTGCGGGACAACGAGTGGATCGAGGCGGTCAACCGCAACGGGGTGCTGGTCTGCCGGGCGGTGGTCAGCTACAAGATGCCCGAGGGCACCGTCTACGTCTATCACGCGCAGGAACGGGTGATAGACGTGCCGAAGGCACAGCTCAACGGCCGCCGCGGCGGGATACACAACTCGCTGACCCGACTGCTGGTGAAACCCACCCACCTGATCGGCGGATACGCGCAGTTCGCCTTCGCGTTCAACTACCTCGGGCCGACCGGCAACCAGCGCGACGAGGTGACGGTGGTCCGCCGCCGTTCGCAGGAGGTGCGGTACTGATGCGGGTGATGGCGCAGATGGCGATGGTGATGAACCTGGACAAGTGCATCGGGTGTCACACCTGCTCGGTGACCTGCAAGCAGGCGTGGACCAACCGATCCGGGGTGGAGTACGTCTGGTTCAACAACGTGGAGACCCGCCCCGGCCAGGGCTACCCGCGCACCTACGAGAACCAGCAGCGTTGGCAGGGCGGCTGGGTGCGTACCCGCTCCGGGCGGCTCAAGCCCCGCTCGGGCGGGCGCCTGAAGCGGATGTTCACCGTCTTCGCCAACCCGAAGCTGCCCTCCATGCAGGACTACTACGAGCCCTGGACCTACGACTACGAGCACCTGATCACCGCGCCATCCAGCGACGACATCCCGGTCGCCCGGCCGAAGTCCCTGCTCACCGGCGAGGACATGAAGATCACCTGGAGTGCGAACTGGGACGACTCCCTGGCCGGCGGGAACGAGATCACGGCGGGTGATCCGGTGCTGGCGAAGGTGTCCGAGCAGGTACGGCAGGAGTACGAGAAGACCTTCATGTTCTTCCTGCCCCGGATCTGCGAACACTGCCTCAACCCGTCCTGCGCCGCCTCCTGTCCCTCCGGGGCGATCTACAAGCGCAGCGAGGACGGCATCGTGCTGGTCGATCAGGACCGCTGCCGCGGCTGGCGGATGTGCATCACCGGCTGCCCGTACAAGAAGGTGTACTTCAACCACCGCACCGGCAAGGCGGAGAAGTGCACGTTCTGTTTTCCCCGCATCGAGATCGGGCAGCCGACCATCTGCTCCGAGACCTGCGTCGGCCGGCTGCGCTACCTCGGCCTCCTGTTCTATGACAGCGACCGGGTGGCCGAGGCCGCCGCCACCGAAGCCGAACAGGAGCTCTACGCGGCGCAGCGCTCGGTCTTCCTCGACCCCCACGACCCCGACGTCGTGGCCGCCGCGCGGGCGGGCGGGATCCCCGACGACTGGATCGAGGCCGCCCAGCAGTCCCCGATCTGGGACCTGATCATGAAGTACGAGGTGGCGCTGCCACTACACCCGGAGTATCGGACCATGCCGATGGTCTGGTACATCCCGCCCCTGTCCCCCGTGGTGGACGTGCTGCGCGACACCGGCCACGACGGTGAGGAGGCCGGCAACCTCTTCGGCGCGATCGACGCTCTCCGCATCCCCGTCGACTACCTCGCGGAGCTCTTCACCGCCGGCGATCCGGCACCTGTCCGCGCGGCGCTCGGCCGACTCGCCGCCATGCGCGCCTACCAACGCCGCAGCAACCTCGGCGAGACACCGGACGACGCCATCCCCGCCAGCGTCGGCATGACCGCCGACGAGATGGACGACATGTACCGCCTCCTGGCGGTCGCCAAGTACGAACAGCGCTACGTCATCCCCGCCGCCCACGCCGAGGACGCCCACCGGCTGGAAAAGATCGCCACCGAGTGCTCCCTGGACTATGTGGGCGGCCCCGGGATGGGCGGCGGCGGACCCTACGGGCAGGGCCCCTTCGGGGAATCCTCCGGCACGCCCGTACCGATCCAGGTGGAGACCTTCGACGCGCAACGCAGCCGGCAGCGGGCCGACTCCCTGACCGAGGCCGGCGACCCGGCCCAACGGACCAACCTGATCGACGCCGGTGGTGCGGGCGACCGGACCGGCGCCCGACCGCGGAAGGATCCGGCCGGCGAGGGCGGCGACGTGACCGGCCCGGGCGTCCTCGACATCAACCGGGACCAGCCATGACGACCGAACCGACGACCTGGCGGCCCGTCGCCGCCCGCGCCGCCTCGCTACTGCTGCGCTACCCCGACGAGGAGGTCCTCGCCGCGCTGCCGGTCATCCGGGCCGCCCTCGACGCGCTCCCCGACGCCGTGGCGAAGCCGCTCCGACAGGTGCTGACCCACTGCGAAGCAACCGCCCCCGGCGAGCTACGCGCCGCCTACGTGCAGCTGTTCGACTTCCGCCGCCGGTGCTGCCTGCACCTGAGCTACTACACCTGCGGCGACACCCGCCGCCGCGGGGAGGCGCTCGTCGGCTTCGCCGCCGCGTACCGTGCCGCCGGCCTGGCGGTGGTCGACGGCGAGTTGCCCGACTACCTGCCGGTGCTGCTCGACCTGGCCGCCGAAGACGACACCGGATGGCGGCTACTGCACGACAACCGGGTCGGCCTCGACCTGCTCGCCGAGTCGCTGGGCCGGGAGGAGTCCCCGTACCGGCACGCGGTCGAGGCGATCCGGACCATGCTGCCCGCCCCGCGCCCCGCCGACCTCGCCGCCGCGCTCCGGCTGGCCCGCACCGGTCCGCCGGTCGAAGAGGTTGGTCTCGAACCGTACGGACTCGTTGACACCACCGGGGGCCGCAGATGAACACGGTGCACGTGCTGCTCTGGGTGGTCTACCCGTACCTGGCCATCACGATCCTGATCGGAGGGCTGATCTGGCGCTATCGCTACGACAAGTTCGGCTGGACCACCCGCTCCACCCAGCTGTACGAGACCGCCTTGTTGCGCTGGGGCAGCCCCCTGTTCCACTTCGGCGTACTCATGGTGTTGATCGGACATGTGGTCGGCCTCCTCATCCCCAAGTCCTGGACCGAGGCCGTCGGCATCACCGAGCACAGCTACCACTTCATGGCCGTCTTCATCGGGACCGTCGCCGGCTTCTGCACCCTCGCCGGAATGGTCATCCTGATCGCCCGCCGCCGTTTCACCGGCCCCGTCTTCGCCGCCACCACCCGCAACGACAAAGCGATGTACGTGTTCCTCGCGGCCGTCATCGTGCTGGGACTCTGGAACACGGTGCGGGGCAACATCACCGAAGGGGGCTACGACTACCGCGCGGACCTCTCGCCCTGGTTTCGGTCGCTGTTCTACTTCAGCCCCGATCCCGAGCTCATGACCAGCGTGCCGATCGGTTTCCAACTCCACGTCGTGGCCGCCTTCGCCCTCTTCGCGTTCTGGCCGTTCACCCGGCTGGTGCACGCCTTCAGCGCGCCGATCGGCTACGTCACCCGGCCGTACGTCGTCTACCGCAGCCACGGGACCGGACCGCGCCCGTCTCGGCCGGGCTGGGAAGGCCCGCCGACGCTGCCGACCCGCTCCTCGTCCCGAAGCCGACGGTGACGGGCTCCGCACAGAATCCAGGACCTTCGGCCCTGATCTGGGCTGTTGTGTGTCTGTTCGGTGGAACCAGGTCATGTTTCCGCAGACTCGTCCGGTAGACGACCGTGGAACACGATCTTTACGCCGATCGATGCTCTCAAAGGAGTGGTCTTGCTCTCGCAATCCTCAGCAGCAGTGGTAACGGCGACCCTGCCCGCTGTGCAGGCGCACGGTGAAGCGATCACCAGCCGGTTCTACCAGCGAATGTTCAAGGCCCACCCGGAGCTACTGAACATCTTCAACAAGGGCCACCAGGCCACCGGGGAGCAGCCGGCCGCGCTCGCCGCCTCCGTGGTCGCCTACGCCGAGCACCTCGTCAACGGCGACGACGAGAAGTCGTGGGAGCTGATCCTGCGCCGGATCGCCCACAAACACGCCTCGCTCGGCATCACCGCCACCCAGTACACGATCGTCGGCCGCCACCTGCTCGCCGCGGTCGGCGAGGTGCTCGGTGCGGCCGTGACCGACGAGGTCGCAGCCGCCTGGGACGAGGTGTACTGGCTGCTCGCCTGCGAGCTGATCGCCCGGGAGGCCCGGCTCTACACCCAGGCCGGGGTGGGCGAGGACGGGTCGGTGTGGCGGCACTGGCAGGTCGTGGAGTGCATTCAGGAGACCGCGGATGTCATCTCCTTCCGCCTGGTCCCGGCCGACGGTGGCCCGCTTCCCACCTTCACGCCCGGGCAGTACGTCTCCGTCGCGGTCGACCTGGACGGCGGGCGGCAGCAGATCCGGCAGTACAGCCTCTCCGGCCCACCCGGCGAAACCTACTGGCAGATCACCGTCAAGCGGGTACGCGCCACCGGCGACGCCCCCGAAGGCGTGGTCTCGACCCTCCTGCACGACCGGGTGACCGCCGGTGACACGCTCCGCCTCAGCCCCCCGTTCGGCGAGGTCAGCGCGATCGGGGATGGGGGCCCGCTGGTGCTGGTCAGCGCCGGTATCGGCCTCACCCCGGCGATGTCGGCCCTGCACCACCTGGCCGCGACCGAGACCGACCGGGAGGTGGTGCTGGTACACGCCGACCGCAGCGCCGCCGCCCACGCCCGCCGCCACGAGCTGCCGGAGTTGGCGGAGCAGTTGCCGAACCTGTCGGTGCTGTTGTGGTACGAGGACGCCGCCAACGGTGAGTTGGACCGGCTGAAGGCGGGGGTCAGCGCCGGCCAGCTGGATCCGAGCCGGGTCCCGCTACCGACCGAGGCCGACATCCACCTCTGCGGGCCGGTGCCGTTCATGTACCAGGTCCGCGCCGAATTCCTCCGCCGAGGCGTGCCAAAGGACCGGATCGGCTACGACGTCTTCGGCCCGGGAATGCTACGCGACTGAGTCCTTCGGGCTGACCCCACGGTTGGATCCTGCGGGCTGGCCCCACGGCCACCCGGCCGTGGGGTCAGCCCGTCAGGAGACCAACACCAGCGTGCCGAGCACCAGGACCGAACAGGCGATCTCGATCATGCCGACCGGGGCGGGACGCAGCGCCCGGCCGGGCAGCAGCCACGCCCGGATCAACAACACCAGGAAGATCGGGGCGAGCCCGACGTCGAGCAGGGTCGCCACGACGAGCGCCGCGAGGTGGAAGCCGATGGAAAGGCGCCGGTAGGAGGTGCTGCCGCGCTCCCGGATCATGGTCTTGACGTAGCAGACGGTTCCGGTCAGGTAGAGCAGCAGCACCACGAAGGCCGGGACGACCCGCTCCGGCGACACCCCCGCGATCGTGGCCACGACAAAGATCAGCAGGCAGCTCTGCAGCACCGAGGCGAGGTCGTTGAGCAGGGCCCGCTCGCGCCGGCGCCACGCGTACCCGGCGTTGACCGCCAGCAGCGCCGCAAAGGCCGGGGCGTACCAGAGCACAGCCGGCCGAACGAAAACCACCGCCAGCGCCAACGGCGCCGCGACCAGGGCGTAGAGCCGAATCTGGGCAAGATAGCGACGCGGTCGACGACTCTTGATGGCCTGGAAGACGTAGTAGGACAGCAGGTAGCCGGCCAACCAGGCGCCGAGCAGCGGCAACTGCGGCCATCCTGGTCCGACCACGACGACCCCGACCAGGTACGGCAGGAGCAGCATCGCCCAGGCGCCGTGCTGCGGCGGTAGATAGCGGCGGAGCACCCGCTGGCGGTTGCCGGGCCGGCGGTTGCCGGGCCGGCGGCCGGTGGCGGGGCCGGTGGTCTTGGGTGCCGCCGACGACTGGGTGCTCATACCGGTCGGGTGGCGTCCGACGGGAGGGAGAGCCGCACCACACAGGCGGTGGGCGCGCCGAACGGCTCCAGCACGGTGTCGCCTGCCGGGGCGCCCGCCTGCTCCAGCGCGCCCCGGACGACGCCGACGTGCAGCCCGCAGATGGCGTCTGGATTCTGACTCACCAGTTCGAGGAAGGGGCAGGTGTGCAGGTGGATCTCGGTGTGCCCGTCCGCCGTCTGCTTCAGGTCCGGGTCGAAGCCCAGGCCGCGCAGGACCGCTATCGCGGTGTCGACCGGCTTTTCCCCTCGGGGTGTCGCCGCCGCGAGATGCCGCCCCCAGTCGTGGCCGGCGCGGACGGCCTCGGCCCGGGCGTCGCCCCGGCTCTGCCGGGCCAGGTGATCGAGCAGAGCCGCGGTGAGGGCGCGGTACGGCGCCGGCGCGGGGGCCTCCTCGGGCACCGTCCGGTAGCGCCAGGCCGGCCGCCCCGGCTGCCCCCCGCTGGCGCGGGCCTTGACCAGCAGCCCGGCGTTGACGAGCCGGTCGAGGTGGCTGCGGGCGGTGGAGGGGTGCAGGCCGGTCCGCGCACTGATCTCGGCGATGGTGAGGCCACCCTCGGCAGTGCGGGTCAATTCCAGGATTGACGCCCGGCTGAAGGTGCCGAGCGCCCGATGCCGGGTGGTGTCGATGGCCTGCCCGGTCGGCCCAATGTTCACGGTTGTCACGCTTGACCATGTTACAACGTCAAACATCGTCAAAACCTGAGGCGAATCTGCCTCGGGCACGCCGCACCCCCGCTGCGCTGCACCGACTGGCCGAGGTCGGCCGGGCCGGGAATGGTCGGGCCGGGGTGGGGTGGCCGGGTGGGCCGGAGCCGGGTGGGTCGGGGGCGGGGCCGGGTGGGCCGCAGCGGCGGGGCGCGGCTACGGTCGAAGGATCCGACGCGCGGAGGGGTGGGCCGGTGCGGCTACTCAGCTGGTTGTCCGAGTCCGTTGACGAGCGGCCGGACGCGGTCCAGATCAACGACCGGGGCGTGTCCTGGGGAGAGCTACGGCGGCTCGCCGCGGCCGTCGCCGACGACCTGTACGGCCTGGACCGGGTGGCCGTCGAGGCCAGCACGGATCTGGCGACGGTGGTCGGTGTCGCCGGGGCGCTGCTGGCAGGCGCGGCGGTCGTGCCGGTGCCGCCGGACGCCGGGCCGCGGGAACGGGACCACATCCTGCGCGACTCGGGCGCCGAGGCGGTACTCGTACCGGCGCACGGGAAACGTCGGGGCGACCACCCCGGCCGACCCCTCATCCCGGTCGACCTCACCCGCCGGGCGGACAGCATCCGCCCGGAGCCCGACCCCGCCGACCCGGCGCTGATCCTCTACACCAGCGGCACCACGGGGGCACCGAAGGGGGTGGTGCTCTCCCGCCGGGCCGTCGCCGCCTGCCTGGACGGGCTCGCCGACGCCTGGGGCTGGACCCCGGACGATCTGCTGGTGCACGGGCTGCCCCTGTTCCACGTGCACGGCCTGGTCCTCGGTGTGCTCGGCCCACTGCGGCTGGGCAGCCGACTGCACCACGTGGGCCGGCCCACCCCGGAGCGGTATGCGGGCGCGGCCGGCTCGCTCTACTTCGGGGTGCCGACCATCTGGTCCCGGATCGCCGCCGCGCCGGCGGCCGCCCGGGCTCTGCGCTCGGCCCGGCTGCTGGTTTCGGGCAGCGCCGCCCTGCCCACGGCCGTCGGCACCGGTCTCGCCGCGCTGACCGGGCGCCGACTCGTGCAGCGGTACGGCATGACCGAAACGTTGATCACGGTCAGCGCCCGCGCCGACGGTCCGCACCGGCCGGACGCGGTGGGGCTGCCGCTGCCCGGGGTGCGCACCCGCCTGGTGGACGACGGCGACGCCCCGTTGCCCGCCGACGGGGAGAGCATGGGTGAGTTGCAGGTGCGCGGTCCCACCCTCTTCGACGGGTACCTGCGCCGACCGGAGGCCGATGCGGCCAGCCGCACGTCCGACGGTTGGTTCCGCACCGGCGACGTGGCCACGATTGGTCCGGACGGCTGGCATCGGATCGTCGGTCGGGCCGGCACCGACCTGATCAAGAGTGGCGGCTATCGGATCGGGGCCGGCGAGGTGGAGGACGCGCTGCTGGCCCATCCGGGGGTCCGGGAGGCTGCCGTGGTCGGCATCCCCGACTCCGATCTCGGCCAGCAGGTAACGGCATACGTGGTGAGTGACGGCGTGGCGGAGTCGGAACTGATCGATTTCGTGGCCCGACAGTTGTCGGTGCACAAGCGCCCACGGCAGGTACGGCGGGTCGACGCCCTACCCCGCAACGCCCTGGGCAAAGTGCAGAAGTCTCGCCTGACCACGGAGTGACCGGCCGCACCGTCGGGGCCCCAGAATTGGATCTGACCGGGTCCGGACACCACCCTCGACGCCGCCCAGGGTCCGGAACCCCGACCCAGTTAAGATCTTTGACCCTAGGAAGATAAATGAAAATTGACATATATCTTAACAAGCAGTTAACTTAACTGTGAGAGCGCTCTCGTGATCCCACCACCACCCCCTGGAGGTCACGCGAATGAGCCGCAAGCTGAGCGCACTGATGGGTCTCGCCCTCGGCACCTGTCTCGTGGTCACTGCCNCCCCCGCCGCTGCCACCCCCGCCGCTGCCAGCCCCGCCACTGTCAGCCCGGCCGTCGTCCCACCCGCGGTCGCGTCCGCCACCGCAACGACACCCGCTACCACGGCCGCCACCACACCGGCCACCGCTGCGCCGGCGTTGGTCCCGGCCAGCCAGCTCGACGCGCTGCGCCGAGACCTTGGACTGACCGCCGAGGAGTTGGCCACGCGACTCGCCGTTGACGCCACCGCGTCTTCGATCGAGCCGCGAATGCGGGCCGAGCTGGCCGACGCGTACGCCGGAACCTGGGTCGCCCCCGACGGACGCACCACGGTGGTCGGGTTGACCGACCCCACGCTCACCGCCAAGGTACGCGCGGCCGGGGCGAAGCCCCGGATCGTCACCCGCAGCCTCGCCGAGCTGCGCCAGCTCACCACCAAGCTGGACCGGCGGGCGACGGTCGCCGGCTCCGCGGTACATGCCTGGCATATCGCTCTGCCCAGCAACACGGTGTCGATCGAGGCCAGCAACACCGCGGCGGCCATCACGTTCGCCCGCGCCGCGGGGCTGCCCGACGACGCGCTGTCGGTGGTGGCCAGCACCGAGGCCTACCGCCCGTTCTACGACATCCGCGGCGGCGACCAGTACGTCATCAACAGCCGCCTCATCTGCTCGATTGGCTTCGCGGTCGCTGGCGGGTTCGTCACCGCCGGACACTGCGGCAACGTCGGCGAACCCACCACCGGCTCCGGGGCCGCGCAGGGGGTCATCCGGGGCTCCTCGTTCCCCGGCGACGACCTCGGCTGGATCGAAACCAACGCCAACTGGATCCCCCGGCCGTGGGTGTCCACCTACGACGGCAATGTGGTCACGGTGACCGGCTCGCAGGAAGCCGCGGTCGGTGCCGCGGTCTGTCGGTCTGGCCGGACCACCGGTTGGCGGTGCGGCACCATCACCGCCAAGAACGTCACCGTCAACTACTCCGCCGGGCCCGTCTACGAGATGGTCCGCAGCACCGCCTGTGCCCAACCCGGCGACTCCGGCGGGTCCTTCGTCGCCGGCTCCCAGGCGCAGGGCGTCACCTCGGGTGGCTCGGGCAACTGCACCACCGGCGGCAGCACCGTCTACCAGCCGGTCAACGAGATCCTGTCCCGCTACGGACTGTCACTGACCACGTCTGGCGGCGGATCAACCCACCAGATCATCGGGCTCGCCAACAAATGCGTTGACGTGCCGGGCGCCAACGGAGCCGACGGCCAGTACCTGAACCTGTGGCACTGCAACGGCACCAACGCCCAGGACTGGACCTTCCCGGGCGACGGCACGATCCGGGCGTTCGGCCTCTGCATGGATGTGGCCTGGGGATCGGTCCAGAACGGTGCGGTGGTGCAACTGGCCTACTGCAGCGGCAACCCGGCCCAGCAGTGGGTGCTCACCAACGCGGGAGAACTCGTCAACCCCCAGGCGAACAAGTGCCTTGATGTCAAGAATGGAAACAGCGCCGACGGTGCTCGGCTGCAGACCTACCAGTGCCATGGTGGCGCCAATCAGCGCTGGCGCCTCGGATGAGCAGATCGGCACTCCGGTTCGCTGATATTGCGACCGGTGGACGATAGGAGCGCGGAACTGCGGTGAACGCGTCTGTGTTCACCGCAGTTCCGCGTGGGGAATCACCGTGGTGATGACCCGGTCACTTGACCGAGACCTGTCCCAGCCGGTCGATGTCGTCCCGCAGCGCGGCGCGCGCCGTCGCCCACGTGTCGTCGCCGGGATTGAGCGCGCTGCGCAGGTACGCCGTGGTGAGCTGCTGGATGAGGGCGACTCGCTCGGGATTTTCGTCGGTCGTTTCCGTGACGGTGTAGCCGGCGATTCCGCCCAGGGAGTGCTCCGCCCCGTACAGGGTGAGCAGGCTCTTGGGGCCGGGGCTCAGGTGGTACGGATCGGTGAACCAGTCCGGCCCGCGTACGGAGAGCGGCGACTGGTCCTTGTCCCCCGCGACCACGAGCGCCGGCGTTGTCATCTCCGCGAAGCTTGGGCTCATGAACGGAAAGTGCTCGACCGCGAACGGACTCAGGTCGGCCCCGCCGGTGCCGGTCGTGGAGAGCAGCACACCGGCGGTGACCCGTGGGTCGGACATGTTCTCGCCGGGAAGGCCATCAGCTCCGAGGACCCGCGCGCCCAGCAGCATGCCGACCGTCTGGCCACCCCAGGAGTGTCCAACCGCGGCGATCCGGCCACGGTCGAGTCGCCCGGCGAGACCGGGAACGGCGGCCTCGATGACGTCGAGGTGGTCGAGCGTGCGCTTCAGGTCGGCGACGCGGAAGCGCCAGATCTCCGGGTGTCGGGGATCGTCGGGCGCGATGTTCAGCGTGCGGGAGTCAAGGTGGGTGGGCTGGGCCACCACAAAACCGCGTGCTGCCCAGTAGTCGACCAGCGGGGCGTATGCCCGCATCGACTTGCCGAAGCCGTGCGAGAAGATGATGATTGGTAGTTCGCGTCCAGCCACGGGGGCCGAGATCCGGATCTGCAGGTCCTCGCCACGGTCCGCGGCCGGCAGGGTCACCGGGCTGACCGAGACGATCGGGGTGGGCGCTCCTGCCGCTACGTCGCTGTTGAACATGGATGAAGCTCCTTGAAAGTGCTGGGTGAGGCGCATACGTGGACCTGAGCGGGCGGTCCGACGCACAATCAAGCGGAACACCGTTCCGCTTGCCCCAACAATACGGAACCTGACTCCGCATGCCATTGATTGTGATGGAGGTAACAGCATCGTGAGCGCATCCGACCACGGGCCGCAGACGTCCGCGCGGAAGCGGGCCGATGCCCGACGCAACGAGCAGAGCCTGCTCGACGCGGCCGCCGCCGCCTTTCTCGCCGCCGGCGTGGACGCGCCGGTACGCGAGATCGCCGCCCGGGCCGGGGTGGGTGTCGGCACGATCTACCGCCACTTCCCGACGCGCGCCGACCTCGTCATCGCCGTCTACCGACACCAGGTCGAAGCCGCCGCCGAGGCCGGCCCGACACTGCTGGCGACGAGCGACACCCCATTCGCCGCCCTCGCGCAGTGGATCGACCTCTTTGTCGACTTCCTGGTCACCAAGCACGGCCTCGCCGAAGCGCTCCAGTCCGACGACACCACCTTCGAGGCGCTACACGCCTACTTCCTCGACCGCCTCGTCCCCGTGTGCACCCGGCTACTCGACGCCGCGGCCACCGCGGGGGAGGTGCGCCCCGACGTGGCTGCCTACGAACTCATGCGCGGCGTGGGCAACCTGTGCATCGGCGCCGGTAGGGACCCCCGCTACGACGCACGCCGTCTGGTTGAGCTCCTCATCGCCGGGCTGCGCCTCAACCCCTGACCGAGGGTGAACGATTCCCGGGAGTGCGCCAAGTGCGGCCGCCGGACCGGCCAGAACTTCCGCCGCCGCGCTGATCACGATCTTGCGCGGCGGCGAATGGCCGGCCCCGGGCGGGGCCGGCCGACGAGCCGGTGATCAGGAGGCGGCAGTGGGCCGCCGGCGTCAGGGCCGGTCGGTGAGGTAGCCGCCCATGGACGTGAGGTACTCCGTCGCGGGCAGCTCCCGGCCGTCCTCGGTCCGTACGCGGGTGATGACCAGACCATGGTTACGGCCCGTACGGGCATCGGCGCCGGCGACGATCGCCACGCCGTCACCCTCCCGGTAGAAGATGCGTCCAGGGGTGCCGCCGTACCGGCCCTCAGACACGACGGCGGCCAGGATCTCCAGGCGCTTGCCCTTGTGGAAGGTGAAGGCCGCTGGATACGGAGCGGACTGGGCGCGGACCAGCCGCTCCAGGACCTCGGCGGGCCAGTCCCAGTTGATCCGGATGTCTTCCTCGGCCCGCTTGTGGAAGAAGGTGGCCTGAGCGCGGGACTGCGGGGTGAATTCGGTCTCGCCAGCCGCGATGCGGGCCAGGGCTCCGATCGTGACGGGGGCGATCAGTTCGACCGTCTTGTGGAACAGGTCGGTCGTCGTGTCGGTCGGGCCCACGGGTACGGCGCGCTGGTCCACGATGTCCCCAGCGTCGAGCACGTCGTCCATCATGTGGGCCGTGACACCAACCTCGGTCTCCCCGTTGATGAGTGCCCAGATCAGTGGGGAGAAGCCGGCGTACTTGGGCAGCAGCGAGTCGTGGATGTTGAGGGTGCCGTGCCGTGGCAGGGTGTAGATGCGCGGCGGGATCCAGGTCCGCCAGTTGTTGGCGACGATGATGTCCGGGTCGGCTTCCTTGAGCCGCTGGATAAGCTCCTCGTCGTCGGGACGGTTGCGGATGACGACCGGGACGCCGTTCTCCTCGGCCAGTTCGGCGACTGAGTCGCTCCAGATCTTCTCGTAGGCATGCTCGCTCTTGGGGTGTGTCACGACCATCACCACGTCGTGCTCGGAGTCCAGCAGCGCCGTCAGGGTGCGATGGCCCCAGGTCTGATAACCGAACATGACGACCCGCATCGGGTTCCTCCTCAGAATGAGCGAATGCTAGGCTAAGTAAAGCAAGCCTTACCTAAGCAGCGCAACAAGGCTGTTACCGGACTGACTTGCCCCCGAACTAGTGAACTACCCGCTTTGCCCATCGACAACATGGTCAACTTAGGTTAGCCTTACCTGGGCTCCGCTCGGCATGTCGGCCTCCGACGTGCCTCGCTCCCCCTTGCCCCACCCTGAAACGACGCCTGGTGGGCGACCATCCCGGACGAATGGGAGTGACATGTCACAGACTCTTCCTGGCGACGCACCACTGATCCACGATCTGATCGGCATCGGCTTCGGCCCGTCGAACCTAGCCATGGCCATCGCCCTGAACGAGCACAACGCGCGCGTGGGAAGGCAGGAGGCGGTCACCGCCCACTTCTTCGAGCAGCAACCCCGGTTCGGCTGGCACCGCGGCATGCTCATCGACGACGCGACGATGCAGGTGTCCTTTTTGAAGGACCTCGTGACGCTGCGGAACCCACCAAGTGAGTACAGCTTTCTCTGCTACCTCCGGGACAAGGGCCGCCTGATCGACTTCGTCAACCACAAGACCCTCTTCCCGCTCCGGGTCGAATTCCACGACTACTTCGAGTGGGCCGCGGCGAAGGTCGACGACATGGTCTCGTACGGCCACGAGGTCCTCACCGTCGAGCCCGTCGTCCGCGACGAAGTGGTGGAATACCTCGACGTGACGGCCCGGTCCGGCGACGAGGTCGTGGTGCACCGCGCCCGCAACCTCGTCGTCAGCACCGGGCTGCGCCCGGTCATGCCGGAGGGCGTCGAGCCGACCGAGCGCATCTGGCACAGCTCCGAACTACTGACGAAGGTGGACGGCCTCGAAGGCACCAACCCTTCCCGCTTCGTCGTTGTCGGCGCTGGCCAGAGCGCCGCCGAGAACGTCGCCTACCTGCACCGCCGCTTTCCGGAGGCCGAGATCTGCGCCGTCTTCTCCCGCTACGGCTACAGCCCGGCCGACGACAGCAGCTTCGCCAACCGCATCTTCGACCCACAGGCGGTCGACGAGTACTTCACCGCGCCCGACGAGGTGAAACACAGGCTGATGGACTACCACGGCAACACCAACTACTCCGTGGTGGACATCGATCTCATCGAGGACCTGTACCGACAGTCGTACCAGGAAAAAGTGCTCGGCACCGAGCGCCTGCGCTTCCTGAACGTCTCGCGCCTCACGCACGTCGAGGAGACGCCCGACGGGGTCCATGTCACCGTCAGGTCCCTCGCTACCGGCGAGGAACACGGGTTGGACGCCGACGTCGTCGTGTACGCCACCGGGTACCGGCCCGCCGACGGCCTCGGCCCCCTCGGCGCGGTCGCGGACCGGTGCCACCGCGACGACCAGGGTCGAGTCCGCGTCGAGCGCGACTACCGCGTGGCGACCGACCCCGAACTACGCTGCGGCATCTACCTCCAGGGCGACACCGAGCACACCCACGGCATCACCTCCTCCCTACTGTCCAACACCGCGATCCGGGTCGGCGAGATCCTGGAGTCGATCCTCGACCGGGACATCAAGGTCATGCCCGACGCCGCACCGTCGGTCGCCGCCGCCCGATAGGAGCCCCTGGCCGGGGTGGCCACCCCGGCCGCTGGACCGTCCTGCCCCAAGCCCAGGCCACACTGCCCGGGCCGCCCGTAGCGCCGTCATTCCCGGCAGCTCGGGAGCGCACTGTGACCCCTCGTGAAAGGAATATCCGTGTTCCCTGGTACCCGCCTTGGTAGAACTCTCCCCCGCGTGGCCGTCGCCACCCTCGCTACTCTCGCCCTCGCCGCCTGCGGCGGCGGCGCGGAGAGTTCCGAATCGACGCCCTCGGGCGAGGCGAGTGCGGACTCGGCCGCAGTATTCCCCGTGACAGTCGAGCACAAGTACGGCAGCACGACGATCGACCAGGAGCCGAAGAGGATCGTCACGCTGGGCCTGTCCGACCATGACACGGCCCTCGCCCTGGGCGTCAAGCCGGTCGGCGCGGTGGACTGGTTCAAGGAGCAGCCCTACGGCAAGTGGTCCTGGGCCAAGGACAAGTGGGGTTCGACCCCGCCCGAGGTCGTCGGTGAGCGCGACGAGTACAACGTCGAGAAGATCGCCGCCCTCGACCCGGACCTGATCATCGCGCAGTACTCCGGCATGAAGAAGGAGCAGTACGACACCCTGTCCAAGATTACCAAGGTCGTCGCCCAGCCCAAGGGCGCCGAGGACTACCAGGCGGACTGGAAGGTCATGACCCAGCAGATCGGTAGGTCGCTGGGTAAGGAGGCCGAGACCACCAAGCTGATCGCCGACGTGGACGCCAAGTTCAAGGCCGTCCGTGACAAGCACCCGGAGTGGAGCGGCAAGACCGTCGCCGTCGGCGAGCCCTACGAGCCGGGCACGTTCACGGCCTTCTCCCCGAAGGACCCAAAGGTCGTCTTCCTGACGGAGATGGGCTTCACCACCTCCGAGGAGTACCGCGCCGCCCTCGGCACGGAGAACCTCATGGACTTCAGCGTCGAGCGCTTTGACGTCATGGAGGCCGACCGCACGGTGTGGCTGGGCACCCTGGACACCGAGAAGGCGATGAAGGCCGACCCGCTGTACCAGAAGACCAAGGTCAACCAGGAGCAGCGGGACCTCTTCCTGCCCTACGACAGCCCGGACATCGGTGCCGCGCTCTCCTTCAACACCGTGCTGTCGATCCCGTACGCGATCGACCAGGTCGTCCCGATGCTCGAGGCCATCGAGTAGGCCGTCGAGCAGGCGGAGACGGATCCCGCACACCCCGTGGGATCCGTCTCCGCCGAACCCCGCCCGCCGGGTGAGCACGCCTCCCCCGGCCGGGCGTTCCTCGCCCCCTCTCACAACCATCACTGACACACCACCAGGGAGAGGTCACACGAGCGATGGTCAACGCCGAGTCGGACCGGACGCGGGCTGCCGGTATCCCTGTCACTAGTGGGCAATCCGGCATCTGGCTGGCCCAGCAGATCGAGCCGGACAGCTCGGCGTACACCGTCTCATTCACCGTGCATCTACGCGGGGACGTCGATCTCGACTGTTTGGCGGACGCCATCCGGCAGGTGAGCGAGGAGGCTGACTGCCTCCACGTGCGGATCGGAGACGAGGACGGCCGCCCGCGCCAGTGGCCCCGGCGCTTCCCCGTCGAGGTCCGCACCGTCGACCTGCGCGGTGCGGACGACGCCGAACACATCGCCTGGGAGTGGATGGAGGCCGACCGCCGAGGCGCGCCCGGACTCGATCAGGACGGTCCGCTGTTCGCACACACCCTGATCCGGCTTGAGGACGACCGGCTCCTATGGTGCCAGCGTTACCACCACATGGTCATCGACGGCGTGGGCGTGGCGCTGATCTCCCGTAGGGTCGGCGACATCTACACCGCCGCCGAGCCGGCGGGCGAGGTCGACTGGTCGCTGAGCAGGCTGCTGGACTCCGAGCGGGCCTACCGTGCATCCAAGCAGTACCACGCCGACCGGGACTTCTGGCTCGACCGGTTCGCGGACCGGCCCGAACCGGTCCGCCTCGTCGAGCGCTCCGCATCGCTGATCTCCCGCCGCTTCCGGCACACCACGGAGCTGTCCCAGCAGGACACCGCCCGCCTCCGGAGCACCGCCGCGGATGCCGGTGTCCGCCTGTCCGCGCTCCTGGTGGCGGCCGTCGCCGCCTACACGCACCGGGTCACGGGAGCGAGGGACCTCGTGCTCGGGCTGCCAGTCACCACTCGCCGGGATCCCACGGCCGCGGACGTGCCCGGCATGGTGTCCAACACTCTCCCGCTCCGGCTGAGCGTCCACCCGGGTATGAGCCCGGTCGAGCTCATGGGCCAGGTGAAGGTCCGCATCGGTGAGACCATCACGCACAGCCGCTACCGCGCCGAGGAACTGGCCAAGGACCTCGGCCTGGCCGAGGGCGTGGCTCAACTCGTCGGCCCCACGGTCAACATCCTGCCCGGCACCGACTGGCTCCGGCTCCGCGACCACACCTCCGACCTACACCCGCAGTGGGCAGGACCAGTAAGCGACCTGGCCGTGATTGTCGGCGAATGGCAGCGCGACGCGGTCCGGATCATTTTCGACGTGGACGCCCACATGTGCGACGAGGAGACCCTGGCCGACCACCAGCGCCGCTTCGGCGTCGTCCTCGACGCCTTCGCCGAGGAGTCCGGCAGCCCGCTCGGCCGCATCGATCTGACCGCTGAGTCCGAACGTGAACTGCTGCTCGGCGAGCTCGGTACGGCGCCCCACGAAGCGCCGGAGCTGTCCTGGCCCGCCGCCTTCGAGCGCCAGGTCGGCCTCGCCTCGGACTCCGTTGCCCTCGTGTACGAGGACCGGAAGCTCACCTACGCCGAGCTGAACGCCGCCGCGAACCGCCTCGCCCGGCTACTCGCCGCCCGGGGCGTGGGTGCCGAGGACATCGTGGCCGTAGCCCTGCCGCGCTCCCCGGAACTCGTGGTCTGCCTGCTGGCCGTCATGAAAGCCGGCGCGGCGTACCTGCCGCTCGACGCCGACCACCCGCCGGACCGCATTGCCTACATGCTGGACGACGCGGGCGCCCGGACGGTCGTGACGACGCGGGAGCTGTCCGCCGACCTGCCCACCACTCCCCGCATCGAGCGGGTGTTCCTCGACGAGCCGTCGGTGGCGGCCGAGTGCGCCGCCCTCGACGCCGCCAACCCCAGCGTGCCGGTCGCCCTGGACCAGGCCGCGTATGTCATCTACACGTCGGGCTCGACCGGCCGCCCCAAGGGCGTCGTGCTCTCGCACGACGGTGTCGGTAGCCTGATCGCCACCGCGACCGAGCGGATCGGCATCACCACCGACAGCCGCGTGGTGCAGTTCGCCTCCGTCGGGTTCGACGTGACGGTCTGGGAGCTGATCATGGCGCTGTGCGTGGGCGGACGGATCATTGTCGTCCCCACCGAGCGCCGTGTCGCCAGCCCCGCGCTGACCGACTACATCGCCCGTCACCGTGCCACCCACATGGCCCTGCCGCCGTCGCTGGTCTCCGCGCTGCCGCGGGACTGTGAACTGCCCGACGGCGCCGTGCTGCTGGTCGGCACCGAGGCGGTGCCCAGCGAGCTTATCGCCCGATGGGCCGGGCGGCTCCAGGTCGTCGTCGCCTACGGACTCACCGAGGCGACCGTCAACTCCACATTGTGGATCGCCGAGCAAGACCGGCCCGGACCCGCCCCGATCGGTCGGCCCGACCCCAACACCCGGGTGTACGTGCTCGACTCGGCCCTGCGACCAGTCCCGGTCGGCTCCGAGGGCGAGCTCTACGTCTCCGGCCGCGGACTCGCCCGCGGCTACCTCGGCCGTCCCGGCCTCACCTCGGAGCGCTTCGTCGCCGATCCCTTCGCCGAGCGCCCGGGTACGCGGATGTACCGCACCGGTGACCGGGTGCGCTGGAGCGTCGATGGCAACCTGGAGTTCCTGGGTCGGACGGACGGCCAGATCAAGATCCGTGGGCACCGCATCGAACCCGGCGAGATCGAGAGCGCCTTCATGGCCTGCCCAGGCATCGCCCAAGCCGCAGTCCTGGTCCGCGAGGACCACCGGAAGGTGAAGCGGCTGGTGGCGTACCTCGTGGCCGAGTCCGGCACAGACGCCGAGGCCGCCGTGGCCGAGGCCCGCGCCACGATCGCGGACGTGCTGCCCGACTACATGGTCCCCTCCGCCGTCGTACGGCTGGACGGCCCGCTGCCGCTGACGCCCAACGGCAAGCTCGACTCCCGCGCCCTGCCCGCGCCCCAGTGGACGGTGCTGGGCGGGGACGACGCACCCACCACCCCGGCCGAGTCCACGCTCGCCGGGCTGTTCGCGGACGTGCTCGGCCTGTCGTCGGTGGGCGTGCACGACAGCTTCTTCGAACTGGGCGGCGACAGCATCATCGCGATCCAGCTCGTCAACCGCGCCCGCGAGGCCGGTCTCCCGCTCGCTCCACGCGACGTGTTCCGGCACCGTACCGTCGCCGCCCTGGCCCGTCACGCGGCCGGCGCGGCGGACGCTCCGCACCCGGCCGGCGCCGCACTGCCCGCGCCGTTCTCCCTGGTCGAGCTGACGGACGCCGAGCGCGCCGAGTGCGCCGCCGCCGTGCCGGGATTGGTGGACGCCGTGCCCGCCACCCCTCTCCAGGAGGGCTTCGTCTTCCACGCCACCGTCGATGAGGCGGGTGCCGACGGATACGCCGTACAGAACACCCTCGAACTGGCCGGCGACGTCGACCCCGAGGCGCTGCGGGCCGCCATCCAGGGCCTCCTCGACCGCCACCCGCTGCTGCGCGCCGGCTTCCACCAGCTGGCCGACGGGCGCATCCTCCAGCTCGTCGGAGGGCGCGCCGCCCTGCCCTGGCGCTACGCCGACCTGTCCGACCGAAACCCCGAAGCCCGGCAGGCGGCCGCCGAGGCCATCGCCGGCGAGCAACGGGCCGAGGCCTTTGACCTGGCTGTGCCGCCCCTGCTGCGGGCCGCACTGGTCCGGCACGGGGCCGACCGCTCCCAACTGGTACTAACCCTGCACCACATCGTGGTGGACGGCTGGTCGGTCTCGCTCCTGATGCGCGAGCTGCTGGACGGCTACCGTCCCGGTGCCGAGCCCGTGCGGCCGCGGGACGAGCCGGCGTACCGGGCATACGCCGGCTGGCTCGCCGGACGCGACCGCCTGGCCGCGTTGGACGCGTGGCGCGAGGCGCTGGCCGGCTACGACGGCCCGGCCCGGCTCCCCCTGCGGGCCGCGGACACCGAAGCGCACCGCACCGACACCGTTGCCGTCGACCTGTCCGCCGAGGACACCGCCGCGCTCACCGCGCGGGCCCGGTCGCTCGGGCTGACCCTCGGCAGCGTCGTCCAGGGCGGCTTCGGCCTTCTACTCGGCGATCTGACCGGCACCCGTGACCTCGTCTTCGGCAGCACCGTCTCCGGCCGCCAGGCCCCTGTCGAGGGCGTGGAATCCGTGGTCGGCCTCCTTATCAACACCCTGCCCGCGCGGCTGCGGTGGCGGCCCGAGCAGTCGCTGGCCGACGTGCTCGCGCGGTTCCAGGACGAGCAGGCCGATCTGCTGGAGCACCAGCACGTCGGACTCGCCGAGATCCAGCGTGCCCTCGGCCGCGGTGAGCTGTTCGAGGCGCTGGCCGTCGTGGAGAACCTGCCGGAGGCGGGCGAGCCCGCCGACCCAGCCGGACTGGTGCGGGTGACCGGCTCACACATCCGGGACGCGGTGCACTATCCGCTGGCCCTGACCGTCCTGCCTGGCGAGAAGCTCCAGCTGCGCCTGGACCACGACCCGGCCCGCGTCGCCCCCGCCGCCGCCACCCGGTTCGCCGGCCGGTTGCGGGCGTTGCTCGGCCGGCTCGTCACGGACCCGCTCTGCCCGGTGGCGCGGCTCGCGCTCAATGCTCCCGGCGAGGACCGGGCCGCCCTCGACCAGATGGCCGGTGAGGACCTGCCCCTGCCCGACGACACCGTGCACGGGGCATTCGGCCGGCAGGCCCGCCGGACCCCGGACGCCACCGCCCTGATCCACGAGGACGGGCGGACCACGTACGCCGACCTGGACGCGCGCGCCGAGGCACTGGCCGGCCGACTGGTCGCGCAGGGCGTGACGCCCGGGTCCGTCGTCGCCGTCGCCGTACCCCGATCCGCCGAGGCCCTGGCAGCCCTGCTCGGCGTCCTCAAGGCCGGCGCCGCCTACCTGCCGGTCGACGTCGACCACCCGGCTGACCGGATCCGCTACCTGCTCGAAGACGCCGGGGCGCGGACCGTCGTCGTCACAGCCGCGTCCCAGACCCGGCTGCCCCTCCTCGACGGCGTGACGCACGTTCTCCTCGGTGCGGACCAGCCGGTCCCGGCGCCCGTGGCCATGTCCGTCCACCCGGACGACGCGGCGTACGTGATCTATACCTCCGGGTCCACCGGCCGCCCCAAGGGCGTCGTCGTGTCCCACCGCGCGGCCACCAGCCAGCTCGCCTGGACCGCCGAGCGGTTCGGGTTCGGCCCCGGCGAGCGGGTCCTGCACCAGTACTCGACCAGCTTCGACCCGTCCCTGCTGGAGATCTTCACCCCGCTGCTCACCGGCGGAACCGTGGTGATCGCCCGCCCCGACGGGCACCGCGACCCGGCGTACCTGGTCGACCTGGTCCGCCGCGAGCGGGTCACCAGCATCGACCTGGTGCCCTCACTTTATGGTGCGCTACTCGCTGAGGAAGGCCCGGACGAGTGGTGGGCCACGCTGCGCCGCGCCTTCAGCGGCGGCGAGTCCCTGCCGGCACCGCTTGCCCGGCGCTGGCGGGAGCGCACCGGGGTGCCGCTGTTCAACGTGTACGGCCCCACCGAGGCCACCATCCAGGTGACCAGTTGGGAGGCCGGCTTCCGCACCGAGGACGCCGGCACCATCCCGATCGGACGACCGGTGTCGAACACCCGCCTGTACGTCCTCGACGCCTACCTGCGTCCGATGGCGGCGGGCGAGCCGGGTGAGCTCTACATCGCGGGCGCCCAGCTGGCCCGCGGCTATCTCGGTCGCCCCGGGCTGACCGCGGAGCGCTTCGTCGCCGATCCGTTCGGCGGTCCGGGAGAGCGGATGTACCGCACCGGAGACATGGTTCAGTTCAGTGGAGACGGCGTGCTCACCTACCTTGGGCGCACCGACCACCAGGTCAAGATCAGGGGTAACCGGGTGGAACTCGGGGAAATCGAGGCCCGGCTGCGTGACGAGCCGGCCGTCGGCGACGCGGTCGTCGTGGCACGCGAGGACGAGCGGCGAGTCAAGCAGCTGGTGGCCTACCTGGTACCGGCAGCAGGAGCGCGGGAACTGGACACCGAGGCGGTGCGTGCGGCGCTGACCGGCTCGCTGCCCGCCGCGATGGTGCCCGGCCACTTCGTACGGCTCGACGCGCTACCGCTGACGCCCGGCGGGAAGACCGATCTCGCAGCGCTGCCCGCGCCCGAGGTCCGCAGACGGCCGGCCCGCGACGCCCGCGAGGGTCGCGAGCAGCAGCTCTGCGGCATCTTCGCCGACGTGCTCGGTATCGACGACGTCAACGCCGACGAGGACTTCTTCGTCCTGGGCGGTGACAGCATCCTGTCCATGTCGGTCTCCAGCCGCGCCCGCCGGGCCGGCCTGGCGGTGACTCCGCGCGACATCTTCGCGCACCGCACCCCGGCCGCCCTCGCGGCCGCCCTCAACGGCACACAGGCCACCCTCGCGCCCGTGGCCACGGACTCCGACGGCGTCGGCGACATCACCCTGCTGCCGATCGTCCACCAGCTCCGCGAGGACGGCGGCACGATTGGCCGCTTCAACCTCTCGATGCTGCTCCAGGCACCCGCCGGCGCGGACGCCGGCAAGCTGGCGCAGGTCCTCCAGGCCGTCCTCGACCACCACGACGGGCTGCGCCTCACCCTGGCCCGGATGGACCTGGGTCCGGCCATCCCCGCGCTGTGGTCCGCCCGGACGACCCCCGCCGGATCGGTGGACGCCGCCGAGCTGCTGCGCCGCGTCGACGTGTGCGACCTGACCCAGGCGGGGCTGCGCAAGGCCGTCACCGAGGAATCCGACGCCGCCGCGGACCGGCTCGACCCCGACAGCGGTGTCACGGTGCAGGCCGTGTGGTTCGACGCGGGCGCCGAGCGGCCCGGCCGGCTGCTACTCGTCGTCCACCACCTCGTGATGGACGGAGTGTCCTGGCGGGTGCTCCTCGGCGACCTCGCCACCGCGTGGGAGGCCATCGTCCACGGAGAGCGCCCGGCCCTGGAGCCGGTGCCCACCTCCCTGCGCCGCTTCGCCCGGGAGGTCGCCGAGCAGGCCTCCTCGCCGCAACGGCAGGCCGAACTGCCCCACTGGGCCAAGACCCTGGCCCCCGGCGCCGAGCTCGTCGCCGGAGCCACCCGCACCGGAACCGCGGGTGCGGCCCGGGAGCACGTCGTCACGCTGCCCGCCGACCCGACCCGGGCGCTGCTCACCACCGTGCCCGCGGCCGCCGGCGCCGACGTCACCGAGGTGCTGCTCGCCGCGCTGCGGCTGGCCGTGTCGCGCCACCGCTCGGGCCAGGACGGCGACCTGCTGGTCGACCTGGAACGCCACGGCCGCGATGGGGTCGGCGACGCCGACCTCTCCCGCACCGTGGGCTGGTTCACCAGCCTCCACCCAGTCCGGCTGCCCGCCGCCGAGGACCCCCTCGACGTGCTGAAGCAGGTCAAGGAGTCGGTTCGTTCCGCGCCCGACTCCGGTGCCGGGTACGGCATGCTGCGCTACCTCAACCCGCAGCTCGCCCCGGTGTTCTCCCAGTTGTCCACCGCCCAGGTGCTGTTCAACTACTTCGGCCGGCTGCCCGCCGACCAAGCCGTGGACTGGGCCCCGGCCGTCGAGTCCGATGCGCTGGCTGTCGAGCCGGACGCTGATCTGGCCATGCCGTACCCGCTCCAGGTCAACGTCGTGTGCGCGGAGACCCCGGACGGCCCCGAACTGCGCGCCACCTGGACCTGGCCAGACGGCACCGCACTGACCGAGGACGACGTCCACGCCCTGGGCGAGGCCTGGGCCGACGCCCTGCGTGACCTCGTCGGCCGGACCGCCGCCCCCGGCACCCGCCCCGGCCTCACCCCCTCGGACGTCTCGCTGGTCACCCTCACCCAGGCCGACATCGACCTGGTCGAAGGGGTCAGCCCGGCGCCGGTGGCCGACATCTGGCCGCTGTCGCCGCTCCAGGAGGGGATCTACTTCCACGCCAGCTACGACACGACGGCGCTGGACGTCTACACCGCGCAGGACACCTTCGACTTCGACCGCCGGCTCGACGCCGACCGGCTGCGCGCCGCCTGCGCGACCCTGCTGCGCCGGCACCCCAGCCTGCGCGCGGGCATCGTCAGCGACGGTCTCCCGGAGCCCGCGCAGTTCGTCTGCCCGCCCTCCGAGTTGCCCGCACCGCTCACCGAGATCGACCTGACCGGCCTGCCCGAGACCGAGCGGCGGGCCCGGCTCGCGGCGATCTCCGACGCCGACCGGCACAAGCGGTTCGACCTGGCGGCACCCCCGCTGTTCCGGCTCACCCTGATCCGGCTCACCGACACCACCGACCGCCTGATGCTCAGCCACCACCTGATCGCGTGGGACGGCTGGTCCCAGTCCCTCTTCCTCGACGAGTTCCTGGAGCTGTACGCGGCGTCCGGCGACGACAGCGCCCTGCCCGCCGCCGGCAGCTACCGCGACTACCTGAGCTGGCTCGCCGGCCAGGACTTCGACGCGGCCCTCGAGACCTGGCGTAGCGCCCTCGCGGGATTGGACGAGCCCACCCTCATTGCCCGGGAACGCGGCGACGAGCCGACCATCCCGCACCGCCGCACCCTCAGCCTGGGCCGGCCGCTGAGTGAGCGGTTGCGATCCTCCGCCCGCGAGCACGGCCTGACCATCAACGCGGTGCTGTCCGCCGCATGGGCGCTGGTCCTGTCCGCCACCGTGGGCCGCGACGACGTGGTGTTCGGCGCCACCGTTGCCGGCCGCCCCGCGGACGTAGCCAGGGTCGAGACCACCATCGGCATGTTCCTCAACACCGTGCCCCAGCGGATCACCCTCGATCCGGCCGAGCCAATCGGTGACCTACTGCGTCGCATCCAGGCCGAGCGGGTCACGCTGATGGACCACGAGTACCTGGGCCTCGCCGAACTCCAGCGCGCCGGCGGCCATCCGACTCTCTTCGACACCCTGTATGTCCTGCAGAACTTCGCTGACGAGGGCGCCTTCCGACAGCTGGCGGAGAGCCACGGCATCACCGGCGTGGGTAGCGTGGACGCCACCCACTACCCGATGACGCTGATCGTCAACCCGGCCGAGACGGTCCAGGTCAAACTGGAGTACCGCCCCGACCTGGTGGATGACGAACAGGCAGCGGCCACTCTGGACCGCTTCGGCGCCCTCGTGGAGCGACTGATCGGCGACCTGACCGCCCGCACCGGCACCCTGGACCTGCTGCTGCCCGGCGAGCGCGAGTCCCTCGCCACCGACTGGGCGGGAAGTCAGGAGCCGTTGCCGAACGAGACCGTCGCGGACATGCTGACCGCCCAGGTGGCCCGTACCCCGGACGCCGTCGCCCTGGTCTTCGGCGAGCGCGCCCTCACGTACGCCGAACTGGACGCGCACATCAACCGGATCGCCCGGCTGCTGCTCGCCCGGGGTGCCGGACCGGAGAAGACCGTCGCCCTGGCACTGCCGCGTTCCATCGAGATGGTGGCCGCGCTGTTCGCCGTACTGCGCACGGGAGCGGCGTACCTGCCGCTGGACCTGGACCACCCGGCGGACCGGCTACGGCTGATGATCGCGGACACCGGGCCGCTGTGCCTGCTGTCCACCACCGCCGTGGCCCCGGCCCTGCGCGGCGAGGCCGGCCCGCTCGCCCCGGAAGTACTGCTGGATGACGAGGCCGTGGTGGCCGAGCTGGTCGGGCTCCCGGGTGGCGAGGTCAGCGACGCCGAGCGGCCCGCGTTCGCCCAGGACCGGGTGGACCGCCTTGAGCACCCGGCGTACGTCATCTACACGTCCGGCTCCACCGGCACGCCCAAGGGTGTCGTCACCCCCTACCGGGGCCTGACGAACATGCAGCTCAACCACCAGAAGGAGATTTTCGACCCGGCGATCGCCTCGGCCGGTGGACGGCGACTACGTATCGCGCACACCGTCTCCTTCGCCTTCGACATGTCCTGGGAGGAACTGCTATGGCTCGTCGAGGGCCATGAGGTCCACGTCTGCGACGAGGAGCTCCGCCGCGACGCCGAGGCCCTGGTCGCCTACTGTGACAGCCACCGCATCGACGTGGTCAACGTGACGCCCACCTACGCCCAGTTACTCATCGAGGAGGGCCTCCTCGATCACGACGAGGAGGCCGGGAAGCACCGCCCCGCGCTCGTCCTGCTCGGCGGCGAGGCCGTCTCGGACACGGTGTGGACGAAGCTGCGTCGCACTGACGGCACGTACGGCTACAACCTGTACGGCCCGACCGAGTACACGATCAACACCCTGGGCGGCTCCACCGCCGACAGCGCCACCCCCACGGTCGGCCTGCCCATCCGCAACACCCGCGCCTACGTCCTGGACGCCATGCTGCGACCGGTCCCGCCAGGTTGCCCCGGCGAGCTGTATATCGCGGGCACCGGCCTGGCCCGCGGCTACCACGACCGGCCCGGCCTGAGCGCCGAGCGGTTCGTCGCGGACCCGTTCGGGGCGCCGGGGATGCGGATGTACCGCACCGGAGACCTCGTTCGGCAGCGCCCCGACGGTCTGCTGGACTTCCTCGGCCGCACCGACGACCAGGTGAAGATCCGCGGGTACCGAATCGAACTGGGTGAGATCGCCGCCGCCCTGTCGGCGCACCCCGAGGTGGCGCACGCCGCCGTGATCGTCAGCGAGGCGACCGGCAGCAAACGCCTGGTCGGATACTTCGTACCTGAGGCCGGCGCCGAGGCGGGGGAAGAGCTCCTGCAGCGCCTGCGCGAGCAGGTGAAGGCCGGGTTGCCGGACTACATGGTTCCGGCCGCCTTGGTGCCCGTCGCCACACTCCCGCTGACCGTCAACGGCAAGCTGAACGTTCGTGCGCTGCCCGCCCCCGATTTCGGCGGGACGGGCCCCAGCCGCACCCCGCGCACCCCAGCGGAGGAGACGCTGTGCGCGCTGTTCGCGGAGATTCTCGGCCTGCCCGTGGGCAGCGTCGGCATCGACAGCGACTTCTTCGAGCTGGGCGGCCACTCCCTGTTGGCCACCCGCCTGATCAGCCGCGCCCGCACCGCGCTCGCCGCCGAGCTCGCCATCCGCGACCTGTTCGAGGCGCCCACCGTGGCGGAGCTGGTGGACCGCGTGGCCCGCTCCGGGGGTGCCGCCCAGCCCGCGCTGACCATCGGTGAGCGGCCCGCCGAGCTGCCGCTGTCTCACGCCCAGCAGCGGCTGTGGGTCATCCAGCACATCGAGTGCACCTCCACGGCGTACAACTTCCCGCTGGTCATGCGGCTGCGCGGGGCCCTGGACCTGGACGCCTGGACCGCGGCCCTCGCCGACGTGACGGCCCGTCACGAGGCCCTGCGCACCGTCTTCGCGGAACGCGATGGCCAGGCCTTCCAGCGGGTCCTATCCGCCGAGGAGTCCCAGCCCGCGGTCGAGCACCTGCGGGCCGCCGAGAACGAGGTGCCCGGCCTGGTCGACGCCGCGATCAACCGACCCTTCGACCTCGCCGCCGAACTGCCGCTGCGGGCCACGGTCATCGAGGTGACGCCGGACGAGCACGTCGTTGTGATCCTGCTGCACCACATCACCACCGACGAATGGTCGGACCGGCCATTCCTGCGCGACCTCGGCACGGCCTACGCGTCCCGCCTCGACGGCGGCACCGCCCCCAGCTGGGAGCCGCTGCCGGTCCAGTACGCCGACTACGCGCTGTGGCAGCAGCGGCTACTCGGCGACCCGGCGGATGCGGACAGCCTGGCCGCCCGCCAGCTGGACCACTGGCACTCGGTCCTGGACGGGGCGCCGGAGGAGCTGGAGCTGCCCACCGACCGGCCCCGCCCGGCCCGCCCCGCCTTCACCGGCGCCGAGTTGGACATCGCGTTCGACCCAGACATCCACGAAGGACTCAGGCGGATCGCCCGCGAGACCGGCGCCAGCATGTTCATGGTCGTACACGCGGCCGTCGCCGCCCTGCTGCACCGGCTGGGGGCGGGAACGGACATCCCGCTCGGTTCACCCATCGCGGGCCGCGGCGACGAGGCGCTGGACGACCTGGTCGGCTTCTTCGTCAACACGCTCGTCCTGCGCACCGACCTGAGCGGCGACCCGAGCTTCACCGAGCTGCTGGCCCGGGTCCGCGAGACGGACCTGGCGGCGTTCTCCCACGCGGACGTGCCGTTCGAGTCGGTCGTCGAGAAGCTCAACCCGACCCGGTCACTGTCCCGGAACCCACTGTTCCAGGTGATGGTCGGCTATCACGCCCGCGTCGGCGAGGAGCTGGATCTGGCCGGGCTCGGCGTGGAGCCCGTGCCGTTCCGCATCCGCTCCGCCAAGTTCGACCTGGTCTTCAGCTTCACCGAGCACACGGAGGCCGACGGCAGCGCCGGATCGCTGGTCTGCCGGCTGGAGTTCGCCACCGAGCTCTTCGACCAGGAGACGGCCGAGCGGATCGGGGAACGGCTGCGCACCCTGGTCGCGGCCCTGGTCGCGGCGCCCGGCGAGCCTGTCTCGCAGGCGGAGGTCCTCAACCCCGGCGAGCGTCACCTGGTCCTTGAACGCTTCAACGGCGCTCCCCGCGAGGTCGACGAGGAGACCCTGCCGGCCCTGTTCGCGCGGCGGCTGGCCGAGCGGCCCGACGCGGTCGCCGTCGTGGACCACGCGCGCTCGCTGACGTACGAGCGGCTGGACGCCCGGGCCAACCGGACCGCCCGGCTGCTCGCCGCGCACGGTGTGGGCGCCGAGAGCGTGGTCGGCGTGGCCGTGCCCCGCTCGGCCGACATGATCGCCACGGTGCTGGCCGTGCTCAAGCTGGGCGCCGCGTTCTTGCCGCTCGACCTGGCCCAGCCCGCTGACCGCCTCGCCCACATGATCGAGGACTCGGGGGCGGCGCTGGTCGTCGGCACCGAACCGGTGGCCGGGAAGATCCCCCCGGTGGCGGACGTACCGCTGGTGCTGCTCGACGCGCCGCAGACCGCCACCGAGTTGGAGGCGCTGTCCGAAGCCGCCATCGAGGGCGTGCGGGTAGGCCTGGACCAGGCCGCGTACGTCATCTACACCTCCGGTTCCACCGGCCGGCCCAAGGGCGTCGTCGTCCCGCACGAAGGCATCGCCAGTCTGGTGGCCACCGCCGTTGATCGGATGGGTCTGGAGCCGGACAGCCGGGTCCTGCAGTTCGCCTCGATCGGCTTCGACGTCTTCGTCTTCGAGCTGGCGATGGCCCTGTGCCACGGCGGACGACTCGTCCTCATCACCGACGAGGCGCGGGTCGCCGGCCCCGCGCTCACCGACTTCCTCACCGATCAGCGGATCACCCACATGATCCTGCCGCCGTCGCTGGTGTCGGCGCTGCCGCCGGGCTGCGAGTTGCCCGAGGGCTCCACGGTCCTCGTCGGCACCGAGACGGTGCCGCCGGACCTCTTCGAACGCTTCGGCGCCACGGCCAACCTGATCTGCGCGTACGGGCTCACCGAGGCGACGGTCAACTCCACCCTGTGGGCTGCGCGCGAGTACGGCGGCCGACCGGGCGGCCGGGTTCCCATCGGCCGGCCCGACCCCAACACCCGCTGCTACGTCCTGGACGACCAGCTGCGTCCGGTCCCGCCGGGCGTCGTGGGCGAGCTGTACGTCGCCGGCCGCGGCCTGGCGCTCGGCTACCTCGGCAGGGCGGGGCTCACCTCGGAGCGCTTCGTCGCGGACCCCTTCGGCGCCGCCGGACGCCGCATGTACCGCACCGGCGACCGCGCCCGCTGGCGCGCCGACGGCAACCTCGACTTCCTCGGCCGGGTCGACACGCAGGTGAAGGTGCGCGGCTTCCGCATCGAGCTCGGCGAGATCGAGGCCGCGCTCGCCTCGCACCCGTCGGTCGCCCAGGCCGCCGTACTGCCGGACCGGGACGGCGACATCGTGCGCCTGATCGGATACGCGGTACCGGGGTCGGGGGAACCGGACCCACAGGAGCTGCGCGCCCACGTGGCCGGGCTGGTGCCCGAGTACATGGTCCCGACGCTCGTCGTGGCGCTGGACGGCCCGCTGCCGCTCACGCCCAACGGCAAGCTGGACCGCAAGGCGCTGCCCATGCCCGACTGGTCCACGATGACCGGCGACGCCCGTCCGGCCACCGAGACGCAGGCCCGCCTGGCGGCCCTGTTCTGCGACATCCTCAGACTGGACAACGTCGGCATCCACGACAACTTCTTCGCGCTGGGCGGCCACTCCATGGCCTCGATGCGGCTCCTGGGCCGCATCCGCGCCGAGTGCGGCGTGGAGCTGAGCATCCGCGACGTCTTCGACGCGCTGACGGTGGCCGGTCTGGCCGGCAAGTTGGAAGGCGCGGCAGCCGCGCGTCCGGCACTGCAGCCGACCGAGGACGCGGGCGGCGGCCTCCTGCCGGCCGCACCGGTCCAGCGCTGGCAGTGGGAGTCGCACCGCCGCGCCCCCGGCTTCGACAGTGCCCTGGTCCTGCGCTCCTCTGAGGGCGGCGTGGACGCCGAGGTCCTGGCCACGGCCCTCGCCGACCTGGTCGCCCGGCACGAGCCGCTGCGCACGGCCTTCACCGAGCACGACGGCGGGTTGCTCCAGCTGCCGGTCGAAGGCACAGCCCTCGCCGTCGACCGGTGCGCCGACCTGGACGCCCGACTCGCGGAACTCGCCGCGGCGAACCCGGACCTGGAGCACGATGCCCCGCTGCGGGCCTGCCTGCTGACGGACCCGGCTGGCGCCCAGGCGCTCCTGCTGACCATGCACTACCTCGCGGTGGACGAATGGTCGGTGGTACCGCTGTTCCGCGACCTCACCACGGCGTACGCGGCCCGCGCGATGGGCCGGGCACCCGAGTGGGAGCCGTTGCCGGTGACGTACCGGGACTACACCCGCTGGGCGCATGAGGTGCTGGGCGACCTCGCCGACCCCGACAGCCGGGGCGGGCAGCAGCTCGCGTACTGGCGGCGGACGCTCCACGACGCCCCGCCGGAACTGGCGCTTCCGACGGACGGCCCGCGCCTGTCCGCCGAGGGCGGTGACTACGTGGGCTTCGTCCTGGACGAGCACCTGCACGCGGCCGTGGACGAGCTGGCCCGGGCAACCGGCACCAGCATGTTCATGGTGCTGCACTCGGCCCTGGCGGCCCTGCTCACCGGCCATGGTGCGGGCACCGATCTGCCCATCGGTACGATGGTCGCCGGCCGTGGCGATGACCAGCTGGCCGATCTGGTCGGCTGCTTCCTCAACACCGTGGTGCTTCGGACCGACACGGCCGGCGACCCGGCCTTCACCGAGCTGCTGACCCGGGTGCGGGAGACCACGCTCAACGCGCTGGAACGGCAGGACGTGCCGTTCGATGCGGTCGTCCGGGCCACCGGTCTGCCACCGCAGGGCCCGCAGGTCATGGTGATCCACCACGAGCAGGCGGACCTCGGGCAGCTGGAGGGCGGCATGGGATCCTTCCATGCCGTACCAACCGGCACGGCGCGGACGGAGCTGACCCTCAGCTTCTACGAGCCGCCGGGCGACGGCCCCGTGCACTGTGAACTCAGCTACGCCCACAGCCTGCTCGGCCCGGCCAAGGCCCGGCAGCTTGCCGACGAGCTTCAGACACTGCTGCGCACCGCCGCGGCCGACCCCGAGCAGCCGCTCTCCGAGCTGTTCATCGCAGAGTCCACGAGGAGTGACGACGTATGAGCACCAACCCGTTCGAGGACCCGCAGGGCCGCTTCCTGGTCCTGGTCAACGAAGAGAACCAGCACTCGCTGTGGCCGTCCTTCGCCGAGGTCCCCGCCGGGTGGCGGACCGCCTTCGGTGAGGACACCCGTGCGGCCTGCCTCGCCTATGTCGAGTCCAACTGGACCGACCTGCGCCCAGCGAGCCTGATTGCCCAGCAGGGCTGACAGTCAGAAGGTGAGATGTTCTCCGCCGGGTCTGGCTCACGGGCGGACCGCCGCTGAATGGCGGTCCTGGCAGACCGGGTGGGACAGATCTCACGTGACGAGCCGGCGAGCCGGTGGTGGGCAGAACGACCGTTCGGTCAGGACCTAGTCCGCCGCCTCGCGCTGCGTGGGCAGCGGCTGATCTCGGCGGCTGTCGGACCAGGCAGCCCAGAGGGCCGCATAGCGGCCGTCCGCCGCGACAAGTTCGTCGTGCGTGCCGGTCTCCACGACCCGACCGCTGTCGAGTACGACGACGCGGTCAGCGGTGGCGGCCTGGGGGAGTCGGTGTGCCACTATCAGGCCCGTCCGACCCTCCAGGGCGCGAACCGCCGCCGACTCCAGGACACGGGCCCCGGCGCTGCCGGCATCGGCCGTCGCCTCGTCGAGGATGGCGATTGTCGGATCCGCCAGGACCAGCCGCGCCAGGGCCAGATGCTGGGCCTGGGTGACCGTGAGGCGGTGGCCGCCCTCACCGACGACGGTGGCGAGACCTTCGGGAAGTGCCTCGACCCAGTCGAGGGCGTCCACGCGGGTCAGTGCGGCCCGCAGTTCCTCATCCGTGGCCTGGGGCCGGGCCAGCCGCAGGTCCTCGGCCAGTGGGCCCGCGAAGACGTGCACCTCCTGACTGACCAGTGTCACGGCGCGCCGGACCCCGGTCGGGCCGAGGTCCCTGGTGTCGATCCCGCCGATGACGATCGAACCGCCCGCCGGCTCGTGGATGCCCGCGAGCAGCTTCGCGAGGGTGGTCTTCCCAGCCCCGCTCGCGCCGACCAGCGCCACCCGTTCGCCGCTGCGGACCTCCAGGTCCACATCGCTGAGGACTGGGTGACCGTCGACGTACGCGTGCCGGAGTGCGGAGATCTTGACCGAGCTGTCCGCCGGCGCCGGCCCGCTTCCTGAGGTGGACCCGGGCTCTGCCGGCAGATTCGACACACCCACGATGCGGGCCAGGCTGGCGCCCGCTGACTGGACGTCGTCGATGAGAAAGAGAGCGGCATTGATGGGGTTGAAGAGGCCGTGGAAGTACAATGCCGCCGCGGTCGCCGTGCCGATGCTCACCGAGCCGGCGTCCACCAGCAGGAAACCCGTCACAAGGACCGCCGCCAAGCCGACGAACTCGCCTGCGTTGAGCCGGGAGAAGAAGCCGGCGACCAACCGTATCCCACGCAGCGCGAGGTCGACGGCCTCCCGGGACCGCCGCTCCAACGACTGCGCGTGCGCCCCGGTCAGCCGGAACGCACGTACGGTGCGGACGCCGCCGATGCTGTCGAGGAGTTGGTGCTGGAGGGCGCCGCCCGCGACCCGGTGCCGGGCGTACACAGAGGCGGCACGCGGGATGTACCAACGGACCGTCAGGATGTGCACCGGCACCGCCAGCAGTACGGCGACCAGGAAGCGCCAGTCCAGCACCGCGAGGCCGGCCAGTGTCAGCACGATGGTCAGCAGAGCGGCGGCGAATTCGGGCAGGGCCACCCGCACCGCCTTTGTGATCATCATGACGTCACCGGTCACCCGGGAGGTCAGGTCGCCCGATCCGGCCCGCTCGACCCGGTCGAGGGGCAGGCGCAGTGCCCGGCCGACGAACCGCTCGCGCAGGTCCGCGAGGACGATCTCGCCAAGGCGGGCCACAAGGGAGCGGCCGATCCCGGCGGCCACGCCCCGGGCAACGGCGACCGCCACAAGCAGCACCATCGGTACGGTCAGTGCGCTCGTGCCGCGTTGGGCGACGACCAGATCGACGAGGCGTCCGAGCAGCGGGGCGGTCAGCAGACCGATGCCGGTCCCGGTGACCAGTACGCCGATCGCGAGAGCGGCGAGGAGCCGGTGCCTCCGCAGCGGCGCGCCGAGGGCGGCGAGCGTCTGGGCGCCAGTCGCGGTGGGCAGCAGTTCGCGGCTGGTATCGCGTTCGCTGGTTCTGCCCGCAGCGGGTCCGCTCATCTCGGGTCCTTCGTTCGCGTCGGGCCGTCGCCCACCGGTTGACCATTCGTATCCGTCATCCAAGCACCGCCGAGCGGTACGCCTCGCAACCGGCGACGAGTTCGCCGTGGTGACCCTCGGCGGCCACGATGCCCCCGTCGAGCATCACCACGCGGTCGGTCTCCGCGAGTAGTGTCGGGCTGCTGGTGACCAGGATCGTCGTACGGCCGTCCCGCACTGCGCGCAGGCGGGACGCGATGCGGGATTCGGTGACGGTGTCGACGGCGACAGTCGGGTCGTGAACGACGAGCACCGGGGGGTCGGCGGCGATAGCCCGGGCCAGCGCCACGCGCTGGCGCTGGCCGCCGGAGAGGGAGCGGCCGCGTTCGGTGAGGACGGTGGCCGCGCCCTCGGGCAGGGCGCGTGCGACATCGTCGGCCGCCGCCGCGGAGAGGGCCGGGGCGAGGTCGGCCTCGTCGGCATCTGTTCCGGCCCGCACGTTGTCGAGGAGGCTGGCCTCGAACAGGTCGGCATCGTGGTGGGCGACCAGGATCGCGCGGCGGACGCTGACGGGATCCAGTTCGGTCAGCCGCACGCCGTCGAGTTCGACGGTGCCCTCGTCGGGGTCGAGTTCCCGGCCTAGGCAGAGCAGCAGGTCGTGCGCCGCTGCTGGATCCTTCGCGACGACGCCGACGGTGGAGCCGGGGGCGATGTCCAGGTCGACGTTGTGCAGGGCGCCGTGTCCGAGTCCGCGCAGCCGGACCCGCCCAGCGGTCGGACTGGTCGGCACCGCCTCGCCGGTTGGCACGGCGGGTGGCGAGGAGAGCACGTCGGCGATCCGGTCGGCGGAGGCGCGGCCCAGGGCGAACTCGCCGTTGACGTAGGTGAGCAGTTGGAAGGGGCCGAGCAGGTACTGGGCAAGTCCGACGGCGGCCACCAGTTCGCCCACGCTGATCGCGCCGCTCATGGCCAGGTGCGCTCCCACCAGCCCGATGACCGCGATGAAGACGCCCGTGAGGGCGAGGATCGCACCATCGTGCCAGGCTCGGCTGCGGGCGGCCCGCAACGCGGCGGTCAGGGAGTCCTGGCTGGTGCGCCGGTAGCGGGAGTGGGCGGCCGTTTCCGCCCCGATGCCCTTGAGGACCCGCAGGCCCGCGACGAGGTCTGCGGCGACGCCAGAGGCGTGGGCCGCGCGTTCCTGCTCGATCTCACTGCGCTGTTCGAGGGGCTGGCTGATCCGATGGCCCAGCCAGAGCAGGGGCGGGACACCGAGCAAGACGAGCAGGCCGAGCGGTACTGACACCCGGAGCAGCATGACCGCGCTGACGGTCAGGCCGGTGAGTGCTGATACCGCGTACGGCACGGCTGCCGCGACCGCTCCGACACGGGTGGCGTCACCGGTGGCTATGGCAGTCAGCGCGCCGGGGAGCCTGCCGGCGTCCGCCCCACCGCGGGGGTCGAGCACGCGGGCGCCGATGGCGATGCGCAGCCGGTGCGCCGCGTGCTCGCCGGCGCCGTCGGTGATGAGGGCGGCGGTCCGGTAGCTTGTGGACAGGACGAGAAAGAGGCCGGCGAGGACGAGCAGCCAGCTCAGGAGCGAGCTGGCGTCGCCGGTGGTCACAGCCCGGTCGATGATCAGGCCGATGACGACCGGGACGAGGGCCTCGCAGGCCTGGTGTGCCATGCCGAGGAGCGAGGCGCCGGCAAGGCGTCGGCGCTGACCCCCGATCGTGTTCCGGAGGACTCGGGCCCCCGTGGGCCCGCCCTCGGTCGGTCCCCCCAGGGACATCCGGCACCTCCGCCAAGGTGGGCGACAAGTTAGGTGAGGCTACCTTAAGCAGGTGAGCCCGGCCGAGACAGCCGGTACCTACGCGCGCCCGCCGCCGGTCCATCGCATTGACCTTACGCCGGTCGTTCGGTTAGGCTCACCTAAGTCAAGACGGCTCATTCCCTTCGAGCGCCCTGACTTGTCGTAACACGCGTTGCCGCCAGGGGAGTTGTCGTTGTCGGTCGAAGCCCGGGCGGAATCCGGGAGCGCGGCCGATGCCCCGGTCGCGCCGAGGATCCGCCGGTCCGTGATCGCGCTCCGTGGCACGGGGATTCTTCTCACCCTCGCCGCGCTCATCTTCCTCGGGCTGCTCAGCGTGTGGGTGGGTACCCGGGGCATCCCCTTCAGCGCCACCTGGCACCTGCTGTGGCACCCTGACGGTTCCGAGGCCGCGATCATCATCCACGACTACCGGATCCCCCGGACCATCCTCGGGCTTCTCGTCGGTGTGGCCCTCGGGCTATCCGGCGCGCTGATGCAGTCACTGACCCGCAACCCACTTGCCGACCCCGGCCTGCTCGGCGTGAGTCTGGGCGCATCCAGCGGAGTCGTCGTGGCCATCGCCTTCCTCGGTGTCGGCAGCGTCCTCGGCTACGTCTGGTTCGCCTTCCTCGGCGCGGCGCTGGCGTCCGTACTCGTCTACGTACTGGGCTCGTTCGGACGCTCCCTGGCGACACCGGACCGACTGGTGGTTGCCGGAGCCGCGGTGACCGCGGTGCTCTTCGCCCTCAACTACGCCGTGCTACTGCTGAACCCGCTTGCCTTCAACCAGTTCCGGTTCTGGACGGCCGGGGCGCTGGCCGGCCGGAACATGGACGTCGTGCTGATCGTTCTGCCGTTCGTCGTGGTGGGCATGCTCCTCGCGCTCGGCCTAGCCCCTGCCCTGAACGCCCTGGCCATGGGTGACCAGATGGGTCGTGCACTGGGTGTGAACGTCAGCCGTTCCCGGGCACTCGGCCTGCTTGCCGTGATCCTGCTGTGCGGCGCGGCGACCGCCGCGGCGGGCCCGATCGGCTTCGTGGGTCTGGTCGTACCGCACGTCGCCCGCTTCGTCGTGGGCGCCGACCAGCGATTGGTGATCGCCTACTCGATGCTGTTCGCGCCCGTCCTACTGCTGGGGGCCGACGTCCTCGGCCGGGTCGCCGGCGCCCCCGGCGAGATCGAGGTCGGCATCGTCACCGCTGTCCTCGGCGCCCCGCTGTTCATCGCGTTGTGCCGTCGCCGGAAGCTGGTCATGCTGTGAAGGCCGTACCGGAGACCGCCGCCCCCGCTCCCACCCCGGGCCCGCACCGGAAGCCCCCGACACCCGCGGCCTACCCAGCCCCGTCGCGACCCCGGATCGTCACCGGAAGGGTCGTCCGCACCCGGGGTGGCGGCCTGTCCCTGCGGTTCCAGGGACGCGCCGCGGCCGGCACGGCAGCCCTACTCCTCGCACTCGTCGTCGTCATGGGCGCCATCCTGACCACCGGGGACTTCGAACTCTCCATCGGAGAGGTGGTCAAGGCCCTGACCGGCAACGACACCGGGATCGCCGACTTCATTGTGAACACTGTGCGCATGCCCCGGCTGCTTACCGCCGTGTGTGTCGGTGCGGCCCTCGCGGTGAGCGGCGCAATCCTGCAGAGCTTGACCGGCAACTCACTCGGCACGCCCGACATCATCGGCTTCACCAACGGCTCGGCCACCGGTGCCCTGCTGGTCATCGTCGTATGGCACGGCAGCATGACGCAGATCGCGCTCGGTGCGCTGGCCGGCGGTCTGGCCACCGCCGCGGCCATCTCCCTGCTGCTACTCGGCCGCGGACTGCAGGGCTTCCGGCTGGTGGTCGTCGGCATCGGTGTCAGCGCACTGCTGCTGGCCCTCAACTCGTACCTGATCACCAGGGCCAGCTGGCAAGAGGCGCTGGAGGCGCAGGCGTGGCTGGTGGGAAGCCTGGGCAATCGCGGCTGGGTCCATGCGAGCGCCATCGGCCTGGCCGTCCTTGTCCTGCTTCCGCCTGCCCTCTTCCTCTCCCGCCGCCTGTCGATGGTGGAGATGGGTGACGGCATCGCGACAGCCCTGGGCGTCAACGTGACCCGCACCCGCGCCATCCTGCTCGTCATCAGCGTCGCCCTGGCCGCGTTCGCCACCGCGGTGACCGGCCCGATCCTGTTCATCGCGCTCGCCGCGCCCCAACTGGCCCGAGGGCTCACCCGCTCGTCCGCCCCAGGGCTCGTGTCCTCCGCTGTCATGGGTGCCCTGCTGCTCGCCCTAAGCGACCTGGCCGTGCAGCGCCTCTTCGCGCCCGCGCTCCTCCCGGTGGGCACTGCGACCGGGACCATCGGCGGGTTGTACCTCATCTGGCTACTGATCACCGAGTCGCGAAAGAGCCGCTCATGACCCGACCGAACACCCCGACGCCCCGCCTACGCGCCGAGGACCTCACGCTGTCCTACGACCGACGGACGGTGGCCAGTTCCCTCGGCGTCGACATTCCCGACCACTCGTTCACCGTGATCCTCGGGCCCAACGCCTGCGGCAAGTCCACGCTACTCAAGGCCCTCACGCGAATGCTCAGGCCGGCGGCCGGCCAGGTCTACCTGGACGGGCGGGCCATCTCTTCGTACCGGTCCCGGGAAGTGGCCCGGCGGCTCGGACTGCTTCCGCAGTCCTCCAACGCGCCTGGCGGCATCACCGTCGGCGACCTGGTAGCCCGGGGCCGCTATCCGCACCAGCGGCTACTCAAACAGTGGTCCGCCGAAGACGAGGAGGCGGTGGCGGAGGCGCTGCGCCAGACCGGTGTCCTCGACCTCGCGGACCGGCCCGTGGACGACCTCTCGGGCGGCCAGCGCCAGCGCGTCTGGCTCGCCATGGTGCTGGCCCAGCAGACATCCATCCTGCTGCTGGACGAGCCCACCACCTTCCTGGACGTCGCGCACCAGGTCGAGGTGCTGGACCTGTGCGCCGGCCTGCACGCGCGCAAGGGGCACACGATCGTCGCGATCCTGCACGACCTCAACCAGGCCTGCCGCTACGCGACCCACCTGATCGTCATGCGGGCGGGTGGCACCATCGCCGCCCAGGGCGATCCGGCCAGCGTCATGACCGCCGAACTGGTGGAGGACGTCTACGGACTGCCCTGCCGGATCATCGACGACCCCGAGACCGGCACACCCCTGATGGTGCCCGCCGCACCAAAGTGGTACCAGCCCGAAGCTGGCTCGGCCGACACTGCCCAAACCGTCGCCGGCGCCATACTGGCTGAGGCCTCCTAGCAACAGACGGACTGCCCATGCTCTGCACAAGGCTGACGAACGCGAACATCCTCACCATGGACCCGGACCATCCGGTCGCCCACGACCTGGGCATCTGGCGGGGCCGGATCGTGGGCCTGGACGAGGCGGTGACCTCCCTCCCGGTCCGTGAGGTCATCGACCTGCGGGGCGCCACCGTGCTGCCCGGATTCATCGACAGCCATGTCCACCTGGCATGGGCCGGGCTGAAGCAGAGCACCCCGAGCGTCGCCTCGCTCACGCGGATCGACGACGTGCTGGCGGTCGTGGCGGAGGCCGCCTCCCGCACCGACGGGATCAGCGCCTGGGTGGACGTGATGGGCTATGACCAGCGGACCCTGGGCCGCCACCTGACCGCGGCCGAGCTGGACACGGTCAGTCGCGGGCGCAGGGTATTCCTGATGCACGACTCTGGCCACGGATGTGTCGTCAACAGCGCGGTCCTGGACCTGCTCCCCGCCGACATCCCGCACCAGGACGGGTTCCTGGCCGAAGGCGCCATGGCCGCCGCGCGGCGGCTCCGGCTGCCCTACGCCCAGACCGAACTCGCCGACGCCGTCGAGCGCGCTGCCCGCACCTGCCTGGCCGAAGGGGTGACCGCTGTCGCTGAGGCGGGCATCGGCGGCGGTCTGCTGGGACACAGCCCGGTTGAGCTCGGCGCCTATCAGCTGCTGCGAGACCAGGGACGGTTACCCCTGCGGGTCCAGCTGATGGCGGCGGGCGACACGTTACGCCCACTCGAGGCGCACCGGGATGACGGCATCCCCCGTTCCCTGGACCTGGGGCTGCGCACCGGGTTCGGCGACGACTGGCTGTCACTGGGGGCGCTCAAGATCTACACCGACGGCGGCATGATGGCCCGTACCGCCGCACTCACCGCCCCGTATGCGGGCATGGACCACAACGGGCAACTCCAGGACGATCCCGACCGCCTCGCCCAGCTCATCGTGGACGGCCACCTCGCCGGCTGGCAGCTCGCCATCCATGCCATCGGCGACCGTGCCGCCGACCTGGCGCTTGACGCGGTGGAGCGGGCCCAGAGGCGGCGGCCCCGCCCGGACGCCCGACACCGGATCGAGCACGCCGGGCTGATCCGCCCCGACCAGCTCCCGCGCTTCGCGCGCCTGGGCCTCAGCGCCGTCGTCCAGCCAACCTTCCTGTACTCCTTCGGGGACGATTACGCCGAGGTGATGGGCGAGAGGCGGGCACCCTGGATGTACCGGGGCCGAGGATTCCTGGACCACGGAGTGACGCTCGTGGGCAGCTCTGACCGGCCCGTCACGGACGGGTCGCCGCTGCGGGCCATCCAGTTCATGGTCGAGCGCGGCTCCGTCTCCGGCCGGCTGGTCGGGCCCGATGAGGCCATCACCGTCGAAGAGGCGCTGCGCGCCTACACAGTCGCCGGCGCCTATGCGTGCCGATGGGACGACAGCGCGGGCAGCCTCACTCCGGGAAAGCGCGCCGACCTCGTCGTCCTGGGAGATGACCCACGGCACATCGATCCCTCCCGGATTGGCGGCATCGAGGTCGTGGCGACATTCGTCGACGGACACGAGGCGGCGATGGGGAAGAAGCTGTGATCGGTCGGATGAACCTTCCGCAGCGGCTTCCTCCCGCCAGGACGGTCGTGAGCACTGGCCCCATCCTCGAGGCCCCTCCCGGGTAGCCGCGTCACCGACGCGCTGGCCCTCTCCGGCCACCAGGTGGGCCGTACCGGCCACGCGGGTCGACTTGGCTCAATCCAAAGGTAAGGTTAGCCTTACCTTTGCCGTCGGGGTCTCGGCAAGCCACCGCGTCATCCGGACTCGCGTCCGGGAGATCCTCGCGGCCGTGAACGGTGCAACCCAAGGAAGGAACGCCTTGACCACGGCCACGCAGTTCCCCTGCCTCCCCACCGTGCTGCCGCCCAGAGCGCCCGCCACCCGATCGCACCGCACCTCCGAATTCTTGGTACGACCAGCGCACGAGGGGGACGGCACCACACTCGCCGCGCTCTCCTCGCCGTTCGCCCACACCGGAGCGCTCCGCGAACGCCCCCTGTCCCTCTACCTGTCGAGGGCATCAGAGTTTCTTGTCGCCCAAGCTCCCGACGGAACCATCGAAGCCTGCGTCGGACTGAACGAACACCCCGCCGCCGGTGTGCTGTACAACTTCTGCGTCGCTGCCCACCGACAGAGATCGGGCATCGGCGCCCGCCTGCTGCACGCGGCGTTCGCCAGGGCGCGGAGCCGCTCGCTGCCGACGCTGTTCACCGCCACCACCGGAAGCGGCCGGCTCTTCCTCCGCCACGGCTTTGTCCTGGCCTGCCCCAGCCTGGCCCCGGCCGCCTGGACGCAGTCCCTGGACCCCGGCCGCAACGCGCGCATCCTGGCCCGCTCCCTGCGCATGGCGGACGGACAGCTACCTGGCCCAGTCCCACCGCCATGAAGTGCGCCCGCAGCCCCCTTGGTGCGCGCTGCGGGCCACCGGCGATGACCTTGGGAAGAAAGAACCGGACCCCACCCGAGGTCAACTCGGCGATGCGCTCCATCTGGTCCAGCAGCGCCCGGTCGTGGCTGACAGCAGCGAAGATCGGGTCGGTTGCCTCGACCGCGATCAACACCACGAACAGCCCGAACTGCGCTTCAGTATTCACGAAGTATAGTTCCCATGTAAGCTCCGTCGCGCTGTGGCCACGATGCTGCACTCGCGACTTGGGGTGCCTATATTGGCGGGCAACACACCGGACAACGACGGGATGGTGATCATGGCACAGGCGGCCCAGCCCAGGGCGACCGACGGGGCGAAGGGGTGGACCTTCCTGACCAATCACGCACATGTGCTGCTGGCCATCGCCCGAGAGCCGACGACGCGACTGCGCGATGTCGCCACCGCTGTCGGCATCACCGAACGCGCCGCACAGGCCATCGTCGCCGACCTGGAAGCCGCCGGCTACCTGCACCGAGAGCGGGTTGGCCGGCGCAACGCGTACACCGTCAACCCAGCCGGCCGATTCCGGCACCCGGCCGAGGCCGACCACCGCATCGGCGAACTGATCGACCTGTTCACCGACGTACCGAAGCCCTGACCCCTCGCCCCGACACCTGCCCGTTCCACCCCTCGCCCACCGCCCGGCCCAGACCCGAGGAGCACGTACGAATGAGGATCGGGGTCTCCGGGACGCACGGGACCGGAAAGACGACACTGGTCGAGGCGCTGTGCGCCCGGTTGCCGGGCCATGTGGCGGTGGACGAGCCGTACTACCTGCTCGAGGAGGAGGGGTACGAGTTCCAGTATCCACCGTCGCCAGCGGACCACCGGGCGCTGATGGCACGCTCGGCCCGAATTCTCTGCTCGCCGCCGTCGCCGTCCGCCACGATCTTCGACCGCACCCCGTTGGACTACCTGGCGTACCTGGTGGCGACCGGGGCGGACCCGTCGGAGGAGGCGGGCCACACGCCCCTCCGAGCCGCCTTCACCCACCTCGACCTGCTGGTCATCACGGTGATCACACCCGAGACGGAGCGCCGGCTCCCCGGAACGGAATGGCCCGGCCTCCGGGCACGAATGAACGACGCGCTGCTGGAACTCGTCTATGCCGACCCGCTCGACGCCTGGCCGGAGCTGCCGGTGCTGGAGCTCAGCGGCCCGCTGGATGGCAGAGCCGACCTGGTCCTCGGCGCCGTCGCGCAGCTCGGCTAACCGGGATCGGGAGCCCCGCCGACCGGGCCGGCGAGGGAGACCAGTTTCCGCACCGTGTTCCAACTGCGCATTGTCATGTTCGCGCCGAGCTTGTGGACGCGGATCGCCTTGCCGAGGGGGGAGTTCTGGGGCCCGTCGGCGAACCACAGGTAGCACGTGCCGTCGCGGACCATGATTCGATCCGCGCCGAGCTTCGTGGCGTCGATCGAGTCCAGGCGTTCCCGCGGCGGCGCCGGGTCACAGAATCCCACGTGGAAGAAGTTCGGCGCGCGCTCCGCCTCCCCGGGCATGGGGTTACGCTCGATGACCGACTCGACCAGGGCGCGACTGCGCACCATGACGGCGATCGACAGACCGAACGCGTCGCTGATCCCCTCCTGGATCCGGCGCGCCGCTGCGGCCGGATCCGGGTCCGACGTCGTGACCACGGCGTTCCCGCTGTTGAGCAAGGTCCGCACCCCCGTGTAGCCGAGGCCGGTGAGCAGGGCATTGAACTCGGTCATCGCGATCCGGTTGTGCCTACCGACATTGATGCCCCGCAACAGGACGATGTGCCTGGCCATAGCTCCCTCGACTCGTCAGATGGTGGCCGGGCTGCGGCGTTCCAGCAGCACCACGTCGCGCCACCGGCCGTGCTGACGGCCGACCCGCTCCCGGGTGCCAACGACCCGAAAACCCAATCGGGTATGCAGGGCCAGGCTGGCGATGTTCTCCGGGAAGATGCCGGACTGGATAGTCCAGATCCCGGCCGCCTCGGTGGCGGCGATCAGCGTGGTGAGCAGCAGCCGGCGGCCCGCCTGGTAGATCCGTAGGATGACCTCCGCATCATCGCGGCGCATGGGCCGGACAGCGGTATCGTCCATCAGCACACTCCTCGACTTGGTCCGGTCGAACCAGCGCTTGCGGGCTGATTCCCCTGCGGGCTGACCCACTTGCGGGCTGATTCGAGAAATGTCAACCTAGATGGATGCCGAAGCAAGTGACACCGCTCCCCCACACCGTCCTCGGCGAGGACACTCCCTGCTGCCCACCCCTGGCGCAGCAGCGCCTTCCCGCGGAAGTCGCCACCGCACTCGCTCCGGCGTTCAAGGCACTCGGCGACCCGGTACGGCTCCAGCTTATGTCAATGATCGCTTCGGCCGAGAACGGCGAGGCGTGCGTGTGCGATCTGACCCCCGCGTTCGACCTGAGCGGGCCGACGATCTCGCACCACCTCCGGACCCTGCGCGAAGCGGGACTCGTGGACGCCGAACGGCGGGGCACCTGGGTGTACTACCGGGCTCGCAAGGCCGTCCTCAGCCAGCTCGCGGCGCTACTGGCGAGCGGAGGCGGGACGACAGCCGCGTAGGCCGAAGCACCACCGCGCACAGCTCGGCTCCACCACTTTCACCCGACCACGCTGTCACCCAGTCGCGAAACCCCCACCACCAGAGCCGACAAAGTTGGCACACTCCTCTCATCTGTACATGAAACACCCGGCAGATGAGGAGCAACTGTCGTGCGCGACTGGAGCCACCTGGTACCGGGCTGGGCGCTGTTCCTCATCTTCCTGACACTCTTCGTCGGAATCGCGGTGCTGGGTGCGCTCCTGCTACACGGGCGAGCCAGGCGGACGTTCAGCGCCGAGCCGAAGTGGCTGAACCTCATCACGCACACCATCATGATCACCGGCACCTTCTACGCGCTCCTGCTCGCCCTGACCGCCTTCTCCGCGTACGGGACCTACACCCAGGCTGGCCTCGCGGTCGCCACCGAGGCGGCGGACCTGAGCGCCCTCTACCGCACGGTGTCCAAGCATCCCGAGCCCGCCCGAACCCAACTTCAGGGCCTACTACACGCCCATGTCGACTTCATGGTCGACGAGGCCTGGCCCGCCTACCAACAAGGGCGCAGCGCGGATGGCGAACTCAAGGCAGAGAACAACGTCCACGACGTGTTGCTGACGTTCAATCCAGAGTCAGGGAAGGACGGGCAGCTCAACAGTCTCGCCTTGGGGGAGCTGGAGAAGTGGAGCGAAGCGCGCCAGCTCCGCTACACCTACACCACTGCCGCGCTTCCGACGACGCTGTGGTTCGCCCTCCTGTTCGGCGCACTGGTCGTCATTCTGCTGTCCTGTCTGATCCCCACCCGGACCCGACGTGCCCTCCTGGTTCTCGTCTGCGCCGTCGCCACCATGATCAGCCTCCTGCTCTTCGTGGTCGAGGGCATCGACGAGCCGTTCCGCGGTTCGATGATCGTTTCTGTCGATCCCTACCTCAAAGCCGGAGAAACATTCAACTAACCGGCACAGGCCACGCGACGACCTCAGCCGAGGTTGGTGCGATAGGTCGCGAAGGTCCACACATGCCCCTGCGGGTCACGGCAGGTGAACTCGTAGGAGTCATGCGGCTTCACCTCCGGTTCGAGCAGGATCTCCGCACCGGCGGCCACCGCCCTGCGGTGCAGCTCCCTCACCTCCGTGTCCGTCTCCCGACGGACGAAGGTGCCGGCCGACGCGGCGCCGAGCGACAACGGCTCGCCGATCCGCAGGGCCGAATTGGCGCCGTTAATCATGATCAGCGCCTGCTCGCCGACCTGGAGCTCGGCGTGGTAGACGTGGCCCTGCCCGTCGTCGAAGACCGCCAGCTTGGTAAAACCGAACGTGTTGATCAGCCACTCGATGGCCTTCGCCGGATCCTCGTAGGCGAGGTATGGAGCGACTGTCGGTGCGACGGAACCATCGACCATGAGAATCTCCTCGGACTATCGTCACGCCAGAACGACGACACTCTACGCCTGCTCCATTCCCCGTGCGGTACTCCGCGCGCTATTCAGGCATGGTTACCGATTGACCCGCCTCAAGAGCATGCCAGTTATATCTGTTGTGGACGGCTTCGCGACATGACCCTCATCGACGGGTCCGCCGGGTGGCGCGGTGTCTGCCCACGGGTGCGGCAGGGTCGGTAGCCGGCCCAGCCCTGGAAGCAGTTCGGTGCCGTGACACGGGAAGGTACCCTGACTGGCCGGTTGGAGCCCCATCCCGCCCGTACCCACGCTCCACCACCCTCAGGAGGGCAACACATGACAGACCTACCGCCGGCTCAGCACTCCTCGCCGGCACCGAACCCGATGCCGGGCCAGCCGCCATATCCGCCCCATCCGTATTCTGCGCCATTCAACACCTATGCGATTCTCGCGCTGGTGTTTGGCGTGATGGTGTTCCCGCCGTTGGGCATCTACTTCGGCAAAAAGGCCAAAAACCAGATCGCCCAGACGGGCGAACGCGGAGCGGAGCTGGCCACCGCTGGTGTGGTGGTTGGTTGGATCTTCACCATCCTCTACGGACTGATGTTCGTCGTCTGGTGCGGCGTGGCTGCGGTCTTTCTCAGCTCCGAACCAGGGGTACAACCCTGAGGCGAATCACCGGTCGCGCTATCACCGTACGGTGACTGGCCGCCCCACCCTGGTCGTCGTGAGCGGACCTCCCGGCTCGGGGAAGACCATCTTCGCGCACACTTGCCCGGCAGATCGGCGCTCCGCCGATCTGCCGGGACGAGATCAAGGAAGGAATGGTGCACGCGTCGACGTCCGCCTCCGGCCTGTTACGGCTGGAGCGGTCGACGAGTTGGCGCGGACCCTACCGACCTTCTTCGGCGTGCTGGAGCTACTGCTTCGTGCCGGGGTGACGACCGTGGCGGAGGCCGCGTTCCAGGATCGGCTCTGGCGGCCGGGCCTGCAACCGTTGGGGGAGGTAGCGGAGCTTCGGCTCGTGCACTGCGTGGTGGACGCGGACACCGCGTGGACCCGGTCGCCAGTACCGCCGAGGAAGTCGGCCAGCGATGGCCGCAGGACCCGATCATGCAGTCTGATCTGGATAACGTGCTGCACCGCTGGTTCCACCAGCCGGCCAGCCGACACGCCGATGGCTCGCGGACGTGAACGCCGAGCTCGCCGGGCTTGACCGGGCCGCGGCGCGGCTACGCCCAGTCCAGGAACCGGCGATACAGATCCGCGTTCCGGTGAACCTGCGACAGGTGTACATCAGCCTCCGCCATCAGCGCCGCGAGATAGACGCGTAGCGCGACGCGGTCCGCGTGGTATTCGGCCAACAGGGCGAGGCGAGCTGAGCGGCAGGGCCACTCAGCCTGACAGGTGTCGCAGCCCCACAAGGGCCGCATCGGCAGGTGCCGCTTGTTCGCCATCAGGCGGCCCGGATCCGCGCCAGCGCGGCGAGCAGGACCACACGTAGCGCGTGCTCGTCGAGCCTCGGCGGATAGCCAACCTGGGCTACCCCGACCGCCCGGCCAACCGATAGCGGACGATCCGCCGGCTGGGCGGTCACCGCAGCGCCCCGATCACGATGGCGGCGACGACGATCACCACGATGAGGACGGCCAACGTCTTCTGTCTGGTAGTCGGTGGCGGGGTGTGCCCGGTCGGGGTAACCCGCCGTACTCGATCGCCGTCGGGCACCGGCGGTGCTCCGTGCGGATCGTGGTTGGCCCGCACCTCGGCGGGGTTGTTGTCGTCGGCCATCACAGCCTCCGGAGCCCCGCCACCACGGCCGCGAGCACGTCGTCGCTCGGGCGCACACAGCCGACACCAGCGCAGCCGACAACACGGCCGAGAAGCAGCCGTTGCTCCGCATCGATTCCGGTCACGACCGCGAGCTGTTCGCCACTGGTCGGGTCGGGCGGCGCGGTTCGGCGGGTGCGCTGCGGCAGCCGGTCGTGGGATAGGTGTTCCGTGGCAGTCCTCATGATGCTCCTGTGTGAAAGGTGTACTGCTGTCCTTGCTCCACCGCGGGCGGTGGCTTTCCCCACTGCCCTACGGCCCACGATCAGCGCGATTGATCTCGAATACAACGTCTTGGACTACGAACCTCTATGCAGGACGACGCTTTTAGGGAATGATGCGATCGCTATCTCACGAAATGCCGGCCAGCGCATCAGAATGAGACAGGGAGACACCCACCAATGACCGACGTCGGATCGACAGTGCCGAGGCGGCAACTTGGCAGGCTGCTTCGACAGGCACGGGAACAGGCTGCCATCGGGCTGGAAGCCGCTGCCAGTGATCTTGAATGGTCCCGCGCCAAGATGTATCGCATCGAGTCGGGACAGGCGCCCGTCCGCGTGTTGGACGTTGATCAGATGTGCCGGCTGTATGGCGCGTCGGCCGAGATGACGGAGGTCATGAAGAGCCTCGCCAAGGAGTCGAAGAGTAAGGGCTGGTACCACTCCTACGGCGAGGCGATCCCCCGCTGGTTCGAGCTGTATGTCGGGCTGGAGTCCGCGGCCAGCCGGATCCGGACCTACGAGCATGCCGTCGTGCCCGGGCTACTCCAGACGCCGACATACGCCGAGCAGGCCATCCGTACCAGGCCGGACCTTCCCTCTGAGGAGGTGGCGAAGCTCGTGGAATTACGCGCCGAGCGGCAGCGCCTGCTGCACCGGAAGCGGCCCGCCGCCCCGACCCTGGACGTCGTCCTGGAAGAGGCGCTCCTGCACAAGAACGTGCCCGGGATGCGTGAGCAGATCGATCGACTGCTCGACGCCGGCACGGCCCCGAACATCTCCGTGCGAGTGCTGCCCCTCGGCAACGAGCTCAGCCAGGTGGCGACTTCGGGAAGCTTTGTCATCCTGGACTTCCCCACAATCGGGCTTCGGCCCTCCGAGCCGACGACGGTCTACAATGAAGGGCTGTCCGGTGCCCTCTACATCGATCGCATAGCGGAGGTGCGAACCTACGCTGACGCCTGGAATGGGCTGACCGCACAAGCGCTGGACGCCGACGAGTCCCGGAAAGCCCTACACACGATCAAGGAGAAGTACTATGACCAAGCTCAATGATGCGAGGTGGCGCAAGTCCGGCCGGAGCTCGGGTCAAGGGAACTGCGTGGAGGTTGCCGACAACCTTCCGGGTGTCGTGGGTGTTCGGGACTCCAAAGACCCGACCGGACCCGCCCTCACCTTCGGTCCGGCGGCATGGCGCAGGTTCGTCACCTTTACGAAACAGCGCTGACCCGCAGCCAGAGAGCGGACCCGGCCTCCCGTGGGGAGACCGGGCCCGCTACCGCACTATCTGAGCTGCTGATCGTCGGCTGTGGCGGGCCACCGGATGGCGGCCGGCGCCCCGCCCCAGCCGGTTGGATCAGTAGACGTCGACGCCGTAGGCGTTCAGGGCTTCCACGACCGGCTGGAAGAAGGTCGTGCCACCGAAGAAGCAGTTACCGCTGCCGCCGGAGGTGAGGCCGACCGCGGTGGAGCCACTGAACAACGCGCCACCGCTGTCGCCCCGCTCCGCGCAGACGTTGGTGCGGATCAGGCCACGAACCGTGCCCTCGCGGTAGTTGACGGTGGCGTTGAGCCCGGTGACCGAGCCGCTGTGCAGACCGGTGGTCCGACCGGAACGCCGCACGGACTGGCCGACGAAGGCGTTACCGGCGGTGGTGATGTCCTGGTACCCACCATTGTAGAGGTACACGTTGCCCGGCTCGTAGCCGCTGAGGCGCACGATGCCGTAGTCGTTGCCGGGGAAGCTGGACCCGACCGTGGGGCCAAGATAGGTGGTCTGCGCGCTGTCTTCGTACCAGTTCGAAACGACGTCGGTGCAGTGCCCGGCGGTGAGAGCGTAGTAGCTGCTGCCGCTGCGGACGTTGAAGCCGAGCGAGCACACACCGCCGCCGCCCCAGATCGCCTCGCCTCCGGAGATCTGGGTGCTGTACACACCCACCTCCTGCTCGACGCGCACCGCGCCGCCGATGCGGGCCGCAACGGCCTCGACCCGCGCCAACTTGGTGCCGGTCACCGTGCTATCGACGGAGACGACGACCTGGTTGGTCTCCGGGTCCGTCCACCATGCGGTGCCGGGAATCGTGGTCAAGCTTTCCAGCTTGGCGGTGGCACGCCGCAGTTCGGCGGCATCCCGCTTGACGATCTTCGGGGTAGCGCCGGCCTTGGCGACCTGCCGGGCGGCAGCGTCGTCGGTCACCGCGACGGTGACTGCGCCATTGGCGTCGGCGAATACACCGGCGGCGCGATCGCCGAGCTGCTCGGCGAGGTCGACGGCGACCTCCGGTGAAGCATTGGGAGCCGCGTGCGCCGGGCTACCGACGAGCGCTCCGACCACCAGGGTTCCGGCCACGGCCACTGCCGCGGCACGACGCAACATGAACCTCGTGGGTCGCATGTAGTACCTCCGTTTGGGGGTTAGGGAGGAACGGCCCCACCGAGGTCGGCGGAGCCGGTGAACAACCTGACCAAGTGGCTAGGGGGTCAGGCTGAATGAAGTATTCAGATATTCACATTGCTTGGCAAGACTGTTGGTTTCCAATTTGGATGCCTCGGCGCAGCATTTTGTTCCGTTATGACCTAACATGTGGCGAAAGATCACTGCGTCCTCGGGCGGCGAGGCCGGCACCTGCTGGGGCCGCGACCGTTACGAAGAAGTTAATTCGCCGCCGAACGGGCAATATTTGACAAAAACCAAGCCATCACGTGATCATCTCTCCAATGTCAGAGGTCGATGCCTGGGCATGAAGAAAGGGCGGACCTGGCCGGCTGGGCCAGCTACAGCTGCCGCGCCTCCCCCTCCCGGTTCTCCTGGCGACTGCGGCTGCACCTGGTGTGCACCCCGACCGGGATGCCGATCCTGTGAGCACCGGCCAACCCGAAGCTCGGCCAACGGGAAGTCCTCGCCGCGACGCTGCAGGCCAAGGCAGGCGTGGTCGCCGAACCTGACGGGATCCTGCTGACCTCGGACAAGGGCTTCGCCGCCACGCCGTTCGAGCAGCAACTGGCCGATCAGGGCATCGAGCTGTGTCCTACGTCACGCAAACAGGAGAAGGCCCGCCACAGCGAGGCGACACTCACGAAGGTCCGCCGGTTGAGAGTCGGTCAACGGCACCCTCTGGCGCAACAACACCACCGGCGCCCCCGTCACCCGGGTCACTGACGCCTACGACCACCGAAGGACTTCGGACCAACTCGTCTAGGTTTGGAGGCCGGTCCGCTGATTCGCCACGTCCGCATGGGTTGTCCGTGCTGGTCGCGACGACGGGAGGAGAGAGAGTGGGCAGCACTTCGGAGCACCAGACGCCGACACCGGAGCCGGAGTCCCTCACCGACCTACTCGGTGGGCGACGTGGCGCGATCGACGCCACCGTGCCGCCGGTGGCGTTCGCGGCCGGCTGGCTCCTCGGCGGCGAGTCGCTGCAGATCGGGGTCGGCACCGCGCTGGTGACCGGCGCGGCCGTGGCGGGCTGGCGCTGGCGCCGTGGACATCGACCCCGGTCAGTGCTGGTGGGCCTGCTCGCCGTCTGCGTCGGCGCGCTGATCGCGCTTCGGACCGGACGGGCCGAAGACTTCTTCCTGGTACAGCTCCTGGCGAACGCGGCGAGCGCACTCGCCTGGATGGTCAGCATCGTGATCCGCTGGCCACTACTGGGAGTGGTCGTCGGCGGCGTGCTGCGCCAGCGGACCCGCTGGCGCCGAGACCCGGCGCTCCTGCGGGCCTACGGGCGCGGCAGTTGGGTCTGGACCGCCAGCTTCCTGCTACGGGTTTCGGTCTTCCTGCCGTTGTGGCTCGGCGGCCAGGTGGTCGCGCTGAGCGTGGCCCGAGTAGCGCTGAGCTGGCCGCTGGTCGCCGCCGTGCTCGGGGTGAGTTGGGTGGTGGTGCGCCGTTCACTGCCGGCCGGCCATCCGGGGCTACGGCATCCGGTACTCCCGGGCGAAGCATCGACGCAGGCCGAACAGGTGTCGCGGCGCGAGTCGACGGGCAGCCCGGGCTAGTGCCGTCCTCACGGCACGGATGGAGTCTGGCTCAGCTGCGCGGGTGACGGGTTACCCCCAGCGTTCGGCGAGCACGACGATGGCCCGTCGTAGTCGGATCGAGGAACCAGTTCCCCCGCGGGTCTGAGTAGCTGCTGACCTTCCTGGTCACTCACCCGCCGCACGCGTACAGGTTTTGCCACCGCTACAGCCTGACCGCCCCGACGCCGCCGCGCCGACCGACCCACAGCGGGTCATCCCACACTGTGAACATTCGTGGTCACGGCACCAGACAGTAAGGGAGAGGCCGCCACGGGGGGAGCGGCCTCTCCGTGACTTACATTACCCCGTCGGGATCAGCTCCGCGCTCCCGGGGCACACGTTTTTTGGCCAGTTTGCATATCGCGCACACTCCGGCTAATCGGGCGTCCCGGAACCAGGCTGAATCGGGGCCCCAGATCGCCCCGCCTCCTCTCGTATCGACCCAGCGACCCGGGGGTAATGTCCGTTACATCACTTATCTGTGGTTAGTCGTTCGGAAAGAGCCGCCCAAAGTCGGCGTACGCCATCGCGACATCGGCCTGGGCCCAGAACCGGTGGTAGCGGAACGTCGGCTCCGCGCCGCCGTCCAGATATGCCTGGACCTTCGGCCAGTCCGGATCGTTGAGGTAGAACGACCGGATCTCGACGAAGCTCCTACCCGCCTCGATCACGTCGCCGTTGGGCATCGTCCCCGTCCAGCCCGGCGGCAGATAGAGGCCCTGCCCGGTGCTGGTGTCGTAGACATCGTCGAAGCGCTCGTAGTCGCCCCGCGTCTCCACCGTCGACACCCCCAGGGCGTCACTCGCCGCGTGTAGCGCGTCCAACAACCCCTTGGCCGTGTTCTTCGCGGCCGCGTCCCCCGACCTCGCCGCATACGCGGTCAGGGTCCGGGCGTAGGCGGCGGCGGCACCGACGTCCTGGCCGGTCTCGGTCACCTCGACGTGCAGGTCGGTGTTTGGCTCCGGGTTGGTCGGGTCCCACGTGTTCGGCTGGCCCGTCCAGATGAGCTCGGCCGGGATCGACCAGTCGGCGCCCAGCGTGGTGTTGGCGATCGCCCACGGCACCCACCGGTCCAGCAACGCCTCGGCCCGGGCGTCACCGGTCTCGAGGTACAACTCGGCGATCCGGTGCATCGACCAGACCTGCATGCCGAACCACTGGTTCGACGGCGGGTCGTGATACACCGGCTTCTCGTCGTAGAACATGCCGTAGAAGGTCGGCGTGCCCGCGGGCGGCTGACCGTACCGGCCGCCCCAACTGTTGGTCGCACCACCGGCGATCGCGCCCTCGGCGGACTGAAGCCAGGTATACAGCTCCAGTTGCCGCTCCAAACTCTGGGCCCAGTCGGTGGTCGCGCTCGGCGACCTCGGCTCCAGCTCCGGCACGGTGGTCAGGGCCCAGGCGGCGAAGGGGTTCTGGTAGCCGAAGTGGTTGTGGCTGGAGCCGATCCGCCACGACCAGTTCTGACCCTGCTCGTACGCACCGCCCCAGGCGTAGTACCAGGACAGGAGGTAGTGCGCGGACTCCCGGCCACTGCCGGCGGGGCAGGTGGACGCCCCGACACAGTTGCCGATCTGCTTGAAATACTTGTCGAACATCGCGTACCGCAGGTAGTCGCCCAGCTTGGCGGCCTTGGCCACGGTGTCCGCCACCTCCGTGGCCCGACCCTGCTGCGTGGCCCAGGTCAGCGCCCAGTAGGCGGCCTGCACCGCCCGGGCGTCGGCGTCCGGCGCGTTCGTGTACTTCCACTGCTTCGCCGGTGCGTTCTGCTCCTGGACGGCGATGTCCAGGAAGCCGTACTGCCCGCCGTGGGTGAACGTCTCGCAGGACGGCTGCGGGACGGTCTCCCAGACCGACTCCTGCTGTCCACGCTGGAAGGTGTTGAGGTACGCCGGCCGGGTGGTGCCGTCGCCGCACCGACCGAAGCCGTAGGTGTTGTCCACGTCAAGCAACCAGTGCATGCCCTAGATGTCACCGGTGCCGTAGGTGGACTGGAGTTCGGCCCGCAACGGGTCCTGGCCGACCGGGACACCCGGTTGCAACTGCGCCGGGTACTGGCTGGGCAGGTCGTACTCGGCGGCGTACTGCGCGGTGCCGGGAGCGCCCGCGGTCGGCTGGTCGGCGGAGGAGGGGATGATGTGGTTCTCCAGCACCGTCCAGGCGTTGTTGAACGGCACCCAGTCCTCGGTCACCCGGCCGTACTGCGCCTCCAACCAGAGCCAGAAGCTGAACGCCTCACTCGTGGTCTCGTGGCCGTGGTCCGGCGCCTCGACGATCAGGGTCTCGATGGAGTGGTACGGCACCCCCTCGGGGCTGAAGTACCCAGAATTCTTGATCTTGCCGTACTGGGTGAGGAACCGTGCGATGTACTCGTTGTCGCCGCCGGGAACGTCGTTGTCAATCTCCGTCGCGGTAATCGTCAAGGCGGCGAGGCCGGCGGCGGAGGCGGTGATCGTCGCACTCCCCCCGGCGGTGTCGGCGTCCTCGGCCGCCGACACGGTCACGTCGACACCGGTGTTCCAGTTTCCGGCGGTCAGCGTCAGCGAGGTGGGGGCGACGGTGAGGTCGGAGTCACCGGTACGGCCGAGGCGCACCGGGACGTTCGCGGCCGGCGCCGCACTCAACGTCAGGGTCACGTTGGCGCTGCCGCCTTCCGGTACGCCCACCGTCGCTGGGGTGGCGACCAGTTGCGGGCCGGCGGCGGGCGCGACAGTGAAGGAGTGCTCCGCGATCGCGCTGAGCCCGGTGTCGTCGTACGCCCTGGCCTGCACGGTGTAGGAGCCGGCTGGCAGCCCCGGCAGGGTGTACGCGTACGGCGCGGTGGTGTCGGTGTTGACCAGCAGACCGTTGCGGTAGAACTCGACCTTGCTGATGCTCCCGTCCGGGTCGCTGGCGGTGGCCGTCAGCGGCACGTCGGCCGGCGCCTCGAAGGGCCCAGCCGGCACGTTCAGCGAGACCGTCGGCGGCTGCTGTGCAGCAGCGCAGGGAACACCGTTGACGGAGAACGAGGTCGGGTCGGCGTTGGTACCGCTGTACGCGGCGTTGAAGCCGATCTGCGCGGTGCCGCCGGCGCCGAGACTGCCGTTCCACGACTCGTTGGTGGCGGTGACGTCGCTGCCGCTCTGGCTCCACCGCGCCGACCAGCCGTGGGTGATGGTCTGGTTGCCGGCGAAGGAGAACCGCAGGGTCCAGTCCGTGATCGGGTCGCCGAGATTGGTGAGGGTGATGTTCGCGGTGAAGCCGCTGCCCCAGTCGTTGGTCGTGTAGCCGACGTCGCAGGCGGGCGCGGCCGACGCGGGTAGGGCCGCCCCGCCGGCTACCGCCAGCACCACCGCGGTGGCTGTCGCCCAGCCGCGGCGTCGGTTCATGGGTCTCATGCGCGGTGTCTCCTCGGGCCAGGCCGGAGCCGAGACTCCGGCGGGGCGCCTGGCCGTTCTTCCTGCGGTGGGCGAGGCACCCGAAGTGAAGGACTCCCGGCCAAGGCCGGGGCCGGTGATGTGGCGTGGACGAGCGCCCGTCCACCTCGGGTGCCGCACCGGACGTCCCGGCTGCCCTCGGCCCCGCGCTCCCGCGACGGCGGCTCATCCATCAGCTTGCCATGCCTGGAAACGCTCCCACAAGGAGTAGCGAATCAATTCAGTCGGATGTGTCAATTTTGTTAAGCCGCTTTCACGAAGCAGTTACGAGACGTTACAGTCACACCAGAAAATTGGGAGCGCTTCCACCTCGCCTCCCACTTCCACAGTGGAAGGAGGTGACCCACAAGCCACTCGCGTGACCCGGCTCCCAGGTGACACGCGCGGGCCAGACGCCACCGTCCGACCCGGCGGGTCCAGCACCGATGGGGGCGGGGGCTGCCCTCCCCCGCCCCCATCTCGCACCCCGGCGACAGCGCGACCGGGGCACACCACCCCCCACCCTGTCTAGAATCCCCTCACCTCCGGGCTCCCGCCGGGAGAACCGAAGGCGTACTCTGTCCTTGGGAGCGCTCCCGGTCCGGTTCAGAACTAACAGAGGAGACTCCCCCGATGTCGACCCTCCCCCACCCCGCGCAGCCCGACAGCTCGGCACACCAGCCAGCAGGCACCCTGCGCTTCCCACCGAACTTCGGCTGGGGAGCCGCCACCTCCGCCTACCAGATCGAGGGCGGGGCCAAGGAGGACGGCCGGGGCGAGTCGATCTGGGACACCTTCAGCCACACCCCCGGACGGACCCGTAACGGCGACACCGGTGACATCGCCGCCGACCACTACCACCGGTACGACGCGGACCTCGACCTCATGGCCGAGCTGGGCCTGCGCAGCTACCGGTTCTCCATCGCCTGGCCCCGCATCCAGGCCGACGGCACCGGTACGCCCAACCAGCGCGGGCTGGACTTCTACCGTCGGCTGCTCGACGGACTACATGACCGCGACATCCAACCGGTGGCGACGTTGTTCCACTGGGACCTCCCCCAAGCCCTCCAGGACCGGGGCGGCTGGGAATCCCGGGAAGTCGCCTACCGCTTCGCCGACTACGCCGAACACGTCTTCCGGGCCCTCGGGGATCGAGTACCGACCTGGCTCACCATCAACGAACCGAAGACCGTGGTGCAGAACGGCTACCTCTCCGGCCATCACGCCCCCGGTCACCAGGACCAGCAGGCCGCATATCTGGTCGCGCACCACCTGCAGCTCGCGCATGGACTCGCCGTCCGGGCGTACCGGGCCGGAAGTGGGACCGGGCGCATCGGGCCGGCGTTCAACCTGCACCCGTGCTACCCGGCCGGCTCCTCCCCCGACGCGACCGAGGCCGCCTGGCGCCACGACGGCTACGAGAACCGGCTCTACCTCGACTCAACGCTCACCGGCCGCTACCCCCAGGACGTGCTCGACGATCTCGGCCCGGGCCACCGGATGATCGGCGGCATCCACGACGGCGACCTCGGCATCATCTCCGCTCCCGTGGACCTACTGGCCGTGCAGTACTACACCCCGTACTACGTCACCGCTGCGGGCACCACCGTGCGACGCTGGCCCACCTCCGAGGCCTCCTGGCAGCAGATCTACCCCGAAGGCATGTACGACATCCTCAGCCGGATCACCCGGGACTACGGCCCGATCCCGCTGACCGTCACCGAGAACGGCCTGCCCACCCCGGACACCCTCGGCGCAGACGGGACGGTTGACGACGGCCGCCGGATCCAGTTCCTCCGCGACCACCTGGCCGCCGCACACCGTGCCCTCGCCGCCGGCGTACCGCTGGAGAGCTTCCACGTCTGGTCCCTGCTGGACAACTTTGAGTGGGCCGAAGGCTACGACCAGCGCTGGGGGCTGGTCTACGTGGACTACCCAACCCAACGCCGAGTACCCAAGCGCAGCGCACACTGGTACCGCGAGGTGATCGCGGCGGGCGGGTTCTGAGCGCGAGGCGTAGCCCGCGCCGTGCTCGGGAGCGGTGCGACAGCGTCGGGGGCGCGGAGTTCGGCGGCGCGCAGGTCAGGAGGGAGCGGTCAGCTCGCCGCTCCGGTCCAGGTCGGCCACCCCGGCCGCGTCGCCGATCCGCCCGAGTGCCACCAGCGCCGCGCCCGTCGCGCCGATCTCCGGGTTCCGCTGGTACCAGACCGACCGGGGAGCGAGGGCCACGGCGAAGGCCCGACGCCACCACTCGGACGCCACCATCGCCCCACCGCCCAGGACCACCTCGACCGGCCGCGAGCCCAGCTCCGACTCCAGGGCCGCCAGGTCCACCGCGACCAGCTCACTCAGACCCCGCATCAGGCCGGCCAAGATCTCCACGGCAGTGGTGTTGAAGCCAAGCCCGGCCAACACCCCGGAACCCGCCGGAGCCAGTCCCGGTGGCCGGTCGCCCCCGAAACCGATGTTCACCAGGGGCCCGCCACCGACGACGGGCACCCGGGCCAGTGCCGCGCTCAGCTCGGCCCGGTCGGGGAGCCGCAACTCCCGGTTGGCCCAGGCGAAGAGGTTGCCGCCAGCGGAGTACGCATTCCCGGTGACGATGTGCCGCTGGTCAACCCGGTACCGCCAGCGGCTCGGTGCCAGCCGGGGCAGTGGCTCCCCCGGCGCGACTGCCCGCACCACCCGGACCGCCGCCGAGGTGCCCACCGTCACCGCCGCCCGTCCCGGGTCAACGCAGCCCGAGCCGATGTTCGACGCGGCCCCGTCACCGATCGGGGCCGTCCACCGCGCCCTGGCCAACGACGGCCAGCGGCGCGCGTACTCCGCGCGCAGCCGACCATGCCAGTCCACCGGCGCCAACTCCGGCAACTCCCCCGGGCCGGTGTCGGCCAGCGCACACGCCTCCGGGTCCCAACCCATCGTGCCGAGGTCGAGCAGGCCGGTGCCGGAGGCCTGCGACACCGACATCGGGACCGGGTCCAGCAGCACGCCGAGGACGTACTCGGCCAGCCCGGCGAAGCGGGTGGCGGAACCACCGACTCTCACCCGTAGCCAGGGCAGCCGGACCGACCAGTAACAGCGGTGCCACCAGGTGCCGGTGCGCTGGTGGAAAGCCTCCGGGTCGCGCGGGCCGGATTGCCCGGGCAGCGGCACCGCTCGGGTGTCCAGCCAGGTGAGCACCGGGCCGATCGGGGCACCGTCGGCGGCGAGCGCGACCACCGAGTGCCACTGCGCGGAGGTCGCCACCAGTTCGACGCCGTCCAGGTGCCCGCCGGCGGCCAACTCGTCCAGGCACTGCCCCAGGCAGGCGAGGTAGCTCTGCGCATCCAGCGTGCCAGCGCCGTCCGCACCGATGACAGGGCTCACCGGCCGCCGGGCCAACGCCCGGGGCAGCAGCCGGACTGCCTCGTCGAGCACCAGACCACGTACCGAGGAGGTGCCCAGTTCCAACGCGAGTGTGGTCATCGTCGGTCACGCTATCCGGCCCGGCGGGGTGAAGCTCTCGCTTCCGCCCTGTGGTCCTCGTCGTCACGCTGCCGGCGAGGTGAGGCTCTCGCTTCCGTACTCGGCGACGACCGCGTAAGCTGGTGCGCATGCTCGCGCACCCGCACCGCTGGTGGCCCGCCAACCCGGCGGCCACTCTCCGCGCGTAGCTTCACGCGGCCGCCCGTCGAGGCGGCCGTCGGTCTCGGACCGGCACCGGACGCCCGTCGGGTGGCACCGGACCGAGGAGACCCGATGACCCACCTTCCCCCGCTACTCGCCGCCGTCGCGGCCGGCACCGACCCCGGGCCGTTCGCGCTCGTCCGCCGGGAGGGCGCCGACCACCTCGACCTCTACACCGGGTCGGTACGGGTGGTGGAACGACTCGCCGACATCCCGCTGCCGACCGGGGCAGCGGGGCCAGCCACCCTCGCGCTGGTGCCCTACCGGCAGGTGATCGAACGGGGCTTCGACTGCGTTGACGACGGCGCCCCGCTGGAGTGCCTGGTGATCGACCGGCACGAGGAGATCGACCTCCCGACGGCGCTGGCGGCGCTGCCGGACGACGCGGTGGTCACCCAGAACGCGGGCTTCGACAGCTCCGACGAGGAGTACGCGGCCACCGTTGACCGGGTCCTGGCCGACGAGATCGGCCAGGGAGCAGGCGCCAACTTCGTCATCCACCGCACCCTGCACGCCACCGTGCAGGGTGCGCCGCTGCGGGCGGCGCTGGCGGCGCTGCGCTCGCTGTTGCTACGCGAACGCGGTGCCTACTGGACGTTCATCGTGCACACCGGCGCTCGGACGTTGGTGGGGGCGAGCCCGGAGCGGCACGTCAGCGTGGACGACGGGCTGGTCCTGATGAACCCGATCAGCGGCACCTTCCGCCACACCGGCGCTGCTGCCGACCGGGCTGACCTACTGCGCTTCCTCGCCGACCCGAAGGAGACCGAGGAGCTGTACATGGTCCTCGACGAGGAGCTGAAGATGATGGCCTCGGTGGCCGAGCGGGGCGGCCAGGTGGTCGGCCCGTACCTGAAGGAGATGTCCCACCTCGCCCACACCGAGTACCTGCTGGCGGGGCGGGGGTCGAAGGACGTCCGCGACGTGCTGCGGGAGACGATGTTCGCCCCCACGGTGACCGGCAGCCCGATGGAGAACGCGTGCCGGGTCATCGCGCGACACGAGCGCACCGGGCGCGGCTACTACGCGGGGGTGCTGGCGCTGCTCGGTCGGGACGAGAGCGGCCGGCAGACCCTCGACGCCCCAATCCTGATCCGTACCGCCGAGCTCTCCCCCACCGGTGAGCTGCGGGTGTCGGTCGGGGCGACCCTCGTCCGGCACTCAGTCGCCGCCGGGGAGGTCGCGGAGACCCACGCCAAGGCCGCCGGGGTGCTCGCCGCGCTGGGCCTCGGCCCGCAGGCACCCGCAGCAGCCGCGGGGGCGGTGCCCCGGCTCGCCGACGACCCGGAGGTACGCGCGGCGTTGGCCGCCCGCAACGCGCCGCTGGCCCGGTTCTGGCTGGACCAGCGGCCGGCGGACACCCCCGGCCGTCCCGGGCTCACCGGCCGCCGGGCGTTGATCGTGGACGGGGAAGACACCTTCACCGGCATGCTCGCCCATCAGCTACGGGCGCTCGGCCTCAGCGTCACCGTGCGGCCCTGGGACGCGCCCGGCCCGCGGGACGGATACGACCTGGTGGTGGTCGGCCCGGGGCCCGGCGACCCAGCAGCGCTGACCCAGCCGAAGATGGTGGCGCTGCGCCGGCTGCTCACCGAGCTCCTCGCCACCGGCCAGCCAACCCTCGCGGTCTGCCTCGGCCACCAGCTGCTCTGCGGGCTGCTCGGGCTGCCCCTGCACCGCCGGGACGCCCCGTACCAGGGGCTGCAGCGAGAGGTGGAGATCTTCGGCGTCCAGCGGCGGGTCGGCTTCTACTCGACGTTCACCGCCCGAGCGGACACGGATCGCCTGCCCACCCCGTACGGCCCGGTGGAGGTGGCCCGGGACGACACGAGCGGTGCGGTCAACGCGCTGCGCGGCGTCAGCGTGGCCGGGGTGCAGTTCCACCCCGAGTCGGTGCTCAGCCCGGACGGCGTGGATGTGCTCGCCGACCTCTTGGACGACCTGCTGCCCGCGGCGAGCCGCCGGTGCCCACGACCCGTGGCACCGTGACACCGGTAACCCGGCGGGCCGCCTCACCCCGGCGCCACGCGGGTTAACCGACGTACGAAGGGGAAGTCCACCCGCGCGTTCTGCCATGACTCGGGGGGTGCCAGTGCGGAATCCAGAACCGGCCGTCTCACCGGCTGTCGATGCATGGACCACGTCTCGGACGTCATCGGCGCAGGATTGGCACATCGAGCGGCTGATGGAGGCGAAGGGGGAGAACCGGGTCAGCGTGGTGCTACCCGCCTACAACGAGGAGGCGACGACCGGGCCGATCGTCTCGACGATCCGCGAACACCTGATGGAGCAGGTCCCCCTCGTGGATGAGCTGGTCGTGGTCGACTCCCGGTCCACCGACCGAACCGCGGAGGTGGCCCGGGCCGCCGGCGCGGAGGTGGTCAGCCAGGACGAGATCACCCAGGGCCTGCCCCGGCTGGCCGGCAAGGGCGACGCGCTCTGGGCCGGTTTGGCCGCCACCGACGGTAACCTCGTCGCCTTCGTCGACGCTGACCTGCGCGAATTCCGGCCGCACTTCGTACGTGGTCTGCTCGGCCCGTTGCTGACCGACTCGTCGATCGATTTCGTGAAGGGCTTCTACCACCGACCGCTGGAAGACCAGCCCGGCCCCGAGGAGGACAACGAGGGTGGGCGGGTGACGGAGCTGATGGTCCGGCCGCTGCTGAACCTGTTCTGGCCGGAGCTGGCCGGCTTCGTGCAGCCTCTGGCCGGCGAGTACGCAGGTCGACGTCGGGTGCTGGAACAGCTGCCGTTCGTCACCGGCTACGGGGTGGAGACGGCCATGCTGGTTGACCTGCTGGAACTGGTCGGCCTGGACGCGCTGTCCCAGGTTGACCTTGGCCTCCGGAAGCACCGCCACCAGGACACCGAGGCGTTGGGGCGGATGTCCGCACAGATCATGCACACCGTCTGGGCACGGTTGCAGCAGCAGGGCTGGGCCGTGCCGGGAACCAACCCAGCCACCCTGCTGGCCCAGTTCCGCCGTGGCGACTCGGAGGAGTTGCCCAACCTGGACCGGGAGATCGTCGTCAACGATGTTTCGGTGCAGGAACGGGCGCCCCTGCGGGAGCTGCGCCACCTGGTGCCGCGCCGGTAGCGGCGACACTGGGTGCCGCAACCGGTAGCGGCGGTGTCAACACCGCGGCCGTGGAGTCACCCTTGGCCGCCCGGGCAGCGGCGTAGCTCGGTCGGGGGTCAGGGGATCCGGACCAGCAGCAGCGCGGCCACGGCGCTACCGGCCGCGATGCCCAGGAGAACCCGCATGATGCCGGTGGCGAGGTTGCCCTGCTCGATCAGCGTGCCGGCCGTCGCGATCGCGATGCCCGAGCCGGCGGAGAGGATCGAGAGCGTGGTCCCGGATGCCTCGCCGGCTCGCTCAGCCGGGACCATGGCCTGCGTGCCCAGGTTGGTCAGGGTGAGCCCGGTCCGGTAGCCGAACCCGGCGACGGCCAGACCGATCAGGTACGGCACGATCTCACCGCCAATGGCCACCACGACCAGGCCGACCGCGCCGACCAGGGTGGCCGCGGCGATCAGTCGACGCACCGCGACCCGTTGGCTGAGCCGACCCGCGAACGGACCGGCGATGCCACCGCTGATCGAGGCGGCGAGGACCGCCAGGCCCGCGACGAACGGCGAGTAGCCCCGGACCTGTTGTAGGTGGATTGTGGTGGCGAAGATCGTGACCACGAAGGCGATGTTGGCGACCAGCCCCATCAGGGTCACCGCCACGAACCTGGCGTCGTGGAAGAGATCCAGCCGGACCAGTGGACTTTCGGCGGCCCGTTCCCGGAGCACGAACGCGGCCAGCAGCACCAGCCCACCGACAGCGAGGGCGGTGGCCACCACCGGTCGCCAGGCGTTCATCCGGTCTGCGGCCACGGTGATCGCGAGGATCCCGAGCACCACCACGACCAGACCAGCCAGGTCAATCGCCCGCGACACCGTGGGGTCCCGCGACTCCGGCAGCCAGGCGACGATGGCGACGATGGCGACAACGCAGAGCGGCACGTTCACCAGGAGCACGCTGCGCCAGCTGAGCCACTCGGTGACCCCGCCGCCGAGCACCGGCCCCAGCGCCAGCGCCACCGCCCCGATGCCGTAGGCGTTGCCGATCGCCCGCTTCGCCCGCTTCCCCGGGTAGGCCTCGGTGATCACCGCGAAGGCGAGGGGGAACACGATGCCCGAACCCATCCCCTGCACGGCCCGAAAGGCGATCACGATCGGCGGATCGGAGCCCAGACCGGCACCGAGCGAAGCCGCCCCGAAGATGAGCAGGCCGACCAGCAGCATGCGGCGGCGACCGAGGATGTCGCCGAGCTTGCCGCCGGGGATGAGAAACGCCGCCTGGGCCAGGATGTAGCCGCTGACCACCCAGTGCAGATCGGTGGTGGTGGTACCCAACTCCGCCGCCATCGCCGGCAACGCCAGATTCAACGCATAGAAGTCCAGCTGCACGAGGAAGATGCACGCAGCGGCCGCGATCAGGGTCAGCTCGCGCCGGGGCCGGTCCGCCTCTCCCGCCGATGCGTCACCTTGGCCGTGGGGCCGGGGCAGACGCGGACGGAACGACACACCGAACCGTACCATTTCATACGAAAATGTCTTCCTTGTTTCGAGAGACTCCGCACGTCGCCCGCGGCCAGCACGACCCGGAAAACGAAACATCGACAACCCTTCTGGACCACTCTCCGCCAGCAGGCCGCCGAATAGGCTTGAACGTGATCTGCCACCAGATGTAGGTGTGGCCATACACCGCAGCTCGGCCAGGCTGATGACATCCACCCGGACGGTCGCCCGAGGAGGTGACAGTACCGGTGCACCTACTCCATGACCGGTCTGGCCATGATGAGTCGACATTTGTCCGCGATTCTGGCGTGAGGATCGAAGGTCGCGGGACAAACGGCAAGCAGGAAATAGGGAAATCGATGAAATACACCCGCGAACTGGTCGAGCCCGCCAACTATCACTTCGCTCTTTCTTCGCCGGGATGACGGCGGGTCAGCCAACCCGGAAACTCCTCGCCAGGACAGTCGCGGCCACGGCACTGCCGACCGCGGTCCCGAGGAGAACCCGCGTGATGCCGGTGGCGAGGTTGCCCTGCTCGATCAGCGTGCCGACCACCGCGACGGCGATACCCGAGCCGGCGAAGAGGATTGTGAACGTCACTCCGGATGCCTCGCCGGCCCGCTCGGCCGGGACCATGGCCTGCGTACCCAGACTGGTCAGGGTATACCCACTCTGGTAGCCGAACCCGGCGACCGCCAGCCCAAGCAGGTACGGCCCGATCTCACCCCCGACGGCCACCACGAGCAGACCGAGGGCGCCGACCAGGATGGCGATGCCGATCAACCGATGCACCGCGAACCGTTGGCTGAACCGACCCACGAACGGACCGGCGATTCCACCACTGATCGAGGCGGTGAGTACCGCCAGGCCCGCGACGAACGGCGAGTAGCCCCGAACCTGCTGCAGATGAATGGTCGTGGCGAAGATCGTGACCACCAAGGCGATGTTGGCGACCATCCCCAGGAGGGTCACCGCCACAAACTTGGTGTTTCGGAACAGATCCAGCCGGACCAGTGGACTGTCGGCCACCCGTTCCCGAAGCACGAACGCGGCCAGCAGCACCAGCCCACCGACAGCGAGGACAGCGGCCACCACCGGTCGCCAGGCGTTCATCCGGTCCGCGGCCACGGTGATGGCCACAATCCCCAGCACCACCACGACCAGACCCACCAGGTCAATCCGGCGCGACACCGTGGGGTCCCGCGACTCCGGCAGCCAGGCGACGGCGGCCACGATCGCCACGAGGCAGAGCGGCACGTTCACCAGGAGCACGCTTCGCCAACTGATCAGCTCCGTCACCCCACCGCCGAGCAGCGGCCCCAACGCCAACGCCACCGCCCCGATGCCGTACGCGTTACCGATCGCCCGCTTCGCCCGCCGCCCCGGGAACGCCTCGGTGATCACCGCGAAGGCAAGCGGGTACATAAATCCGGATCCCATCCCCTGCACAACCCGAAAAGCGATCACGATCGGCGGATCGGAGCCCAGACCCGCACCAAGCGAGCCCAGCCCAAAAATCACCAAACCCACGACCAGCATGCGCCGACGACCAAGGATGTCGCCCAGCTTGCCACCAGGAATGAGAACCGCCGCCTGCGCCAGGATGTAACCACTGACCACCCACTGCAGATCGGTGGTAGAGGAACCCAACTCCGCCGCCATCGCCGGCAACGCCAGATTCAACGCATAGAAATCCAACTGCACCAGGAAGATACACGCAGCGGCCGCGACCAACGTCAGCCGCCGTCGCGGCCGCCCACTCCCCACCGACCCGACACCACGGCCCGGCAGCCGAGGAAGGCTCGGGCGGAACGACACACCAATAACCTAGCATTCGCCCGAAAAAACCTTCTTTGTTCCATCTGGCTCCGGCAAGGGGACACGCCTGCGGCACCGCCGCCACCCGAGGGCGAAGGGATTGCGTCGTGCGTCGCGAATGACTCGACACAAACACTCTGGACACAAATAATTAACAGTCTTAATAATAAGACAGTGTGACGACGTAGCTACCGACAGGTGTCTGTCCGGGCGTGGAGGCTCCCATGAAACGTCGCAATTCCCTGATCCTGTCCCTGGTCACCGTCCTGATCGCCGCGCTCGGCGCGGCCTGGGTGGCGAAACCGGCGTACGCCGCCGGCCCCACCGCGAGCTTCGCCAAGGTCTCCGACTGGGGCACCGGGTGGGAGGGTAAGTACACGATCACCAACGGCGGCAGCAGCGGCGTGACCGGCTGGAGCGTCGCCTTCGACCTGCCCGCCGGCACGACGGTCGGCACCCACTGGGAGGCGCTGCTGCACTCCTCCGGCCAGCGGTACACCTTCCGCAACCAGTCCTGGAACGGCACCATCGCGCCGGGCGCAGCGGTCTCCTTCGGCTTCATCGGCAGCGGGCCCGGCTCGCCGACCAACTGCCAACTCAACGGCGCGGAGTGCGGCGGCGCACCACCGCCCACCACGTCTCCACCACCTCCCACCACCGCGCCGCCCACCACCAGCCCACCGACCACCGCGCCGCCCACGACCCCACCCCCCACCACCGCTCCCCCGAACGACGACCTGCCCGCGCACATCCTCACCGGCTATTGGCACAACTTCGACAACCCGGCGGTCGAGCTGCGCCTGCGGGAGGTCCCCGCCGAGTACGACGTGGTCGCCGTCGCCTTCGCCGAGGCGACCGCCACCCCCGGCGAGGTGACCTTCGCCGTTGATCCGGGCCTCTCCGCCGCCCTGGGTGGCTACACCGATACGGACTTCTCGGCCGACGTACAGACGCTCAAGAGCCAGGGCAGAAAGGTCATCATCTCGGTCGGCGGTGAGACCGGACGGGTTACCGTCAACGACGCGGCCTCCGCGGTCGCCTTCGCCGACTCCGTGCACGCCCTGATCCAGCAGTATGGCTTCGACGGGGTGGACATCGACCTGGAGAACGGCCTCAATCCCACCTACATGGCGCAGGCCCTACGGTCCCTGCGGGCCCAGGTCGGTGCTGGACTGATCATCGCGATGGCACCCCAAACCATCGACATGCAGAACCCGACGACCAGCTACTTCAAGCTGGCGCTCGACATCCAGGACATCCTCACGGTGGTGAACACCCAGTTCTACAACTCCGGCGCGATGCTCGGCTGCGACCAGCGGTTCGCCTACAGCCAGGGAACGGTGAACTTCATCGTCGCGCTGGCCTGCATCCAGCTGGAGGCGGGGCTGCGGCCGGACCAGGTCGGGCTTGGCCTGCCAGCCGGCCCCGGGGCGGCCGGTGGGGGGATCGTCGCACCCGGTGTGGTCAACGCCGCGTTGGACTGCCTGACCAGGGGGACGAGTTGCGGCAGCTTCCAGCCACCCCGCACCTACCCGGGGCTGCGCGGCGCGATGACCTGGTCGGTGAACTGGGACGTGACCAACGGCAACAGCTTCGCCCAGACCGTCGGCCCACACCTGGACACCCTGCCCTGACTCCGCTGAGGCGGCAGCGAACGTCCGAGGGTCGGCACCGCCGCATCCGGTGGTGCCGACCCTCGTGTTTCCCATCACCGGCTCAGCCGAAGAAGCTGAGGTAGCCCAGGAGCGCGCCGTAGCCGATGAAGGCGGCCCCCAGCACCCGAAGCCCCCGCGCGGACCCCCGACCCTGTTCCGCCGGTCGGAGCACCAGCTGGGGGATCCAGTAGTAGCTCATACCGCGCAGGGTGAAGAAGACTCCCAGCAGGGTCACCAGCACCTCCGGCAGGCCACCCCACTCGAAGTGGGTGACCAGTACGCCGAAGCCAACAAAGAGGTGCACCATGCCGGAGATGTTCACCGCCATCAGGTCCGACCGGTCGGCCCGCTGGGTGAGCCGCAGATAGAACTGGGTGGCCACGATAAACGCGACTCCGGAGGTCAACAGATACAGCGAGAGGATTTTTCCGAGCGTCTGGGTCAGGTCCATGTCCGCCGCCTCAGGGGTGTGAGTAACAATCGATCAGGTGCGAAAAATCCCGCTACCGAGTAGCTCCGACGCGACGCGCCCGTAGGTTGACTCCACCGTTGCCGCACCTCCGAGTGCGGTCAGGTCAACGCCGAGCAGCCGCTGCACATGTTCGTGGAGTGCGAGTGTGCCCAGGGACCAGATCGCCAGGAGCGCCGCCCGTTCGTAGGGGTGATCCGTCGGTCGCACCAGGCCCGAGGCGACTCCGTCGGCGAGGTAGCCGACCGCGTCATTGACCATCTCATCAACCAGTGCGGCCGTGTGCGGGGAGCCGTCGGCCAGCGTCCGGGCCAGGTATCGCAGCAGCGGCGGCCCGTCACCCAGGTCACGCAGCTCCGCCGGATCGAACCTTCCGGCCCTCATCACCTGCTGCTTGTGCTCCCGCACGAAGGCCGCGACGTGCTTGTCGCAGGCCACCCGCAGCCCGTCCTTCGAACCGAAGTAGTGAATGATCAATGATGGGTGGACGTCGGCTGCCGCCGCTATGGCACGGACCCCGGTGGCCGCCACGCCCTGATCGGCGAAGAGGGTGATGGCGGCAGCGAGGATGCGACTCTTTGTGGAGGACTTGTCGCCTCTCGGCGGCGATTCATCGGACACCCTCCAGACACTAAACGAACGTTCGATTAATGTCTAGCTATCACAATGACTGCCATGATCAGGTCCACTACTCACACCGGCTGGGGCCATCGAGTGTGGTTGACGTCGATCAGCACTCGGTGGGTGTGCACCCACGCCACTCCATTCCACTCGGCATCGGCCAGGTGCGCGCGATCGGCGCCGACGCCGTGCTGGTGCCGGAACACTTCGGGAAGGCCAGCGGGCCAGAACCGGCGGGCAGAGAGCCCCGCCACGAGCACCAAGCCCGCCAGGAGCGCCCACGCCGTGGTCAAGCCGGCGCCCGCGCCGACCCAGCCGACGAGGGGGTAGGTGAGCAGCCAGCAGAGGTGGGACAGGGAAAACTGGGCGGCGAACAACGCTGGCCGATCGGCGACCGCCGACGAGGCGCGCAGCACCCGGTTGACCGTGACGACAATCAGGCCACCGGCGAAACCGATGAGCAGCCAGACACCCATCGCCAACGGCCAGGATGGCGACGTCGACAACAGCAGCGATCCGGAGAGGGCGAGCAGAGCCGTGCCAGCCCCGATGAGCAGCACACCTCGATCCGTGCGTCGGCGCAGCAGCAGCGGCGCGCCGAGCGCCGCCGCGACACTGCCGAGACCGGAGACGGCGAGCAGAAGTGGAACCTGCGCCTCGGTGGCGTTCAGCAGGTCACGCACCACGTTGACCGTGCTGACCAGAGTGACGGCTCCGGAGCCGGCGACCACCATGTTCAACGCCAGCACCGCCCGCAACCGTGGCGCGCCCGCGAACATCCGCATCCCCACGAAAAGGCGCTCAGAGAACCGGACCCGGCTACTACGTTGCGCCCTGGGCACCGTTGCCGCGCCGACAAACAGCGCGGAGGCGAGAAATCCCACCGCGGTCCCCACAAACAGAAGATTGAACTTCAGAACGAGCAGCAACGCGGCGGCGATGACCGGACTGGCGATATTTTCCAGTGCGACGGCAAGCTGCGACGCGGAGAGCGCCTTCGTGTAGTCCCCCTCATCCGGAATGATATCCGGGAGCACGGACTGGAAGGTCGGCGTGAAAGTGGCCGACGCGGCCTGCAGCACCGCGATGAGCAGGTAGATCTGCCAGATCGCCTCGACCCACGGCAGCAGCAGGACGACGCCGAACCGGACCAGGTCTGCAGCCACCATCACCCCGCCCCGTGGCACCCGGTCCAGCACCGCTCCCACGAGCGGCGACACACACACGTACGCGACCATCTTGATCGCCAGCGCGGTGCCGAGGACCGCTCCGGCCCGCGCGCCCGCGAGGTCATAGGCGAGCAGCCCGAGCGCCACCGTAGCCAGTCCGCTGCCGATGAGTGCGATTATCTGGGCGGTGAACAGCCATCGATAGGTCCGGTTACACAGCAATTCACGCACAATAATTCGATCGCCTTTCTGAAGCTCCCCGCCGAGGAGATTACCGACCGAAGTTGAATGCGACAATGCTGCTGTTGCCAGATTGGGGCAACGAGTAATCTGCCGTAACTGCGGGTCGGCACAACTGCCGCCGCGTGGTCGTTTCGAGGAGTCGGCTCACCCCACCGTCACCGGCGGCACCCGCGACGGCGACGCCGGGCTTCGTCCGCGCCCCACCGCTGCGGGGGAGGCCCCGGCGTTGACGAAACGGAACGACGATCCGTATAGTATCGTTGCGGAACGGCGCTCCGCTTTGCTGTCCGGGGCACCAGGCCCCGCGCGGGCAGCCGAGACGGGCTATCCAACGAGAGGACCAGACGAGATGAGTGAGCCGACGCAGCCTGCCTACACCTTCGGTGTCAACCCCACCCCCGTCCTGTCCGTCAGTCCAGTGGTGCTGCCAGCTCCCGGCCGAGCCGTGGATCTACAGGTGCGCGTCTCCGCGCCCACCACCGGAGGCGAGCTACCGATCCTCCTCCTGTCACACGGGCACGGCCCCTCACACCACCTGTCCTCACTCAACGGCTACGCCCCGCTCGCGAACTACTGGGCGGCCCACGGCTTCGTCGTCATCCAGCCCACCCACCTCAACTCAAGAACGCTGAGCCTGGACCCAGGTGCTCCCGAGGCCCCCCTGTACTGGCGGTCGCGGGGTGAGGACATGAAACGGATCCTCGACCAGCTCGACCAGATCGAGGCCGCCATCGGGCAGCTATCCGGGCGCCTGGACCGGGACCGCGTCGCCGTGGCCGGGCACTCGATGGGCGGACACACCGCGAGCCTGCTGCTGGGCGCACGGCTGACCGACCCGCACGACGGAACGGAGGTGGACCTCTCCGAGCCCCGGATCAAGGCGGGTGTGCTGCTCGCCGCGCCCGGCCGGGGAGGCGACGCCCTCACCGACTTCACGCGCGACAACTACTCCTTCTTCGCCACCACCGACTTCTCCACGATGACGACACCCGCGCTCGTGGTCGCCGGCGACCACGACACCTCCGCCCACCTGACGGTCCTGGGCCCGCAATGGCACACCGACCCCTACTTCCTCGCCCCCGGCCCCAAGTCCCTGCTCACTCTCTTCGGTGCGGAGCATGGGCTCGGAGGCGTCGCCGGATACGACGTGGCCGAGACCACGGACGAGAGCCCCGCGCGGGTCGCCGCCGTCCAGCGGCTCACCGGGGCCTACCTCCGCTCGACCCTCTACCCCGGGGTACCGGCCTGGCAGGAGGCACAGGACGAACTGACCGGCGGGCCCAACCCGGTCGGCCGCGTCGAGTCCAAGTCCACGCTCGCACGGTAGCCGGGGCGCGCTATCCCCGCGCCGCCAGCGGAACGGCCGCGATCAGCCGCCAGAGGTAGGTGTGGTCGTAACGCCGCAGCTCGACCAGGCTGACGGTCTCGACCTGGACCACCACCGGCGGAATCGACCGCACGGTCGCCACCTGCTCGATCACCGGTTTCGCGACGGTGGGTCGACGGTTGTAGGCGATGCTGACGTGTGGATCGAAGGTCGTGGGGTGGTCAGGTACGGCCCCGGCTCCTCGCACGTGCGCGGTCGCGGCGACCACGGCGTGCCGGAGAAGGTGAAACGGCCGGTGCGGGCCCACGCTCAGAAAGACCGAGTTCGCCGATCCGGTGAGGGGGCCGACCGTCGCGGCGAAAGGCCGGATGGACGCACACCGCCCGGTGGCCGCGGCGGCCACCGCGAGCGCCTGTGCGCTGGCGATCTCGTCGGTGAAGGAGACCCGTTGCACGGTCAGGTGCAGACTCTCGACGGGAACCAGATCCAGGGTTTCCAGGTGCCCCAGCCGGGCCTGACAGCGCTCGACGAGCCGCTGGACCGCCGGGCGCCCGTCAAACCGAACAATCCAGTGGTAGGAGCGGCGGCCCGCCTCCCAGCCGGGCCGCTCCCAGTGGTTGACGAGCCGGTCCAGCTGTCGGTAACGGTGCCAATCCGACCGGATGTACCCGTACTCGTCGGGGCGGTCCGCGGCGCCGTCAACCCGTCTCATCGGTGGGCCTCCCCGGCCGGTCGCGCCGCGCCCCGAGCACCGCACCGACCACGGCGCTGGTGTCTCGGAGGTCGGGAAGAACCGCGTTGGCTCCGCTGGCGGTCAGTGCGTCGACACCGTACGCGCCGGTGGCCACCCCCACCGCGAACACGCCGCTGGACCGACCAGCCCTGATGTCCCGTGGGGTGTCCCCGATCAGCACCGTAGGGGCCGGCGGGAATGGGATCCCGTACTTCGCCGTGGCCTTCCTTCGCGCGACCGGCACCAGGTCGGCACGCACCTCGGTGTCCGAGCCGTACGCGCCCACCTCGTAGTCGAGGGCACCGGCCAACCCGAATACGGAGACCTTGACCTGGGCGTTGTGCCGCGTGTTTCCCGTCAGCACGGACTGGACCACGTCGCCCCGCCCGGCCAACGCCGCGATGGCCGCCGGTGCCCCCATCTGGACGTGTCCACGTTCCGCCAACCGCGACATGAGCGATCCGAACACTCTGTTCAGTTCCTCAACCGCCTGTGCCATCACGTCCGGTGTGGCGTCGATGCCGTGCTGTCGCAGCACCAGCCGCAGGACCGCGGGATCGGTCCTGCCCGCGGGAACAATCGGGTGCTCCGGGGGCCGGCCGGTCAACCGGGTGAAGGTCAACGCGTACGCCTCCTTGCTCACCCCACCGTTGTCGATCAGGGTGCCGTCGATGTCCCAGAGCACCAGCAGCGGTCCGGCGGCACCGGGCGCAGACTCCCGTCCGGTGTGGTCACCGTGCTCGCCGGATGGAGTTCGCTCGCCCTTGGCAATCACGTGATTCGTTTTAGCACCGGTCCTACCGGGTACGGACCGATTAGCCGTATCTGCGGCTGGCCCGGCGGCGAGGTCACCGCGACACCCGAGTGGTACGGGGCAGACCCCAGGCTGATACCGGGGTACGACGGCGGCAAGCGACACGAGCCCTGTCGTCAGGTGATACGAGATTGGCGTATTCCGCCAGTGCCGTGGCGCCGTTCGTGGATCAGACTTGCTGACACGGACGACCAAAGGGGGGAGGTTCGGTGGAATATACTCGCGAATCTGTTCCGGACCTGACCGGCAGCACGGCGGTGGTCACCGGCGCGAACGGGGGCCTGGGGTTGGAGACCGCGAAGGTGTTCGCCAGCCGGGGTGCGCATGTGGTGATGGCGGTGCGTAATCAGGACAAAGCGACAAAGGCGGTGGCGAAGATCCGGGCGGAGACCCCGACCGCCTCCCTGGAACTGGTCGAGCTCGATCTCGGCTCACAGGCATCGGTGAGACAGGCCGCCGAGCACATCCTGGCCCGGCACGACCAGATCGACATCCTGGTCAACAACGCCGGGCTGATGGCGCTGCCAGAGCGCCGGACCACCGACGGGTACGAGATGCAGTTCGGAGTCAACCACCTCGGGCACTGGACGTTGACGGCGTTGCTGATGCCGGCAATCCTGGCCGCTCCCGCCGCCCGGGTCGTGACCGTGACGTCAACAGCCCACCACTTCGGGCGCTCGGTCGATCCGAACAATCCACACCTGAACGGCACCTACGGCCCGTGGCGCGCCTACGGCCAGTCCAAGCTCGCCAACTACCACTTCGCCATCGGCTTGCAACAGGAGTTCGACCGGGCCGGAGCGAAGGCCCAGAGCCTCCTCGCGCACCCAGGCCTGACCAGCAGCGACCTACAGGTCCACACGGTCGAACAGGGTGGTGGTGGTTGGCTGGGCGCCCTCTTCGCCTGGATGGCCCGGCGCACCGGCATGGGGGTCGTCAACGGCGCGATGCCCCAGATCCGCGCCGCCACCGACCCGGACACCAGGGGTGGCCAGTTCTACGGCCCGCGGTTCGTCAACAGCGGCCGCGCCGTCCGGCTGCCGGTCCTACGCCCCGGGGCCGGTGCCGCCATCCGCACGCTGTGGCAGGTCTCTGAGCGAGAGACGGGCGTTGCACTCACGGTGTGAGCCCCCGAGCCGCTGCCCGCATCGCCAGGTACAAGGCGCTCATCGGACCGCTACGACTCACCATCACCACCACCGGTGCGGGGCTCGAGGTGGAACTGCACTGGCCGCCACACCACCGGCCCCGGAAGTCCTGACAACGACCGAGCTCGTCTGGTGGGTCGCTCTGGCCCGACTGGCCACCCGGACAAGGGTGGTGCCGATCGCCGTCACCAGCGCCCAGCCACCGTCCGCCGCCGCCGCACTCGCCGACTACCTCGGAATCCGCGTACGGCAGACCGAGCGTTTCACCGTGACCTTCAGCGCCCGGGACTCGGCCCGACCGTTCCTCACCGCGAACGAGCCGATGTGGGAGTTCTTCGAGCCGGAGCTCCGCAGACGACTCGCCCACCTGGAGCGCGGCTCCACCGTACGTCAACGGGTACAGGCCGCCCTGCTCGAACTGTTGCCCAGCGGCCGAGGCACCGTCGACGGCGTGGCCCGCAAACTGATGATGGGTACCCGCACCCTGCAACGTCAGTTGAAAAGCGAAGGCACCACCTTCCAGACCGTACTCAACGACACCAGGCGAGCGATCGCCCACCGCTATCTCAGCGAAGGGCACCTCTCGGTAGCCGAGATCGCGTTCCTCCTCGGCTACGGCGAACCCAGCTCGTTCTACCGTGCGTTCCACGCCTGGACCGGACGTACCCACTCGACGCCCGAGCAGAACTCGGGACGCGGTGGCACCGGCCGTAGAGCGGGGCGTTGTCCAGTTTCCACCTGGGTGCACCTCGGCCGACGAGCTACCGTCCTCGCCGCCGCACCGTCGGCAGGGCTCCGGGCGATCCCGGGTACCACCACGCCCGGGCCGTACCGGTGACCCCACCGCCGAGCAGCAGCCCAGACCGGCACCGAGCGAGCCCACACCGAAAGTCACCAACCCGGCGACGAAGACGCACGCGGAGGCTGCGATCAGCGTCAACCCACGGCGGGGCCGGGCGGTGTCAGCCGCCGTAGATCCCAGTCGACAACCCGCCCTTCGCGGGCAAACACACAGGCCGTAGGGTTTCACCGGGAGGTTCCTGATGCGCGTGTCGGTGTTCAGCACAAAGCCGTACGACCGGGAGTTCCTGTCGGCAGCCAACCCAGCAGACGGCCACGACCTGGAATTCCTCGAGCCCCGACTGACCCCGCAGACCGCCAAGCTCGCCAGCGGCGCAGCGGCGGTCTGCGCGTTCGTCAACGACGACCTCGGCACCGAGGTGCTGGAGCGGCTGGCCGCGGACGGCGTCCGCCTGATCGCGCTCCGCTCCGCCGGCTTCAACCACGTGGATCTGGCCACCGCCCGCCGGCTCGGCCTCACCGTGGTCCGGGTGCCGGAGTACTCCCCGTACGCCGTGGCCGAGCACACGGTTGCCCTGATCCTCGCCCTCAATCGCAAGGTCTACCGGGCCTACAACCGGGTCCGGGAGCACAACTTCGCGCTCACCGGGCTACTCGGCTTCGACCTGCACGGTCGGACGGTCGGCGTCGTCGGCACCGGGAAGATCGGCTTCTGTGTGGCCCGCATCCTGTCCGGGTTCGGCTGCCGGGTCATCGCCAGTGACCCGTACCCGGACGACGCGGTGGCCGCGGCCGGGATCGAGTACGTGCCGCTGCCCCGCCTGCTGAGCGACTCGGACGTCATCACCCTGCACTGCCCGCTGACCCCGGACACCGAGCACCTGATCAATCCCGAACGGATCGCCCAGATGCGCCGGGGGGTAATGCTGATCAATACCAGCCGTGGGGCGCTGGTGGACACCCGGGCGGTGATCGACGGGCTCAAGAACGGCCAGATCGGCTATCTCGGTCTCGACGTGTACGAGGAGGAGACCGACCTGTTCTTCGAGGACCTCTCCGACCGGGTCCTCGATGACGACGACTTCTCCCGGCTCAACACCTTCCCCAACGTGTTGATCACCGGTCACCAGGCCTTCTTTACCGAGGACGCGATGCGCAACATCGCCGCCACCACGATCGACAGCCTCACCACCATCGAGCGGGAAGGAGCGGACGCCGTCTCCCAGTCGGCCCGGGTCCGCTGAGCGCGCTAACCGCACACCGGCGCACTGTGCGATATTGACTGCCATGTCTGCACTGCGTACTCCGGACAGCCGGTTCACCAACCTGCCCGATTTCCCCTACGAGCCCCACCACGTCGACCTGGACGGCCTACGGATGGCCTACGTCACGGCCGGCCCGGCGGATGGCCAACCGGTGCTGCTGTTGCACGGGGAACCCAGCTGGTCATTCCTGTACCGGAAGGTCATCCCGGTGCTTGCCGACGCCGGACTGCGGGCCATCGCACCGGATCTCATCGGCTTCGGCCGGTCCGACAAGCCGGCCGAGCGCAGCGAGCACAGCTACGCCCGGCACGTCGAGTGGATCCGCAGCTTCGCCTTCGACAAGCTGGGCCTGACCGGGGTGACGCTGGTCGGGCAGGACTGGGGCGGCCTGATCGGACTCCGCCTGGTCGCCGAGCACCCGGACCGCTTCGCCCGGGTGGTGGCTGCCAACACCGGGCTGCCCACCGGTGATCAGCCGATGCCGGAGCTCTGGTGGCAGTTCCGGCGGATGGTCGAGACGGCCCCCGAGCTGACGGTGTCCCGGCTGGTGCAGTCGGGCTGCCAGAGCGAGCTGACCGAGGCGGAGCTGGCAGCGTACGACGCGCCGTTCCCGGACGAGTCCTACCTCGCCGGCGTCCGCACCATGCCCACCCTGGTGCCGACCGCACCAGACGATCCGGCCAGCACCGCCAACCGCGCCGCCTGGACCGAACTCTCCCGTTGGGAGCGCCCGTTCCTGGTGGCGTTCAGCGACCAGGATCCGATCACCGGGGGGATGGCACCGGTGCTGCGCCGCAGCGTACCGGGTGCTGCCGGACTCGACCACCCGGTGCTCAGGGGAGCCGGGCACTTCCTCCAAGAGGACGCGGGAGAGCAGCTCGGTAAGGTGATCGTGGAGTTCATTCGGTCCACCTCGACCGCATCCTAGCCGGGCAACATCTCGTCGAGTGAGCGAACAGTTACCCAGAGCGCACCAGGTGGACTAGCCTTACCTGCGCGTTCGCCAGCGACGTCGACACGCCTCGGCCAACCCTGCCCGCCCGATCGGCCGGTTTTCCGGCGAACCCACACCGCTGCGTCGCTGATTGGGCAGGATCGTCCGCAACAAGGAGGTGCCGTTGTGCAGGACACCCGCGCTGTCGCCCTGACCGTCAAGGTGAGCGGCCTGCCACCGGTCAAAACCGAAGCGTTGTCCATCTTCGCCGCCGGGCATCGGCAGGCAACGAGGGTCCGTGCCCTACTTCAAGCGGCCTGTGCGGCGGCTCAGCACACCGGCTGGACCCCGTTGTCCGGGCCGATCGAAGTAGACCTCGTGCTGCGCTGCCCGCCGGGGCACCGCACATCCGACGCCAGCACGCTACTCGGCGGGGTGTGTGCGGTGCTCCAGGACAAGAAGCGGGTGGCCAGCATCGGTCTGGCCCACCTCGGCGTCCTGGTGGACGTCGCACTCTACGACGATGACCGGCAGATCAGAACAATGACGTACCGGGAGGAGCCGGCGGAGGACTACTCGTACGAGGTGCGGGTCGCCGCCGTGCCGACCGCGGTGTAACCGACGCCAACGGGCGGGGTACCCGGTCGCCGAGGAAGGGAGCGCCGATGTCCGAGCCACACGTCACGCTGGATCCCCGGGACCCGGTACAGAAGAAGCTGCGTGGCCCGCTGGAGGAGCAGCTGACCTCGGCGCTTCAGGCCGCCACCGACCGGGTCCGGGAAAGCTACGCCGGCGAGCCGGTCGAGCAGGTCTGCCAACGGCTGCTGGACGAGACCCGCTCCGGTCTACACCCGGACATCGCGGCCGGGTTCCAGCCCGACATGGACGAGTTCTGTCGGGTGGCGGTGGCAATCGTCCGCGGCACGGACGTGTGAGCGCTCCGCCCACCAGCAGCGGCGGAGCGCTCCACATCAGAAGTGACGCAGCAGGTCGGGGAAGGCGGTGAGGTGTAGCACCGCCGCGTCGTCGTGGTCCAACGCGTCGTCCTCCAACACCCAGGTGTGCTCGTTCGGGAGGTAGACGGCGTTCATGCCAGCCGCCCGAGCCGGAAGAATGTCCGACTTCGGGGAGTTCCCGATCATCCAGGCACGCGACGGCGCGAAGTCGTGCTCATTGGCCAGCCACCGGTAGGTGGTCACGTCCTTCTCCGGCACAATGTGCGCGGCCCGGAAGTGCTGCAGCAGGTCCGAGGCGTCCAGCTTTCGCTGCTGTTCCTCCTGGTCGCCCTTGGTGAGCAGGAACAGCTCGTGCCGGCCGGCCAACTCGTCCAACGCCGCGGCCACCCCCGGCATCAGCTCCACCCGGTGCTCGACCAGGGCGACGGCCAGCTCCTCGATTCCCCGCCGCTCGGCGGCCGTGGCCGGCCGCTCCCGCAGCCGCTCGAAACACTCACCGAGACTGCGCAGAAAGACCTTGCTGCCGTAGCCGTGCACGACCGCGTTGGCCCGCTCGATGTCGTCGAGGATCATACGGATCTCGGTGCGCTCCAGGGTCGGGTGCTCCACCCAGGTCAGAAAGTCCTCGATGACCCGCTCGAAGACGATGTTGTTCTCCCAGAGCGTGTCGTCGGCATCGAAGATGAGCACCTGCCCGTGTCGGCGTGCACCTGTCATGTCACCCTCCCGTCAACAATCGGCGCCACCGTAGCCGCCCCCACCAACCCGGTCACCTCATTTCTCGCCCCAGTGCCGGGGCAGCCAGCGGCCGGATCCGAGCTCCTCCGGACCGTACCGTCCCGTTCGGAGGCGGGTGCGCTCCCGAGTGGTGCCCCCACTGCACTACAGTGACGTAGCTGCTGGGCGTCCGGGATCCGGGGAGGGTGAGCGGGCATGATGGGACCGTCGCACGCGCTGTCTGGCGCGACGGTGTGGCTGGCCGGCTCCTTGGCGCTGGACCACTTCGCCGGCTACGAGCAGTCGCCGCTCGCACTCGCCGTCGGCACCGCGGTCTGCGCGGGGGGTGCGCTCTTTCCGGACCTCGACCTCTCCGGCAAGGTCACCCGAAACCAGGGTGGCGCCACGGTCGCCCGCACCTTCGGCGTCGTCTCCCTCTTCGTCGCCGAGGTGACCGAGAAGGTGTCGCTCGGCGTCTACTATGCGACGAAGCTGAGTCGGGACCCGCGCCGCACCAACGGGCACCGCACCCTGACCCACACCATCCCCTTCACCGTGCTGGTCGGCTGGGGCACCACCGCGCTCTGCGCCGCGTACGGCAAGTGGGCCGTGATCGGCATCCTCTTCTTCATGTTCGGTCTCGCCCTGCGCGGCCTCTTCGACGATTGGGCCGAACGCGCCGGCTGGCTCGTGGTGACCCTCGCCTCGCTCGCCGCGGCGTGGTTCACCTTCGCCACCCTGCCGGGAGACCGCGGATACCCGATGATCGGGCTGGCCGTCGGCGTCGGCTGCTTCGTCCACATCCTCGGCGACATGATCACTCGGGCCGGGGTGCCGATCCTCTGGCCAATCCCGATCAAACGTCGGATGTGGCGGATGATCAGTCTGCCGGACTCGATCGCACTCCGGGCGGGCGGCAAGACCGAGGTGGTGTTCGTCCGGACCGCGCTCACCATCGTCGCGGTACTCTCCGCCATCGGGCTGGTCGCCCCGCACCTGCTCAATCGCTTCAACATCGAGGTCTGACGGCGGTGCCGGTGACCATCGACGAGGCCAACGAGGCCAACGACGCCGACGTCCCGGCGTTCTGGCAGGGGCTCGGCCTACCCGGCATCGCCGACGTACACGTGCACTTCCTCCCGCCCCGGCTGCTGCGTCGGGTGTGGGCGTACTTCGACGGGGCCGGTCCACTCCTCGGTACCACCTGGCCCATCCGCTACCGGTGGAGCGACGCGGAGCGGTTGGCGCACCTGCGCCGGATGGGCGTACGGGCGTTCACTGCCCTGGCGTACGCGCACCGCCCCGCGATGGCCGCCGACCTGAACTCCTGGACCCTCGACTTCGCCCGCGCGAACCCGGATTGTCTCCCCTCGGCCACGTTCTTCCCCGAGCCGGCGGCACCCCACTACGTCACCGAGGCGCTCACCGCCGGTGCCCGGGTGTTCAAGGTGCACGTGCAGGTCGGCGGGTTTGCCCCGACCGATCCGCTGCTCGATCCGGTGTGGGGGCTGCTCGCCGACGCCGGGGTGCCGGTGGTGGTGCACGCCGGACACGCTCCGGCCGGTACCGCACACACCGGCCCCGGCCCCTTCGCCGCCCTACTCGCCCGGCACCCGCGACTCGCCGCGGTGGTGGCGCACCTCGGCGCACCCGACTACACGGCCTTCCTCGACCTCACCGACCGGTACGAGAACGTACGGCTGGACACCACCATGGCCTTCACCCCGTTCTTCGACCAGGCCGTGCCCTTCCCCGCCGCGGAGCTGCCCCGGCTACGCGAGCTGGGCCTGGCTGGCAAGGTGCTGCACGGCAGCGACTTTCCCAACCTGCCCTACGCGTACGCCGCCCAGCTCACCGCGCTGGCCCGACTCGACCTGGGCGACGCCTGGTTGCGGCGGGTGTGCTGGACCAACGCCGCCGACCTGTTCGATCTGCCGGGCTGACTACGCGCCGACCCGCTGCGGCGGGATGGTCAACCCGTACAGGGCCATCAACTCCGGGCTGTCGACCCGGCTGCCGTCGGCGACGGTGTCACAGGAGATGTCGACAATCTGGTCCTTGTGTGCCAGCAGGTATGGACGGGCGCCGACGTCCGCGCTGGCCAGCGTGGCGATGCCGGACCAGTGCCGGCGGCCGAACAGCATCGGGTAGCCGCGCAGTCCGCCGTAGGTGGCGCAGACCAGCACGTCCGGGTACGGCAGTGCGGCGACCCGCTGGACCGCCGCCGCGGTCAGGCCCGGCATGTCCACCGGAACGACGACCACCGCTTCGATGGCATCGTCGTCGATCGCCGCGAGGCCAGCCTTGATCGAGGAGCCCACTCCGGTTCCCCAGGCCCGGTTCACCACGACGGTGGCCGGGGTAAGGTCAGCGGTTTCCTGTACCTGGTCGGCGGCGGCGCCGAGGACAACCACGATCTGCTCGCAGCCCGCCGCCGTCATCGTGTCGATCATCGTGCTCACCAGCGGCTTCTCGCCCTGGCACAGCAGCGCCTCGGGGCCACCGATCCGGCGCCCGCCACCCGCGGCGATGATCATTCCTGCGGTCCGGTTCAGCGGTGCCACCTCCGTCTTGGTAACGGACCGGGCAGGCCACCCGCCCGGTCCGGGACGCACAACGGACCCAACGAGCAGTCAGCGTTCAGGTTCCGGCCGTGAATCGGATATTCCGACCATTAGAGACAAAAGGCGAGAGTCAGGTGTGTGGCCGGGACTGACGGCGCTGCCCGGGACTGACAGCGTCCCCGGGCGCGGGCCGAACCAGCAGCTCCGGCCCGCCAGCCCGCCCACACCCCGAGGACCGATGTCAGTAGGCGTCGGCGTAGCACTCAACGGTGGAGAGATCGAGCGGGAAACGCACCGGCGTCCGCCCGAAAAGCAACGCGCTCGCCCGCTCCCCGCACCGGGTCACCGCCGCGGCCACCGCCGCGGCCCGCTCGGCGCGGCAGTGCACGATCACCTCGTCGTGCTGGAAGAAAACCAGCTCAGCGTCGCCGCCGGCCAGCCTGGCGTCGCTGCCAGCCAGCTCCCCCCGGAGCATGGCCAACAGCGTCGCGGCCCACTCGGCGGCGGTAGCCTGGATGACGAAGTTCCGGGTGAACCGGCCACGCGCCCGCGCCCGCGCCGACCGACCCCCCTCGCCCCCGGCCGGGACCGAATCCACCTCAGCAAGCTCGACCGAGCCGGGTGGGCAGGTACGGCCGAGCCAGGAGCGAACCAACTCGCCGGCCTCGCCGCTGCGGGCGGCTGTCTCCACATAGCCGAAGGCCGCCGGATAGTTACGCCGCAGCACCTCCAACGCCGGTGCCGCCGAACCGCCGGTCTGCCCGTACATGGCGCCGAGCAGGGCCACCTTGGCCCGCGCCCGGTCCCCGCCGAACGCATCGGCGGCCAGAGCGGCGTACAGGTCGCCCGCCCGGGCCGCGGCGGCGAGCCGAGTGTCGCCGGAGACCGCCGCCAGGATCCGCGGCTCGAGCTGCCCCGCGTCGGCCACCACGAACGTCCAACCCGGGTCCGCCACCACCGCCCGCCGAATCACCTTCGGGATCTGTAGCGCCCCACCACCTCGGGTCGCCCACCGGCCGGAGACCACACCGCCGGGTACGTACTCCGGGCGGAACCGACCCTCCCGCACCCAGGCGTCCTGCCAGGCCCAGCCGTGCGCCGTCCAGATCCGGTAGAGCTCCTTGTACGCCAGGACCAGCGGCGCCGCGGGGTGGTCAACGCCACGCAGCACCCAGGACCGGGTGTTCGGCACCTCCACCCCCGCCCGGGCGAACGCCCGCACCAGTTCCAGCGGCGAATCGACGTGCAGCTGCGGAACGTCGAAGGCGGCCGCGATCCGGGCGGCCAGCTCCGCCAGCCGGTGTGGCGGCCCACCCACCGGGGAGGGGGCACCGAGTAGCTCGCCGAGGAGGGCGTCGTGCACGTCCACCCGCCACGGCAGCCCCGCCGCCCCCAACTCGACGGCGATCAGCGCCCCCGCTGACTCGGCCGCCACCAACAGCCGGAATCGGCCCGGCTGCTCGGTGGCGGCGATCCGAGCGAGTTGGTCGGCGTAGACCCGGGTCAGGGCCACGATGCCAGGACCCGGCGGAGCCGGCAGCGACTCGAAGAGCGCACCCTGGCCGTAGCCCGGGGGCTCGGCCAACCGCGGCGGCGGATCGGGCGGCACCGGCGCGCCGGTCAGGCGCGCCCAGGCGGCGGCGAAGGAACGCGGCTCACCCCACCGGCCCGCGTGACCGAGGAGCAACGCCTCGGTCAGCTCGACGTCGTGGCAACGGTCAACCCGCACCCCGGCCCGCAGCAACACGGGGTAGAGCGCCGCACCGGACGCCCAAACCCAGCGAGGGCGCTCCCTTCGCTCGCGGTCGGCCACCGCGGCAGCCAGGTCGGCGACCTGCTCCGGCAGCCCGATCGGCGCTCCGGCAGCGTCGAGCGGTTGCAGCACTCCCCCGCCGACCCCGGTGCCCGCCCCCGGAGCAGCGGGGAGTCGATGGTCCGCACCCGCCACCACCGCCACCACCGCCGCCATGATCGCGATTCTGCCCGCCCGGTACGACATCGCCGGCCAGCCCGGCAACAAATCAGTCGCGAGGCTGGCCGACAACCGATCCCCCGGGCTGGTGGGCCGGATTCGCTGGGCGGGCGGCGGTTCGCCGGAATGGCGGCAGGCTACTTGCCGACGCCTGCGGTCAAGCCCGACTGCACCTGGCGTTGGAAGACGATGTACACGATCAACACCGGCAACATCGCCATGGTGACCCCGGCGAAGAGCCCGGACCAGTCGGATTTGTACCCCTGATTGACCGACAGGTCGATCAGGCCCTGGGCGATGACCTGGTTCTTCGACTCACCATCTACGGACTGCATCAGCAGCGTCGGCAGATACCACTGGTTCCACTGCCCGAGCATGTTGAAGATACCGATGCTGATCAGGCCCGGCTTCGCCATCGGCAGCATCACGCTGAAGAACAGCCGGGTGTGTGAGGCCCCGTCGATCAGACCCGCCTCGGCGATCGCGTTCGGCAGGGTCCGGAAGAAGGAGTGCATGAAGAAGACCGTGAACGCCAGCGACCACGCCACGTACACCAGGATCAGCATCAGGTGCTTGTTCGGCCCGAGCGGCGGGAAGAACACCCCGGTGTTGAAGACGCCCTTGTACAGCGGCACGGCGGCGAGGTAGATCGGCAGCGTGAGGCCGGACAGGAACATGTAGTAGATCAGTCGGTTACCGGGGAAGTCGTAACGCGCCAGCACGTACGCGGCCATCGAACCGAACAGCATGGTCAGCGTGACGCTACCCGCCAACACGAGCACAGTGTTGAGGAAGAAGTCGCCGAGTTGCCCCTCGGTCCAGGCCCGGCCGAAGTTCTCCCAGCGTAGGGTCTCCGGAAGCAGCGACAGCGGCTGCCGGATCACCTCCGCGTCGCTCTTCAGGGCCGACATGACCACCCAGATCAGCGGGTAGACGACCATGATCGCCCAGACCAGCAGGAACAGGTGGGAGAAGCCGTTGAAGATCTGCGTGCCGGGCCGCCGGCCGCCAGACCCAGAACGGCGGGCCGACGTGGTGCGGGCCGGCGGAACAAGATCCGGCCCGACGGGACCGGGGTCGTGGGTCACCGTACTCATCGTCGGCTCCTCAGTACTCAATCCGCTCGCGGCGGGTGATTTTCAGCTGCGCCGCGGCCAGGAGAATCGCGAAGATCGCCAGCGCCACACCCATCGCGCAGGCGTAACCGAACTGGCCCTTCTGGAAGGCGGTGAAGTTGAGCACCGACGCGAAGATCTCGCTGGCGTGGTTCGGGCCACCCTGGCTGGGCGTCATCACGAAGACCAGGGCATACATGTCCAGGGCGATGAAGCCCAGATAGATCCAGGCGACCGAGACGGTGTCCCGCAGCAGCGGCAGCGTGACCCGGAAGAAGGTGTGAAACCGACCGGCACCGTCGAGAATGGCGGCCTCGAAGACGTCCTTCGGAATGGACTGCATCGCCGCGGAGAAGAGCACCATGTAGAACCCGGCGCCGCTCCAGACCGCGATCAGCAGCAGCCACCAGAGCACCGCGGGGACGCCGAGGAAGGGTTCCGGGTCATTGGTGAACGCGATCGGGTTGTCCCGATCGACCAGCCCGACCTTCATCAACACGCCGTTGATCAGGCCCTGCCCGTCGGCCCGGTAGATCTGCTGCCACATGACGGCGACGACGACCAGCGACAGCACCTGCGGGAAGAAAAAGATAATCTTGTAAACACCGGAGCCGAGGACACCCCGGATGCCGGCCCTGTCCTCGCGTCCGCCCACGTTGAGCAGGAACGCGAGAAACAGAGCCAGCGCGATCGTGAACAGCGGCACGGTGACCAGGAAGAAGACGTTGTGCCAGAAGGCCTTCCTGATCAGCTCGTCGGAGAGGAGCCGGACGTAGTTCTCCAGCCCGACGAACTGCTGCCGATCGGAGTAGCCACCCCAGTCGGTCAATGAGTAACCAGCCGCCTGGGCGAATGGCCAGACCACGTAGAAGAGGTAGAGCGCGACCGGCAGGGCCAGGAAGCCGATGACGAAACGCGCGACACCATGCCGCATGGGACTCACTCTTTCCGTTCGGCTCAGGCGGAGCGGGTCTGCTTCTTGATCGACGAGTCGCCGGCGACCTTGTCGGCGGCGCCCTGCATGCCGTCAACGAACTGCTGGGCGGTCAGCCGGCCAGCCATCAGCTCCGCGGAGAGGTTCTGGCTCTCCTTGTCCAGGTCGGCGTAGAAGTTCCAGAACTTGACCGAGACGAGATCCTGCGGAGCGTTGCTCATCAGCTCGTTGGCGCTGGCCAACGCCGAGTCCTGGACGTTGTCCCCGGAGCCCCTGGTGGAGGCGAGGGATTTGGTCAGCTCGGCGAACTTCGCCGAGCCCTCCTTGGAGAGCACCGCCCGCAGGAACTCCTTGGCGGCGGCCTTGTTCGGTGCCTTCGAGGGCACGACGATGCCCTCGCCCGCACCGGCGTAGACGTCGTTCGGCGCCTTGTCGCCCGCCCCCAGGCTCCAGTAATCCGACAGCCTCATCTCGAAGCCCGGGGGAATGGTCTCCGCCATCTCGTTCTTCAGCCAGGTGCCGAGCTGGATGAAGGCGGCCTTGCCGTCGAGCCACGCCTGCTGCGACTGGGTGTGGTCGAGCTGGCCGGGGAGCAGCAGCTTGTCCTTGACCAGCTTCTCCCACACCTCCAGGGCCGGCAGCACCCCGTCGGCCTTCCAGGCGTTCTCCTTCAGGTTGTCGATGTCGATCACCGCCTGCTTGCCGGCGGACTTCCAGATCGTCGCCATCAGCGCCCAGCGCGGGTAGTAGCCGTGCACCGCGTCGTAGACGTACGGGGCCATGCCCTTCGCCTTGATCTTCGGCGCGAGAGCGAAGAAGTCGTCGAAAGTCTTCGGCGGCTGCCAACCCTCCTTCTCGAAGAGGGCGGCGTTGTACCAGTTGCCCCAAACCGTGTAGGCGACGTTCACCACGTAGAACTTGCCCTGGTAGGTGCCGTCGTTGACGGTCCCCGGCAGCAGGGTGTCCGCCACCGTGCCCTCGCTGTCCCACGCCGGAGCGGCGAGCAGATCCTCCAGCGGCTCGATCGCACCCTCGTTGACCAGAGTGCTGATGTCCATAATGTCGGCACCGGAGTTCATGACGACGTCGCTGGGCTGGGTCGCCATCTTCGGCTGCTCTTCGGTCTTGATCTTCTGGGTCGAGGACATGTTGACCGTGACGTTCGGGTGCTTGGCCTTGAAGACGGCCTCGTCCTCCTTGGCCCACTGGTCGCCCAGCCCGCCGTTGAAGATGACCACCTTGACGGAGCTGCCGTCCTGGACGCCGAACGGGTTGTCCTTGCTCTTCTCGACGTCGGAGCTCTGCTCCTGGGCCGGCTCGCTGCCGGCGCAGGCGCTGAGCAGGCCGGCAGCGGGGATGGTCAGCAGACCCGCGGCTGCGGCGCGTCGCAGCAGGGTCCGACGGTTGAGATCGGGGGTAGCGGACATGCGATTCTCCTTAGCGGTAGAACGGGGGTACCACTGCGGACTGGTGAATCCGTCGTACGGCCTCGGCGGTCAGCGGGACCGCTTCGACGTACCGAGGTGCGCTGGTCATGAGCTGGCCTCCTTCGCCGCCTTGTGCCCCTCAACGGCCTGGGCGGTACGTCGCAGGGCCGCGTGGGCTCGGTCGTGGGTGCGCTGGGCGACGGCGATGTAGAGCAGGTCGAGTACGACCAGTTGGGGGTGCCGGGCGGACAGCGCGTCGGGGCGGAAGGTGGTGGCACCGCTGGCGGTGAGCAGCACGATCTCCGCCAGCTCGGCGAGCGGCGAGCGGGCGAAGCCGGTCACCGCGACGGTGGTCGCGCCCCGGCTGCCGGCCTCCGCCAGCATCTCGATGGTCTCCCGGGTCCGGCCGCCGTACGAGACGCCGAGGGCGACGTCCCCGGCTCCCAGCAGGGCCGCCGAAGCCAGCCCTTCGTGCACGTCGTTCCAGGCCCAGGCGGCGACTCCGATGCGGTGCAGCATGAACTGCATCTCCTCGCCGACCAGGGCACTACCGCTGGCGCCGAAGATGTTCACCCGGCCCGCCGCGGCGATCGCCGCGGCGGCCCGCTCCACCTCGGCGAGGTCGAGCAGGGCAGCGGTGTCGTGCATCGCCCGGGTGTCGGCGGCGATGATCTGTTCGAGCACCCGGCGCAGCGGATCACCGGGCTGGATCTCGCGGCCGATGTCGACGGCCCAACCGGCCAGGCGGGCCCGACCGCTCTCGGCGGCGATGCCGAGCCGAAGGTCCGCATAGCCCTCGAAGCCCATTGCCCGGCAAAAGCGAGTGATGGTGGCCGGGGAGGTGCCACTGCCCTCGGCCAGCTCGACGATGGTGGCGCGGGTGACGGCCTCCGGGTCGCTGAGCACGTGTTCGGCGACCCGGCGCAGGGCCCCGGTCAGGTCGCCCACCCCGGCCCGAACCCGGGCCAGCACGCCGTCGGCCGCATCAGCACGGACGCCGCGGCGGTCGAGCCCGTCGGCGTTGGCCACCACGGGCTCCGCGGTGGTGCCCACCTCGCGATCAACCATCCGGGACTCTTTCCGCAAAGAAAGTTTACTGTTGGTAAAATTTCTTACTGACCCCCACTTCATGTCAAGACCATGGATGAAGTTTTCAAAACGTTATCTTTGGCGCTGACCCGCCGGGTTCGGCCGGCACGCTCCCGGACCGCACCGACCGGGCGTGATCACATCCGGACAACTCGGCGGGGGGCGCGTGGTTTGAGCCTTCCCGGACCCTGCAGATGGTTACGCGTGACTCATGCCGGTTTGGGGTGTGGTCGGGGGCACGGTGGTGGCGGAATCCCGGCCGCCGTCAGGGCGTTACACCCTGCGTACGACCGAGCCGGCGTTCCGCCGATGGCGGATGCCAGCCGTGCGTGAGCCCCGGAATGTTGGCGGCCCGCCGGTCGTTACATCTGGACCCGGCGCCGTGCGTGTCCCCCCGGCCGCGGTAGCCGAGGATCCTCTCTCCCCTGTTCTGTTGAGCGCCGGACGGTGCTTGCACCCGCCCCTTTACCGCCTGAAGGCCCCCCTTTTCCTTCGGGCGTGCGTGTGGGTGTCGACCCCCGAATGGAGCAACCCCATGATGAACACGATTCTGCGTCGTAGCGTCCTTGGTATCGCTGGTCTGGCCCTGTCCACCGGTGTCGTCGCCGGCCCCCTGGCCACCCTCACCGACACCATCCCGGCCGCTGCTGCGGCCGTTCAGGTCGCGAAGCCGGACAGGGACACGCTGATCCCGCACGGCACCCAGGGCGAGCAGTCGCGCATCGACCTGGGCGACGAGCAGGTCGCCAACGTCAAGGCCATCATCGAGGCCACCAAGAAGGCCGGCATGGACGAGCGTGCCGCCGTAGTGGCGATCGGCACCAGCCTGCAGGAGTCGAAGCTGGAGAACCTGGGACACCTGGGCGCGCGTAACGACCACGACTCGCAGGGCCTGTTCCAGCAGCGCCCGTCNTCNGGCTGGGGCACGGTGGAGCAGATCACCGACCCCGCCTACTCCACCACCGCCTTCCTCAACGGCCTCAAGCAGGTCGAGGGCTGGCAGGACATGCCNNTGACCGANGCCGCCCAGAAGGTNCAGGTGTCGGCGTACCCGTTCCACTACGCCCAGTGGGAGACCCAGGCCGCCGACCTCGTNGCCGAGCACTGGACCAGCTGACCCCACCCGCACCACCCACAAACAAACCCCCGCAGACCTGACCCACACAAGGGGGAACGAAACTGTTGGCCGGCACCCGAACCGGGTGCCGGCCAACAGCCACATCTGAGCGAACACCGACGGTGAGCAGCACCTTCCCCTACGCTTACGCTCATGGGCCGCCTGCGCCGACTCGCCGAGGCGACACCGGCGAGCCGGAACCGTTACCTCGACCTGCTCCGGGCCCTCGCCATCATCATGGTCGTTCTCGGTCACTGGAGCGTCGTGGACATCGCGCACGACGCCTCCGGGCAACCCACCGCGCGCTCCGCGCTCCCCGATTTCCCCTGGGCCTACCCAGTGACCTGGGCGGTCCAGGTCATGCCGATCTTCTTCCTGGTCGGCGGGTACGCCAACGCCGCGTCCCTGGCCTCGCACCGCCGTCGCGGCGGGGACGCCACCGGCTGGCTGCTCGGCCGCAGTGCCCGCCTGCTCCGGCCCACCAGCGTGCTGATCCTCGTCCTCGCCGCCGCCGGCCTCGCCGCCCGGCTTGGCGGCGCCGACCCGTCGTTGGTCCGGACCGTGGTCTACTTCGCCACCATCCCGCTGTGGTTCCTCGCCGCGTACCTCCTCGTGGTGCCCCTGACCCCGGTGATGTACGCGCTGCACCGGCGGTACGGGCTACTCGTACCGGTGGCGCTGGCCGTCCTGGTCGCGGTGGGCGACCTGACGCGCGAACTCAATCTGCACGACGCCGCCCTGCCGAACTATCTCTTCGGCTGGCTGGCCATTCACCAGATCGGCTTCGCCTGGTACGACGCGGACAAGAAAGACGCTGACGCCACGGCACCGCGCGGCCGCTCGGCGGGGCTCCGGACCCGGCGGCTACCGCTGTCCCGGCGGGCCGGGTGGACGGCGCTACTCGGCGGGCTGGCGGTGGCGATTCTGCTGACCGGCCCCGGCCCGTACCCGGTCAGCATGATCAACATTCCGGGTGAGCGGCTGAACAACGCCGCCCCGCCCAGCCTCGCGCTACTGGCGGTGAGCACCGCACAGCTCGGGCTCCTCCTACTGCTGCGCCGGCCGGCGCAGCGCTGGCTACGCCGCGACCGCCCCTGGATGGCGGTGATCGCGGTGAACAGCGTCGTACTGACGGTCTTCCTGTGGCACCTGAGCGCGGCGATCCTGGCGATCGGCGCCCTGGACGCGGTGGGGTTGCTGCCGACCCCGGCCGCCGGCACGGCCACCTGGCTGGCCTGGCGAATTCCCTGGGTGCTGATCCTCGGGGTGTTCCTGGCTGTCCTGGTCGCCATCTTCGGTCCGATCGAGGCGCGCACCGGCCGCCCCCCAGCCGCCCGAGCGCCCGCCCCGCCATCGGACGACCGGGTGGAGCACCACTGGCGGACCACCGGCCGCAGCGTGCTCACCGTCGCCGCCTTCGTCGCCGTCGTCGCCGCGCTCGTGATCAACGCGACCGCCCCACGGGACGCCCCGCTGCTGCTCGGGCTGCCCGTCCCGGCGCTGGTGGCCTACCTGGCCGGGGCGGGCACCCTGCGGGTACTCAGGTCTGGGTGGGGAACCCCAGGTTGACCCCACCGTGTCGGGGGTCCAGCCAACGGCTGGTGACCACCTTGCCCCGGGTGAAGAAGCGCACCCCGTCCTCGCCGTGCGCGTGCAGGTCGCCGAAGAGCGACGCCTTCCAGCCGCCGAAGGAGTAGTACGCCATCGGCACCGGGATCGGTACGTTGATCCCGACCATGCCCACCTCCACCTCGTGCTGATAGCGCCGGGCTGCGCCCCCATCGTTGGTGAAGATGGCCGTCCCGTTGCCGTACGGGTTGGTGTTGACCAGGTGGACGGCCTCCTCGTACGCACCGACCCGGACCACCGACAGCACCGGCCCGAAAATCTCGTCGGTGTAGACCGACATCTCCGGGGTGACCCGGTCGAACAGGGTCGGGCCCAGCCAATAGCCGTTCGGGTCCCCGTCCGGGCGCACGTCCCGCCCGTCCACCACCGGCACCGCGCCCGCCGCCACGCCCGCCTCGACGTACGAGCGCACCCGCTCGGCGTGCGCGGCGGTGACCAGCGGGCCCATGTCGCAGCCGCGCCGGCCGTCGCCGGTGCGCAGCCCCGCCATCCGCTCGGCGATCTTCGCGACCAGCACGTCCGCGACCGGCTCCACCGCGACCACTGCCGAGATCGCCATACAGCGCTCCCCCGCTGACCCGAACCCCGCGTTGACGGCGGCGTCGGCGGCCAGGTCCAGATCCGCGTCCGGGAGCACCACCATGTGGTTCTTCGCCCCGCCGAGGGCCTGCACCCGCTTGCCCGCCAGCGACGCCCGCTGGTGCACATGGCGGGCGACCGGCGTGGAGCCGACGAACGACACCGCCCGCACCGCCGGGTGATCCAACAGGGCGTCCACGGCCTCCTTGTCCCCGTTGACCACGTTGAGCACCCCCGGCGGCAGGCCCGCCTCGGCGAACCACTCCGCCAGCAGCAGCGCCGCGCTCGGGTCCTTCTCGCTGGGCTTGAGCACCACCGCGTTGCCCGTCGCCACCGCGACCGGCACGAACCAGAGCGGCACCATCACCGGGAAGTTGAACGGGCTGATCACCGCCACCACCCCGAGGGGCTGGCGCAGGTTGTAGGAGTCCACCTCGGTCGAGACGTTCTCGCTGAACCCGCCGCGCATCGCCGCGGGGATGCCGCAGGCGTACTCGATCACCTCCAGCCCGCGCTGCACCTCACCGGCGGCGTCGGCGAGCACCTTGCCGTGCTCCGCCGTGATCACCTCGGCGAGCCGGTCGCGCCGGGCGTGGACCAGCTCCCGGAAGGCGAAGAGCACCGCCGTGCGCCGCGACAGGGAGGCGTCTCGCCAGCTCCGCGCGGCCCGGTCGGCAGCCTCGACCGCTGCCGCCACCTCCGCGGCGGAGGCCAGCTCGACCTCCGCGGTACGTACGCCGGTGGCCGGGTCGAAGACGTCGCCGCGGCGCACCGCCGTGCCGGAGAGCAGCTTGCCGTCCACGAAGTGCGCGATGAGACTCATGCCGCCATCTCCGCCGCGGTCCCGCCGGACCGGATCGCGTCCACCAGCGTTGCCAGCCCCTCCCGGGCCTCCTCCTCGGTCAGGGTCAACGGTGGGCCCATCCGTACCACGTTCCCGTACAGGCCACCCTTGCCGACGAGCAGGCCACCGGCCCGACACGCCTCGAACACCTGGGTCGCTCGCCCTGGATCTGGGTCCGCGGTGCCCGGAAGGACGAACTCGACGCCGAGCATCAGCCCCTTGCCGCGTACCTCGGCGACCCCGGGCAGCCCACCGACCGCGGCGCGCAGTCCCTCGTTGAGGATCGTGCCGACCCGGTCCGCGTTGGCCTGCAGATCGTTGTCGAGCAGGTAGTCGAGGACGGCGTTGCCGGCGGCGGTGGCGATCGGGTTGCCGCCGAAGGTGGAGAAGCTGATCGCCGGCACCGACTCGACCACCTCGGCCCGCCCGACCACACCGGCGAGCGCGAACCCGTTGCCGATCCCCTTGGCGAAGGTGATCATGTCTGGGGTCACGCCGTGGGCCTGGTAGCCCCAGAAGTGCGTGCCGGTCCGCCCCCAGCCGGTCTGCACCTCGTCCGAGATGAGCAGGATGCCGTGCTCGTCGAGCACCTTGCGCCAGCCGGCGAGCAGCCCGTCCGGGCCGTGCACGAATCCGCCGACGCCCTGAATCGGCTCAGCGATCAGGCAGGCGACATCACCCGAGGTCTGGGTGGCCAACACCTCCCGCAGGTCCTCCACCGCCGCGTCGATCCGATCCGCCTCGGGCAGCCGGGCCAGCAGGCCCCGCAGCCGCTCCCCCGAGTGCAGCCAGGCCACCTGCAACGGGTTCAGCGGGCTCGCCGACCAACCCCGGTTGCCGGTGACCCCGATGGTCGCGTACGACCGGCCGTGATAACTGTTTCGCACGGCGAGGATCTGGTGCGAACGCCGATAGTTGGTAGCCATCAGCAACGCGGCCTCGTTGGCCTCGGTGCCGGAGTTGGTGAAGAAGACCCGGGCGTCCGGGATCCCGGACAGCCGGGCCACCTTCTCGGCCAACTCCACCTGCTGTCGGATCAGGTAGAGCGTCGAGGTGTGCACGAGTCCGGTGCGCAGCTGGCGCTCCACCGCCGCGCGGATCTCCGGAATGTCGTAACCGATGCTGTTGGTCAGCACGCCACCGAAGAAGTCCAGGTAGGTGCGGCCCTGCGCATCGGTGACCCGGCGCCCCTGGCCGGCGACGAGTTCGAGCGGTTCGTCGTAGTAGAGCGGCATCCAGGACGGGAGGACCGCCCGATGCCGGGCCAGCAGATCGTCGGTGGTCATAGTGACACCTCTCAACGAAGTGGGTGATGATCGCACGCTCTCACCACCGCGCACGGTGGACAAGTGGCACCGTGTAGCGTCGCCGCGCCGTCCACCTGACACCACGTCAACAGAGACACCCCGATGGATTGGTCAACCAGCACCGAAGGGCGTGGCCTAGGCGATGTCCAGTACGGCGGCCAGTTCAGTGATCCAGGCACCGCGTGTGGGGTGCCCGGGACAGATTTCCTCGCCAGGAAGCAGGGGTGCTCGGTGTAGCCGACCGGCGGTTGCCGCGTCCCCGTACGGGCTGAGGACTCCGTCCACGAGGACGGGACTTAGCGCCCCGAGGCGACCACGCGAACAGGTGACAGCCTGGCGTGGAGGCGGGGAGTACCGTCGATGTTGGCGGCCCGCCGGGGTTGAGGCCGGCGGCCTGCGCCCAGACCTCAACCTGGGAGGCCAACATGGAACCGAAGCACGACCCAATGCCGCCCGGTGCGCGGATAAAGCTCTATCGCAAGCGGCGCGGGCTCACCCAGGAGGTGTGCGCCTAGCTCAAGGGTGTCAGCGTGGGCGCGTGGCGGAAGTGGGAATCCGGAGAGCGCTCGGTCAACAGCCTGGCTGACTGGATCGAGATTGCTCGGATTCTCAATGTTCGTGACCTCTACAAACTCACCGGCCATCCGCTCGGGGTAATGCCCGACGACCCGGCCGAACACGAATCGGTGCCGCCGCTGCGGGCGGCCATGACCGCCTACGCGCCCGATGCCAACCAACTGTCAAACCTCGCTGAACTACAGTCGGCAGTCCGGCTGGCGTGGACGACGTGGCACCAGTCGCGGCAGCGCTACACCTACACCAGCCCGGTCCTGCCGGGACTGGTACACGCATCCCGGGCCGCGGTCGCCCGCCTCGACGGCAACGAACGAAGGCAAGCCCAGCGAGTCGCGGCCGACCTGTACCTACTCGTCCGCGCGTTTGCGAAGAGGGTCGGCGCTCAGGACCTTGCGATCATCGCCGCTGACCGGGCGCTGACAGCCGCATACGAGGCCGATGATCCCGCCTATCGGGCGTCCGCTGCGTGGAACATGGGGCAGGTGCTCTCCAATCGAGGGCATACCGAGGATGCGGTGGACATGTGCCGGCAGGCCATCGCCGACCAGCAGCGCAGCGCCGACGACCCAGCTCGCCTCGCTGCCCTAGGCGGGCTACACCTACTGCTGTCGATCCAGTACGCCCGGCTGCGAGACGAACGGCGGACACTTGACGTGCTTGACCGGGCCGACGCGCTCGCAGCCCGCACCGGGGAGACAGAGCACCACTTCATCTTTTTCGGTCTGACCAATGCGGCCATTCACCGTGCCGCAGCAACGCTGGAGCTGTCCCGACCAGGGGAGGCCGCGCGAATCGCGGAACGGGTCGACGTTGGTCGGTCCCCGTCAATCGAGCGTCGACACTCCCACTTCACGCACCTCGCACGGGCGTACGCCAGCAAACGCGATGACTACGCCGCGATCCACATGCTGCAGCGCGCGCACCGGGAGTCCCCCGAGGAGTCCTCGCTGAATCTGCTGATGCGGGGGACGGTTCGGGAGCTACTGACCAGGGAAACTGCTACTAATCGGGATGAATTGCGCAGCCTCGCAGAGCTGGTAGGTGTGGTCTGAAGTACCCCGCTACGGGGTGGTCCCCCATTCCGTGAGAGCCGAAGCGTAATAGCACGCTTACCTTCTGTGGTGGCACGGCTGGTTCGGCCCCCCTCCGAATCAGCCGTGCATGACAGATCCGATAGGGGCGGTTGCAGCCGAAAGGGCGGACGCCTCACCCACCATCGAGGGTGCGGGAGCACGCGCATGATCCGGCTATTCCGTCGACTCCGCCGCCGTTCCGCACGGTTGGACGCGGTCGGTCCCGCTACCCGGTACGCGGCGCGGGCGGGTGCATACTCCTCGCTGCACAACCAGCCGACGGTCATCTTCGACAGCCGACCGTTGTTGACCCCGCTGGCCCGGCAGCGGGCCTGCGGTCGGTGATGGCCACCCACGCCGTCCGGGCCCGGCCGGCCTGTCGACTGTCCAGCTACGCAACCGGATGATCCTGTCCGCCCGGCGAATCATCACCGAACACTGGCCGCGCGTCGACCGGTGCCCGATCTGCCGATCCGCATGGCCGTGCCCGCCCACCGAAACCGCCTACGACTACCTCGCCACGGTCGGGCAGGGCAACTGGGCGCCCCCGCCACGCGCCGGGAGCAGACGGTGACATCGGCCGACGCCACCATCCGCCGCTGGCGCCGGGACCTGGCAGAGCATCACCATGACAGTTATGAGGACACCATCGATCATGGCCACTCCGAGCAGCGCAAAGGAAAGGCCGCAACGCCCTGACCTGCGCCTTCACACCGCGACGCCGACTATATCGACGCTGAGCTGCGGAACGCAGGGATGAGGCCGGCCGGGGAATGGGGGCACGAACTGCGAAACATCGCTTCAGAGGCGGGTTCCGGAAGTCGCACCGAAGTAGCGTACGGCGGCGAACTCGGCTTCGATCCAGTTCAGCCAGGACGCGTACGTTGGTAGGAACACCAGTTCGACGTGGTTGGCGGTGCACCAGGTGCGGACCTCGGGGTGTTTGTGTGGGGAGAAGTTGTCGCAGATCAGGTGCAGCTTCTGGTCGGGCCAGCGGGCGCGCAGGGTCTTCAGGAAGGACAGGAACTCGCGCCAGCGTTTGCGGTCGCGGATGCGGTAGTGCAGCCTGCCGGTGGCCAGGTCGAGGGCGGCGATCATGTGTCGTACGCCGTGGTCGCGGGTGTAGGTAGCGCGTAGTCGCACGGGGTTTGCCTGGGGTCGCCAGGCCCGGCCGGGGCGGGGTTGCAGGTTCAGCGGTCCGAACTCGTCTACGCACAGCACACGGCCGCCCGGCGGCGGGTGGTCGTAGAGGTGAAGGATCCGGCGCATCTTGGTGGTGAAGTCGGGGTCGGTGCTGGCTTTCCAGGTCTTGGTGGCCTGCCATGACACGCCACGTTCGTGCAGGACACGGCGCACGGTCTCGACGCTGATCGTGGTGATGTAGCCGGTGGTGATGAGGTAGTCGCGCAGTTTGGCCAGGGACCAGCCCGAGAATGGCTGGCCGAGGAAACGGGGGTCGCACCGGGCGATGACGCAGATCCAATCGCGGGTCTGCTCATCGATCCGTCTCGGTGCACCCCCGCTCTATTTTGGGCTCAGTGCGTCGAACCCCCGCTCGTTGAACGCGTGGATCACTTCGCGGACGTAGTCCTCGCTGGCCCGGAGCAGGTGAGCGATGTCCGGCGCCGGCTGGCCCTGCGCCGACATCAGCACCACGATCGCCCGCCGCAGCTTCACCGGATCCTTCGCCGTCCGGCTGATCTGCTGCAACCGCTGGCCCTCGGCCATCGACACCTGCCGGACGAACACTTCCGGTCTTCTACCCACCGGCCACCACCTCCCACACGAGCACTGGGAGACAGCTTGCCTGATCCGTCCTCAGAACCGACGCGTTACCCAATCAACGTTCAAAGACGAGGCACTAG
>NZ_AZWO01000015.1 GCF_000514775.1 Salinispora pacifica CNR114 | reverse complement strand
TCCTGGCACCGCTGGACCACCCTGGCGATCCTCGCCCACGCCTTCCTCGCCGCCGCGACCGCGCACCGCAGCCGTCCCGATCCGGCCGGGCTGATCGCGCTGACCGTCAACGAACTACGTCACCTGTTCAACGTCCTGATCATCGAACCCGCCCGCCGCCGCTGCGACCCACTGCTCTGGTCCGTACGCCGACGCCGTCACCAAGCACGAGCCACGACCAGCCACTACGCCCGGCAAGCCCTCACCGAGCCGTGATCACAATCCCCGGCTGGAGTATTAGGGTCGGGGGATGGATGTGCCGTCACTGCCGCAGCGACAGCGGCTGCTCCTGGCCGAGCTGTCCGGTGTGGCACGCCGGTACGGCGTGGGAGACCGGCTGGACGTGCCCCGGACCCAGCGGTCGCCGTGGTTTGCGCAGTCACCACCGACCCGATGCTGCTGGGTATCCAAGCCGGGGTTGCCCTGGCAGACCCATACGGGGGCCAGCGGGCCGACGGCGGAACTACTGCAGGCGGCTGGCGCGGACATGACCATCGCGCGGGAGCACGCAGCCGAACTGCGAGCCCGGTACGAGTCGTCAGGAATCAGCTATCCCGAGGCGTGACGTCTCCGGCGTCACTTGCAGCCCTGCCAGCTGTGCCTCGAGGTCGTTGATCTGGCAGGTCAATGCACTGATCGTCGCCTCACCGTCGGCGGGTTGCCCACGTAGCTGGTCCCGCTCGGCTTGGGCAGCACGTAGCTCCGCTGACAGCTGCTGCTCAGTCAGCTCCAGCTGCGCAATACGTGACTCGAGCCCGACCACTCTCAGCCGGAGTCGCTCGGCCTCGGCTGACGTCGCCGCCAGCGACTTTCGGGCGTGACGCAGCGCCGAGCGAACCTGCTGCAGCTCGGATCGCAGGTCCATGGTGAGTTCCTGGTAGATGTCCTGTCGGATTTGGCCGGTCGTGGCCTGCGCCTGCTCGGCCTGCGCGTCGGCGAGGCGCTGCTGGGCGGCACGGGTCTGCCGGCCGAGGAAGTGCGCGACGACCGGGATGACGAGGCCGCCGCCACCGATCGCACTGCCCGCGCTGATCAACGCGACCTGGACGGCAGAGTCCATTTCAGGTGATTGGGTTGCGGTAGGCGGCGTCCCACGTCTTGCGGCCCAGCAGCCCATCGCGCTTGAGGCCCTGGTCGGTCTGGAACGCGCTGATCAGATCCCGGTACTCCGGCCCGTAGAGCCCGTCGGCGCCGGCCTTGCGCAGGTACCGGCGGCCCTTGCCCGCCGGCCAGCCACGGCGGACGAGCTGCCTGGTCCAGGTGGTGAGCCACTGTCGGTCAGCCTTGCCCCGGAACCGGCGGCGGTAGTGGCCCGACACCGACCTGTCTCCGTCCTGGCGTGGGCCGAAGTAGTGCCCGGTCGGGAGCGGGAACGCCACCACCGGGCCGGGAGCCGGCCAGGGCGGCACCGGTGCCGGCGTGCCGAGCTGGTCGAGTCGCCAGTCCGTCCCCCGCACCGTGTCTGCTGCCTGGGTGAAGTCAGAGTTCACGTGACATTGGTCCGATGCCGGTTCGACCCGGTGTAGGCGTGCGTGGCGAACTGGTGCCGGCGGAAAGAGCGCCGGATAGCTGTGTGTCCTCAGAATTGTCCTCAGATAGTGATCACACGATGCACTTGATCGCCATCCGCCGAACCCAGACATGGCGAAGGGCCTGGTCAGCGGTGTGACCAGGCCCTTCGTTGTCCCGAGCCGCCTGACGGAATCGAACCGTCGACCTACGCTCCTCGAACCCTGTGATCATGGCTTCGTCATCGGCTGTCAGTATCTAGCGCTGAGCTGCGCAAACGACCAGGCAAAGTGATCAACAGTTGTCGCCATTATTCAACCGCTGGCAGGGGTTTTCGGGGGGTAAACGGGGGGCGCAACCAGGCGCGGCGCATCGCTGTCGCCAACGCCTGATTTCGAGAAGCCGGCAGGTGAGCGCCGGCATCATCAATTATTGCGGGGCGACCGGATTGGCCGTGAGCCGCTCGCGCACCTGTTCAGGCAGCAGACCCTCTTGGCTGAAGTGGTTGGCGACCAGCGCCCGGAGTTGGTTGTCATCGAGACCAGGACGCTGAGCCATCAGGTCGCCCCATGCGCGTGCCGCTGCTTCCGCGAGTCCGAGTACGACGTCCGGGTGGACAACATGGACGTGGCCCTCAGCGCCTGCCGCACCGGTGGGGTCAACGGCCGGTTTGGGAGAGACGATCACGGTGGCGCTGTCCGGCGGGGTGTCGGGGACCGCACGATCGGACTTGAGCAGACGAAGTTGATCGCCGGCCTGACGAATGTCTTTCTGTGGCACGAGACCGGACGGCTCGTGGTCACTCTTCGCGTCGATAGCCAGCCAGAGGTGATGGTCCCAGCACCACGTGGAATCGCATCGACCGGAGCCCGGCGGCTTCTGCGCATCGGCCCCCAAGAGGTAGCCGAGCTTGGTCAGGGCAGGCTCGTACACGGTCGGCTTGCGTTCCTTGAGGGCAGCGAGCATCTCCTCGGCCACCGCCGCGACCTTGGGAATGGAGGTGCTTCTCAGTCGGGTTGCGACCGACGCAACTGCGGTTGCGGAAGGGGACGAGAGTGCGGACACCCCAACGGTCGGTATCGGAGCGAGTTCCCGGATCCACATCGAGGGTCTGGCTGCGGCTTCGGCCTGGGCGACAAGAGCGACCGCGTTCTGCCGAAGTGCCTGGTTGGCCGTGGTGACTCCGGCCTGGTCGGCCCAGGTAGCCGCCAGATAGAGCCAGAACGAGCGGTAGCCGCGTAGGGCGTCGCCGCCCTTGCCCAGTTCCAATGCGGCCTCGTTGGCGCGGGCGCTGGCCTCCTGCCATTCGCCCATGCCGGCCAACGACCACGCTTCGACCTCGCATTTGACCGCGGTCGCGGGCCTGCTGCCCCAGCCGGTGCGGGTCGTCGCCGACCGCGCGCAGCAACAGCGCGTACGGGTCGCCCTTCGTTCCGATGATCCATTGCAGGCCGCGCAGGGTCAGCAGGACCCGGCCCAGCTCGCTGTCGGTGAGGTTCTGCGTGGTCGCGGCGGTCATGGCCGCACCGTAGGCGGGGTGACTCGAACCGCTATCGAGCGCCGCCGGTAGGCAGCCACGCCTCGTCGTCGGTGGCGCGGGCGAGCACCCGGCGCAGCAGCAGCCGCAGCGCCTCCCGCTCGTGGTCGCCGAGGTCGGCGGTGAGCCGCCGCTCGACGCGGCCGACCGCGGCGCTCATCCGGGAGATGAGGTGCGGCGCGTTCGGAGTGAGGTCGATGCGGCGGCTGCGCCCGTCGACGCCGGCGGTGCGGCGCAGGTATCCGGCCTGTTCCAGCTGGCCGATCATCTCGTGCGTCGACTGCCGGCTGACGCCGAGCTGGCGGGCGATTTCGGAGGTGGACAGCTCGGGTTCGCGCTGGAGCTGGGTGAGCAGCCCGAACTGTCGGGTGGTCACCCCGTACGGGCGCAGCGCCTCGTCCGCCCACCGGCTGGCGACGGTGGCGGCGCCGGCGAGCAGGTAGGGCAGCAAGGTGCCGTCGTCGTCCACGTTCCCCCTTGTCAGGCTCCCTGACAGAGACGTATGAAACTCCCCTAGCCTGATTTAGTCAAGTGCACAATCCCGATTGGGAGCCGAATCGATGATCCAAACTCGTGCCCTCACCCGGAGCTTCCGGATCAAGAAAGGAGTCGTTGAAGCCGTACGCGGCCTCGATCTGTCCGTCTCCGAGGGGGAGCTGGTGGCTTTCCTCGGACCCAACGGCGCCGGCAAGTCGACCAGCCTGCGCATGCTCACCTCGCTGCTGTCGCCGACCTCGGGAACCGCCGTCGTCGCCGGGCACGACGTGGTCCGTGAACCCGCGCAGGTGCGCCGGCACATCGGTTATCTGGGACAGGGCAACAACGCCGGGCATCTGTACGAACCCCGCGACGAGCTCTACAACCAGGGCCGCTTCTACGGTATGGACCGGCGCGCGGCCCGCCGACGCGCCGACGAGCTGCTGACCGACTTCGACCTGGCGCCGATGGCGCGCCGGCGGGTCGGTTCGCTCTCCGGTGGTCAGCGCCGCCGCCTCGACATCGCGCTGGCGCTGGTACACCGGCCGAGGCTGCTCTTTCTCGACGAGCCCTCGACCGGCCTCGACCCGCAGAGCCGGGCCCACATCTGGCAGCACATCCGGCGCCTGCACGAGTTGCACGGCACCACCATCTCCTTCTCCACCCACTACCTGGAGGAGGCCGACCAGTACGCCGGACGCGTACTGATCATCGACAACGGCCGGGTGGTCGCCGACGACCGGCCGGAGCGGCTTAAGGAGCAACAAGCCAGCGACTGCATCACGGTCACGACGGGCGACGAGGAGTCGGCTCGGCACGCGGCCACGGTCGGCGAGCAGGTGCCGGGCGCACACGGCGCGACGGTGGACGGCAAGACCGTACGTCTGCGGTTGGGAGACGGCGCGGCCGGGCTGCCGGAGTACCTGCGTGCCCTGGAGGCCGCCGGGGTCAAGGCGCTCACCGCGGAGCTGAGCCGGCCCACCCTCGACGACGTCTTCCTCAATCTGACGGGTCGCCGGCTGCGCGAGACTGCCGCCGAGCAGGAGAGTGGCGAGGCATGAAGACGGTGACGGACACCGGGATCGCATTCGCCCGGGAGATGGTGCCCGAGCTGCGGGCCCCTATCGCGCTGGCGGTCAACGCAGTCCTGCCGCTGCTGTTCCTCGCCCTGTTCGGTCCGCTGCTGACCAGCACGCCGGGCATTGGCGAGGGCTCGCCGTGGCAGTGGTTCCTGCCCGGCATCCTGGTGCTGCTCGCCCTGTCCGGCACCGCCGGCGCTGGCGCGAACCTGCTCATGGAGATCAACTCTGGTTCGTTCGAGCGGATGCTGGTCACCCCGATGAACCGCACCGCGCTGCTGGCCGGTCGCACCCTCAAGGAGGTGTTGACCCTGGCGGCACAGGGTGTGCTGCTGATCCTGGTGCTGCTGCCCACCAGCTTCGAGCTGTTCCCGCTCGGCGCGCTGGCCGGGCTGGTGCTGCTGGCCACGTTCGGGGTGGGCCTGGGCGCGCTGTCGTTCACGCTCGCGGTGCTCGCCCGCAAGCAGGAGCAGGTGTTCTACCTCGTCCAGCAGGCGTGCTTCCTGCCGCTGATGCTGCTCTCCGGAGTGCTGCTGCCGATGAGCCTGGCGCCGTCGTGGCTCTACACGGTCAGCCGGTTCAATCCGGTGGCCCACATTGTGGAGGCCGAGCGTGCGCTGTTCGCCGGCCGGTTCGCCGAGCCAGCGGTGCTGTACGGCGGCGTGTGCGCCCTGGCCATCGCCGGTCTCGGCCTGTTCTTCGGTGCCCGGGTGATGCGCGACGTGCGCGTCTGACCCACCCGCGGCGGTGCTCAGCTGGCCGCCGCGAGGAAGCGCCCGGTGGGCCCTGCGGCCTGCCGTAGGCCGCGCGGACAGCCACCAGCGACCCAAAGCCGACACATCGCCCCGCTGGCGAACCTGGTCGCGCCCGCGCGTTTCTGGGGGTTTTCGGGGGGTGATTCAAAACTACATAGATAAACATGATGCCCTGACCCAGCATTCCTGCTGGTCAGGGCATCACTTCGAGCCGCCTGACGGAATCGAACCGTCGACCTACGCATTACGAGTGCGTCGCTCTAGCCGACTGAGCTAAGGCGGCAACGATCAGCAAGTGTACGCCACCCGCCCGGACCCGCCGATCGGGATCCCCACCGGGACCGCGCGGCCATGCGCGGCACCTTCCCGAACGGGATCGCCGAAACCGACGTTCTCCGGACAGCGCCGCCGAGCCGGCCGCACTACGCTGCGCAGATGACGGACGACCATGCTGCTGGTCCCCCAGACCAGCATCCCACTTCGCACGGGTCGGCCGGCAACGGTGACCAGGGCGAGACGGACCCGGGCCACCGGGCCGCTGGTCCGGGGCCGGCAGCTCCGACGCCCGGGTCACCGCCGAGTGGCCCACACGCCAGCGAGGCGGCCGGCGGCGAGCCGGCGCGCCGCCCCCGCAGCACCGACCCGCTCGAGCTGGGCTTCACCCCACGCAAGCCGGTGCCGTGGCTGGCGCCGCTCCTGCTGATCAGCACCGGTCTCCGGACGCTGCTCGCGCTGCTGTTCGGGGCCTACCTGGACAAGCGGGAGCTACAGCACACCTTCGACGCGACGGTGACCCGGCAGGTCGGGCCGGACGGTGGGCTCTGGCTGGACTACGTCGCCGACCTTGGTGATGGCTTCGACGCCACCTACTCGGTGGCGTACCTGCTGGCCCAGCGGGAGCTGACGGTGGACGGGCACCGGCTGCCCCGGGCGCGGGTGCTGGTGCTGGGGGGTGATCAGGTCTACCCGTCGGCGGCCTTCGACACATATGAGGACCGGTGCAAGGGCCCGTACCAGGCCGCGCTGCCGGTCACCCCGCCCGAACAGCCGACGCTCTTCGCGATTCCGGGCAACCACGACTGGTACGACGGCCTCACCGCGTTCCTGCGCCTCTTCGTCCGGTCCCGGGACCGGCACTTCGGCGGCTGGAGAACCGCGCAGACCCGGTCGTACTTCGCGGTGGAGTTGCCGGCGGACTGGTGGTTGTTCGGCCTGGATGACCAGTCCGGCTCATACCTGGACGACCCGCAGCTCAGCTACTTCGACTCGGTGGCGGAGCGGCTGGGGCCGCGGAGCCGGGTGATCCTGGCCGTCCCGATGCCGACCTGGGTCAAGGCCACCACGAAAGACCCCTCGGCGTACGACTCGATCGACTACTTCATCCGCACCATCGTCGCGCCGACCGGGGCCCAGGTACGCCTGCTCATCTCCGGCGACCACCACCACTACGCCCGTTACGTGGGGCCGGACCGTCAGCTGATCACCTGTGGTGGCGGCGGCGCGTACCTCTATCCGACGCACCTGTTGCCCCAGCGCATCGAGGTCCCGCCGAAGGAGACGCTGGCGCGGCGGGCGAGCGCCCCGCACTCCTACGAGCTGGCGGGACGCTATCCGGACGCGGCGCAGTCCCGACGGTACGCCTGGGGTATCTTCCCGCGGCTGCCGCGGCGCAACCCGGGCTTCGCCACGCTGCTCGGCGCCCTGTACACGCTGCTGATCCTGTCGATGGTCGGCGTCTACACGAACCACAACGGCACCCAGCTACGGCTGTTCAGCGTTCCGTTGGTGGCGATGCTGTTGGTGACCCTGACCGCGACGGTCCTCTTCGCCGAGGCACCCGGTGCCGTGCAGCGACGACTCCGGCACTGGCTGCTCGGCCTGGGGCACGGCCTGGCCCATCTGGGATTGGCGGCCGCCGGCACCTGGGTGTGGCTGGCGCTGCCGTTCCACGACTGGCCGTGGCCGTTGTCGGTGGTCGCCGCGGTTGTCTTCTTCGGCTCGGTGGGCGGGCTGGTGGCCAGCCAGTTGGTGGCGGCGTACCTCCTGGTCGCCAGCGCCTTCGGGGTCAACGGCAATGAGCTCTTCGCCGGGCAGGGGATCGAGGACTCAAAGGGTTTCGTCCGCATGCGCATCGCCCCGGAGGGGACGTTGACGATCTACCCGATCGTGGTGGATCGGGTGGGCCGCCACTGGCAGGTCAACCCCGACCAGTCGGCCGAAGCGTCGTGGCTGGTCCCGCGGACCCCACTGGAGCCCCGCCTGGCCGAATCCCCGGTGATCCTCCGCTGAACCACGGCCGCGCCGCGGCCGTGGTTGCCGCGGTCACCGGTCAGCCGCAGCCGCGCTCAGTCGCGGTCGCGCGACTCGTACGCCTGGCGCGATCCGCAGACGTCGGAGAGCGCGCACCGTCGAATCGATCCGTCGGCGATCTGCCGGACGGTGACCGTCTCGCTCGGTGGATGCCGGGACACGACCTTCGCTGTGCCCGCTGGTGTCTCGACCCGCTGACCCGAGGCGGGGTAGGCACCGCTGCCGGAGTACAGCGGATGCTCGAACTTGAGGCAGCACATCAGCCGACCGCACGCACCGGAGATGCGCAGCGGGTTGAGGGGCAGGTCCTGGTCCTTGGCCATCCGGATGGTCACCGGCTCGAAGTCGGTGAGGAAGGTGGCGCAACACAGGTCCCGCCCGCAGGAGCCGATGCCGCCCTGTACCCGGGCCGAGTCACGGGCGGAGAGCTGACGCAGCTCAACCCGGCAGCGCAGGGTCGCGCCGAGGTCCCGAACCAGCGCCCGGAAGTCCACCCGGTGCGGGGCGGTGAAGTAGATCGTGGTTCGCTCGCCGCCCTCCGTCGCACTGCGCACGTGGTCCACGGCGACCACCTTCATCGGCAGATCGTGCTCGCGGATCAGGCGTTTCGCCGCGACCTTCGCCTCGGCTCTGCGTCGGCGCAGCAGCTCGTCGCGGCGCAGATCCTCCGCCTGGGCCAGCCCGGCCAGACGGGGGAACCCCTCAGTGTCGTCGGAGGTCCACTGGGCGGCCCAGACGCACTCGGCCACCTCGGGCCCCTCGTCGGTGGGGACCAGTACCCTGTCGCCGACCTGGGGCCGAAACTCACCCGGATCGAAGTAGTACAGGCGCCCGTACCGGTGGAAACTGACCGCGCAGAGCATGCCCATACTCTCACCCTACGTCGCTGTCGGGCCCGTTCTGGGCCACTACTCTCGGCCGGCGCACGGGTGCTCACCATCCGACGTGGGTCGGGGTGTCGTAGCGGGGGGTTTCGATGACCGGCGACCGCCAGGGGGACTCGGCCAGGTTGGGCCCCCAGTGCCGCAGCAGTGTCTCCACCCCGTCGTAGGCGGCGGAGAGCACCGCCAGCACCCGCGCGGCGATCTCGGCCGCCTCGACCTCGGCCGCGGGATGTGGCACCGACACCGCGAACTGCGCCGAGGCCGCGGTGGGTGCCGACGTCGCGGCGACCACGGCCACCGCCTCGGTCGATCCCAACGCGCCGGCCAGGGTCCGGGCGAGGGTACGCCGGCTGCCCTCGATCCATTCGGCGATGGCGTCGGCGTAGCCGGCGGTCGACTCCAACCGCCCCACCAGGCTCTCCGGCCCCTCGTCGAAGTGGCGCAGCAGCGCGGCCCGATACTCCCCGAAGGCGGTCGCCGCGGCGCCGGACCAGAGCACCGGTTCGGTGAGCGCGGCGGAGGCCTCGTCATACCCCCGGGCCAGCTGACGCACCGATCGACCCGCATCGGAGAAGGCCGCGGCGGGTAGCTCCAGGAAGCTCCGCACCGCCGCACCGGGGAGCACCTGCATCCGGCGCAGCAACGGCCAGACCCGGTGCCCCTCCGGGGCACCGGTGGCGAGCAGGATGTCGACCCGACGCAGCAGGTCAAGGCCGGGCTCGGCGAGTCGGTCCAGTGGGTCCATCACGTCTCCCCCAGGAACTGCCAACGAGTGTCCTGGTCGGTCTCGACGTAGTTGTCGGCGGCGGACCGGACGGCGGCTGCCACCGCGGCCAGCCGCTGGGCGGCCAGGTGTGCCTCGCGGGCACGATCACCGGTGGCGGCCGTCCACTGCCGGTGCAGGGCCCGGCCGATCTCGCCGGGTCGTCCCACCGCATCGCCGCCGAAGGCGACCCCCGGCGGATCGGTGGCCGGCGCAGCGTAGGAGAGGTCGGTCAGCGTGTCGCTCGCCGCCTCCAGCCGACCGGCGAGGGAGCGCAACGTCTCCATTCACGCCCCCGTGAGCGGGCGGTAGGCGGCGAAGGTCTCGTTGTGTAGCTTTTCCCGCGCCCACTGCGCGGCGTCGGCCGCGGCGGCCACCGCCGCCTGCACGGAACCAGCGATGTCGCCGGGCCGACGGTTCTGCAGTGTGCCGAGGAACCGCACGCCGGTGATCCGCCCCGCCGCGGTGACCGCCACCTCCACCAACCCGTCCGGCGAACGGACCGTGACCTCGACCGTCGTCACCGCCTGGTCGAACTCGGACTGCAGGGACTCGATCCGGCGGTAGCGCCGCACCGCCTCCTCGATCCAGGTTTCGTCGATCTCCCCCCGCGGCATCGGCGTCCTCCCACACTGGAATAACTCAGCGTCACCCCCGCGTCACTTTGGCACCCGGACCGTACCGCACCGAAGTGGAGCGTGTCGATGCCGCGGAGCTGCCCAGCCCGCGGGGGCAACCGGCGCTGGTCAGCCCTTCCAGAGGGCGAGCATCATCGCCTCGACGGCGATCCGGGGCTTGACGTTCGCCTCGATCGCGGCCCGGCAGGCCAGGACCGCCTCCAGGCGACGCAGCACGCCGTCGGCGTCCCACTTGCGTGCCCCCGCCTCGGCGACCGAGGCGGTGTCGGTGTGTACCGGTTCGACCGGGGCGCCCAGCGCCATCGTGAGGGCGTCCCGGTAGAAGCCAGCGAGGTCCACCAGGGCCCGGTCCAGGGCATCCCGCTGCGCCCGGGTGGCCCGGGACTTCTGCCGCCGCTCCAGCTCCTTGACCTGCCCGGCGGCGCCCCGGAACGCGCTGGCCGCCCGACGGCCGGTGCCGCCCGCGCCGAGGGCCGTCTCCAACGCGGCCCGTTCGGCCGCGTCGGTGTCCGCCACCAACGCCGCGGCCTCCGCCTCGGCGGCTCCGATCAACGCGGCGGCAGCATCGATCGCCGCGCCCACCCCGGTGAGCTGACGGGGCACCGCGAGCACCGCTTCCCGGCGGGTACGCGCCTGCGGGTCACGGGCCAGCCGCCGGGCCCGCCCGACATGCCCCTGGGCCGCGGCAGCCGCCCAGCTCGCCACGTCGGGCTCGACGCCGTCCCGCCGAACGAGCACCTCGGCGACCGCCGCCGGTGCGGGCTGCCGCAGGGGTACGACCCGGCAGCGCGACCGGATGGTCACCGAGATGTCGTCGGGGTGGATCGACGGCGCGCAGAGCAGGAAGACCGTTCGGGGGGGTGGCTCCTCCACCGCCTTCAACAGGGCGTTGCCGGCAGCTTCGGTGAGGCGGTCCGCGTCCTCGATGACCACCACCTGCCACCGCCCACCGGAGGGGGTGCTGGCGGCGCGAAGCACCAGGGCGCGCATCTCGTTGACGCCGATGGAGAGCCCCTCCGGTACCACCAGCCGGACATCGGCGTGGGTACCGGCCATCGTGGTGTGGCAGCCGGGGCAGGTGCCGCATCCGCTGCCGTCCCCGCACTGGAGTGCCGCGGCGAAGGCTCGTGCGGCGACCGACCGGCCCGACCCGGGCGGCCCGGTGAAGATCCAGGCGTGCGTCATCCCCGCACCCGGTTCACGCTCCGCCGGCTCGGTCGCACCGACCTGCGCCGGGTCGCTCCCGAAGGCGGGAGCCGAATCGCCACCAGGGGCCGGATCCGGGTCGCCACCGGAGATCGGAGCCGGGTCACCACCAGAGGTGGGCGGCGGGTCAGTCGAGTCGGTCTGCGCCGCCAGGCCGGGCGGCCCGGCACGGAGCACGGCGGCGGCGTCCGCTGCCGCCCGCCGCAGCACGTCCACCGCCTCGTCCTGGCCGACCAGGTCGGCGAAGACGTCTGGCATCAGGTCCGACGCTCCATCGTCACCAGCTTCGGATCGGATAACTCGGAGTGGACCGCGGTGTCCGGCCCGCTCCCCGCCGGCGGGTTCGGTCCGCCCGCCGCGGGTGCGTTAGCCGCCGGCCCACTCGCCGCCGGCGGGTGCGGACCGCTGCCCTGAGCGCCGAGCAGCTCGCCGACCCGCCGAGCCACCTCGTCGGCGATCTCGTCGGTTGGCCGGGCGGCGTCCAGCACCAGGTAACGCCTCGGGTCGGCGGCGGCGAGGTCGAGGAACGCGTACCGGACCCGTTCGTGGAAGCTGACCGACTCGGCCTCCAGGTGGTCGGGGGCCCCGCTCCGGGCAGCCACCCGGGACAGCCCGGCACTCGGGTCAATGTCCAGGAGCACCACCAGGTCGGGCTTGAGCCCGCCGGTGGCCCAGGAGGAGAGCCAGGAGACCTCGTCAACGGGGAGCGTCCGCCCCGCACCCTGGTAGGCCAGGGATGAGTCGATGTAACGGTCGCTGGCCACGACGGCGCCCCGGCGCAGCGCCGGCCGCACCACGGTGGCCACGTGGTGGGCCCGGTCGGCGGCGTAGAGCAGCGCCTCGGCGCGGGGGGAGGGCACGTCGGAACCCGGCTGGCCGAGCAGCAGGGACCGGATTCGTTCGCCGACTCCGGTGGCGCCGGGCTCGCGGGTGACCACCACGTCCCGCCCCTGGTCCCGCAGTCGGTCGGCGAGCAGGGCGAGCTGGGTGGACTTGCCGGCTCCCTCGCCCCCCTCGAAGACCACGAACAGCCCGGCGGAGGCGAACGGCTCGGCTGGCGTCAGCGGTCGCCCGCGCATCGAGCCCCACAGGTCGGCTAGGACGGGAACGCCCTTCTTGTCGTCCATCTGCCTGAACGCGCTGATTCCAGCGAAGACGCCCGCCACCCCCGCGGCGAGCAGCAGCAGCCGGGTGGACGAGATCGAGAGGCCCAGGTTGGCGATTTCGAAGCGGCGGGAGCCACCAACCCCGGCGAGCAGGCTGCTCAACGCGATGGCCAGGATCAGCACCAGCCGGGTACCGATCTGCACCACCGCGAAGACCCGCCCCCGCACCTCGTCGGCGATCTCACCACCGAGCAGCGTGGTGCCGGCGAGGAAGGCCATGCCGGCGCCCGCGCCGACCAAGACCGCACCGACCATCGCCATGGAGAGGTGGATGGCGAAGGCCAGGGTCATCACCGCGGCGCTGGCGAGCACGATGCTCATGCCGAACCAGCGCCGCCGGGACATCTCCTTGACGATCATCGGGCCGAGCCCGATGCCGATCGACAGGCCGATGAAGATGGCCCCGAACAGTAGGTAGAAGGCGGCGTCACCGGCACCGAGCGAGTTGGCGAAGAAGCGGGCCGTGCCGATCACGATGCCACCACCGGCGAAGGCGCCGAAGATGCCCAGCACCAGACCCCGGACCAGCGGGGTCTGGCCGATGAACCGCCAGCCGTCCTTGAACTGACGCAGCATGCTCTGCTCGGTCTGGTCCCGCTTGGCGGCGGGGCCCTGGCTGATCTCCCGGATGCCGTACGCGACCACCACGGCGGTGGCCAGCCGGGAGAGCGCGTTGAACCAGAGCGCGAGCTGGGCCGGCTCGGCCCAGTCCGGAGCGGCACCACCGGTGGCGGCCCGGACCACGCCGTCCAGCGCGGCGAGGACGATCGCCGCGACGACCGGGGTAAGGCCGTACGTGGTGATCAGCGTGAGCTGGTTGGCCGCTTCGAGCCGGGCCCGCGGGATCAGGTTCGGGACCGCGGCCTCCTTGGCCGGAATCCAGAGCAGGGTGATCGACTCGATCAGGAACGTGGCGATTGTGGCCCACCCGACCACCACCGCGCCACTCGCGCCCAAGACGGCGACCAGCGGGATCGAGGCGAAGAGCAGGAACCGCAGCAGGTCGCAGATGACCATCGTCCAGCGGCGGTCGAACCGGTCGGCGAAGACGCCGGCGATCGGGCCGAGGACCAGCGCCGGCAGTAGCCGGATCGCGATGACCGTGCCGAACGCCGCACCCTTGGCGGTGTCCCCCTCCACCTGGGAGGCGGCGAAGACGGAGGTGGCGAGCAGGCCGAACCAGTCACCGAAGGAGGCGGCACCGAGCACGATCCAGAGCCGCCGGAACGGACGGATGCGCAGGACTGAGCGGATCGCGGCATAGCCCGAGTGGTCGGGCTGGCTGGCCGGCGCCGCGGTCCCGGACGGGCCCGTCGGTCCGGACTCGGCGGCGGGCGACGAACCGTTGGCCGACTCGCCGTTCTGCTGGCTTTCGATGGCCGTACCTCCACGTGGCGACCCGTTGCCGGGCGGTCTCGGTGCAACACTCTAGCCCCGGCCCGATGGCATCCCGCTATGACATTCCCCTGCTCGCCGAGCCTAGGCGGGGGTGTCCACCGCCCGCAGCCCCGCCCGAGGCGAGGTGCTTGGGCATCGACCCCGGTCCGGCTAGCGTGCACCACGTGGCCCCCGACACCGCGGAACTGCGCGCCCGACTCGACCACGCGACCGCTCACCTCGACCCGCCGTACGCGGTGGTTGACCTCCGGGCGTTCGACGCCAACGCCACCGCCCTCGCCGAGCGCGCCCGCGGTAAGCCGGTCCGCCTGGCCAGCAAGTCCGTACGCTGCCGGACGCTGATCTCCCGGGCCCTGGCCACCCCCGGCTGGGCGGGTGTGCTGGCGTTCACCCTCGCCGAGGCGCTCTGGCTGGTCCGCTGCGGGATCACCGACGACGTGGTGGTGGCGTACCCCGCGACCGACCGGGCCGCGCTCGCCGAACTGGCCGGTGATCCGACGCTCGCCGCGGCGGTGACCCTGATGATCGACGATCCCGCTCAGCTCGATCTGGTGGACGCCGTTCGCGCCCCGGGTCGCCGACCCGAGCTGCGGGTCTGCCTGGACCTGGATGCCTCCTGGCGACCGCTGGGCGGGCGGCTGCACCTCGGGGTGCGCCGCTCGCCGGTACATGATCCGCGGGCGGCCGGTGCGCTCGCCGCCGCCGTCGCCGCCCGACCCGGGTTCCGGCTGGTCGGACTGATGGCGTACGAGGCGCAGATCGCCGGAATGGGCGACGCGCCGCCGGGGCGGGCGCTGCTCGGCGCGGCGATCCGACTGGTTCAGCGCGGATCGTACCGGGAGTTGCTGGCCCGCCGGAGCGCGGCGGTGGCGGCGGTCCGCGAGCACGCCGAGCTGGAGTTCGTCAACGGTGGTGGCACCGGCAGCCTGGCCGCCACCAGCGCCGACCCAGCGGTTACCGAGGTCGCCGCGGGGTCCGGACTGTACGGGCCGACGCTGTTCGACACCTACCGGGCCTGGCGCCCCACCCCCGCCGCCTTCTTCGCCTGCGCAGTGGCGCGCCGGCCTGCGCCGGGCTACGCCACCGTGCTCGGCGGCGGCTGGATCGCCTCCGGGCCGGCCGAACGCAGTCGCCTCCCCCGCCCGGTCCTCCCGGCCGGCCTCCGGTTGGTCGGCGCGGAGGGCGCCGGTGAGGTGCAGACTCCGCTGACCGGCCGGGCCGCCGACACGCTTCGGATCGGCGACCGGGTCTGGTTCCGGCACGCCAAGGCCGGCGAACTCGCCGAGCATGTCAACGAGCTCCTCCTGGTGGAGACGGAGACCGTCGCAGCGGCCGCCGCCACGTACCGCGGTGAGGGGTGGGCCTTCCTCTGAAGACCCACCCCTCACCGGGGCCGGAGCCCGAACCGGTTTGACACGGTCCGGGCGGGTGGACACCGATCAGGCTGGCTGGCCGACGTCCACCGGCCGGTCCACGCCCCCCCGAGCGTCAACCTGGCGGTACAGGTACTCCCGAATCAACGCCTTCGCCTCGACCAGCACCCGGTCGTCGCCCTCCTGCCGCCGGCGGAAGGCCAGCTGGATGAGCGCATCAGCGCCCTCGACCGCGATCTCGAGATGGAACTGGAGCTCCGGGACGTCGGTGAGTCCGAAGCGCTCGGTGAGGACGCGGGCGAGTTGATCCGCGATCACCCCGTTGTTGTCCCGCTGCTCATCGAGCAGGTGCAGGTCGACCACGTCGCCGAAGTGCAGGGTACGGAACCCGGGAACGGTGCGGTGCATCGTGATGTACTCGTCGATTGCCGCGTCAACCCCATCCCACCAGTGGGTCAGGTCATTCGAGGCGAACCTCTCGTCGAGCCGCTGGAGATAGGACTCCATCGTGCGCAGGGTCAACGCCTGCACGATCGCCCGCTTGTCCGGGAAGAACTGGTAGACCGACCCAATCGCCACCTCGGCGCGCTCGGCGAGCAGCGTCGTGGTCAGCCCCTCGTACCCCACCTCGTCGACGAGCTCCGCACAGGCGTCCAACATTCGCTGGACCCGAGCGACACTTCGACCCTGCACCGGTACGCGGCGCAGCGGCCCGGTCGTGGCGGCTGGTGTGGACACTCGCCACCCCCCTTCGACGGATGAACATATCTGCACGTCACGAGTCCGTGACTACCGGTACAACGAGCGGAACTCGATTACGGTATTTACCAGGCACAACGTTCCTGATATGAAGTCACTTCATATTCATTTCGAGGAGCGTCCATGGCCGCTACCGCAAGCTCTGTCAGCACCTGGTCCAACTGGGCCGGCAATCAGCGTGACACCGCCACCAGCCTGCTCCGCCCCACCTCAAGCGCCGAAATCGCGGCGACGGTACGGGCCGCCGTAGCAGCCGGAGAGCGGATCCGCCCGGTCGGCAGTGGCCACTCCTTTACCCCGGTCGCCCGGACCGACGGTCATCGGATGGAGCTGACGGGCCTGGCCGACGACGTGCGGGTCGATCTCGATCGCCGGCTGGTCACGGTACCCGCCGGCACCACGCTGCGCGCCCTCAACCGGCTGCTCGCCGGCTACGGACTGGCCCTGCCCAATCTCGGTGACATCGACGCGCAGACGGTGGCCGGCGCGATCTCGACCGGCACCCACGGTACCGGCGCCCAGCACGGCTGTCTGTCCACCTTCGTCACCGCACTCACCCTGGTCACCGGCGTCGGCGAGGTGCTGCACTGCTCCGCCGACGAGCACCCGGATGTCTTCGCCGCCGCCCGGGTATCGCTCGGCGCGCTCGGCGTCCTGGTCGACGTCACCCTGAGCTGTGTGGACGCGTTCGTCCTGCACGCCCACGAGCGGCCCGCGCCGCTGGCCGCGGTGCTGGCCGAGTTGCCCGAGTTGGTCGAGCGACACGACCACGTCGAGTTCTACTGGTTCCCCTACACCGATCGGGTCCAGGTCAAGAGCAACGACCGGGTGCCCGTCAACGACCGCCCACTGCCGCGCTGGCACCGCTGGCTCAATGACGAGTTCCTGTCCAACACGGTTCTCGCCGGGGCCTGCCGGCTGGGCCGGGCCGTACCGGCACTCGCCCCCGGCATCAGCTCCGTCGCCGCGCGGGTGCTCACCGAACGCCACTACACCGGCCCCTCTGACACGGTCTTCTGTAGCCCACGTCGGGTCCGCTTCGTCGAGATGGAGTACGCGCTGCCCCGCGCGGCCCTCGCCCCGGCGCTGGCCGACCTTCGTCGGATCGTGGACCGGCTGCCGGTCAAAGTCCTCTTCCCGGTCGAGATCCGGTTCAGCGCCGCCGACGATATCTGGCTCTCGCACGGCTACGGCCGGGACTCCGCGTACCTCGCCGTCCACCAGTACGTGGGGATGCCGTACGAGCCGTACTTCCGTGCGGTCGAAGAGCTGGCCGAAGGGCTTGGTGGCCGGCCGCACTGGGGCAAGCTGCACTGGCGCGACGCGGCTTCCCTGGCCCCCGCCTACCCCAGGTGGGACAGCTTCCAGACCGTTCGCGACCGGCTCGACCCGCACCGGGTGTTCGCCAGCGAACACCTGTCCCGCGTCCTCGGCTGACCGCACCCGGCTCGTCCGGCCACGGTTGACGCCGCCCTGGCCCGTCCGGCCGCCTCGGCTGACCGTGGGCCGGCGGATTCGTTACTCCGCCGCGCTGCCCGCCCGCTTCGGCTTCGGCTTCGGCTGCTTGGCCGCGGCGCTCTTCGCCGTCGTCGTCTTGGCCGCCGCGGCGGTCTTCTTCGTCGCCGCCTTCTTCGTCGCTGTCGCCTTCTTGGCCGGCGTCGCCTTCTTCGCGGGCGCGGCCTTCTTGGCCGCCCTCTTCCGCGGCGCCGGGCCCTTCGCCCGCTTCTCGGCGAGCATCTCCGACGCCTGCTCCAGGCTCAGCGCCTCCGGCGTCTGCCCCCGCCGCAACGACGCGTTGGTCTCCCCGTCGGTCACGTACGGCCCGAACCGGCCATCCTTGATGACCAGCGGCTTCTCGGTCAGCGGGTCCACGCCCAACTCCCGCAGCGGAGGTGCGGGAGCCCGACGCTGCCGGGTCTTCGGGGCGGCCAGCAGCGCCAGCGCCTCGTCCAGCGTGACCGTGAACATCTGCTCTTCGGACTCCAGCGACCGGAACTCCTCACCCCGCTTCACGTACGGGCCGTAGCGGCCGTTGTTCGCGAGGACCTCGTTGCCCTCCGGGTCAACACCGACCAGCCGCGGCAGGGTCAGCAGCCGCAGCGCCTCGTCGAGGGTGAGGGCGTCCGGCGACTGGGAGCGCAGCAGGGACGACTTACGCTCCCCGCTGGCCACGTAGGGGCCGAACCGGCCCGACTTGAGCAGAATCGGCTCGCCGGTGGCCGGATCCTCCCCGAGCTTGCGCTCACCACCACCGCCGAGGAAGAGCTCGTGCACCTTCTCCGGGGTCAACTCGTCCGGGGCCAGCCCCTCCGGAATCGGAGCCCGGTCGCCCTGACCGGCGCCCTCCTCACCGTCGGCGGCGGCCGCCTCCCCGGGCAACTCCCGCTGCAGGTACGGCCCGTAACGGCCCACCCGGACCACGACCGGCCGCCCCTGGTCGTCGCTGAAGAGCGGAATCGAGTTGACGCTCCGCGCGTCGATCTCACTCAGGTTCTCGGTGACCAGCTTCTTCAGCCCACCGGACCGGGCGATGTCCTGGTCACCGGCGCCGTTCGTGGTGCCGAAATAGAACGCGGTGAGGAAATCCACCGCCGCGTGGTCGCCACCGGCGATCTCGTCCAGCTCGTTCTCCATGCTGGCGGTGAAGCCATAGTCGATCAGACGTGGGTAGTGCCGCTCCATCAGCCCGACCACGGCGAAGGCCAGGAACGACGGAATCATCGCCTGACCACGCTTGACGACATACCCCCGGTCCTGGATGGTCTGCATGATCGACGCGTAGGTGGAGGGGCGGCCGATGCCCAGCTCCTCCAACGCCTTGACCAGGGACGCCTCGGTGTAACGGGCCGGCGGCTGGGTGTGGTGCTCCTGCGCGGCGAGCTGCTCGGCGGTGAGCGGCTGGTCCTTCACCAACGTCGGTAGGCGCCGCTCGGCATCCTCCGCCTCGGCGTTCTCGTCGTCGCTGGACTCCACGTAGGCGCGGAGGAAGCCCGGGTCGGTGATGGTTTTGCCGGTGGCGCCGAAGTCCGCTTCCTCACCGGCCGCCGTGACGGCCCGGATCCGCACCGAGACGCTGGAGCCCACGGCATCGGTCATCTGGGAGGCGACGGTGCGCCGCCAGATCAGCTCGTAGAGTTTGTACTCCTCAACCGACAGCTCGTTGCGCAGCTCGCCCGGGGTGCGGAAGGTGTCGCCCGCGGGGCGGATCGCCTCATGCGCCTCCTGCGCGTTCTTCACCTTGCCGGTGTAGCGACGCGGCTCCGGCGGAACGCTCCGCTCCCCGTACAGCTCGGCGATCTGCTGACGGGCCGCGGCGATGGCGGTCTCCGACAGGTTCACCGAGTCGGTACGCATATAGGTGATGTAGCCGTTCTCATAGAGCCGCTGCGCGGTGCGCATCGTCTGCTGCGAGGAGAAACGCAGCTTACGAGCCGACTCCTGCTGCAGCGTCGAGGTGATGAAGGGCGCGTACGGGCGACGACGGTACGGCTTCTCCTCGACCCGGGTAACCGTGAACGGCCGATCCGCCAGCCGGGCGGCCAGCCCCTGGGCCCCACCCTCGTCCAGGTGCACCACACCGGCGCCGGGACGGACCCGCCCGGTGGTCGGCTCGAAGTCCTTGCCGGTGGCGATCCGGTCACCGTTGAGCGCGACCAGGGTGGCGGTGAAGGTGCGGGGCCCCTCGCCGGGCTGTTCGGCGGCGAGCGTGGCGAGGATGTCCCAGTACTCGGCGCTGCGGAACGCCATCCGCTGCCGCTCCCGCTCAACCACGATGCGGGTCGCCACCGACTGCACCCGGCCCGCCGAGAGCTTCGGCATGACCTTCTTCCACAGCACCGGGGACACCTCGTAGCCGTACAACCGGTCGAGGATGCGACGGGCCTCCTGGGCGTCAACCAGATCGCGGTCGATCTCCCGCGGATTCGCCACGGCGGCCCGGATCGCCGCTTTGGTGATCTCGTGGAAGACCATCCGCTTGACCGGAACCTTCGGCTTGAGGGTCTCCACCAGGTGCCAGGCGATCGCCTCGCCCTCCCGGTCCTCATCCGTGGCCAGGAGGATCTCGTCAACCTCCCGGGCCAGCTTGGTCAACTTGCTGATCTGCTGCCGGCGGTCGGCGGAGACGACGTAGAGGGCGTGGAAGCCGTTGTCGACATCGACGCCGAGCCGGGCCCACGCCTCGCCCTTGTACTTCGCCGGCACATCGGCGGCGTTCCGCGGTAGGTCGCGGACATGCCCGAAACTGGCCTCCACGACGTACCCCGGGCCGAGGTAGCCCGAGATCGTCTTGGCCTTCGCCGGGGACTCGACGATGACCAGACGGGTGGTTCCAGCATTGCTCGGCACGTCTCTCTCCGACCTCACTCCCGCATCGCGACCGCCGTGGTGTCCGGTACGGGGTGCATTGACCCCGCCGGTGCCCCAACAGTCCGGATGTCCAACGTAACGCGTCGTCCGGGATTCCGGTTTCGTGGGCAACAAACACCGGAGGGACCCGACCCGGCGTCACCGTACACTGCCCGTAGGCCTGACCACCGCTTCCCGTGACGAACGGGACCCAACGCACCCGGTCGGGGCGGGGTGCCGGCGGAGGAGCTGCCGCGCCGCCCGCGCCGGCGCCACGGCGTCGAGCGCCGCCGCTCAACCGCGGTACGGCCAGGCCACCCGGGGCACGGCGGGGGGCGGGTCGCCGACCAGTTCGGCGAAGCGGTTCAGCAGTCGACGTCCGGTGATCCGATAGGCCAGGCCGTCCGGGCCCGGCTCCGGCACCGCGGGCAACCCCACCGCGGCGAGCGCCGCCCCCACCCGCTGGTGGGCGGGCGGCCCGAGGCGGAGCAGGACATCGGAGTCCGCCATCGAACCGGCCGCGACGAACCACAGCCGCAGCCCTCTCCCATCCAGGTGGAAGGCGTCGGGGGGATGCTTCGTCGAGCCGCGCAGCCACGCCGCCACGAGCGGTTTCAGCACCCTCGTGTACGCCGTCCGCACGGTATGCCGTCCACCGTCCGCCGTCGCCCAGCTCGTGGGGAGGTGTCGCGCCTCCAACTCGGCGACCAGCACGTGCACCCGCCAGGCGGCGTCAACCACCACGGCCAGGCGGGCGGTGCCCCCCATCACGGACCCCTCGGCCGGTCCGGCGAGCAGGCCGGCCAGGTCGGTGACGGCGGGTTCGGTGGCCTCGACGCCGAAGAAGGCGAGCTGACGACCCGCGTCGTGACCTCGTCGCCAACGATCCGCCGAGTCAACCCGGGCCGCGGCCGTACCCGGACGCGCGGCCCGGTCGGTGCCGCCCCGGGTGGCGGGCAGGGCCAGCTCCGGCGCCGGGAAGAGCCCCGGCGCCGACTCCCCGTCCAACGGCCCGGTCAACGGCACTCGGGGACCTCGGCGAAGGCGCGGGTCAGCTCCTCCGATTTCAGGTTGCTGGCATCCAACACGCCGGCCTCGTACTCCTGATTCAGGGTCTGGACCGCATCCCGCACCCCGTCGTAGAAGGCGGTGGACTGGCTCGTGCTGAGGCTGTCGATGGTGTCGCGGGCCTTGGCGTACGCGTCCCGCATCTGCGCCAGCGACGTACGGACCCGCGCGGACACCTCGGCGCCCTGCTCCGCGTCGGGGACACCGGCCTGCTCCACCCGGAGCCGCGCCGTCTCGCTGGCCCGCGCCGCCCCGTCGAAGAGCCGCACGAGATTCTCCTTGGCCTGAGCCGGACTGGTCTGGGCAGTCATCTGCTGGTCGGTGCTACTGGTGAGCTTCCTGATCTCGGCTCGCCAGGGGGTCAGGGCGGAGCAGACCGAGGTCGCCCACGCCCCGGGGCTCGGCCCACCACCGCATCCGGCGGTCAGGACAACCGCAGCCAGCATCGCCGCCAGCCCTCCGGCTGTCGCCCGGGACACACGCATGCGTTGCAGCGTACGGTGTCGCGCCGTCCCGCACAGCGGTCAGGTTCGCCGGGCAGCCGCAGCGCCGCCCGCCCGACGCGGGCCGGGCGGGCGGCGCTGCGGTGTGCACAGATCAGGCTCGGGCCGCCTCCGGACGTTGTTCCGGGTTGCCCGTGCCCGCGCCGGGATCCGACATCGACACACCCTGACGCTTACTGAACAGCACGGCGGCCACAATGATCAAGGTCGCGACCACGGCGATCGAGATCCGCAGCCCGGTGTTGCGGTCGTCGCCCACGCTCCAGGCCACCACGGCCGGCGCGATCAGCAGCGAGACCAGGTTCATCACCTTGAGCAGTGGGTTGATCGCCGGGCCGGCGGTGTCCTTGAAGGGGTCGCCGACGGTGTCACCGATAACAGTCGCGGAGTGCGCCTCGGAGCCCTTGCCGCCGTACGCGCCGTCCTCGACCATCTTCTTGCTGTTGTCCCAGGCGCCGCCGGAATTGGCCAGGAAGACGGCCATCAGGGTGCCGGCGCCGATCGCCCCGGCCAGGTACGACGCGAGCGCGCCGGGCCCGAGCCCGAAGCCGACCGCGATCGGCGCCATGATCGCCAGCAGGCCGGGGGTCATCAGCTCCCGCTGGGCGTCCCGGGTGCAGATGTCGACGACCTTGCCGTACTCGGGGCGCTGGGTGCGATCCATGATTCCGGGTAGTTCCCGGAACTGCCGGCGAACCTCCATCACCACCGCCCCCGCCGAGCGGGACACGGCGTTGATGGCCAATCCGGAGAAGAGGAAGACCACCGCGGCGCCGATGATCAGACCGACCAGGTTCCGCGGGTTCGCCACGTTCAGCGAGTTCAGGATCTCGCCGCCGACATCGGTGATACCCGCGTCGGCGTACGCGATACGCAGCGTGTCGGTGTACGAGCCGAAGAGCGCGGTCGCGGCCAGTACCGCGGTGGCGATCGCGATGCCCTTGGTGATCGCCTTGGTGGTGTTACCGACCGCGTCCAGCTCGGTCAGCGTGCGGGCGCCGTCCGCATCGATGTCGCCGGACATCTCCGCCACGCCCTGGGCGTTGTCGGAGATCGGACCGAAGGTGTCCATCGCGACGATGACGCCGACCGTGGTGAGCAGGCCGGTACCGGCCAGCGCGACCGCGAACAGCGACAGCGTGATGGAGCTGCCGCCGAGCAGGAAGGCGCCGAAGACGCCCGCCCCGATCAGCAGCGCCGAGTAGACCGCGGACTCCAGACCAACGCCGATGCCGGCGAGGATGACGGTGGCCGGACCGGTCTGTGAGCTGCGGCCGATGTCCTGCACCGGGCGACGTTCGGTCTCGGTGAAGTAGCCGGTCAGCGCCTGGATCGCGGCGGCCAGCACGATACCGATGACGACCGCGCCGATGGCCACCACGCGCGGGTTCTGGTCCACGTCGGCCAGTCCCTGGGTCAACTCGGCGAAGCTGGCCGGCAGGTACGTCCAGGCGGCGATGGCCACCAGCACCGCGGAGATGAGCGCAGAGGCGTAGAAGGCCCGGTTGATAGCGGTCAGCCCGGAGCGGTCCGAGGTGCGCAGCCGGGTGATGAAGACGCCGATGATCGCGACGATCACACCGATGCCGGAGACGATCAGCGGGAAGACCAGCCCCTGCTCACCGAAGGCGGCCCGGCCGAGGATCAGCGCGGCGACCAGGGTCACCGCGTACGACTCGAACAGGTCGGCGGCCATGCCGGCGCAGTCGCCCACGTTGTCGCCCACGTTGTCGGCGATGGTGGCGGCGTTGCGCGGATCGTCCTCGGGGATTCCCTGTTCCACCTTGCCGACCAGGTCAGCGCCGACATCGGCGGCTTTGGTGAAGATGCCGCCGCCGACCCGCATGAACATGGCGAGCAGCGCGGCACCGAAGCCGAAGCCCTCCAGCACGGTCGGGGCGTCGCTCCGGTAGAAGAGGACGACCAGCGCCGCGCCGAGGAGACCAAGGCCGACAGTGAGGAAGCCGACGACGCCACCGGTGCGGAACGCGATCCGCATGGCGGCCTCCCGGCCACCCACCCGATCCCGGGCTGCGGCGGCGACCCGCAGGTTGGCCCGGGTCGCCAGCCACATGCCAGCGCCGCCGATGAACGCGCTGAAGAGTGCGCCGATGACGAAGAAGGCCGATCGGCCGATCTTCACCGCGGTTTCGCTGCCGTCGGTCTCGTGCACCGGCAGCAAAAAGAGCAGCAGCACGGCGACGACCACGAAGATCGCCAGGGTACGGAACTGCCGGAGCAGGTACGCCGAGGCACCCTCCTGCACCGCACCCGAGATTTCCTGCATATTGGTGGTGCCCCTGCCGGCGGCCAGCACGGTCCGCGTCAGCGCGGCGGCGAACGCCAGCGCCACGGCCGCGATCACGGCGGCGAGAACCACGTACGTGACATTGCTCCCGGTTAGGGAGATCCCGCCGCCCTCGGCGGCCAAGGTGTCGGACATCTGTGTCCTCCTGTACCGAACGCTCGCGCCGACCGTGGAGACGCAGGGCCGACGCCTGGATGCGGTGTCGCAAGCACGCGCCAACCCACCGAGCGGACCAGCGTTGGAGCACCGTCCCCGCTGGCTGCGGAAGGGTTCACTTGCTGACAACCCGGGTACTGTAGCCCTCCGCAGTGTCCGAGGTCACACCTGGTGGTCATCGTGTCGGAATGATCTTCGTCGCTGTGCTACGGGAGAAACTCTGATATGGCGCAACGCCGATCGAGATCAAGTGGACAGGCAGCCCGACCCCGGCCCGGGCCCAGAGCGGGATCAATCCCGGGCAGTAGCGGTACGTTCTGACAGAGGTGCAGCCGGGCTGCGCTCCAACGCGCTCAGTGCTCGAGCGGCCACACCATCTGCACCTCGGTGCCGATGCCCCCGTCCGCCGGACGCACCAGGAGGTCATCGACGAAGCCGGCGAGCAGCGCGAATCCGACGCCAGTGGTCAACACGTCCTCGCTGAGCTGCTCCCGGGCCAGTTCGTACGGCGGCAACGCCGCAAGATCGGCGCCGGCCTCGATCGGCGCCCGGTCCACCACCCGGACGGCATACGTCCCGTCATCGGACATCTCCACCCGCACCGGGTCGGAGAGGTTGTGCTGCTGGTGCAGCGCCACCGCCCGGGTGCACGCCTCACCGATCGCCAGCCGCACCTCGTCCAGCAGGCCCTGCCGGACCCCCGCGCGCCGCGCCACGGCGACACCAACCAGCCGCGCCGTGCGAACATGCACCGGCGCGGGTGAAAAGGAGAGACGGACCACGGCCATCACACGCCGGTCGCCGCGTCAACCGTCGGATACAGCGGGAAAACCTGGTCAAGCGCGGTGATCCGGAAGATCTTCAGCAGCGGCTCCCGGTCGCAGACCAACGCGAAGGAGCCACCGGCGGTCCGCAGCCGTTTGAGGACACCCACCAGCACGCCAAGCCCGGTGGAGTCGAGGAAGTCGACTCGGCCCAGGTCAACCACGACATGCTCAACCCCGGCATCGATCAACTCGAACAGGTTCTCCCGGAGCTGCGGGGCCGTGTAGACATCCACCTCACCGCCGACCACGACCACCGCAAACTCCCCCACGGTGCGCGTCGCCAGCGACAGCTCCATCAGACCCTCCTCGCAAGAGCCGTAAACTCTCCCCGGGCATTCAACCATCACCACCGGTAATACTGGCTACCAGCAGCGCCCCGGGCGGCAGACACCTCAGCCCCCGGACCAACGCTACCCATCCCCGAACACCCGTGCGAGTGTGTAGACGTGACCTCCGACAGCCCGGCGCCCAAGCCGCGGCGCCCCGGCCGGCCGGGGTCACCCGCGACTGCCCGGGCCGCAGCCCCCGGGCCGTCCCCGATAGAGCTGCTGGGTCAGCTCCGCGCCCGACACGACACCGACCCGGTAACCCACGTCGAACGGGTACCCGCCCGCGCCGGCGAGCCCGCGCCCTGGCCCAGCTGGGTCCCGACGGACCTGCAGGCGGCGTTGACCCGGCAGGGCGTGGCGGCACCCTGGCAGCACCAGGCCGAAGCCGCCAACCTCGCCCACACCGGCAACCACGTCGTCGTCGCCACCGGCACCGCGTCCGGCAAGTCCCTGGCCTACCAGCTACCGGCGCTGTCGACACTGCTCACCGACGCCCGCGCCACCGTGCTCTACCTCGCTCCCACCAAGGCACTCGCTGTTGACCAGCTCCGGGCCATCACCGAGCTGGAGCTGGACGGCGTGCGCCCCGCCTGCTACGACGGAGACACCCCCCGAGCCGAACGGGAGTGGATCCGGCAGCACGCGCGGTTCGTGCTGACCAACCCCGACATGCTGCACCACGGCATCCTGCCCGGTCACGCCCAGTGGCAGCGGTTCCTCCGCCGGCTCGCGTACGTGGTGGTGGACGAGTGCCACAGCTACCGGGGCGTCTTCGGCTCGCAGGTCGCACATGTGCTGCGCCGGCTGCGCCGGCAGTGCACCCGGATCGGCCGTACGCCGGTCTTCGTGCTGGCCTCCGCCACCTCGGGTGACCCCGCCGCGACAGCCGAACGGCTCACCGGCCTGCCCGTGGCGGCGGTCACCGCAGACACCTCGCCCCACGGCGGAGTGACCTTCGCGCTGTGGGAGCCGCCGACGCTGCCCGCCCCGACCAACTCCCCCGACGACACCGACCTCGCGCCGGTGCGACGATCCGCGCTGCGCGAAACCGCCGACCTACTCGCCGACGCGGTGGCCGCGGGGGTCCGCACGCTCGCCTTCGTCCGGTCCCGACGGGGGGCCGAGGCGGTGGCCGCCAACGCCCGGCGGGCCCTCGACGAGGCGTTCTCCGGGCTGGGTGACCAGGTGGCCGCCTACCGCGCCGGCTACCTCCGGGAGGAGCGACGCGAGCTGGAACGATCCCTCCTCAGCGGTGAACTGCGCGGACTGGCCTCGACCAACGCCCTCGAGCTCGGCGTCGACCTGGTCGGGCTGGACGCGGTGCTGATCTGCGGCTACCCCGGCACCCGCGCCTCGCTCTGGCAGCAGGCGGGACGGGCCGGTCGCTCCGGCCAGGAGGCGCTGGCGGTGCTGGTGGCCCGGGACGACCCGCTCGACAGCTACCTCGTCCACCACCCCGAGGCAGTCTTCGGGACCCCGGTCGAGGCGACCGTGCTCGACCCCACCAATCCGTACGTGCTCAGGCCGCAGCTCGCCTGCGCCGCAGCCGAGGCGCCACTCACCCCGGCCGACCTGGACCTGTTCGGGGAGGGTGCGAAAGAGGCGGTGGACGCCCTGGTCGAGGCGGGTGCGCTCCGGCAGCGCCCCACCGGGTGGTACTGGCGCCACCGAGAGCGCCCCCAGGTGGAGCTCCGTGGTGGAGACGGCGCCCCGATCTGCGTGGTGGAGACCGCGACCGGGCGACTCCTCGGCACGGTCGACGGCGGGTCGTCACACTTCCTGCTGCACCCCGGGGCGGTCTACCTGCATCAGGGCATCTCGTACGTGGTCGACACCCTCGACCTCGCCGACGGGTGCGCACTGGTGCACCCCGAGGAGCCGGACTGGTCCACCCACGCCCGTGATGTCACGTCGCTGTCGGTGGTGGCAGTCCGGTCGTACGTGGACGCCGGGCCGGTCGGGCTCTTCCTCGGTGAGGTCGACGTGACCAGCCAGGTCGTGTCCTACCAGCGGCGCCGGATCGCCACCGGCGAGATCATCGACACCCGCCCCCTGGACCTGCCGGCCCGGGAGCTGCGGACCGTGGCGGTCTGGTTCACGCTCTCGCCGGAATCCCTCACCGCGGGCGGAGTCGACCCGGCCGACGTGCCAGGCGCGCTGCACGCGGCCGAGCACGCCGCGATCGGGTTGCTGCCACTGACCGCCACCTGCGACCGGTGGGACATCGGCGGGTTGTCCACCGCGGCTCACCCCGACACCGGGGCGCCGACCGTCTTCGTCTACGACGGCCACTCCGGTGGGGCCGGCTTCGCCGAGCGGGCGTACGGGACGGCGGCGACGTGGCTGCGGGCGACCCGGGACGTGGTCGCGGAGTGCGGCTGCGAGTCCGGCTGCCCGTCCTGCGTCCAGTCCCCGAAGTGCGGTAATGGCAACAACCCGCTGTCCAAGGCGGGCGCGGTCCGGGTCCTCGACATCGTGCTGGCCAACCTGCCATCCGGAGTGGCTCAGGCCAGCCGGGCGTCCTGACTCGTCAACGGGCCCGCGCTCCGCGCACCGGCGACGCGCGGAGCGCCGACCACCCCTGCCCCGCTCCAGCCCGACTGAACCGAAAGGAATTCATGCACCCCGATGCCCTTCAGGCTCACCAGCAGTTCCACATCCGCCAGCGAATCCGGATGGTCGTCAACCAGTACCAGGTGCACGCCGTCGCACCGGACGGCTCAGAGGGGGGTCTGCTGGCGTTCGCCCAGCAGAAACGGCTCGCCTTCAAGGAGCAGGTGACCATCTACACCGACGACACACAGCAGCAGCCGTTACTCGGATTCAAGGCACGGCAGCGCCTCGACCTGGGCGCCACCTACGACGTCACCGATCCTGCCGGCAACCCGATCGGTCTGTTCCGCAAAGACTTCGCCCAGTCCCTGCTGCGCTCCACATGGCATCTTGAGCAGGGCGGTCTGCCCCAGCTCACCGGGGCGGAACGGTCCCTGCCGGTCGCTCTGCTCCGCCGTTTCGTCGATGCGCTGTCCTGGCTGCCCTACCACTTCGATTTCGGCGCCGACGGCCAGCCGGCCTTCTCGGTCGTGAAGAAGTGGGGGCTCCGCGACCGGTACGTCGTGCAGATCCACAACCCACAGCTCGATCGTCGGCTGGTCATCGCCATGGCGATCGGACTGGACGCACTCCAGTCCCGCTGATCCGTTGGCGCGACCAGTCCTCGACGGCCACGCTCACCTGCGGCTGGCGCCACCCGCACCGGCGGACAATCGGGCCGGCCCCCGGCGAGGGGCGACGGTCACCGACACCGGGACGTCGGCCCCGGCGACCTGGTGCTCCCCGGGCACGTTCACGTCCACTGCGGCCAGCGGGCCTGCCGGGGGTACGCGTGTGCTCAGCCACGTAGCGGGCCGGCTCGGGCCCGCCCCGTCGCGGCCCGGACCAGGCCCGGCAACACGGTGGCGGTCACCTCCACGGTGACCAGCAGGTCCAGCCCGTCGAGCCGGCAGTCGACGAGCCGGCCGCCATTTGCGGTCACGATCGCCCGGGCCGACCCACACGCGGTGGTGACCCCGAGCACGGCGTCTGCCGCCCCAGCGAGCGCACCCAGGTCCGCCGCGACACCTGCCTGCTGTCGGGCCACCCGAGCCACCCCAACCGCCATGCCCGCCACCCCGAAGATGACGAATGCGACGCCAACCGCGAGCAGCAGGACCGTGGCACCGCCCCGATCGCCACCAGCGCACAGCCGCCTCCATTTCTCGCCGGTCGCCCGCTGCCCCGACCAAGCCCTCCTGTCCCGACCGGCGGGGCGACGACCCCCGCTGCCAGCGCCGGTCACCCTCCTACTCCGGATCCACCGACGACAGCTTCGACCGGCGGGAACGGTTCAGGGCCGGGTTCGACCGCGGCCACGGTCGTCGCCGTGACCGTCAGTCGGGGAATCCGCGTCCCGAGGCCCCGGACCGGGGCGCGAACAGTGACGCGTACCCGCTGCCCGTCTTTGTCGATCGACACCCTGGCTCCGGGTGGGGCGAGCGCGCGGACCACGGCCCACCCATCTGCGCCCCGGGATACCGCGACCGCCGCCTCCCGTGCCGCATGCAAAGCGGTGCCCTTGGTGCCCACCGCGTCAACCGCCGTCAGCCCAACGAACAGGAGCAGGAGCAATGCCGGCAGGCCGGCCGCCAGTTCAGCGGTGAAGGATCCCCGGTCTCGGCCGGCCCACCGGCACCGCCTCACTGAAGTGCCCGGTCAATGACGGCGGTCAACGCGGTCTGCACACTGTCAGAGGTAAGCACCTTGAGTAGGAGCCCGGCGAAGGCGACTGCGGCGAGCGTGCCGACGGCGTACTCGGCGGTGTTCATCCCGGCGTCGCCTCGAAGTCGGGCGATGGTTCTGCGCATGTCCGTGGTCCTTTCCCGAGATTGGTCAGAGCACGTCACCGAGAACGGCGACGATCACCGGCACCAGGCCGGCGAGTATGAAGGCCGGTAGGAAGCAGAGCCCCAACGGCAGCACAATCAGCACCCCGGACCGGCGGGCTGTCGCCTCGGCCGCCGCAGCCCGGTCGGCTCGCAGATCCTCGGCGAGACGGGTCAACGCGCCCGCCAAGGAAGCCCCGCTGGTCGCCGAGCGGAGCGCGGCACCGACCAGACGCTCGGCGCCGGGCACCGCCGCAAGCGATGACCAGGCCTCCACGGGCTCCGCTCCGAGGCGAAGAAGGCGCCCGACCCGGGCGAGGCGCTCGGCGAGGGGCCCGTCGAGCGCCTCCGCCACCGCCAGTACCGAACGGTCGACCGGGGCGCCGGCGCGCATCGCCGACGCGAGCAGGTCAGCGGCGAGCGGCAGGGCCGCCTGCTCCCGTCGGCGCCGCTCCCGGACCGCCGGCGACTCGACCCGACGAAGCAGGCGGTCGAGCAGCACCGCGACGGGCGGGGCCCCGAGCAGGCCCGGCACTCCACCGGCCAGCACCGCGAGCGCCACAGCCGCGAGCACTGCGACGAGCCGAATCGCGCGTCGCCGGTGGCGGGACTCCCCCAGGGTCGCGTCCGCCGGTCTGATCAGCGGCGGGCCGGGCGGGATCCGGTCGAGGTCGCGCAACCGACGGACCGGACGACGCCCTCTCCATCCGAGTCTGCCCAGCAGGGCTGGCGCGGCCCACCGCTCGGCAGCCAGCACCGGCGGGGTCATCCGATCTCCCCGTCGCGGACCGTGGTGAGCCGCTCCGTCCAGAACAACCCGGCGACCTGGAGCATGACAGCGAGGACCGCGCAGCTACCGCCGACCGCCGAGTGGAGTAGCACCGCGACCGGGTCAACACCGATGCCGTACCCCAGGCCGATGCCACCGATCGGAAGCGCCGCGAGCAGCCAGGCGGTCGCCCGCGCCCCGGCCGCCTGCGCTGCTGCCGTGGCCCGGCCCCGGTCAGCGGCGCGGGCGTCCACGTCGATCCGATCCAGCAGGTCGGCGAGGGGCGCACCGGTACGATCAGCGAGCCGGACAGCCGCCCGGATCAGGGTGCCGCCCGAACCTCCGGCCGTCGACAGCGCCGTGGACTGGCCCACGGGCAGACCGGCGCGCAGGTCAGCGGCGAGATCACAGAGCTGGTCGAGGTGCCGGCGGCGAAGCTCGTCGGCCTGCCGGGTCGCCCGCCGTCGCAGCATCGCCCGGACTCCCAGCGTGCCGTACGCGCCGGTGACCACAGCGGCGACCGGACCGCCCAGCAGGGCACCCACGGCGGCAGCCAGGACGCCCGAGAGCAGCAGCATGGTTCGGGGTGTCGCCGCCAGGGGGTGATACCAGGCCGAACGTGGCGGGGAACCCGCGCTCCACGCACCGGAGACCGAGCCACCCTGGCGGGCACCAGGCATCGGGTGAGTCATCCTGCTCGGACGCCTCGAGTCACGCCGGGGTGGCGGCCCTGCCGAACGGTCCTGCCCGCGCTGCTGGGGCCGCGTCACGGCCGGCTTTGACCGCGCCACATCCCGTTCCACCCCGCGCCCAGGTCCGGGCGGCGGGCTGCGGTGCCGCAGGCTGGCCACCCAGGTCACCAGTGGGTCGTCAGCGGCACCCGAGTCGCTGCTGGTCTGGACCCGTTGCCGGGCGAGCCGGGTCAACAACCAAGCCGCGACCATCGTCAGGGCGACCAAGAGCAGCGGTAGCAGGAGTTGTGCCGGGGTCATCCCACACCTGCCGGACTCGGCTGGGGCTCCCGCAGGATCGGTGGCACCGCCACCTTCCGCTCGCCCAGCAGCTCGGCCAGCGCCCGGGCCGCTGGTCCGGGCCCACCAGCACGCCCCCAGGCCGGAACCGCCCTGACCAGCTGATCAGGGCCATCCGGCAGGAGCAGGCAGATGGAATCCAGCACCCGCCCCCGATCCGCGCGGCGTACATGCAGCACCACCTGGAGTGCCGCCGCAACCTGGGCGTGCAGTGCGGGCCGGGGCAATCCACCGAGGAGACCGAGTGCCTCGAGTCGAGCCGGCACATCCGCGGGGGCGTTGGCATGCAGCGTCCCGGCGCCTCCCTCGTGACCGGTATTCATCGCCACCAACAGGTCCACGACCTCCCGGCCCCGGCACTCGCCGACGACGAGGCGGTCCGGTCGCATCCGCAGCGCCTGCCGGACCAGGTCGGTCAGGCCCACCGCGCCGACTCCCTCCACATTCGCCGTGCGCGCCTGCAACCCGACGACGTGCGGATGTGCCGGATGCAGCTCAGCCGCGTCCTCCACCAGCACGATCCGTTCCGTGCCGGGAACGAGGCCGAGTAGCGTGTTGAGCAATGTGGTCTTGCCGGAACCGGTGCCGCCGATCACGAGGTACGCGAGCCGGGCCGCCACCACTGCGGCCAGCACCGGGGCGACTGCCTGCGGCACGGCCCCCTGACCGGCCAGTTCTTCGAGCGTGAACGGTCGCTGCCGGAAGGTCCGCAGGGATAGGTACGGACCGTCGGTGGCCACCGGTGGCAGGACCGCATGTAGCCGGGTGCCGTCGGCGAGCCGCGCGTCCACGTACGGTGAGCCGTCGTCCAGCCGCCTGCCCGCGCTCGCCGCGAGTCGCTGCGCGAGCCGGCGGACGTCGTCCACCGAGCCCACCGGCACCGCGACCGCTTTCAGGCCCTCCCCCCGGTCAACCCAGACGTGAATCTTGTTCACAAGAACATCGGTGACCCTCGGGTCGGCCAACAGCGGGGCCAGCGGGCCGGCGCCCACCAGGTCGTCGTGCACCCGGTCGGCGAGGCGAAGCAGCGTGGTGTCGCCGAGCACCGCGGCGGCCGGCTCGGCGCGTACGGCGGAGACGATCGCCGCCGGAGTGACCGGGGTTGAGAGGGATGCGATTCGCTGTCGGACTCGCGCGGCGAGGCCATCGTCCGCCGTGGTCATGCCGCACCCGGCGCCGTACCGGTCAGTTCGTTGAGGAGCCGTTGGCACAGGGCGGCCAGTGGGCCCCGCCCGTCCGCCGCCGGCGCTTCACCCCGTTCCAGGCCGCGGCCGAGCGCCGGCTCCAGACGCACCGTTCCGGCCAACGGCAACCCGAGCGTCCGCGCGAGTTCGGTGGCCTTGAGCCGGCCGGGGGCGGGGCCACGGACGATCAGGGAGAGGTCGGCGCAGTGCGGTGCTGCGACGCTGACCACCCGAGCAGCAGCAGCGGTGGCGCGGAGTTCGGCGGGTACCACGACGAAGGCCCGGTCGACCGACTGCAGGGCGGTTACCGCCGCGTCATCCAGGTGCCGGGGCAGGTCAACCACGACCACGTCACGAGCCCGCCGGGCCGCGTCGAGGGTCGCCGCCATCGCCACGGTCGGCAACGACCGTAGATCACCTCGATCCCACGAGAGGACCACCAGGTCGCCCCGGCTGGGCAGGGCCCGCACCAGCGACGCGGCGTCCACCCGGCCGTCGGCGTCGGTAAGCGCGGGCCAGCGCAATCCGCCCAGTTGTTCCCAGCCGAGCACCAGATCCAGCCCACCCCCGAGCGGGTCTGCGTCAACCAGCAGCGTCCGCAGGCGGGAGCGGGCCGCCGTGACAGCGAGCCCGCCTGCGAGGACGCTGGCGCCGGCACCGCCCCGTCCGCCGAGGACGGCGACGGCCCGGGCCGCTACCGGGTCAGGTTGTTCCGGGCCGCACTCGACGAACCGGTCGACCAGCCAGGGCTCGGCCGCGGGCAGGACGGCAACGAATTCGGCACCCATCAGGTCTGCCACATCCCGGCCGGGGTCAAGGTGCCCGGCGTGACCGACCAGTACCAACCGCCGCCGGTGCGGCAGCCGCGCCCGGAGGCATGGCTGTGCCTGGTCGCTGCCGACCAGGACCAACGGCGCGGGGGACCAGCGGGACCGGGCGGCCACCGGATCCGGTGCGAGGTCGACTTCAACGCCACCGGCCGCGGCGAGCCGCAGCAGGTCGTCGAGGAGCACGTTGTCGGAGGTCACGAGAAGGGGCAGGCGGCGCGGAGGTGGTACGGCGGGGCGAGGTGGCATCACGGCCTCCAGCAGTCGGCTCGGGCTTCGCTGATCCGGAAGCCTGCGCCGTCCGACTGACCCGAGGGCGACACCGGCTGCCGACCTGTGGATGAGCACGGCATCTGTGGACAGATTCCACCGAGATAGTTGATCTGCTATGCCCGCAGCGGCGGCCGACCCCGCGATCGCTGCTTGTGCCGGCGGTCCGGTGCGAGGCGCCATCACGCCCACAAAGGGACGACCCCCGTCGGGGGGAAGACGGGGGTCGTCGGGTCCGGCTCCGGGGGGGGCGAGCCGAACCGCTCAGCGGTCACGGGGGCGCAACCGCCGAGAGTTTGCCGGTTGTCCGAAAGATGAACACCTGTTGTGTCGACAGTCTGCCTGAGCGAACCTGGTTACGTCGAGTGGCGCCGCCTCCACTCCCCGCTGAAATTCTGCCCAGAGGTGTGAACGCGGTCACTCAAAACGGGGCTGGAATCGATCGCATCGCACCCGTCCGAGGGGTTGACGGACCCGGGCCCCCGCAGACGATAGACCATCGGGCTAGACTTGCGCGCCGTGGGCCGAAGCGCCGCTTTTTTCGATCTGGATAAGACCGTCATCGCCAAGTCAAGTGCACTGGCGTTCGGTCGGCCGTTCTACCGAGACGGGCTGATAACCCGACGAGACGTTGTCAAGTCGGCATACGCGCAGCTGATGTTCCGGCTGGGCGGCTCCGACGAGCAGACCATGGCCCGGACCCGGGACTACCTCGCCGAGCTGTGCAAGGGCTGGCAGGTGGAGCAGGTCCGCCAGCTCGTCGCGGAGACCCTCCACGAGCTGATCAACCCCTACGTGTACGCCGAAGCCGCTGCCCTGATCGAGGAGCACCAGGCGGCCGGCCGGGACGTCGTGCTCGTCTCGGCCTCCGGAGACGAGATGGTCCGGCCGATCGGGGCGCTGCTCGGGGTGACCGATGTGATCGCCACCCGGATGGCCGTGGTGGACGGCCACTACAGCGGGGAGATCGAGTTCTACGCGGCCGGCCCGGCCAAGGTGGACGCGGTGGGCGAACTGGCGCTCGCGCGGGGCTACGACCTCAGCGGCTCGTACGCCTATTCGGACTCGTACACGGACCGGCCGTTGTTGGAGTGCGTCGGCCATCCGACCGCGGTCAACCCGGACCGCCAGCTCCGCAAGCTCGCCGCGGAGAACTCCTGGCCGGTGCTGGAGTTCCGGCACCCGATTCCACTGGGGCGACGGTTGCGGGATCGCCCCGCCGTGCCGGTCGCCGCCGCCGCGCTCGGCGTCGGGGTTGGCGTGGCGATCGGCATCGCCTGGTACGGCCGGCACCGTCGGACCCGGACCGCCCCGACGACCTGACCACCGCAGCCGGCTGCGTGTCGGATCGGGGCAGGGTGAGTCGGGCGAGAAGGGGTTACGGCGTCGCGGCGAGCACCTCATCGCCGATCGCGGTGAGCTGGTCGGCGCCCACCTCGACGACGCTCAGGTAGTGCCGCAGCCACGAGCGAAGCCCGTCCGGGGTTCCGGTGGCGAAGGCCCCGGCCGAGCCGACGTACTCCGGCTCCCGCTCCCGATGCCCGACGTCCACGGCGAGCAGGCCCCGCGGGTCAACGCCCCGGGACATCAGCACCAGCCGGGCGGCACCGCGGGCGACCACCCCGGACGGGCCGGCGAAGGGCCGCAGGTTCAACAGCTCGCCGTGGACAACCGCGGCGAGCACCAGTGGCGGCGCCGCGCTTCCCCCGGCCACCAGGGCGGCCAGCCCGTCCAGCCGAGCCGCCACAACCGCGTCGGGCACCGGGCGCCCCAGGTCGGTCTCCGGCACCAGCTCCCGCGCGGCGAGCACGTGCAGCTTCGCGAGCGCCTGCCGGGGTGCCTTCGGCCAGAGGTCGGTCAGCCCGGGCAGCGCCCCGGCGACCCGCAGCGCGCCCTGCAGCACCGGCTCGGTGACGGTGCCGGCACGAACCTCCTCGCGATCATGGGTGTGCCCCTCGAGGGCGGCGCTGGCCACCGCGCAGCGGAGGCTGACCTCCGCGGCCACCCGACCGCCGTGCCGGCGCAGGGCGCGGTGCCGCTGGGCCTGGTCGAAGCGCTCGCGGGCCCGCTCCACGGCAGCGGCGACATCGGCGAGGGCGAGCAGTGGGGCGAGCGGGTCATCGGTCACCCCGCCACGTTATCGGGATCGCTCGTACCGCCCGCCGGGTGCCATGCCACCCGGCACGAAGCCCGCCGGCGCCCTGCCACCCGGCGCGGGGGAGGCTCCGTTCGGCGCGATCCGGTGCTCCCGCCGGTCGCCTGCGCCCGGCCGGCGGGCTAACCTCTGCACCGAGACGCAGGTCACCCAAGCAACGAGGGAGCAGGCATGAGCGAGGCGTTGGCCAACCTGTTGCACGAGACGCGCCAGTTCCCGCCACCGGCCGAGCTCGCCGCGAGCGCCAACGTCACCAGCGCGGCGTACGCCGCGGCGGACGCCGACCGGCTGGCCTTCTGGGAACGGCAGGCCCAGCGACTGACCTGGACGAAGCCGTGGGAGCGGGTGCTCGACTGGTCGAACCCGCCCTTCGCGAGGTGGTTTGTCGGCGGTCAGCTCAACGTGGCGTACAACTGCCTGGACCGGCACGTCGAGGCCGGTCGGGGTGACCGGGTCGCGATCCACTGGGAGGGCGAGCCGGGTGACACCCGGACGATCACCTACGCGGAGCTCAAGAAGCTGACCTGTCAGGCCGCGAACGTGCTGACCGAGCTCGGGGTGACGGCCGGCGACCGGGTGGCGATCTACCTGCCGATGGTGCCAGAGGCCGTGGTGGCGATGCTGGCCTGTGCCCGGATCGGCGCCACCCACAGTGTGGTCTTCGGCGGCTTCTCCGCCGACGCGTTGACAAACCGGATCCAGGACGCCGCGGCGAAGGTGGTGGTCACCGCCGACGGCGGCTACCGGCGGGGCCGGCCCTCCGCGCTCAAACCGACCGTTGACGAGGCGGTGTCGAACTGCCCTTCGGTGGAGCACGTGCTGGTGGTCCGCCGCACCGGCGAGGAGTGTGCCTGGTCGACGAAGGACCGTTGGTGGCACGAGACGGTCGGGCGGGCGTCGGTCGAGCACCAGGCCACCGCCTTCGACGCCGAGCACCCGCTGTTCATCCTGTACACCAGCGGCACCACCGCCCGTCCGAAGGGGATCCTGCACACCAGCGGCGGCTACCTGACCCAGGCCTCGTACACGATGCACGGGGTCTTCGACCTCAAACCGGAGAGCGATGTCTACTGGTGCACCGCCGACGTCGGCTGGGTCACCGGCCATTCGTACATCGTGTATGGCCCGCTCTCCAACGGCGCCACCCAGGTCATGTACGAGGGCACGCCGGACACCCCGCACCGGGGCCGGTTCTGGGAGCTGGTCGACAAGTACCGGGTGACGATCCTGTACACCGCCCCGACTCTCATTCGCACGATGATGAAGTGGGGTGAGGAGATCCCCGCCGGGTTCGAGTTGTCCTCCCTGCGCCTCCTGGGCAGCGTTGGCGAGCCGATCAACCCGGAGGCCTGGATGTGGTACCGGCAGCACGTCGGCGGGGGACAGCTACCTATTGTGGATACCTGGTGGCAGACCGAAACCGGCGCCATCATGATCTCTCCGCTGCCCGGCGTGACCCACGCCAAGCCGGGGTCGGCGATGACTCCGCTACCGGGGATCAACGGCGACGTGGTGGACGACCAGGGTCAGCCGGTGCCCAACGGCGGCGGTGGCTACCTCGTGCTTCGGGACCCGTGGCCGTCGATGCTGCGGACCATCTGGGGCGACGACAACCGGTTCGTGGAGACGTACTGGTCGCGCTTCGGCGCAGGTGCGGGTGCCGGCGGCGACTGGGTCTACTTCGCCGGGGACGGCGCCAAGAAGGACGACGACGGCCACATCTGGCTGCTCGGCCGAGTGGACGACGTGATGCTGGTGTCCGGGCACAACATCTCCACCACCGAGGTGGAGTCGGCCCTGGTGTCACACCCGTCGGTGGCCGAGGCGGCGGTGGTCGGCGCGACGGATCCGACCACGGGGCAGGCGATCGTCGCTTTCGCCATCCCCCGAGCCAACGCCGAGACCGAGGGGGCGGCGGGGGCTCAACTCATCGCGGACCTGCGTACCCACGTCGCGCGCACGTTGGGGCCGATCGCGAAGCCGCGGCAGATCATGCTCGTGCCGGAGCTTCCGAAAACCCGCTCCGGCAAGATCATGCGGCGGTTACTGCGGGATGTGGCGGAAAACCGGTCCCTGGGCGACGTGACCACGCTGCAGGACTCCTCGGTGATGGAGCTCATCGCCACCGGCATGGGCACTGGTGGGGGCGAGGACTGAGCCGGACCGCACCGGCAGTGCCGGCCAGCCGCGCGGGGCTTGACTGGCCGGCAGGTGTATGACGCCGGAACGCGTTACAAACAACTTCTTGCAACAAAGTGGCCGGACGGTCTTCCCCTCATCAACAACGATGTCTATCTTCACCAGTGGTCCCATCCGTGGGATCGTCGCACCGGCCCATGCCCCCCGCTGGGCCGGTTTCCTTCACACCCGGAGGTACCGCGTGCGCAAAGTCGCAGTGGGTCTACTCGGGCTCTCGCTGACGGCAACGGGACTGGCGGTCGGACCATCCGCCAGCGCCGCGCCGAAGCTCCAGCAGCCGACATCGGCTCCCTCAGCCGCAGAGCCTGCCCACGTTGACCACGATCTGCCCAACCCGCTCGAGGAGAAGCGACGGGCGCTGCGCCAGGAGGGCCTGAGCAGCGTCCTCTCCGGCGAGGCGACATCGCAGCGAGTCAACGGCAGCACTGTCGTCAAGGTCGGTGAGACGAACGGCGGTTCACCGACCGCCCGTGGTCACCGCGGCAAGAAGGACCAGTACGTCGAACTCTCCCGGGAGAGCACGGACCGGATCTTCGTGATCCTGGCCGAGTTCGGCAACGAGCGGCACCCGGCCTATCCCGACCAGGACACCGCCCCCACCTGGCCGGGGCCGGCGCGGTTCGACGGCCCGCTGCACAACGAGATCCCGGAGCCCGATCGGGCGCTGGACAACTCCACGAGTTGGCAGGCGGACTACAGCGCCGACTACTTCCGGACGTTGTACTTCGGCGAGGGAGACGGCGACGAGTCGGTAAAGCAGTACTTCGAGGCCCAGTCCTCGGGCCGGTACAGCGTGGAGGGCACGGTCACCGACTGGGTCAAGGTCCAGTACAACGCGGCCCGCTACGGCCGTTCCCTGGACGACCCGACCGACGCCAACGGTGACGACCCGGCGGTCTGTGGCGGCAGTGTCTGCACCAACGTCTGGTCCCTGGTGCGGGACGCCGCGAACCAGTGGGTCGCCGACCAGAAGGCCGCTGGCCGTACCGACGCGGAGATCGCCGCAGAGCTCAGGGCGATGGACCGGTGGGACCGGTACGACCACGACTCCGACGGCGACTTCAACGAGCCGGACGGCTACATCGACCACTTCCAGATCGTCCACTCCGGTGGCGACATGGCCAACAGCGACCCGCACCAGGGCGAGGACGCGATCTGGAGTCACCGGTGGTACGCGTTCGCCTCCGACCAGGGCCGCACCGGCCCGCCGAACTTCCCGGCGGGTGGCACCCAGATCGGCGACAGCGGCATCTGGATCGGTGACTACACGATCCAGCCGGAGAACGGCGGACGTAGCGTCTTCTACCACGAGTACGCCCACGACCTCGGCCTGCCGGACGACTACAACGTGGTCAGTGGGGGCGACAACAACAACGAGCACTGGACGCTGATGGCCCAGAGCCGGCTCGGCGCCAAGGGCGACGGTGGCATCGGTGAGCGCGGTGGCGATCTGGGTGCCTGGAACAAGCTCCAGCTCGGCTGGCTCGACTACGAGGTGGTCGTCGCGGGGCAGAAGCGCACCATGACGCTCGGGCCACAGGAGTACAACTCCAAGAAGCCGCAGGCCGCCGTGGTCGTGCTCCCGGAGCGCGAGTACGAGTTCGACAACGGTGCACCGTTCGCCGGCACGAAGCAGTTCTTCTCCGGCAACGAGGACGGCCTCAACAACACGATGACCCGGACGCTTGACCTCACCGGGAAGTCGTCTGCCGCGTTGACGATGAAGGGCCGCTACAGCATCGAGGCCGACTACGACTACCTCTTCTTCGAGGTGTCCGAGGATGGTGGGGACACCTGGACGCCGCTGCCCGGTACCGCTGACGGCACGCCGTTCAAGGAGATCTCCCCCGGTCGGTTCGCCCTCGACGGTAGTAGCAACGACGAGTGGGTCGACGTCAACCTTCCGATGGATGCCCAGGCTGGGAAGTCAGTCCAGTTCCGGCTGCGCTACCAGACCGACGGTGGGGTTTCCGAGGGCGGCTTCTTCGGCGACGAGATCACGGTCACCGCCGACGGCGAGACGATCCTCAACGACGGTGGGGAGGCCGGTGCCGGCGACTGGAACCTCGCCGGCTGGAGCATCGCTGGGGAGAAGTACACCCAGCTCTTCGACAACTACTACATCGCCGGCCACCGGTCGTACGTCTCGTACGACAAGTACCTGAAGACCGGGCCGTACTACTTCGGGTACGAGAACACCCGTCCGGACTGGGTGGACCACTACGCGTACCAGGAGGGTCTGCTGATTTCCTACTGGAACACCCGCTGGGCGGACAACGACACGTTCGCGCACCCGGGTGAGGGGCGCAACCTCTACATCGACTCGCGCCCGCGGCCGATCTACAACCTGACCGGCGAACCATGGCGGGCCCGGGTCCAGGTGTACGACGCGCCGTTCAGCCTCCAGAAGGCGGACTCGTTCACGCTGCACATCGACAGCCAGCCGCAGTACATCCGGGGCCAGGCCGCGCAGCCGCTCTTCGACGACACCAAGCAGTACTGGTACGAGGAGCTGCCCAACCACGGGGTGAAGCTCCCCGCAACCGGCACGAAGATCGAGGTACTGAAGCAGAAGGGCACCTCAATCAAGGTTCGGTTCAGGTAACGAGCACCACCCGAGGGCGATGCCCGGGCCGGCGACCGGCTCGGGCATCGCCCTTCCTGGCACCGGTACCGACACGGGCTCGGTTCCAGGCTCGTCCGCCACGCGTCCGGACCGGTTGTGACCCGGGCCTTAGGCTGTGGCACATGACCGAGCAGCGCGACGCGGCCCTTGACGAGTCCTGCGTCCTCGCCGAGGGGCCGTGGACGCACCGGTTCGTCGGCGCCAACGGCAGCCGGTTCCACGTGGTCGAGGCCGGGACCGGCCCGATGGTGCTCTTCCTGCACAGCTTTCCGGAGCACTGGTGGGCGTGGCACAACCTGCTACCGGCGGTCGCCGACGCCGGGTTCCGGGCAGTCGCGGTCGACCTACGCGGCTACGGCGCGAGTGACAAGCCACCCCGGGGGTACGACGGATACACCCTGGCCGGCGATGTCGCCGGCCTGATCCGGGCGCTGGGCGAGCGCTCCGCCACCGTGGTGGGCTCCGGTGCCGGCGGGCTACTGGGCTGGACAGCGGCGTCGTTCCACCCGACGCTGGTCCGCCGACTGGTGGTGCTCGGCGCCCCGCACCCACTCCGGCTACGGGCCGCGATCTTCGCTGATCCGCGCGGCCAGTTCGCCGCCTCCACTCCGACGCTGCTGTTCCAGCTGCCGCGCTACGAGCACGTGCTGACCCGCGACGACGGGGCGGCGGTAGCGGAGATCCTGCGCCGCTGGGGCGGGCCACGCTGGGTGCACAGCCCCGAGTTCGAACCGTACGCGGCTCGGTGCCAGACGGCGATGCGGATCCCGCAGGCGGCGTTCTGCGCCCTGGAGGGCTACCGGTGGGCCTTCCGGTCAGCGCTACGGCTGCACGGCTACCGCTTCGTTCGGCTCATGCAGAAGCCCCTCGTCACGCCGACCCTGCAGCTACACGGCGCCCTCGACCGGGCGATCCTGCCGCGTACCGCCCAGGGCTCCGGCCGGTACGTGGTGGCCCCATACGAGTGGCGCCTGCTCGACCAGGTCGGGCACTTCCCCCACCTGGAGGCCCCGGAGATCGTGCTCGGCGAGATCCTACGCTGGGCGAAGTCCTAGCTGACCTTCGCTAGACGCGGAGCTCCCGCAGGTCGCGGACCTCGGCGGCCGGTGCCCAGCCCTGGTAGACGCCGTAGTCGAACGCCTCAAGACCCATCGCCTCGGCGACCGGCCAGCGCCCACCCGTGTACTCGACCCGCAGCCAACCGTCGTGCTCGCCCAACACGATGAACGGCTGCCCCTGCCAGGTGCAGGTGGTACGGATGTACGTCAGCTCGTCAACCTCGGCGGCCGGCACGACGCGGAGGTGGCGGCCGGGGCGCACCTGGGTGAAGCCCGCACCCGGTTCGTGCTGATAGAGCCGGATGTCGTCACCGTCCGGGCTGGCCTGATATTCGCGGTCCTGCCAGCGAGCCACGTACCCGTCTCGTCTCACCCGTCACCCGCCTGTCGCCACCGCAGTGCGTCCACATCCAACGTGGCGACGAGCCGCTCGGCGCCGTCCGCGCCGATCCGCCACAGCTGCGTGCCGTGCGGCAGCCGGGCACTGTCGACCTTGAACTCCGCCACGACATCGCTACTCTCGCTCGGGGCGAAGCCGTTGCCACGAAACGGCGGCCGCTCGATCACCCAGCCCTCCATGGCTCGCATCGCGGCTTCGCTCTGCCCGCCGTACGGGATGCGGTAGAGGTTCGGCCGGAACGCCGGCCACCGCAGTACGTAGATCTTCTCGGCGCTCCGCTCGAAGGGAGAACCGGGGTAGCCCAGGCCGAGCGCGTCATAGAGCTGAGCCGGGGTGGTCAGGTGGGCCAGCTCGGCCGCCCGGTGCACGAAACCGGAGACGCGGTCGTACCCCCGGTCCAGATAGTAGGCGAGTTGGCTGGCAGCCACCGCCTTCTGCATCAGAACGGGACTCGTGGCATCGGGGCTCGGCGGCCGGTAACGCGGCCGCTCGACAGTTGCGGGTGAGTCGACCGGCGCCGACGCAGCCGACACCGCTGGCTCCGGCTCCAACCCTGGCTCTGACTCTGGCCGATCCGCGCCCAGGCCCACCTCCACCGCCCAGTTGGCGAGCCCGACGATCTGCTCACCGGGCATCGTCGTGCCGATCGGAGTTCCCGGGTTGACGGCAAACGACCACGACCGGTCCGGCCACCGCTGGATGAGCTGCACGAAACGGACTCGGATGGTCTCGACGGTCTCGGCGGTGTGGTCGGCGAGCCGCTCCGGGGAGGTGTAGACGACCACGGACACCTCCCCATCCTGCTCCTCGGTCCGCCAGACGAACCCCGTGCCGCCGGGCCGGCTGTCCGGCGCCGAGTCGGCTGCCACCGGAAGCAGCACCTGGGCAAGCAGCAGCGTCGACAGGAACGTGTCGGTGTTGCCGCTGATGGCCGCCGTGACGAGGTCCGCCTCGACCTCATTGGCCGGTTCGAATTCCGGGGGCACAGCTGCCAGGGGCGAGGACGTGGGCGTGGAAAGGTCATCCGCTCCCGCCACGCCGATCCGGAGCGTGGCCTCGGCCCAAACGTCGGTGTCGGACAGCGTCGGCTCGCCGGCGGCCGGGACCGCTGATTCTCCGCTGACGGGAGCCACGCCCGTCATCATCGATACGGTCGCCGAGACGTCGGCCGTACCGGTGGCGCTCCCATTCCGGGCATCGACGACTGTCCCCTCGATCACGGTCGGCGGGGGCGTTCGCCGGGGTAGCGGACCGGACACCGGCTCAGCGATCGGGCTCGGCTCCGACTCCGCCGAGGTGGGGCGCGGTTGGAGGGCTCTCTCCTCCTCGGCGTTGCGACGGGCGTACCGCCGAAGTGTCGCCGGGTCGGGCACCGGGAAACGGACGGTCCGGGCCTCCTCGGCCGACGTCTGCTGCGGAACCGGCCCGGGTGCTGTCTCGCCGGACGGGGCGGCGGCGTCCTGGTCAACCTGGGTCGTGGCGCGGGCCGAGAACATCGGCGACGCGGCCGGCGGCGGTTCACTGGCCGGCCGGCGGCGCGGGAACTGTTGCGCGCCCCGAGCAAGGCGTGACGGTCGGACGCTCTGCTCATCCCGGTCGCTGCGGCTCGCGGCCGGTTCGAAGAAGGACCGGCGGCTGGGCGGCGGTCCGGGGCGACCGCGGGGTTGCTCCGTCGGGGACGCGGATCCACTCCCGGGATGGTGGCCGAGGCCGGGCCCGGGTGGGCGAGCCCCGGGGGCCGTCGGCTCCCCGCCGGCGAGGCGACCAGCGTCCATCATCGGCCGCCGGAGGGTAGCCGCACGCAGGTCGGCTGGGGTACGCAGCGGCGCACCCGAGGACGACGCAGGTGGGGACGGACGCAGGGGGGCGACGCCCTCGGGCGCCTGGCCAGCGCGCGGAGCACGGTCCGGCCCGTTTGCCCCGGCGGCCGGCGCCCCGTCCCGGCGCCCGAAGGGACGGGGTCGGGAGGATGCCTCGTCGCGCTCCAGCCGGGCCCGCGTCCCCATCGTGCGACCGGGCAGGCGGACGTCACCACGGGAGAGCTGGGCGACATACCAGGCCGGCAGGTAGCCCTCGATGGGCAAGCCCGGGTTGACCGCCAGCCACCACTCGTGGTTGGGCCAATGTTCGGCAAGCTCAGCGTAGGGGGCTCGGCGGTTCGCGCCCGCGTGCTCACCGAGGCAGGCGCGTAGCGCGGCATCCGAGGTAAACGCCAGCACGTGGGTTCGACCACCGGTGGTCCACGTGCCCCAGTTCATCGGTGCCTGACCGGCCAGCGCCTGCGCGGAGACGGGTAGCAACAGCTCCGTGCGGGCCAGCACGCGGAAGTATCGTTGCTGGTCCTTGGCAAGCAACGCGTCACGAAGCGTCACCTCCGCCTCGGTGGCCGGCTCCCATTTGGTCAAGGCCAGCTCCTCCCGGCGTTACACACCCGTATCGGGTACAACCTACAAGGTGCCACAAGATCATGACGGCGTGACCGTACCGAATCGCGGCGGGCGATAACCCCTCGCTCCAGGGCAGATACGATACGGAGTCAATCGACGCAATGGAACCTGTCGCACCCCGCTCGCCGCTTCTTCGGCGCCCTACTCGCGACGCTCGCGCGGGAGGCGAGGGAGCCCCAGACCGGCCGGCTCCAGGCCGGGTCTCCACGGCGAACAGGACCCGAGCCTTCCCTGAAAGAACGGTCCGTGGCAGCATTCTCCGCCATGGGTTTCCTGAAAGGGCTCTTGATCCGGTTGGGCACCACCGCGGTTGCCTTCTGGCTGGCCACACTCCTGATCCCGGGCATCACACTAGATGCGGAATCGGCCACTGAGACGGTCACCACGTTGATCCTCGTCGCCGCGATCTTCGGCGTCGTCAACGCGGTGCTCCAGCCGATCATCAGAACCGTGGGCTGCGGCTTCTACCTCCTCACCCTCGGTCTGATCGCACTGGTCGTCAACGGCCTGCTGTTCCTGCTGACCAGCTGGATCGCCGGCGAGGCCGGCCTACCCTTCCAGGTAGACGGATTCTGGCCGGCCGCCGTCCTCGGCGCGCTCTTCGTCGGGGTGGTCACCTGGCTACTCGGAGCTATCTTCGACCGCGACTAGCCAGCTGGGCACTCGCGGCGACCGTCTCCTCGGTCGGTTCCCGGCGTAGCGACTCGTAGGCGTCGAAGGCGTTCCGCAGGTCACCATGCGCTGCCAGGCAGCGCGCCAGCGTGACGGCGTCCTCCAGCGCCATCGAGGCGCCCTGGGCGGCGGCTGGTGATGCCGCATGCGCGGCATCACCAGCCAACACCATCGATCCGTTGTGCCACTTCGGTGTGGTGGGGATGTCGTATGACGCACTACCCACGATGTCCTCACCGGTCGCCGCGACGATCTCCGCTGCCGGTCCGGAGTCGTCCCGAAACGCGTCCAGTACGCGGTGCCGCCAGTCCTCAGGCCGGATCCGTGGTGGCGACTCGGTGGCGGGGAGCCGGGCAAACCACCAGGTACATCTGTCCGCCGGTGTCGTGTACCCGAAGAAGGCCCGGCTGCCAAACACCATGTGGTAGGTGTCGGGCACGGTGTGGACCCGATCTCCCGCTGCGTACCCGTAGACCACGTGCTGGCCGGTGTGGCGTGGACCCGGCGCGTCGGGGTCGATGAGGCGACGGACCACTGAATGGAGCCCGTCCGCACCAACGAGGAGGTCGCCCCGGACGACACTCCCGTCGGCGAGGGAAGCCCGGACGCCGCCAGCTTCGACCGTGGCACTGACGAGCCGGCGACCACGGTCGATGCGAACTCCACGGCGAACCGCCTCCGCCTGCAGCACCCGGTAGAGCGTCGCTCGGGTGAGCGTTCGTCCGGGTGGATCAATTGACCGTTGTTCCAGCAGGCCCCCGCCGGCGTCGAAGAGCGACACACCTCTCGCCGGATAGGACCCGTCGATCACCGCCCGGCCGGCTTCAATCTCCTGAAGTGCAGCCATACCGTTGTGCATGACGGTGAGGAAGGCGCCAGCGTCCGCACCCCCGCTCGGATACGCCTCGTAGATGACGGAGCTGATACCGACGGTCCGCAGTGCGATGGCGGTGGCGGTGCCCGCGATGCCACCCCCGATGATGAGAGCAGTTGTCACCCGGAACACGCTACGAGTATCGGCGGTGCCGGACAATCGAATCAGTGGGTACTGCGCCGCGCGCACCGAAATGCACGGTGTCGCCGGTATCCTGGGACTCCCGAGGACGAGGGCCAGTCGTCCAACCGCGGGAGTTCAGCTTCGGTTCACACAGCTGCACACTGGCGGTAATTGTCTCCTCCTAGCCTCCGGCGGGTACGCATGCCATCCGCTGACCTCGGCGTGCGCCATCGAAACCAGGAGGCCCCTCCACATGAGCGACCGCCCTCGGCTGCTCCCGCTGCTCGGCTCCATCCGCCACGGCAGTCGTGATGCCATGACCTGTCTCTACCGGTGTGGTAACGCCTGTGACCACCCGGTCCCCAACACCTCGGACAACACCTACTTCGGCGACCTGGTGGACGCCGAGGTCTCCCGCCGCGGCGTGGTCCGCGCCGGTACTGTCGGTGCGCTGGTCCTGGGCTTCGGCGGCGCCGGGGCGCTCGCTGGCAGCGGTGCCGCCTCCGCCGCCACCTCCGCTCCGGTGACGCCGGAGGCGACCGAGTTCGCCGCCCCGGCCGGTGGCGTCGGCAACGGAAAGCTGACCTTCAAGCCGGTCCCACCGAACACCCTGGACAGCTTCATCGTCCCGAACGGCTACGACCACTCGGTGGTCATCCGCTGGGGCGACGAGGTGGTGCCGGGCGCACCCCCGTTCAACCTGCACAAGCAGACGGCCAGGGCACAGGCCCAGCAGTTCGGCTACAACAACGACTTCGTCGGCGTGCTGCCGCTGGGCCGGAAGAACGCGCTGCTCGTGGTCAACCACGAGTACACCGACGAGAACCTGATGTTCCCCGGCTTCACCGACGTGGACTCGCTCAGCGTCGAGCAGCTGAAGGTCGCGATGGCCGCGCACGGCATGTCCGTGGTGGAGCTGGAGCGAGTCCAGAGCACCGGCGAGTGGCGCCCGGTCAGGTCCGGCAAGCGGCCGTACAACCGCCGGGTGACCGCCTCGAAGACGAAGTTCGAGTTGACCGGCCCGGCCGCCGGCTCGGAGTGGCTCAAGACCGCGGCTGACCCGAAGGGGCGCACGGCCATCGGCACGTTGAACAACTGCGCCGGCGGGGTAACCCCCTGGGGTACGGTGCTCTCCGGCGAGGAGAACTTCAACCAGTACTTCATCGGCGGCGACGGCGCCCCGGAGGAGCTGAAGCCGAAGCTGGCCCGTTACGGCGTCAACATCACCGACCGCTACCCGAGCGGGAACCGGAAGTGGGACCGCGCCGACGAGCGCTTCGACCTGACCCAGCACCCGCACGAGGCGCACCGGTTCGGCTGGGTTGTCGAGATCGACCCGTACGACCCGGAGAGCCGGCCGCGCAAGCACACCGCGCTGGGCCGGTTCAAGCACGAGGGCGCGAACGTCATCGTGGCGAAGAGCGGACACGTGGTCGCGTACATGGGCGACGACGAGCGGTTCGACTACCTCTACAAGTTCGTGTCGGAGAAGAAGTTCAAGAAGGGCAGCTCCTGGCGTGACCGGGAGCACAACCTGACCCTGCTGGAGTCGGGCGCCCTCTACGTCGCCAAGCTGGACTACACCAGCGCCAACGAGATCGACGGCTCCGGTGAGCTACCCAGCGACGGTGCGTTCAACGGCGGTGGTCGGTGGATCAAGCTGGTCAGTGGCAACCGCTCGTACGTCGAGGGCATGACCGCCGCCGAGGTGCTCACCTTCACCCGGCTCGCCGCGGACCAGGTCGGCGCGACCAAGATGGACCGGCCCGAGGATGTCGAGGCGAGCCTGCACACCGGCAAGGTGTATGTGGCGCTCACCAACAACTCCCGGCGTGGGGTTGACAGCAACCCGAAAGCGGACGAGGCGAACCCGCGTAACGCCAACCGCCACGGCCACGTGCTGGAGCTGGTCGAGAAGCGCGGGAACAACTCCGCTGACACGTTCACCTGGTCGCTGCCGATCGTCGCCGGCGACCCGGCGGACTCCTCGACCTACTTCGCCGGGTACGACAAGACGAAGGTCTCGCCGATCTCCTGCCCGGACAACCTCGCCTTCGATGCCACCGGCAACCTCTGGATCTCCACCGACGGCAACGCGCTGGGCAGCAATGACGGCCTCTTCGCCACGCCGATCGAAGGCCCGGAGCGCGGCCACCTGAAGCAGTTCCTCACCGTACCCATCGGCGCGGAGACCTGCGGCCCGTTCATCACCGGCGACAACCGCTCGGTCTTCGTGGCCGTGCAGCACCCGGGGGAGATCTCCGGCGCCTCGATCGAGAACCCTGCCTCCACCTGGCCGGACGGCGACTACGCCAAGCCGGGCGTGGTGGTCACCTGGCGCCTGGACGGCGGCCCGATCGGTAGCTGACCGCCCAGCTCCCCTCGGCCCCTCCGGGCGCGAACGGGCCCTCCCCAGCGTGGGTGAGGGCCCGTTCCCCGTTGCACCGGGCCCGCACCTCGCATCCGGTCAGGTGTCGTCGACGAGGCAGTCGGCGATGCTCCGGGCGGTGGCGAGCAGCTTCGCCCGAACGACCCGGGCGGAGGCCATCATCTCGCCGGCCGGCAGGGCACAGGCGAGCGCCATCCGGCGCTCCACATCCTTGTCAGCGCTCACCATCACCGCCGCGCAGGCCACCCCCGGCCGGTACTGCCCCAGCTCCAGCTGCATCCCCCGCCGCTCGCCAGCCGCGAGGTCGGCCTCGAACGCCTCAGCGGTGGTCAGCGTCCCGGTGGTGAACGGGCGCATGCCGTTTTCCCGCAGGTAGCGCAGCCGCTGTTCGGTGGTGAGGGTCGCGAGCAGTGCCTTACCGAGTGCGGTGGCGTGCGCCCCCTCGTCGAAGCCGGGAACCAGGTCCTCCAGGTAGGGGGAGCGTGGGCCTTCGGTGGCGGCCGTGATGGCGACCTGGCCCCCGACGAACCGGCCCAGAAAGTGGCTGTAGCCGGTGTCGAGGACGGCCCGGCGCAGATACTCCCCGACCGTCGGCGGTCCGCGGAAGGCGCTGACCAGCTCACGGTAGCGATCGGCTATCTCCAGGCCCACGATGTACGTGCCGTCCTCGCGCCGGATCACGTAGCCCTCGTACGCCAGGGTGCGGACGAGGTGGTACGTGGTCGCCACGGTCAGCTCGCACCGTCGCGCGATCTGTTTGACAGTCAGCCCTTTCGGGGCACGACCGACTGACTCGAGCACTCGTAGCGCGCGGGACACGCTTCGGATGAGGTCCGAAGGCTCCGCCAGGGGGTCACGCACAACCACCTCCGCAGCCGGGGCTTACACCATATGAAATTTGGGACCGGTAGGAAACGCCTGTTCGGGTAGAGAGCACCAAATCATCATCCACTGCCAGTGATGACTTGATCACGTTATGGTGACGCGGAGGTACCCCGGGATACCGCGCAACCGTGATGTCCGCTGCCGGAGACACCACCGCCGGTTCGGTAGCTGCGTCAGCCGGTCCGGGAGATGCGACAGCCAGACCGAGGGATCCAGCAGCCAGCCCGCGATCTGGTCACCGAGAGATGCGTCAGCTGGTCCGGTCCGCGATCTGGTCGCAGAGGGATTCGAGCGCCTGCCGGGCCGGGCCCGGCGGCAGCGGCGCGAGCTGCGCGCGCGCCTTCTCGGCACGGCTCCGCACCGTCTCCCGGGCCCGCTTCAACGCGGGGCTCTCCCGGAGCAGGCCGAGCGCCTCGGCGTGTAGCTCATCATCGGTCAGCGGACCGACCGCCAGGATTTCCCGGAGCCGCACCGACGCGGCGTCAGCATCGTCCAAAGCAAGGGCATACAGCACCGGCAGGGTGGGGACACCCTCGCGGAGATCGGTCCCGGGCGTCTTGCCGGAGCGCTCCGCCTCGCTGGAGATGTCCAACAGGTCGTCCGAGAGCTGGAAGGCGACCCCGATGGTCTCACCGTAGCCAGCCAGCGCCTCGGTGTGCGTCGGGCTGGCCCCGCTGAACATCCCACCGAACCGGGCCGCGGTAGCGATCAACGAGCCGGTCTTCTCGGCGATCACGTGCAGGTGGTGCGCCACCGGGTCCACCCCGGGACGCGGCCCCACGGTCTCCGCGATCTGGCCGTGCACCAACCGGGCGAAGGTCCGCGCCTGCAGCCGGACAGCCTCGGTGCCCAGATCGGCGGAGATATCCGCCGCGCGGGCGAAGAGATAGTCACCGACCAGAATGGCCACCGAGTTCGTCCACCGCGAATTGGCGCTCGGGGCCCCCCGACGTACCGGCGCCTCGTCCATGACATCGTCGTGGTAGAGCGTCGCCAGGTGGGTGAGCTCCACCACCACGGCGGCCGGCACCACCTGTGCCCGAGTCGGATCCCCGAACTGGGCGCCGAGCGCCACCAGCAACGGGCGGAACCGCTTGCCACCGGCGTCGAGGAGGTGCCGGGCGGCCTCAGTGACGAACGGGTCGGCGCTGACGACGTCGGCCCGCAGCGCGGCCTCGACCCCCGCCAGCACCTGAAGCGCCGACTCCGGGAGCCCCGCGTCAGCCGGATGCAGCCCGACGGCACCCAACTGACCCACGCCGCCCCGGCCGGAATGACTGCCCACGCCGGTGGCACCCGAAAGCTTGTCAGCCGGATTCACCACGCCTCCCACCATGCCACACCAGTACCGTCGACCCCGGGGCGGGGATAGCCCAAAGGGCGCCCACGAATGTGTCCATGACCTCCGAGAACAGCCCCGGGGCCGGCACGGGGGTCACGTGCCGGCCCCGGATTGTCGGTGTCACCGCACGAACTCTGCGGCTCCGGCGGCGAGATCGAGCAGCGGCTGCGGAAAGACGCCGAGCACCAGGGTGGCGACCACACCGATGGTCAGCGCGGCCGAGGTCAGCCAGCCCGGCATGACGACGGCGGGAGTGGACTCACCGGGCTCGGAGAGCCACATCAGCACGACCACCCGCAGGTACGGGAAGGCGAGCACCATGCTGGTGAGCACACCGGCGATCACCAACCAGCCCTGACCGCCGTCGAACGCGGCGCTGAAGACCGCGAACTTGCTCGTGAAGCCACTGGTCAGTGGGATACCGGCGAAGGCGAGCAGGATGAAGGTGAACAGCCCGGCGTAGAAGGGCGACCGCTGGCCCAGACCCGCCCAGCGGGACAGGTGGGTGGCCTCACCATCGGCGTCCCGGACCAGGGTGACCACGGCGAACGCCGCCAACACCGAGAAGCCGTAGGCGACCAGGTAGAACATCGTCCCGGAGACCCCGTCGCTGGTCGGCGCGAGCACCCCGACCAGCAGGTACCCGGCATTGGCGATCGAGGAGTACGCGAGCAGCCGCTTGATGTCGGTCTGGGTGACCGCCAGCACCGCCCCGACGAGCATGGTCAGCACCGCCACCACGCCGAGGACCGGGGTGAAGTCCCAGCGGGCTCCCTCGAAAGCGACGTGGAAGACCCGCAGCAGGGCGCCGAACGCGGCGACCTTCGTGCAGGCGGCCATGAAGCCGGTAATCGGGGTGGGCGCCCCCTGGTAGACATCCGGCGTCCAGACGTGGAACGGCGCGGCGCCGGCCTTGAACAGCAGGCCGATCGCGATCAGCGCCATACCGCCGAAGAGCAGTACCGAGCTGGACGAACTCTCCCCGACCGCGGCGTGGATGGTGGCGAAGTCGACCCCCGCCGCCCGACCCGGGGTGCCGGCGGTGAAGCCGTACACCAACGCGACGCCGAAGAGGAAGAAGGCCGAGGCGTATGCGCCGAGCAGGAAGTACTTCATCGCCGCCTCCTGGCTCAGCAGCCGCCGGCGGCGAGCCAGGGCGCAGAGCAGGTAGAGCGGCAGGGAGAAGACCTCGAGCGCGATGAACATGGTCAGCAGGTCGTTCGCCGCCACGAAGATCAGCATGCCGCCGACCGCGAAGCTGGTCAGCGGGTACACCTCGGTCGCGCCCGGCGCCCCTTCGGCCTGCCGACGGTCGTCCGCCGACTCGGCGGTCACCGCCGCCTGCGCCACGAACGCACCGCCGCGCTCGACCGTACGCTCACCAATGAGCAGCAACGCCATCGCGGCCAACACCAGGATCGCGCCCTGCAGGAAGAGCGCCGGCCCGTCGATGGCGATCGCCCCACCGATGGTGATCAGACGATCATTGGCGTTCAACACCACCATGGTCAGCGCACCCAGCACCGCCAGCAGCGCTACCGCGAGTTGCACCACGTGCCGCAGCCGGCGCGGCACGAATGCCTCGACCAGGACACCGACCAGAGCGGCGCCCAACAAGATGAGCGTCGGCGCGAGCGCCGCGTAGTCGATCGACGGAAGCTTCAGCTCGCTCACCGGCTCGCCTCCTGTGGAGTTCCGGCCGACGGGGCCGGGTCAGTCTTGCCGATATCCTGCATGGTCGCCTGGACCGCAGGGTTGATGACATCCGTGACCGGCTTCGGGTAGAAGCCGAGCAGCACGATCAGCGCGACCAGCGGGGCCACCACGACCTTCTCGCGCAGGTTCAGGTCACGCTTCATCCCCTCGACCTCGGTCAGCGCCGGGTTGAGCGTGCCCTGGGTGGTGCGCTGCACCATCCACAGCACGTACGCGGCGGCCAGGATGATCCCGAGCGTGGCGATCACCGCCACCGGCTTGTTCACCGAGAAGGTGCCGATCAGCACCAGGAACTCGGAGATGAACGGTGCGGTGCCGGGCAGCGCCAGCGAGGCGAGACCAGCGAAGAAGAGCACCCCGGCCAGCAGCGGAACCAGCTTGCCGGCGCCGCCGAAGTCGCTGATCAGCGCGGAGCCCCGGCGGGCGACCAGCATCCCGACCACCAGGAAGAGCAGACCGGTGGCGAGCCCGTGATTGACCATGTAGAGCACCGCGCCGGTGGCCGCCTGGCTGGTGAACGCGAAGATGCCGACCCCGATGAAGCCGAAGTGCGCGATCGAGGTGTACGACACCAGCCGCTTCAGGTCGTTCTGACCGATCGCGAGGAGCGCCGCGTAGATGATGCCGATCACGCCCAGCGCCAGCGCCCACGGCGCGAACCACCTGGCCGCATCCGGGAACAGCGGCAGGCAGTAGCGCAGCAGACCGAACGTCCCGACCTTGTCGAGTACCCCGACCAGCAGCGCGGCAGCACCCGCAGGGGCAGCGCCACCGGCGTCCGGCAGCCAGGTGTGGAACGGGAAGAACGGGGCCTTGATGGCGAAGGCGATGAAGAAACCGAGGAAGAGCCAACGTTCGGCACCGGTGGAGATGTCCACCTGCGACAGCGCCACCCAGTCGAAGGTCTTTCCGCCGACCACCCAGAGGCCGATCACCGCGGCGAGCATGAACAAGCCGCCGACCAGCGAGTAGAGGAAGAACTTCACGGCCGCGTACTGCCGCTGGTGTCCGCCGTAACTGCCGATGAGGAAGTACATCGGCACGAGCATGACCTCGAAGAACACGTAGAAGAGGAAGACGTCGGCGGCGGCGAAGACGCCGATCATCGTGCACTCGAGCACCAGCAACAGGGCGAAGTAGACCGGCACCGACCGCTTGGACGACTCGGCGTCGTGCCAGGACGCCAGAATCACCAGCGGCACCAGCAGCGCGATCAGCATCAGCATGACCAGCGCGATGCCGTCGGCGGCGAAGGTGAAGTTGACGCCCCAGTTCGGAATCCACGGATAGGACTCGCGGAACTGGAACCGGTCACCGCCGGTCTGCCAGGTCACCCACATGACCACCGAGAGCGCCAGCACCAACAGCGACCAGCCGAGCGCCACCTGTTTGGCCAACTCCGGCCGGCGGCGGGGCAGGACGGCGACCACCAGGGCACCGACCAGCGGCGCCACGGTGAGCACCGAAAGAAACGGGAAGTCGGACATTACGCGGCCTTACCTCCGTCGTCACTGTGCGGTCCGCCGACGGCGGCCACCGCGGGGTTCCCCGACCGCCTCCTGAGGTCGATCACACCAGCCACCCCGCCTCGACGGCCAGGAAGGCCGCCACCACCAGCAGGGCACCAGCCAGGATCGAGGTGGCGTACGACCGGACGAAGCCGGTCTGCAGCCGCCGGAGCCGACCCGAGCCACCGCCGACGCCGGCGGCGAGGGCGTTGACCAGTCCGTCAATGCCCCGGTTGTCCAGGTAGACCAGCGCCCGGGTGAGGAAGATGCCCGGCTTCTCGAACACCGTCTCGTTGACGGCGTCGGTGTAGAGGTTCTTCCGGGCGGCGGTGACCAGCACCCCCGCCGGCTGCGGCTCGGTGGCCGTGCCGCGCCGGAACAGGAACCAGGCGAGCCCGGCGCCGATCACGGTTACCCCGATCGACAGGATCGTGATGGCGAGGTGCGAGAGCACCGTTTCGTGCGCGGCCTCCGAGCCACCGCCCAGTCCGGCGGTCGCCTCCAGCCACTCGGGGACCGGCCCGACCATCAGGGCACCGGCGCCGATCGAACCGACCGCGAGCAGGATCAGCGGGATCGTCATCAGCTTCGGCGACTCGTGCGGGTGGTCGATCTCCTCGGTCCAGCGAGCCGGGCCGTGGAAGGTGAGCACGAACAGCCGGGTCATGTAGAACGCGGTCAGGCCGGCACCGAGCAGGGCCGCCATGCCGAACAGCCAGGCCGTCCAGTCGTCCCGCTCGAACGCGGCCACGATGATCGGCTCTTTGGAGAAGAAGCCGGAGAAGGGCGGCAGGCCGATGATCGCCAGCCAGCCGGCCATGAAGGTCAACCAGGTGATCTTCATGTATTTCGCCAGCCCGCCGAAGCGCCGGATGTCGACCTGGTCTTTCATCCCGTGCATCACCGAGCCGGCGCCCAGGAACATGTTGGCCTTGAAGAAGCCGTGCGCCAGCAGGTGCACGATGGCCAGCGCGTACGCCGCGCCACCGAGGCCGACGCCGAGGAACATGTAGCCGATCTGGCTCACCGTCGACCAGGCGAGCACCCGCTTGATGTCGTCCTTGGCCATGCCGATGATGGCGCCGAGCAGCAGCGTCAGCGCGCCGACGCTCACCACGACCAGCTGCAGCGTCGAGTTCGCCGAGAAGATCGGGTTGGAGCGGGCGATCAGGTACACACCCGCGGTGACCATGGTGGCGGCGTGGATGAGCGCCGAGACCGGGGTCGGGCCCTCCATCGCGTCCGGGAGCCACGCCTGCAGTGGGAACTGACCCGACTTGCCGGCGGCACCGAGCAGCAGGAGCAGCCCGAGCAGCAGGACCGTGGTGGCGGTCAGCGAGCCGACACCGGAGAAGACCTCGTCGTACTGCGTGGTGCCCAGGGTGGCGAACATGATGAAGATGCCGATCAGCAGGCCGGCATCGCCGACCCGGTTCATCAGGAACGCCTTCTTACCGGCGGTGGCGGCGGCGGGCCGCACGTACCAGAAGGAGATCAGCAGGTACGACGCCAGCCCGACGCCCTCCCAGCCGAAGAAGAGCATCACGTAGTTGTTGCCGAGCACCAGCAGGAGCATGGCGGCGACGAACAGGTTGAAGTACGCGAAGAACCGCCGACGCCCCGGGTCGTGGGCCATGTACTCCACCGCGTACAGGTGGATCAGGAAGCCCACCCCGGTGATCAGCAGTACGAAGACCGCCGCCAACGGGTCGAAGAGCAGACCGAAGTCCACCCGGAGGTCACCGACCGCGATGAAATCCCAGAGGCTCAGCTCAACGGACCGGTTCTCCACGCCGCGGAGCTGGAAGAAGTAGGTCAGGCCAAGCAGGAACGCGACACCGACCGACGCGACACCCAGCCAGTGCCCCCACCGGTCCGCCCGCCGGCCGAGTAGCAGCAGGATCGCCGCGCTGACCAGCGGGATCGCCACCAGCAGCCAGACGCTGCCGAGCAACCCCTCGGCGGTCCCGTACGTGACGGCGCCCACCGGCTCGACGGGGGCTTTCGCCAGAATCTCCATCACCGCAGGCCCCTCAGTACTTCAGCAGGTTGGCGTCGTCGACGCTCGCCGAGCGTCGGGTCCGGTAGATCGCCATGATGATCGCGAGTCCGACCACGACCTCGGCCGCGGCCACCACCATCACGAAGAACGCAATGATCTGCCCGTTGAGGTCACCGTTGATCCGGCTGAAGGTGACCAGGGTCAGATTGGCCGCGTTGAGCATCAGCTCAACGCACATGAACAGCACGATCGCGTTCCGCCGGACGAGTACCCCGGCGGCGCCGATGGTGAACAGCACCGCGGCGAGGACCAGGTAGTAGTTCGGCTCGACCGAGAAGAACTCGCTCACTTTTCGGTCCCCTTCAACGTCGTGTCCTCGGCGGTCAGCTCACGGACCGGCAGGATCTCCGGGGTGCTCTGCTCGGCCAGCCGGCCGTCGGGCAGGCGGGCCGGCGTGGCGACCGACGAGGAGGTGGCGAAGACGCCGGGGCCCGGCTTCGGGCCGGGGTAGTTACCGGGACGGAACCGCGCCCTCATGGTGGCCGCCTGGTCCATCCGGTCCTCCCGGCGCCGCTCGATGTGCGCCAGCACCATCGCACCGACCGCCGCCGTGATCAGCAGCGCCGAGGTCAGCTCGAAGGCGAGGACGTACTTGGTGAACAGCAGCCGGGCGACGCCCTGCACGTTGCCCTCGGCGTTGGCCTGGGCGAGACCGGCGGCGGTGCTACCGGCCAGCGCCCGGTACATGCCGGTGCCGACGAGTCCAGCGAACCCGACGCCGAGCACCAGCGCCGCGACCCGCTGGCCGCGCAGCGTCTCGATCACCGAATCCGAGGCGCCGCGGCCCACCAGCATCAGCACGAAGAGGAACAACATCATGATCGCGCCGGTGTAGACGATGATCTGCACCAGGCCGATGAACGGCCCGGCCTGGACCACGTAGAAGACGCCCAGGCAGAGCATCGTCAGGACCAGCATCAGCGCCGAGTGCACCGCGTTGCGGGCGGCGACCATGCCGATCGCGCCGATCAGCGCCAGCGGGGCGAGGATCCAGAAGGTGACTGCCTCACCTCCGGGTACCGAACCCGCCGCGGCGAGCACCGTCTGCGTGGTCATGCTCCGTCTCCCTTGTCCGCCCGCTCTGCGGCCTGGTCGGCGCCGGGGAACTGCACACCGGGGTGCTCGCTGATCCGGTAGCGGCCGGGGCCCATCGGCGAGCGCTCCGCCCCGGCTGAGGTGCCCGGGTTCTCCAACGCGCCGACGTAGTAGTCCTTCTCGCTGTCACCCAACCGCATCGGGTGCGGCGGCTGCTCCATTCCGGACAGCAGCGGCGCCAGGAGCTGCTCCTTGGTGAAGATCAGGTCCTCGCGGTTGTCCCGGGCCAGCTCGTACTCGTTGCTCATGGTCAACGAGCGGGTCGGGCACGCCTCGATGCAGAGTCCGCAGAAGATGCAGCGGGCATAGTTGATCTGGTAGACGCTGGCGTACCGCTCGCCGGGGGAGAAACGCTCCTCCTCCGTGTTGTCGCCGCCCTCCACGTAGATCGCGTCCGCCGGGCAGGCCCAGGCACACAGCTCGCAGCCGATGCACTTCTCCAAGCCGTCCGGGTGCCGGTTGAGGATGTGCCGCCCGTGATAGCGCGGTGCCGCGACCGGCGGCTTGAACGGGTAGTCGGTGGTGACCACCTTCTTGAACATGTGCGAGAAAGTGACCCCGAAGCCCTTGAACGTTCCGGTGATCGCGCCCACGTCACACCTCCCTGGAGTCCGTGTCGGCGAGGTTGGCCGGCTCCCGCTCGGCGACAATGCGCTGGGTCCGCGGGCTCGGTGGTACCTGAAGGTCCAGCGGCGGCAGCGGGAAGCTGCCCGGCGGCCGGTTGTTGACCTCCTCGGCCAGCGTCGGCTTCGGCGCCGGCTGCCGGTTCGGCCAGAACAGGGTGACGATCAGCACCACACCGGCGATGGCCCCGTAGAGGATCAGCCGGTCCGCGCGCTCCCAGCCCTGGGTCTTCAGCCAACCCGCCAACACCAGGATCCACACCAGGTTGAGCGGAAGCAGGACCTTCCAGCCGAGGCGCATGAACTGGTCGTAGCGGAGCCGGGGCAGGGTGCCCCGCAGCCAGACGAAGACAAAGACGAGGAGGAGGACCTTGCCGAAGAACCACAGCATCGGCCACCAGCCGGAGTTCGCCCCATCCCAGAAGGAGGTGATCGGCCACGGCGCGCGCCAGCCGCCGAGGAAGAGTGTCACCGTGAACGCCGACATGGTCACCATGGCGACGTACTCGGAGAGCATGATCAGCGCGAACTTCAGCGAGCTGTACTCCGTCATGAAGCCGGCGACCAACTCGGACTCGGCCTCGGGCAGGTCGAACGGGGCCCGGTTGGTCTCCCCGACGATGGCGATGAAGAAGATGACGAAGCTCGGGAAGAGCAGGATCGCGTACCAGCCGGGCGCCGCGACATCCAAGCCGAAGAACTCAAGCTGGGGGCGTTCTCCCTGGGCCGCGACGATCCCGCTGGTCGACATCGTGCCGGAGAGCATGAAGACCGCCACGACGGAGAGGCCCAGCGCGACCTCGTACGAGATCAGCTGTGCGCTGGAGCGCAGGCCCCCCAGGAGCGGGTAGGTCGACCCGGAGGCCCAGCCCGCCAGCACCACGCCGTAGACCGCCATCGACGAGCAGGCCAGGACCAGCAGCACCGCCACCGAGACATCGGTGACCTGCAGCGGCGTCTGGTGCCCGAAGATGCTGACCATCGGGCCGAAGGGCATCACCGACAGCGCGGTGACCGCACAGACCACCGAGATGACCGGCGCGAAGAAGTAGACGACCTTGTCCGCGGAGCGCGGCAGGATGTCCTCCTTGAAGGCCATCTTCATGCCGTCCGCGAGCGTCTGGAGCAGGCCGAACGGGCCGAGCTGGTTGGGACCCGGCCGGACCGCCATCCGGCCGACGACCCGCCGCTCGAACCAGACGCCGAGCAGCGTGGCCAGCAGGCCGAACGCGAACGCGAAGACAATCTTGATCAGGACCAGCCACCAGGGGTCCCGGCCAAAATCGGCCAGCGTCGGTTCCTGGGCGAGGAAGGTCACTGTGCCCACCTTTCGGTCGCGACTGCGAGGCTGACTCGCCCCACTCGTGCTCTCCCCACCCTCACTGGACACCGCCGGAGTTGAGGAGCGGGCCCGGGCGGTCGGTCACGTCGGCCGCGACTTGCGCGTCGGACTGCGGGGGAACGGTCGAGCCGGTCGTACCGGCGGAGATCCGCACCACGGTGCCGGCCGCGACGCCAAGGCTGCGGCGGAGGGTCGATCCGGGCGAGTTGGTGGGCAGCCAGACCACGCCGTCCGGCATCTCCGTCACCACCACCGGCAGGGTCACGCCGCCGCGTTCGGTGCCGACGGTCACCGCGTCCGAGTCGGCGACGCCGATCGACTCCGCGGTGCTCCGGGCCAGCCGGATCACCGCTGGGCGGGCCGTACCACCGAGGTGCTCGTCCCCCTCGGTCAGCGTGCCCAGGTCGATCAGCTGGTGCCAGGTGGCCAGCACCGCCTCGCCGGCGCCCGGCTGCGGTACGGCCGCCGGGGCCACCGTCGGCGGGGCCGGCTTCGTGGTCCGGGTACGCGGCAGCTCGCCCAACTCGCGGCGGACAGCCGGCACGTCAGCGGTGCCGAGCCGTACGTCAAGCTGCGCGGCGAGCGCGTCCAGCACCCGGCCGTCGGTCATCGCGGCGGTGTTCAGCACCGCCTCGAAGGGGCGCAGCCGTCCCTCCCAGTCCAGGAAGCTTCCCGCCTTCTCCAGCACCGGGGCGACCGGGAGGACCACGTTCGCCCGCCGCGTCACCGCGCTGTTGCGCAGCTCAAGGCTGACCAGGAAGGGCACCGTGTCCAGCGCCTGCTCGGCCAGTCGGGGGTCGGCCAGGTCCGCCAGGTCGACGCCGGCGACGACCAGCGCGCCGAGTTCGCCGGCGCTCGCCGCGGCGAGGATGGCGTCCGTGTCCCGGCCCGCCTGACTCGGAATGGTTCCGGCCGGCACATCCCACGCCTCGCCCAGCTCGGCGCGGGCGGCGGGCTCGGTGACCAGACGGCCACCAGGGAGCAGGTTCGGCAGACAGCCCGCGTCCACCGCGCCCCGGTCACCGGCGCGCCGCGGCACCCAGGCCAGCTTGGCGCCGGTACGCCGGGCCACCTCCGCCGCAGCGGAGAGCCCACCCGGGGTCTCGCCCAGCCGCTCACCGACGAGCAGGACCGCCCCCGGCTGGCTGAGCGCCTCGGCGACCGTCGCGTGCTCGGCGAGCACGCTCGCCTCCTCACCCGGCACCACCCGGGCCAGCTTGGCACCGAGCTTCTCCAGACCACGGGTGGCGAACGGCGCGATGGCGTAGACCGTCAGATTCTTCTTCAGGTGCGCCTTGCGCAGCCGCAGGAAGAGGATTGGGCACTCCTCCTCCGGCTCCAGGCCGACCAGCACCACCGCGGGCGCCTGCTCGATGTCGGCGTAGCTGACATCGGTGGCTCCGGCGACCGAGCTGGCCAGGAAGTCGGCCTCCTCGCGGGAGACCGGCCGGGCCCGGAAGTCGAGGTCGTTGGTCTGCAGCGCGATCCGGGCGAACTTCGCGTACGCGTAGGCGTCCTCGACGGTCAGCCGACCGCCGGTGAGCACCGCCGTACCCGATCCACCGTCGCGGGCGGCCCGCAGCCCGTCGGCGGCGACCGTCAACGCCTCGCTCCAGGAGGCCTCGCGTAGCTCGCCGGTGCGCTCGTCCCGGACCAGCGGCGTGGTCAGCCGGTCGGTGGCGCGGGCGTACTGGAAGCCCCAGCGCCCCTTGTCACAGTTCCACTCCTCGTTAACCGCCGGGTCGTCGCCGGCCAGCCGCCGCAGCACCTTGCCCCGCCGCCAGTCGGTGCGCTGGGCGCAGCCGGCCGAGCAGTGCTCGCAGATGCTGGGGCTGGAGACCAGGTCGAACGGGCGGGCGCGGAAGCGGTACTGCGCGCCGGTCAGCGCCCCCACCGGGCAGATCTGGATGGTGTTACCGGAGAAGTACGAGTTGAACGGCACGTCGCCGTCCTCGCTCTCCGAGTCGCCATACGCCTCGTCCCGGTAGATGTTGATCTCTTCTGCCGACGAGCGGTTCATCAGGTCGATGAACTTGTCGCCGGCGATCTCCTCGGAGAACCGGGTGCACCGCTGGCAGAGCACGCACCGCTCGCGGTCGAGCAGCACCTGCGTGCTGATCTCCAGCGGCTTCTCGTACTCGCGCTTGTGCTCGTGGAACCGGGAGTCGGTGCGGCCGGTCGACATCGCCTGGTTCTGCAGCGGACACTCGCCGCCCTTGTCGCACATCGGGCAGTCGAGCGGGTGATTGACGAGCAGCAGCTCCATCATCCCCTCCTGCGCCTTCTTGGCGACCGGGGAGGAGAGCTGCGTCTTTACCACCATGCCGTCCGCGACGGTCTGGGTGCAGGAGGCGACCGGCTTGCGCTGCCCCTCCACCTCGACCAGGCACTGCCGGCAGGCCCCCACCGGGGCCAGCAGTGGATGGTCGCAGAACCGAGGGATCTCAACGCCCATCTGCTCGGCCACCCGGATCACCAGCTCCCCCTTGGGCGCGGTGACCTCAATACCGTCGATGGTGAGCGTGACCGTCTCGGTCTGCTTGGCTACGTCCGTCATCAGTGGGCTCCCACCAACTGCTTGTCGGAAAGCTTCGGTGCGGTCCGGCCCTCGACATAGTCGAGGTAGTCCTGCTTGAAGTACTTCAGCGAGGAGGTCACCGGGCTGGTGGCACCGTCACCGAGGCCGCAGAACGAGCGGCCGAGGATGTTGTCGCAGGTGTCCAGGAGCGTGTCCAGGTCCTCCTGGGTGCCCTGGCCGGAGAGGATCCGGCGGTAGACCCGGACCATCCAGTAGTTGCCCTCCCGGCACGGGGTGCACTTGCCGCACGACTCGTGGTGGTAGAACTCCAGCCACCGGTACGTCGCGTAGACCGGGCAGTCCTGGTCGGAGAAGATCTGCGTCGCCGTGGTGCCGAGAATCGACCCCGCCGCCGCCACCCCCTCGAAGTCCAGCGGCACGTCCAGGTGGTCGGCGGTCAGCAGCGGCGTTGACGAGCCGCCCGGCGTCCAGAACCGCAGCGAGTGCCCCGGCTGCATGCCACCGGCCAGCTCGATCAGCTCGCGGAGCGTGACCCCCATCGAGCACTCGTACTGGCCCGGGTTCACAACCCGACCGGAGAGCGAGTAGATCATCGGCCCGGAGGACTTCTCCGTGCCCATGCTCCGCCACCAGGCGGCGCCCCCCAGCACGAGATACGGAACCGAGGCGATGGTGCCGACGTTGTTCACCACCGTCGGGCTGGCGTACAGACCGTGGGTCGCCGGGAACGGCGGGCGCAGCCGGGGCTGGCCGCGGAACCCCTCCAGCGAGTCCAGGAGCGCGGTCTCCTCACCGCAGATGTACGCCCCGGCCCCCGAGTGCACCACCAGCTCCAGATCGAAGCCGCTGCCGAGGATGTTCTTCCCGAGGTAGTTCCGGGCGTACGCCTCCTGCACCGCGTGGCGCAGCCGGCGGGCGGCGTGCACCGCCTCGCCGCGGATGTAGATGTAGGCACGGTTGGCCCGGATCGCGTACGACGCGATGATCACACCCTCGATCAGGGAGTGCGGGTCGTGCGTCATCAGCGGCAGGTCCTTGCAGGTGCCCGGCTCACCCTCGTCCGCGTTGACCACCAGGTAGTGCGGTCGGGTCGGGGCCCGACCGTCCGGCTCCTGCGGGATGAACCCCCACTTGAGGCCGGTCGGGAAGCCCGCGCCGCCCCGACCGCGCAGCCCGGAGTCCTTGACCAGCTGGATCAGGTCGTCCGGGTGGGCACCCAACGCCTTGCGTAGCGCGGCATAACCATCCAGCCGCTCATAGGTGCCGATCCGCCAGGCGTCCGGCGACAGCCACCGCTTGGTGAGCACCGGCGTGAGCTTGGCCAGCGTCTCCGGCCGAGGAGTGGTCACTGGTCTGCGCCCCTTTCGTTCCCGGCCGCATCTCCCATGCCCGCCGCTGCGTCCTTCAACGAGCGCTCCTTCACCGGCGCGTCGTCCCCCGCGGGCTTGGCGTCGCTGGCGGGTTTGGCGTAACCGGCCGGCCGGCTCTCCTGGGCCGCGCCAGTCGAACCGGCGGCGGGCTTGGCGGCCTCGGCCTTCGCCTTCGCCTCGGCGGCGGCCTGCTCGGCCTCGGCCTTGCTGCGGATCGGCGTGTTCGGGTCGAACCCAGTGACCGCGATGCCGTGCTCCTGCGCCAGCCGCAGCCCACGCACGGTCGGCTCGCCGGGGCCCCCATCGGCGACCGCGCCCTCCCGCTCGTCGGCGAAGCCGGCGAGCTGCACCGACATCTCCTTCAGCCGGCAGAGCCGGGCCCCGCGACTCGGGGTCGGCTGGTTACCGGCCCGCAGCTCGTCGACCACCCCGACCGCCGTCTTCGGGTCCACGTTGTCAAAGAAGTCGTAGTTGACCGTCATCACCGGTCCGTAGTCGCACGCCGCCAGGCACTCGGCGTGCTCCAGGGTGATCGTGCCGTCGGCCGTGGTCTCCTCGTGCCCGACACCGAGGTGCTCGACCAGGGCGTCGTACACCTCCTGGCCGCCCAGCACGTTGCACATCGTGTTGGTGCAGACGCTGACCAGCCAGTCGCCGGTCGGCCGCCGCTTGTACATCGTGTAGAACGAGGCGACCGCACCGACCTGGGCCTTGTTCAGCCCCAGCACCTCGGCGCAGAACGCGATGCCGGCCGGGGAGACATACCCCTCCTCCGACTGCACCAGGTGCAGCAGCGGCAGCAACGCCGAGCGGGACCGATCGGCCGGATACCGAGCGATGATCTCCCGGGCCCGCGCCCGGGTCTCCTCGGAAAACACGGTCATCGGTGCCCCCTTTCCGTTCGCGACTGCGTCACTCACCGGTCACACCCACCCATCACCGGGTCCAGCGAGGCGCCACCGGCGATCACGTCCGCGATCAGGCCGCCCTCGGCCATCGCCGGCAGGGCCTGAAGGTTGACGAAGCTCGGCTCCCGGTAGTGCACCCGGTACGGCCGGGTCCCCCCGTCGGAGACCGCGTGCACCCCCAACTCGCCCCGGGGCGCCTCAATGCCCACGTACACCTGGCCGGGCGGGACCCGGAAGCCCTCGGTGACGAGCTTGAAGTGATGGATCAGCGACTCCATCGACTGCCCCATGATCTTTGCCACGTGCTCCAGCGAGTTACCCATGCCGTCGACCCCGATGGCGAGCTGCGCCGGCCAGGCGATCTTGCGATCCGCCACCATCACCGGGCCCGGCCGGAGCCGGTCCACCGCCTGCTCGACGAGCTTCAACGACTCCCGAATCTCGGCCAGCCGGACCAGGTACCGGCCCCAGACGTCACCGTCGGTGTGGGTCGGCACGTCGAACTCGTACGTCTCGTAGCCGCAGTACGGCATCGTCTTGCGCAGGTCCCAGGCGAGGCCGGCGGAGCGCAGCACCGGGCCGGTCACGCCCAGCGCGAGGCAGCCGGTCGCGTCGAGCACCCCGACGTTCTGCGTCCGCTCCAGCCAGATCGGCTGACCGGAGAGCATCTTCTCGTACTCCGCGAGCTTCTTCGGCATCAGCTTCAAGAAGTCACGGATCTTGGCGATCGCCTCGTCCGGCACGTCCTGCGCCACCCCACCCGGGCGGACGTAGGCGTGGTTCATCCGCAGCCCGGTGATCAGCTCGAAGATCTCCAGGACGTACTCCCGCTCCCGGAAGCCGTAGAGCATCATGTTGATCGCGCCCAGCTCCATGGCCGTGGTGGCCACCCAGACCAGGTGCGAGGAGATCCGGTTGAGCTCCATCATCAGGACCCGGATGGTGGTCGCCCGCTCGGTGATCTGCTCCTCGATGCCGAGCAGCTTCTCCACCGCCAGCGCGTACGCCGTCTCGTTGAACAGCGGGGCGAGGTAGTCCATCCGGGTCACGAAGGCCGAACCCTGGACCCAGTTCCGGAACTCCATGTTCTTCTCGATGCCGGTGTGCAGGTAACCGACGACCGAGCGGAGCTCACGGACCGTCTCGCCCTCCAGCTCCAGCACCAGCCGGAGCACCCCGTGCGTGGACGGGTGCTGCGGACCCATGTTGACGACGATCCGCTCGTCGTTGATCGGATCGGTACCGGAGAGGACGACATCCCAGTCCCCGCCGGTGACGGTAAAGACCTTGCCCTCGGCGGTCTCCCGCTCGGTGGCGTAGTTGGACGCGCTCACTCTGCCTGCCCTCCATTCGCGACTGCGGGGCTCGCAAGCTCACTCCTCGCGCTCACCGTCCCTGCCCTCCATTCGCGACCGGGCTCGCAAGCTCACTCACTGGTACGACCTCCGGCGGTCCGGTGGCGGGATCTCGGCGCCCTTGTACTCGACCGGCACGCCACCCAGCGGGTAGTCCTTGCGCTGCGGGTGGCCCTCCCAGTCGTCCGGCATGAGGATCCGGGTCAGGCCGGGGTGACCGTCGAAGACGACGCCGAACATGTCGTACGTCTCCCGCTCCTGCCAGTCGGCGGTCGGGTAGACGCTGGTCACGCTGGGCAGGTGCGGCTCCTCGACGGAGACCGCCGTCTCCAGCCGGACCTGACGCCGGTAGGTCATCGAGGTCAGCTGGTAGACCACGTGCAGCCGGCGGGCGTCGGCGCCGAGGTAGTCCACCCCGGATACCGACGAGAGGAGCTCGAACCGGAGCGAGAGGTCGTCCCGCATCACCTGGCAGACCTCGGCGATCCGCTCCGGACGGATGTGCAGGGTCAGCTCACCCCGGTCAACCACGACCTTCTCGATCGCCTCGCCGAAGGCCGGGTACGCCTCCTCCAGCGCGTCGGTGACCTCGTCGAAGTAGCCGCCGTACGGCCGCGTGGCCGCCTCGATCGACCGTTGCGGGCGGACCAGCCCGCCGTAGCCGGAGACATCACCGGTGCCCTGGTCGCCGAACATCCCCCGCCCGGCGGGGCTCGACGGGGGTAGCTCGGCCGGAGCGCCGCCGGTGGCCCCGGCCGGGGTCACCGGTACCGGCACGCCGCCGTCGTCCGTCCTGTCCTGGGGTGCGCTCATGTCACCGGCCCTCCGTTCACGACCGCGGGGCTCGCAAGCTCAGTCACTTCTTCAACCCCTCGTACTGCTGCAGGTGGGGCTGGGCCTTCATCCAGTTCTCAATCCGCAGCTGCTCCTCGCGGCCCTCGCGGACAGCCTTCGTCCACTCGGCGCGGCGGGCCTTGTCGCTGCGGTACGACGACGGCATCGACCCGTAGGGCACGACCGGCACGTCACCGCGCGCCTTGCGGGCCTCCATCATCTTGCGGCCGTTCGGACCGAGGGGCTCGTGCATGATCTTCTCGCGGAGCTTGAGGACCGCGTCGATGAGCATCTCCGGCCGGGGCGGGCAGCCGGGCAGATACATGTCCACCGGCACGACGTGGTCAACGCCCTGGACGATCGCGTAGTTGTTGAACATGCCGCCGCTGCTGGCGCAGACGCCCATCGACAGCACCCAGCGGGGCTCGGCCATCTGGTCGTAGATCTGCCGGAGCACCGGGGCCATCTTCTGGCTCACCCGTCCGGCAACGATCATCAGGTCCGCCTGCCGGGGTGAGGCCCGGAAGACCTCCATGCCCCAACGGCCCATGTCGTAGTGCGGTCCGCCGGCCGCCATCATCTCGATGGCGCAGCAGGCGAGGCCGAAGGTGGCCCCCCAGACCGACGACTTACGCGACCAGTTGACGAACTTCTCCACCGAGGTGAGCAGGACACCGGCGGGGAGCTTCTCCTCGATACCCATCTACGGTTCCTTCCTCAGTCCCAGTCCAGGCCGCCGCGCCGCCACACGAAGGCGTACGCGACGAAGACCGCGACGATGAACAGGACCATCTCCACAAGGCCGAAGATCGGCAGGGCATCGAACGAGACAGCCCAGGGAAAGAGGAAGATGATCTCGATGTCGAAGACGATAAATAGCATCGCCGTCAGGTAGAACTTGATCGGAAACCGGCCGCCACCGACCGGCTGCGGGCTCGGCTCGATTCCACACTCGTACGCCTCGAGCTTGGCCCGGTTATAGCGGCGCGGGCCGGCGAGGCGGGCGGCTGCCACGGAGAACAGCGCGAACGCCGCGGCGAGGGCGAACAACCCGATGATCGGTATGTAAGGCGAGAGCGACATCGTTTCTCCTGCTCGTCCTTCCCTGCCCTCGATGCTGGACAAATATCACACTATTCACATCCCGATCGGCGATTGCCGGCGGGGTCAAAACACACCGCGATCCAGACCGCGTCACACAGCTGGCGCCGCCTTCGTCATCGCGTTGATGACCCGGTCCATCGCATCCCCGTCGCGCGGGTCGGTCAGGTTGGCCAACAACTTGAGCACGAAGCGCATCAACATCGGGTGCGGCAGGCCGTACTTCGTGGCCGCCCGCATGATTTCGGGGCGACCGATCAGCTTCACGAAGATGCCGCCGAGCCGGTAGTAGCCGCCGAACCGGGCCTTCAGCTCCGCCGGGTACGCCATCAGCGCGCGCTCCCGCTCGGAGCCGGCCGGACGGGCGAGCGCCTGTACCGCGACCTCCGCGGCCAGCTCCCCCGACTCCATCGCGTACGCGATGCCCTCGCCGTTGAACGGGTTGACCATGCCGCCGGAGTCGCCGACGAGCAGCGTTCCCCGCGAGTAGTGCGGCACCCGGTTGAAGCCCATCGGCAGCGCCGCGCCGAGAATCGACCCCTCGGCGTTGGCCTCGTCGGCGATCCCCCACTCCTCGGGGGTGTTGGCGAGCCAGTCGGTGAGCAACCGCCGGTAGTTCGTCTTACCGAAGGCGGCGGAGGAGTTCAGGACACCGAGCCCGACGTTCACCCGGCCGTCGCCCAGCCCGAAGATCCAGCCGTAGCCGGGCAGTAGCGCGTCGCTGCCCTTGCGGCGCAGCTCCAGCCAGGACTCGAGGTAGTTGTCGTCGTGTTTGGCCGGGCAGCGGTAGTACCGCCGGACCGCCACGCCGAGCGGTCGGTCATCCCGCTTGGCCAGCCCGAGGGCGAGCGGGAAGCGACCGGACACACCGTCCGCGGCGACCACGAGGGGCGCCCGGAAGGTAGCCGGTGCCTGCTCCGAGCCGACCGCCGCCTCTACCCCGACCACCCGGCCGGCACGGTCGAAGATCGGGGCGGTGACCTCCACCGCGGTGCGCAACTCGGCGCCGGCGGCGACGGCGCGCCGGGCGAGCAGTTCGTCGAAGTCCAGCCGGGGACGCACCAGGCCGTAGTTGGGGAAGCTGGCCAGGTCGGGCCAGTCCAGTTCGAGGCGGAGGCCACCGCCGACGACCCGCAGGCCCCGGTTGCGCACCCAGCCCGCCTCGACCGAGGTGTCCACGCCCATCCGCACCAGCTGGCGCACCGCGCGCGGGGTCAACCCGTCGCCGCAGACCTTCTCCCGGGGGAACTCGGTCTTCTCCAGCAGCAACACTCGGACGCCGTGCTGGGCCAGGTGGTACGCGGTCGCCGAACCACCTGGGCCCGCGCCCACGACAATCACCTCGGCGTCGTTCTCCGTGGTCATCCGCACCTCCCCTCCCGCACGCTCGTGAAAACGTTCACAAGCCAGACGGTACGGAGTCTATGACCGGCCAGCTGCCGGCCGCATATTAGGGGCACCTAACTTGCCGCGGAACCTGCCGGTCAGCGCGGCAGGGGCGAGGTGTCGGCTCGCTTCGGCACGAATCGCCGTTCTGCGGCCGGCCTGCCCGAGGCACGGACGCCGCCGTCACGGCCGGAAGGCACGGTGCAGCGCGACGATGCCGCCGGTCAGATTGCGCCAGCCCACCCGCTGCCAGCCCGCCGACCCGATCAGCTCCGCCAGCGCCGCCTGATCCGGCCACGCGCGGATCGACTCCGCCAGATAGACGTACGCGTCCGGGCTGCTCGCCACCGACCGCGCCACCGCCGGCAGCGACCGCATCAGATATGACAGGTAGATCGTGCGGAAGGCGGGGTTGACCGGGGTGCTGAACTCACAGACCACCAGCCGGCCGCCGGGCTTCGTGACCCGGGCCAACTCGCGCAGCGCCGCCGCGGTGTCCTGCACGTTGCGCAGCGCGAAGGAGATGGTCACCGCGTCGAAGCTGGCGTCGGCGAAGGGCAACCGCAGCGCGTCCCCGGCCAACAGGGGCACCTCGGGGCGGGCCCGCCGACCCGCGGCCAACATACCCAGGGAGAGGTCGGCGCCGACCGCGTACGCCCCCGAACGGGCGAGCTCCCCGGTCGAGACGCCGGTGCCGGCACCCACGTCCAACACCCGCTCGCCAGGCCGCAGGCCCAGCGCGGCCCGGGTCGCCCGCCGCCAGGACCGGTCCCGCCCGAAGGAGAGAACGGTATTCGCCAGGTCGTAGCGGGCGGCCACCCCGTCGAACATCGCGGCGACCTCATGCGGCTGCTTGTCCAGGCTGGCGCGCTGGCCCTGAGACGTACTCACCCCTCCACTGTGCCAGCCGTCGCACCTCCCGCCGGGAGGCCCCCCTACCAGGACATCCGCGCCGCAGCTCACGGACGGAGCGGGCCGACGGCCCGCCTCGTCGCCGCTGACTGGTCAATCACCCTGGATAGCCCACTGTGCGGGCAGGCTGACGTGGCCCCCCGCAGCCACGCCGGGGGATGTCCGGACCAACGGCGGTTGTCAACCTCAACGTGGACCATCACCCAGCAACAGGTCACCGAGGTCGATACCTTCGGCCCACAGCCGCTGAGCCGTCCGGCCCACCCGTGGAACCTCATCCGCGGGTGGCGCCAGCCGGCCATCTCAGCCGGCGTCAACCAGTGGCAGCGTCTTCCCGGCACCGCCGCCGGGCAGGGCGATCGACGAGAAGTGCGACACCACCCGGTCATCCCGCGGGTCCTCGGCGGGGGTGCGGTGCACGGCGAGTCGCCGGTAGTGGGTGTCCCGCTGAGCGGGGATCCGGTCCGCCGACCGGATCATCCCGATCAGGTCGTGCAGGTTCGAACGGTGCCGCGCTCCGGCCGAGGAGATGACGTTCTCCTCCAACATGATCGAGCCCAGATCGTCAACCCCCATGTGCAGCGCGAGCTGACCGACATCCTTGCCGGTGGTGAGCCACGACGCCTGGAGGTGCGGCACGGTCTCGAAGAAGAGCCGGGACACCGCCACCAGCCGCAGGTACTCCAGGGTGGTGGCCTGGGTCCGCCCCTTGAGGTGGTTGTTCTCCGGCTGGTAGGTCCACGGGATGAACGCCCGGAAACCCCGCGTCCGATCCTGCACGTCGCGGATCATCCGGAGGTGCTCGATCCGCTCGCTGGCGGTCTCCCCGGTGCCCATCATCATCGTCGCGGTCGACTCGACGCCCTGCTGGTGGGCGAGCTCCATCACCTCGAGCCAGCGCTCACCGGACTCCTTCAACGGCGCGATCGCCTTCCGCGGCCGGGCCGGCAGCATCTCGGCGCCGGCGCCCGCGATCGAGTCCAGGCCGGCCGCCTTGATCCGGGTGATGGCCTCGGTCAGCCCCACGCCGGACACCTTCGCCATGTGCAGGATCTCGCTCGGGCCGATCGAGTGGATGGCGAGCTGCGGGTAGGCCCGCTTCACCGAGGAGAAGAGCTCCTCGTAGTACTCCACCCCGTAGTCGGGATGGTGCCCACCCTGCAGCATTACCTGGGTGGCGCCCAGCTCGACCGCCTCACCGCAGCGGCGCAGGATCTCCTCCGTCGGGTGGGTCCAGCCCTCCCGGTGCTTGGGCGCACGGTAGAAGGCACAGAACCGGCACGCCGTCACGCAGACGTTCGTGTAGTTGATGTTGCGGTCGATCAGATACGTGACGATGTTGTCCGGGTACCACCGCCGGCGTACCGCATCGGCCGCCTCACCCAGCGCGTGCAGGGGCGCTTCGGTGTAGAGCAGCAGGGCCTCCTCAGGCGTGATCCGCCCGCCGTCCGCGCCGCGCTGCAGGATGTCGTTGATCTCCCGGCTCACCGTCACGCTCCCGAGCCTACGTCGCCCCGGCCCAACCCGTGACGAGCGGCCACCGGCGGTGTGAGCTCTCCGGCCCCTCAACCCCGCCGCCGCCGGGAAGGCCGGCCGTCCGCGGCCGGCCCCATCCGGTGGCGTCAGGCATCGTAGTCAACGGTGAGCCGATCAGTGGTCGGGCTCGACTGGCAGGTCAGGACGTAACCAGCCGCCAGCTCGTCCGGCTCCAGCGCGTAGTTGCGGGCCATCGTCACCTCGCCGGCCACGACCTTCGCCCGGCAGGTCGAGCAGACGCCCCCCTTACACGCGTACGGCAGCTCCGCGCGGACCCGCAGCGCCGCGTCCAGCACCCGATCCGCCCGCCCCATGGTCACCGTGGACGAACGCCCGTCCAGGACGATCGTGACCTCGGTACCCGCCGTCGGCTGGTGCTCGGGGCGGTGGACCGGCTCCGGCGGCGCGTCCACGTGGAAGAGCTCGGCGTGCACCGCGGCGTCCGGGACACCCCGGGCGGCCAGCACTCGCTGGGCGTCCGTCACCAGCCCGTACGGGCCGCAGAGGAACCACTCCTCGATCGCCGCGCCCGGCACGATGGTGTCCAGCAGCCGGCCCAGCCGCTCGGCGTCGACACGGCCGGAGAGCAGGGGCGACTCGCCCTGTTCGCGGGAGAGCACGTGGACCAGGTGCAGCCGGGTCGGGTACCGGTCCTTCAGGTCGGCGAGTTCCTCGGCGAACATCACGGTGTTCGCCGCGCGGTTGCCGTACACCAGGGTGAAGGTGCTGGCGGGCTCGACGGCCAGGGCCGTGGTGACCAGGGATAGCACCGGGGTGATGCCGGAGCCGGCGGCCACCGCCGCGTAGGCGCGTACCCGGTCCGGGTGCAGCGCGGTGGTGAAGTGACCGAGCGGCGGCAGCACCTCGACGGTGTCCCCGCCCCGTAGCGCCCCACAGGCGTACCCGGAGAAGGCGCCGCCGGGGATCTCCCGGACCCCGATCCGCAGCACGCCCCGCTGGCCCAGATCCTGGGGCGTCGAACAGATCGAGTACGAGCGCCGTACCTCCTCGCCCTGCTCCGTCGTCCGGCGCACGGTGAGGTGCTGGCCGGGGTCGAACGCGAAGCTCGCGCGCAGCTCGTCCGGTACGGCGAAGGTGACCGCCACCGCGTCGGCGGTGAGCCGGTCGACGGTGGCCACGGGCAGCGGGTGGAAGACCGGCCGACGACGGGTCGGCCGGGTGATCGTGACAGTCACAGTGCCTTCAGGTGGTCGAAGGGTTCAGTACAGGATCGGCAGCGTCGTAAAGCCTTACACGCGGTCGAGCCGAAGCGGCTGATCTGCTCGGTCTCCGGGGATCCGCACCACGGGCAGCGGACGGTCAGGGTCAGCGGTACCGGGCCGGTGGGGCGGACCGGACCCGGTGGGGCGATGCCGGCCCGGGCGAGCTTGGCCCGCCCCGCCTCGGTGATCCAGTCGGTGCTCCACGCCGGCGTGTAGACCGTACGGACCTCGGCCGGCGGGTGGCCGGCGGCGACGAGCGCCCGACGGATGTCGGCCCGGATCACATCCATCGCCGGGCAACCGGTGTAGGTGGGGGTGATGGTGACCACCACCCGACCGGTGGCCGGCTCCTCGGCAACCGACCGCAGAATGCCGAGTTCTTCGATGGTGATCACCCGAAGCTCGGGATCCACCACCGCGGCCACCGCGGCCCGGGCGGTCGTCACCAGGACGCTCCGGGATGCGCGCGGTGTAGCACCTGCAGCTCGGCGAGCAGGTAGGACAGGTGCTCGGTGTGCACGCCGTTCCGGCCGCCGGCCGGCGTCCAGGAGGTCTCGGGCACCGTCAACGTGGCCTCGGTGAGCACACTGGAGACGACCGAGTCGAAGTCGGCGCGCAGGGTGGCCGGGTCGACCGGCGCGGTCGGGTCCGGGGTGAGGAGTTCGTGCGGGTACGGCCACACCTCGTCCACCGCCGCCTGCATCCGGCGGTGTGACTCGTCGGTGCCGTCGCCGAGCCGCCGTACCCACAACGAGGCATGATCCAGGTGGTAGGCCGACTCCTTGCGCGCCTTCGCCCCGATCGCGGCCAGCCGCTCGTCGCCGCAGCCGGCCAGCGCGGTGTAGAGCGGCACCTGGTACGCCGCCAGGAAGAGCAGCTTCGCCATGGTCACCGCGAAGTCACCGTTGGGCAGCTCGACCAGGAGGCAGTTGCGGAACTCCCGGTCGTCGCGCCGGTACGCCAACGCGTCCTCGTCCCGCCCAGCTCCCTCCAACTCGCCCGCGTAGGTCAACAGCAGGCGTGCCGCCCCAAGCTGGTCGAGGGCGATGTTGGACAGGGCGATGTCCTCTTCCATCTCCGGCCCGCGGGTGCACCACTCGGCGAGCCGCTGGGCCGCGACGAGCGCGTCGTCGGCGAGGCCCAGGACGAACTCGAAGCGCTTGGTGACCGGCTCCGGCGCGGCCGGCGTCAGCTCCGGCGCGGCCGACGTCGTCCCCGAGGCGGTCGGCACGGCCCTCGGTCCGGTCTGTTCGACATACGCGGTCACAGGTGAGCAGCCCCCTCCGGCACCTCGTAGAAGGTCGGGTGCCGATAGACCTTGTCCGCCGCCGGGTCGAAGAAGGCGTCCTTCTCGTCCGGGCTCGACGCGGTGATGGCGGCGGCCGGCAGCACCCAGATCGACACCCCCTCCTGTCGCCGGGTGTAGAGGTCCCGGGCGTTGTGCAGGGCCAACTCGGCGTCGGCTGCGTGCAGGCTGCCAACGTGGGTGTGGGCCAGTCCGCGCCGGGCCCGGACGAAGACCTCCCAGAGGGGCGCCGGCGAAGCCCCACCCGGCTGGCTGGTCGGCTCGCTGTACTCGCTCACGCCACCCTCTCCTTCCTGCTCGCCTGCTCCTTCTTGCTCGCCTGCTTGGCCGCGTACGCGGCGGCGGCGCTCCGGACCCAGGCGCCCTCCCGGTGTGACCGACGACGGTGCTCCATCCGCTGCCGGTTACACGGACCCGCCCCCTTGATCACCCGCATCAACTCCGCGTAGTCGGGCTGGGTGAAGTCGTAGGCGCCGCGCTCGTCGTTCCAGCACAGCGCCGGGTCGGGAAGCGTGAGGCCGAGCACCTCGGCCTGGCCCACGCACATGTCCACGAACCGCTGGCGCAGCTCGTCGTTGGAGAAGCGCTTGATCTTCCAGGCCATCGACTGGGCGGAGTGGGTGGAGTCGGTGTCCGGCGGGCCGAACATCGCCAGCGACGGGTACCACCAGCGGTTCACCGAGTCCTGCGCCATCTCCCGCTGGGCCGGGGTGCCGTGGGCGAGGGTGTGGAGGATCTCGTACCCCTGCCGCTGGTGAAACGACTCCTCCTTGCAGATCCGGATCATCGCCCGCGCATACGGCCCGTACGAGCAGCGGCAGAGGGGCACCTGGTTGACGATCGCCGCGCCGTCCACCAGCCATCCGATCGTGCCCATGTCGGCCCAGCTGAGGGTCGGGTAGTTGAAGATCGAACTGTACTTCTGCCGGCCGGCCAGCAGCAGGTCAACCAGCTCGTCCCGGCTGACCCCGAGGGTCTCCGCGGCGGCGTAGAGGTAGAGGCCGTGGCCGGCCTCGTCCTGCACCTTGGCGAGCAGGATCGCCTTGCGTTTGAGGGAGGGAGCACGAGTGATCCAGTTGCCCTCCGGCTGCATTCCGATGATCTCGGAGTGGGCGTGCTGGGCGATCTGCCGGATCAGGGTCGCGCGGTACGACTCCGGCATCCAGTCCCGGGGCTCGACCTTCTGGTCGGCGGCGATGACCTCGGTGAAGTAGGCGGCCGGATCCGCGCCGGCGGCACCGTGCCGCCCACGCTCGGCCGCCTCCCGCAGCGCCATCTCGGCCGCCTCGACCTCGCCCAGCAGGCCGCTGGAGGTGTCGTCGGCGGGGAAGTCATTCCCATACATACCTCAAGTGTTACAGCTCGACACACCAATCTCTAGGGGATGTAACAGGTTTCCGGCCGCGGGCGGAGTACCCCGCACCCACCAGCCCGTTATGAGCCGAGTCACAAATAACCCCTAAAAAGGGCAGAAAGTATGCACTGTCTGCAACTCCCGCCACTTATGACACGCCTCCGCCGCGAGCGAGCCTCGGCACGGCGCAGATCCAGACGTAGACTTCCCCGCGGTCACACCGACCTGCTGCCGGCGATCGTTTACGTAGCTGAGGCCGCCCCCGCCTCGACCGCGCCGATCCCTCCCCCGGCCCTGCGAGCCGGCCCCCTGACCCCGACACCTGGAGTTCACCCAGTTATGCGTCCCCGGTTGCTAGCCGTCATGGCGGTCGTCCTCGGAATTGCTTTGATCATTCCCGCTGCGTACACCCGCCTCGACGACGGCGGCACCGACTCCGAGGCGAGCGTCCCCACGCCCGCACCCTCCGCGCCCCCGCCGCCGACCCTGGCCGACGCGCCGGTTTCCGTACCCTTCGAGGGCGAGTTCTTCTCCTGGGCGCTGATGGACCGCCAGACCGACACGATCTCCGGCGCGGAGAACCTCACCGACACCAGCTCCACCGAATCGATGATCAAGGTGTGGTTCGCCGCCGACTACCTGAACCAACTCGGTGACGAGTCGCTCTCGAAGACGATGCGCGATGCCATCACCACCGCGATCCGGGACAGCAACGACGACGCGGCGAACCTGCTCTACCGGGAGGTCGGCAGATCGGCCACCATCGACCGGATGATCAGCACCTGCGGCCTCACCGACACCAAACCCGGCACCGTGCCGGGCTACGTCGGGTGGTGGAGCTTCACCCAGATGTCCCCCCGGGACGCGGTCCGGCTCGGCGACTGCATCGCCGACGGCACGGCCGCCGGGCCGACGTGGACCGAGTTCCTGCTGGACGAGATGAGTCAGGTTCGCGGTACGACCGCCGCCGACGACCAGAACGCGCGCTCCGGAGGCGGCCGCTGGGGGATCATCGACGGCCTACCCGAGTCGATCACCAGCCAGGGCCCGGTCGGCATGAAGAACGGGTGGACGGCGCTGAACTACGACGGCAACTGGCACGTCAACTGCCTCGCGGTGAACGACCAGTGGAGTCTCGCCGTGATGATGCGGTACCCGCAGCAGAGTGGGCTCGACTACGGCGCCCAGACCTGCGCGAGCGTCGCCACCCAGCTCGTCACCCCGCAGCCCGGCGCCGCCCTGAAGGTGCCGCAGCAGCCGACCGAGGACCTCTGATGGCCAGCCAGCCCGACGCACAGCAGGGCGGCACCTCACTGCTCAAGGTGGCCGCGATCACGGCCATCCTGATCGGTTTCGTGCTGGTCTCCCTCCGCCTGCTACCCGGGTCGCCCTTCGAATCGACGGCCACGGCGCTGTGGGGCGAAGGCCCAGCACAGGAGCAGTCCGATGGCCGTGAAGGGCAGGCCCAGCCCACGCCATCGCCGAGCCCGACCCTCGAACCGCTACCCTTCGCAGCGAACGATCTCACCAACCTGGGCATCGACGGCTGGTACGCCTGGAGTGTGCTGGACCGCCGTACCGGTGAGATCATCGGCTCGGAGAACATGACCGAGACCAGCACCACGGCTTCGATGATCAAATCCTGGATCGTCGCCGACTATCTGCGCCGCACGGTGGAGGCCGGCCGGACCCCGACCGACACCGAGCTCGCCGACGCCACCAAGATCATCCGGGACAGTGACAACGCCCTTACCCAGGAGTTCTACAACAACCTCGGCGGATCCGTCACCATCGAGCGCCTGCTGTCCCTATGCGAGCTGACCGACAGCAACGTCGCGGAGGACGGCGGCTGGAGCCGGACCGAGCTGTCCCCACGGGACACCGCACGGCTCGGTGAGTGCATCGCCGACGGCAGGGCCGCCGGCCCGGAATGGACGGACTGGCTCCTTGAGGAGATGCGGCTGGTCCGGGGCGCCGGCGACTTCGGTATCCGCAAGGCGTTCCCGTCAGCTGTCAGCGAGACCATCGCCATCAAGAACGGCTGGGTTGACCGCACCCGCGAGCAGGAGAACCACGTCAACTGCCTGGCGATCGGCGACACCTGGACGATGGGGGTGATGCTGCGCTACCCGGTCGCGCAGGGCTACCAGTACGGCATGGACAACTGCCAGAAAGTCACCGAGGCCCTGCTGGCCGAACCGCTCTGACCGGCGACCCCGCGCCACGAGTTGGTCCGCCGACAAGGCGTGCGGGCCAACGTCGTCACCGCGAGCCGCAGCGGTAGACGCAGGCCGTAACGGTCAACGCGAGCCGTAGCGGTCAGCCGACGAAGCGGGCCGGACCGCCGGCGGGAAGCGCAGGGACGGCGCCGGCGGCAGCGGCCCGCCGGGCGAACTCGCGCAGCCCGGCGATCTGGCGATCCCCCAGGCTGAAGTCCAGCATCCGAAAGTACGTCGCCAGCGTCTCCGCGTCGAAGCTCTCCCAGCGGGCAGCCGCCGTCGCCACCTGGTCCAACTCGGCCAGGCAGAGGTCCCGGGACCGCAGAAACGCCTCGTGCACCTCCTTGACCAGGCCCGGATGCGCGGCGGCGAAATCTCGGCGGACCGCCCAGACGGCGAAAACCATCGGCAGCCCGGTCCACTCTTTCCACGCCTGACCGAGGTCGGTGACGGTGAGGCCGCGAGACGGCGCGTCCAGGAGAGCACGCAGCGCCACATCGCCGATCAGCACCCCGGCGTCCGCCTCCAGCAGCATCTGGGTGAGGTCCGGCGGGCAGCGGAAGTAGTCGGGCCGCACCCCGTACCGCTCGGCGAGCAGCAGCTGAGCCAGCAGCACGCCGGTCCGCGAGGTCGACCCGAGCGCGACCCGACACCCGTCGAGGTCGGCCAGCGGGCGGGTCGAGACGACGTTGACCGAGAGCACCGGTCCGTCACTACCCACCGCGAGATCGGGCAGCAGCAACAGGTCGTCGGCGTTCCGCAGGTACTCCACCAGGGTGATCGGGCCGATGTCCAGATCACCGGCGACCAGCGCGGCGCTCAACCGATCCGGCGAATCCTTGTGCAGGTCAACATCGATCAGGGCGCCCGAGCGCATCAGCCCCCAGTAGATCGGTAGGCAGTTCAGGAACTGGATGTGCCCGACCCGAGGGCGTGCGACCGGCTCTACCATGCCCCGACCGTATCGCCGCCACCACCTATCGCGACGCCGGGTCAGGGCCGAAGTGGCCAACACCGCAGCCAACGCCGGACCCGGACGTCATGCGCTGTCTGGGCCCGCCGCCAAGGGGGCCCGGCGGCGTCAGTCACGCCGGAGCGGGCACCACAGCACCGGCGGCCCGGTCGAGGGCATCGGTGGCGAGCGCTCCGGGCAACGGGCGGGCATGCAGCACCGTCAGCCGGGTCACCGCGCGGGTGAGCACGACGTAGAGCCGGTGCAGTCCGCGCGGTTCCGCGTCCACGATCTCGGCCGGTTCGACGACGATCACGTGGTCGTACTCCAGGCCCTTGGCCAGCGTCGCCGGGACGACGGTGACGCGCCCGTTCTCCGGGGCGTCGAGTTCCCCGGGCTCTTCGCCGGCCGCGACGAGCGCGGCCCGCAGTTCGTCCAGGCGCCGGTCAGCGGCGATCACCCCGACCGACCCCGGTAGCGAGCGGGTCGCGGCCAGCTCCGCGACCACCTCGGCATCCAGGTCGTCCACCCGGCGCAGGACGAGGCTGCCGTCCGAACGCAGCGACACCGCTGGGGGGACGTTCACCTCCAACGCGGGCAGGAGTCGGTTGGCCAGCGCAACGACCGCCTCCGGTACACGGAACCCGGTGGTCAACGGCACGACCGCCGCGTCCGGCCTGCCCAGGTGCCGCAGCGACTCCGCCCAGTCGGTCGCCGCCCACGGTGCCGTGCCCTGGGCGAGGTCACCGAGGAGTGTGATCGACCCGTGCGTGGTGCGCCGGGCGATGGCCCGACACTGCATCGGGGAGAGGTCCTGCGCCTCGTCGATGATGATGTGGTGAAGGCTCGGCTCCCGCTCCAGGAGCCCGGCGGCCTCGTCGAGCAGCACCAGATCGGCGCTGCTCCACCGGACGCTCTTGACGCTCCGGAAGGGCCGGGGCCAGCGCAGCGCCTGACACTCGGCCTCGGTGAGGATGCCCTCGGCGGCGCGGGCCAGCCGCTCCGCGTCGCTGAGCAACTCGAAGACGAGCGACTGCGGCGTCACCGCCGGCCAGCAGGCGTCGAGGAACTCGACCACCGGTGTGGCCTTCCCCATCCGCCGTTGCCACGGCTCCCCCGGTGACTCGCCGGAGCGCGTCTCGGCCTGGCGTTGCAGCAGACCGACGACCCGGGCGCGGACCCGCTCCCGGCCGAGCAGGTACGCGGGATCCTCCCGCCGGGTGTCGTCCACCAGGCGGGTGAGCGCCCCCGGATCGATGCGCCACCGGTAGGCGCCGTCAGATACCTGGATCGCGGAGTCAGCTCGACCGAGCCGGGACCAGAGCGCCCGCCGCAGCACCGTCGCCATCCGAGGGTCGTGCTTGACGACCTCGGCCTCAACCGGATCAACACCGGAGACCGGCACCCGTCCGATGAGCCCCTCCAGGGTGGCCTGCCGCACCTCCAGCTCACCGAGCGCGGGCAGGACCGCCGAGATGTAGCCGAGGAACGCCGGGTTCGGCCCGAGTATCAAGACGCCGGTGCGCCGGAGCCGTTCGCGGTGCAGGTAAAGCAGGTACGCGGCCCGGTGCAGACCGACGGCGGTCTTACCGGTTCCGGGTGCCCCCTGTACGCAGATCGAGGTGTCGAGGTCGGCACGAACCAGCTCATCCTGCTCGGGCTGGATCGTCGCGACGATGTCGCGCATCGGCCCGACCCGGGGGCGTTCGATCTCCTCGATCAGGATCTTGCTGGTGGTGCCGAACTCCTCCCCCTGGTCCAGGTGTTCGTCTTCGAAGCTGGTCAGATCGCCGCCAGCGAAGCCGAACCGACGACGGGTCCGTACGCCCTGCGGGTCACGGGCGCTGGCCTGGTAGAAGGCGCGACTGGCCGGCGCTCGCCAGTCCAGTACCAGCGGCTCACCGAGCTGGTCGGAAACGTGCCGCCGTCCGATGTGGTACCGGCCGGTCACCGGGCCCGCTCCCGGCTCGGGGGCGGCACCGGACGCAGGGGCGTCTCCCGACTCGGCGGCGCCGTCGAGGTCGAGGCGGCCGAAGAACAGCGGCGTACGGGGGTCGTCGGCGAGTTCGGCCACCCGCCGGGCCAACGCCACCCCGAGGGTCTCGGCGGAGAAGGGGTCCCCGGCGATCTTCGCGCCGACGGCGTACATGGCTTCGGCGTGCTGCCGCATCGCGTGCAGGGCCGCCCGCGACGCAGCCATGTGCGCACGCTCGGCGTCGAGCTCAACAGTGAGGTCAGCGGTGCGGTCGGCAGTGCGCTCAGCGGCGTGATCGGCGGGCATGACGGCGGTTCCTCCGGGTCGACAGGGTGACCTGGCCGCCCGGCCACCCGCGTCGGGTACCGGCTGTGCCTCGGCGTGGCGCGAGAGCGCACGGATCGACCAGCCTAGCCCCTCCGACCACTCCCATCGACGGATTTTCGCCGGTGGTCGAACCCCGCGGAAGCCGCCGATGCGCAGTCCTAGAAGCCGAAGGGTTGGGCGGAGAGCAGGACCTCGGTCCAGCCGGAATCGGTCACCCTGCCCTGCCCGTACAGGTCGCTGCCGTTGTTGTCGTACGGGTTTCGGTCGCCGTATCGGTGCAGCGTGCCATCGCTGGTACGGCCGTAGTAGATACCGGTGCCGGGAGACAGCAGGTGGGTGATGTCCTGCCAGGTGCTCGACAACTCGCCGGACTCCCAGCGCCCCACTGCATTAATCTTGTACGACATCAATCGGCCATCCGAAACCGTACCGAGGATCCAGTCCGGCCCAGTCGTGGTCAGCGTCTTGAGGGTGAAACCGCTGTCGATCGTCACCCAATTGACGATCTCACTGCCGGACGGCTTCGTCGCGGTCACCTGGTGGCGCTGCAACACCCCCGCCGAGGTGAGCCCATACAGACCCCCGGCACCGTCATAGGAAAGATGAGTGTGCGTCCATCCGCCGCCAACAATCTTCACCGGCGGATCGAACGCCAACGACGCATCGTTCGTGACCACATCAACCCGATACAGGTCGCCCTCGGTCGAGGTCAACAGAATCGTGTTGAAGTTCAGCGTCGCCATCGCCCTCGGCGTGAACCCCAACGTCGCATCCGACGTCACAGCCTTCAAGAGCCGACCTGAACCCGACTCGACCAACGAATAGGTCAGCCTACCATCCGGCAGGATCCCGTAGATAGAAATATTGCCACAATTAGCACTAACGGCATTGACCGGTGGCGACAGCGGCTCCCCCGGGGGAAAACCGTCCGTCGTAATCTCCGAACGGACGCCGTTGAAGTAGGCCTCCACCTTGGCGCCTTCGTGCCGCTGCTCGTGATGCAGGTGAGGGGCGCCTGAGTTGCCGGTGCTGCCCACCCTGCCGAGCAGTTGCCCCTGCCGGACCCATTGTCCGGCGTAGACCACCGGGGGTGACTCCATGTGCAGGTAGAGCGAATCCCAGCCCTCGCCGTGGTTGAGCTGGACGTGCCAGCCGCCGCCACTGTCCCAACCAGCATACGAGACAGCGCCGGCGGCGGCGGCGAGAATAGGTCGGCCGGCCGTGTTGCCGCTGTTCGCGAACATGTCAACGTCGTAGTCATCATGACCGCGATAAGTGGAGATCTGCCAGGAATCACCGCACGGGAATGGAAGCTGGAAGGAAGGCCGCACACCGGCGGCCCGAGCCTCGGCCGGACGCGCTGTATCGACCACCACCGCACCGTTGCCGGCGAGGGCCAGTGCGGCCAATGCCGCCGGGAGGGAGCGACGTATTCCAGCTTTCGGGGACGTGGGTCTCCTCGGGGGTTCGCTGAGACGTGCTGGGATTGAAACGGCCACGGTCAGACACCCCCCGCCGAAGTGAGTCCACACAGACTCCCGGCATCGTCATGGGAAAGATGAGTGTGCGTCCATCCGCCACCAATAATTGTCACCGGCGGATCGAAAACCAACGACGCATCGTTCGTGACCGCATCAATCCGACACAGGTCATCCTCTGTCGAGGTCAACAGAATCGTGTTGAAGTTCAGCGTCGCCATCGCCCGCGGCGTGAACCCCAACGTCACACCCGACGTCACAACCTCCGAAAACTGGCCCGAGTCACCCTCAATAGCCGAATAGGTCAGCCCGCCGTCTGACACCACCGACACCAGTGACGGCCAGCTGGCTCCAACGAGGATCTCCGCGTCGCCCACCTACTTATGGTAGCGATCTGGGTGCGCCGAGACCCTACACAGCCGGGCATACCTCACCCGACCGGGGCAGTCAGCCAGGAGTTGTTCGGCGACAGATTAAGCATTTTTTGTTCAGTAACGCATTGGTGGCCCACGTGGGGTCCAGCCGCTGCGAAACCACCAGCAGCCAGGGCAACGCGGAAGCCCGAGTCACCTCTTGGCGTTGACGTTTGCCCATTTCCCGCCGGACGGGCTGTGGCAGTGTCATCATGCGGGTCGGGGCCGTGTCACCGGGGCCGCCCCGGACGAGAGGGGTTGAGGTGGGCATCGTTCCGGCGGGCACCCCCTGCTGGGCTGACCTGGCCGCGCCGGACCTCGACGACGCGCGCCGCTTCTACCCGGAGCTGTTCGGCTGGACCGGCCGGATCGCGCCGGAGCCCGAGGCGAACGGCTACACCGACTTTCTCCGCCACGGCCAGGCGGTGGCGGGTGCCGGGCTGCCGGCCATTCCCGAGCAGGTGCCGATCTGGTCGATCTACGTCGCCGCCGACGACGCCGACCTGGTGGCCGCGCGGGTCGAGGAGGCCGGCGGGCAGCTCGTGGTGCCCCCCTTCGACGTTTTCGACCGGGGGCGGATGGCGGTGTTGAGCGACCCGGCGGGCGCGACGCTGTGTGTGTGGCAGCCGTTGGGGATGCCCGGCGGCGAGGTCTTCGGGGTACCGGGGGCGATGAGCTGGACCGAACTGGTCACCCCCGACCCGGAGGGCGCGAAGGTCTTCTACGAGCTGGTCTTCGGCTGGCAGCCGGACGAGCCGCCAACCGGTCCGGCCGGACACACCGGCTGGCGCCTCGGCAGCCAGATCGTCGCCGGGATGACCACGCCGCTCGGCGACTACCCGGCCGGCGCGCCCGCGTACTGGTCGGTGTACTTCGGAGTGGCGGACGTGGACGCGACCGCCGCCCGGGCCGCCGCCCTGGGCGGGGCGATCCTGGTGCCGCCCCGCGACACCGCGGCCGGTCGCTGCACAGCCCTGCGCGACCCACAGGGCGCCCTCTTCCACGCGATCACCCCGCCCTGATCTCCAGCATCCGGCCGGGTGCGGAGGTGGGGCGGACGGGTACCACCAGTGGGCCGTGCTCGCCGTCGATCACCTTCACGGTGGCGCGGTAGTGGCGAGCCAGCAGCTCCGTCGTGAGCACCTCCCGGGAGGTGCCGACGGCGGCCACCTGACCGTCCGCGAGGAGCACCATCCGATCGGCGTACTCGCCGGCGATGGAGAGATCGTGCATGGTCGCCACCACGGTCAGGCCATGCGCCCGGCGGAGCTGGTCGACCAGTTCGAGGACGTCCTGTTGGTGGCCGATGTCCAGCGCGCTGGTCGGTTCGTCGAGCAGCAGCAGGGTGGCCCCCTGGGCGAAGGCCCGGGCCAGGAAGACCCGCTGTCGCTCGCCACCGGAGAGGGTGGCCAGTTCCCGGGCGTGGAATCCGGTGAGGTCCAGCCGGTCCAGGACATCGTGCGCGGCGGCCAGGTCGGCGGTGGACTCCCGGCCCAGCGGCGCGATGTACGGGGTGCGGCCGAGCAGCACGTAGTCCAGGACCGACATTCCGGCCGGCACCACCGGCGACTGGGCCACCGTCGCCACCACCCGGGCCCGGTCCCGGCGACGCAGCTGCTGGATCGGCGTACCGAAGAGGGATACCGCACCCTCGGTGGGCAGCAGGCCACCGACGGCGCGCAGCAGCGTCGACTTGCCGGCGCCGTTCGGGCCGATCACGGTCACCCACTCGCCGGCGGCGACACTCAGGTCGACCCCGGTGAGGATGGGTACGCCGGCCAGCCGGACCCGCAGGTCGCGTACCGCCACCGCCGGTGCGCTCATCCCAGCACCCGCCGGGCGCTACGCAGGACCAGCACGAAGAACGGGCCGCCGAGCAGGGCGGTCACCACGCCGATCGGGATCTCCTCGGGGGCGGCGGCGGTACGGGCGACCACGTCGGTGAGCGCCAGGAACGCCCCGCCGAAGAGCATCGACAGCGGCAGGATCACCCGATAGCTGGCGCCGGCGAGCAGTCGTACGGCGTGCGGCACGATGATTCCGACGAAGCCGATCAGCCCGGACGCGGAGACCGCGGCGGCGGTGCCGAGGGAGGCGGCGGCGATCAGCAGGTAACGGGACCGTTGCGGGTGTAGGCCCAGGCTGGTCGCCTCGTCGTCGCCGACCGAGAGGACGTCCAGCTCCCGCCGGTGCAGCAGGACCACCACGGCGGTCAGCAGGAAGTACGGCAGGACCAGCCACACGTCGTGCCAGCCGGCGGTGGCGAGCCGCCCGAGCAGCCAGGCATAGACCTGTTGGATGCTGTCTGAGTTGCGTTGCAGCAGGTACGTCTGGCCGGCGGAGAGGAAGGCGGAGACCGCCACCCCGGCCAGGATCAGGGTCGCCGGTGATCGGCTTCGGCCACCGGCGGAGCCGAGCAGGTAGGTCAGCGTGACCGCGCCGATCGCGCCGACGAACGCGGCCAGCGGGATGGTGACCGGCAGTCCGGTGATCGCCCCGCCAACCCCGCCAGCGGTGATCACCACGGTGACCGCGAACCCGGCGCCGGCCGCGACCCCGAGCAGGTACGGGTCGGCCAGCGGGTTGCGAAACACGCCCTGGTAGGCACCGCCGGCCAGGGCGAGCAGGCCGCCGACGAGCAGGCCGAGTACGGCCCGGGGCAGGCGCAGCTCGGTGATGATGGCGATCTCCCGCTCGGTGAGCCCGCTGTCGAGGCCGACCCCGGGGAGAAGGTTCAGCAGCTCGACCGCGACGCTGCCGGGTGGCAGGCTGACCGGGCCGAGGGAGACGCCCGCCACCAGGGCGGCCAGGACCGCGGCCAGCCCGGCGACGAGCCAGCCGGGCCGCAGCCCGGCGGGTCGAGCCGCGGCCGGCCGCCCCTCCGGCGGGCCGGAGGGGCGCTGGGTTACCACCTGCCGCATGGGAAGGCCTCTGCTATCGCCACCGGCCCAGCGTCACGCGGGGACCTTGGCGGTCGCCTCGATGATCGTGCGGAGCAGGTCGACGACGCGCGGGCCCCACCGGGAGGCGATGTCGTCGTCGAGCTCGACGACCTGGTTCTCCTGTACGGCGGTGATCGTCGCCCAGCCGGGTCGATCCTGGACCGACGCGACGCTCTGCTGGCAGCACTTGGTGTCGGCGAGGAAGACGAAGTCCGGGTTGGCCTTGACGATGACCTCCTCGGAGAGCTGCGGGTAACCGCCGCTCTCGCCGTCCGCGTCGGCCGGGTCGGCGATGTTCTCGAGCCCGGCGAGCGCGTAGAGCGAGCCGATGAAGGTCTTGCTGGTGGCGGTGTACAGCTCGGGGCCGAGCTCGTGGAAGTAGGTGAGCTTCTCCGCCCGCTCGGGCAGGTCGGCGACCAACTCCGCGATGTCGTCCTGCATCTGGCTGACCACGTCGGCGGCCTCGGCGGGGTGCCCGGTCAACGCGCCGACCTCGGTGAACTGCCGATAGGTGTCTTCCAGCGTGACCGCCGCCGGGGTGCGGAAGACCGGGATCTCCAGCGTGGTGAGTTGGTCCACGATCTTGTTCTGGTCGCTGGCGAGCAGCACCAGGTCGGGGTTGTGGGCGGCGATCGCCTCAGCGTTCGGCTGGAAGCCGGAGAGGTCGGTCCGCGGCGCCTCCGCCGGATGGTTGGAGTTGTCGTCGACCGCGACGACCTGCGGCCCCGCCCCGATCGCGAAGAGCATCTCGGTGGCGGTCGCCGACAGCGAGACGATCTTCTCCGGCTGCTGCTCCAGCGTCAGCGAGCCGACGGTTACCGGGAAGGTCGCGGCGCTGGACGCGCCGTCTTCGGCTGCGGGGGAGTCGGTGGTCTTCTCGGCGCAGCCGGCGAGTGCGAGCGCGGCCACCGCGAGGGCCGCGGTGAAGAACCGGGGGGTACGTCTGGACATCGGGCCTCCTGTCGGTCGAGGATTTGGTGCTTCGCCGACAGGGACCGAGGTGCCCGTCCACGAGGCGCCCTTCCTCGAGAGCGCGTATCGCGACCGACCGCAGGCGACCTGACTCGTCCCCGGGATGACCCCGGGGCATCACAGTTGCGGGACAGTGCCGGTTTCCCACCGGCTTCGCTGCGGAATGGTCGGTAGCACCGTAGCGCACGGTCGCGCCGGCGCCCGGAGGGCCGCAGACGTGTGACGAGGTGGGGGTGGGGGCCCAGGGATGGGCCCCCACCCGGAATTCAGGAAACGGTGATGGTGACGTTGTCGACGGCAGCCTCGACGAGGCTCCCGCCGGCGGCATCCGCCGCCGCCACCTGGATCTGGATCGACTGGCCGGCGTACGGCGTCAGGTCGAGGTTGGCCACCGACCAGGAGGCGCTGCGGTTGGTCGCCGCCCCGGCCTGGTTGAGCAGGGTGGTGGTGCCGCCGCTGTGCACGACGCTGACCCGGAAGTAGTCGGCTGAGGAGGCGTTCGAGTAGTGCGCCAGGTACCAGGCCAACGAGAGCGTCAGCGTGCCATTCGAGGGCAGGGCCACCGCCGGGGAGCGGGCGCTGGTCACGCCGCCGTCGATGTCGTGGGTGCCCGCCGAGGAGCCGGCGAGCCGGCCGGTGACCAGGTCGTTACCGCCCGCGTACGGGGTGAGCTGCTTGGCGCCGGAGTAGCTGGTCGCCTGGGCGGCACCCCGCTCCCACTGGCCGGTGGTGGCGCTGTCGGTGCCGTTGGGGTTGATCGTCCAGCCGGTCGCGGTCTCGAAGGTGTCCGCCCAGACCGTCTCCCCGCCGCCACCATCGCCGCAGTACTGGTCCTCCTTGCCGATCGCCCGGTACGGGCAGTCGGCGTACTCGGAGAGGAGCAGCACCGCTTCGCGGTTGCGGGCGGTCTCCGCCGGAATGACCTCATCGGGTGGGTAGAAGCCGCCGCCCGCGGCGGAGCGGGGGTACAGCTCGAAGGTGTACGCCCAGATCCCGTGCGCCCCCCACATCCAGTCGATGCTGCTGCCATCGGTGATGTACAGGTCGCTGGACTGCTGTGGGGTGTAGCCGTTGGTGGCCGCCATCTCCCCGCCGATGGTGGCGAAGGTGTTGTACTGGTCGGCGGTCATCCCCGGGGCGGTGTTGCTGTATGTGTAGCCGAATGGCCAGAGCACCAGCTCGGAGTAGGTGTGGAAGTCGATGTTGGCCTTGATCTGCTGGACTCCGCCGACGACCCGGCTGTCCACGAAGTCGCGCACCGCATCGGTCTCCGGGGCGGAGAAGGGCGACGGGCCCCGGTAGGTGCTCGACGAGGTGGAACCGGAGGAGCCGCCGCAGCAACCCCAGAGGTAGTCCCAGTTGCGGTTCAGGTCGGTGCCGACCCAGGACGAGCCGCTGTTCGGCTGCCGATTCTTGCGCCACGACCGGTACGAGCCGGTGGCGATGTCGTACTCGCTGCCGTCCGGGTTCACGGTCGGGACGATCCACAGTTCCCGGCTGTTGACCACGTTGGTGACCCGGGAGTTACTGCCGTAGTTGTCGGTGAAGAGGTTGAGCAGGTAGATCGCCATCTCCACGGTCAGGTGCTCCCGAGCGTGCTGCTGGGAGTTGAAGAGGATTTCCGGTTCGTCCTCGTCGGTCCCGACGTTGTCGGAGATCTTCACCGCCATCAGGTCCCGGCCCTCGTGCGAGGTGCCGATGCTGATCTTCCGCGCGATGCTGGGGTGCTCCGCCACCACCTGGTTCACCACCGCCGTCAGCTCGGCGTAGTTGTGGTAGTCGGAGTCGGCGGGCGGAAAGTCGGAGATGCCGACGTCCCCGTGGTCGTGATCGTGGTCGGCGTGGGTTACCGGAACCTCCTCCAGCTCGAAGCCCAGCTTGGTGATCGCGGTGGCCTCGGCGGCGGTGGCGGTGACGTGCAGGACGCCGTGCTCGGAGTAGTCGATCGCGGCGCCGGTGCTGGCGACCGCGCTGCGGTCGGTCAGGGTACGCGGGCCGAGCACCCGGTACTGGATGGCGGCCGACTCACCGCTGGGGTCCGGCGTGGTGTTCGCGGAGACCGGTGCCGCGGCGAAGGTAAGCAGGCCGAACCCCGCGGCGACGACGAGCGCGAGGCGGCGGCGAAGGGTGGGGGTGCGGAAGGCCATGGACAACCTCCTGATGAGCGCGGGAAACCTTCCCGCCTGGTACCGCACACTCCACCACCCAGCGCATGGTCATATCAATATTCTTCCATGCGTAAATTTGATGGGATCCCGGCCCGAGGTCAGGACTTCGGCGGGTCGCCACCCTGCTCCGCCGAGCCCATCCCGGTGGCGTCCTCGCCGCCCCGCTCCGCCGAGCCCGTCCCGGCGTCGTCCTCGCCGGCCAGCGCCGAACGCAGCCGCTCCTTCTCCGCGCGCCGTCGCTCGGCGGCGGCGGCCATCTCCTCGGCCATCTCCTCCCGCCACGGCCGCAGCAGGAAGAAGGCGAGCGCCGCCGAGAAGATCAACGCCACCATCAACTTGATAAAGAGATTCAACTCCACAAACCAGAGGGCCGCCAGCACGACGACAAACAGCCCGATCCGGCCCAGCGTGTACTTGACCGCCGCGCTCATCTCCGTACTCCGTTCTCCGCCGTCGACGGGCGGCCTCAGCCCGTCCTCCGGGCCAGCCACCGCACACCGTGGAACCACACCACCGCGTACCCGACGGTGAAGGCCGCCGCGCCCAACCCGCCGGAGACCACCGGCGGCAGGTCAGCGGTGAGGCCGGCCACCACCAAGCCGAGGGTCAGCCCCACGGCCCCGGCCACCAGGCCCGCCACCACCCGGGCGGCGCCAAACCCCCAGGCGCGGAAGTCATCCCAGTAGAGCCAGGCCGGCAGGATCACCGCCAACCACCCGTTGGCCTGGCCGAACTCCCCCGAACTGAGCGAGGTGAAGCCCCAGTCCAGTGCCACCAACGCGAGCACCCCGATGACCCAGCCAGCCAGGCTCACCCCGAGCAGGTCACCCAGGGTCAGCACCCGCCCCTCGGCATCTCGCCGGGGAATTCTGTTGCGCTGCTCGGTCATGGCCCTACGAGGGTACGCGAACCGCCGGCCAGGACGATCAGGCCCACACCTGCTGCGGCTGCGCGCGACGGTCGGCGAGCGAGGGCGCGGCGTCGTACTCGCGCACGACGTCGTACCGGGTGTTGCGCTCGACCGGGCGGAACCCGGCGTCCCAGATCAGGTCCAGCAGGTCAGCCCGGTTCATGGTGCTCGGCGTGCCGTACGAGTCGGCATCATGGGTGATCTTGTATTCGACCACCGAGCCGTCCAGGTCGTCCACGCCGAAGTTCAGCGACAGCTGGGCGACCGAGAGCCCGTGCATCACCCAGAAGCACTTCACGTGCGGGACGTTGTCGAAGAGCAGCCGGGACACCGCGTACGTCTTCAGCGACTCCGCCGGCGAGGCCATCGTCGTCCGCGCCTGGATCTGGTTACGGATCTTGCCGTCCGCCGAGTCGACGAAGTCATGCTGGTAGCGCAGCGGGATGAAGACCACGAAGCCGTTGGTCTCGTCCTGCAGCTCCCGCAGCCGCAGCACGTGGTCAACCCGGTGCCGGGGCTCCTCGATGTGCCCGTACAGCATGGTTGACGGGGTCTTCATGCCCTTGTTGTGCGCCAGCCGGTGGATCCGGGACCAGTCTTCCCAGTGGCAGGCGTGGTCAACGATGTGCTGCCGCACCTCCCAGTCGAAGATCTCCGCACCGCCGCCGGTCAGCGACTCCAGACCGGCGTCCATCAGCTCGTCCAGGATCTCGTCGGCGCTCAGTCCGCTGATCTTCTCGAACCACTGCACCTCGGTCGCGGTGAAGGCCTTGAGCCGGACGTTCGGCAGCGCCGCCTTCAGCTCACGGAGCACCTTCGGGTAGTAGCGCCACGGCAGGGTGGGGTGCAGCCCGTTGACGATGTGCAGCTCGGTGAGCTGCTCGTCCTCCATCTCCTTGGCCTTGCGGACCGCCTCGTCGATCCGCATCGTGTACGCGTCCTTCTCGCCCGGCTTGCGCTGGAACGAGCAGTACGCACAGCTGGCGCTGCAGACGTTGGTCAGGTTCAGGTGCCGGTTGACGTTGAACATCACCCGGTCGCCGTTGCGCTCGGTCCGCCGGTGATGGGCAAGCCGACCCAGCCAGGTCAGATCGTCGCTGTCGTAGAGGGCGATCCCGTCCGCGCGGGTCAGCCGCTCGCCGGCGTACACCTTCGCTTCGAGCTCGCGCTTGAGTCCGGCGTCCATCTCCAGCCCCGTCCTTCCGCCTGCGGTCCCGGTCGAGCCTACGTGGGCCGAGGAACCAGCGGTCAGCGCGGGCGGTGGGCCGCGACGAACCTCACCGCTCTCCTCCGTCGCCGTCAGCCGAATTCTCAGCCACTCGTAACCCGGCCATACATCGACATCGCTGCTCATCTGCGGTAGGACAGGGTGAGGCCGAGTGCGACACACCACTGGTAGCGTCCGGGCACCGTGTGCCCCCAATGCACGGATTAACCCAGACAAGGAGCGGAATGGGCGACAGCAGCTACGGACGGCGACCTCGACGAAGCCCAGTGATCTCGCCGGTGCTCCGTCCAAAGCTCTGGTCCGCGTTGCTGGGCATCATCGCCGCCGGTGCGCTCAGCGCGCCGGTCTACGCCGATCCGCCACTGCCCAACACCGTGCCCGACAGCGGCGCCCGCCCGGTCCTGTCCGGCCCACTGAGCCTGCCCGGCGGTGAATCGCCTGCCCCGTCGGCCACAACGCCGGTCAACAACCTCATCAACGGGCCACTCGCCACCCAGATCTACGCGGCCGAGGCCCGCATCGGCCAGCTGAGCGACGAGCTACTCCTGCTGAAGCAGCAGCGCACCGAGGCGGAGGCACAGCTGGTCGCCGCCGAGCAGGAGCTGAACGTGGCCCTGACCGCGCTGGCCAAGGCCCAGTCGCGCGCCGATGCCGCGGCCGCCGACGCGCTCAAGGCGGCTGCGGCGTTACCCTCCGCGCCCTTCGCCGACGATCTCCAGGATCTGAGCGAGCTCTCCGGCCTCGCCCGGGGGAAGGACGTCGCCGGCGGGGAGAGCACCGCGGCGACCCGGGAGCTCAACCGTGCCCGCGCCGACGAGCAGGCCGCGCAGCAGGTGATGACAGCGGCGCAGTCTCGGCTACGTTCCGTCAACACCTCCTACGCCAGCACCGAGCAGGCGTTGCAGAGCGAGAAGGCGAAGCTCACCACTCTCCGCCGGGACAACGAAGCCCAACTGCTGGAGCTGGAGCGTCAGCAGGAGGCGGCGGAGCAGGCGCTCGGCGCGCAGTGGGTCGCCGACGAAACGGCGAACGGGCTCGCGGCGCACCCCACCGCCCGCGCTGCGGTCGGCTACGCGCTGGATCAGCTCGGTGATCCGTACCTCTGGGCGGCCGAGGGACCGGATCGGTTCGACTGCTCGGGCCTGATCTGGGCTGCCTACCGCTCGGCCGGCTACCGCAGCCTGCCCCGGGTCTCCCGCGACCAGTACTACGCGACCCGAAACCGCACCGTTCCGCGGACCGGCCTACTCCCCGGTGACCTTCTCTTCTTCGCCTCCGGGTCGAGCTGGACCAGCATCCATCACATCGGCATGTACATCGGCGGTGGGCGGATGGTCCACGCCCCGAGCAGCGGCGACGTGGTCAAGATCTCAACTGTGACCTGGTCGCGCCTCTACGCGGCGACACGAGTGGTCGACGGGGTCCCCGCGCCCACGTCAACCCCGACGCCCACGCCGACCGCCTCGACCACCCCGAAGCCGACACCGTCCCCCTCGGCCACGAGCACCCCGCCGCCGTCGACCAGCCCCAGCGCCACGCCATCGCCCTCGACGAGCCCCAGCACCACGCCGTCGCCGTCGACCAGCCCCAGCACCACCCCATCGCCCTCGACCTCGCCAACCAGCCCCCCGCCCCCCACGACCAGCCCCAGCACCACTCCGTCCCCCACCGCCTCGCCCTCGGCGTCTCCGACCAGTACCCCACCGCCCACCACCTCATCCTCGGCACCCCCGTCCCCCACCGTCTCGTCCTCAGCGGTACCGACCGAGAGCTCATTCCTGCTGGGCTACGACAGCTCATTCCGGCTGAGCTTCGGCGCCTTCCTGCCGTAACCGGCGCGACCGCGCCGACCAGCCGACCAGCCGGCCCGACGGGTCAGCGCCACATCCGTAGCCGGGACACCTGGGGTGGCCCGGCAGATGTCCGGTAGCCCTGCTCCGGCTGTGCTACCTGGACGGAATGTGGCACGGTGAGACCAGGCATTCCCGGCTCGGGTGGCACGAGTCCGGGTGCGAGCACGGCGCGGAGGGCGAACATGGCCGAACAGAACGACCCGGTGGACCCATCCGCCACGGACACGACGGTTATTCGGCCGGCGACGGGGCAGGCCTGGGTCTACCACCAGGCTGGCCCCAGAGAGCCCGAGCCGGTGCAGCCACCCGAGCCCATGCAACCACCCGAGCCGGTGCAACCACCCGAGCCGGTGCAACCACCCGAGCCGGTGCAGCCACCCGAGCCATCCGTTCCAGACCCAGCTCCACCGGCACCCGAGCCGGCGCCGGCCCCCGGTCCCCACCCGCCGGGGCCGATCCGACCACAGCCGGCGCCACCTGCCCCGACACCGGCGCCACCTGGGCCGCCGGTGCCCGCGCCAACCGACCCGGCGCCGACCTCCCCGTTCCCGCCACCACCGGCCGCCTCCGGCGGCAGCACCGGGCCGTCCGGGCGAGCCAATGCCTCCGCGCCCGGCCCACTCCCCACCCCGCGCACCGCGACATCGCCGATCTCCGAGGTCCACCCGGAGTCACCACCGCCGGCGGCCTCGGCCGCCACCACCCAAGCCCTCCCCCCAACCAACCACCAGCACCCCACCCCGGCCTCGGCCGCCACCACCCAAGCCCTCCCCCCAACCAACCACCAGCACCCCACCCCGGCCTCGGCCGCCACCACCCAAGCCCTCCCCCCAACCGGCCAGCAGCAACGGCCGAGCATCGGGCACCAAAACCCGTATGAGGGTGACCTGAGCAGCCTCTACGGTGACGGGTCGGGCCTGTCCACCGTCGCCTTCCCGGTCAACCCGGTGGAGAACTCGGGCTCCCTGACCGGGCATATCCTCGCCCAGGGCCGGACAGAGATATCGAACGAGCAACGTCCCAGCAACACCCGGGTGCTGGCCGCCCTGGCCGCCTCGCTCGCCCTGCTGGTGGCGATCGGTGTGGTGGTCGTCCTCATCGCCAACAATGCGCTGGACGGTGCGTTCGAGAACCTGTCCAGCGGGTGAGCCCGCCCACTGTGCCCCGGCGGGTGTACGGCGCGGTGGGTCATCGCCGTACACTGGCGCGGAAACTGACCTGGCGTGCCCCTTCGCGCGCCCATGGGCGATCTTGCGGGTGATCCGGCGGCATTTCGTCGCGGCGGCCATCGCGAAGATGCGCCCCACTCGAAAGGCCATTCTTGACCACGTCGATCGACCCTGGCATGCCCCCATCCGCCCCCGAACTCGTCGACTTCGCCGCGCTCGGCCTGCCCCAACCCCTGGTCCGGACGTTGGCCCGGCAGGGGATCACCACTCCGTTCGAGATCCAACGCGCCACCATGCCGGATGCGCTCGCCGGCCGCGATGTACTCGGCCGCGGCCAGACCGGCTCCGGAAAGACGCTGGCGTTCGGCCTCCCCCTGCTCGCTCGGCTGGCGGACGGGGAACGGGCCCGCTCCCGACACCCGCGCGCGCTCGTGCTGGTACCGACTCGGGAGCTGGCTATGCAGGTCAGCGACGCCCTGTTCCCGCTCGGCCGGGCGATCGGGGTGTTCCTGCGGACCGCGGTCGGCGGAGTGCCCTACGACCGGCAGATCAGTGCCCTACGACGTGGCGTCGAGGTGCTGGTGGCCACCCCTGGCCGGCTCGCTGACCTCATTGAGCGGGGCGTCTGCCGCCTCGACGACATTGAGGTCACCGTGCTGGACGAGGCGGACCAGATGGCCGACATGGGGTTCCTGCCCGAGGTCACCGAACTTCTGGCCAAGACCCCCGCCGACGCGCAGCGGCTCCTCTTCTCGGCCACCCTGGACCGTGACGTGGACGCGCTGGTACGGCGCTTCATGACCGACCCGGTCACCCACTCGACCGCGCCACCGACGGCGGCGGTGGAAACGATGGATCATCACCTGCTGCTGATCCCACCGCAGGACAAGTTCTCGGTCGTCGCGTCGATCGCGGCCCGGGAGGGGCGGACGATGGTCTTCGCCCGGACCCAACTCGGCGTGGACCGACTGGTGGGGCAGCTCGCGGCAGTCGGGGTGCGCGCCGGCGGCCTGCACGGCGGCAAGACCCAGCGGATGCGTACCCGCACCCTGGCCGAGTTTCGGGAAGGCCGTACGAATGTCCTGGTCGCCACCGACGTGGCGGCCCGCGGCATCCACGTCGACGGCGTATCGCTGGTACTGCACGTTGACCCGCCGAAGGATCCGAAGGACTACCTGCACCGAGCGGGGCGGACCGCACGGGCCGGCGAGACCGGCGCGGTGGCGACCCTGGCACTGCCGAAACAACGCCGCGGCACCCTCGCCATGCTGGAGAAGGCGGGGGTGGCCCCGGCACAGACCCGGGTGCGAGCCGGTGACCCAGCGCTGGCCGAGCTGACCGGAGCCCGGGAACCGAGCGGCGTACCCGTTCGGGACGAGCCCGAGCCCGAGCCGCGCCGACGCGCTGGCCGGCCAGACGGGGCTCGCCGGTTCCCGGACCGTCACCGCCGTGGCGAACCGGTACGTTCCGGCGATCGCCGCCACCCGGGCCGGTCGACGGAAGGCCGGTCGGAGCGGCGATCGGGGGATCGGCGGTTCGGCGGCCGCCCGGCAGCGAACACCTACTGACCGGCCGGCGCCGGGCCGGCCGGAGGGCACTCCTCAGGCCGGCCAGGCGCCGCTGGCCAGGAACCGCTCGATGGTCGCCAGATGTGGGGCGAGATCCAGCCCCTGGGCGGCCACCCAGTCGTCGGCGTAGTAGGTGTCGGCGTAGCGGTCTCCGGCGTCGCAGATCAGCGTGGCCACCGAGCCGGTCTTCCCCTCCGCGAGCAGGCCGGCGATCAGGCCGAAGGCACCCCAGAGGTTGGTGCCGGTCGAGCCGCCGAGCCGGCGGCCGAGCACCGCGGAGCCGGCCCGCATCGCGGCCAGCGAGGCGGCGTCGGGCACCTGCACCATCCGGTCCACCACCGATGGCAGGAAGGATGCCTCCACCGTCGGCCGCCCGATGCCCTCGATTCGCGAGCCGCGGCCGGTGCGCACCGACCAGTCGGAGGCCTGCCAGGCCGGATAGAACGCCGAGTTCTCCGGGTCCACCACGCAGAGCTTCGTGGGCAGCCGCCGGAAGCGGGTGTACCGGCCGATGGTGGCACTGGTGCCGCCGGTACCGGCCCCGACCACGACCCACGCCGGCACCGGGTGCCGCTCCAACGCCAGCTGCGAAAAGATCGACTCGGCGATGTTGTTGTTGCCCCGCCAGTCAGTGGCCCGCTCGGCGTACGTGAACTGGTCCATGAAGTGGCCGCCCGTGTCCTCGGCCAGCCACCGAGCCTCGATGACCACCTTGGCCGGGTCGTTTACCAGGTGGCAGCGCCCCTCCTGGAACTCAATCTTCGCGATCTTCTCCGGCGAGGTGGACGCCGGCATCACCGCGATGAACGGCAGCCCCAGCATCCGGGCGAAGTACGCCTCGGAGACCGCCGTCGACCCCGAGGAGGCCTCCACGATCGTGGTACCCGGGCCGATCCACCCGTTGCAGAGCCCGTAGAGGAACAGGGAGCGGGCCAGCCGGTGCTTCAGGGAGCCGGTCGGATGCACCGACTCGTCCTTGAGGTAGAGGTCGATACCCCACGGCCGAGGCAGGGGGAACGGCAGCAGATGGGTGTCGGCGGACCGGTTGGCGTCCGCCTCCACGGCGGCAATCGCCTCGGTCACCCACCCCCGGCTCGCCTCGTCACACCGGTCCAGATGAGTCACGTCCAGCAACCTAGCAAGCCGGGCCGCCGCGGCCTGATCCTGGCCCGCGCGCAGTGACAGAGCTTTGCGCGGGGGTCGACCGGGCCCGACGGGCGGGTTGACCCCCGGGGGAGGTCACGAGGCGTGGTCTACCGCATCGGCTCGGGCCGGCGGCGAGCTGGCCGGTCAGGCCGGCGGCGTACCGACGGGCTGGGGGCGGTTCTCCCACTTGGTCGACAGGGCGATCCCGGTACGGGTGGAGGCGACACCGGGAGTACGGTTCAACCGTACGATCAGCGCCTCCAACTCCCCGATGGTGCCGACCCTCGCCTTGAGCAGGAACGACTCCACGCCGGCCATGAAATAGCAGGACTCAATCTCCGGAATGGCGCGGAATGCTTCCAGCACGTCGTCGGTGTCCGCGGCGGACTCCTCAATGATCTCGATCAGGGCGGTCACGCCCAGCCCGATGCTCTCCGGCTCGATCTCGGCTCGGTACGCACGGATGACTCCACTGGACTCCAGCTTGCCGACCCGCTCATGCACTGCTGGTGCCGATAGGCCCACCTGGCGGGCAAGCTCGGCGTACGAGAGGCGGGCGTTGCCCCGCAGCAGTTCGATAATGTTCAGGTCGATCGCGTCCACGGACTGTAGACCCTAGTAGCACTGACAGACCCTAATAGCACTGACCCACCCTCGGGCGTCCGGTCCCGATGGTCGGCCCCGCGCCCTGCCATTGTTGACGAACCAACCGCAACAGGGCACAGCTACGGGTACCATTGCCTAACCTCCTGATCAGTGCTTTTCTCGCGTTCGGCGGACACGACTGGCTGCCGGTGCTGTAATTGCCATACGTCCCTCATGACGGCTCTGGGCTCGCACCGCCGGGGGCAGTGTGTTCAGCCGGGGGCTTCGTCGATGCGAGGAGGGGGCTGTGGACACTGGAGATCGCCTGCTGACACCGGGTGAGGTCGCCGCGCTGTTTCGGGTGGATCCGAAGACTGTGACCAGGTGGGCGGCGGCTGGCCGGATAGGCAGCATCCGAACTCCGGGCGGGCATCGCCGATTTCGGGAATCCGAAGTTCGGGCCCTGCTCGAGGGCGAGGGAATGTTGGATGAGGCGGAGGGGATGGAGCGACCGAACAACGCTGGTCCCGCCGCCCCGACCGGCCCCGGACCCGGCCCGGCCAACGCCGGGATGTACTGAGGCGGTAGCCGGCGGGTGATCGCCGCCCGCTCCGCACCGCCACCGTCAGCTCGGGAGCGCGCCGCCACCGTCAGCTCAGGAACGCGCCGCTCCCAACTCACCCGCCCAGCGCCGGAAGAGCGTGTGCGGCACACCCAGGGCATCCAGCACCTTCCCGGCGACGAAGTCGACCAGCTGGGCGGCGGAGGCCTCCGCTCCCGCCCCGTAGAAACCGGGGCTGGCGGGCAGCACCACCGCACCGGCGTCGTGCAGCGCGACCAGGTGCTCCAGGTGGCTCCGGGTCACCGGTGTCTCCCGCGGCACGACGACCACCGGGCGGCGCTCCTTGAGGTTGACCTCGGCAGCGCGTTGCAACAGGTCCTTGGAGAGCCCGATGGAGATCCCGGCGCAGGCCGCCGTACTCGCCGGGACGACCGCCATCCCACGTGCCCGGTAGGAGCCGCTGCTCGGCCCGGCGGCGAGATCGCCGGCCGGCCAGTGCCGGAGATCGGCTCCGCTCAGGTCGCGCCCCAACCAGGCGGCGAGGTCCTCCGCCCAGTGCCCGTCCCGGAACGACCGCCCGGTCTCGTCCAGGATGGTCAGCCGGGCCGCCCGGGACACGATCAGATCAACGGCTTCGCCCGCGTCCAGTAGGGCCCGCAGGACAGCAGCCGCGTACGGCGTGCCGGAGGCTCCGGAGACACCAACCACCCATGGTTCACGCATGGTCCCAGCCTGCCTGGTCACCCTCGGCCGCCGACGGGCACCCCCGGTTCCCTGGTCAGGGCCGTAGCCCGAGGCGTACCACCAGGTCAAGCAGGGCGAAGCCGAAGAGCGCGATCCCGACGAAGCCGTTCGCGGTGAAGAAGGCCCGGTTGACCCGGCTCAGGTCGGCCGGGCTCACCACCACGTGTTGGTAGGCGAAGGCGACCGCGGTCAGCGCCAGCCCGATCCACCAGAGCCAGCCGAAGCCGACCAGGGCGCCGAACCAGACGAAGAGCACGAAGGTCACCACGTGCGCGACGGTGGACGCGTGCAACGCGAACCGCAGCCCGTACCGGGCCGGGACGCTGTGCACGCCGATCTCCCGGTCCACCTCGGCGTCCTGACAGGCGTAGATCAGGTCGAAACCGCCGATCCACAGCCCGACCGCCACTCCGAGCAGCCAGGCCGGCCCGGAGCCGGCGAAGGTACCGGTCACCGCGAGCCACGCACCGACCGGGCCGACCGCCTGCGCCACCGCCAGGACCGCGTGCGGCCAGTTGGTGAACCGCTTCGCGTACGGGTAGCCGACCAGCGGTACGACCGCGAGCGGCGCCAGCACCAGACAGAGGGGGTTCAGCAGCGCGGCGGCGACCAGGAAGACCGCCAGGGCGACGCCCGCGCCGGCCCAGGCCGTACGCGGGCTGACCGCCCCGGTCACCAGTTCCCGGTTGGCGGTGCGCGGGTTCAGCGCGTCGATCCGCCGATCCAGGATCCGGTTGGCGGCCATCGCGAACGTCCGCGCCCCGACCATCGCCACGGTGATCAGTAACAGGTCGAGCCAGCGCACCTGACCGCCGTTGACCTGCATCGCGGTCAAGGCGGAGAGGTAGGCGAAGGGCAGCGCGAAGACGGAGTGCTCGATCGCCACGAGGTCGAGGAACGCCCGGATCCGCCCGCGCGAGTCCGCGCTGGCCGATGCGGCGCGGGCCGGGACGGCGAGGTCCCGCGGATCGGAGAAGCCGGACATCAGATGCGGTACTCCTTCCAGCGCTTGTCGACCAGCGACACCACCTCGGGGGACATGGTCATCTCCTCGGGCCAGCCCCGGGTGTAGCCCTCGCTGGGAAGCTTGCGGGTGGCGTCGACGCCGGCCTTACCGCCCCAGAACTGCTGGTACGAGGCGTGGTCCAGATGGTCCACCGGCCCCTCGGTGAGCAGCAGGTCCCGGGTGTAGTCCACGTTGCCGAAGGCCCGGAACGCGACCTCGTTGTAGTCGTGTACGTCGCAGTCCTCGTCCACGATCACGATCAGCTTGGTCATCGACATCAGGTGCGCGCCCCAGATCGCGTTCATCACCTTCTGCGCGTGCTTCGGGTAGCGCTTCCGGATCGACACGATCGCGCAGTTGTGGAAGACCCCGGCTGCCGGCAGGTCGTAGTCGACGATGTCCGGGATGAGCAGCTTGAGCAGCGGCTGGAAAATCCGCTCGGTGGCCTTGCCCAGACCATGGTCCTCCTGCGGCGGCTTCGAGGTGACGATCGAGTGGTAGACCGGGTTGCGCTGCATGGTCATCGTCTCGACGTGCAGGACCGGAAACGGCTCCACCGGCGTGTAGTAGCCGGTGTGGTCCCCGAACGGCCCCTCGGGCAGCCGCTCACCCGGCTCCAGGTAGCCCTCAAGCACCACCTGGGCGTGCGCCGGCACCTGGAGTGGCACGGTCAGGCAGTCGACCATCTCGACCCGCTCCCCCCGCAGGAAGCCCGCGAACAGGTACTCGTCGATATCACCGGGGAGTGGGGCGCTCGCGGCGTACGAGATCACCGGGTCGCAGCCGATGGCGATGGCGACCGGCAGCCGTTGGCCGAGCCGCTCGGCGACCGCGTGGTGGGCGGTGGAGTCCTTGTGGATCTGCCAGTGCATGCCCAGCGTGTTCCGACTGTGCTGCTGAAGCCGGTAGAGGCCGAGGTTGCGCGCGCCGGTCTCGGGATGCTTGGTGTGGGTCAACCCGTAGTTGTGGAAGACCCCCCCGTCACCGGGCCACACCTGCAGGCCGGGCAGCCGGTTCAGGTCGACGTCGTCGCCCCGGTACACCACCTGCTGGCAGGGGGCCGTCTTGACCTTGCGCGGCGGCACCGACTTGAGCTGCATGACCTTGCCGAGGCCCTCCCGGATACCACTCCAGCCGACCGGCAACTCCGGCCGCACCAGCGCGCCGATCCGCGCCCCGATCTCGTCCAGCGACTCGACGCCGAGCGCCATCGCCATCCGCCTCTCGGTGCCGAACAGATTGATCGCCACCGGCATCTCGCCCCGGGTCGGCTGCTCGAAGAGGAGGGCCGGGCCCCCGGCCCGAACCGTCCGGGTGACGACCTCGCTCAGCTCCAGCGTCGGATCCACCGGGACGTCCACCCGCCGTAGCTCACCCGCGCGCTCCAGCGCCGCCAGGAAGTCCTTCAGATCGGAGTACGGAAAGCCACGAGCCGCCATACCCGCAAGTCTCCCCCACCGCCCGGCCCACCACCCCAGCCGGGGTGCGGGAACGGGGCCTCGAGCACGTGTCGTGCTACGGGATCAGTCGAGGCCGCCGTAGGAGTGCAGCCCCTCGAAGAAGATGTTCACGCCGAAGAGGTTCATCATCACGGTGAGGAAACCCAGGATCGCGAGCCAGGTGGCCACGTTCCGTTTGACGCTCGGGGTGGCTCGGGCGTGCAGATAGCCGGCGTACACCACCCAGGAGATGAACGCCCAAATCTCCTTCGGGTCCCAGCCCCACGCACGACCCCACGCTGCCTCGGCCCAGATCGCGCCGGCGATCACCGCGAAGGTGAAGATCGGGAACGAGAAGGCGTGCAGCCGGAAGGTCAATCGCTCCAGGGCCGCCGCGGCCGGCATGCGCTTCGCCAACAGGTAGGGAAAGCTGCGCCGACCCTGCTCGTAGCCGGCCCGCATCAGGTAGGCGCACGCTGGTACCACGCCGAGCAGGAAAATGCCGGAGCTGAAGACGATCGTGGCGACGTGAATGATGAACCAGTAGGAGTTGAGCGCCGGCACCAGCGGCACGATCGGGGTGTAGAGCAGCAGCTCGGCGGTGGCCACCAGCAGCACCATCACCAGCGTCAGGAGCAGCCCGAGCCGGCGCAGCGTGGGGCGCTTCCAGAGCACGACGAACCAACTGGCGACCCCGATGAAGGAGACCGTCAGGACGAACTCGTACATGTTGCCCCAGGGCATCCGGTCGGCCGCGACCCCGCGGGCGATCAGCGCACCGAGGTGCAGCAGGGCGGCCAGCACGGTCACAGCGACCGCGCCCAGGCCGGCCATCCGGGCGCGGGCGGCGGTCCGCTGAGCGGCAGTCCGCTGGGCGGCGGTGGCAGCACGGACGGTCGGCTCCGGCCCGGAACCCGCACCGCGGGCCGCCCCGACCCCGGCGCCGACCAGCTCGCGGGCGGGCGGGGCGACGCGAACGCGGGCGTTGCCCAGCGCGTACTCGACGGCGTGCACCACCATCGCGACCAGGTAGGCCAGGATCGAGAAGGTCACCAGCTGGTCGGAGAGTACGGACATCACTCGGCTCCTACTCGCGCTCCGGCCGGCCCATCAGGATCGGCCCGCCGCCCGGCTCCGCTGACCGCCGCGACGAGCCGGGTGAATTCGTCGGCGAAGCCGGGATGGTCAACGCGCGGCAGACCACCGGCGTCGACCAAACTACTACCGGGCGTCGAAGATTCACCCGCGGGGTCGGCCGGGCGTACCCGGAAGAAGACCCGCCGGCGGCGGCCGAAGAGCGAGCCCATCAGGCCCAGCAGCAGCGTGCCCGAACTGATCAGCAGCAGCGTCGAGCCCGGGTCGTGCCGCACGGACAGGACGATGTACGGCTCGGTGCCCAGGAACTCCAACGTGGTGCCGTCGTCCAGGGTCCAGACCTCACCGACCTGAAGCAGCTTGGTGCCGACCTCCTTGACCCGGCCGGCGTCGACCTGCCGCTGGTCCAGCTTGTACACCGAGCCGGGGATACCGGCATCCAGCCCCAGATTGCCCCGGTAAGCAACGAGATTGAGCAGCGGATTGCGCTCGGTCGGGAACTCCGAACGGACGAACGGAGCCTGCTGTGGGGCGGTCGGCAGGTACAGACCGCTGAAGGCCACCTGGAGCTCCGGGTCCCGCTCACCGGTGGCCGGGTCGACGTTCGCGTCCGGGAAGGCCGCCAGCCCCTCCCCGGTCAAGCCGATGTCCCCGGTGCTCAGGAAGGGGTTCGGGCTGGTCTGGCTCCGCCCGAACCGGTCGGTGTAGCGGACCACCGGGGCGTATCCGTGGCCGAGCAGGTAGACGTTCGCCCCGTCCAGCCGCAGCGGCGAGTTCACCGAGAACTCCGCCGGGCGGGGGGTGCCGCCGTTCTCGTCCACGGTCACCTTGGCGTTGAAGAACTCCGGCTGGCCGTTGGACTCCAGGAACCTCGCCTCGAAGTCGTCCAGCTGCAGGCAGAAGCGGGGCAGATCGGCGCTGGCCACCTGGGGGCCGAACGACGTCTCGGCGTACTGCTGCTGCGTGTTGCAGAAGGCGTTGTCCGCGCCGGCGACCAGGACCCGGTTACCACTCCAGCCGTACCAGGAGCCGAGGGCGACACCGACGAGCACCACCACCAACGAGGCGTGGAAGAGCAGGTTGCCGGTCTCCTTCAGGTAGCCCTTCTCGGCCGACACCTCGTCGCCGCGTACCGCCACCCGCCAGCGGTGCCGGCGCAGCACGGCGGCGATCGCCGGCGCGCCACCGGCCGGGGCCGCGAACACGGTGTGCTGGGGCAACCGGTCCAGCCGCTTCGGCGCCGCGGGTGGCTTGGACCGCAGGGCACGGACGTGCTCACGCAGTCGGGGCGTGATGCAGCCGACCAGCGAGGTGAAGAGCAACAGGTAGATGGCGGAGAACCAGACCGAGCCGAACGCGTCGAAGGCGCCGAGCCGGTCCAGCACCGGCGCCAGATCGGGGTACGCGACGAAGTAGTCCCGGACGTCCTCGGGGTTGACGCCGCGCTGCGGCAGAACCGACCCGGGAATCGCGGCGATCGCCAGCAGGAAGAGCAGCACCAGCGCCGTACGCATGCTGGTGAGCTGCCGCCAGGAGTTACGCAGCAGCGCCAGTACCGGGTTGGGGCGGCGCCGGGGGGTCTCGGCCGGCGGTGCCGGCCGGTCGTCGGTGACCGTCATCAGATGCTTACCTGGCCCGTCCCGAAGGTGGTCTGCAGCAGGGTCACGAAGCTGGTCCACCCACCGGTGACGAGCGCGAGGCCGATCAGGATCAGCAATCCGCCGCCGATCCGGGTGACCCACCGGCTGTTGCGACGTACCGCCTGGAAGACCCCGAGCAGGCGGTGGAACCCCAGCCCGAAGAGGACAAACGGCACCCCCAGCCCAAGGCAGTACGCGACGGCCAGTACCACTGCCCGGTTGGTCTGCCCCTCGACGAGGGCCATGCCCATCACCGCACCGAGGGTCGGGCCGGTGCAGGGCAGCCAGCTGAGCGCGAAGACCGCGCCGAGCACCGGCGCGCCGAGCAGCCCGGCGGCCGGCAGCCGTTGGATACGCAGCTCGCGCTGCAGCCCCGGGACCACGCCGAGGTAGCCCAGTCCGAGCAGCACCACCACGCCGCCGATGACGATCTCCAGCGTCCGCTCGTGGGCGAAGAGGACCTGGCCGACCGTGGTGACCAGGACCGCGGTGACGGTGAAGACGGCGGTGAAGCCGGCGATGAACAGCAGCGTGCCGGCGAGCACCCGGCCCTTGACGGCCATGGTCCCACGCCGGGCGGTCTGCTCCCGCACCGCGACCGCCCCGGCGCCGCCCCCCGGGTCTCCCCCGGCCACCGGTGGCGTGCGGCGGGAGTCGTCGCCCGCTCCCCGACCTTCCAGGTCGGCGCCGGCCAGACCGGTCACGTAGGAGAGGTAGCCGGGCATCAACGGCAGGACGCACGGGGACAGAAAGCTGACCAGCCCGGCCAGTGCCGCCGTGCCGATGGCGAGCAGCAGTGGGCCGGACTGCGCGATCTCCCGGAACGTCTCGCCCATCAGTGGCCGCCGGTCGAGGCGGGCGACTCCGCGGCGACCCGCTCGACGATCGGTTGAAGCCCCTCCTGCCGGACGGCGGCCCGGATCACCGCCGCGATCCGCCCGTCCCGGTCCAGCACAACCGTCGCCGGGATGGTGTTCGGTGGGATGTCCAGCTCCAACGCCAGTCGGCTGCCGGGATCGAAGATGCTCGGGTAGGTGACCCGGCCCTCCTCGAAGGCGATCGCCTTGTCCCGGCTGTCCTGCACGTTGATGCCGAGGAAGGTCACCCCGGAGCCCTTGGTGGCCTGGTAGGTGGCCTCCAGGTCATCGGCCTCCGCTCGGCAGGGCGCGCACCACGAGCCCCAGAAGTTGACCACCACGACCTGCCCGCGGTCCTGCGCCACGTCGTAGCTGCCCCCTTCGAGCAGCTCACCGGCGAGCTCGGGCGCGGCAGAACGCTGATCCGGAGCGCACTCGATCACGCCGTCGGAGTTGGTACCGCAGGCCTGCCCCCAGTCCGGGGTGGCGCAGGCGGCGAGTGCCACCGCGACCAGGGTGGCGAGCAGACCGGCGGCCCACCTCCGGAGAGTCATCAGGCCCCCTTGGCGGTCCGAGCCGTCGACGACATCGCGATCAGGTGGGCGGCCGGCTCGGTGTAGCCGATCCCGACCACCTTCGCCCCCTCGAAGTGAAAGGTGGTGAGGCTGGCCAGCCCGCACTGCCGCTTGCGCGGGTCGTGCCAGAGGCGCTTACGCTCGACGAATCGACGCAGCGTCCAGATCGGCAGCTGGTGGGAGACGAGCACCGCCTCCCGCCCCTGCGCAGCCTCCCGAGCGGCCTGCAGGGCGGCGAGCATTCGCTCCGCGATGGCGCGGTACGCCTCGCCCCAGGAGGGGGTGACCGGGTCCCGCAGCACCCACCAGTTTCGCGGGTCACGGAACGAACCGTCGCCGGGCGAGACCTTCTTACCCTCGAACCAGTTCGCGCTCTCGATCAACCGCTCGTCGACCCCGATCGGAAGCCCGAACTGCGCGGCGATCGGCTCGGCGGTCTGCTGGGCGCGCTCCAGCGGGCTGGCGACGACGTGCACCACCTCCCGCTCGGCGAGGCCCTGCGCGGCGGCCTTCGCCATCTGCACGCCCAACTCCGACAGGCGGAAGCCCGGCAGCCGCCCGTACAGGATGCCCTCCGGGTTGTGCACCTCACCGTGTCGCAGCACGTGGACCACTGTCTTACTCACCGTCACTACCCCCCGTGACCTGCCGCGGCTGCCGCTGCCGCCGCCGCTGGCAGCGCCGCGGCGAGCTGCTCCAGGGCGGCGTCGTCAATCGCCGCCGAGACGAACCACGATTCGAAGGCGCTCGGCGGCAGGTAGACGCCGGCCGCCAGCATCGCGTGGAAGAACGCCCTGAACGCGGGCACCTGCTGGGCACTCGCGGTGGCGTAGTCAAAGACGTCGGCGTCGGTGAAGAAGATTGAGAACATGTTGCCGGCGGAGGACAGCCGGTGCGGCACTCCGGCGGCGGCGAGCGCCTCGCTGGCGAGCCGGCCCACGACGGCGGCCGTCTCGTCCAGCCGGCGGTAGAGGGCATCGTCGGCGAGTCGCAGCGTGGTGAGCCCGGCGGCGCAGGCGAGCGGGTTACCGGAGAGGGTGCCGGCCTGGTAGACCGGGCCGGCCGGAGCCAGCTGGGACATGATCTCCGCTCGCCCGCCGAAGGCGGCCGCAGGGAGGCCGCCCCCCATGACCTTGCCGTAGGTCCAGAGGTCGGCGGCGCAGGGGTCGAGGCCGTGCCACCCGGCGCGGGAGACCCGGAAGCCGGTCATGACCTCGTCCACGATCAACAGCGCACCGTTCGCGTGGGCGAGGGCGGCGAGGCGCTGGTTGAAGTTGTCGCGGGGTGCGACCACGCCCATGTTGCCGGCGGCGGACTCGGTAATCACCGCGGCGATCTGCGGGCCCTCGGCGGCGAAGACCGCCTCGACGGCGGCGAGGTCGTTGTACGGCAGCACGATGGTGTCCCCGGCCGCCGCGCCGGTCACGCCCGGCGAGTCGGGCAGGCCGAGGGTGGCGACACCGGAACCGGCGGCGGCGAGCAACGCGTCCGAATGTCCGTGGTAGCAGCCCGCGAACTTGATGATCCGGGTACGGCCGGTGTAGCCCCGGGCCAGCCGGATCGCCGACATGGTGGCCTCGGTCCCCGAGTTGACCAGCCGTACCTGCTCGACGGGCGCACGGTCAACGATCTCCGCCGCCAGTTCCACCTCACCCGGGGTGGGGGCGCCGAAGCTCGTGCCGAGCGCGGCGGCGGAGCGAAGGGCCTCCACCACGGCGGGGTGGGCGTGCCCGAGGATCATGGGGCCCCACGAGCAGACCAGGTCGACGTAGCGCCGCCCGTCGGCGTCGTAGAGCCACGGCCCCTCCCCCCGGACGATGAAGCGCGGGGTGCCGCCGACGGCACGGAACGCGCGGACAGGGGAGTTCACCCCGCCGGGCACAAGAGCGCAGGCGCGGTCGAACAGGGCCTCGGAGGCCGGCGCGGCGGCCGGGTAGCGGCCGGGTCCGGCAGGGAAAACGTCGGTCACGATGTCGCCATTGTGTCAGCGTCGGCGGGCAGACCGGCAGGCACCCCGGGGACTCATGGGTTACCGCCACACCGCGGCCGGGGCCGCGGCAACTCGCCGTCATGGTGGCGTCGACCGGCCGCGTTAGGCTGGCCGGGTGGATCGTGCCGAACTGTCCATCACGTTACACCGGTTGGGGGACGAGGTTGTCCTTCGCCTCGCCGGTGAGATCGACATGATGACGGCCGCCCAGCTCTCCACCGTCGTCAACGAGGTGCTGACCGAACCGCCCCCACGGATTGTGCTGGACCTGGCGGCCGTCACCTTCTGCGACTCGCAGGGTCTGGGCACGCTGGTCGTGCTCAGCCGCAAGACCAGTCACTCCCAGAGTCTGCTGGTCCTCACCAACGTGGCCGAGTTCCTGCGCCGCGTCCTCGACATCACCGGTCTGCGGAGCGCCCTGATGATTCGCGACGACTGATTCTCAGCCGATGTTGCCCCAGCGGGCCTGCTCCAGCAGGCCGATCGCGCGCTGCACCGCCGCCGGGTCGGTCTCGGCGCGAAGCAACGCGGTGGCCTCGTCAATGGCGTCGGTCAGCAGCCGCCGCTGGGTCTCCTGCTCCTGGAGCAGGGTCGACTGCGCAGTCAGCTGCCCGGTCTTCACCCACAGGTCGACAAAGACCGACACCTTGGCCCGCAGTACCCACGGGTCGAACGGTTTGGTGAGGTGGTCCACCGCCCCCGCGGCGTATCCCCGCATCGCCAGCTGGGCATCCTGGTCCGCGGAGGTGAGGAAGATGATCGGCACGTGCCGGGTTCGTTCCCGCCGCTTGATGTGACTCGCCGTCTCGAAGCCGTCCATCTCCGGCATCTGGGCATCCAGAAGGATCACCGCGAAGTCGTCAACGAGCAGCCGCTTCAGCGCCGCCTCGCCGCTCTCCACGGCCACCGACTGGACCTGGAGCCCCTGCAGGATCGCCTCCAGGGCCGTCAGGTTCTCCCGCCGATCATCCACCAGCAGCGCCTTCGCCAGCTGCGTCATGGGCCCTCCTCGCTCCGGCCTCCGCTGATCCAGGACGAGATGAGCTCGATCAACTCGTCCAGGTCAACGGGCTTGGTGATGTATCCGCTGCCCCCGGCCGCCAGCGCGGACTCCCGATCACCGGGCATCGCCTTCGCGGTCAGGAAGACGATCGGGAGGTCGGCGAAGCGATGGTTACGGCGGATCTGCCGCGTCGTCTCGTATCCGTCCTGATCGGGGATCATGGCATCCATCAGTACGATGTCCGCCTCTGGATGCTCGGCCAGCAGGCGTACGCCGTCGGCCCCGTTGTCCGCGTACAGCACGGTCATCCCGTGCAACTCCAAGGCACTGGTCAGGGCGAAGACCGTACGCACGTCGTCGTCCACGATCAGCACGGTGGCGCCGGCCAGCTGGCGGGTCGCCGCCGCCTCGGCGGTGCTGGGCAGCAACTCCACGGCGGGCATCAGTAGCGACGACGGGAGACCGGCCCGGCCGGGTGAGGGCGGTGCCGGCGCCACGACCGCATCCGGGGCCAGGACGTCGGGGAGGAAGAGGGTGAAGGTCGAACCCTGCCCGGGCACCGACGAGACGCCGATCGCGCCGCCCAGCAGCCGGGCCAGATCCCGACTGATCGACAGGCCCAGGCCGGTGCCCCCGTACCGGCGGCTGGTCGTGCCGTCGGCCTGCTGGAAGGCCTCAAAGATGATCGACAGCTTGTCGTCGGAGATGCCGATCCCGGTGTCCATGACGGCGAAGGCGACCACCTGCCGCGCGTTGGTCAACGCCGGCACGTCGAAGACCGCCGACTCCGGCGCGGGGGCGATCCCCAACCGCACCGCCCCGGTGTCGGTGAACTTCATCGCGTTGGAGAGCAGGTTCCGCAGAATCTGCTGCAGCAGCTGCACGTCGGTGACGATCTCCTTCGGCAGTTCCGGACTGACCCGGACCTCAAAGTCGAGGCCCTTCTCCTCCGCCTGCGGGGCGAACGCCTGCTCGACATAGCCGCGGACCTCGGTGAACCGAAGCTCAGCCGGCTCGACGTCCGTCCGACCAGCTTCGATCTTGGACAGGTCCAGAATGTCGTCGATCAGCGTGAGCAGGTCGGTGCCGGCGTTGTGGATCGTCCGGGCGAACTCGATCTGTTTCGGGCTGAGGTTCCGCTCCGGGTTCTCCACCAACAGCCGGGCCAACAGCAGCAACGAGTTCAGTGGCGTACGCAGCTCGTGGCTCATGTTGGCCAGGAACTCCGACTTGTACGCCGAGGCCCGGGTGAGCTGCTGTGCCGTCTCCTCCAGGCCCAGCCGGGCCAGCTCGACCTCCCGGTTCTTGGTCTCGATGTTGCCCTTCTGCTCGGAGAGGAGCTTCGCCTTCTCCTTCAGCTCCGCATTCGTCCGCTGCAGTTCGGCCGACTGCTCCTGCAGCTCGTGGGCCAGCCGCTGCGACTGGGCCAGCAGTTCCTCGGTACGCCGGTTCGCCTGGATGGTGTTGACCGCGACGCCGATGGTGAGGACGAGTCGTTCCAGGAAGGAGAGGTGTAGGTCGGAGAGGGCGGTCACGCTGGCGAACTCGATCACGCCGAGCAACTCGCCCTCGAAGATGACCGGTAGCACCACCAGATCAGCCGGTGGGGTGTCCGCGAGCCCGGAGCGGAGCCGGAGCCGGCTCTCCGCCGACCCGCGGACCCGGATCGTGCGCCGAGACAGTGCCACCTGGCCGACCAGCCCTTCGCCGGGGCCGAACGTCACGTCTTGGCCACGAGCGACGTAGCCGTACGAGGCGGTAAGCCGCAACCGGAAGTTCCCCTCGGCGTCATCCATCAGGAAGAACGCGCCGAGCTGCGCGTCCACCAGCGGCGTCACCTCCATCATGATCATGCGACAGACCTCGCCGAGATCCCGCTGCCCCTGCAGCAATCCACCGATCCGGGCCAGGTTGGAGTCCAGCCAGCCCTGTTCGGCATTGACCGTGGTCGTCTCGCGGAGGGTCCCGATCATCTGGTTGATGCTGTCGGTAAGCTCGGCGACCTCCCCCTGCGCCTCGACCGCGATCTGCTGGGTCAGGTCGCCGCGGGTCACCGAGGTGGAAACCTCGGCGATCGCACGCAGCTGAATGGTCAGGGTGGAGGCGAGCTGGTTGACGTTCTCGGTGAGGTCCCGCCAGGTCCCGGCGACGCCCTTCACCTGGGCCTGACCACCCAACTTCCCCTCGGTACCCACCTCCCGGGCCACCCGGGTCACCTCATCGGCGAACGACGACAACTGATCCACCATCGTGTTGACGGTGTTCTTCAACTCCAGAATCTCGCCCTGCGCGTCAACCGTGATCTTCTGCCCCAGATCACCCCGCGCGACCGCCGTCGTGACCGAGGCGATGTTGCGCACCTGCGAGGTCAGGTTCGACGCCATCGAGTTCACGTTGTCCGTCAGGTCCCGCCAGGTCCCGGAGACCCCCTTCACCTGGGCCTGACCACCCAACTTCCCCTCGGTACCCACCTCCCGGGCCACCCGGGTCACCTCATCGGCGAACGACGACAACTGATCTACCATCGTATTGACGGTGTTCTTCAACTCCAGAACCTCGCCCTGCGCATCAACCGTGATCTTCTGCCCCAGATCACCCCGCGCNACCGCCGTCGACACCTGCGAGATGTTGCGGACCTGGCTGGTCAGATTGCCGGCAAGTTGGTTGACGTTCTCGGTNAGGTCCCGCCAGGTCCCGGAGACCCCCTTCACCTGGGCCTGACCACCCAACTTCCCCTCGGTACCCACCTCCCGGGCCACCCGGGTCACCTCATCGGCGAACGACGACAACTGATCTACCATCGTATTGACGGTGTTCTTCAACTCCAGAACCTCGCCCTGCGCATCAACCGTGATCTTCTGCCCCAGATCACCCGTCGCCACCGCCGTCGACACCTGCGAGATGTTGCGGACCTGTGCGGTCAGGTTCGAACCCATGGTGTTCACCGAGTCGACCAGGTCCTTCCAGGTGCCGGCAGCGCCCCGAACGTCAGCCTGACCACCCAACTTCCCCTCGACGCCCACCTCCTGCGCCACCCGGGTCACCTCGTCGGCGACGGACGACAACTGATCCACCACGGCGTTCACCGTGCGCCCGATGCGCAGATACTCCCCACGCAGCGGTCGGTCATCCAGTTCCAGCGCCACGTGCTGGGAGAGATCGCCCCTGGCGACCGCCGCGATCACCCGCGCGATCTCGATGGTCGGGCGCCCGAGGTCCTCGATGAGCGAATTGACCGCCTGCTGCCCCTCCGCCCAGGAACCATCCAGGTCCTCGTCGTCGAGGCGTTCGGCGAGTCGCCCGTCCCGGCCCACGATCCGGCTGATCCGGCGCAGGTCGTGGCACTGCCGTTCCTGGAGCGACACCACCTCGTTGAAGGCGTCCGCCAACTCGCCCGCCCGGCCCGATCGGTGCGGCAGCCGGACCTTGAGATCGCCGTGGCGAACGCGCCGAAGCGCCTCGGTCAGCTCGATGAGGACCGCATCGGGGTCCGGCACGGACAGCTCCGTCGCCGGCTGCTTCGCCGTGGTCATCATTCCTCGCTCAGATCGGGGCCGCCTGCTGCCGGCAGGCCGGATCTCCCACTATTGTGCCCAGCACCGGGTACGCGCCAGACCGACGCGACGTGAGCTGGCACCGGCCCAGGGCTGCCCAGCGTCAGCCCTCCGCTGGTTCGGTTGGCGCCCACCGCGGCAGCGGTGAAGGATACGGGGGGTGTCAGCGGAGAGGGGGGCCGTGCCGACCGAAGACCGGGACGAGCACATCCGGCGGGTCCGGCTTCCCGCCGACCCCCGGACGCCCGCCGCGGCGCGCGCACTCGTCCGGTCGCTGCTCACCGAGGCGGACCTGGCGGAGCTGACGAACGAGGCGCTCCTGCTCACCACCGAGCTCTCCACCAACGCGGTGGAGCACGCCCGCACCGAACTGGACCTTGAGGTCGTCGCCGACCGAAGAGGGCTCACCGTCACCGTCTCCGACTTCGCCCGCGGGCCGGTCGACGAGCTGACCGTCGGCGTTCGCAACGAGAGCAGCGACATCGCCGACATCGCCGAACGGGGCCGGGGCCTGCTCCTGGTTGACCACTTCGCCAGCCGCTGGGGCACCACGTATCTGCCCGCCGGTAAGGGTGTCTGGTTCCGACTCGACCGGTCCGACTCCCCCGACCACCCCTGCCGGCTCCCGGTCACCGCCGGGCCGACCACGACGGTGACCGGTGACCGAGCCACCAACGAGGGCAGCTTCCCGCCGAGCGCCGCGGCGATGAGTGAGCTGATGCAGACCGCGCCCGACCCGTACGCGGAGGACTCCCTGCCGGAGTTCGCGACCGACCTGTTGGCCCGGGTGGCCGAGATGGTCGGCGCGGCCGGCGGCCTGGTCCGGCTGGACCGGGGCGACGGGCAGGGCCCGCAGCTACTGGCCCGTTACGGCCGGCAGCCCCGGGTCGACAACGATCTGGTCCGGGTGCCGCTGACCGTGCACCGCCCGTACGTCGGCGAGTTGGAGCTGGACGCGGCACCGTCCGCGTACGCCCAACCGCTGGCGGTGTTGATGGCCGAACGGCTCTCGCTGCACCTGGAGAACGACCGACTACACCGGGCCGACCTGCGCCGGCAGGCCTGGCTGACCTTCCTCGCCGAGGCGAGTGAGCTGCTCGCCCAGTCGCTCGACGTCGAGTTGACCATGGCGCTCATCCCGCAGCTCGTGGTGCCCCGCCTCGGGCAGTGGTGCGCGGTACACACCGCCGATGAGTGGGGGCGGCTGCGCCTGGCGGCGGCCAGCCACGCGGACGAGTCGATGCTGCCCCAGCTGCACGCCGTGCTGGCGGAGACCGGGCTGGACTCGGTCCAGGCCCGGCTGCGGGAGGCCTCCCGCAACGGCACCCAGCTCCCACTCGGCGCGCCGACCGAGGGCTTCGCCGTCCCGCTGATCGCCCGCGGCCAGCGGCTCGGCACCCTCGCTGTTGGCCGGCACCAGCGGCACCGGCACGACCCGGACGAGGTCGCCGTACTGGAGGATGTGGCCCGGCGGGCGGCGCTGGCGATCGAGAATGCGCGCATCCACGCCGAGCGCCGCCGGGTCGCCCAGGCACTCCAGCAGTCGCTGCTACCGCCCGTGCTGCCGGTGGTGGAGGGGCTCGGCTTCGCTGCGGAGTACGTCCCGACCGGGGACGACGCGGACGTCGGCGGCGACTTCTACGACGTACTGCCGTTGCCGGACGGGCGGTGGCTGGTGGTGATCGGTGACGTATCCGGTAAGGGAGTGCAGGCGGCCACCCTCACCGGACTGGTCCGGGATGTCATCCGGACGCTGATCGGGGACGGCAAGCCACTGTCGGAGACGCTGATCCGGCTCAACGAGACGCTGGTCGAGCGAGGCGGCGGGCGCTACTGCACCCTGGCCCTGGCCGCGGTGGGACCGGGTGCGGGTAACCAACTGGAGGCGGGTAGCCAACTGGAGGTCAGCCTGCACCTCGCCGGGCACGACCGGCCGGTGCTGCTGACGGCCGCCGGTGCGGCCCGGTTCGTCGGCACCGGCGGCACCGCGCTCGGGCTACTCGACTCGATCTCCTCGCCGGCCACCGAGCTCACCCTGGAGCCCGGCGAAGCCTTGATCTTCTACACCGACGGGGTCACCGAGCGGCGGCGCGGGCGGGAGCTCTTCGGGGTGGACCGACTCCGGGAGGCGACGGCGCCGCTCGCCGGCTACTCTGCGGACGTGGTGGCGGCACGGCTGCGCTCGACCGCGCTCGGGTTCTCCACCGAGGCGCCCCGGGACGACATCGCGATCCTGGTCCTGCGCAACGACGCCAGCTAGCCGCGGCCGCGTGAGCAGGAGGGTGGCGGGGCGGCCCGGCCGGTAACGTAACGCCGTGACCACCGAGACCCCAGCGCCCGTCGCCAAGCGGATGCCGACCGAGCGAACCCACCACGGCGATACCGTCACCGACGAGTACGCCTGGCTCGCCGACAAGGACGATCCCGCCACGATCGCCTACCTCACCACCGAGAACGCCTACACCGAGGCCCGGACCGCCCACCTCGCGGAGCTGCGCGAGCAGCTGTTCGAGGAGATCCGCCGGCGGACCCAGGAGACCGACCTGTCGGTGCCCACCCGCAAGGGCGGCCACTGGTACTACACCCGCACGGTCGAGGGGCAGCAGTACGGGGTGCAGTGCCGCCGGGTCGTCCACGATGGCGAAACCGACCCGCCGGTCAGCCGCGACGGTGCCCCCCTGGCCGACGAGGAGGTGTTGCTCGACGGCAACGTGCTCGCCGCGGGGCACGACTTCTTCGCGCTCGGGGCCTTCGACGTGAGCCCGGACGGACGCTGGCTGGCGTACTCGACCGACTTCTCCGGCGACGAGCGGTTCACGCTCCGGGTCAAGGACCTCAGCACCGGGGAACTACTACCTGACGAGGTGCCCGGCACGTTCTACGGAACGGCCTGGTCCGCCGACGCCTCGGTGCTCTTCTACGTCACCGTTGACGACGCGTGGCGGCCACACCGGGTCTGGCGGCACACGCTGGGCACCCCGGCCAGCGAGGATGTGGTGGTCCACCAGGAGGACGACGAGCGGTTCTGGGTCGGGGTCGAACTGACCCGCTCGGAGAAGTTCCTCCTCATCGACATTCACAGCAAGGTGACCAGCGAAGTCCTGGCCATTCCCGCCGGCAACCCGACCGGCGCCCCGGTCCCGGTGGCCCCCCGCCGCCAAGGCGTGGAGTACACGGTCGAGCACCACGGCCACCGGTTCCTGATCCTGCACAACGACGGCGCCGAGGACTTCGCCCTCGCATACACCTCGGCCGACGCCCCCGGCGACTGGGTGCCGCTCATTGAACACTCCCCCGGCACCCGCCTGGAGGCGGTTGACGCCTTCGAGAACCATCTGGTGGTCACGTTGCGCGCCAACGGGCTGACCGGGCTGCGGGTGTTGCCGATCGGGGGCGGCGACCCGCACGACATCGACTTCCCCGAACCGCTGTACGCCGTCGGCCTGGACAGCAACCCGGAGTACCGCACGAAGCAGCTCCGGCTCCGCTACACCTCACTGGTCACCCCGGACTCGGTGTACGACTACGACCTGGTCAGCCGCCGGATGACGCAACGCCGGCAGCGGCCGGTGCTGCCCGGGCCGGACGGCCGCCCGTACGACCCCGCCGGCTACGAGCAGCACCGGGACTGGGCGATCGCCGACGACGGCACCCGGGTGCCGATCTCGTTGGTCTGCCGGGCCGGTACCCCGCGTGACGGCTCCGCGCCGTGCGTCATCTACGGCTACGGCTCCTACGAGGCGAGCATGGACCCCTGGTTCTCGGTCGCCCGGCTCTCCCTGCTGGACCGGGGGGTCGTCTTCGCCGTGGCACACATCCGCGGCGGCGGCGAGTTGGGTCGGCGCTGGTATGACCAGGGCAAGCTGCTGGCCAAGAAGAACACCTTCACCGACTTCGTGGCCTGTGCCCGGCATCTGGTCGAGGCGGGCTGGACCGCGACCGACCGGCTGGTCGCCCGAGGCGCCTCCGCCGGCGGGCTGCTGATGGGCGCGGTGACCAACCTCGCCCCGGACGCGTTCACCGGAATCGTCGCGCAGGTTCCCTTCGTTGACGCGCTGAGCTCGATCCTCGACCCGTCGCTGCCGTTGACCGTCACCGAGTGGGAGGAGTGGGGCAACCCGCTGGACGACCCCGAGGTGTACGCGTACATGAAGTCGTACACGCCGTACGAGAACGTGCGGGCCGTGGACTATCCCGCGATCCTCGCGGTGACCAGCCTGAACGACACCCGGGTGCTCTACCACGAGCCGGCGAAGTGGATCGCGCGACTGCGAGCCACCGCGCCGCGGGGCGACTACCTACTCAAGACCGAGATGGGCGCCGGGCACGGCGGGCCGAGCGGTCGGTACGACGCCTGGCGGGAGGAGGCCTTCATCAACGCCTGGCTGCTCGACCAGCTCGGTCGCGCCTGAGGCCGGCCCGGGTCATCGAGGGCGGGCGGCGGCCCGGCTCCCTTCGCGGGGGCCGGGCCCGGCAGGCACACCATCGGGTCGCCGGGAGCTAGGCGGCGAGCGCCGCGGCCAGCACGGCCGGCTCCACATTGCCGCCGGTCACCACGGCAACCGTACGCCCGGTGGGTAGCTCGGTGCGGCGGAACAGCCGGGCGGCGACCGCCACCGCGGCGCTCGGCTCCACGACGAGCCGCGCGTCGCGGACCAGCCGGCTCATCGCCGCCCGAATCTCGTCCTCGGTGACGGTCACGATCCCGTCCAGCCGCGCCAGCAGGTGTGCGAGGGTCAGCTCGGACGGCGGCAGGCGCAGCCCGTCGGCGCTGGTGCGGTAGGTGCGCTCCTCGCCCCACGACACCACCGACCCGGCCGCCAGCGAGTCCCGGGTGTCGGCGGCCAGCTCCGGCTCCACGCCGATGACCGCTGCGGTCGGCCGCAGCGCCCGGACCGCGGTCGCGACGCCGGAGGACAGCCCGCCCCCGCCAACCGGCACCAGCACCACCTCGACATCGGGTAGGTCCGCCACGATTTCCAGGCCGATCGTTCCCTGGCCAGCGATGATCCACCGGTCATCGAAGGGGGGCACCAGCACCGCGCCGGTCTCCGTCGCGATCTGCCGCGCCGCCAGCGCACGGCGCGGCGGCGGTACCGGCACCACCTCGACGCCGTACGCCCGGATCCGGTCGACCTTGGCCGCCGGCGCCCCCTCGGGTACGACGACCCGGCACGGCACACCGGCGGCGGTGGCCGCGTGCGCCAACGCCAGGCCGTGGTTGCCCGAGGAGTGGGTGACCACGCCGGCCGACCGCTGCTCCGCGGTGAGCCGGGCCACCGCGTGGGTCGCACCCCGCAGTTTGAAGGAGCCGACCGGCTGCAGGCTCTCCGCCTTGAGCCACAGCTCCGCATCCCACGGGGCCCGCATCAACGGGGTACGTAGGACCTGGCCGGCGATCTCGGCGGACGCACTCCGGATGTCGTCAACAGACACAAGCTCCATCACCTGATCCTGCCCGGTGCGGATCCCGCCTAGACTCCCGGGGCGTGAGCAGCGAACGTCCGGTCGCCAGCGGCGGGGAGGATTTGCCGACGGGCGACCGGCCCAGCCTCCGCGTGATCGCCCAGGATCGGCGGGTCTGGGCAATCCTCGGCGTGGTCGCCGCCGGGCTGGTCTGCTGCTGCGCGTCGGCCGTCGGCACCCTGTTCGCCCTCGCCGCCGGCCTCTTCACCGCCGGCTGAGCACGAGGCCGGCGGCGCGGGCCGGAATCAACCTCCTGATCTGCGTTACACCCCCTGGTGGGTTACCGTTTTGCTGGTAGCAGGAGGTCCGGCGGATGTCGTTGACGGTGCACACCCAACAGCGCGGCGACGTCGCCGTCGTATCGGTCGTCGGCGAGCTGGATCTGGCGACCGCGCCGCGGTTGCAGGAGCACATCACCGACCTGTTGGACCGGGGCCGCAGCCGGCTGGTCTTCGACCTGACGCTGGTCTCGTTCTGCGACTCGACCGGGCTGGCCACCTTCATCCACGCGAAGAACAACTGCGACGAGGCGGGCGGATGCGTCCGGCTCGCCGCCCCGCAGCGCGATGTGCTGCGCATCCTCGAGGTCTGCGGGCTCTCCGAGGTGTTGCGGACCTACCCGACGGTCGAGCAGGCCGTCAACCCCACCGCGTCGCCATCGTGACGCCCGCACCGCCATCGTGACGCCCGTACCGCCATCGTGACGCCCGCGTCGTCGGCCCCCGGGCGCTACCTCTCGTCCTCGATGTAACGCGGACGGGCGATGACCAGGCCGGCGCTGGCCTGCACCGCAAGCGCCAAGAGCAGAAATCCGACCGGCACGACCCACCCACCGGTGGCTCCGTAGAGGACGCCGACGAGCAGCGGCCCCAGCGCCGCGACGAGGTAACCGGTGCTCTGCGCGAACGCCGACAGCGCCACCGTTCCCTCCGCCGTACGCGCCCGCAGCCCGATGGTCGCGAGGACCATCGGGAAGGCACCCTGCCCGATGGCCAGCAGGGCCATCCAGAGCAGTGCGCCGCGGTACGGCGCCAGGGCCAGCCCCAGGTAGGCCAACGTCGACGCAGCGGCCAACGACAGCACCAACGGTCGCAGTGTCCGCAGCCGACCGGCCAGCGTCGGCATCAGGAGTGCGACCGGCACGCCCAGCGCGGTGACCCCGGCGAGCAGCAGGCCCGCCGTCGCCGGGCGGAACCCGGCGTCCCGGTACAGCTGCGCCAGCCACCCCATGATCGCGTACCCGCTGAGGGACTGGGTGCCGAAGTACACGGCCATGGCCCAGCCGAGCCGGGTGCGCGCCGGGCGCACCCGCACGCCGGTCGCGGTCTCGGTCGGCGTCGATCTCCGCGCAACGGAGCGGGCCCGGCGGGCCAACGGCACCCATGGGAGTACGGCCAGCACGGCCAGCCCGGCCCAGACCCCGAGCCCGGCCCGCCAGGAGCCGAAGGCCTGCGCGGTCGGCACCGCCGCCGCGGCGGCCACCGTCGTACCCGCGGTCATGGCCGTCGTGTACGCCCCGATGGCCAATCCGGTGCGGTGCGGGAAGTACTGCTTGACCAGCAAGGGTAGGAGGATGTTCGCCACCGCGATCCCGGCCAGCGCCAACCCGCTGGTGAGGACGAAGACCAGCGCGGAGTCGGTGGCCACCCGAAGCACCTGGCCAGCGGCGAGTACCGCCATCGCCACGACCAGCACCCGAGCCGGTGCGACCCGACGGACCAGCCACGGGGTGATCGCCCCGAGCCCGGCGAACGCGATCGTCGGCAGCGTGGTTACCACGCCGGCCATGGTTCCGGAGAGTCCGAGCCCGGTACGGACCTCGTCCAGCAACGCACCGAGGCTGGTCACCGCGACCCGCAGATTCGCACCGACCAGAACTATCCCGACGAGTACGAGCGCGGCTCGGCGCGCCACCTGGCGCTCCCCGACCGGAGCCGCGGCCGTGCCGTCCGACCCGCTCTTCGTGGGCGCGCCGCCCGGAACGCCCACTACCTCCGGGACCACGTCGCCCGAGCCGCTCTTCGTGGCCACGCCGCCCGGAGCGCCCGCCCTCGCGGTGGCCGCGCTCGGCGGGCGAGGGTGGCCGGGCACCTCCGGAAGGTTGCTCTCGCGGGGCGGGCGCGGCTTCATCCTGGTGGACGTTGCGGACGGTGGCGGGGTCATGCCCCCGAACCTACAATCATGGGATGAATTTTCGGCAGGAGATGTAACCAGTGCCACCCGAGGTCGAAACCACCGCCGTCCCACCGCGGGGCCAGCGGATCCAGGAGACGATTGCCCAACTCCGCGACCGGATCCTCGGCGGCGAGTGGCCGGTGGGCAGCCGCATCCCGACCGAGCCGCAACTCGTCGCGGCCCTCGGTGTGGGGCGCAACACGGTTCGCGAGGCGGTCCGCGCGCTGGCGCACGCGGGGGTACTGGAGATCCGGCAGGGCTCCGGCACCTACGTGGTGTCGGTTGATGAGCTGGCCCCGGTGGTGGCCCGCCGACTCACCGACGACCGAATGACAGAGGTGGTCGAGGTTCGGCGCGCCCTGGAGGTGGCGGCCGCCCGACTCGCCGCGCTACGGCGCACCACCGAGGATCTGACGGCGCTCGCCGGCGCGCTCGCCGCCCGGGAGTCCGCGTGGCGCGGCGGACGGGTCGACGAGTTCGTGGCGGCCGACGCCATGCTGCACACCATTGTTGTCGCGGCGGCACACAACGAACTCCTCGCCGAGTTGCACGCCTCCATCGGCATCGCGATGCGCAGCACGGTCGCCGCGACACTGGGCGAGACCCTGACGCCCGATCGCTACGTGGACCACTCCCGGCTGGTCGACGCCATCCGGGCCGGCGATCCGGAGCGGGCGGCGATCGAAGCAGGTGCCTACCTGACGGCACCGCCGCCGACCTAGGTCCCCCCGAAGCACACCGGCACCCGTGGAAATCCCACGGGTGCCGACTCGATTCGTACACCTGTTCGATAAAGTCCTGGTCATGGAGCAACGAAAGCACTGGTGGAACGGGAAATGGGGGCGCTTGGCCCGACGCGACGTCTTCCTCCGCGTCAACGCCGACCGGTGGCACGTCGAGCAGCGCGCCGGCGGCTCGGAGGGGGTCTCCCAGTTCTACGAGTACAGCAGCATCGAGGAGGCCGAAGAGACGATCCGGGCGCTACTCCACGGTACCGACACGTGGCGTGAGCTCTCCCCCCGCCCTCCGGGCGGCTGGGGCGGTGTTTAACGCACAGAACGGCCGGGAACGGCGCCAGCATGAACGAGCAACGTGTCCTCTCTCGGATCACCACCGGGATGCGGGTGGTTGACGTCGCCGGTAGTGAGATCGGCACCGTGGACCTGGTCCAGCGCGACGACCCGAACGCGGTGACCGTGCAGACACCGGCCACCGACCCGGGCAGCAGCCTGAACGAGCTGATCGAGGCCACCGCGGTGGAGGAGCCGGACGTCCCGGCCGACCTGGCAGCCCGGTTGCGCCACTCGGGCTACCTGAAGGTCTCCACCGACCGGGTCCGCACCGGGGCGGTCTACGTGCCCGCCGACCAGATCGCAGCAGTCACCGACGCGGTCCGCCTGGACGTCCCGCTGGCGGAGTTGCCCGCCGAGGAGTGACCCCGCCGACCGAGACTTTCCCAACCCCGCACACCTGTGTAGAGACGAACGCAGGGTGTTCTTGGCAAGCTTGGTCCCATGACGTTGATCCTCCGTTCGGCCATCCGCAACGACATCGGCCTTGTCCGGAACAACAACGAGGACTCCGCCCTGGCCGGTGAGCGCCTCCTCGCAGTCGCGGACGGCATGGGCGGCCTGCCCGCCGGGGAGGTGGCGAGCGAGATCGTCATCCGAATCCTGGACGAACTGACTCCGCCAACCACCCCCGCTGCGGCCGCCGACGCGCTCCGCGCCGTGGTCAGCGCCGCCAACCAGCGCATCCACGCCGCGATCGTCGCGGATCCCGCCCGGGAAGGCATGGGGACGACGCTGACCGCCACACTGCTCGCCGACGACACGCTGGTGCTGGCCCAGGTAGGCGACTCCCGCTGCTACCTGTCGCGCGATGGGGAGCTGAGCTTGATCACCCGGGACGACACGTTCGTGCAGGCGCTGGTAGACCAGGGGGCGATCACCTCCGAACAGGCCCGGCACCATCCCCAGCGGTCGCTGGTGACCCGAGCGGTGCAGGGAGCCGGCGCTCCACCCACGATCGGGACCCTGACCGTGACCTCCGGCGACCGGCTGCTGCTGTGCAGCGACGGGCTCTCCGACTACGTCGAGCACGAGGCGATCGCCGCCACCCTGACCCAGTACGGTGACCGGCAACTCTGCGGGGAGCAGTTGGTCAAGCTCGCCCACCAGGCCGGCGCACCGGACAACGTCACCGTCGTGGTTTCCGACGTGACCACAGCCTGAGCGACCAACCGGCGGGACGGGCCACCGGCGGGACACCGGGTGGCCTGTTCACCGCGCTACCTGTTCCCTCTGGTGAAGACGTCCAGCAGGGCGATCAAAAGGGCGACGAGGATGAACGCCGAGATGATCAACAAGGTGGTCCGGAAGGCCGCCAACCAGTCACCGCCGGTCCGATCCAACGTCACGAACAGCGCGGAACTGACGCCGACAATCCCGGCTGAGATTCCCAGGCGGTGCCCGGTCTGCAACATCCCGGCCGCACTGCCGGCCCGCGTGTTGGACACCTGTGACATGGTCACGGCCTGGTTGGGGATGTTGGTCAGTCCGCTACCCAGGCCGCTGAGGACGAAGCCCGCGCCGAGGCCGGCGAGGAGCAGTGGCAGGGCCGCGGAGTGCGGGCTGTCGAAGGTCGGCAGGAAGAGGTCACCGATCATGACCGCCACCACTCCGACGAGAGACGTCAGCAGTCCGAGGGCTACTACTCGGCGACCCGCTCGCCAGGCCAGCCGACCCCCGACGACCGCCCCCACCGCCGTGCCCCCGGCGATCGGCACCATCACAAGACCCGTGGTGATCGGACTGTGACCCACCCCATCCTGCAGGTACAGCGCGAGTACGAAGTACAGCGCGTCGTACGCGCCGAACAACACCGCGATGAGCGCGCCCAGACCGTAGGACCGGACCCGCAGTAGGCCCAGGTCAACCAGCGGCGACCCCCGGTGCGGACGCCGCTCCCAGAGCACGAAGCCGGCGAGGACGAGCACGCCAACCGGCACCAGCACCCACAGGACAGGGGTCCGGGCGGTCTCCTCCACCATCGGAATCCAGAGCGCCACCATTCCGACGACGAACAGGACGACGCCCACCGGGTCCGTGCGTCGCCACCAGAATCGGTCCGGGGGTGCCCGCAACGCGGGAATCACGAGAAACCCCAGCGCAGCGGCCAGGAAGGCGATCGCGGCGGCCGCGACGAAAATCAGCCGCCAGCCGTGCTCCGGACTGACGTCAACCAACACCCCGCCCAGAACCGGTCCGGACCCGAGGGCGACGGCGAACGCCACCCCGAGCAAACCGTACGGACGGCCCCGCTCCTCCTTGTGGAACAGCTGCTGGAACAGCCCGAGGATCTGCGGGCTGACCGCCCCGAGCGCACCGCCCTGCACCAACACGGAGAGCACCAGCCAGACCGGTGTTTGGGCGAGGGCGGCGGACGTGGCCGCCACCCCCGCGAGCGCCAGGCCGGACACGAAGACCGCGCGCCGTCGCCACACGTCACCGAGCCGGCCACCGGGCACCAACATCAGGGCGTAGGCCAGCGCGTGGCCAGCGACCAGCCACTGCTGGCCGTCCTCGCCGAGGCCGATCGTCGCGGCGATCTGCGGCACTGCGATGACCAGCATCGCGGTGGTGACCGTCCCGAGGAACACGACCACCTGACATACCGCGGCCACCAGCCACCGTCGGGCCCGCCCACGGGATCCCTCCCCCACCGGCGTCCGCCCGGAACGGGGCTCGCGGGCCGTCAACGCGACATCCCGGCACACTCGCGACTGGTCACGCGCCCCTCACCCGCCCGTACGGCGTCTCCTCTCATCCGAACGACTCTCCTGGCTCCACCTCGTCAGTGCGGCCGGATGCTCTGCTCGTACTGGAAGAACTCATGCGGGTCGTACTTGGTCTTGATCTCACGCAGCCGGGCGTAGTTGTCGCCGTAGTACGCGGTGGCCCAGTCACCGATGCTGCTGTCCGGGACGTTGACGTAGGAGCCGTTGACGTAGGGCAGCAGCGCCTGGCGGAACTGCTCCGTCCATGCCATGACCGTCTTCTGCTCCTCGTCGTTCTCCCAGTTCCCGCTCCACTCCATGTAGTACCTCGGGCTCCGGTGGAAGAACGCGGTGGCGTCGGTCGGAACCCGCTCCACCGCACCGCCCCAGTTCAGACACCAGATCTCGCCGCCGAGACCGGGAAGTTCGGCCAGGTGCCGAACGATGGTGTCGATCCCCCGCTTCGGGAGCAGGTCATACACCCAGGACGAGGGGATGTGCGTCTTCCGCGGCGGGTCCGTCGTTCCGGCGAGTTGGTTCCAGGCGTCCAGGTAGGAGGTGGTCTCCGTGATGACCTGAGGATTTCCGATCTCGATCAGCGGCCGAATTATCTCGCGCAGCCGGTACTCAGAACCGCGATAGATACCGTTACAGTAGATATGGCCGTCTGTGCGGGTCTTCGGGTTGAACACCGAACCGAAACCGTCGTCAGCGAAGGGCGCAATTCTCTGCCAGCGCTCGAACAGCTTCCCGACGTACCGCCAGTCATCCCAGGTAATCTGATACACCACGACATCCGAAACCGGATGGACGCGGTACGTGTATTTGGTCGCGATGCCGAAATTGCCGCCGCCGCCCCCACGCGAGGCCCACAACAGATCGGCGTGCCGCGTCTCGTCCGCGTGGACGAGCCGGGCGCCCCGTTTTCCGTCGGGAATGACAATATCGAGACCCGCCAGGCTGTCGCTGGTCACCCCAAGACTCCGACTGAGCTGACCAATCCCGCCGCCCAACGTGACCCCGGCGACGCCGACACCGACCTCCGCTCCGGTGGGAATCGCGAAACCCTGCTCCCCCAACGCCTCGACGACCTGGTCCTGGGTCGCTCCGGTCTGCACTGTCACCTGGCGCGTGTGCGTGTCCAGCTCGATTCCCTGCATGTCACTGACGTCGATGATGACGCCGCCGTCCACCGCCGACCACCCCTCCAGGGCGTGCCGACCACCGCGAGCGCGGAAGGCCACATCGTGTCGACGACACCAGGTGATCGCGTTGATCACATCCTGGGCGTCCTGGCAGAAGACGATGACCAGCGGGTACGGATTGAACTGTCGGTTCCACCCGAGTCGCGCGGCGTCGTAGTCGGCGTCGTCGGGGAACACCAACCGCCCGGTCAGCCTTCCCGGGTCCGGGTGTGGACTTCGCCCCGCCGTCGCCTCGCCCAGCGCACGGTCACCGTAGGTCGCCAGAGCGGAGGGCGAGATGGCGGCAGCGCCGGCAACTCCCGCACCCACCGCCAGGACCCGTAGGACGTTTCGTCGAGTGGCTTCCATTTCCTTCTCCTTCAGCACCGGAACAACGATCTAAGATGACCCGACCCACGCGATTACGACTATTCGTGGCAACAATTCCGACCCGCCGTAACCGACCTGGCAGCACCGGCCGTACCACGCACGCCACCAGTCGACTTGGGCGGCACGATGTCAGCAAACACACCTCGCGTCACTGGAGGTACGTTTCCGTTCCGCAACACCGGTTCGTCAGTTTTGACCGTATCAGCCCGGTCTGCTACTCGAAGGCGCTTGACGGGATCGCTAATGCTGCGTGATACGCCCGAGGCTGTTGGGAATTCAGTCGCCTAATGGGAAACCGCAGCAGGGGGCCGGATCGCGCCCGTGGCCCGGCGGGCACGCCACCCGGAGCGTGGGGTCCTGCTGGACGCGAGGAGGCGCTTCCGGTTCGCCACCACGGCTCGACGGGGTATGAAGGTGCACAGGCGACAATCCGCACACCGGAAGGACCTGGCTCGATGACCCTGGAACGACCGATCGCCCCGGACCCGTACGAACTACTGCCGACGGTGCCATCGTTCACGCTCACCAGTGACGACGTACGTAACGGCGAGCCGATGGACGCGATGTACGTCCATCCGAGCGCCGGCGGCGACGACCTCTCCCCGCACCTGGCCTGGTCGGGCTTCCCCGCTGAGACCAAGGGGTTCGTGGTGACCTGCTTCGACCCGGACGCGCCGACCGGCAGTGGCTTCTGGCACTGGGTGCTGGTCAACCTACCGACGGGGGTGACTGAGTTGCCGCGGGGCGCGAGCGGCGATGCCCTGGGCGGCGCCTTCGCGGTTCGCAATGACTACAGCCAGCGGGATTACGGGGGCGCCGCCCCGCCACCTGGAGATCACCCACACCGTTACCTCTTCGCGGTGCACGCGCTGGACGTGGAGCGCCTCGACGTCACCCCCGACGCCTCCCCGGCGTACGTGGGCTTCAACCTCGCCTTCCACACCCTAGCCCGCGCGGTGATCCGGCCGACCTACCAGGTCACGCGGTAGCCGTCCCGCGTTCCACGATCCGCGTCCGGCCTGGTAGCGCCGGCGGGCACGGCGGAGGCGACCAGCGCCGGATCGCGGGGAAGGCGGGTGACTGTCGGGTCAGGAGGGCGTCCGGGCCACCGCGAAGACGGACTGGCCGAACGGGGGGCGGACCAGCTGTTCGACGGCCTTGGTCAGCGGAAGCACCAGGGTGTCGTACACCTTGACCATCGGGCCCTCCTTCGGCATCAGCCGGAGGACCTTGGTCGCCATGAAGTAGCCGATCAGCCCGAGCGCATTCGCGTAGTGGATCTTTTCCACGGTCAGCCCGGCTTCGGTCATCGCTGCGGCCAGGGTCTTTTTCGTGTACCGCCGGACGTGGCCGGTGGCGATGTCCGCGGGGCTCATCGCGAACTCGAACGCCGGCACGATGATGATCACCGGGCTGCCCGGCCGGACCAGGTCACGCATGCCGCGCAGGGCCCCGACGTGGTCCTCGATGTGCTCCAGGACGTTGTACGAGACGGCGGCGCTGTAATCGCCGCGGTCGGTGTGCGGCAGCAGCATCTCCCGCACCTCGATGCCCGGCTGCTCGGCGGCGAGCCGTTCCTTCAGGGCGACCAGTCGCTCCGGGTCGGCCTCGGTGGCGGTGAAGTGGGGTACCCGCTCGGCCCACTCCAGCGCGTAGTCACCGAGGCCGCTACCAACCTCGATCGGGTTCTCACCGAGGTACGGCAGGGCCAGCTCAACGAACCAACGGCGGTGGTTCACGGCGGTCGCAAGGCCTTCCAGCACCTCGGACTGGACACGCTGATTACCAGTTATTTCTGCCATACATCGATTCCTCACGGTGTGGACTGGCTTGACCCCGCCTGGACCGACAGAGTGAACCATCCACATAGAAGGCGGAACAAATCGGGGCATCGGGGTGACCGAAATGCGATCGGGCTAGGTACATGATCAGCAGCCGGGAGCCGGCACATGCTACCAATCGCCCAAAACCTGGCCCAGCGCGGCCATCGCCTGACTACGCTCTGAATTGGTATGACTACCGCTGATTCGAGTCACGCCGCCGACGCCTCCGCGGAGGGAGCGCCGGCCTCCCCGCCTGACCAGCCCCGCAGCCGTTGGCGGGTCGACCTGTTGGCAGTACTGAGCTTCGTCCTGCTCGCGTTCTGGGTGACCATCCGGCTCTGGCTGGACCCCGAAGACGGGCTCCGGGACAACCGCACCGATCAGTCCCAGTTCGAGTGGATGATGGCGCACGGTTCACGAGTGGTGACCGATTTCGCCTATCCGTTCACCTCGGATCGAATGAATGTGCCGGAGGCCGTCAATTTGATGGCCAACACGTCGGTACTATCCGTATCTATACCAATGACGCCGGTCACCCTCCTGGCCGGCCCCCGGATGTCCTTCCTGCTCTTCCTAACCCTGGGTATGGCAGCCACCGCGACATCGTGGTATTTCCTGCTCTCCCGGGTGGTGGTCCGCTCCCGCGGCCCGGCCTGGCTCGGCGCCACGTTCTGCGGGTTCGCACCCGCGATGGTCTCGCACGCCAACGCCCACCCCAACATCGTCTCCCAGTTCGTCGTACCACTGATCATCTGGCGCACCCTGCGCCTCAGCGAGCCGGGCCGCTGGCTCCGCAACGGGATCCTGCTCGCCCTGGTCATCGTCTGGCAGGCCTTCCTCAACCTGGAAATCCTGCTGATGACCGCGATCGGCCTCGGTGTGGTCATGGCCGCGCTCGCCCTCCGCCGGCCCGACCTGCGCCAACGGGCACGCCCATTCCTCGCCGGGCTGGGTGTCGCCGCAGCGGTCGCGCTCCTCCTGCTGGCGTACCCGCTCTACGTGCAGTTCTTCGGCCCCGGCGCCTACCGAGGACTCTCCCCGCTCATCCGCGGCTACTCCACCGACCTCGCCTCGTACGTGGCGTACTCCCGGGAGTCGCTGGCCGGCGACGAACCGGGCGCGCGTGGGCTGACGCAGAACCCCACCGAGGAGAACGCCTTCTTTGGCTGGCCCCTGTTGGTGCTCGTCGCCGCCCTCGTCTGGTGGCTGCGCCGCAATGTCGTCGTCCGGGCCCTGGCCCTGCTCGCGGTGCTCTTCGCGGTGCTCTCACTCGGCCGGGAGATCGTGTTCAACGGCGAGCTCACCGGCATTCCGGCCCCCTGGGCCGTGCTGGAGAACCTGCCCATCCTGCACTCGGTGGTACCCACCCGATGGGCGCTGGCCATCACCCCGCTGTTCGGGCTCCTGCTCGCCTACGGGGCACAGCGCGCCCAGACCCTCGCCAACCGAAATCCCGCCGCCCGGCCGCAGATCCGCTTCGCCACCATCACCGTACTGGCGATGGCGCTCGTGCCGCTCCTACCGACCCCGCTGCCGGCGGTCCGACTGGAGCCCACCCCCGCCTTCGTCACCTCCGGCACGTGGCGGCCGTACGCGACCGATGGACGCAGCATCGTCACCCTGCCGCTACCGAGCACCCACTACGCCGACCCGCTGCGGTGGTCCGCCGAAACGGGACTGGACATGCCGATCGCCCGGGGGTACTTCCTCGGCCCGGACACCCGCCCCGGTCGGCACCGGGTCGCCCTGTTCACCGCGCCAGCCCGCCTGACCAGCGAATTCTTCGAGGAGATCCGACGCACCGGCGCGGTGCCATCGATCAGCCAGCAGCAGCGGACGGCCGCCGAGGAGGACCTACGGTACTGGCGGGCCGGCGCAGTCATCCTCGGTCCACACGAGCACGCCGACGCGCTACGCCGCGGCATGACCGAACTGATCGGGACAGCGCCGACCTACACCGGGGGTGTCTGGCTCTGGGACGTGCGAAACCTCACCTCCTGACCGAGGCCGGCCCGATCAGGGCCGGCGAAGCCGACCGACGTCGGCCCGATCAGGATCAGCGAAGCCGGCCGAAGCCGGCCGATCAGGACCGGCGAAGGCAGCAGCCCGGGCACGTCGTCGGGCGAGGCAGGGTGAACGCGAGGCAGCAGGTGTACCGCTGCACCGTCGGTTCGCCGGTCGGACCCGGCACCAACTCGACCAGGTCCCGCAGGTCGAGCGTCTGGAGCAACGTGTCGATCGAGGCGACGGAGGAACCCGGCAGGCCATCGGCGGCACGCAGGATGACGTGGGCGATCCCGGCGGCCACCGAGCCCAACAACGTTCGGGTGCCGATCCGCACTTCCGCCTGGATTGCCGCGATCACCGGGCCGAGGTGAGCGTCGAGCAGCGTCGCCCGGAGCACCGCGAGCAGCTCCACCTCGCCGGCCACCACCCGCACCTCGGGCCGGCCGGACAGCGCCAACGGATCGCCGGGCAGGACCGCCACCGCGGTTGACCGGCGCAGACCCAGGGTGAGCAGCGACCGCTGATCCGCGAAGTGGATCAGCACATCGGCGGGCACAAGCAGGGGAACCCGCCGGACCGCGGCCCAGCCCAGTACCGCCGGCAGAGCAGCCCAGTAGCTGTACGCCTTCCAGGCCAGCGCCGCACTGGCGTGCCGGGTGCCGCCCCACTGGTCAGTGGCCGCGGCCAGAAGCTCGGGCAGCCGCGTTCCGTCCACCAAGCTGGTGGCGGGTGACCAACCCGCCTCGTCGGCGACCAACAGGCCGCGGGCCAGGCCGGGCACATCGTCGGTGCCGAAGAGCTGGCGTAGCGCCGTGGTGACCGGAGCCAACGGCGCGGTTGCTGCCGTGCCGGGCATAGCTGTTGGCACCCACGCTCCTCCCGCCTTCCGCACCTGATAAGCCAAGGCTAGCCTAACTCTGCTGGGGCTCAACAACTCGGCCCGTCCGCACCTCGACGACTCCGGCCAGCCTTGCCTCGGCGACTCCGGCCCGGCCCGGCCCGCCTCGGCGACTCCGGCCCATCCCGCGCCTCGGCGTACTACCCGCCCACCGGCCCGGGGAAACAGCCGCCGCACTATCGACCCTCGTCGCTGGAGAGTCAAGCCTCATGTCGACAAGGTGGCACTTCTCTATCCGACCGATGACAGAACGTGAAACTAATAGTCCCGGCCCCAAGGAGGCTGATGACGACATCACCGCTCGATCGGGCGGCCGACGCCTTCGCCGTCGAACTCGCCCGCCACCGGACCGAGCGAGGGCTGACCAAGAAGCAGTTGGCGACGCTGATGGGGTTCGACCCGTCATACGTGAGCCACGTGGAGGGACGCCGGCACCGGCCCACCGAAGACTTCGCCCGGCGGGCAGAGGCCGTGCTGGAGGCCAGCGGAGCGATCTGGCAACGCTTCTGCGAATACGACGAACTCCGACACAACCGCAGCGAACGGACGGCATACCGCGAGCCGCCCGCCCCCGGGCAGTGGCTGCCCCCCGGCACCGGCCTGATCGTCGAACGGGAACACGCCAGCCTCACCTACCGAGACGAGACGTACCACTGCGTGATCCGCCGGGAGCTGCACAACGCCGGGACCGAGCCGATCACCCGGTACCTCATCCGCGTCGCCGTTGACCGCTACCCGGGTGACCCCGGCCGCTCCAACCGGCACCACCGGACACACCCGCTCACCTTCGCCGAGTTGCAGCTTCGCGCGTACCGGCTGGACGGGCCGGAGCGCGAGGCGATGCACTGGCGAACCAAGCACGACCGAGATGCCTTCAAAGAGATCTGGCTGCTCTTCGAGAACGCCGACCGGCGCTTCCCGCTCTACCCGGGCGACCGCGTCACCATCGAGTACGCCTACCACGTCGGGGCGGACAAGTGGGGCCCCTGGTTCCAGCGAGCCGTCCGGGTACCCACCCGGCACCTCGCCGTCCGGCTCGACCTGCCCACCGCCCTCGACCCACAGGTCTGGGGCGCCCAGACCTCGCTCTCCGCGGCGGAGGGCCCGCTGCGTACCCCGGTGACCCGCCGGGAGGAGGGCGACCGAACAATCTTCGCCTGGGCGGCCGACGAGCCGCCGCTGAACGGCCGCTACCGGATGCAGTGGCGATTCCGGTCCCGCCCCGAAGGGGAGCCGACAGAGCCCGGCTGGCTGCGACCAAGCGACCGGATGCGGAGCCTCGGCATCCTCCAACACGACGCCGATCTACTCCGCCGGCCCACCCAGCCGTTCGACCTACCCCGCGAGGTCGGGGCAGCCCAGGAGACCGTGGAACGGCTCACCACAGCCCTGCTCCGCCTGGACGAGCTACACCCGTTCAGCAAGGGGGTCGGTGTCGCCGCTCCACAAATCGGCATCGGCCGCGCCGCCGCCGTCGTCCGCCCCCCGGACCGCGGCGGCGAACCCGTCGTCCTGCTCAACCCGCGGGTGGTCGACGCCGCACCCGACACCGACGAACAGTACGAGGGGTGCCTCTCCTTCTTCGACCAGCGCGGTCTCGTGCCCCGCCCGCTGCGGATCGACGTCGAACACACCCACCTCGACGGCAGTCGGGTCATCACCTCCTACGAGTACGCCATGGCGCGCCTCGTGGCACACGAGATCGACCATCTTGAGGGGCTCCTCTACATCGACCGGATGGCCCCCGGCGTGCCCCTGGTGCCGGTCGAGGAGTACCGGCACACCGGGCAGCCCTGGCGCTACTGACAACGTCGGTACGGCCACGTCCGCCCGGGGGAAGGAGGGCCGGGCGGACGTGGCCGTTGTGGGCGGTGCCGGTCCGCCCGATGGGTAAAGTCCGCTACAACTCACCGAAGGTGTCGTACCGAGTGTGCTCCGACGGCACCTCATCGCCGGAGAGCACCCGCAACGTGGCCCGGACCATCGTCGCCGACCCGGAGACGTAGCAGTCATGCGCCGTCCACGGGCCGTACCGGCCGACCACCTCGGAGATGTCGCCCAGCTCACCTTCGAAGCCCGCATCCGCGCTACACGCCGGCGTCACCGACAGCCACGGATGCCGGGCGACCAGTTCCTGAAGCCCGGCCAGGCCATAGAGATCAAGAGGCGTACGGGCGCCGTAGAAGACGTGCACCCAGCGGGTCCGGTTATAGCCCGCCAACTCCTCGACCAGCGCCTTCACCGGAGCCAGGCCAACGCCGCCAGCGACACAGAGAATATCCCGGTCCGACCCCCGATCCAGGGTCATCGACCCCATCGGCGCCGCCAACCGCAACAGTTCGCCCGGCTTCACCCGACGAACCAACGCGCCGGACAACCATCCCGCACCCGGCGGCGTCCGAACGTGGAACTCCAGCACGTTGTCGTCGTTCGGCGCGTTCGCCACCGAATAGGTCCGCCACACCCGCGGATGGTGGCGGGGCGCCTCGATACTGACGTACTGGCCTGCCCGCCACCGCAGCGGATGCTGGAGGGCGCGGACCGTCAACACCGCCGTGTCCGGCCCGTATCGAACGTGGGTCAGCACCTCGGCGTGCCAGAACGGCGGGTTGTCGTCCGCGGCCGCCCCCGCGAGCATCTTGCCCGAGATGGCCGCGTACGCGTCCCGCCAGGCCTGGTCGAAGGTCAGATTCCAGCCGTCGCCGGCGGTGCTGCGCAGGGCGTCCAGCAGGGCGACGCCCATGGTCTCGTAGTTCGTCGCCTCGACGTGGTACTTCCGGTGGTCCCGACCCAGCGAGCGGAGGAACTCGTCGAAGCCCTCCGGGTCGTCCACCGTGTGTGCGGCGGTGATGATCGCCTCCAACAGCCGATCGCCCTGGCCCGACATCTGCGCCGGAAAGAGCGAACGCAACTCGGGGTCGAGCAGGAACAGCCGGGCGTAGAAGTGCTCGCTCAGCCGGTCCCGGTGCTCCTCGACCAGGGTCCAACTCTCCTTGAGTAGCCGCGCGACGTCGTCCACGGGAGCGCGCTCCTTCTCCGTACGGGGATCGGGCAACCCAAGAATGGCCACGGAGCGTGCCAACCGGTCGCACAGAATGTGCGACCGGTTCATGAGGTCTCCTCGGTGCCACGATCAGGAGTCGGGTCAGGCACAGTGGTGCGGTGACCCTCGAACTGGACCGACCGTTGACTCGCCGGACACTGAGCACCGAAACATGGCTGGTCCTCGGCTTGTCGCTCGGCCAGTCAGCCGTGTACGCCCTGACCTCGATCGTCGCCAAACTCACCGCCGAGGGACCACTGTCGGCGCAGACCGCCGCCCTGAACACCTCCCGGTCCGAGCGGCCCTACCTCGACCTCACATACCAGCTGCTCGGGATCAGCTTCGCCCTGCTGCCGGTGCTGCTCGCCATACACCTGCTGGCGCGCAGCCCCGGCGATCCGGCCCGGACTCTCGGCCTGGACGCCCGACGGCCCGGCCAGGACCTCGTCCGCGGCGCCGGCCTGGCCGCGCTGATCGGCCTGCCCGGCCTGGCCCTGTTCTGGGCGGCGGCGCAACTCGGGCTCAACGCGACGCTGGTGCCCGCCGCGCTGCCGGACGTCTGGTGGGCAGCACCAGTGTTGATCTTCGCTGCCGTGCAGAACGCCGTACTGGAAGAAGTGATCGTGGTCGGCTACCTCGTCACCCGGCTGCGGCAGCTCCAGTGGCGACTCGGTGCGGTCGTCGCCACCAGTGCGCTACTCCGCGGCTCCTACCACCTCTACCAGGGGTTCGGCGCGTTCGTCGGAAACGCGGTCATGGGCGTCATCTTCAGCCTGTACTTCCTACGAACCCGGCGGGTGATGCCACTGGTGGTGGCGCACACGCTCCTGGACATCGTGGCCTTTGTCGGCTATACGGCGCTGCCGAAAGAGTGGTTCGACTGGCTCTGACGTCCGCGGCGATACCGACCTCGCGGCGGCCGACACCCGCCTCGGGCCCCACCCCGGACCCACAGCTCGTGGCGACCCGAACCCGGCTGCCGGACGGGCCAGCCGTTGGCCGCCGGCGGTCCGACCGGCCCACGGGTAGTCGCTTTGCTCCCGGCGGCCGGGGCCCTGTATTCTCAACCCCCGGTGGCCTGCGAGGCCGCCAGGGAGACTTCGCCTAGTCTGGTCTATGGCGCCGCACTGCTAATGCGGTTGGGGTTTTAAAGCCCCTCCCGGGTTCGAATCCCGGAGTCTCCGCGCGAAAGTCGGTCGTGTAGGCTGACCAAGCACCAGCGCCCGTAGCTCAACGGATAGAGCATCTGACTACGGATCAGAAGGTTAGGGGTTCGAATCCCTTCGGGCGCGCAAGATCGCAAGGCGCTTGACCTGCAAGAACAGGGGTCAAGCGCCTTTGCTTTGTCATCCCTAGTGGACGGTTGGGTGCTCCGTGGGTGCTCGTGCGACGCGCATCCCCTCCGTCCCGCTCCATCCCGGCAGTAGCCCATCCTGTCCCAGTGGGTTTTGATCATGGTTCCCCCCTTTCGGCCTACGAGCCCAGACAACGAGACGGCGAGGCCGGCCGGGCTCCCTGGTCGGGTGTCGCGGCGCTGGCGGTACGTCTTCGTCAATCTCTCCGGCTCGCGGGCGCCGATATGTCCCTGTCGCTGACATCCGTTAATGTCAACGTGCCGTTAGGGAAATAGAGCGCGGTGACCGTCTTCCTCCGATCGCGATGGAGGTCCTCCCTCTTGGACCCGCAGCAACTCAAGGATGTGAAGCGGGCGCTTGGACGGCGGCTCGCTGCGTGGCGCAAGACGCGTGGCCTGATTCAGGATGACGTGGCGCGGCTGGTGAACAGCACTCGAAGCACGGTGGCCGGGGTCGAACGCGGCGAGCAGGTGGTCGACCGGGTCTTCTGGGTGCAGTGCGAGTCGCTTCTCCAGGCCGGCGGCGAGCTGATCGCCGGCTACGACGAGTACCGGTCGTTCGAGATCAGGCATCGGGAGGAAAAGGCCGACGCGGCACTCCACGCCCGCTGGGGCACAGTCCTCGATCACCAGACGATCACCGAGGCCAGTTCCCCCAGCCGGCTTCCCGATCCCGACAGGCTGTTGCCGACCACAGGTGCTTCCACTGGTGACTCAGTATTGGTGCAGGATCCGGGTGAAGCGTACGTTGGAGCGCGGCAGGCGATCATGATCGCCGCACGGGAGACCAGCAAGCACGCGATGGACGCAGGGGCTAGGGCCGTGTCGGATCTGACGATTGAGCAGCTACGCGATGACGCGATCGGGATCGCACGGGGTTTCGGGCAGCTGACACCCGCCGCCACGATCAACGAGGCGCTGCGGGTGCGTGGGCTCGCCGTCGAGGCACTGGAGCGAACCCGGCGGCCCGGCCAGCAGCACGAGTTGTATCTGATCACCGCGCAGGCGGCGGCTTTGTTGGCCAGCGCGGCTGCTGACCTGGGTTTGTGGTCGCCGGCGATGCAGTACGCCCGGGCCGCCGACACCTACGGTGAGATCATCGGCCACCACGGAGTTCGTGCCTACGCCCGGGGGATGCAGGCCACGATCGCGTACTGGACTGGCCGGTACGAGGAGGCGGTGCGGTACGCCGCTGCGGCGGTAGATATCGCCCCGCCCGGCGTTGCTCACGTGCGCGCCCAGTACGTGCTAGCGCGGGCGTGGGCCCACCGCGGAGCCGTGAACGAGGTCCGTGCCGCGCTCACCTCGGCCGACGACGCTCGCTCGCAAGATGGCAACGACGTACTCCACGACGTCATCGGCGGCGAGTTCGGGTTCACCGCTTCGCAGCAGGCGCGATGCGCGAGTACCGCGTGGCTACGGGTCAACAAGCCCGAGGAGGCCACAACGGCGGCGACGCAAGCACTGCGATTGGCGGCGACGCCCCGCGGCATGCCCTGGTCGACGGTCGAGGGCGAGGCCCGAATCGACCTGGCCATGTGCCACTTGTCCACCAGGCAGTTGGACGCCGCGCAGGACACGCTGACACCGTTGTGGTCCACGCCGCCCGAGTGGCGACGAACCGGCCTGCTGGGACGGCTGGACCGGATGCAGGAGCTGCTAACCACGGACCCGTGGTACCAGGTGCCCCAGGCGCGCCAACTCGCCGAACGAGCGGAATCCTTCGTCGCGGCCCGGCCGACGCCTCCCGCACTGCCCACTGGGTGACTCTCTCGTTCAGCTTTCCTGTAGCCAGGTCCGCAACAGCTCGCGTTCCTGGGCGGCGGAGATGCCGTGGTCGGCGGCCCGACCCGCCTCGCCCTCCCCGGTAATGGGGCTGCCGCCGCCGTTCATCCACGCCCACGTCTGGCTGACAGTGTCACGCAGGGGCCTGCACGCCAGCCCCGCCGCAGCCGCGCGAGAACTATCGACGGTCCAGACACCGCGATGGGTACGCCACAGAGGCAGTTCCGTCCACTGCTGCACACCCCGCCCGACAAGCCAGTCGGGATCAGCCCAAACTGGCATGGTGTCAGCGCCGGTCACCGCGACGCAGGTATCGACGAGTTCAGCGAAGGTGGCATGGCCGATCGGGGCGGTGACGTTGAACGAGCCGTGGACCTTCCCCTCCGCGCAGGCCAGGGCGAACGCGGCGACGTCGCGTACGTCGACCGGCTGGATAGGCCGCTCCGCTGGGCCGGGCGCCAGGAGCTGGCCACCACGGGCGGCGCGTGTCAGCCACCAGGTCAGGCGGCCAACGTATTCGTTCGGGCCAAGAATCACGCCGGGACGCAGGACGACGGCCCGCTCCTGGCCGACGGCTTGGACGACAGCGTTCTCGCATCCAGCTTTGAGCGCCCCGTACTGGCCGGCGTATCCAAGATCGGCCCCGAAGGTCGCATCAGCGTCCGGTGGGCAGTCGAACAACGGTGATTCGTCGTCCAGGGGCTCGTCCGGCCAGCCGGTGTAGACGTTGACCGAGGACACGTACACGTAGCGGCCGACGACCGGGGCCAGCGCGGTCGCAGCGGTCAGGACCTGAGACGGGACGTAGCCGATCGTGTCGATAACGGCTTCCCACGGACCATGCTCGGCCAACCGCTTCAGGTCTTCGGGCCGTTCCCGATCACCATGCACGACCTGCACTCCGGGCAAGTCAGCGGCGGAAACGCCCCGGTTGAAGGTGGTCACCGACCAGCCGGCGGACAGCGCAAGCTCGCCGAGAGCACGCCCTAGAAACCAAGTTCCACCAAGGATGAGCAGCCGCATGCCTGCCATCATCGCCTACGACAGGAACACCAGCACCCCCGCACGATCCAACGCACTCCTGCCGACCGCGCGCTGAGCGTGCGGCAGAGCGAAGACAGGGCCGATGCGGGTATGTCAGCCGGAGGCCCCAGCGTCGCCGACAGACGCGAGCCGGGATGTCGAAACTTCGTGTCGAGAGTGTTCGACACAGCCACGGACCCGTTGAGTAGAGGCTGGTGCGGTGCCGCGTACTGCTCTGCCAGCGCAGGCATATCCCTGCGTGGCCTGCTCGGTGTGCGGCTACGGCAGACAGGTGCTAGGCCGGTGATGGTGTCGTGGTCGTCCTTGCCTGCTAAGGGCGGAAGTGACCCATGCCGTGTGCTATCCATATCAGCTTGCCGCGAGGGAAACGTAGCGAGAGGTGATCATCACCTCCGACGACGGTAGAGGGGGCGTCCCTGTGGATCCGCAGCAACTCCGTGACATGAAACGGGCCCTTGGGCGGCGGCTCGCCGAGTTGCGCACCAGGCGTGGACTAACCCAGGACGACCTCGGGCGGCTCGTGCACAGCAATCGGAGCACGGTGGGTAATGTCGAGGTCGGCCGGCAGGTCTCGGATCGTGTGTTCTGGGTGCAGTGCGAGTCGCTCCTGAAGGCCGGTGGCGAGCTAATTTCCGGCTACGACGAGTACCGGGCCGGCGAAATCCAACATCGTGAGGAGAAGGCTGAGGCAGCACGCCACGCCCGTTGGGGTGCGGTCCTCGATCATCGGACGATCACCGAGGCCAGTTCTCCCATCCGAACTCGGGGCGGAGACGAGCCACCCGCACTCCCGGCAGGCTCCAGCCCCGCTGCTGCCAACCTCGTCGCTATGATCGACGAGGTTGATGACTTGCGCCGCTCACTCAACGCAACATTGACCCCGGGGCCGATCAACGACGCTGGTCTCGACGAGTGGGGAAAGATCGTCACCCGTCACGGCCGTGCGACCCGGGACCGCTCAACCGGGGCGCTGCTGCGGGATATCGCTGACGACCTCATCGAGTTAAAAGAGCTCATCAGTCGTCGTCCGTCAGCGTCCGCGCTGCGTTGCCTAACCGGGATGGCCGCGCAGATGTCAGGCCTACTGTGTCTTGTCCTTTGTAGAATTGATGACAAGGCCTCAGCCCTCCGCTGGGCACGTACGGGCCGGCTCGCGGCCGTCGAAGCCGGGAATCCCATGATCCAAGCGTGGGTTCTCGCGCAGGAGGCCCATGCCCACTACTACAGCGCCGACTTCCATGACGCTGTCGAGGCCGCACGTCATGCGCAGGAAATCGCCGGACACAAGGCCTCCGCGGGGACAGCCCTGGCAGCGGCGATCGAGGCACGGACGCACGCCGCGACCGGGCGAAGGAAGCAGACTCGGGCGGCGCTGGGACGGGCCGAAGATTGTCTGTCCCGTCTGGAAGGAGAAGCTTTGAGCGCCTCTGCGTTCGGGTACAGCGAGGCCCAGCTGCGCTTTCACGAGGAAAACGCCTACACCCGTCTAGGTGACGTCAGCGCTGCGCTCGCCGCACAGGAGCGGGCCCTCCAACTCTGCTCCCCCGGCGACTACACCGACTGGGCGCTCACCCGGCTCGACCGTGCTACCTGCCTGACGACAACGGGCGACGCATCCGACGCGCTTGACACACTGACCGAGACAATCGGGAGTCTGGAAGGGCCAAAACGTCAGGGCATCATCGCTGATCGGGCACGCCGCGTCCTCGACGCGTTGCCTCCGACGCAGCGCTCGTCCTCGACCGCACAAGACATTCGGGCACTCCTAATCCAGCCACAATAGAGAGGTGCAGTGCTTTGACCGTTGTAGTACCCGCCAGGAAAGTCCATGTTGACGCGGTCGCCACCCTGCTTGAGGAAATGGACAAGTTCTATGGCGAGACTAAAATCGAGCCGCTCGACGTGCGGGTTCGCCACATCAACGAGGCGCTCTTCGGTGACCCGCCCTTGGCGTATGCCGTGCTCGCTTGGAACGAGGACGTGCTGGTAGGGCTCGCGACGTACTCCTTCCTATGGCCGGCCGTCGGTCTCACACGCTCTCTCTATCTCAAGGAGCTGTACGTAACGGAGGCGGCCAGGACACGAGGGGTCGGGAGGCTACTCATGAATCACCTCGTCGAGGTAGCAGTCGCGCACTCCTGCAGCCGGATCGAGTGGACCACTGATCGGAATAACGCGGGGGCACAGCGCTTCTACGAGGGCCTGGGCGTCGCGCAAAACGGACACAAGATCTTTTACCGGATCGAGGGTCAATCGCTAGAGCCACAGAGTGGAGCCTGATCCAGGTCGCATAAAGGCAGGATCTCGCTCTCGCTGGGGCCGCCACTCCGGTCAGTCAGTTCAGAGTAGCTGCTCCAACTACAGTTGCGGTACGTCGTAGAAATCCCGATTCGGGAGCCGGTGCATGGCCGGCGCGGTGGTCTCGACGATCAGGATCTCGGTAAGGAATTGGACGCCGGCATCGGCGGGTGGCTGCTGCAGGTGGTCGCATTGTGTCCCTTGAGCCGAAAATAGTGTGGATGGGGCGGCCTGATCGTCTGGATGGTCTGAACCCAGGCGAGGGTGCCGCCGCCGAGGGCTTCGATGTTGGTCATGTCGACGTATGGGGTGCAGCAGACCCAAGTCCAGATGGGCGCGTCGGGGTTGTCGAGGCGCTGGCATCTACCGACGATCTTCGCCGTGTTCAGCCAGCGATGAACATGGGGATGTAGCCCTGCTTGATCCTACAGGTGCGGCAGGCCTCGACGAGCGTAGTGAAGATGTACCCGCCGTGATCGAAGACAACGCCGGTCATGCGTTCTGGTTTGAGGTCATGACTACGCATCCGGGCTTGCCTCCGGTTGGTCATCTGCGTTGGCGGGTGGGGCCAGAGCGATGCGGTGGGCTCGCTTAGCCCGCCCTCCGCGGCGATGGCCGTGGCGATTCTTCGCGATTGGGATCACCGGACGTTCGATGGAGCTGTGTCGAAAGTCGATGTCGAGGGTGTTCGACATCGCTGCTGTGGGCGTTGAGTGAGAGCACGCAACCGTGGAACTCAAGCGCGTGGGAGCCTGCCGATGGACGCACACCGCCGACCCCGGACGCCGCGTCGTGCTGGGTGTCGGCTCCGCCTGAAAACTGACCACGTGGTTCCGGCTGAATCGGGATCACCTCCTGAAGCATCGGGAGGTGCTGAGCGTGGAGGACTGGGCAGAGATCCGGCGGCTGCGGCGGTCGGAGGGTATGGCGATTCAGGCCATCGCACGGCGGTTGAGGATGTCTCGCAACACCGTGAAGAAGGCCCTGGCCAGTGATGAGCCGCCGCGGTATCGGCGGGCGGCGAAGGGCTCGATCGTGG